>CAWHLB010000034.1:0-338382 GCA_963830115.1 uncultured delta proteobacterium
CCATTTGGCGCCTTTAATACTGTTCCGAGGAGATACCGGTCAGCCCGCCGATCGTGAACAGTGCGATGAACGACAAGGCGTAGAGCATCGGCGAGGTCAGGCGGATGGAGCCCTGCTCAAGGTCGCCACCCAGTTGAACACCTTCACGCCCGACGGGATGGCGACGAGGAAGGTCAGGGCCGAGAAGACCATCGTCGCGTACTCGCTCATCCCGACGTGAAAAGGTGGTGGCCGAGACGAGGAAGCCGAGCAACGCGAGGGAGACCGAAGCTCGCGGCGACGAACATGTAGCCGAAGATCTTGCGCTGGCGAAGAAGGTGCGCGATGATCTCGCTCTCGATGGCCATGCCCGGCAGGATCATGATGTAGACGGCCGGGTGCGAGTAGAACCAGAAGAAGTGCTGGAAGAGGATCGGATCACCGCCGATGCGCGGGTCGAAGATCCCTAGACCGAGCACTCTCCATCGTGAGCAGGAGAAGCGTGATGGCCAGCACCGGCGTCGCCAGCACCTGGATGACAGCCGTCGCGTAGATGCCCCAGATGAACAGGGCATCCGCGTCCAGTGCATGCCGGGCGCGCGAATCTTGTGGACGGTCGCGATGAAGTTGACGCCGTCAGGATCGACGAGAACCCGAGGATGAACACGCCCACCGTCATCCACACGACCGCGCCGCTCGTCCGGACGCTGTAGGGCGTGTAGAAGGTCCAGCCCGTGTCGACGTGCGCCGCTGACGATGGCGATCAGAAGAAGATCGCGCCGAAGACGTGATGTAGTAGCTGAAGAGGTTCAGCTGGGGAAAGCCACGTCCTTCGCCCCAGCATGATCGGCAAGAAGAAGTTGCCGAGTGCCGCCGGGATCGACGGGATGATGAAGAGGAAGACCATGATCGCGCCGTGGAGGGTGAACACCTCGTTGTAGGTCGGCGCGTCCATGATGGCCGCCCGGCGTGCAGTAGCTCGGTGCGAATCAGCATGGCGAACGTGCCGCCCGCGGCGAACGCGATGAGCGTCGAAACGAGGTACATGATCCCGATGCGCTTGTGGTCGACCGTGAGCAGCCACGAGAGGATGCCCTTCTGGGTCAGATACGTGTCCCCATCATGGGCGTGCTCGTGGGACGCGGGGACGGTAGCTCCAGCTTCGACGCTCATGTGCTTCTCCGAGGCGGACGCGGAATCAGAACAGGCATCTACTTCTTCAGCGATTCATGTAGTCGATGATCGCTTCGATCTGCTCGTCGGTCAGGCGGAAGGGGGCATGGTGACGCTCGTGTACCGTGCACGAATCTTCGCCTGCGGCGACAGCGATCGACTCGCGAATGTAGTTGTCATCCGCAGCGACCGTCTTGCCATCCGCGAGCTGGACCTGACTGCCGTACAGGCCCTTCCAGTTCGGGCAGGCTGCTCCTGGACGCCATCGACGCCGTGGCACGCGTCGCACCCCTCCTTCGTGCGGAGGTTCTCACCGAGCAGACGTTGGCGTTGGGGCGTGCGCGCGCTCCGGCGGGCTTCTGCCCCGCGCTCGCGATCTCCGCGGCCTCTTGATGTACTCGGCCTCGGTCACGGACGTGGATCTTGGCGAGCATCGACGAGTGGCCGATGTTGCACGCGCGCGGGTCGGTCGCGCACTCGGAAGGCTCGACCGCCGGCGAACCACAGTACTGGGTGCAGAAGAACCTGCACGTCCCCGTGTGGGTCGCCTGGAACCAGAGCGTCGAGTACATGCCGGGCACCACGTCGCGCTTGAGGCGGAACGCAGGCACGTAGAACGAGTGGATCAGCTCCTTCGAGGACATGATCGAAGCTTGATCGGGCGGTTGACCGGGACCCAGACCTCGTCCGGCTCGTACTGTCCGCCGCTCGGGTACTGGAAGGTCCACTTCCACTGCTGGGCGTGCACCCGGTACTCGATGGCGTTCGGCGGGGCGACGATGCCCTTCATGTAGCCGTCGAAACCCCACTGGAACAGGAAGAAGAGCAGGATCAGCGGGGTAAAGGTCGCAGAAGATCTCGAGCGCGGTGTTGTGCCCCGTCGGCACCGCCTTCACGCCGGGACGCCGGCGGTAGCGGATGACGTCGTCAATCATCACGCCGCAGATACCGACGAAGAAGGCGACGCTGATCCAGTAGATGAAGTAGTCGACCCAGTCCACCGACGGCGCGAGCGTCGAGAGCTGGGGGGGAGCTGGAACGTGCCCTGGGGATTCATGACCTTCCGACCTGTGTGCTGGGGTCCGGCGTCGCTTCCTGCTGCGAAGCTTGCTCACGCCTCTTCCGCTTGCGCATCTCCACGCCACCAGAAAGGCCCGAGCAGCAGCCCGAGCATCAGGAGCGTCGCGAGACCGCCGACCTGCATGACGCGGGTCGCGACGACCGTGTACTTGCCGCCCTTCGGTCATAGCGACAGCAGTAGATGATGATCCGCTCGACGGTCGAGAATGGATGGGCCCCTGGAGGCTTCGAGCAGCCCGAGGCGAACGTCGTTCGGCTTGAAAGGACAGCCCGTAGAGGTAGCGGGCCGATCTTGCCGTCCGGCGTGAGCTCATGAGCAACGCCGGGTGGGCGTACTGCTCTTGGCTCGCCAGGTAGTGGTACTTGAACCCGGCCGCTGCCGTGGCGCGCTCGATGTCGGCCCGCTCACCGGTCAGGAAGTGCCAGGCCTTCTGCCCGTTCGCCCGGCCGTACTTGGCGAGCAGGTGCCGCTGCTTCTTGCGGGCGCGCGCGGGCGTGTCGTTCGGGTCGATGCTGATGGTGACGGCGCGGTACTGCTGTCCGGCGGTCCATGGGATCGCCTTCATCGCCTTCGCCTCGGCGTCCAGGATCAGGCTGCAGAGCACCGGACAGGTGTAGTAGGCGAAGGTCAGCAGCACGGGGTGCTTGCCGTCGAAGTAGTCGCGCAGGCGCACCTGCTTGCCGTTCTCGTCCTGGAAGACGAGCGACAGGGGCATCTGACCCTGGAGGTGCTCGTCGACGCCCACGTTGTCGAGCTCCGGCGCCTGGTTCACCACCTGGGCGTGTGCCGCCGGTACCACCCCCGAGAGGAGGGCGGTCGCGAGCACGAGTGCCGAGATGGTGCGGGGGCGCGGCATTACTGTCCGGGCGCTGGTGCGGGCGAAGGGTTGGGTGCGTTGTTGGCGGGAAGCACGGGATGGGGTACGGGAGCGGCCGGTGTACCTGCACCCGGGGGCGTGCGAGGCGCGGCGTTCGCGTTGTTCTCGTCGGCCGCGTTGCTGTCCGCTGCGTTCGCCGCCGCGGCAGCAGCCGCAGCCGCAGCCGCCCGCCGAGCGGCAGCGGCCTTCGCCGCCGCCTCCGCCGCCGCCTGACGGGCCGGGTCCGGAAGCTGGTTCCAACCCGTCAAGGACGCCAGGTTATCCGAGGGCCGCGGCTGGATGAGACCCGCCACGTTCCGACCACTCTGGCCGAGGCGCTGCATCGCCCGTTCGATGGGCATCGGCCCCTGGTGGAGCTGCCGGTCGACCTCGGCCTTGTAGGCATGGAGCTCGGCGCCCGGCTGCTCCTCAACCTTCGCGAGGTGCTCGCGCAGGTCGCTGATGGAGAAGTAGCTGCTGAAGACCGGCGCCAGGGCGATGAGCGTCAGGCCGAGAGGACGCCGGAGATGATGAGAATCCCGGTACGCGGAGGGGTCTTGTCGTGAGCCATGAGTACCTACTCAGGTGGTCTGTACGTGGACCACGGACCGCAGGAGGCGCGGGTCACCCACCGGGATGAGCGGATGGCGCTGCATCTGCCAGAAGACCACCGCGAAGAAGGCGCCGCCGATGGCCAGGAGACACGCCGCGTCCATCCAGTGGGGCGCGAACACGCCGGCGTCCGCGTTGGGGAGGACCAACCAATAGACGTCGACGAGATGCATGACGAGCATCCACGCCGCGCCGAACCCGAGCATGGCCAGGCGCCGCTTGGGCACGCGCGAGATGAGGAAGAAGAAGGGCAGCGCGAAGTGGCCGACCATGAGCAGGATGCTCACCGCTTTCCAGCCCTCGCTGTGCCAGCGCAGGTGGAAGAACGTGGCCTCCTCGGGGATGCCCGCGTACCAGATGAGCATCCACTGGGCGAAGCCCACGTAGGCCCAGAAGCAGATGAAGCCGAAGAGCAGCTTGCCGATGTCGTGGAAGTGCTCGACGTTGACGGCATCACCGAAGTGACCGCGTGCATGGAGCCCGAGCGCGATGAGCGTGATCAGGGCGTAGGCCGAGACCGCGCAGCCGGCGAACACGTACACGCCGAAGATGGTCGAGTACCACCCTGGCATCAGGGACATGATCCAGTCGAACCCGGCGAAGGTCAGGGTCAGAGCGAACAGGATCGTGCCCACGGAGCGAGCTTCTGCATCTTGACCGTGAGCAACGTGTCCTTCGTCGCGTCCTGGCGGGTCGACCAGCGGAAGTAGGCGAGCGCCAGCAGGATCCACACCATGAAGTAGAAGACGGCGCGAGCGAGGAAGAAGGGAACGTTGAGGTAGGGCTTCTTCGTCTGCATCACGTGGTGCTCTTGCGCCTCCTCGGGCGAGGAGCCCTCGGTGTCGGCCAGGGGCGGACGAGCCTCGGGGCGGCTGTCGTGGACCTGGGCGTGGGCGGTCGAAACGCTGAAGAGCGAATCCCCGCTCGCGTGGGGCGCCGGCGCCGATACCGCCTCGGCTCCGTGATCCGCGCTCGTCGGCAACCAGCTGAAAAGCGTGTTCAGCTGCGCCAGCACCGGCAGGAAGAGCAGCGCCAGGACCGGAATGCCCGTCAGCAAGAATTCCCCGTCCGGCGCAGGGTGACGGCCCAGGAGCCGAGGGTGAGGTGCGTCGTGATGACGAAGAAGAGCGCGCCGAGGCCCACCGTGAGGAGAGCCACGAAGGCGAACATGTAGGAGAAGGCGAAGCGGTGTGGATCACCGACGTAGCCCACGGCCGCGGCAACCGCACCGATCAGTCCCAGCACGGCGGAGACCTTCCAGGCGTTCGCCCAGGGGCTGCCTTCCGGGATGCGGTAGCTCGACTGGGGACCGACCTGGGCCCCATGCGTTTCCGCGCTCACTGGGTGACCTCCGTGTTCATCGCCGTGCGCTGCGCCGCTTGGCTCAGCTCCAGGGCGCGGACGTAGGTGATGATCGCCCATCGGTCATCCACCGGGACGTTGATGCCGTAGGCGGGCATGTTGCGGATGCCGTGGGTGATGGTCGCGAACATCTGGCCGTCGGGCATGTGCCGGATGCGGTCGATGTGGAAGCTCGGCGGCTTGAGGACGGCCGCGCCGAGGCGCTGGGCACGCCGGGCGACCATGCCGTCCCCGTGCCCGGTGTAACCGTGGCAGGGCGCGCAGTAGATGTTGAAGCGGTTCTGCCCTCGGTTGACGAGGCGCTCCATGCCCCCGTGGCGCTGCACGACCGCCGGCGGCACCTCGAGCACCCAGGTCGAGTTGTCCTCGACCCGTCCGGTGGCGATCGGCCGCTCGATCTCCATCTCCTTGGCGATGGTCCCCGGCACCAGGTGCCGGAGCGCGCGGTCGTCCTTGAAGAAGGCCCCCACACCCTGGGCGTTGTAGCGGGGCTGATCGTACATGTTGCGGATCGGCACGATCGGGGTGTCCGCGGTCGGATTGCCACGGCACCCGGTGAGGAGCCCGAGCCCCACGACCAGGGCAAGCGAAGCAAGCCCAGCCCCCGACCTCCCATGGAAGTCCATGAAGCGTGTCATCACGCTACGTCCTCCTCGATGAGCTCGACGTGGCTCGGCTCGAGCGACTCGAGCAGCGCACGGGTCTTCTCGGGGTCGAACTTCGGGTCCTCTGCTTCGATGGAGACGAAGAAGCGGTCGTCGCTCGCGGCGGCGAAACGGTCCGAGTAGAAGACAGGATGGTGGTGCCGGGGCAGCTTCATGAGGCCGAGCAGGCCGAAGAATGTGCCGAAGCCACACAGGAGGACCGTCAGCTCGAACATGATCGGCACCATCGAGGGCAGCGCCCCGGGGGGCTTGCCGCCGACGACGATGGGGTAGTCCCAGTTGTTGCAGTACTGCATCATCAGCACGGCGCTGATGAGCCCGATCATCGCCGCGGTGAACGAGATGAAGCCGATCTTCGTGGACTCGAGGCCCATGGCCTTGTCCATCCCGTGGATCGGATAGGGCGTGTGCACGTCCCACTTCTCGAAGCCTCCATCCCGAACCTTGGAAGCAGCATGCAAGACCGAGGCGGGCGTCTCGAACTCTGCGAGGAGCAGGGCTGGCCGGCGCTCCCGGAACTCCTCGTCGGCCTCCTTGTGGTCCGCGAGCCGCTCCTCGTCGCCGCGCTCCACACGTTCGCGCGTCCCCTCCTCGTCGCGGGCCCTCTCGGCATCGAGCTCGAGCCGCGCCTTCTCGGCCTCGACCCCGTGAGCACGGGCGGCCTTGGCCGCCTCCTCGGCGCGCTCGGCTTCGGCGACCGCCTTCGCCGCTGCGTCCTCGGCCTCATCGGCAGCCGCGCGCGCGGCCTCCGCGTCGTCCTCGCCCACCGCCGACTCGGCTCGCTTTGCCGCGTCCTTGGCGTGCCCGGCCTGCTCGCCGACCGCATTCCACGCAGCGACGGCCTCGTCGCCCTTCGACCGTGCCGCCTTCGCGGCCTTCACCACCTTGGCGTCGTCGTCGCTGTGCTTCGCCTCGTACTCCGCCGCGCGCGCGGCGTCCTGGGCGATGTTCTTCGCAGCAAGCGCCGCCTCCAGCGCCTCCGCCGCACGCGCGGCGGCGGCCTTCGCCTCGTCGGCGGGCGTCCGGCCTTCGTTCTCGTTGTCTTCGTCCGATGCCATGGCTGGGCTCTCCAGTTATTCGGCGGCGGCCGGGGCCGTCACCACCTCGTCGCCGGGGCGAGCCGCCGCGTGGAGATGGGCCGGACCGTGATGCGGGTGAGCGTGCGGGAGGATGGCCTTCACCTCGGCCATCGCGATCACCGGGATCAACCGGAAGAACAGGAGGAAGAGGGACATGAAGAACCCGATCGTCCCGATGTACAGCCGATGTCGACGAGGTCGGGCTGAATAGCTCCAGGCCGACGGCAGGAAGTCGCGCTGGAGCGACACCACGATGATGACGAAGCGCTCGAACCACATGCCGATGTTCGATCAGGATCGACGCCGCCATGATCCACGGGATGTTCGTCCGCATCCTCTGATCCAGAAGAACTGCGGGACGATGACGTTGCAGATGATCATGCCCAGCAGGCCCACCAGAACGGGACCGAAGGAGCGGTTGAGGAACGTGAAGCCTCGAACTGGTTGCCCGAGTACCAGGCGATGAAGAACTCCGTGGCGTACGAGAACCAACCATCATGCCGGTCGCGAGGATGAACTTGCACATCGCGTCGATGTGCTTGCCTTCATGATGTGCTGCAGGTTGAACAGAAGCGGGCCGCGTGATCAAGCAGCGTCATGCACCATCGCGAAGCCGCTGAAGATGGCGCCGGCGACGAAGTACGGCGGGAAGATCGTCGTGTGCCAGCCGGGGATGACGACGTCGCGAAGTCGAACGACACGACCGAGTGGACCGAGAGGACCAGCGGCGTCGCGAGGCCTGCGAGGATCAGGTAGGCGCGCTCGTAGCGGTGCCACTGGCGGGCCGAGCCGCGCCAGCCGAGGGCCAGCACGCCGTAGACCATGCGCCGCGACCTTGTTCGTGGCGCCGGTCGCGGAACGTCGCGAGGTCCGGGACCATGCCCATGTACCAGAACAGCAGCGAGGTCGTGAGGTAGGTCGAGACCGCGAACACGTCCCACATCAGCGGGCTCGGAACTGCGGCCACATCGAGCCCATGTCGTTCGGCAGCGGGAGCATCCACCACGCGAACCACGGCCGGCCGGTGTGGAGGAGCGGGAACAGGCCCGCGCACATGACGGCGAAGATCGTCATCGCCTCGGCGGAGCGGTTGATGCTCGTCGCCACTGCTGCCGGGTCAGGAAGAGGACGGCGGAGATCAGCGTGCCGGCGTGACCGATACCGATCCACCAGACGAAGTTCGTGATGTCCCACGCCCAGCCGACCGTGCTGGTGTTCCCCCACACGCCGATGCCGGCGATGACCAGGTAGGTGATGCCGAGAACATCGCGAACGCCGAGCAGCACCGACGGCGATGGCGAGTGCCACCAGCCGCTGTGCGGCTTGGGCGCCTCGGCGACCCGACGACCGCTCGGTGACGTCGCGGAAGGTCGCGGCCTGCCGGCGGCGGGCTCGCGATCGCTTCGGGTGCGGTCGCTCATCGGTGGGCCTTCAGTCGCTGGTCGCTGGCCGGCTTGCTCCGCCGCAGGCCGGGGTTCGGGTTGCGGATCGCGCGAGGTAACGCGTACGGGGCTTGGTGTAGAGCTCGGCCAGCAGCGTGTAGCCGCGGTCGACCTGCGTCAGCGTGCGTGACCCGGCTCTCGGGTCGTCCAGGTCGCCGAACACGATCGCCTCGGTCGGGCAGGTCTGGGCGCAGGCGGTGTGATGTCGCCGTCACGCACCTTCCGGTGCTCGCTGGCGCGAGGCGATCTTCGCCGTTCTGGATCCGCTGCACGCAGTACGTGCACTTCTCCATCACGCCGCGCATGCGCACCGTGACGTCCGGGTTGAACAGCAGCTTCTGGACCTCGGTGCGCTTCGCCTGCGGGTCGCCTTGTTCCAGTCGAGGAAGTTGAACCGCCGCACCTTGTACGGGCAGTTGTTCGAGGCAGTACCGCGTGCCGATGCAGCGGTTGTAGGACCATGTCGTTCAGGCCCTCCGGGCTGTGGGTCGTGCGCCGACCGGGCAGACCTGCTCGCACGGCGCGTTCTCGCACTGCTGGCAGGCGAGCGGCTGGTGGACGAGCTCGGGATCGTCCGGCGCGCCCTGGAAGTAGCGGTCGATCCGGATCCAGTGCATCTCGCGGTTGTTCACACCTCGCGGCTGCCGACGACCGGGACGTTGTTCTCGGACTGGCAGGCGACCATGCAGGCGTTGCAGCCGGTGCACGCCGACAGGTCGATCGCCATGCCCCACTTGTAGCCGGTGTACTTTTGCCGCTTCCAGAGCGGTTGGACCGAGGGATCGGGCGTCGCCCACTCGCCGAAGCGGGGCCGCGTTTGATAGGACGGCAGGCCCTTCCACGGCTGGGGCGCATCGGGCGCCTCCTTCGAGAGGTCGGCCAGGGTCGCGTCGACCACCAGGGGCCGGCCCTCCATACGACCGTGGGTCTGGGTCTGGGCCAGGTTGTAGTGGCGACCCGTCCGCTCGAGGCGGACCCCGTCGGCAAAGCCGAATGCCTTGCTCGTGCGCAGGGGGTGAACGTCGAAGCCCACACCGTTGCCGTAGAGGCCGGCCTTCGTGCGCCCCCAGCCGAGCGTCGTCGTGATGACCCAGTCGGCCTGCCCCGGCACCACCCAGGCAACGATCTCGATGGGGCTCGCTCCGTCGCGCGAGAGGCGCACGACGTCGCTGCTCTGCACGCCGAGGGCCTTCGCCGTGGCGGGCGACAGGAGGGCGGCGTTGTCCCAGCAGAGCTTCGTCACCGTGTCGGGCAGCTCGAGCAGCCACGGGTTGTTGGCGTGGCGGCCGTCGAACATCTTCGGGTCGGCGGCGAACACGACCTCCAGGTTGTCGCTCCCGAGAGGCCGACTCTCGGCACGCGCTCCCTCGGAGACGAGGTCGCTCGTCGAGGTGGCGTCGACGGTGACGTTGACGGCCTGAGCGCTGCTGTTCTCGAGCAGGCCGCCCTGCAGCGTGCGGCGCCACATGCGTTCGAAGACGACGGGGTTGCCCATGGCCGCGCGCATCGTGTCCCGGACGACGTAGTGGCCGCGCCAGTTGCGCACACCGGCCATGAACGCCATCAGCTCGATGTCGCTGCGGCCGCCCCACAGCGGCGCGATGAGCGGCTGCTGCACGCTGAGGGTTCCGTCGAGGGAGCGGCCGTCGCCCCAGGTCTCGAGCTCGTGCGCGCGCGGCACCGTCCACGTGCACAGGGCCGAGGTCTCGTTGCGGTGAGACGAGAGGTGGATGGTGGTGAGGCCCGACTTGGCGAGGGCGTCGCCGACCTTGATGTCGGACGGAGCGTCGTAGACGGGGTTGCCGCCGAGCAGGACGAGGGTGTCGACGCCGCCCTTGCCGATGTCGTCCACGAGGGACCGCAGGCTCTCGAATCGGATCGGCGTCCACCGGGTCGACCGGCTGGTAGTGCGAGACGACGGGCCCGACGTTGCCGAGGGCCGCGTTGAGGGCGTGGGCCGCCGCGTGGACCCAGGCGGGCTGGCGGCTGCCCACGACGACGGCGCCCGCGCCGCGGTTGGCCGCGAGCTCCTTGGCGACCTCGGCGATCCACCGCGAGGGCACACCCTTGGCGTCGGCCGTCCGTACGGCGGGACCGAGGGCCGAGACATCGACGCCGTGTCGCTCGCCGAGCTCCCGGGCCAGGGCCAGGAGGTAGCCCCCCATGCGACCCGAGGCGAGGCGCAAGCGGTGGTCGGCGTTGGCGCCGGTGAGGGAGAAGACACCCTCGACCACGTAGAGGCGGCTCATCTGCTGCTGGGGCGACTCGAGGCTGCGCAGGCGTGCGAAGCTTCGGGCGTTGCGCACGGCGCCCTGCTCGGTCAGCAGGAAGTCCGAATCGAGCGACAGGACGGTGCGGGCCGCGCCGTAGTTGACGATGTGCTCGACGGGACGGCCGAAGGCCGCCTTCGTTCCGGCACGCGCGTTCGCCTCGTGGACCGAGGCCCACGTGTGGACCCGGGCGCCCGGCATGTGACGAAGGAACGCCTGACGCATTCGCATGAACGACGGCGACCTCGATGGCTCGGCCAGGATCCGGAGCCCCCGCCCGCCGGTGGCGGCGTGCTTCCGGAGGATGGTGCGGAATGCCGCGTCGAAGTCGGCGAAGGTCTCGTCGGAAAAGGTCCCGCCCTTCTGCGTCGCCGGGGCCTGAGAGCGATCCGGGTCGTAGAGATTGAGGACCGAACCCTGAGCGATGAGGTCGGCGCTGCCAGCGCTCGCCGGATGCAGCGGGTTGCCCTCGACCTTCGTGGGACGCCCCTGATGGCTCGTCACGTTGAGCCCGAGGGACTCGCCCCGGCGGTTCATCACAGTGGAGAACGTCAGGGGGATGCCCGGGAGCACGTACTCCGAGCCCCGCGTGAAGGGGATGATGTTCTCGACCGGCCGCCGGATGCAGCCCGAGAGGCTCGCCGCGGCCGCCGCACCGGTCACGGCGAGGAAGCTGCGGCGGCTGACCAGGGACCGGACGTCGAGGAGCTTGTCGGGGCTCGGGCGGGCTTCGGGGGGAAGCTCGGCTTCGGCCTCGCGGCGAAGGGCGGCCGGATCGGCGTTCTTCTCTTCGAGGCTGCGCCAGATCGGCGGGGCATCCGCCGGCACCGGTGCGAGCGCGTAGGGCTTGCGACGGCTCATCGATGGCACCCGCTGCAGTTCGTGGGGGGGTTCACGGAGGCGACGCGCTGAGGGAGCTGCTGCTCCCAGGCGGCGTCCGGCTTCCATTGCATGTTCGTGATCTGGCTGGGCGGCCTCAGGTTCGCCGCGGGATTGCGGTGGCAGCCGAGGCACCACTCCATGCTGATGGGCTGGTCGACCCGGACCTGGTCCATCTCGTCGATGCGCCCGTGGCAGCTCACGCATCCGACGCCGGCCGCCAGGTGGACGCTGTGGTCGAAGTACACGTGATCGGGAAGCTTGTGGACACGGATCCAGTGGATCGGCTCACCGCTGTCCCAGCTCGCGTGCAGGGGCTTGAGCCGGACCGAGTCCTTCTTGACGATCGCATGGCAGCCCATGCACGTCTGGGTCGGCGGGATCATCGCCTCCTGCGAGCGCTCGATCTGCGCGTGGCAGTAGCGGCAGTCCATGCCGAGCTCGCCCACGTGCAACCGGTGGCTGTAGGGGATCGGCTGCTTGGGGCTGTAGCCGACCTGCAGGTTCTTCGGAGAGGCGTAGTACCAGACGCCGAGCGTGACCGCCGTGCCGCCGGAGACGGCGAGGACGGCTGCCACGAGGGCCAGGTAGTTCAGCTGGCGGGGAAAGATCTGCATCGTGTCGGGGGGGTTCGTTGGGGCACCTGGGAGTGTCCGGGCGCCCTTATAGATGAAGGGCGATTGAAACGACAAGCGTCGGGTGCATCCGGGGTGTGCTTGCGCCTCATCTCGAGGCCAACAACTGCTCGACCTCCGAGGCCTGGGTGGGGCAATCACGGGAGAGGACGGTCAGATGGACGCGTCCCTGGCCGAGGGGCTCGCGCTCGGCGACCGAGGTTCGGCTCACCTCGATGCGATCGCCGCCCGCGGACGCATCCCGGACGCTCACGTCCGCTCGGACCGCCACGAGGCGGCCGTCGTGGAACTCGAAACGGGCGGCGCGGACCGGGGCCTCGAGGGAGGGGTGGGGACCGTCGTCCCACACGAGGGCCACATCGCCCCCCGACTCGCGGTTCCAGCGCCCCGCGGCGGGTGCGTCGAAGCCTCGGCGCACCTGGGCCACCTTCATTCCGAGGCAGACGCCGCGGAAACAGGTGTCGTGGTGCACGCTGGACGCGTGCCACGCATACAGGCCGACGGCCGTGCATACGACGACGGCGAGCAGCAACACTGACCGCATGCCCCCCGCACGTCCGACAGCCATCAGAGCCTATCCTCCCAACCGCCGCGGCCCCTGGGGTCAAGGGCCCCATGGGTCAAGGCTCGAAGGAATCGCGATCGGAAGCAGAGTGTGCCGGTGCTATGGAGAGGGTGCCCCGAGGCCCACGGCGTGCTCCGCAATAACAAGCAAACGCGGCCGCGTTATCCACCCCGACCAGCGCCCCGTCAAGCTCGATCTTGGTCTCGGGGGCCGTGTCGAACCCGCATGGCCGGCGGCTCGACGCTTCCAGCCCGCGTCACACGTCGCTAGTCGTCGTGGCGGCGTCTGCCGACGAGCAGCCCGTCGGGTGTGGGAACCGTGACCGAATCGAAGGCGCGTGCCGCCTCCTCGTGGAACCTCCGCATGGCGCGTGCCTCGTCCGAATCCTCGAGCAGGCGACCGAAGAGGTAGACGTTGTCCGCGATCAACAGGCCGGCGGATCGCACGTTGCGTGCGGCCCAGCGCCCGTAGACGTCGTAGCTCTTCTTGTCCGCGTCGAGGAACACCGCGTCGAAGGGCCCCTCCTCGTCGAGGGTGCCGAGCACCTCGGCGCCGAGCCCAACCCTCACCTCGACCCGTTCGGCGAGACCGGCGGCGGCGATGTTGCCGCGGGCCACCTCGGCGTGGCGCGGATCGGCTTCGATGGTCCACAGGCGGCCGCCGGGCGGCAGGGCACGGGCCATCCAAATGGCAGAATAGCCGGCCAGCGTCCCCACCTCGACCACCTTGCGGGCGCCGAGCAGGCCGAGCAGCAGGTGCAGGGTCTTGCCCTCGGCGGGGCCGACCTGGATCGCCGGCAAACCGTCTCGCTCGGGTGATGTGAAGGCCCGTTCCAGGGCGGCATCGTGGGGCGCGTGGACCGCGCGCAGGTGAGAGAGGATGGGCGCGGTGGCGTAGCCTGCGCCGGATCGGGAATCGGTGTCCGCCATGGTGCCGGGCAGTATAGCCACCCGCTCGAGGCCCGACCCGCGTTACCATGCACGCGCAGACACGAAAGAGCACCGTGCCAAGCACCCGGCCCCCTGCCCCACCCCCGCCCCCGCCGCCCAACACGCGGCTCGGGCCCTACACCCTCGTCGACCGCATCGGCGTCGGGGGCATGGCCGAGGTGTTCCGGGCGACCGTGTCGCCGAGCGCCGGCGCGTCGCGCACCGTGGTCATCAAGCGGATGCTGCCCCACGTGGCCGCCGAGGCGGGGGCGGGAGACATGTTCGAGGAGGAGGCGCGTCTCGGGGCACGCGTGCATCACAATCACGTGGTGCAGGTGCTCGGCCTGGGGGAGGACACGGACCCGCCCTACCTGGTGCTCGAGTACGTGCGCGGCGTCGACCTGTGGCACCTCGGCCGGTGGATCCGGCGCAACGGGCGCACCCTCGGGGTGCCCCTCGCCATCTTCATCGTGCGGCGGGTGCTCCTCGGCCTGCACGCGGTGCACGAGGCCTGCGACGAGGAGGGCACGCCCCTCGGCATCGTGCACCGGGACGTGAGCCCCTCGAACGTCCTCCTTTCGGTGCACGGGGACGTCAAGCTCGCCGACTTCGGCATCGCCCGAAGCCGTTTGCGCACCTACGCGAGCGGGCGCAGCACGCGGGAGCGGGCCAAGGGTAAGCTCGGGTACCTCGCTCCCGAGCAGGTCACGGGGGCCAGCACCAATCGACGCGCCGACGTCTTCTCCGCGGCGGTCATCGCGGCCGAGCTCCTGATGGGGCGCCCCCTCTTCACGGGAGGCAGCGAGCTGGCCGTGCTCCTGGCGATCCGCGATGCCAAGGTGCATCCCTTCCTCGAGAATCGTCGGGGACCTGCCGGCGGGGCTCGGCCGGGTCGTGGTCGAAGCCCTGGCCCACGCGCCGGACGCGCGAACGCCGACGGCGGCCGCCCTCGCGGAAGGGCTGGGGCCCTTCGAAGGCGAAGACAAGGCGGCGCTGCGACACGAGCTCGCGGACCTGGTGGCGGAGGTCGCGGGCGAGGCCGCGGTGGAGATCGGCATCGCGACGCCCCTCGCACCCGAAGAGGCCACGCCGCGCGTCTCGGCCGGGCCGGGCGGGGGAGGCGAGGCCCACGACATCGACTCGTCTCCGCCGACCGCGGACCTGCCTGCGCTGCAGTACACGGTACGGACGCGCTCCGGCGCGAGGCTCGGGCCCTGGACCTATGCCCGCCTCGTCGAAGATATCGCCATGGGGCGCCTCGGAGCCGACGACATGGTGGAGGTGGACGGCGGCAAGCCGCAACCCATCAGCGCGATCGCCGAGCTGGTGCGCCACCTGGCTCCGGTGACCATGACCCCCCTCACGCGCGAGGCCGGCGCGCCCGGCCCGGCGCGCGAGACGCTTTCCCTGGCGGAGGGCGGCATCATCGAGGCCCTCGCCAACTCGGCCCTGAGGCGCGACGAGGGGCTGTGGCTGTGCGAGTTCGGCGGCGTGCGCAAGGAGGTCTACCTGCGCGCCGGGGTGCCTGCGTTCGTCACGAGCAACCTCGCGAGCGAGCTGCTCGGCGAGTACCTCATGGGGCGTGGCGTGATCACGCGGGGCGAGCTCGACATGGCCCTCGCCGTGATGCCGCGTTTCGAGGGACGCCTCGGCGAGACGCTCACGGCGCTGGGGCTGGTCGAGCCGGTGCACCTGTTCCGGCACATCGCCGCCCAGGTGCAGGACAAGCTGCTCGACCTCTTCCTGTGGAAGGATGGGCGAGCCGCCTTCTACGACGGTGTCGAGCCGCCGCCGAGCGGCTTTCCCCTGGACCTCGACGCGTGGGCGATCCTCGACGAGGGCATCAGCTGGCGCTTCGCCCAAGGGATGGAGGAGGAGCGGTTCCGCACGCGTATCATGAGCTCGCTGATGCGCGGGGCCCCCCTACCCGGGCCCGGGGAGCTGCCACGGCTGCACCGGCGCGTGCTGCAGCTCGTGTCCTTGCCGCGCTCCCTCGCCGAGGTCGTGGAAGCGACGAGCGCCTCCGCCGACGATCCGCAAGCGCCGTTCCGCGCCATCGTGCTGCTGTTGCACCTGGGCGCGGTACGCTGGGTCAACTGACGAGGCGGTCGCGGGCCGGATCGGGCAACGTCAGGAGCCACGTACGAGACAGTTCAGCGATCGCTTGACCATTGTCCGAGCCCACACCCAGCCGCGCTCGCGACACCCCTCTGCTTGACGCTCGTGGTTCGGGGCTGCTACGCGCGCCGGGCGTGACCGACCGCGACGAGACCTGGCGGGACCCGAGCGCCGAACGGTTGCCCCTGGCGCCGCCTTCGGGGATGCGCGACGTGCTCGGGCCCGGAGTCCGTGGCGCGGCGGGAGATCGGGGGGCGCCTGGTCGAGACCTTCGCGGCCTTCGGCTACGAGCTGGTGACGACGCCGCCCTTCGAGCACGCCGAGGTGCTCGAGCGTGGGCTCGAGACGGTGGACCGGCGCGATCTGTTGCGCTTCGTCGAGCCCGAGACGGGCGAGGTGGCGCTGCTCCGGCCGGACATCACGCCGCAGATCGCGCGCATCGTGGCGACGCAGCTGAGGGACCGGCCCCCACCCTTTCGGCTGTGCTACGAGGGTACCGTCATTCGGCGGCGGCGCGGGCGCGCGCGGCGGCAGCGGCGAGATCGCCCAGGCGGGCGTCGAGCACATCGGGACCGCCGGGCCCGAGGCCGACGTGGAGGTGATCGCGCTCGCGGCGCAAGCCTGCGAGGCGGTGGGCCTCACGCGCTACACGATCGAGCTCGGCCAGGTGCGCATCGGGCAAGCAGCCCTCGCGGCGGTGACGCCGAGCGCGCGGAGCGAGGTCGCCGGGGCGCTCGGGCGCAAGGACGTGGGGCTGCTCGCGCGGTTGCTGGAGAAGGCAGGCGTACCCGCGCGGGATCGGCGCCGGCTCGAGGCGCTCGCCAATCTGTATGGTGACCTCGGTGTGCTCCGGCAGGCGAAGCGCCTTCTGCGCACCGACGCCACGCGGAGCGCGCTCGCCGAGCTTTCGGAGGTGGCGGCGCGGCTCGAAGCGCTGGGGCTCGGGCCGCGGCTCGCGGTGGACCTCGGCGAGGTGCGGGGGCAGGCATATTATACCGGTGTGAGCTTCACCGTGCTGGCGGACGGGCCCGGGGAGCCGGTCGGTCAGGGCGGCCGCTACGACCAGCTCCTCGAGCGCTTCGGGATGCCGGCGCCCGCGACCGGTCTCGCCCTCGACCTCGACAACCTGGAGTGGGCCCTGTCGCGCGAGACGGGGCCCTATGCGCCGTCGACGCCGCCGCGGGTCGCGATCGCGGGACCCGCAGGAGATGCGAGGCTCGATCGGCTCGCGGCCGAGCTGCGCGAGCGCGGCGTGTGCGTGGCGCACATCGGTGTGAAGGACCTGGCGGGGGCGCTCGCCTTCGCACACGCGTGGCGTTACGATGCGGCGCTCGTCTTCGGACGAGGCAAAGTCCGCGTGGAGCGTACGGAGGACGGTGCGCGACGCGGAATCGGTCCGGACGCGGTCGACACGCTCGTGGCGTTCATCGCCGCGCGCACGAACGAGGAAGCCTGAACGATGCCGGGAGCAGTGATCGTCGGAGCCCAGTGGGGCGACGAGGGCAAGGGCAAGGTGGTGGACCTGTACACGCCCTTCGCGGACGCGGTCGTGCGCTACGGCGGCGGCGCGAACGCGGGCCACACGCTCGTCGTGGGCGGCGACAAGGTCGTCCTGCACCTGGTGCCGTCGGGGGCGCTGCACCCGAACGTAAAGTGTGTGCTGGGTCACGGCACCGTGATCGACCCGGCGGTGCTCGTCGAAGAGCTCGACGCGCTCGAGGGGCGCGGGCTGCTCGGCGCGGGGCGCGTGCTCATCTCGGACCGGGCGCACCTGGTCTTGCCGCAGCACAAGCTCGTCGACGGCCTGCGCGAGAAGGGCGACGGGGCCATCGGCACGACCAAGCGCGGCATCGGGCCGGCCTACGAGGACAAGGTGGCGCGGCGCGGGATCCGCGTCGGGGACTTGCGCGATCCGGCGCGATTGAACGCGAAGCTCACTGCGAACCTCGAGGCGTGGCGGCCGGTGATCGCGGCGCTCGGGGATGAGGTACCGGCGGCGGGGCCCATCGCGGCGGAGTACGCACGGTACGGCGAGCGGCTCGCGCCGATGATCGGCGACGTTTCCGGGTGGCTGTGTGACGCGCTCGCGGCAGGCAAGAAGGTCCTGTTCGAGGGGGCCCAGGGCGCGATGCTCGACGTCGACCACGGGACCTATCCGTTCGTCACCAGCTCGACCGTGATCGCGGGCGGTGCGTGCGCGGGAGCGGGCGTAGGGCCGACGGCGATCGACCGCGTCATCGGCATCAGCAAGGCCTACGCAACGCGCGTCGGCGGCGGGCCCTTCCCGACCGAGCTCGGCGGCGCCGAAGGCGAAGCGCTCAGGCAACGGGGCGCGGAGTTCGGGGCGACGACGGGGCGGCCGCGGCGATGCGGCTGGCTCGACGCGGTGGCGTTGCGCTACGCGGTGCGTATCAACGGCATCTCGGAGATCGCGCTCACGAAGCTCGACGTCTTGACGGGGCTCGACGCGCTCCGCGTGTGCGTGGCCTACGAGCGCCGCGGCGAGCGCCTCGACGCGCCGCCCTGGGACGGCCTCGACGACGTGACGCCCGTGTACGAGTCCATGCCCGGATGGCGCGACGACCTGTCCGGGTGCACGACGCGCGACGCCCTCCCCGAGGCGACGCGCCGCTACATCGCGCGCATCGAAGCGCTCGTCGGCTGCCGCGTGGGCCTCGTGAGCGTGGGCGCCGACCGCGACCAGACCGTGGGCGTCGAAGACCCCTTCCGCCCCCGCTGAGCGAGGGGGCGCTCCGAGCGGCTCGATCGGGGAAGCGCCTTGCGCCTCCCCGGTGTGACGGTCGATGCCCGTCGCGCGGGTCGAATGCGCGGCGACATGAGGCAACAAGCACCAGTAATTGATTGACAATCATCATAAGCGGCTTATCTTCATTCCCATGCATGTGCGGACGCGAAGCTACCTGTCCGAGATCGGCTCGCGGGGCGGGCGGAAGAGCCGCCGCCGGCTCGACCCGGAGACCGCGCGCGCGATGGTGCGAATTCGCGAGGCGCAGCGGGCCTACCGGCGGTTCCACACGCAGTGCTTCTGGTCGTACGATCCGAGCCTTCGCGTCACCGCTTCGGACGTGCCGTGGGTGATCGACCAGCTCCAGAAGAACGGCGGGCGCGAAGCCTGGGACGTGGCGGCGCGTCTGTGCCGCTGACCGAGTACCAGTCTGCGGTCGCGCTTCTCCTGTCCGCGAACCGCAGCGAGGACAGCCACCTCGCCGGAGGCGCGGCGCTGCACATCGAGCCCAACAGCACGCGCTACAGCAACGACCTCGACTACTTCCACGACTCCGTCGAACGGGTAGCGACAGCCTTCGAACAGGACCGAGCGTTGCTCCGCCAACACGGCTACGCCGTCGACATCGAGATGAACCAACCAGGCTACATCCGGGCCCTGGTCTCGCGCGGCGCCGAGAGCACCAAGATCGAGTGGGCACACGACTCGGCGTGGCGCTTCATGCCCGCGGTCGCCAACCCGGCGTGCGGCTACACGCTGCACCCCGTCGACCTGGCGATCAACAAGCTGCTCGCCCTCGCGGGCCGGGACGAGCCTCGCGACTTCCTCGACATCGTCGGCGTCGACGCCAACATTCTTTCTCTCGGAGCCCTGTGCTGGGCCGCCGCGGGGAAGGACCCCGGGTTCACCCCGCGCTCCCTGCTCGACCTGCTTCGGAGGCGGGGCAAGTACCGCGACGAGGACTTTCATCGGCTGCGCTTGGCCCACCCAATCGACGTGCAGGAGCTCAAGCAGCGATGGCTGTCCATGCTCGACGAGGCCGAATCGTTCATCCGGTCGCGCCCGCCGGAAGAGGTCGGCTGCCTCTACTACTCGCCCTCCCTGTCGCGTTTCGTCGCCCCCGGGCCGAAGGGCGAAGACGAGGATGCGGTGCCTCACCACGGCAGGCCTGGCGGAGTGCTGCCCCGGCTCCCCGAAGACCTGTCGCCCGAGCCCCGCTAGAGGCTCGGGCGCATGACCGGCGCGCGGGCGGGCGGACTGCGGAGGCGTGCTACCTTTGAAGCATGGGCAGCGCCGCCGAGGATCGCCGCAAGGCCTTGTACGAAGAGTATCTGAAGGTGCCGGCGCACCAGCGCGCCGAGATCATCCGCGGCACCCTCTACGTACAGCCGCGCCCGGCGCCACGGCACGCCAACGCGGCGTCGGTCTTGGGCATCGAGCTCGGCGGCCCGTTCCAGCGAGGGCGCGGTGGCCCGGGGGGCTGGTGGATCCTCTTCGAGCCCGAGCTGCACCTCGTCCCCTTCGAGGCCGTCGTCCCCGACCTCGCCGGCTGGCGCGTCGAGCGCATGCCGAGCCTGCCCGAGACCGCGCACTTCACGCTCGTCCCCGACTGGGTGTGCGAAGTCCTCTCGCCGTCGACGGCGTCCCTCGACCGCGGCGACAAGCTCTCGCTCTACGCGGAAGCCGGCGTCCGCCACGCCTGGCTCGTGGACCCGGCCGCCAAGACCCTCGAAGTCCACACCCTCGGCGACGACAACCGCTGGCGCGAAGTCCGCCTCTACCAAGGCGACGCCCCCGTCCGCGCGGCCCCCTTCGACGCCGTCCCCCTCGACCTCGACGCCCTGTGGTCCCCGCCGCGCGTGGTGTGAGCCGAGGCAGATGGCAGCGCATCGCGACCCCGCAAGCAACCACTCGCTCAGCGAGGGAAGACCCAGAAGGGCCCGGAGGCGGCGCAGCAGCAACGCGGAACACCCCGCCCCCGGGTCGTGCCGAGATCCGACGCGGGCGTTCCCTTCGCCCAATCAGATCCCCGGGGGCGGTGACAACCGGGTGCCGTGAAGTTCAATCGTGCTACCGTAGACGTAGTCTGCCTCACCGCATCCCGCCGGCACGTCGGTTGCGGTCTGGTAGCGGATGGTCGAGTAGCCGGGGCCGACGACGACCGGTGGGAAGAGGAAGATCTTGCCAATCGCTGGATCCCCTGGGTGGACGACGAGGCTGCCGACACGTCTCCCGCCGACGAGCACGTCCACGTCTTGCTCGCCGCACGTGAGACGATTGTCGAGGGCGATGTATGCCTCCATGCTGTAGAGGCCTTCCATGCCACTCGGGACCGCCTCGTACTGCACGTAGTCGCCGGCATGGCCGTACCCGGCTCCGTCGGCCGAAGACTCGGTCTGATCGTAGGCGAACGCGGACGGAAAATCGTCCGTGTGAATACGATTTATTTCCGCGAGGAACAGCGTGTAGTCGCCGGAGACTCCCCCGAGACCGTCGACGATGACGGTGTAGCGACCGTCCGCGGGCAAGACCATCTCGATCTCCGAGTGACCTGCGTTGTCCGCGCTGGACTCGGTGTTGGTGCACCGCATCACCGTGCTCGTCGCGCATGCTCCGCGCCGCAGCGACAGCACGGTGTCGAAGTCCGTGGCCGTGGGACCGACCAACAGATTCACCCGCTCGCCCGCACGGCCGTCGAACTCGTAGAAGTGGTCCGGCGCACCGGCGCCACCGCAAGCCGATGCAAAGTCGTCGGTGCCGCCGATGGTCGCGCCGCGAACGAAGTCGAGGCCGAACACCCGAAAGTAGGCGAACAAGCCGGCGCCCCCGCAATGGTTCTGGGGATCGACCTTCAGCGTGGGATCGAACCCGCCAACCATGTCGGGGCTTGCCGCCTCGACGAGGAGCTCCCTCGGCCCGTGGGACGGATCGACCGTGTACTCGAGGGGAAGCGCCTCCATCGGGGTCCACGCCGTGGCTGTCAGGGGGCAAGGCGGGAGCGACGCTACGCTCTCGGCCACGTGGCCGGCTCCGGTCGTGGTGGAGGTGAGCCGTTGGACCACCGTGCGATAGTGATCGGCGGTCTCCACGTATTGCAGTTCCCCCGGTTCCGTGGACAGCATGACTATGCCGCAGCCCTTGCGCCTGTGAAACGCAATTCGAACTCGATCGGGTTGACGTAGTCGAGGTACGAGTGCCGTCGCTCGACGTTGTAGAAGTTGCCGATGTAGTCTTCGATGGACGCGCCGGCAGAGGCACGCGTCGCGTAGTGTTCGTGATCGACGAGCTCGGCGCGCAGCGTCCCGAAGAAGCTCTCGGCAACGGCATTGTCCCAGCAGTCGCCCTTGCGGCTCATGCTCGGGGTGAAACCGTGCGCAGCAAGGGCCGCCCGGTAGTCCGCGCTCGCATAGGGGCTGCCGCGGTCCGAGTGATGCACGACACCACGAGGAGGCTTCCTTGCGAGGACCGCATGGCGCAGAGCATCCTGAGCCAGCGCCGTGTCGTTGTTCGTGCTCATCGCGGTGAAGCACGAGGGTGGCCGACTTGACGTTGCCGCTCCCACGCGCTGCCGCGATAGCCGCCCCGTCCACGGAGAGTAGGGTCCGTTGCATGCGGTAGCGGTGATCGCTGTGCTCGGGAACCCAGACGTTCTTGCTGTACCCGACGATCAGCTCGTCGCTGGAGCCCCAGCCCTTCTGCTCGACCGAGCTGTCGAACGCGTCCTGGATCAGGCTCGCATCGGCCTCGACCGGCACCACGACGGTGACGTAGTACGACCGAAGCGCAGCGCGCGCCGCGCCCACGTCCTCACGCGCGGCACAGCCCGGGACCCATGCCCCCGTGCAATGAGCACACCAACCCCCGCGATCGCGCTCTTGCGCATCGTCCCCTCCTGTAAGCGCTCCCACCGCCGACGCTTCGTAGTCGCGGCCACGATTCCCGTGTTTGCACGCATCTGTCAAGGACGGCGAGCTGGCGCGACTTCACCCCCAAGGGGTGAAGGTCGCTGCGCCCACCGTCGATTCGCCTTGAGAACACAGCGCTTTCGGTTCTGTGAACCACATGCTGGCGAGTGTGACTGACCTCTCGCTTTCGCCGCCCTACCCCCGTTGGCCCGCTGGCCCGCCGCCTCGGTGCGCGGGCTCACCCTTCGAGCTCGGTGCCGACGCGGAGACGGTCGAGGTAGGCCACGTAGCTGAAGGTGCGGTCGCGACGACGCCCCGTGGTCTCCGTCAGGATGCCCGCGTCGACCAGCGTGTGGACCGCTTTCGCGGCCGTGGGCTTGGTGGTGCCGAGAAGCGCGACGACACGCGCGATGGTCACGATCGGATGCTGCGGGAGGGCCTCGAAGAGCCGCACGGCCATCACCGAGACCTTGGGAGCGGCCAACGCACGCGCGCGGTCGGCGTCCACGAGCGCGAAGAGGTCGCGCGCTGCGACCGTCGCTTCCGCCGCGACGGTGGCGACGCCTTCGAGGAAAAAGCGCACCCATCCTTCCCAGTCTCCTTCGGTGCGCACCGCGGCGAGCCGGCCGTAGTACGCGTCCCGGTGCCGCTTGAAGAACACGCTCAGGTAGAGGAGCGGCTCAGACAGGAGGCGCCAGTCCTCGAGCAGCAGTGCGATCAACAGGCGCCCGATCCTCCCGTTGCCGTCGAGGTACGGGTGGATGGTCTCGAACTGCACGTGCAACAGGCCGGCGCGAACGAGCGGCGGCAGCCCATCCCCGGCGTGGATGTACTTCTCGAAGGCGCTCAACGCGTCACCGAGAAGATGCGGAGGCGGAGGCACGAACGCCGCGTTGCCGGGACGCGTCCCCCCAATCCAGTTCTGGCTGCGGCGCACCTCGCCCGGTTGCTTGTCCGCTCCCCGCACCCCCTTCATCAATCGCCGGTGCGCCTCGTTCAACAGGCGCATCGAGATCGGCAGACCGTTGCGCCGACGAAGTTGGTTGCGTGCGTACGAGAGGGCCTCGAGGTAGTTGCAAACCTCCTGCACGTCCGCGTTCGGCGTGGCCTTGTCGTCGTGCTCTGCCTCGAACCGCAACAGATCGACGAGCGTTGCCTGCGTCCCCTCGATCTGCGAGGAGACCACCGCCTCCTTGCGAACGAACCCGTAGATGAACCACTCGACCGACGGCACCATCTCGCCCGCCACCGCCAACCGTCCGAGCTCGTGCTCGGCCCGCACGAGCAGCCTCCCCGTCTCGGCATCGAGGGCCAGGCGCGGATTGGCGGGCGGCAAGGGCTTCGGCACGAACGCCGCGACCTCCTCGCCCGCGACCGTCGTCCGCTCATATCTACCCGTAATCCTGGGCATCTTGTCCTAGAAAAGAAGCCTTTATCAACCCTGCCGCAAAGTAAAGCGCTCTTTACCGACGCCCGTCTCAGCACACAGGCCGGCAACGACGCCGACCGCATCTTCATCGGGGACACGGAGTAGGACGAGCGAGGACCAGCCGGTCATCGACCAGGGCGGGGCCGTCGGCTTCTCGAGCTACGTGGACCTCTTGCCGACCCTCGAGGCCATCCCGCGCGCACCAGCTTCCCGGGCTGTGAGCCGCGCCAGGGCGGTGGCCGTCACACGATCGCGATGGCTTCGATCTCGACGCACACGCTCGCGTGAGCCGTCACACGATCGCGATGGCTTCGATCTCGACGCGGGCGCCGCGCGGCAACGCCGCGACCTGCACCGCCGCGCGCGCTGGCGACACGGCGCCCTCGAAGTAGCCGCCGTAGACCTCGTTGACCGCCGCGAAGTCGCCGATGTCGGTGAGGAAGACGGTCGCCTTGACGACCTTCGCCATGCTACTGCCCGCCGCTTCGAGCACGGCGCGCAGGTTGTCCATGGCGCGGCGCGCCTGGGCCCGCACGTCGTCGCCGCCCACCATCTCGCCGCTCTCGGGGTCGAGGGGGATCTGGCCCGAGCAGAAGACGAAGCCTCCGGCGACGATCGCCTGGGAGTAGGGGCCGATGGCCGCGGGGGCGTGGGGCGTGCGGATCGCTGTCTGCTCCATGGCTTCATGGTATGGCATCGGCCCATGAAGATCGCCACCTGGAACGTCAACTCGATCGCAGGCGCGGCGCGAGCGGCTCCTCGCCTGGCTCGCGAACGCCGAGCCCGACGTGGTGTGCCTGCAGGAGCTGAAGGTGCGTCGAGGACGCCTTCCCCGGACGACGATTCGCGAGGCCGGCTACCACGCGGCGGTCTACGGTCAGAAGACCTACAACGGCGTGGCCATCCTGAGCCGAAACGAGCCCACCGAGGTGGTGCGCGGCATGGACGACGGCGCGGACGATCCCGCAGGCGCGCCTCGTCGCCGCCGACGTGGTCGATGAGGTCACCATCGTGTCGGCCTACGTGCCCAACGGCGCAGGCGGTCGGCTCGGACAAGTACGCCTACAAGCTCGACTGGCTGCGCGCGGCTGCGCGCCTTCCTGGAGCGGCGCTACTCCGTCCGACGCCCCTGGTCCTGTGCGGCGACTTCAACGTGGCCCCCGACGACACGGACGTGGCCGACCCGGACGAGTGGGACGGATCGGTGCTCTGTCACCCCGACGTCCGCGCCGCCCTCGAAGAGGCTGCGCGCCGCTGGGGCCTCGTGCGACATCTTCCGCCAGCACCATCCCGAAGGCGGCATCTACTCCTGGTGGGACTACCGCATGCTCGGCTTCCCGAAGAACAACGGCCTGCGCCTCGACCACGTCTTCGCCACCGAGCCCCTCGTGGCGCGCTCGCAGGACGCCTGGGATCGACCGCGACGAGCGAAAGGGCAAGCAGCCCTCGGACCACGCCCCCGTGCTCGTCGGAGATCACCTGAGCCCGAACCCGCGTATGCATCTCCGCACGTACCTGCGCCCGAACTGAGCCCGAACCCGCGCACGACCACACGCCCGACCCGTCGCCCGGACCACGCCCGTGACCCTCCTCGACACCTGGACGCCCGTGCTCGTCGCGCTCGCGCTCGCCACGCTCGTGCCCTTCGGTACCGCGCGCCTGCTCGCCTGGGCCCTCTTGCGCGACCTGCCGGTCGGGGGGGACGAACGCGCCCGCCGCCTCTCGCCCTTCCGCCGCGCCGCCTTCGTCGTCGGCCTCGCCCAGCTCCAGCTCGCCTGGATGGCCGGCGCCCAGGCCCTCGGCCCCGCCCTCGTGCCCGAGCCGGGCGCCCTCCCCTCGCTCCTGTTCGGCGCAGTGACCGCGACCATCGCCTTCGTCGCCGGTGGCATCGCGCGGCGCGTCGAGGATCCGCCCTCGGACCGCTCCACCGTCCTCGGCGTGGCGACCCTGCGACTTCGTATGGTGCCTTACTTCGCGGGCCCGCTCCTGGTCGCCGTCGCCGCCGCCTCCCTGCCGCTGGTCGACGCGGGGCCGGGCGGGCTGCACATCCACACCGGCTGGCTCCTCCTCGACCTCGTCCTGTGCGCGCTCGGCGTCGCCTTCGGCGGCCTGGCTCTCGCGGTGGCGACCTCGGCCCTGCGCCCCGCATCGGAGAGCGTCCGCACCATGGCGCACGAGGTGGCCGCCCGCGAAGGCGTGCGCCTGTGGCTCGTGCTGCGGCTTCCCACGCGCGGCGCCCGCTTCGCCAACGCGGCCGCCCTGCCCTGGGTGCGCACCATGATCGTCACCGATAGCGCGGTCGAGCTCCTGTCGCCCGAGCAGCTCCGCGCCGTCCTCGCCCACGAGGCGGGCCACCTGAGCGAGCGCCCCGTCGTGGCCGTCGCGCGCGTGGGCGCGGCGACCCTCGTGTTCTTCACCCTGACGGCCGGCGTCCGGATCGCGACGGCGATGGGTGGTGTGGCCTACAGCATGCTCACCGGGGGGATCCTCGTGGCCGCCGTGCTGTTCGTGACGACGTTGCGGCTCGCCCGGCGCATGGAGGAGCGGGCCGACGCGCGGGCCCACGAGACCGTGGGCGCCGTGCCCCTCGCCGAGGCCCTCCGGCGCCTGCACGCCTACGCCCAGGCGCCCTTCGTGACCGGTCGCCGCCGCGTCCACCCCGACCTCTACGACCGTCTCGTCGCCCTCGGCATCGACCCGGGTCCGCGCCCGCCCCCGCCGCCGCGCGGAGGCCTCGTGCTCGGTCTCGTGCTCGCCGCGGCGTTGCTCGGCGGGCCCATCGCTCTCGAGGCGGCGACCGAGATGGCACCCGCCACCGTGCGGACGGCCTCGGCGGGAGCGGCCCACGCACGCCTCGCCATCGAGCCGTGGGACGGCGAGGCCTGGCTCGTGCTCGCCTGGAACGCGCGCCGGCGGGGCGACCTCGATCGCGCCGAAGAGGACGCGACCCTCGCCTCGCGCGCAGCCGTCGACCCGGTCGCCTACTACGACACCTGGACCGAGCTCAGCGCCGCCCGCGGCGACTGCGCGTCGGCGCGGCACTTCTTCGAAGAGGGCCTGCGCGCCGGGGCGAAGCGCGCCTTCGGTCACGTGCTCGACCGGCCCCTGCGGCTCGGCGGATGGGAACTGCCGCCGACGTTCATCAAGCGCTGTCCGGTCGAAGCGAGCCCTGCGCCGCCGCCGGCCAATCCGTAACCTTCGCGGCGCGTCCTCCCCGGCTCAGCGCCCCTCGAACTCGGGGTTGCGCTTCGCGAGGAACGCCGCCATGCCCTCGGCCTGGTCGTCCGTGCCGAAGCAGCGCGCGAACTCCTCCGCCTCGATCGCGGTGGCCTCCTCGAGGGGCCGGTCCTCGCCCGCGCGGATCACCCGCTTGGCCGCGGCGACCGCGAGCGGCCCCATGGTCGCGATGCGATCGGCGGTCCGCCACACGGCCGTCATGAGCTCGGTCGTGGGGGAAGACGGCGTTGATGAGACCGATGCGCACCGCTTCGTCGCCGGTGAGCATCGACGCCCGTGTAGATCAGCTCGCGCGCGTTGGCGACGCCGACCCGGCGCGCGAGGCGCTGGGTGCCGCCGAAGCCCGGGATGACGCCGAGCTTGACCTCGGGCTGGCCGAGCTTGGCCTTCTCCGAGGCGTAGATGAAGTCGCACGCCAGGGCGAGCTCGCAGCCGCCGCCGAGCGCGAAGCCGTTGACCGCCGCGATGACCGGGCAGTGCATCGCCTCGAGGGCGGCGAAGACCATCTGCCCGGCTCGCGCGAACGCCGTGGCCTGCCCCTCGGTCATGTCCTTCATCGCGGCGATGTCGGCGCCGGCGACGAAGGCCTTGCCGCCGGCGCCGGTGAGGATGCACGCCCGCGTCTCGGGCCGCGCGTCGACCGCGTCGATGCGCGTCGGCGAGCTCGTCGAGGACCTCGCGGTCGAGCGCGTTCATGCGCCTGGGCCGCGAGATGGTGACCACCGCGAGCGCGGCCGTCGTGCTCGAGCAGCACCGGGAGGTCGTCGTCGCTCATCGCTCGCTCCTCACTTCTTGCGTCGTAGACGTAGAAGCCGCGGCCGCTCTTGCGCCCGAGCCAGCCGGCCGCGACGTAGTTGCGCAGGAGCGCGGCGGCCGGTACTTGTCGTCGCCGAGCTCGCGGTGCAGCACCTCGGCGATGCGAGGCAGGTGTCGAGGCCGATGAGGTCGGCGAGCTCGAGCGGCCCCATCGGGTGGTTGAGGCCGAGCTTGACGCCGGTGTCGATGTCCTCCGCCGTGCCGAGCCCCTCGTAGAGGCGCGTAGCAGGCCTCGTTGAGGAAGCGGGATGAGCATCCGGTTGACGATGAAGCCGGGCATGTCGCTTGGTGGCGATGGCGTCTTGCCGAAGCGGTTGGCGAGCGCGCACGTGGCCTCGTAGGTCGCGTCGCTCGTCTGCAGCCCGCGCACGATCTCGACGAGCTTCATGAGCGGCACCGGGTTCATGAAGTGCATCCCGATGACCTGATCGGGTCGGCCCGGTGACGCGCCGCGAGCTTGGTGATCGAGATCGACGAGGTGTTGCGACGCCAGGATCGCGCGTCGCGGCGTCACGGCCCCGTCCAGCTGCCGGAAGATCTCCAGCTTGAGCGGCGTCGCCTCGGTCGCGGCCTCGATCGGCCAGGTCCGCCTCGCGCAGGGCGGCGTAGCTCGCCCGCGGGGTGAATGCGCTCGAGGGTCGCTTCCTTGTCTTGCGCGGCGAGCTTGCCCTTGTCGACGAGGCGGCCGAGGTCGCGCGCGATGCGCTCCTTGCCTGCGTCGGCGAGCTCGCGCGTCGCGTCGAGCAGCACCACCTCGCAGCCGGTCCGGGCGGCCACCTGGGCGATGCCGCGCCCCATCTGCCCCGCCCCCACGACTCCCAAACGCTTGACATCCGTCATGGGCGACGCCTATCAGCGCCCACCCCTGCGGTCAACCAGGCCGCGACCCGGTGCACCTCAGCGACGCCCGTCGATCCGCCGCGGCGCCTCGTAGCGGGACCAGCGCTGGTCGTCCTCGCGTCGCAGGCGCACGCGCGCGGCGTAGGCCCCGGGCTCGCCCGACAGGGCGTCCTCGAGCTCACCGAGGTGCAGGTAGAGGGCGTCGGTGGGGCGCTCGAGGACGTCGTTCACCACGAGGCGCCGCCCGACCTCGACGGCCGCCCGCCGGAGCCGGAGGAGCCCCCCCGAAAGGGCCTCGGCCACCCTGCCCTTCGAGCGGGCGACACGCCGAAGCAGGAGCAGGAGCGACGAGGCCATGGCCTCACGCGATCGACCGAGGGACTTGGACCGGGCCGTCGCCACGATGCGCCGGGCCGCGTCACGACGCGCCCGCTCGCGCGCCTCCTGCTCGCCGAGGAGCGCGGCGCGCACCCCCCGGAGCAGGGTCTCGTCGGTCTCCCCGATGGCCTCGGTCCGGACATCGATGCCGAGGGGACGCAGGTCCAGGGCCGCCCGGCGCTGATCGTCCCAGCGACGCTGCAGGGTCGAGGGCAGGCGCTCGCGCGCGGCCAGCTCACCCGCCTCCTGCTCGATGCGGCGACCGAGACGCGCGAGCCGATCCTCGAGGCGACGGCGGGTGCGCGTGTTGCGCGGAGCGGCCAGGGCGGGGATGCACTCGCGGGGCAGCACGCCGACCGCCATCTCGAGCGCCGCGAGCACCGCCAGGGTCGCGAGGCGGCCGCGGTCGAGCAGGCCGAGCGCTTCGATGACGAGGCGTTGTCGCTCGCGAACCGCCGCGATGAGCTCCTCGTCGGTGCGTGCGCGCAGGTCGACCGCATCCTGCTCGGCGAAGCGCGCGAGGGCCCCTCGCTCGAAGCTCCGGGCAGCGGCCACCGGCGCGGCGACATCGACGGCGACCCGGGCCGCTCGCGCTGCGGCGCGCGCGAGGGAGGCGGGCGCGGTGCCTGCCCGGAGCGGCGTGCTCGCCCCGTCCATGCGCCGATAGGCCCGTGCATAGACGCGGCGTACCCTCGGCTCGTCCGCGTCCGACTCGCGCCCGAGAGCGTGGTCGAGGGCGTCGACCGAGAGGGGCGCCATGGTCCCCTCGTTCGGCGCGAGGAGTGTGACCAGACGCCACGAGCCCGAGGCGAAGCTCGGGCGGAGCGAGAGCGGGCGGACGCCGACGACGGAGTAGCGACCGCCGCGCGCGCACCACTCGATCTCCACGGGCCGGCCGAGCACGAGCTGGGCCCGGTCGGCCAGGTCCGCCACGTGGAGGCGGCCGACGGGTCGAGGTCACCCTCCCCCTGGTGCACGATGCGCATCGTGCGGCGATCGATGCGGAATGGAGAGGCCGAGCCCTGGGTCCAGACCGGCATCTCCTCGGGATCGCCGGTCGCGGGATCGGCGCTTGCCGCCCGGCCGCTCGGCGAGGGGTCGCAGGGGATCACCCGCACGCCGAGCCCCGCCGTGCTCCCGCCGAGCAAGGCCGTCATCTCCGGCGTGCCGAGGGCTGAAAGCAGCTCGGCGACGCGCCCCTCCACGTCGTCCCCCGGACCGATGTCGGCCACGGTGCCGAGACGCCGCTCGAAGCGGAGCGCGGCGCCGCAGGCCGGAAAGAGCGGACGGATGCGCACCGCACCGACACCGCGGGCGAGACCGGCTACCACGGCCTGGGCGAGGCGCTCGGCGGGCGCGTCGCCACCCAGCCGCACGATGTAGCCGTCGGCGAGGGCGACCCCCGCCTCGGCGAGGGCCCCGAGCAGGGCCGCTTCTTCGCCGAGTTGGCGCCCGTCCGACGGCTTGAGGGCGCCGAGCGAAGGGAGCCCGACCGCCACCGTGTCGTCGTCGGGTTGGACCTCGAGATCGGACGCGCCCACGACGCCGAGGACGGATCGACGCCGTTCGGAGCCCATCAGACCGGCGCCCTGTGCTTCTTCACTGGCCTCGCTACGCGCGAGGCCGTCGTCGATGGGGGCGCCCCGGGACTCACACGCGCTCCACGACCACGGCGGCCGCCTCGCCGCCTCCGATGCATAGCGTCGCGAGGCCGCGCCGCGCGCCCCGGTCCTGCATGGCATGCAGCAGCGTGATGAGGATGCGCGCCCCCGAGCAGCCGATCGGATGGCCGAGGGCGACCGCGCCGCCCCGGACGTTCATCTTCGCCGGGTCCACGTGCGCCTGTTGAACCGCCGCCATGGCGACGACCGCGAAGGCCTCGTTGACCTCCCACAGGTCGATGTCGTCCACCACGAGGCCGAGCCGGCCGAGGGTCTTGTCGATGGCGTGCACCGGCGCGGTGGTGAACCACTCGGGTGCCTGGGCATGGCCGCCGTATCCGACGATGCGTGCCATGGGGCGTGAGGCCATGCTTCTTGACCGCGTCGGCGCTGGCGAGCACGACCGCGGCCCCGCCGTCGTTGATCTTCGAGGCGTTGGCGGCGGTGATCGTGCCTTCCTTGGCGAAGGCGGGCCTGAGCTTGCCCATCTTCTCGAACTGGCGCGCGCTTGGGCTCCTCGTCCTCGCTCACCACCACGTCACCCTTGCGGCCCTTCACGGTCACGGGGACGATCTCGCGCGCGAAGTCGCCCTTCTCCTGCGCCGCAAGCGCCCGCTTGTACGACTCGACGGCGAACTCGTCCTGGGCCTCGCGCGTGAAGCCGCACTCCCGCGCGCACAGCTCGCCGGCGTTGCCCATGTGAAAGTTGCCGTACGGGATCCCAAAGACCGTCCAGGACCATGGAGTCGACGACCTCGCTGTTGCCCATGCGCAGGCCGGTCCGCGCCTTCGGCAACAGATAGGGCGCATTGCTCATGGACTCCATGCCGCCGGCCACGACCACCTCGGCGTCCTCGAGCAGGATGCTCTTGGTCCCGAGGATCACCGAGTACAGGCCCGAGCCGCACACCTTGTTGAGCGTCACGGCCGGCACCTTGTCCGGCACACCGGCGCTCTTGGCCGCCTGACGCGCGGGCGCCTGGCCCTCACCGGCGGTGAGGACGTTGCCCATGTAGGTCTCGTCGACGTGGTCGGCCGAAAGGGAGGCCCGCTCGAGGGCCGCTCGGATGGCCACCGAGCCGAGCTCGGTCGCCGGAACCGTCCCGAGGGACCCCATGAATGCGCCAATGGGCGTCCGTGCCGCCCCGACGATGAACACTTCTCGATTCGCCATGTCGACCTCCCTCGCGCCACCGCCCCAGGCCCTGGGCAAACGCCGCGATCGAGGCCGTTGTGTAACCGCGCCCCGATCGTGTCAACCCTTCTGGCCCTACGCTGCGTGTGGTCTCACATCGAGGCGGCCGGCATGCACATGCCCGCCGGCTCGGCCGGCGGTGGGGTGTGCAGGTCCACGACCTCGGCCCCGGCAATGGTATAGAGCCGACCGCTTCCGTCTTCGTCGAAGCCCCCCGTGATCAGCACCCGGCTCGCGGTGCCCATGTCGGTCTCCTGCTCGTCGCGCAGGAGCGCCACCGCATGACCGAACCGGGGCTCGCCCATGGACGCGAGACTCTCGTACGTGTACGTCGTCCCGTCGATGTGCACGGCGCCGAGCTGAGCGCTCACGCCCATTTTCGTCAGGTTGGTGTTCCCGACGCCGCCCGACAGCAACGCCAGGTCGTCGAAGGAGCCGCTCGATTGGGGGACCAGGACGCGTACGCCCGCCTGGAAGATGGCCGCCTCGTAGCCGCTGCTGTTCATCGGATTGCCCGGGTCGACCGGGACGCTCGTCAGGGTCGACCCGCTCCAGTGGAGGGCGCTCAGGACAGGCGACGCGACGAGGGTCTCGATGGGCAAGCGTGGGGCCTCGACGCGCGTGCCGACCTGGAGCCCGCCCGCCAAGATCACATCCGAGGAGCCGATGGGGACCGCCGTGTGGAATGCCGTGGGCGTCGGCATCGTGCCCCCTCCCGCGACCGCCACGTCGGTGCTCGTGCCGCCGCTGAAGGAGACCACCTCACCCGCGGTGGCCATCACGTCGGCCTGCGAGCACTCGTTGACGTTGCCGCCCCACACGAGGACCGTGCCGGAGCCGAGGCGCGTCAGGCTCGCGCCCATGCGCACGGCCATGAGCCGCGTGATGTCCATCGAGCGGCTGAAGGTGTCGCCGCTCTGCGACAGCCAGTACAGACGACCGCCGTCCATGTCGACGTGACAGCACACGCCGCCGGCCGTGGCAGCCGTGCTGCACATCGACATGTACATGGCAGGCAGGTCGTGGTCGGCCTCGGTGGTGCCGAGAAGAACGGCCGTCGGGTCGATGGCCTGCGCGACCTGGTTCACCGAACCGAAGGCGGACCAGGGGAGCATGGCCTGCGTGCCCGCGAGGACCACCTTGGCGCTCTCGGTGTCGGGGTCGTAGACGAGATTCACGTCGTTGGCGTGGCCGAGGCCCGTCGCGGGCAGGACGTTCGAGGCGTAGAGCGTCGCCTCGTGCGTCGTGTCGAACCGCACCGCCGGCGTCTCGCTGCTACCGGTGTAACCGCCGCTGATGCGGATCGTGTAGGGACCCGTGGTGGGCCCGGGCAAGAGCGCCGCACCGAAGAACACACGCGCTAGGCCATGAGGCGTGTCGCTCTCGTCCGGGTTGTCGACGCTGACCGGCACGAAGCGATCGGTGCTCGCGCGGTACACCCACACTTCGGTCGCGAAGGTGGCAACGGCCGGCGCGGGAGCGATGGGGATCGCCGCACCCGTCACGCCCCCGAAGATGAGCACGTCACCGTTCGGCAGGGCGATGGATGCGTGCAGGGCGCGTCCTGCCGGGTAGTCCGCGTCGTCCGGGGCGCGGCCGCCGGCGCAGCTCACTTGCCCTGGCCGATAGAGGCGCACCACGACCGGGCTGCTCCCGAAGGTGACGTCGTTCACCGTCCCCTGGGCCACGACGTCGGGGTAGTTGTAGACGGTCGCCGCGACGTCGTAGTGCGTGTGGGCATCGACCTGCGCGTCGAAGGAGATCAGGCGACCCGACGGAACGTCGAGGCGAAGGGGCCCGGCGTCGGGGCCCGCCGCAGGATGGGAGGCAGCCGGCGCGGCGAGGGCGACGCGGTGATGGGTCCCGTGCTCGTAGACGGAGATTCGGATGCAGTCGACCTCGGGCGGAAGCGGCTCGGTCGGCTGGCAGCCGGTGGGGGTCGCGAGGGGCGCGAGCTCGAAGCGTAGGCTCGCGTGGGTGGAGCCGCCGCCGCATCCGGCGAGGAGGCCGAGGGCGACGAGCGCCACGAGGAGGGCGGCGGCTCCTTGGCGACGCAGGCGAGCGACTCGCCGCGAGGCGGTCACGCGAAGGCGATGGCGGTCGTGGCCGTTCACTCGGGCCTCATTCCAGGGCCGAGCAGAGCACCGACGAGCGCCTCTGCTTCGGCGTAGGGGTTGGATGCGCCGGCCTCGATGCGTTGCACCGCCTCCGCGAAGCGGCCTCCGAGGCGGTCCTCGGCCGACGTGAGGAGCGTCTCGCGGAAGACCGACGAGAGCTCCTGCTCGATGCGCCGCGCCCGCCTCGCGGCGCCCCGTTCCGGATCGTCCAGGAACGCGCGATGAGCCTCGCAGGCCTCGGCAAGCGCGGCGATGCCCTCGCCCCCGAGCGCGGCGGTCTTGACGACCGGCGGGCTCCAGCTGCCCTCGGAGGCGCCCGCAACCGGCGTCGGGATGGCGGCCGCTGCCGAGTGGCTACGGGGGCGCCGAGCCGCTGCGGTCACGCTGCCGAGGGCGATCATCTGCTCCAGGTCGGCAACCACCGCATCGGCGCCGTTCTTATCCGCCTTGTTGACGGCGAAGACGTCCGCCACCTCGAGGATGCCGGCCTTGCTCGCCTGCACGTCGTCGCCGAGCCCCGGCGCGAGCACGACGATGGTGGTGTCTGCGAGGCGCGCGACCTCCAGCTCGTCCTGCCCCACGCCGACGGTCTCGACGAGGACCAGGTCGAAGCCGGCGGCGTCGAGCACGCGAATGACGTCGGCGGCTGAGCGCGACAGTCCGCCCAGGTGTCCCCGCGTAGCGAGCGAGCGGATGAACACGCCATCGTCGAGGAAGTGGCGCTGCATGCGGATGCGGTCCCCGAGCAGGGCCCCTCCGGACAAGGGGCTCGTCGGGTCCACGGCGATCACGCCGACGCGCTTTCCCCGGGCTCGGTAGGTCTCGACGAGGCGGTCGACCAGCGTGCTCTTGCCCGAGCCGGGTGTGCCGGTGATCCCCACCACCCAGGCGTGCCCTCCGTGGGCGTGCAACGCGCCGAGCAGCCCGAGGAACGACGCGTCCCGGTCATCGATGAGCCGCATGGCCCGAGCGATGGCGCGGACCTCCCCGGCGCAGACGCGATCGACCAGCGCGCGTGTCCTCGCTTCGCGGCTCACGGCCTCGAAAGCTAGCCCGAAACGGCCGCCCGGTCACGTACCGCATGCCCCGGTGATGGGTCGTCGGCTTACGTGGCTTCGCCGGATTCCGCCTGCGAGAGGCGGCTCCCGGCCGTCAACGACGGGCGCGACAGTCGGCGACGACGGGCCGGTGTCCCCGGCAAGCGTGGTGGGCGATGCTGGATTTGAACCAGCGACTTCCTCCGTGTGAAGAAGGCACTCTACCCCTGAGTTAATCGCCCGGTGACAGAGGGGCCCTCTGGTAGCACTCCCCGTACGCTCTCGCAAGGGCCGCCGCGCGTCGGGCGGGACCGGACACGGTGGCAGGTCCACCGCGACAACACTCAAGCGAGTGCTTTACTTTCACGTGCGGGCCCGACCCCGCCGAATCGGTCACCCTCCGAGCGGTCAGGTGCTCTCGGAGTCCTGCCCGTCGAGCTTGGCCCGCAAGAGGTCGCCGAAGGTGCCGAGCCCCTGCTTCGCCGCTTCACGCCGGTAGTCCTGCACGGCGCGGCGCTCCTCGTCCATCTCGCGCCCGCGTATCGAGCAGCGCAATGAGCCGTCCCGGTCGATGCCCACGAGCTTGACCTGGACCTCGGCCCCCCCCTGAATCGCCCTGCGCTTGTCGCCCTGCGTCGCCGAGCCGAGCTCGCGGTTCGGGATGAAGCCGCGACCCTTCCTGCCCAGCACACCCTTGACGTGCACCTGAACGCCCGCGTGCTCGACGCGGTCGACGATGACCGTGACGTGGCTGCCCGGCTTGAGCGAGCGCGGCCGCGCCGACAGGTCGAGGGTGCCCTCGGCCAGGGCCTGCATCTCCACGGGCGAGAGGCGCGACAGGGAGATGCGACGCTGGCCACGGTCGACGCGGTCGATCGCCACGTCGATCTCCTGCCCGTCTTCGAGCACCTGCTTGGCGTGCTTGAGATCCTTGCCGAGCTCGGAGATGTGCAGCAGGCCTTCGATGCCCGGCGCCAGCTCGATGAACGCGCCGAAGTCGGTCGTGCGGACGACGTGTCCCTTGCGCGCCGTGCCCTCCTCGAGCACGTCGGCGTGCGCGTCCCAGGGGTCGGGCAGAAGCGCGCGCACCGAAAGGGAGACGCGGCCGTGGCGCTCCTTGCGCGTGGCCTGCTGCACCTCGAGCACCTTGACCTGCACCTCGTCCCCGGGCTTCGCCACGTCGGCCGGACGGGTACCGCGCACCCACGACAGCTCGCTCTGGTGGACGAGCCCCTCGAGCCCGTCGCCGATGTCGACGAAGGCACCGAACTCGCGCACCTGCGTCACGCGCCCGGTCAGCACCTGGCCGACCTCGAGCTGCTTCATGCGCTCGCGCGCCGCCTTGCGCTGCTCTCGCTCGAGGATCGAGCGGCGGCTGACCACGACACCCTTGGTCCCGGACTTGGCGGGCTGGATGAGGAACTCGACCTTGTGACCGACGAACCCGCGCGGGTCGTCGATGAACTCGAGGGCCATGCCGCTCGCGGGGCAGAAGGCGCGCAGGCCTTCGATGATCACGTCGAAGCCGCCACGGTTGAAGCCGAACACCAGACCCGTGACGCGCTGCTTCTCGTCGCGCGCGTGATCCACGCGCGCGCGCGCCGCCTTCCTGTCGACCAGGCGGTTGATGAGGGCGACGTGACCGCTCTCGGCCACCGCGCCGATGCGGCCGCGGAAGATCTCGCCGATCTGGCGGCGGCGGGGGGGCTCCACCGGCTCGGGGGCCGGTGCTTCGGGGGCAGCTTCGGCCTCGGCCTCGGCGGAGGCGGCGCCGTCGACCTCGGCTTGGGCGGGCGCCTCGGCCGAAGAGGCGGGCGGCGTCGTGATGTCAGACAGCTCACCGACGGGCGCAACGACGTCGCCTGTCTCCCCGGAGGACGCCACAGCCTCGGGCTCGGGCACGGAGAGCTCGGCCATCGGGGCCGCTTCCAGCATCGCCGCTTCGGGGCCCGCCGCCGACGGGGACCCTTCGGGGCCCGCTTCGATCGTGCTCCCCACGGGCGCTGCTTCACCAGTCGCCATGGGCGTCGCTTCCGCGCTCGCGGCGGGCACAGGCTCGGGCCCTGGCACGGCGCCCGCCTCTGCAGGCGGCGCTTCGGCTTCCGCCGGGGCTTCCGATGCCGCGGCGGCCTCGGCGACCTCCTCGGTCTCGTCGGCCTCGGGCGTGCTCTCGACGATGATCGGGATCTCGCGAGGCTCGAACAGATCGACGACCGCAGTCGCCTTGCCGAAGAGGTCCACGACGATGGCGCCGTGCTCGACACGCGCTACGCGCCCGGCGACCACCTCGCCCACCGAGAACGGGGCCCGGTGCCCTGCCGTGTCTTCGAAGAAACGCAGGAACGGCGCGTGGGGCTCCCTCTTCGGCGCGCTCGGTGCGCCCTCCCCCGCCGGGGCCGCTTCGGCGCCGGGCGACGTCGCGCCCTTCTTCTTGCGACGGCGGCGACGCTTCTTCTTCTTCGCCCCACCCTCCGCGTCGGCCTCGCCTTCGGCCGCCGACGCCTCGCTGCCCGATGCTGCCTCGGCCGGCACCTCGTCCGAGGCCCCGCCGTGCGCAGCCTCGCCCGATGCTTCGACGGCACCTTCCTTCGCGTCGTCCGACCGGACGGCTTCGTCGGCAGCCACAACGGAGGCGTCCCCTCCGCCGGAAGCCTCCTCAGCCGCAGCCGCCGCCTCGTCCGATGACCCGCTCGCAGCCGCAGCCGCCGCCTCGTCCGATGATGCGCTCACGGGCCCGGCCTCGCCCGCCGCGGCGCCCGGCTGTTCCGCATGCACCGCCGACTCCGCGACACCGGTGTCGAGCCCCTGCTCCTCCTGGTGTGGCGCGTCGCGCAGTGCATCCGGCGTCTGCGTCTCGTCGTCCCGTTGATCCGAGCTGTCCGTCATGGCGATTGGCCCTGCCCCCGTGACCCGTGACGCAAGACACGCGCACCTGCACGCGCCGTGCATCTAGCCGCTTCTCTTCGGTGCGGCAACACGGGCCGATCGCGGCGCGACCGGTTGGAGGGCGGGGAGCCTAGGGAATGGCCAATTGGCCGTCAAGCCGAGCCCCGCGACGGCTCACTCCGCGCGCCTCCCGCGGACCTCCTCGATGCGTTCGCTCAGGCGACGGGCGAGCACGAGCCAGCCGCCGCGCGCCGCGGCATCGACCCCCCGTTCGAGCGCGTGGACGGCGCTCTCCGCGTCGCCCCGGGACAGGTAGGCACGCGCGAGCAACCCCAGCGCGTAGGCCCCCTCACCGGAGCGCCCGAGGGCCTCGAGGCGGTCGACCGCGCGCACGAGCCCCGGCACGTAGGACGCATCCGTATGCGCCGCCACGGCCATCGCCGCCTGGACCGCGACCCCTAGCGCCGTCTGGGCCGGCAGGTCGTGCTTGCGCGCGATCCACGTCGCCTCCTCGGCGACCACGACCGCCTCGTCCTCGCTCCCCGCTTCGAGGAAGCACAGGGCAGCCCGCAAGCTCGCCCAGGCATGCTCGTCGTGGTGCCCGGCCGACTTCGCCACCTTGGCCGCGTCGCCCCAGCGCCGCGCCGCACGGGCCGCGTCGCCGGCCGCTTCGTCCACTTCGGCGAGGGTTGCGAGAGCCCCATAGCGGACCGCCGCCTCACCCCCACGGGCCGCAGCCGCCAGGGCCCGCTCGGCCACGTCCTTCGCATCGGCGTCCCGTCCGGCCCGCGCGAGGACCGCTCCGAGCAGATGCAGGGCGCGACCACAGAGACCGTCGTCCACGTCCTCGAGGTCATCGGCGGCCCGCGCAAGCGAAGCGAGGGCCAGCTCGATCCGCCCGGCCTCGACCTCGGCCGCCCCCCGCTCGAGCAGCGCCCGTCCGCGCAGCACCGGGTCGTCGAGCCCCTCGAGCAGAGGCATGGCGGGATCGAGGGCGGCCACCGCCTCCTCGGACCGACCACGCCTGAGGAGCGCGCGCGAGCGAACGACCGCGAGCTTCACGTGCGTCGTGACGTCGGTCGCGATCCCGCGCCCCTCGCCGAGGTCGAGCACCTCGTCGGCCAGGGCCGGCTCCCCGGCAGCGAGGGCGGCCTCAGCGGCGCGAAGGGCGAGGGCCACCGCACGAGCAGGCTCGTCGAGGTCGTCGCGCAGCAGGCGTGCGGCCTCCGCGAGGCGCTCGGCCGACAGGCGTCCCTCGCCCCGCGCTTCGGCGAGCTGGGCCGCCCGCTCGAGGTAATCCGGCGCACGTCGGCAATCGGTGGACCGGGCGGCGTGGTAGGCGAGCTCCTCGATGCGCGTGTCATCGGTGGCGGCGCCCGCCCGCTCGAGGGCGGCGGCGATGCGGCCGTGCAGACGTCGGCGCTCGGAGACCGAGGTGCTCTCGAGGATCGCGCGGCGGATCAGCGCCCCTCCCATGATCCGTGGCTTCTCTGGCACGACAATCGCGGGCTCGCCTCCGCCCCACCGGCCCTCAGGCCGGAGCAGCGGCAACCGACCGCTCTCCCCGGCCACGAACCGCGCGTGCATCAGTCGGCGGACCGGCCTCTCGATCACGTCGGGCGTGACGCCCTGGACGATGGCGAGGATCGACAGGCCCACGCCCCGCTCGAAGGCCGCGATGGTGCGAAGGACGTCGCGGTCCGGGCCGTCGAGCCGAGCGACGCGCGCGATGAGCCGGGCGCGGGGCTCCTCGGGCATGGTGAAGGGCGCGCTGCCGACGCGCTCGACGAGCCCGCCGTCGTCGACCTCGATCTCCACCGGCCTCCCCCGCGCGAGCCGCCAGGGCTTCGATCCATTCGGCATTGCCCCCGGCCTCCCGCGCCACCTCCGCGCGCAACCCTTCCTCGGCCCCACGCCCGCCCGCACAGGCCACGAACAGCCGGGCGGCCGAGCCCGGGTCGAGCGGCTCGAGGGGCACCACCTCGACATCGAGACTTGGCACCGGGGCGCCCGGCCGCACCGTGAGCAGCACCACGACACGGGCGGCCGCAAGCCCCTTGACGATGAGGGGCAGCACCTGCCGCGTGGCATCGTCGAGGAAGTGCAGGTCCTCGATGGCGAGGACGACGGGGCTCTCCTGGGCGAGGGCGCGCAGGGCCTTGCGCAAGGACATCACCAGGTCGAGGCTACGGGGCCGCGCCGGACGGTCCCGGGAAGGCATGGGGTAGGCGAGCCCGACCAGCTCGCCCACCTGACGCACCGCCCGGCCCGTGAGGCCCAGCACACGGAGCCGCGCGACCTTGTGATGCCGCGTCTCGGGCGGGTCGTCGTCCTCGAGGCCGCACAGGTCGCGGAAGACGTCGGCCAGGGCACCATAGGGCCGGTCTTGCTCCGCCTCGTTGCCGCGCCCGAACACGACGGTCACCCCTTGTGCGACGGCCGCGCTGCGCAGCTCCGCGACGAGCCGCGACTTGCCCGAGCCCGCCGCTCCGACGACGAGCAGCGCCGCCCCCGTTCCCTGGCTCGCATCGACCAGGGCGCCGTTGAGCCGCTCTATCTCTTCGCGGCGCCCGACGAGGGGTGCCTTCCTCCGCAGCGTGGCCGCGCTTCGCTCGCCCCGGCCGCGCGCCCCCTCGACGGAGCCATACCCCGCCCGCGCCTTGGTGATGCGGAAGGCCCAGCCGAGCTCACCCACGAGCCCCGGGTCGCAGCGGATTTCCCCGGGCACGGCCCCCTCGAGCAGCCCCACGGCCTGCCTTCGTCCCTCGTCGTCGGGGTCCACAATCTCGCCTTCGAAGATGCGTGCGTCGACGGTGAGGAGCGCGACGGGGGGCGGCTCGATGGGCGCGAAGGGGTGCATGGAGATACGCCGCCGAAGCTCGAGGGCCGCGCGGGCGGCGTGCTGCGCCGCATGCTCCGCACCCCGACCGTGGCCGAAGACCGCCTCCGCGAGCGGGATGCCGGCCGCCCCGCCGACCGGCGGAAGCACCTGCCCGCCGAGGCTCTCGACCACTTCCTTCAGGTAGCGGCCGAGGCTCTCCTCCGGCAGCGGCGAAACCAGCATCACGACGCGCCGTCGCTCCGAATGGATGCGGCGCGAGCCTCGGCAGGGCCTGGGTGTGCTCCTCCCGGGGCCGGATCGATGGCGTGGGCGCGAGGCTCACGGCGCCGTTACCGACGGCGGTCGCGTCGTCGTAGGCGCGCATCATCAAGTCGAAGCGCAGCTTGTTCGGCGACAAATCCTCGTCCTCGGGGAACATCTGCGCCATGGCCTGGGCGAGGTCGGCCTGGCCCAGCGGCGGATCGAGGTCGCGCGCGATGCGGGCGATGTCTTCGTAGATGTGGCCCGCGGTGGGGTATCGGTCCACCGCAGTGGGAGCGAGGGTGTGGGCGAGAACCCGGGCCACGGGCTCGGGGATGCGGAGGGTGGCGGCGTCGACTGGGGGCACGTCCCCCGCGCGCACCCTGCGCAGAGTCTCGGTGGAGCTGCGCCCCCGAAACAGACGCGCCCCCGCGAGCATCTCGTAGAGGACGACGCCGAACGAGAAGATGTCACTGCGACGGTCGATGGGCTCGCCCCGCGCCTGCTCGGGCGACATGTAAGCGTACTTACCTCGCAACACGCGCGGGTCCTCGCCGCGCCCGAGGCCCTGCTCGTCGGCGCGCGCGATGCCGAAGTCGGCGACCTTCACCTCCCCTTCGTAGCCGATGAGGATGTTGTGGGGAGAGACGTCGCGGTGGACGATCGACAGGGGCCGGCCGTCATCGCCCCGGCGTCGATGGGCGTAGTCGAGCGCCTTGGCCACCTCGCCCGCGATGAAGAGCTTGAGCGGCAGCGACAGGCCGCGCTCGCCCTGGGCGCGTCGCTGGGGGTCGGGGCGAAAGGCGAGGACGGCCGCCAGATCACGGCCGCGCACGTACTCCATGGCGATGAAGTAGGCGCCCTGCTGCTCGCCCAGGTCGAAGATCTGCACGATGTTGGGGTGGCTCAGGAGCGCGGCGATCTTCGCCTCCCGCACGAGCAGCTCGGCGAAGCTCGGATTGGCCATGAGCGCGGGGAGCACGCGCTTGAGCACCACGGTTTTCTCGAAGCCCGCCGCGCCTCGCGAGCGGGCGCGCCACACCTCGGCCATGCCGCCCTCGGCGATGCGTCCGATGAGCTCGTAGCTTCCGAAGAGGATCGGCCGCCCCACCGCCCGACGATATCAGGGATCGGGTCACGTCGGAGCGGCTCTGGCGGGCGGGCCCAGGCGGCGCGAGGCACGAGCCCCACACTCCGATCAGAGGCGGAAGGGGTAGTCGATCGTGAAGGTGTCGCGGCGGAAGCGCGGGAACCGGGCGCCCCGCACCGCGCGGGCAACGCACGAGCCCTGGGCTCCCGTGACGCCCTGGATCACCGTCGCCGAGCGCACCCTGCCGGTCGGGCCGGCAACCGTGATGTGCACCTGGGCCACGCCCTCGACCCCACCCCCGCAGGCTGCCACAGCGGGCTGGACGGCCTTCAGGGCCTGGAGCACGCCCGCCCGCGAGGGCATCTCGGGAAGGCTCGCGTTGCCGGCCGCGCCCGAGGTGCCGTGGTGATGGGCGGGGGAGGTGGTGGACGTCGTGGCCGGCGGCCGGTGAGGCACGGCCCCCCCGAGCCCGTCGAGGGCACCGATGTCGGCGGAGTCGGCCGCAGCCGGCGCCGCGTGGGCCGCAGCCGAACGAATGTGGTCCGCCCCCGGAGGACTCGCGCTCGATGGTTGAAACAGAGCGCCCTGGGTGGGCTCGCGGGGGGAGCCGCCCGTGTCGTCTTCACCCCCTCCCGAGCCCTCGGCCGAAGGGCGCGCGGGACCGCCGAGGGTCGCGGGCGCCGGAGCCCCGGGCGAGGGCGCAGAGGACGGGACCGGCTGGGCGGCCGCGGGCGCAGCACTGGAGCCGCTCGCCGATACGCCCTGCGGAGCCGGAGCCTGCACCTCCTGGCCCGCCTCGACAGGGGCGGGCGCATCGGCCTGCTGCGTGCGCATGCCGACCGTCACGGCGACGAGCACGGCGGCCGCGGCCGCCAGACCTCCGACGAGCCAGGGCCAGGGCCCACGTCTCGATCGCGGGATCACCGGCGGCGGCGGTCGATCGCTCGGCGGGGAGAGGGGATCGATGGTGATGCCCTGCATCGTCGGCTTGACCATGGAGAGCGAGAACCGCTCACCGGTCTGAGGGAGCAGGGCCCCCGCGGGCGTCCCCGATGGCTCGGGCGCGGGCGCCGGGGCGGAGTCGCGGGCCGCGACGTCGAGGGCCGTCAGGTTGGACAAAGAGTATTCGCCCGAGTGCGACAGCGCAGGGGCCGGTCGGTGGGCGGGAGGCCTGCTCGGCGCAGTGGGCGCGTCCGCGGTGGGCGGCTCGGCTCCAGCCTCGTCGAAGGCGGGTGGCTCGATCGGGTCCACGCTAGTAGGCGGCAGCTCCCCGTCCAGCCGGTCCTCGATGCGGGCGGCCAGGGCCTCGAGTGTCGCGTCCGCAACGACCGGCTCCGGCCACGCGCGCAGGGCCTGGTCGATCCGCTCGAGGGCACGGGCTTCGGCCGCTGCACCCGGGTCCTCGGACAGGGCGGCGTCGAGCAACGGGTCCTCGGCGAGCCCCCCGGCGTCGAGGGCCCGCTGGATCCTCTGCTCGATCTCCTGCTTCACGACGGTCCCCCTCCCGCCGCGGCCGCCGTGTTCTTGGCGGGCTCCAGCATGTCGTCGAGGGCCTCGCGCAGCCGTCGCCGGGCCTCGTGGATCCGCCAGGCCACGGTCCCCTCAGGACACCCGAGCACCCCTGCGGCATCCTTATGGGGCATTCCCTGAATCAGCACTAAAATCACCGTGGTACGAAGCGAAGGTGAGAGCGCGTCGAGGGCCCGCGCAAGCCGCCGCGACAGCTGAGCGACCGCCGCGGCCTGGGCCGGGTCGTTGCGGCCCTGGGTGGGGTCGGCGGCAGGCTCGGGCAGCCGGGGATCGTGCAGGTCGTCGGCCCGCACACGCCGACGGCGGCGCAGGGCGTTGAGGCACACGTTGACCCCGATGCGGTACAGCCAGGTCGACAGCTCGGAGCGTCCGTCGAAGCGATCGAGGGCACGCCACGCCCTGAGGAAGGTCTCCTGCACGGCGTCCTCAGCCTCTCCCCTGTCCGCCAGCATCTGCACCGATAGGGAGAAAATCCGCCGCTGGTGGAGGCGCACCAGCTCGCCGTAGGCACGCTGGTCGCCCCGGCGTGCACGGTCGAGCAGCTCGGCTTCCTTCGGGTCGGGCATGGGCGGCGGCACCCGCCGGGTCGGCTCGCTCCCCCGCGCCGCCGTGGGCGGTCGAAGGCCTGAAAGCGGCTACACGCGCGGAAGCGGTGCTGAGGGTACGCCATGGTCGACGGTTGGACAACGCGTGCGGCGCCCACTTTGGGGTTCTTGGCGCCGCTCCATCACAAGGGTTTTGACCGCGCGGTGCTGGCGAGTGATGATCCGGGTGCATGTCCGACGAGGACGACCGCCGACGAGGTCCACGAGTACCGATCGAGCTCAGGGTCGAGTACGCGCGGCTCAACTCGTTCTTCGCCGACTACACGCGGAACATCAGCCGCGGCGGCACGTTCATTCGGACCCAAAAGCCCCTCGGGATCGGCACCGAGTTCAAGTTCAAGCTCTTCATCCCGAACCTCGCCCAACCGCTCGAGCTGCTCGGCCGCGTGCAGTGGATTGTCAAGCCGGAGGACGTCTCGGACGAGCAGGAAGCGGGCATGGGCATCGGGTTCGTGTGGGACTCGGAGGCGGACCGTCAGCGGATCGAGGGCGTCGTCCAGGGCCTGATGGTCGACAGCCTCGGCCCGGTCCTCTACGAAAAGATCATGGGCAAGAAGCCGCCCACCTCGTAGCCCACAGCCGACGGCCACAGCGCGGCCCGGAGCGGCTACCATCGTCGCGGTGGAACGCGGATTCGTCGTCCTCGTGTGGATGGGCATGCTCGCGGCGGCCTCGTGCCACGACGCGCCCTCGACTCGCTCGGCACCGGGGCCCGTCTCACCGCACCCCGTCGCGGCGAGCCGCGGGACCGACACGCCCCGGGCCCTAGCACCCGCGGCCCACGGGGCATCGGGCGGGCCATCGACCGCATCGAATGGCACCGCACCTGCCCGACCACCACCGTTCCAGCCGGGCCCCTGTACACTCGGTCCGCCCGAGGACCTGGGGAACACAGCGGTCCGCCGCCCATCGACAAGGCTGGCCTTCGGTGCCGACGGAGGCCTCGCCGCCTTCGCGACGGACGAGAGCCACGTCACGGTGCGTCGCCTCGACGCCGAGGCCCACCCGACGGGCGACCCCTCGCGGCGCTCGTCGAGGCACCCGAGGACCAGAGCTTCCATCTCCACTTCGGCGACGGCCACTCGGTGCGCCTGCACCGTAGGCTGCCGGAGGAACCGACCCACCTCCGTTTCATCGACGACGCCACGCATCTCGAGGTGCTGATCGTGCGCGGCCACCGATTGCTGCGCGCCGTGCTCGCGCTCGACGGGACCTTCGTCACGCCCCTCGGCCCCGTCGACCCGGCCGAGGTGCATCCGAACCCCGCCTTCGTCGCGGTCGAGCGGGGACCACACCGCACTTGGCAGCTCATGATCGAGCGCCTCGGCCTCGGAGCCGTGGTCCCGCCCGTCGACCTGCGCGTCGCAGACAGCCCCGACGTGGGCGGCGAGCGCGGCACATACGCCGTCGTCACGGTCGAGCCACGACATGGACACGCGCCAAGGGCGGTCCGGGTCCGCCTCGCCACCTGTCTCGCCCACCCGGAGCATGCCCCATGAGCCACACGCCTCGCCCGCCTTCCCGGTTGTCTCGCGCGCTCGGCCTCTGCCTGAGCATCGGCCTGCTCGCCGCGGGCTGCGGCGGCGGGAGCGCTCCCGGCAGCGACGGCGGCACACCGCCCGCAGAGGCCTCGTCCACCGGCCACGACGGCGGCGGCCACGGTAGCGACGCGGGGACACTGCCGAGCGAGGACGCGGGCCCGCCGACCAACCCGACCATGGGCCCACCCGCCGGCTATGCAGACGGCGGCTGCGCGGTGCCCGCCGAGGCCCAGCCCGAGGACAGCTCCAGCCCGGACCACGTCGTCGGCGACGGCACGCCCGCGAGCTGCACCGGCCAGGCCTTCATCGACGCGGTCGCCATGGGGGGCGTCATCACCTTCGACTGCGGCCCCGACCCCGTCACCATCACGCTCGACCAGACTGCCAAGGTGTTCAACGATGCCTCGCCCGACATCGTCATCGACGGTGGCAACGAGGTGACCCTGAGCGGCGGAGGCCATGTACGCATCCTGTACATGAACACCTGCGACGAGGCGCAGCACTGGACCACGTCCCACTGCCAGGACCAGGACTCGCCCCACCTGACCGTGCAGAACCTCACCTTCGTCGACGGCAACGCCCAGGGCGCCATGCCGGACGGAAGCGGCGGCGCGATCTTCGTGCGCGGCGGCCGCTTCAAGGTCATCCACAGCCGCTTCTTCCACAACACGTGCGACGACACGGGACCGGACGTGGGCGGCGCCGCCATCCGCACCCTGAGCCAGTACGACGGCATGCCCGTGTACGTCGTCGACAGCACCTTCGGCGGCGGCGACGCTCTCGGCAACGTGGGCTCGAACGGCGGCGGGCTGAGCAGCATCGGCGTGTCCTACACCGTCATCAACAGCTACTTCACCCACGACCAGGCCATCGGCAACGGCGCCAATCCCGCGCGCTCGGGCACGCCCGGCGGCGGCAGCGGCGGCGCCATCTACAACGACGGCAACACCTACACGTTGACCATCTGCGGCTCGCTCATCGAGGACAACAGCGCGAACGAGGGCGGCGGCGCGATCTTCTTCGTGAGCAACGACCGGACGGGCCACCTGGTCATCCACGACTCGATCCTGCGCAACAACCCGAGCGCCGGCTTCGAGACGACGGGCTACCCCGGCATCTTCGTTCTGGCCGCGAGCAATCCCGACGTGACCGGCTCGACCCTCGAGTAGACGGGGCGCGCCTCAGCGCATGTGGGGCGTGCCGAGCCGGCCGAGGGCCCAGCTCACGTCGGGATGGGGACGCGCGATGATCTCGCGCCCCGCGCGCAGGGAGGGCGCGACCGCCGCGTCCCCCGCTTCGAGCGACGCCTCGACCGAGTCCTGGGTGCCGGCGAGGGCGAAGTAGCCCTTGCCGCCGACGCCCCGGGCGAGGTGAAGGGCGACGAGCGCGGTCTCGGCTGCCTTGAGGGCGACGTCGCAGGCGAGCAGCGTCGAAGCCACGGTGCGCATCTCGAGGACGCCGAGGGCGGCGCCGTCGAGGGGCGGCGGGCGCACGCCGTCGAGGGCCGGCACGATCGCGGCGTGGACGTGGGGTAGGAACAGCACGTCGAGCTCCTCGGTGGCCGCCACTTCGCGGCCGGCCGCGAGGGACTCCTCCACCTCGGCCACGCCGCCGGCAAAGACGAGCACGTACTTGCCGGGTGTCACCGGGTCGGCGCGCAGCATGCGCACGGGCGCCTTCTTGACGAGGGCGTCGGCGCACACGAGGCCCCGGGCGATCGAGCCCACCTCGAGCACCGCGAGCGCCGGAAGGTCGGTCATGGGCGCACCGCGGTTACACGATCCGGAAGTGGTCCTTGAGGGTGCACCGGCGCAGGCGCGAGAAGGTGCGGCACGTGGTCAGCCCCTCTCCGGTGGGCGAGGCGATGGTCCAGCTCGTGAAGCCCTCGCCACCCGCGCCGATGCCGGCGAAGTTGGGCGCGTTCTTCACGAAGATGCTCGAGTTGATGCGGCGGGCCATCTTCGACAGGTGCGCGATGTGGCTCGAGTACATCACCGCCGTGTGCCGGTAGTGGTGCTCGACGCGCACGGCGCACTCGATGGCGGCGTCCACGTCCCGCTCGCGCACCACACCCACGATTGGCATGAGCATCTCGGTCTGGACGAAGGGATGGTCCTCGGGCAGCTCGGCGAAGAGCAGGCGCAGCTCGTCCGGGCCCCGGCGCCCGATGCTGCCGAGGAGCACGCCGGCGTTGCGGCCGACGAAATCGCGGTTGATGTGGCCCTCCGAGTCGAGGAGCGTCGACTCGAGCCTGTGCACCTCGCTCGACGAGAGGCGGTAGGCCCCCGCCTGCGTGAGCTCCTTGACGAGCCAATCGCAGATGTCGGCGACCGCAATGACTTCCTTCTCGCAGGTGCAGATGACGTTGTTGTCGAAGGAGGCGCCCGCGATGATGCCGCGGGCGGCACGGGCCACGTCGGCCGTGTCGTCGACGACGACGGGCGGATTGCCGGGACCGGCGCAGATGGCGCGCTTGCCGCTGCGGAAGGCCTCCTGCACGACGGCGCCGCCACCGGTCACGACCACGAGCCGCACGCCCTTGTGGCGCATGGCCGCCTGGGCCGAGTCGATGCTCGGCTCGGCCATGCAGTTGAGGAGCGTGCGCGGACCGCCCGCCGCGTGGATGGCCTCGTTGAGCAGCGCGATGTACCAGGCGCTCGTCTGCTTCGCGAGCGGGTGCACGTTGAAGATGACCGCGTTGCCCGCCGAGACCATGCCGATGGCGTTGTTGATGATGGTCTCGGTCGGGTTGGTGCACGGCGTGATGGAGCAGATGACGCCGAAGGGGGCCTGCTCCATCAGCGTCAGCCCGTCGTCGCCCGTCATGGCCGTGTGCTCGAGGTACTCCGGGCCGGGCGTCTTGGTGATGGCGACGTGGTTCTTGATGCGCTTGTCCTCGACGCGGCCGAGGCTCGTCTCCTGGACCGCGCGCGTGCACATCTCGTCGAGGTGGCGCAGGGCCGTCTCGCGCATCGCCTGAACAGCGGCGAAGCGCGTGGCGAGCGGCATGGCGTCCAGCTCCTCGAAGCCCCGCTGCGCCGCAGCGACCGCGGTCTCCAGGTCGTCGTGCACGCCCGGGCCGCGGCTGCCGATGACGGCCGGCGCTGCCGCCGAACGGGACGCACCGGGGCCGGGCGCCGCGGGGCCGCGCTTCACGAAGAGGCTCGCGGGGTGGTCGTCCGGGACCGGGCTCGCGGGTACGGCCGGGGAACGGTTCTGGTCGAGGCGCTGCCGCACACGTCCCACGACCGCCTCGACAATCGCGTCGAGGGTCGGCTCATCGAGACCGCCTGTGCCGAGGGGTCGTGCCATCATCCATCCTTCACGTAGCGGCTCTCACCGTCGGTCTCGACCACATCGACGATGGCCATGACCACCGCGTCGACGGGCCGGGCGTCGGTGAGCTTGGTCTGCCGGGCGCTGGACCCGGACGCGTAGAGGACGACCTCGCCGACGCCCGCACCCACCGCATCGGCGGCGACGAGCGTCGTCGACCCGGAGGGCTTGCCCTCCAGATCGCAGGACTTGAGCAGGAGGAGCTTGAGCCCATCGATGGTGGGCTCCTTCCTGCTCGCAACCACGGTCCCAATCACACGCGCGAGATACATTCCATCACCTCAGCGAGCCTTCCGCCCGACCCCCTCCCGCAAGCGGGAGGGAGGGGGCCGAACCCCGACCGCGCCCCAACACCGCGCGAGCAACGCGAGCCCGGCCCGGAACGAAGCGAAGGGCCGAGGGGGTGGCTCCGGGGGTCTCCCCCCGGAGGACTACGGGTGGGGGTGGGCGGGTGGTCATCCACAAGCCTCCCGACCCCACTCACCATGACAAACCGAGAAGCAGGGCCGGTCGAGTCCTCACCCCCCTGATCGCACCTGCTCGGTCCGCCCCAGGGGCAGCGCCAGGTCCACGTTCGCGTGGGGACGCGGGATGACGTGCACCGCGACGAGCTCGCCGACGCGTTCCGCGGCGCGCTGGCCGGCCTCGGTCGCGGCCTTCACCGCGGCCACGTCGCCGCGCACGATCGCCGTCACGTAGCCGCCGCCGATCTTCTCGTACGCGACCAGCTCGACCTTGCGCTGCCTTGACCATGGCGTCGGCGGCCTCGACCATGCCGCCACGAAGCCTCGCGTCTCGATCATGCCCAGAGCGTCTGCCATCTAGTCTTCTCCGCTGTGGTTCGCGAAACCAGTCCAGCGCGCTCTCAGCGGTTGAGCTGAACTTCCACCGGTCCGCCCTTCGACGACTCGATCGCCGCGCGGGCAGCCTCCGCCGCCGCATCGATCTCGGCCTCGGGGCCGGACATGTAGAGCCGGCCGAACGCGCCGTAGGGCGTGACGTTGACCAGGAACACGTGCGCGGCCTTCTCGGCCTCGTTCGCGGCGAAGCACAGCGTAGCCCGCCGGGCTCGGTCTCGAGGATGAACAGCGACTGGCCGGGCAGGACCATCATGCCGGCGCAGTTGCGGTTGATGATCTGGGTCTGGTAGGGCTCCACCGCGCGGATGATCTGGTGGGTCACCACCTTGGGCTTGATGCGGGCCTGCTCCTCGACGCCGAGCTGCGCGAGGATCGCCTTGCCGGCGTCGAGCACCTGCCCCTTGTCGTCGTCGTGGACCTCGAGCAGCCCGTAGGCGCGCTCGACCACCTGCACCGCCGGCTCGTACCGCGTCGCCTTGAGGGCCACGTCGGTGACGCGGTTGATGGCGATGCCAGGGGCGATCTCGACCCAGAGGGACGCCTGCCCCGGCACCGGCAAGAAGCCGCGCGCGGTCTTGCCGATGAACGAAGCGAGCTGGGGCTGGAGGCTGTCCAGAAAGGTGAAGGTTCGAAGCGTGACCATCGGGCGCGGGAAGCTAGCATCCTCGGCCGCGGTACAAAAGGCCGTTGCGCCCTCGAAGCGAATGAGCGCCGGCTCGCGGCCTCGACAGGGGCACCCCACCCTGTACACTCGTCCGGGTGCAGGTGGGGTCGCGGCAGGTGGGACGGGCATGAGCCGAAGCAGCGCGTGCCTCACGTTCCCCCTCGTCGTCGTCGCCGTCGCTGCCACCCTCGGCGGCTGCCCTCCGGCCCTGCGCTTCCGGGTCGTGGAGGACCGCGACGGTTCGGTGCGGCCCGGCGCCGACGCTGGGCCCGGGCGCGACGGCTCGGTGCAGCCCGGCGCCGACGCAGCCCGTCCGGGCGAATGCGCCGACCCCCAGCTCCTCGTCTCGGTCGAGGACTTGGGCCCCGGCGCGCACGGACGCGTCCTTCGCTTCGAGATCGGCGACGCCCTGCCCCTCACCCCCTGCACGGACCTCACCGGCGGCGGTACCCTGCTCGCCCAGCCCATGGCCGTCTCGGCGGTCGGCAACCAGGTCGTGATCGCCGCACCTGACGGGGTCCAGGCCATCAATCCCGCGAGCGACACCGTCGCCTGGGAAGCGCCCCAGACGAGCAGCGAGATGCTGCCGGCGGCGGTGTTTCCCCTGCGCACCCCCGAGGGGATGACGGTAGCCGCCGTGGGGTGGGACTACGCGGGCGAGGAGGTGAGCCAGCTCGTCACCTACCACGCGGGCGTGGCCGATGTGCCCCAGCCGCTCAACGCGACGGGCGGCCCCGGGGCGGGCGTCGAGGCGGTGACGGCGAGCCCCTTCAATCCGGGCAAGGTGCTCTACGTCAAGAGCTCGATGAACATCGCTGCCAGGGAGTGGGACCCCTTCGCGAACGTGCTCGCGACGGACACCTACGCACCCTACCCGACCAGCGGACCGGTCCAGAGCATCGCCGCCGTGGACGAAGGGTCCCTCGACCGTATCGCGTGGGCTTCGAACGACGGCTCCATCTTCTACCTGAACGACTCGACCGGTGCAGACGGCACCCCGCCGGCGCCGCTGCGTCGATGCGATTGCTCCGACATCGTCGACGTGGTGCCCGACCCGACGCTCTCGGGGAACTACCGCTTCTACGCCCTGTGCGCGCGCTCGGGCGTGATACGTGACGTCGTGCGCTTCGCGTCCACGTCCACCACGTGCGACGTCCTGCTCGACGGGAGCACCGTCCCGGGATACACGCGACTGTCCGGTCTGGCCGTGACGGTGGGGGCACCGTGAGCACGGACCCGATCTCCGGCGTGCCCCCGCGCGTGGGCCAGACCCTGGCCGACCGCTATCGGCTCGTGCGGCAGATCGGCGAGGGCGGCATGGGTCAGGTCTTCGAAGCCGAGCATCTGGCGCTCGGGCGGCCCTTCGCCCTGAAGGTCCTCCGGCTCGAGCGCTGGAGCGACGAGTTGGTGCTGCGTTTCCAGCGCGAAGCACGCGCCCTGGCCCGCGTGCGCACCCCGCGCGTGGCGCAGGTCACCGACTTCGGCGTCGCCGACATCGGCCCCTTCTACGTGATGGAGCTCATCGAGGGCGAGACCCTCGAGCGGCGTCTCGAGCGCCTGCACCGCCTGACACCCGAGCATGCGGTGGACGTTGGGGTCGCGCTCTGCGAAGCGCTGCACGACGTGCACGCCGCCGGGATCGTTCACCGCGACATCAAGCCTTCCAACATCGGCCTGTGCGACGGCGGCCCCGTGCCCCTCAAGCTCCTCGACTTCGGGCTCGCGGCGAGCATCGACGACTCCTTCCTCCAGCGCATCACCCACAGCCAACAGGTGATTGGTTCTCTGCCTTACATGGCCCCCGAGCAGTTCCAGGGAAAGCGACCCACGACGGCCATCGACCTGTGGGCCGTCGGCGTGGTGCTCTTCGAGACGCTCACCGGCCGCCTCCCGTTCCGCAGCGACTCGGCCGCCGCCATGATCCACCAGATCCTGGCGGCGCCGACGCCGGCGTTGCAGGCCGAGGTGGCGGCCAGCGCCGAAACCGGCGCGATCCCGCCCGGGCTCGAGGCGGTCATGGCGCGCCTGCTCGACAAGGACCCGGCCGGGCGCTTCGCGTCCGCCAAGGCCGCTGCCGAAGCCCTACGCCAGCTGGCCCCGGCCGCGGCGGGGCTGCCGCCCACCCGGGCGCTGCCCGTCAGCGAGGAGGACAGGACGCCCCTGCCGCCCACGCTCGCGGCGACGACGATGAACGCGGCGACGGTATCGCCGAGCGACGCCGCCCCATCGATGCCGGGTGGACCGACCACATCGAGGGCCGGGCGCCTCTCGAGGCTCGAGGCCCGTACGCCCATGGCACGATCGGATCCTGTTCGTGGTCGGCGTCGGCCTGGTGCTCGCCGGCCTCGCCGCCTTTGGCGTGGTCGCCGTGATGCGGGCCTCGACGCGCAGCCACAGCACGGCAGACCTCGCTGCCAGTCCGCCGGCGCGCGGGGGAGCAGCGCACGCGGCACCCTCGACGCCGCCGATACCGGCCCCTGCGCCCACCACCCCGGCCACCGCCACGCCGAAGCCAGCCGCCGTCCAGGCACCGACCGAGGCGGCGCCGACGGCGCCTCGAATGCATGCGGCCCGGCCCACGGCACCGCGAGCCCACCCATCACGGCGGGCCGACCGACAGCATGCAACCACCGCCCCCGCGAGCGGAACCGAGGCCCGCGGCGGTGGAACGGGAACGACGCGCGGCGCTCCGGCCGAGGGCGCCCCTCCCGGGGCCGCACGAGGCGCAGGCGGAGCGGGCACGTCCGGCGGTTCGTGGAACGGCACCGTCATCCCGACCCTGGAAGGGCCATGATGTCTCGGCGCATCCAGACGCTCACGATGTTGCTCGCCGTCGCGGCGGCCCCCCACCTCTTGAGCCGCACCCGTGCCTCCGCCCAGGACACCCCGACGACACAGGCCCAGCACGCGCGGGCCCTCTTCGCCGAGGGCGTCACGGCCTTGCAGCAGCACGACTACCCTGGTGCCGAGCGCGACTTCGCCGAGTCCTACAGGCGGCTTCCCCGCGCGGCCACCCAGTGTAATCTGGCACTCACATACGACCGGTGGGAGGGCCACGTCCGGCAAGCGGTGGACGCCTACCGCCGATGCGCCCACGACGACACGAGCGGTCGCTTCCGGGCGCACGCGGCCGAGCGCGCCGAAGCCCTCCAGGCAATGCTCGGGCAGCGGGACGCGTCGAGCACGACGGATGCGGACGCCTCGCCAAGCCCCCCGAACGGCACTGGCCTGGGCGCCCAGGGCACATCGACCTCGGGATCGTCCACCGACACGGGGCTGAGCCCCACGGGCACGCCCTTCGAGACCACCCCGCACTCCACCGGCGGCACGCCTGGAGCCGGCCCCGCACCCCTTGCCCCCACGCCCGTCACACCGCTTCCCGCGCCCGGCCGCAGCCACACGCTGCTCTTCATCGGCATCGGAGCCGCCCTCGCCGCGGCGGCGAGCACGGTGGCCGGCGTCGTCTTCATGGGCCACGCCAACAGCGCAGACATGCGGCTCACCGCCGCCTATCCCGACGGCGCGATCCCGGCCGTGCGCGCGGACGGCAGCACCAACCCCGACGTGCAGACGCTCGACGACGCGCGCACGGACAAGGCGACCGGCGTCGTCTTGTATGTCGTCGGCGGCGCCCTCGGTGCCCTCGGCGTGGCGCTCGTCGTCGTGGACCTGACAGCCCCCACGCCCGGAGGCGCGTCCCCCACCGCAGTGGCCTTCGCGCCTGTTCCGGGAGGCGGCGCCATCACCGCGCGCGGCGCCTTTTGAGCCGTCCGACGGCTCGTCCACATCAAGGCGGCGTGGCGGTCGACCAGGCGGCGTCAATCTCCGCCGTGTAGGCGGCGCCCACGGTGGCGTCGTCGATCCACAGGCTGTCCTCGTCGTTCGACCAGGCGTTCATGGACCAGTTGGCCGAGCCGGTGATCACCTGGTGCCCGTCGATGACGGCGATCTTGGCGTGGAAGCTCCCGTGGCGGACCGGGATGCCGGCCGCGATGAGGGCCTGGGCCGGTGCGTGGTCCACGTAGGTGTCGTCCACCAGGGCACGCACCGAGACGCCACGCGCGACGGCGGCCACGAGAGCGTCGGAGACCTCGGTGCGCGTCCAGGCGTTGGTCAGGACATCGACGGATGTCGTCGCGGCGGAGATGGCGGAGGTCAGATCCGTGAACCAGTTCGCCGGCGCGTCGATGGGCGTCTGGGGACCGAAGTAGACCCGATAGGGACCGCCCGTGACGGGAGCAGTGACGGGTCTCGGACCGAACTGTCCGTCGGTGTACATGCGCTGGAACTCGGCCTCGTAGGCCGCGACGATCTCCGGCTGCTCGATGACCATCGAGTCGTTGATGTCGGTGCAGAACGAGGTGCGCGTCAGGTTGGCAGAGCCCACCCACACCCGCGTGCCGTCGGCGACCAGGAACTTGTCGTGCATCAGGGCGGAGCGGTCGTCGGCGACGATGGTGGCCCGCGGGTTGGCGTCGAGGCGCGCGAGGGGACAGGTGAGGCGGCCGGTGCCGTCGCGCGGGCAGCGATCGTTGTCGATGACCAGCTCGACCGTCAGGGTCGGGTTCGCGTCGAGGGCCCCGACGAAGTCGTCGACGATGCAGCTCCAGGTCGTCTCGTAGAAGACGGCGTGGACCGAGGTCGTCGCGCAGGCGAGCACGTTCATGAGCTGCGCACCGAAGCGACCGTCGAGATCCGGTGTGAAGAAGGGCGCCCCGACGGTGGGTGGTGTGCAGCTCGTCGGTAGGTTCGGGCATGCGCAGGCCGGGCCTGCATCGGTGCCGGCGTCGGGAGGACCGCCGTCGGTCGAGGCCGGACCACTGTCCGGGGGCGCGGCGGCATCGGGCAGGGGCATGAACGCGTCGGGGGACGCATCAAGGGGCACCCCGGCGTCGAGGCCGGGCCCCGCGTCGGGTGCGGGCACCGCTCCGCTGCCGGCGGCACAGCCGGCCAGGAGACACAGGGCGAGGGCGAGGGCCAGGCGAAAGCGAAGCGCACACATGATTCTCGAGGGTAGCAGAGGGGGCGGCGGGCCCACGCGACCGCTCCCCGGTCGCGCGCACGGCGCTCATCGTTCGACGCGGGGCGCGCTCGCTTTGACAGCCCGGCGGAAGCGGGCTACCTGACCCGCGCGCATCGCCTCGGGCGGGCGCGCCGAGGACCCCGATGAACACCTCTGTCAGCGAGAGTCGCGAGACCCTGTCCGACCTCGCTCAGCGCCTCGATGCGCTGGGGAGGTACCTTTGACGTCGACGGCCTCAGGCACCGGGTCGATCGGCTGAGCGATGTGAGCCAGCGCGAGGGCTTCTGGGACGACCCGGACGCCGCCCAGAAGACGCTGCGAGAGCGTTCGGCCGCCGAGGACACGCTCACCGCCTGGGAGAAGCTCACCAAGGACACCGAGGCCCTCGGCGAGCTGCTCGAGATGGCCGCGGGCGAGGACGACGATGGGATGGTCGCCGAGCTCCTCGCCCAGATCCCCGGCATCGAGAAGGGCGTCCGCCAGCTCGAGGTCAAGAGCATGCTCGCGGGCGACGAGGACGACTCGGACGCCATCGTCACCATCCACCCGGGGGCCGGGGGCGTCGATGCCCAGGACTGGGCGGAGATCCTCCTGCGCATGTACCTCCGGTGGTGCGAGCAGAAGGGCTTCAAGATCGAGATGATCGACCGTCAGGCCGGCGACGAGGCGGGCATCAAGGACGCCACGTTCCTCGTGAAGGGCCCCTACGCCTACGGCCACCTGCGCGCCGAAAACGGGGTGCACAGGCTCATCCGCATCAGCCCCTTCGACGCGAACGCGCGGCGCCACACCGCCTTTGCAGCGGTGCAGGTCGTGCCCGACCTCGACGACAGCGTGACGGTGGACATCCGCGACGACGACCTCGAGACCTCGACGATGCGCTCGGGCGGTGCCGGCGGGCAGCACGTCAACAAGACCGAGTCGGCGGTGCGCATCAAGCACGTCCCGACCGGCATCGTCGTCAAGTGCCAGTCGCAGCGCTCCCAGCACCAGAACCGCGCGACCGCCATGAAGATGCTGCAGGGCCTGCTCTACGAGAAGGCCCGGCGCGAGAAGGAGGAGGCCTTCGAGGAGGCCTTCACGAGCGACAAGAACGAGATCGCCTTCGGCTCCCAGGTCCGCACCTACACGATGCAGCCCTATCGCCTCGTCAAGGACGAGCGCACCGACTACAAGACGGGCAACGTGGACGCGGTGCTCGACGGGGACATCGACGCCTTCATCGAGACGTACCTGCTCGCGAGCGCGAAGAAGCGTCTCGACAAGGCGAAGGGCAACGGCGGCGCGGCAGCGGACGCCTGATCGAGGGGCGGGGGATCGGAGGACGAGGTGGCGAGCGAGGAGGAGCTGCGCGAAGCACGCAAGGCCCACGCGGACAAGCTGCGCGAGCACGGGGCGACCCCCTACCCGACGTTCCGGGTCGACGAGACCCGCGAGGCGGCACGTGAGGCGCTGGTGGCCCTCGCGAGCGACGAAGCGCGACGCGGGGCCCTGCCGACCGAGGAGGATCTCACGCCGGACGCCGGGCGCGCACCGCTCTACGGGCGCGTGATGGCCAAGCGTGGCCCCTTCCTCGTGATCCGCACGCCCTACGGAGACGCCCAGGCGCTGGTGCGCCCCGAGGCGCTCGGCGACGAAGAGGGCCGGCAGCAGCTCGCCCTCGTCGACCTGGCCGACCACGTTTTCGTCGAAGGGGCCGTCATCCGCACGCGGACCGGTGCCCTCGCCCTGCGCGCCGAGACATTCCAGCACGTCGGCAAGGCCCAGCTGCCGCCGCCGGCCAAGTGGCACGGCCTCAAGGACGTGGAGAAGCGCTACCGCGAGCGGTACGTCGACCTGTTCGCGAACCCCGACGTGGCGGCCGTCTTCCGTGCGCGCGGGCGGGTCGTGCAGGAGCTGCGGCGCTTCCTCGACGCGCGCCGTTTCGTCGAGGTGGAGACGCCGCTCCTGCACTCGGTGCGCGGCGGCGCGACGGCGCGCCCCTTCGAGACGCACCACAACGCCCTCGACCTCGACCTGTACCTGCGCATCGCGCCCGAGCTCTACCTGAAGCGCCTGCTCGTCGGCGGCTTCGACCGCGTCTACGAGATCGGCCGCTGCTTCCGCAACGAGGGGATCGACACCCGTCACAACCCGGAGTTCACGATCCTCGAGTTCTACCAGGCCTACGCGACATGCGAGGACCTGATCACCCTCACCGAGGCGATGCTGCGCGCGGTCGACGCCGCGGTCCGACCCGCCTTCCCGGCGCTCACCGCCGACCGCCCCTTCGAGCTCGAAGAGGGCTTCCGGGTGGTGCCCATGCGAAGGTCCATCGTCGACCGTGCTGCACGCACCGGCGAGGACGGAATGCCGCCGATGCCCGTCCCTGGCCTGCTCGACGAGGCGACGGTCTACGACCCGAACCGCCTCGAGGCCGCTTGCCGCGCCCTCGCCGAGCACCTCGCGCCCGAGGACCGGAAGCTGCTCGCGAAGGCGCGCAGCCACGGCGAGCGCGTCTACGCCCTCTTCGAAATCCTCGTCGAGCCCGAGCTCACCCGGCTCTACCGCACGAAGGACGGGGCCCGCTCGGTACCGGTCTTCATCACCGAGTACCCCTTCGAGGTCTCGCCCCTGTCGCGGAAAAACGACGCGGACCCGGAATGGGTGGACAGGTTCGAGCTGTTCGTGGAAGGCCGGGAGCTGGTCAACGCCTTCAGCGAGCTCAACGACCCTGACGATCAGGCCGAGCGCTTCCGCGCCCAGCTCGACAACCGCGCGCGCGGTGACGAGGAGGCCATGGACTTCGACGCGGACTACGTCCGCTCCCTCTCCCACGGGATGCCGCCCGCCGCCGGCTTCGGCCTCGGCGTGGACCGGCTCGTGATGCTCCTCTGCAACCAGCCCTCCATCCGCGACGTGCTGCTCTTCCCGCTCCTCCGGCCGGAGGCGACGTGACTCGTCGCCGCCTGCACGTCGGCCCCATCGTCGCTGTCTACTGCGTCCTGCTGGCGCTCTACATGGTCGCCGCCTGGCCCGCCGCGCTCTGGCTGCCGGTCCAAGGTACGAGCCTGGCCCTGCACATGGGCCTCTCGTCCCGCTCCACCGAGGTGGGGATGGTGCTGATCGCCCTTGTCCCCCTGATCCTGCTCGTGCTGGCGGTCGTCACCCTGATGCGGGCGCGCTCGCTCGCGCCGGGCAGCCGCGGGCGTGTGTCCCTGGCGATGGCAGGCATCGGGGGCGCGGCGCTCCTGGTGTCCAACGCGGCGGCCATCCTCCTGCTCTTCTGGGGCGCGAAGCGGGCGTCCCTGACGAGCCTATCGTCGGTGCAGGTCCAGGACGCCCTCTACGGTCTGCCGACCTGGGGCGAGGTCGTGCTCATCGTCGCCTGGGCGCTCGACGGGATCGCCTGGCCTGTCGCCACGGCGGGCGAGATGGCGTCCTGGTTCCTCGTGCCCGAGCGGCTGCGCCGGCGGATCTGGGCGGTCGTCGACGGCACCCTCCTCGCGGGCTTCGTCTTCGTGACGGTAACCCTGCCGATGGAGCCGGCGAGCGACAACCCGAATGCGGTCGCCCTCGCGGTCGTGCGCCTGACCGTCACGGCCCTCTTCGCCCTGCGCCTGGCCGCGCGCGTGGTGCCGCCCCTGCTCCACCTCGTCGAGGGCCTGGGTTTCCGCCCCCTCGTGGCGGCCCGGCACCTACGGGCGAAGAAGAGCAGCTTCCTCGCCGCCATCGGTGTCCTGTCGGTGCTCGCGGTGGGTTCCTCGTCCTGCTCCCTGACGACGACCCTCTCGGTGATGGGCGGCTTCCGCACCGACCTCAAGCACAAGATCCTCGGCAACAACGCCCACGTGGTCGTGGACAAGCCCCACGCCACCTTCGAGGGCTGGAAGCCGGTGCTCGAGCACACCCGCGCCGCCCACGGTGTCGCCGGAGCGAGCCCCTACGTGAGTGGCGAGGTGATGATCACGAGCGCCTCCAACCTCGCCGGGGCGGTGCTGCGCGGCATCGACACGCGGTCGATCGGACAGGTGACCAACCTTCCCCACACCTTGACGCGCGGCAAGCTCGACTACCTCCTCCACCCGAAGAAGCTCCTGGACCTGCCGCCTGAGGACATGGAGGACCTGCCCCTCGAGACGCCGCCGCTCCATACGGACGACGCGCCGGGCGCCGACAAGGGCAAGGGTCACGGCGGCGGGGCCGTGCGCGCGGTCGATCAGCTCCTCCACCCGGTCGGTCCCGGGAAGAAGCCGAAGGGCGCGGGCATTGCGGCCGGCGGCGCGACGGCGCACGACGACCTGGGCAGCGACGACCTGCTCGCCGGAGACCTGGGGAACGACGACCTGCTCGGCGACGGGCCGGATACGCCGCGCCAGGTGCTCCCCGGTCTCATCGTGGGCCGCGAGCTCGCGCGCACCCTGCACGTCTATGTCGGCGACGACGTCAACGTGGTCTCGCCCCTCGGCGAGCTCGGCCCGGCCGGCCCCATGCCCAAGTCGCGCCCCTTCCGCGTCGCCGGGATCTTCTACAGCGGCATGTACGAGTACGACATGAAGTACGCCTACGTGACGCTCGACACGGCACAGCGCTTCCTGAACACGGGCGACGCGATCAGCGGCATCGAGATCAAGGCACACGACGTGGAGAAGGCCCCCGCGGTGGCCGCCGCCGTCCGCCAGGCCATCGGCCGCAGGGACCTGCGCGTCCGCGACTGGGAGGACCTGAACAAGAACCTCTTCGGTGCCCTCGCCCTCGAGAAGCTCGCCATGTTCGTGACCCTCGGCATCGCGATCATGGTCGCGGGCTTCTGCGTCTTCGGGACCCTGACCCTGATGGTGCAGGAGAAGGGACGGGAAGTCGGGATCCTCAAGGCCATGGGGGCCTCCAAACGAAGCATCGTGAGCGTCTTCATGATCGAAGGCCTGCTCATCGGCTTACTCGGCTCGGCCATCGGCCTGGGCCTCGGCTTCGTGGTGTGCTTCGCGGCCGAGCACTTCGGCATCCGAATGAACCCCGAGGTCTACTACATCGACAAGCTGCCCGTGCACATCGACCCGGTGGAGTTCACGCTCGTCGGCGTCGCGTCCGCGGTGGTCTGCTTGCTCGCCACCATCTTCCCGGCTCTCATGGCCAGCCGGCTGCGTCCGGTGGATGCGCTCAGGTACGACTGACTTGGAGACGCGTTGGTGCCACCGACCCCGCGGAGGCCTTGCACGCGCAGTCAGCCGGGGGGTCTCCCCCGGATCCCCCCTCGACGGGTCGCCTTCGGCTCCACGTCGGGCTCGCTTCGCTCGCGGTGGCTTCTCTCGGCGGGTTGGGCTTGGGTGGCTCGATGGTGCTAGAAGGGATGCCCCGTGACTCGTAGGCTCGTCGTCGTCGACAAGGTGACCAAGCGGTTCGTCCACGAGGGACGGGACGTGGAGGTCCTGCGCGGGGTGGACCTGGTCGTGGAGGAGGGCGAGATGGTGTGCGTCGTCGGCCCCTCCGGCGCCGGCAAGAGCACCCTGCTCCACCTGCTCGGTACCCTCGACCTGCCCACCTCCGGGCGCATCCTCTACGACGACAAGGACGTGACGGGCCTGTCGAGCGCGCGGCTGGCCGAGTTCCGCAACCGGAGCCTCGGTTTCGTCTTCCAGTTCCATCACCTGTTGCCCGAGTTCAGCGCCCTCGAGAACGTGATGATGCCCGGCCTCATCCGCGGCGAGGGGCGGACCGCGTTCGAGGGCCACGCCCGCGCCCTGCTCGAGGAGGTCGGCCTGGGCCACCGCCTCACCCACCGCCCGGGCGAGCTGAGTGGCGGCGAGCAACAACGCGTCGCCCTCGCGCGCGCCCTCGTGATGAAGCCGCGCCTCGTGCTCGCCGACGAGCCCACCGGCAACCTGGACAGCGTCACCAGCGACGCCATCCACGAGCTCTTCTTCCAGCTCAACGCCACCCGCGGCACCACGTTTCTCGTCGTGACCCACTCGCGCGACCTGGCGGCCCGCATGCCCCGCGTGGTGTCCATGACCGACGGGGTCATCGAGCGGGACGAGCGACGCGAGGTCCCCCGACCCACGGCGGCAGCCACCGAGGCGATTGACGGGCCCGCGGCGGAGGCCGAGCCGACGCCCCGCACCGAGCCTGGGGCCGACGCCGACGGCGAGCCGTCCGGCCCGGAGCCCTTGAGCGAGGGCCGCTGAGCCCCGAATCGTCGCCCGACCCGCGTCGAAGAAGGGCGGAATCCTCGACCCTTCCGGGAGCCATCGCTTGACCGTTCCGGAAGGCACGGCTATAGCGCGCCGGACCGGATGCCTGCATGAAACGGCCCTCCGCCGCATTCGCTGCGCCTGCCTTCGCCTTGCTGCTGCTCGCCTCGTCGGCGGCGGCCCAGGACGGCGGCGTACCCGACGGCGGGCCCCCGCTGGCCCCCGACGCTGGCGTACCCGCGGCGGGCGGTGCCCCCGAAGGGCCCCCAGGCGGTGCCCCCGCGACCGCGGGCGCCGGAGAGGGCGGAGGCCAGGGCCCGGGCGCAGCCCCGACGCCCGAGGAGGGCCATCCCTACGACGCGGGCAGCGGCCCGACCGTGCGGGTCCCGCACACCCTGTGCGAGGGCAAGCGCATCCGCCACATCGAGGTCCAGGGCAACCGCCGCGTCGGCTCCGGCGACATCATCGCGACCATGCAACTGCATGGCGGCGTCCCCTGCACCGACTCGGAGATCGCCCGCGACGCCCAGGCCCTGTGGGAGATGGGCTTCTTCCAGGACATCGTCATCTACGCCGCACCGGTCGGAAGCGACCAGGTCGACCTGCGCATCCAGGTCGTCGAGCGCCCCTCGATCGCGCGCATCGTCTACGTCGGCAACAGCGAGGTGAAGGACTCGGACATCGCCGAGAAGGTCACCCTCCACGTGGGTGGCATCCTCTCGATGCCCAACGTCCAGGAGCAGGTCACCAAGATCCGCGACCTGTACGCCGGCAAGGGCTACTTCCTGGCCCAGGTGCGCTACGAGCTGCGGCAGATATCGACCGGCCAGGTGGAGGTCCGCTACCTCATCCACGAGGGCGAGGAGGTCACGGTCCGCAGTATCGCCTTCACGGGCAACCACCACATCTCGGGCTCCGATCTGCGCGGCTTCATGCAGACGAGCCAGACCGGCTTCTTCTCGTTCATCTCGTCGAACGACACCTTCAAGCAGAGCGTCTTCGATGACGACGTCATCCGCCTGCAGGCCCTCTACTACGACCGCGGCTACCTCGCGGTGAACATCGGGACGCCCCGCATCGAGCTGACGCCCGACCGGCGCTACATCGACATCACCGTCCCGATCGACGAAGGCCCGCGCTTTCGCATCGGCCGCCTCGCCGTGCAGGAGCTGAGCTCCGACGGCACCGAGATCACGCCTCTCGGCGGGCGACGGCGCCTCCGGGGGATGGTGGGCGAGAACCCGGGCGACTGGTTCAGCCGGACCAAGATCGTCAGCGACCTCCAGGCCGTCACCCGCTACTACCGCGACCGCGGCTACGCCCACGTCGAGGTCCGCCCCCAGACCAACATCGACAGCCCGGGCCGCAAGGTGGACGTGATCGTCGCCATCCGGCGCGGGCCCCTCGTCCACGTCGAGCGCATCAACATCCGAGGCAACGCCAAGACCGCCGACCGCGTGATCCGGCGCGAGCTGACCATCGTCGAGGGGGACCTCTACAGCCAGTCGAAGGTCGAGGAGTCGAAGGCCCGCGTCACGGCCCTCGGCTACTTCGAGCACGTGGACGTCTCCGAGGAGGACGGGTCAGCCCCCAACGAGATCGTCATCAACGTCGAGGTCGCCGAACGACCCACGGGCACGTTCCAGGTCGGCGCCGGCTTCTCCTCGATCGAGAGCTTCATCTTCACGGCGCAGGTCCAGCAGAACAACCTCTTCGGCCGAGGCCAGTCCCTCGCCCTGCAGTTGCAGCTGTCGGGCATCCGGCAGCTCGCCCAGGTCCGCTTCGTCGAGCCTTACCTGTTCGGCACCGAGTGGACGACCGCCGTGGAGGCGTACAAGACCATCCGCCAGTACTCGGCCTTCGACCGCGACTCGACGGGGGCGAGCCTCACCCTCGGCCATCCGGTCTTCGACGACCGGCTGCGCCTCTTCGCCCAGTACAAAGCGGAGTACGTGAGGATCTCGGCGAGCACGGGCGCCCTCTTCGGCTCCGGCGGCCAGGGGGTCACCGTCTTCCAGCAGTCGCCGCTTTTCAACCTGTACCGCAACGGCCTGACCAGCTCCGTCGAGCTGTCGCTCACCTGGGACTCGCGCGACAACCGACTGTTCCCGACCAGCGGCATCTACGCGTCGGCGTCCACGGAGATCGCGGCCAAGATCCTCGGCTCCCAGAACATCTTCGTGCGCGACACGGTGTTCGCCCGCTTCTACCACCGGCTCTTCGGCGGGCTCGTCCTCAAGCTGAACACCGAGTGGGGCCTGATCACCTCGAGCGACCCACAGGGCGTACCGATCTTCGAGCGCTACTACCTCGGCGGCATCTACACCGTCCGGGGCTTCCCGCTCTACAGCCTGGGGCCGACCGCGAGCCTGACCACGACCGACGACCCGAACGGGTTCCCCCAACCGGGTGGTGTGCCGATCGGCGGCAACATGCAGTTCTATTACAACCTCGAGATCGAGTTCCCGATCCTCGAGTCCGTGGGCATCCGCGGTGTGATCTTCACCGACGGCGGCAACGCCTGGAACCTCGAGGACGCGCTCTGCGGGTCCCCGGCGCCCGCCGCCACCCCCGATCCGGCCGCCGACCCCTGTACGGTCAACGTGACCGAGCTGCGCACCAGCTGGGGCTTCGGCATCCGGTGGGTTTCGCCCCTCGGACCACTACGCTTCGAATGGGGCCTGCCCTTCAGCCCCCGCCCCGACGAGAAACCGATCCTCTTCGAGTTCACCATCGGCAACTTCTTCTAGCCGGCGGAAGCGCACCTCGGGTGTTCGTCCGCCGCGCCGGGCCTGAATGCGGCGGGCCTGGCTACCGTCTTGACGATCCGGGACGCGCGGGCTACGCAGCGCCGGGGCTCGATAGAAGGACATCGGATGAATCTGAAGCGCCACGCCATCACCCTCCTCGCAGCCGTCCTGCTCGCCTCCTTCTCGCCCAAGGCCTTCGCGGACGCGAAGATCGCCGTGGTCGATTCTGCAGCGCGCGCTCAACCAGACGGAAGACGGGCGCCACGCCAAGGCCCAGTTGCAGCGGCTCTTCAAGCGTCGTCAGGACGAGCTCGACAAGAAGCAGAACGACCTGAAGAAGATGAAGGACGACATCGAGAAGCAGAAGAACGTCCTGAGCCATGGCGCCCTGCAGAAGCGCCTCGATGCCTATCAGAAGGCCTTCGTCGACCTCCAATCCGTCTACGTCGAGTACCAGAGGGAGCTGTCCAGCAAGGAGGCCGACCTCACCAAGTCCATCCTCTCGCAGATGGAAGACATCCTGCGACGGATTGGCCAGCGCGACGGCTACACCCTCATCGTCGAGCGAAACGAGGGAGGCGTGGTCTGGGTGCCCTCGAACCTCGACCTGACCGACGAGGTCATCCAGATCTACAATCGCGAGCACGCCCACGGACACGCTGGCGGCGGGACCCCGTCCCACGGCCACAGCAGCGGCCACTGAGCGGCTGCGCCTCAGTCCCTGAGGAGCACGCGCCGGAGCGCGACGAGCCGGCCATGCTCTTCGGCGGTGAGGCCCACCGTGCGCTCCCGCTCGACCAGCGAGTCGAGCTCCGCATCGAACGCGATAAAGCGGTCCCGATCGAGGCGCTTCTGGCCGGGCTCGTGGAAGTAGTCATACATCTCGATGTAGTCGAGCCAGCGACGGTGAACGCGCGGTTCCATCGCGTCCGCCATACCACGACGCGCCAGTCGTGGCCCGCGAGCCCGAGTTCCGCTACAACCCTCGCGTCATGGCTTACGGCGACCGCTTCGGCCCGCTGCTGCTTGCCTGGGTGATTTTCGGCACCGCCCCGGCGCAGGCCCAGGCGCCGACACCCAGCGCGCCCGCCTCGTCCGGCAGGAGCACGCCGCCTGCGACCGCGCCCGCCCCTGCCGCCCCCTCGACGCCCTCCCCTCGGGCCGCCTCGCCCGCCCCCGCGACGCCCGCCTCGGGCGCCTCGCCCACCCCTGCGCCCGCTACCACCGAAGCACCGCCCGAGTCCCCGGTCACCACCCTCCCCGCGCTCACCCACGACGCCGAACGCCGCTATCCCGGCCTGCGCGCCGCGCGTCACGCCGTGGCCGCCGCCGAGGCGCGCCTCGGAGAAGCCACCGTCTCGCCCTACTTCCAGTTCACCTTGACCGGGTCGGTGACCCTGGCGCCCCAGGCCCATGGCAGCCCCATCTTCAGCCCCGACTCCCAGCTCCCCCTGGGCAACACCTGGTCGCCCATCCTGCGCGCCGGCATCCAGGGTGCCATCCCGCTGTGGACCTTCGGCAAGATCAGCTCGGCGCGGGACGCCGCTCACGCGGGCGTGCGCGCCGCCGACTACGGAGTCGACCAAGCCCGCGCAGGCCTCCGCTACGACGTGCGACGCGCCTACTATGGGCTCGAGATGTCGCTCGACATCGAGCAGATGATTGGGGAAGGGCGGGAGAAGCTCGAGAGCGCGATCCATCGGCTCGATGATCGCATCGCGGCGGGCGATCCGGACGTGAACCAGATGGACCGCTGGCGTCTGTCGTCGACGCTCGCCGAGGTCGACGCTCGCCAATCGCAGGCCGAGCAGCTCGAGGCGACGAGCCGGGATGCACTGGGCCATCTGACCGGGCACCACACGATCCACGTGCCCGACTGCCCCCTCGAGCCTCTCGACTTCCACCTTCGCTCGCGGTCCGAGTACGAGGCCGACGCCGTCACCCATCGGCCCGAGTCACGGATGCTGAATGCGGCCATCGCAGCCCGCGAGGCCGCGCTCACGGCGACCCGGGCTGGCTTCTGGCCGGACATGGCCCTGGTCGGAGAGATATCGGATAGCTGGGGGCCGGGGATCACCAACCAGACCAACCCCTTCGTCATCGACCCGGCCAACTACACCTCCCTCGGAGCCGCCATCGTGGCCCGCTGGTCCCTGGATTTCTGGGGTGACGCCTACCGCACCGGCCGCGCCACCGCCCAGCTCTCCCAGATCCGCTCCCAGGCGGCCGAGGCCCGCCTCGGTATCCGCACCGAGGTCGACGCGATCTACCATCAGGTTGAGGATGCCAACCGGCGCGTCGCTGCGTGGGGTCGCGGCTACCACGACACGCGCTCCTGGTTCGTCGCGGCCGCGGAGGCCTACCAGGTCGGCACGCTCGAACCCAAAGACTTGGTGGATGCGATCCGTGCCTACTTCACGGCTCGCTACAACCACGTGCAGGCGATCCTCGACTACGACACCGCGCTCGCCGCCCTCGCCCAGGCTACGGGGACCTCGCTCCTACCCGAGGGACAGTGGGGCGGAAGCTGCCAGGAATAAACCGACCACCCGTTCCGTCGAAGCGCGCAAAGCCCGTTCTAGCCATGCGACACCCGATCTCGCCCATCGCGACAATTGCATTCTGCCTGGTCCTCGAAGCCATGTGCCTCGGCGGCACGGCCCACGCACAGAACGGCCCGGCCACCCAGTTCCTGAAGCAGAAGTACCAGGCGGTCGCCGCGGCACTGCATCAGCCGCCAGGGCACGCGCGCACGGCGCGGCTCAGTCAGATTGTCGGCCAGCTCATCGACTTCGAGACGATCTCCAAGGAGGCCCTCGGGGCGCACTGGAGCGAGCGCACTCCAGCGCAGCGGCAGCAGTTCGTCACGCTCCTCGAGCAACTGGTGCAACGGAGCTACCAGGGCAGTGTCGAGCAGACGCTGGACTACGACATCCACTACGGCGCCGAGGAGAGGCACGGCGAGCGCGTCGTGGTCCGATTGACCGCCCGCTCCCGACGTAACCGGCGCGCGCCCGAGGTGAACATCGACTACACCCTCGAGCACGACGACCACGGCTTCCGGGTCGTCGACATCACGACCGACGGCGTGAGCATGGTCGACAACTATCGCAGCCAGTTCGCCCGGATCATCCGGCGGGACGGCTGGAACGGCCTCATCCAGAAGATGCAGAGCCGCCTCGCCCAGCCGGCCGAGACGCCCTAGAGGCTCGGCTCTTCAGCTGGGTGAGACGCAGGCGCAGGCGAGGAACCGGCGCGGGCAGGTGGATACGCGACCCACCTGCCCAGGGCGCCGCTTCAGACGCGCTTGTTGAGGCCGCCGCGGTTCAGGACGACCACACGGCGGTGGTCGAAGGCGACGAGCTTCTTGCGCTTGAACTCGCCGAGGATCAGCGTGACGGTCTCGCGGGTGGAGCCGACGTAGCTGGCGATCTCGACATGGGTGAACTTGACGCCGATGAGCGTGCCGCGCGGGTCGGGGACGCCGTAGCGGTCCGCGGCCTCGAGGAGGAACTCCGCGACGCGCGACTCCACCGGGCGGGTGAGCAAGGCGACGATGCGCTGCTCGAGATCGACCCGGCGCGCTCCCATCAGAGCGGCCATCTTGCTCGCAAACCGGACCTCGCGCCCAAGCATGCGCTTCACGAGCGCTGCCGGGACCTTGAGGGCCTCAACGCGGTCGGCCGCCACGGCCTCGGCAGGCGCGGCCCCATCCACCAGGGTGGTCTCGCCCACGAGATCGTGCGGACCGTAGTAGTCGAGGGTGATCTCCCGATCCTCCTCCTGCGGCAGAGCGACTCGGACGCGGCCCGACGCCACTACGTACATGGCGCCCTCGTCCCGCAAGGGGAAGCGCTCCTTGCGCTGCACCTCTACGAAGCGAGCTCGGCGAAGGACTTCACGTAGCCCTTCGTCGGAAAGGGCGGCGAACACGGAACGCTCGAGCACCTTTCGCTTCTTGTCTTCCTCGGTTTCCGCAGCGGCTCTCGAAGCTCTGCTGCGTGCAACGGCGGCCCTTCTGGTCATTGGTCGTTGGCTCCCCTGTGTAAACGGCGCCATATTGTGGGCACCGGCGGGCACCGTCAAGGGCCCGGTCACGAAATAAACACAAATCGCGGGCGGGCATCCGTTGACGGTTGCCCACACCTCCGCTAGGTTCCCGCAGCCTGCGGGCAAGCCCTGGATATCATGCGACTGTATAGCGGGAAGATCCCCACGATTGCCGACGAAATCGTGCGAACCCTCACGGAGGGCGGCGATATCGAAACGGAGAGCGACGAGGAGGTCCGGCTCGACGTCGAGGCCGTGCTCAAGGAGTACATGCGCCTCGAACGTGACGTGACCGACGAAGCCAAGAACCGGCTCGAGTCACGTGGCGCCGGTTACACTCAGCTCGGACGCGCCAAGGCGCAGGTCGCCAAGGAACGGGGCGTACCTCCTCAGGACGAGGTCTTGCCCTACCTGCTCGACCAGGTTCTCAAGATGCTCTTCCACAGCAACAACGTCGCCGAGATTTATTCGGATGACGTGGAGCTGCGCAAGAAGATCACGCCGGTCCTGCGTCGCCACATGGAGGTGGAGGCCGACCTCGACAAGGAGGTGCGCGCCCGCATCAAGAACCTTCAGGAAGGCACGGCGACCTTCGAGATCGAGTACGCGAAGGTGATGGACCAGATCAAGCGGAAGAAGGGGCTGTCTTGAGGTCGGGTTCACTTGTGACCACCCGCCGACCCCCACCCATAGTCCTTCCGTGGAAAAAGGTCCCGTGACCCCCCTCGGCCCCTCGCTCTCGCTCAGGGCCACTTCACTCGAGGGGGCGTTCGTGATGCCCGCTCGGTATGTGTTCTGACCACGACCGCCCGTGTCCGCCCGTCGGAGAGGCTCCGGGGCGGGCGCGAGAACGCTCTCGAGGAGCTTGAATGGCACGGTTCGTCGTAACGGGAGGCGCGGGGTTCATCGGGTCGAGCATTGCCGAGGCGTTGCTGCGGCGGGGCGATGCGGTGGTCGTGATCGACGACCTGTCGTCCGGGCGCGAGGTCAACCTCGAGCGACTCCAGGGCGACTTGACGTTCCTGCGCGGCGATGTCTGCGACGAGGATCTGCTCGCGCGCGCCGTCCAGGGAGCTCGCGGCATCTTCCACGAGGCCGCCGTGGCTTCTGTCGCCCAATCCGTCGCCGAGCCCCTGCGCTGCGACGCGGTGAACACAGGGGGCACGCTCCGGGTGCTCGAAGCGGCGCGCCGCGCCGGCATCGAGCGTGTGGTCTTCGCCGCCTCGGCCGCGGCCTACGGTGACTCGCCCGAGCTGCCCAAGCGCGAGTCGATGCGCCCGGAGCCCATGTCGCCCTACGCCGCGAGCAAGGTCGCCGGCGAGCACTACCTCCGCGTCTACGCGCACCTGCACGGGATGAAGACGATCGCCCTGCGCTACTTCAACGTCTTCGGCCCGCACCAGGACCCGAACAGCGACTACGCCGCCGTCATCCCGAAGTTCGTCGCGGCGCTGGCGGCGGGCCAGGCGCCGCGCATCTTCGGCGACGGTGAGCAGACCCGCGACTTCTGCTTCATCGACGACGTGGTGGCGGCCAACCTGGCCGCCCTCGAGTGTGCCGAGGCCTCCGGGCAGGTCGTCAACGTGGCCAACGGCGGGGCAACCTCGATCAACGCCCTGGCCGCCATGCTCGCCGGCATCGTCGGCACCTCCCTCACGCCCGTGCACGAGACGGCGCGCCCGGGAGACATCCGCCACTCCCGCGCCGACATCACGGTCGCCCGCACGCTGCTCGGCTTCGAGCCCCGCGTCGGCGTGGAAGAGGGACTGCGCCGCACCGTGCAATCGTTGGGCGCGGTCGCACACTGAATCGACACGGCGAGGACGTGCTGTGCTGCGGAGCATGACCGGATACGGGACGGGAGAAGCCACCCTCGGCAAGGGGCGGCTGGTCGTCGAAGCGCGCGCGGTCAACGGCCGCTTCCTCGACGCGCGCGTGCGCATGCCCCCCGAGCTGGCCGACCAGGCGTCCGCCGCCGAAGAGGTGGTCCGGGCGCGCCTCGAGCGCGGCCGCGTCGAGGTCACGGGGCGCCTCGAGGGAGACCCCCTCGGGGGCCCGACCCTCGACCGCGTGCGGGCGCGCGCCGCCTTCGCGGAGCTGTGTGCCCTGCGCGACGAGCTCAGGCCCGACGAGCCCGTCCCCCTCTCGCTCCTCGCCACGGTGCCCGACCTCTTCAGCGCGGCCGCCGCGCCCCGCCCCGAACAGAGCCGCGCGGCCGTCGTCGAGGCGACCCGTGGGGCCTGCGAAGCGCTCTCGAAGATGCGTGTGCGCGAAGGCGCAGCCCTCGAAGCAGACCTGTGCACGCGCCTCGCGCGGGTGCGCGACACGCTCGAGCAGCTCGTGGAGCGTGTGCCCGACCTCCTCGCGGCCCATCACACCCGCCTTCGCGAGCGCGTCGAGCGGCTGCTCGCCGACACGGACGTGAAGCTCGACCCGGGCCGCCTCGAACACGAGATCGCCCTCTTCGCCGACCGCTCCGACGTGGCCGAGGAGACGACGCGCCTCGCGAGCCACTGCGATCAGTTCGCCGAGCTGATCGCGTCCGAGGAGCCGGCCGTCGGCAGGCGGCTCGACTTCCTGCTCCAGGAGATGGGGCGGGAGGTCAACACCATCGGCTCCAAGTCCTCGGACGTGGAGACGGCCCGGCGGGTGATCGACCTCAAGGCCGAGCTGGAGCGAATGCGGGAGCAGGTGCAGAACGTGCTCTGATTGGGTACTGTCGTGCCGTGGGCACCGACAGCGCACAGGACGACCTGCTGCTGCTCATCGTCAGCTCGCCTTCGGGAGCCGGCAAGACGACCCTCACGCGCCGCCTCCTGCAGCAGCTCCCGAGCTGGACCTTCTCGGTCTCCCACACGACCCGCAGCCCGCGGCCCCAGGAGGTCGACGGCAAGGACTACCACTTCGTCGACCGCGAGGGCTTCGAAGCGATGGTCACCGAGGACGCCTTCGCCGAGTGGGCCGAGGTGCATACGAACCTCTACGGGACGAGCGTCTCCGAGCTCGACCGGGCGCGGCGCGAAGGCAAGGCGGGCATCGTCTTCGACGTGGACCATCAGGGCGCGCGACAGATCAAGAGCACCTTCCCGAACGCCATCGGCGTGTTCATCCTGCCGCCATCCATGGGCGAGCTCGAGCGGCGCCTCCGGGGACGGGCCTCGGACGACGAGGCGACGATCCAGCGGCGCTTCGACAAGGCGCGCGAGGAGATCGAGCACTACCCCTTCTTCGACTACCTCGTCGTCAACGACGACCTCGAGAAGGCGGGCGCCCAGCTCATCGGCATCGTGCACGCCGAACGCTGCCGTCGCTTCCGGATGGCGCGGCGCGCCGAGCACCTCCTGCGCACCGACCGGGTGGACTGATCCCCACGCGGTCGCGCTCCTTTGGCGCTCCCGCGAAGCACGTCAGTGCGCCAGGGCGGACGCCAGCGTGCGGGCGACCTTCATCGCGAACGTGAAGATCGAGATTCGGGGCGGCCCCCCGATGGACGTCGGGAAGAGCGAGCCGTCCACCACCCAGAGCCCCTCCATCCCGTGGTAGGCGCCGCGCGGGTCCACGGCCGAGCGTCGCGGGTCGGCTCCCATCGGCAAGGTCCCCATGGGGTGCACGGCGGTCAGCCGCCCGTCGTGGGGGCGGAAGCGGTCGGCCGTGATCGCGTCGAGGTCGCGCTCGCGCCGTGCCCGGATCGGCGGCAGGGCCGGCACCATCACCTCCGTCGCGCCCGCGGCGAGCAGGATCCGCCCCGCGGCTCGGGCACCGCGGGCGAGCTGCTCGCGGTCGGCGGCATTCGGCGCGTAGGCGATGCGGCTCCGGCCGGAAGCCACGTACACGCGGCCGGGGGTCTCGTCGTGCACCATGGCGGCGATCGCCGCGAGGTGCGGGTAGCGCCGCATGCTGCCCATGAGCTCGGGGCCAAAGCCCGGCATCATGGAAGCCGTGCCGACAGGATGCGCGAAGGACGGCACGAGCCACACGCGGCGGTCCGCACCAGGACGCGGGTCGAGCCACTCGGTGCAGTCCCAGCTCTGGGGGACGCCCTGCCACGCCCGCACGGGATCGCGGAAGACGCCGGCGACCACGGCGCCGGGGTGGACGTGCAGGCGCCGGCCGATCTGCAGGTGCGGATCGGGCAGGCCGCTTCGAAGAGCGATGGCCGCCGAGCCGATGGCGCTGCCCGCGAGGCACACGGCGCGCGCGCGGACGGTCAGCGTTCCGCGGAGCCCGCCAGCGCCATCGAGGAGAGACGCCTCGACGCCCGAGACGCGGCCGCGACGATGCCGTACCCGCTCGACCCGCGCGTCGGACATGACCGTCGCACCCGCGCCCACCGCCGCCGGGATCACCACGCGACGTGCGTTGAGCTTGCCGTCGTAGGCGCAACCGACCTCGCAGAAGCCGCTCGCGACGCAGCGACCGTCCCGGTTGTGACGTAGCTTGCTCCCGCGCCAGCCGAGGCGTTCGATGCCGGCGCGCATCAAGGCGTTGTGGGTGTTGACGCGCTCGTCCGGGATGTCGACGACACCCAGGTCCCGCTCGACCTCCTCGAAGAGCGGTGCCATCGCCTCGGGCCCGACCCCATGTACGCCGAGGTCCCGCTCCCAGTGCTCTAGGATCACCTTTGGGATGCGCTTGCACAGGTTGGTGTTGTGGACCGTCGAGCCGCCGAGCCCACGCCCGCTGAGGATCAGCATCGACAGGTCGTCGCTGCGCCGCCCTCCGTGCTGCTGGAAGAGCAGCGGGATCATCTCGTCCTCGCGCTGCGTGAAGTCCGGCGGGCGGTGATCGCCCCCCTCCTCGAGCAGGAGCACCTCGAGCCCCGCCCGCGAAAGCTCCCGCGCCGCCATGGAGCCGCCGGCCCCCGAGCCGCAGACCACGACGTCGGCGTCCCGCGTGACCTCCCCGTGCAGGGTGCGACCGTGGAGGATCCGGCCCGCGGTCACGGCCGCACCCACGGCCCGCCGTAGCCGATGGCCGGCCAGGTGCGCGCATCACGGAAGTAAGCCATCACACACAGCGACTTGAGGGCGTCGAAACCGCCACGGAGGGTTCCGACCGAGCTCTTCATCATGGCGGCGAGCACCTGGTCCTGGGCGGCGCCGTCGAGCCGCGTGAAGCGGTCGAAGTGGCCGTAGGTGAAGGGCAGGACGTGCTCGACCAGGGCGAGGAGCCGGCCCATGTCACGGCGGTCGCTCGGGTGTAGCTCGGCGGCGAAGGCGTCGATGAAGCGGGCCGCCTCGACCTGCTCGGCGGTCGGCAGGTCGTCCGCGTCTCGGCGGAGGATGCGGGTCGCGATGGCGCGCACGATCCAGTACTGCTTGGGTGTGAGGCTCGCGAGGGCGCGGGCCACCTCGGGCGGCACGCGGTAGCCGCTCGTCTGCCAGCCGAGGAGCCCGCCGAGGCCGACGAGCACGGCCCCGCCGATGCCGAGGCGCAAGAATCGCCGGCGGCCCTTGCCCTGCCGCGCACCGCGTGTGTGGTCTCGGTCCCCCACGCGCGTCGTTGTGACCCGCACCCCGAGGGACGGCAACGCGGACTCTTCCCCACCTCGGTGTGTGCCGGCTCCGAGGGGCGAACCGGCCGGGGGCGGGCGTTGCGCGTTAGCGACGTAGACCTCGGGACCGTCAAGCGCTACATGTGAGCGGGGCATGGTCCGTCGCCGACCCATCCGCGTCGCCTGGACGCTCACCTGCACCGCAGCTCTGCTGCTCGGCCCCGCCGCGAGCGCCGGCGCCCAGTCTTCCGGTGCCCCGACCGGGCCGCCGGCCACCGCCGATCAGGGCCTCGTGCGCTTCGAAGGCGTGACGCCGGCCCAGCTCACCCAGACGGGGATCGCCGTGTCGGTCGACGCCGACGACGACGACGACGACGGCGTGGTGGACGCGGTGCAGACCGCCCACGTCCCGTCCGAAGGCCTGCGCCGCTTCCTCCTCGCCCCACGGACGCCCGCCCAGTCTCCGCGTCGAGGGCCCCCTGCGCATCGTCCGGGACGGCACGCCCCTGACCCTGCCCGCCACCGTCCGTCCCGGCCGCAAGCCGATCACCCTCGCCCTGCAAGGCGTCCGCGCTTCGCACGCCCCGCGGGACGCCGCCCTCGTGGTGCAGTCGGGCAATCAAACCGTCCGGGTGCCCGTGACCGTCGTCGGCCTGTCGGTCCTCGACGCCCACGACGGCATCGTGGACCCGTCGCGCGACGCGGTCGGCGTCTCCCACGCCATCACGAACGACGCCTCATTGCCGCGCCGCTCGGCCTGGGATGGACAGAGCCCGGACCCGGACAACGTGCGTCTCGAGATCCTCGACCCGCGCGGCGGCACGGGCTCGCTTTCGGCCACGCTCGAGAGCCTCGACCCGGCGACGGGTGTCGTTCATGGGACCCTGGCGGTGACCCTCACGCGCCCCCGGCCCGGGCTCCCCTTCCGCTCGCGCTTTCTGCGGCTGGTGGGCGACGACGTCGATGCGAACGCGCCGGGGGTCGGCGGGCAGGTGCTGCGCGTGGCGCTCCGGGACGCGGTGCGTCTGCGCTACGACGGCGCAACCCAATCGGTGCGGGTCGGCCGACCGGGCGACGAGCAGGGACCCCGGGCGGCGCGGCGCGGGCACATGCGCATCCACATCCTGCGGATGGGACGCCACGGTACGCCGGTCATCGGAACCGACGATGCGTCGGCGTTCAGGCTCGGGCGGCGGCAGGTGCAGATCGCGAACGAGATCTGGCTCCAGTGCTTCGTCGGTTGGGGCACCCCGGCCCAGGCCGATGTGGACATCGTGGCGCCGCCGCCGCCGACCCTCGTCTCCATCGCCAACGCCGATGGCCTGACCGCGCGTGGCCACGGCGTCATCCGCCTTCGCATCGAGGGCCACACCATCCCGCCCGTCACGACCGTCGAGGGTGCCGCTCCGGTATCGACCGCCCTCGCCCTCGCCGCGGCCATCGAGGCGGCGGGCTTCCGGACACGGGTGACGGAAAACGCGCCGACCGAGTTCGGGGCCGGGCGTAGCGCCGACGTGCTCGTGCGCACGCGCGAGGGAGCGCCCGTGACGATCACCCCGGACGGGTCGGCGCCCCTCGGGACCGATGCCCAGCAGAGCGTGTCGATCGGCAAGGTGGACCTCTCGGACGGGATCCGTGAGTTCGACAACATGAACGCAGCGGCCGGCACCCTCGAGGAGCGCACGTTGGTCGAGGCCCTTGCCGACGACGACCCGTCCACGATCGACATCTTCATCATCAACCGGTTCACGGCGGGCACGCGCCAGGGCGAGTCGTTCATCGAGGGGGACGGTGGCGCGATCCTCAACGCCCTCATCCTGGACCGCACGGGCATCGAACAGGAGCAGCAGGCCTGGACCCAGTCCCACGAGATCGGCCACGTGCTGGAGGACCAGCCCTTCCACCCGGACAACGTCGGACCGGACCGGCCGTGGCTCCTCATGGACGCCGACAGCAGCCAGGGCACGGTCACCGGACCCAAGCGCCTCACCTGGCAGGAGTGCGACCGCGTTCGGGTCGAGAGCGGGGTGAACGCCCTGCCCACCCTGCTCACGCCGATGGACCCGCGCACCACGCCACCGCCCCGCGGGACGGCGCACTTCGACCGGGGCTACCCCCGGGGGCCGTCTACCGTGGCCCAGGGCGGCTGACGACTGCCGAGGGGCGGCTGGCGTCTCGCCCGTGCTCGGAGCATACGAACGGGGATGGACTCCGACCGACCACGTGATGAGGAGCGCGACCTCCTCGAACGGCTCACGCTCGGTGTCGAGTTCGCTCGGCTGGTGATCGGGATCCTCGTGGAGCGGGGAGGCGGCGAGGTGCGCATCTCGCGCGACGAGATCGACCGCTTCTCGAGAGAGCTCGACGTGGCCCAGTACCTCGACGAAGCCACCGGCGAGCTCATCCTGACCCTCGAGAGCGCCGCCCCCGACCGCCTCGAGCAGGCCCTGCGCAAGGTCGTCCCCGGCACGCGCCGCCCCGACGCCGACTAACCAAGCCTCCACCTCGGCGAGCACCGCGCGAGCCAAAGGCGAGAAGGCGCGAAGCGAAGCGCAAGGCCGCGCCGAGGGGGCTCTCCCCGGGAGGGTGGGGCTGGGCGGGCTGGACACGACCAATCTCCGACCGGCACCTACCTCCTCACTGCTCCTATTCAAACATCTGACTCAAAACCCCACCTCCAGCGCCTCCGCGAGGCTCGCGACGGGGCACAGCTCCACGCCTTCTCGCTCGCTCGCCTCGAGGCGCGCGGCGTTGCCCTGGGGCAGCACCACGCGACGGAAGCCCATCTTGCGCGCCTCGGCAATCCGCACCCCGGGGCGCGGCACCGCACGCACCTCGCCGGCGAGCCCCACCTCGCCGAAGACGACGAGCCCGGGCGCGACCGCCTTCTCGCGCAGGCTCGAGACGACCGCGACGGCGAGCCCGAGGTCCATGCCCCGCTCTTCGACGCGTGCGCCGCCCGTCACGGACGCGAACACGTCCCGGTCGAGCACCTGGACCTGCGCCTTGCGCTCGAGCACGGCGAGCAAGATGGCGACCCGACGCGCATCGAGCCCCGAGGCCACGCGCCGCGGGGGGCCCAGGGCCGCCGGCGCCACCAGGGCCTGCACCTCCACGAGCAGCGGGCGACTCCCCTCCGCGGTGGCGACGACCAGCGAGCCGGACGCGTTCTTCGGCCGCTCCGCGAGCAAGAGCGCGCTCGGGTCGGGCACCTCCCGCAGCCCCTCGCGCACCATCTCGAAGACGCCCACCTCGTGGGCCGGCCCGAAGCGGTTCTTCGTCGTACGGACCATGCGGAAGGCGTGGGTCGGGTCGCCCTCGAAGGCGAGCACCGTGTCGACCAGATGCTCGAGCACCTTGGGCCCCGCCAGGGCGCCCTCCTTGGTGACGTGGCCGATGAGAAAGAGCGCGATGCGCTGGCGCTTGGCCACCTCGATGAGACGTGCGCTCACCTCGCGGAGCTGCCCGATGGCGCCCGCCGCCGACTCGAGCGCGGTCGAGCGCACGGTCTGGATCGAGTCGATGACCATCACCTCGGGCGCGAGCGACTCGACGGCCGCCTCCACGTCCTCGAGCTCGGTCGTCGCAAGCACGTGCACGTCGCGCATGCCCTCGGTGCCAATCCGTTCGGCCCGGAGCGCCACCTGAGCCGCTGACTCCTCGCCGGTCACGTAGAGCGCGCGATGGCCCGCAGCGGCCAGACGCGCGAGGGCCTGCATCAACAGCGTCGACTTGCCGATGCCCGGGTCCCCGCCGAGGAGCGTGACGCCCCCTTCCACCGCGCCCCCACCGAGCACGCGGTCGAGCTCCTCCATGCCGGTCGGAAGCCGGCCTGCCTCTTCACCGCGCACGTCGCCGAGGCGCGTGGGCCGTGCGCCCTGCCCTGCCCCCCGCCCGCCGCCCGCCGCCCGCCGCGCCGGGGCGACGCGCTCCTCGACCAGCGTGTTCCACCCGTCGCAGCCCGGGCAGCGCCCGAGCCAGCGCGGCGCTGACGCGCCGCACTCGTTGCACACGTAGACCGTCTTCGACTTGCCCATGCAGCGCTCCTCCTCGACCGGACGCCCGAGCGATGCACCGACTGACGGAACCGCAATCGGAGCGACGCACCGACCGCGAAGCGGATTACCGAGCGGCCGACGGGACGAGCCGCCAGCGCCCCGTCTCAGAACTCCACGGCCATGATGCCGCGGAGGACCTGCGCGTTCTTCAGGCTCGGCGGGTTTATCGTGCCGTCGGGGTAGCCGAGGCCGGCCATGGGGAAGAGGATGCCGTACTCGATGGTGCCGGAGAACCCGTTGGTCAAAAGGGGCCCGCCCTCGCTGTGGTAGTAGAGCTTGGCGTCGATCTCGACGCCCAGGTCGGCGGCAGCCCCCCATGCCTGGACCGGCTGGCTGGCGCGGCTCCAGACCAGGTTGACCTGCGCTCCGAGGCGCTGGCCGAACGAGTTGTGGATGAAGTCGTAGCTCGCACCCGGCCGGAAGTAATAGGCGCCGGCGATCTGGCGCATGATGTTGCGCCACAGGATGAGGTCGATGCGGTAGTTCGGGTGGAAGCGGAAGGTTGACAGGGTCGTGTCCCCGTGGCCCGGCGCCTGGGTGGGAAGCGAGTCCGAGGCCATGCCCTCCTGATTCGCGTCACCGCTCGCGTAGCCTGCGTAGAACGAGATATCGAGCTTGTCGTCGAGCAACCGATACTCGGACTCGAGAGCCGCACCAAACATGGTGACGCCGTAGTTCTCGAGGGCAAAGGAATTGATCTGCGTGTTCTCTATCGAGCCGAAGATGCCCACAGCCTCCATCTCGACGCGCAGCTTCTTCCACAGGAATTGCAGCCAGATGTCGGGGATGAAGGCCTCCGCCCCGCGCCGCACGATGCCACCGCTCGTGTAGGCGCCCACGGTGTCTGGGGCGAAGGGATTCGCCACGCCCTGGCTCGAGAGCTTCTGATGACGATAGACGAAGTAGACGCCGCCGTTCAGCACCCAGTCGCCCCGCTCGAGCCGGGCGGTCTGGTCCTCCGGGTCGGTCTTGTGGGCGATGGCGCCGACGTACTGGTCGACGTTGTCTGCGTGAATCGGGTCGAAGGGCAGAGCCTCGGGGTTGGTCAGCGGTTGCGTCGTGAGGCCCTGGTTCGGGAAGTCGTAGGCGGCGGCGATGTAGAAGCCGAGGAGCTTCGTGATCGCCATGATGCGATCCACGTCGGTCTGGTAGTCCGAGTCGATGCCGTCGCCACCGTTGGCCAGGATTCCGAGCCCCCAGTCCGAGCCCATGCGCCCGAATCGGATCTGACCGAGGCTGCGGTTGGTGATCTCGGCCCAGGCGCGCCGAACCATGATGCTGTCCTGGATGGAGTTCACGTAGGAGGTGGGCGGGGACGTCGTCGTGGCGAAGGCATCGACGGGCAGTCCGGGCGTGCGTGTCTGACGCTGCCACTGGGCACCCGTGGTAGTGTCATTGAGCTGCCACACGCTCCCCTGGGGCGTGGAGCCCATCACCACGTTGTTCAGCATGTCGATCTGCGCGTGGACGTGCACGTCCTCGCCGAGCGAGACGGTCGGCTCGATGCGGAGGCGCATGTTCGCGAAGCCGAGCGAGCTGTCACTGCAGGGGCCGGTGGCCGTCGTGGACGGCGAGCTCCCGCAGCCCCCGTCGATCACGATGGTCCGCAAGGATTCGCGCGGAATGAAGTCGGCGAAGGGCGCCTTGGCCGGATTGTCGGTGTTGTCGCGCCCGAGATAGAACGTGTCCCACAGCTCCGGGCGCACGCGGAAGTAGCCGTGCAACGTCAGGCTCGTCTGGGCCGCGGTCCAGGTCGCCGTCTGGGTCGTCCCCTGGGCCTGGGCGGGCGCAGCCTGGTCGAGCATGTTCGCCGCCTCGTTCGGCGACGGCACCGCCTCTTGCCCCGACGGCTGCTGCCCCTCGCCCGCCTGCCCTTCCTGCGCTCCGCTCGGCGTAGGCGCGGGCTCGGTCTCGGGCACCTCGAGGGGCTCCGCCTCGGGCGGGCGGAGCTGGGGGGTCATCCCCTGGTCGGGCGCCTGGTCGGCGCCTCCCTGCCCCTGGTCCGGCGCTTCCCCTGATCGGGCGCGGCGCCGGGCCCACTCGGCGCGGACTGGTCGGCATGCCCCGTCCCGGCGTCCTGGGCCGCCGCCGATAGGGGAGCCCAGGTAAGCGCGACGGCACACGCAAGCAGGATGTGGCGATGCATTTCCTTCCCTCGGACGCGGCGAATGCGCTCGCTGCCCTATCACGCGGGGGATCGGCGGGTCAACGCGAACCCTCGGGATCCCGGGCTCCGGCGTGGGCCCCACCCCCCCTCGGCCCGCTGCCCTCGCCTTGACGCCGCCCGACCGCGCCGGCTACTGATGACCCCGTCAATCCGTTCAGGTCGGCGCGGGTCCGGCCGCCCGGCCCCATTGGGAAGGAGAAGCGTGTCGAGCCCTGGGCCGTCCGGGCAGGCCCCAGCGCCGCGCCCCCCGCCGCCCCTTCGCCTCGTGCCGCTCGGCGGTCTCGGCGAGATCGGCATGAACTGCCTCGCGGTCGAGCAGGACGGCCACCTGTTCGTGATCGACTGCGGCGTCATGTTCCCCGAGCGCGATCTCGGCGTCGACGTCATCCACCCGGACTTCTCGTACCTGCTCGAGCGCCGTGATGCCCTGCGCGCCATCGTGCTCACGCATGGCCACGAAGATCACATCGGCGCGGTCCCCTACGTGCTCCGCCAGGCCCCCGTGCCGGTCTACGGCCCGCCCTACGCCCTCGCCCTCGTCCAGCACCGGCTCGAGGAGCACCCGGACCTCGAGGCGGACACGCGAACGATCGAGCCCGGCCGGCGCTTCTCCATCGGCCCCATCGAGATCGAGCCCTACCGGGTGACCCACTCCATCGCCGACTCCCTCGGCCTCATCCTGCGCACCCCGGTCGGGACCATCGTGCACAGCGGCGACTTCCGCATCGACCCGGACCCCACCGACGGCGCGCGCTTCGACGAGGCGCGGGTGCGCGCGGCGGGCGACGAGGGCGTGCGCCTTCTGCTGAGCGACTCGACCAACAGCGACGTGCGGGAGGTGGGCCACGGCGAGCGCGTGGTGGCGGCGGAGCTCGAATCGCCTGGTCCACGGCGCCGACGCCCGTGTCGTGGTCACCATCTTCGCCTCGAACGTCCACCGCCTGCGCGCCCTGTTCGCCGCCGCACGCCATGCGGGACGGCGCGTGCTCCTGCTCGGCCGCTCGGTCCAGACCCACGTGCGCGTCGCGAGCCGCCTCCACCTCATCCCGGACCCTTCGTCCATCCTCGTCCGGCCGGAGCAGGCCCGCAGCCTGCCCCGTGACCAGCTCCTGGTCATCGCGACCGGCACCCAGGGCGAGCCCCCCGCCGCGACGGCGCGCCTCGCCGCGGGCACCCACCCGGACCTCACCCTCGAGCCCGGCGACACGGTCATCTTCAGCTCGCGCGTCATCCCGGGCCACACCCTGGCGGTGCACGACATGATCTGCGCCCTCGAGCGCCAGAGTGTCCTGGTTCACACATGGCGCACGACGCCCGAGGTGCACGTCAGCGGTCACGCCTCCAGCGCCGAGCAGCGTGCCCTGATCGAGATGGTGCGGCCGCAGGCCTTCATGCCGGTGCACGGGACTTTCCACCACCTGGCCGCCCACGCCCGCCTCGCCCGGGAGCTCGGCGTGCCCGAGATCCGGGTCGTCGAGAACGGCGCGGTCGTCGAGGTGACCCCGGAGCGCGTGGAGGTCGTGGACCAGGCACCGGCGGGACGCGTGCACGTCGACGCGGGCGAGGCGATCCCCGACGTCGTGCTGCGCGACCGCGCCCTGCTCGCCGAGGTGGGCATAGCCGTCGTCGTGGTGAGCGTCGATCGGGACGGTCGGCCCGTCAGCCCGCCCGACATCGTGACCCGCGGCGTGGTGCACGAAGAGGCCGAAGAGGAGATGCTCGCCCAGGCTCGCCAGGCGGTTGCCGACGCGCTCTCGCGCCGGGCCTCGCGGCGACTCGGCTTCGACGAAGGTGAGGTTCGTGACATCGCTCGTCGCGAGCTCCGTCGGCACTTCGCGCGCCACCTCGGCCGCAAGCCCCTGACCTACTGCGTCGTGGTGCAGCGTCCATGAGCCGCCGCGCGAGTCCCCGCACCGATGCCGGCGCGGGACCGACGCGCTGGGTCCCCCTGGCCCTCGCCCTCGCGACCGCCGCCTGCGGTGCGCCGACACCCCCGCCGCGCCACCCCGCCCCCGCGCCCGCGGCGGTCGCGCACCCAGACGCGGGCACGGCCCACGGTGGACATCACGAGGCCCGCGCGCCTCTCCCGCCCGGGCGCCCCCCGACGCCCGTCGAGCGCCGCGCGATCAACCGCCTCTTCCGCAGCGCCGAACGGGTCCGGGGCTTGACCTTTCGGCATCCGGTCACGGTCGAGGTGCAGGACCAGGCGGGCATCGTCGCGCGCCTCCAGGCGGACATGGACGACGACGATCTGGTGCGCGCCCGCGCGCTCTACGCCGCCCTCGGCCTCTTGCCTCCGGACATCGACATGCGCGGCCTGCTCACGCGCGTGCTCGGCGAGCAGGTGATCGGCTACTACGACCCGAAGACGGCCACCCTCGTCGTGCGCGACGACGTGATCCGAGCGCTGCAGCAGGGCGGGGGCGACCAGGCCCTCGACGAGGCGCGCATCACGCTCGTGCACGAGATGGTGCACGCGCTGCAGGACCAGCGCCTGGGGCTCGGGGCCATGTACGACGCGAAGCGCGACAGCGACCCGGACAATGCGTTCCGTGGGCTCGTCGAGGGCGACGCAACCCTGGCCATGATCGCCTACCTCGCCCACCAGGCCGGGGGCACCCTCGACACCTTCACCCACACGCCCGGCCTGATGCGCCAGCTCGCGGGACGTGTCGACGCGCTGCCGGGCGGCCAGCTCGGCGCAGCGCCCGCCATCGTCCGAGTCACGCTCGTGTCGTCCTACATCGAGGGCATGCTGTTCTGCGCGGCCCTCCAAGCGCGCGGCGGCTGGCCGGCCGTGGACGCCGCCTACCGGGTCCTTCCCGAGTCGACCGAACAGGTGCTCCACCCGCGGAAGTACATCCGCGGCGAGCAGCCGGACACAGTGCGGATCCCGACGCTGCCGGCCCTGACCGCCGCGGGACTGTCGAAGCTCGACGAGGACACCCTCGGCGAGCTCGAGATGAGCGTCTACTTCGCCCAGGGCACCGGCCACGACACCGACCCCGAGGCGGCGGCCGGCTGGGGCGGCGATCGGGTCCGCGTCTACAAGGACACGACCGGCCACACGTCGGCGGTGTGGTTCACCTCGTGGGACGACGACCACGAGGCGGGCGAGGCCCGGGCAGCGGCCGAACGGGTGATGGACGCCGTGCCCGAAGCACGACGCGCCCGCTTCGCCGTCGTGCGCGACGGGCGAGCGGTGCTCATGGTCCGCGACCTCGCCCCGGCGCTCCTCCCGCCGGTCACCGCCGCCTTCCACCGCTTTGCCCACGGCTTGCCGCCCGCCCACACACCGTGAGCTGCTCTGCGGTCGCGCCCGACGGGGGGGCCGGATGGCGTGATGATCGACCGCGTGATATTCCCCGCCGAGGGGAGCGCCAGACGCCCCCGCGGGAGGCTTGCTCATGTTGCTTCGCAGGTTCGCGCCGCTCGCAGGTGCGTTGATCCTCGTCACCGTCGGCTGTGGCAGGGGCGGCGGCTCCGTCGCGCCGCCCGGATACGCGGACGCGGGCCACCACGATTCGGGCATCTCGCAGGACGCCGGCGTCCTGCCGACCGACAGCGGCTACACGCCCTACGACGCCGGCTACACGCCTTACGACGCAGGCCACGGATACGATGCGGGCTCCCCCGGCTTCGACGCGGGACCGACCGTCATGGGTGGCGTCGGCAGCGCCTGCACCACCGGCGACGACTGCACCGCCACCGGTCCCGGAGCGGCGTGCCTCGACATGCTGGGCATCGCCGGCACGGGCATCGCCCTGCCCGGCGGCTACTGCAGCACCGGCTGCACCGCGGGGATGGCCGACAGTTGCCCGTCGGGCGCGGGGTGCCTCAACCTCATCACCGCCTCGTATTGCCTCAAGACGTGCACCACCGCCGCGGACTGCCGCAGCGGCTACACGTGCCTGATGATCCCCCTGAGCACCGCCATGTACTGTCTGCCGGGGCTGAGCCTCGGCGAAGCCGGCATCCCGGGCCTCGGCGAAGCCGGCATCCCGGGCCTCGGCGAAGCCGGCATCCCGGGCCTCGGCGAAGCGGGCGTCCCGGGCCTCGGCGAAGCGGGCGTCCCGGGCCTCTGATCGACCCGGCCCCGGTGGCCTGTGCGGGCGGCAACGACCGTGGTAGGACCGCGGCATCATGCCGCCCGACCGAGTCTCCTGGGACGCCTACTTCATGAACATCGCGCGCGCGGTGGCAACGCGCTCGACCTGTGATCGCAAGCACGTCGGCGCCGTCATCGTCCGCGACAAGACCATCCTGTCGACCGGCTACAACGGCTCGATGCGGGGGCTGCCCCACTGCGCCGAGGTGGGGCACATGATGGAGGACGGCCACTGCGTCCGGACCATCCACGCCGAGGCCAACGCCCTCATCCAGGCGGCCGCAACGGCACGCGCATCGAGGGGGCGGGGATCTACGGTGACCGCGTCGCCCGTGCTGGCGCTGCTTCAAGATGATCGCCAACGCGGGCGTCCGGAAGATCGTCTTCGGCGAGTTCTATCGCGACCAGCGCATCTTCGAGATGAGCCGCGCCCTCGGCATCGAGCTCGTGGACCTCACGGGCGGCGGAGCCGAAGCGGCCGCAGGGAAATGAAAGGGCCGCTCGATCACCTGTCGCTCGGCACCAGGGACCTCGACCGGGCAACCGCGTTCTACGACGCCGCGCTCGCACCGCTCGGCCTCGTGCGGGTGTGGACCTTTCCCGATGCCGTCGGATACGGCCTCCCCGGTGAGGGCGACGTGCTGGCAATCAAGCAACGGCCAGCCTCGGTGGCACCCGGCCCGGGCTTCCACCTCGCCCTCTCTGCACAGGCCCCGCCGGACGTGGACGCGTTCCACCACGCTGCGCTCGCGCATGGGGGAACCGACGACGGTCCACCGGGGGCCCGTCCCCAATACGGACACGGCTACTACGCTGCGTTCGTGATGGACCCCGACGGGCACCGCCTGGAAGCCGTCTGCCACGGGGGCTGACGGATAGGCGGCGGACCGCTTCGGCCTCTCCGCATCACTGCGGGCCTTGACCCCCCGGGGGGGGGCGTTATGCCCCCCGTTCCCATTGTCGCCGGGAGGCGTTCGTTCGATGCAATCCGAGGTCAGCGAGATCAGCCCCGTTCTGGTCGAGGTCAAGGTCGAGGTTCCCTGGGAGAAGGTCCAGAAGGAGCTCGACAGCGGCTTCGCCACGGTGGCACGGACGGCAAAGGTCCGGGGCTTCCGTCCCGGCAAGGTGCCGCGCAACGTCGTGCGCCAGCTCTTTGGCCGCCAGGTCAAGGGCGAGGTGACCGCCTCTCTCATCGAGCAGGGCCTCGTTCAGGCCATGCGCGATGGCGAGCTGCAGATCGTGTCGCAGCCCGAGGTCGTGCCCTCCGAGATTGAGGACGGGCAGGCCTTGAGCTTCACGGCCAAGATGGAGGTGCGACCCAAGGTCGAGGACGTCGACACCTCCCGCCTGGTCGTCTACCGCGACGCGGCCGAGGTCACCGATGCGGACGTGGACGCCGAGGTCGACCGGATGCGCGAGCAGCAGGCCGAGCTTCGCGTGCCCGAGCCCATGCGCGGGGCGAAGGCCGCCGACCAGCTCACCATCGACTACACGGTCACGATCGACGGCGAAGCCAAGGACGACATGGCCGCCACCGACCGGCCCGTGGAGCTCGGGCAGGATCGGCTCATCCCCGAGTTCGAAGCTCGGGCTCGTCGGCATGTCTCCGGGGAGTCGAAGGACATCGACGTGACCTTCGCCGACGACCACGGGCGCGAGGACCTGCGCGGCAAGACGGCCTGCTTCCACATCGAGGTCAAGGAGCTGCGCGAGAAGCTCCTGCCCGAGATGGACGACGAGCTCGCGAAGGACCTGGGAGACTACGAGACCCTGCTCGAGCTGCGCCTCGACATCCGCAAGCGCCTCGAGACGACAGCCATCGAGCGAGCCGAGGCCTCCCTCAAGGATCAGCTCGTCGACAGGCTCGTGGAGGCCAACGCGGTGCCGGTGCCACCCTCGATGGTGCACCAGCAAGAGCAGCAGATGATGTACGAGTTCGCGGCCTTCATGCAGATGACCGGCCAGGGGCTGCCCATGAGCGAGGACCTGCACGAGCGCATGCACGCGCGCGCCGAGCGGAGGGTTCGGGCTGGCATCCTGCTCGGCGCCCTGGCCCGCAAGGAGGGCGTGTCAATCACCCCCGAGGAGGTCGCGGACAAGCTCGCCCAGATCGCCGAGCAGACCGGCAAGCACATCGCCAAGGTGCGCGTCGAGTACCAGGGCGAAGAGCGCGAGCAGCTCGAGTCCCAGCTCCTCGAGGAGAAGCTCATGGGCCTGCTCCGCAATCGGGCGATCGTGCGGGAGGGCCCACCGCCGCCCGAGGGCGGAGGCGACGCCGAGGAGACGATGGTCGAGGGCAAGCGGGCCAAGGCCAAGAAGGCCGCGGCGGCCGAGCCCGAGGCCGAGGCCAAGAAGGCCAAGCCCAAGGGCAAGTCCAAGCCCCCCGCTGGCAGTGACGGCGAGGCCGAGGCAGCCCCGAAGGAGACCGCGAAGAAGGCCGCGGGCGCCAGCAAGACGGCAGGGAAAGCCGCCGGCGCCGGCGCGAAAACGGCGAAGAAAGCGGAATCCGGCCGGAAGACTGCGAAGAAGAGCGAAGGCCAGTAGCGGCGGCGCGCTGATGAGGACAGATTACGAGCGAGGAGACGTTTGATGACCCGTCACGACGACCCCGGTGCCTTCATCCCCTTCCCCCAGATCGTAGAGACGACCCACCGGGGCGAGCGGAGCTGGGACATCTTCAGCCGCCTGCTCAAGGACCGCATCGTGTTCCTCGGCACCGAGGTCAACGACGATGTCGCCAACATCATCATCGCGCAGATGCTGTTCCTCGAGAGCGAGGACCCGGACAAAGAGATCACGCTCTACATCAACAGCCCCGGCGGGGTGATCACGGCGGGCATGGCCATCTACGACACCATGCAGCACGTGCGCTGCCCGGTCGCGACCGTATGCCTCGGGCAGGCCGCTTCCATGGCCGCCTGGCTGCTCGCCGCGGGCAGCCCAGGCCTGCGCAAGGCCCTGCCGAACAGCCGCGTGATGATCCACCAGCCCCTCGCTGGCGTGCGCGGCCAGGCGACGGACATCGAGATCCACGCCCGCGAGATCATCCAGTTGCGCGAGCGCATGAACAAGATCCTCAGCCACCACACGGGCCAGGCGGAGGAGCGCATCAAGGAGGACACGGAGCGCGATCGCTTCCTGTCCGCCGTCGAGGCCAAGGAGTACGGGATCCTCGACGACGTGCTCGAGCCCCGCAAGCATGCAGCAGCGGCCAAGAAGGCGCACAAGTAACCTGTCGGGAGGGCGGCGAAACACCGTCGCGCTCCCCTTCCGATACCTTGCCCGGGGGGATCCTGGGCGCTAGACTCTTGGGCGCAGAAAATCCGTCGACGACCGACGGGATGGCGAGGTAGGACGCGTGGATCGCAGGCGGGACGACGAACACGGCAACCTCCAATGCTCCTTCTGCGGCAAGTCGCAGAAAGAGGTCAAAAAGCTCATCGCTGGGCCGACCGTCTACATCTGCGACGAGTGCATCGGCCTCTGCAACGACATCATCGCCGAGGAGGTCGACCGGGAGGACTCCTTCGCGACTGGCACCCCCCTGCCCAAGCCGGTCGAGATCAAGTCCATCCTCGACGAGTACGTGATCGGCCAGGAGCGGGCGAAGAAGATCCTCTCGGTCGCCGTCCACAACCACTACAAGCGCATCGACTCGCGCGTCGCCGCCGACGAGGTCGAGCTGCAGAAGTCGAACATCCTCCTGCTCGGGCCGACCGGCTCGGGCAAGACGCTGCTCGCCCAGACGCTCGCGCGGATCCTCAACGTGCCCTTCGCCATCGCCGACGCCACCACCCTGACCGAGGCCGGCTACGTGGGCGAGGACGTCGAGAACATCATCGTACAGCTCCTGCAGAACGCCGACCACGACGTGGAGCGGGCCCAGCGCGGCATCGTCTACATCGACGAGATCGACAAGGTGGCGCGCAAGGGCGACAACCCCTCGATCACCCGGGACGTGAGCGGCGAGGGTGTGCAGCAGGCCCTCCTCAAGATCATCGAGGGCACCATCGCCAACGTGCCGCCCAAGGGCGGACGCAAGCACCCCCAGCAGGACTTCCTGCAGGTCGACACGAGCAACATCCTCTTCATCTGTGGCGGCGCCTTCGTCGGCCTCGACCAGATCATCGAGCGGCGCATCGGCGAGAAGACCCTCGGCTTCGGCGCCGACATCCCGTCCAAGAAGGACAAGCGGGTGGGGGAGCTGCTCGAGCAGGTGCAGCCCGAGGACCTCTTGCGGGCCGGGCTCATCCCCGAGTTCATCGGGCGCCTGCCCGGTCATCGCGACGCTGCACGAGCTCAACGACGATGCCCTCGTCGACATCCTCACCAAGCCCCGCAACGCGCTGGTCAAGCAGTACGCGAAGCTCTTCGAGATGGACGGCGTGAAGATCAAGTTCACGACCGGAGCCCTGTCGGCAGTGGCGCGCGAGGCGCTCAAGCGCAACTCCGGGGCCCGCGGCCTCCGAGCCATCATGGAGCACGCCATGCTCGACATCATGTACGACGTCCCGTCGCGTGGCGGCATCAAGGAAGTCGTCGTCAACGAGGAAGTCATCAACAAGGGCGAGAAGCCCCTCATCGTCTACGAGAAAGAAGCCGAGCTGGCGTGAGAAGGCTCGGCCCGCGTCCCGGGGGCTGATCTTCGGGACGCACGCCGCCACAGGCCCATGTTCTTCCACAAGAACGACAACGACCGCGAGACGACGACGGCGGCGGCCGGAAGGTGAAGGGAAAGGTCGTTCCCCTCCTTCCTCTGCGCGACATCATCGTCTTCCCCCACATGGTGGTCCCGCTCTTCGTCGGGCGGGAGAAGTCCATCAACGCCCTCGAAGAGGCCATGAGCCACGAGAAGGAGATCCTCCTCGCGGCCCAGAAGAAGGCGAAGACGAACGACCCGACGCCCGAGGACATGTTCCCCATGGGCACCGTCGGGACGATCATCCAGCTCTTGCGCTTGCCCGACGGCACCGTGAAGGTCCTGGTCGAAGGCAAGCGGCGCACCCGCATCCGGCGCTTCATCCCGAACGAGGAGTTCTTCCTCTGCGAGGTGGAGCCCATCGACGAGGTCGCGGTGTCGAGCGTCGAGGTCGAGGCGCTCATCCGTTCGGTGCAGTCGACCTTCGAGACCTACGTCAAGCTCAACAAGCGCATCCCGCCCGAGATGCTCATGACGGTGCAGACAATCGACGACCCGTCGCGTCTGGCCGACACCATCGTCGTGCACCTCACGTCAATCAAGCTCAACGACCGGCAGGCCATCCTCGAGACGGTCGACCCGGCCAAGCGCCTCGAGCGCCTCTTCGAGCTGATGAACGCGGAGATCGAGATCCTCCAAGTGGAGAAGAAGATCCGATCGCGCGTGAAGAAGCAGATGGAGAAGACGCAGAAGGAGTACTACCTGAATGAGCAGATGCAGGCCATTCAGAAGGAGCTCGGCGAGCGCGACGAGTTCAAGAGCGAGATCCAGGAGCTCGAAGAGAAGCTAGCCAAGAAGAAGCTCTCGAAGGAAGCGCTCGGGAAGATCAAGAAGGAGATCAAGAAGCTCAAGATGATGCAGCCGATGAGCGCGGAGGCCACGGTCGTCCGCAACTACATCGACTGGGTCCTGAGCCTCCCCTGGTACGACAAGAGCGACGAGAACTACGACATCGACGATGCCGAGCGCATCCTCGACGAGGACCACTACGGCCTGAAGAAGGTCAAGGAGCGCATCCTCGAGTATCTCGCGGTGCAGGCGCTCGTGAAGAAGCTCAAGGGGCCGGTCTTGTGCCTCGTGGGCCCACCCGGCGTGGGCAAGACGTCCCTCGCCAAGAGCATCGCCCGGGCGACGGGGCGCGAGTTCGTACGGCTGTCGCTCGGCGGCGTCCGCGACGAGGCCGAGATCCGCGGCCACCGGCGCACGTACATCGGCGCCCTCCCCGGCCGCATCGCGCAGTCGCTCCGCAAGGTCGGCACCAACAATCCGGTCTTCCTCCTCGACGAGGTCGACAAGATGTCGAGCGACTTCCGCGGCGACCCGGCCGCGGCCCTGCTCGAGGTGCTCGACCCGGAGCAGAACCACAGCTTCAACGACCACTACCTCGACCTCGACTACAATCTCTCCGATGTGATGTTCATCACGACGGCCAACAGCCTCGGCGGCATTCCCCTGCCCCTGGCCGACCGCATGGAGATCCTCGAGCTCAGCGGCTACACCGAGTTCGAGAAGCTCAACATCGCCGTGCGCTACCTGGTCCCTCGGCAAAAGGAAGACGCGGGCCTCGGCGATGTGGACCTCGAGATCACCGAGAACGCCATCCGGACCGTCATCCACCACTACACCAAGGAGAGCGGCGTCCGGAATCTGGAGCGCGAGATCGGCAGCATCTGCCGCAAGATCGCCCGCCAGGTCCTCAAGGAGGGCAAGGAGCAGCCCTACCGCATCCCGGCCAAGGTCGTGCCGAAGTACCTCGGCGTGCCCAAGTACCGCCCGAACAAGGCGAGCGAGAACGACGAGAATCGGCCTGACAACGGGTCTCGCCTACACGACCTACGGCGGGACGACGCTCGAGTGCGAGGTCGCCGTCGTCGCGGGCAAGGGCAAGCTGGTGATCACCGGCTTGCTCGAAAAGGGCATGCAGGAGTCGGCGCAGGCGGCCATGAGCTACATCCGCTCCCGCCAGCAGATGCTCGGGCTCGAGGACGAGTTCTACTCGAAGCTCGACTTCCACATCCACTTCCCCGAGTTCGTGCCGAAGGACGGCCCGAGCGCCGGCGTGACGATCGCGACGAGCATCGCGAGCGCCCTCTTGCGCATCCCCGTGCGCAAGAACGTGGCGATGACCGGCGAGATCACCCTGCGCGGCCGCGTGATGCCCATCGGCGGGCTCAAGGAGAAGATGCTCGCGGCCCACCGCGCGGGCATCGACACGGTCTTGGTGCCGCGCGAGAACCGCAAGGACCTGCGCGAAATCCCGCGGCGCGTGCTCAACGCCATGCGCATCGTGCTGGTCGAGCACATGGACGAGGTGCTGCGCGAGGCGCTGTGCCTGAGCGATCCGGACGCCCTCTTCGGCCGGCGCGAGCGGCCGATGGAGTACCGTCACGGCAAGCTCGTCGAGGCCGGGGACGAGGGACCCGACGACGGCATCCCCGAGCCCACCGTCGAGCCCCCCGGCGCTCAGCAGTAGCCTGCGCAGCTGTGCGCCCGGCGGTCGAGCGTGAGTCATGACACTCAAGAGGTCACTTGACTTTCGTTGCGGCGATGTGACACTCAAGAGGTCACTTGACTTTCGCCTGGTCGAAACCGCCTGGCCCGCTGCCCGGGTGGAAGCACTGGCGCGCCGCGCGCGATCCGGGTACTCACTCGGCCGACGAACCCTTGGGCGGGTAGCTCAGTGGCAGAGCGCTGGCTTTACACGCCGGATGTCGCAGGTTCGACCCCTGTCCCGCCCACCGACGACTCCCGCGGGCTGCGATGCGTCTCGCGCAGACGCCGCGCGCAGCCTTCCGCGACGCCGCCCCGACGGCTTGCCCCGATTGACAAGCAGGTGTTGGCGAGCACACTGGCAGGAGCAGTGGGGCTCGAGAGCGCTTTCAGTGGGGAAGACTTCACATGGAGTGGCTTGTCGAACGGGGCGCTCGCGACGGCGGGCGCACGATCGTGCTCGGGTGCCTGCTGCTGGCAGGATGTGGGGCCCCTCCGGCGACGGGCGCCGATTGCACCGGCGCCGCGCGCTCGCTCGCGGACTGTTTCATAGGTGACTACTACGCCGAGTGCGGCGGCAGCGGCCCTCCGCGCTTCGGTTGCATGCCGGACGCGAGCCAGTGCATGTGGTTCACTGGAGGCTGCGCGCCGGACGGGTTCGTCCTGTCGAGCTGCGACGCGTCCGACGTCTGCTGCTTGCCGGGCGCGACGGAGCCCGGCGGCTCCACCACGCGGTGGCCGTTCGCGCTCGACGCGGTGACCGGGCGAGGATGGTCCGTGTCCGAGTGATTCCTCGTGGCCGGCTACGAACCGTGGGACCGCTCGCGGGCGCGGGTCATCCCGACGACGGTCGAATCCTTCGCTGACCCCGACGACGCCGGTCCAGGTGACGTGCACCGGCGACGAGCCCTTCAGCGTGGACAACAGCCCGTGTCATTCGCCCAGGCTGACGGCAACGCTCCGGGGTACCGACACCGTCATGATCGATCTCTCCGGCTCCGACACCCACGGCTATACGAGTTGGGGGCTCGAGGTCGAGGTGGCGGCCGCTGCGGATGGAACGCTCGCGGCGAAGGCGTGCACCTACCTGACGACCGACACCTCCTACCAGTCCTGTGGCGGTGGCGAGCCAATCTGCGCAACGACCGGGACGGTCACCGTCAGCCGCTTCGAGCCGGGCGCCACCGACATCGCGGCGGCGATGGACGTCACCCTGTCGGGCGGGCTCCGCATCCAAGCCCACTTCTGATCTCCGCTAGCAGCCGTTCGTGGCGCGCTCGGCGGAACCGAGCGGAGACGGCGGCCATGCCGCATGCCGCGCCGATTCGTTCGACTCGGCATCGTGGGCGGATGGGCCCCCCGACAAGCGGGCTGTGGACAAGCTGGGGATGGCTGGGGATTGCGTGTGTCGCATTCTGCCACGCTGTCTCTTCCGACGGCCTAGTCGTGCCCGTCGCGGCCACCGGCGTTCCCCGCCGCGCCCGGATTGGCGCACGAGGACGGGTCGCCCACCGACAGGTGATGCGATTGGCCGACGGCGACTTAGGTTTTTCCCCGCCGGGGGGCGAGCGCCCTGGGTCGGGCGGAAAGAGGACAAGGGGGTCTCCGATGAAGGTCGTCGTGATGCGCGAAATGCGCCGTTTCAGTCCGTGGAGGTGGCTCGCTGGTCTCGGCGCGGGCGCCGGCCTCATGTATGTGCTCGACCCGAGCAGCGGGCGACGCCGGCGGGCGCTGCTACGCGACAAGGCGCGTCACACGGCGCGCCTCACCGGGGACACGGTGCGTCGCACCGTGGCGGACGTGCGCCACAGGGCCGAGGGGCTCGTCGCCACGACCGAGGCCGTCTTCGAGAGCGGCCCCGTGCACGACGCGGTCCTGGTCGAGCGCGTCCGCTCCAAGCTCGGTCGGCTCGTCGCACACCCGCGAGCCATCGACGTCACGAGCCACGACGGCGTGGTCACCCTGTCGGGCCCCATCCTCCGTCACGAGGCGCGACGGCTCGTCCGACGCATCGCGGTCCTCCCCGGCGTACGCACCGTCGAGGACAACCTCGAGCATCACGCGCGCCCCGCTGGCGTGCCCGCCCTGCAGGGAGGCGCGCACCTGCGCACATCACCAGCCGCCGGCACCTGGTCCCCGGCCGAGCAGTTGCTCGCCGGTATGGCGGGGGTCGGGCTCGGGCTGTGGGGGCTACGCGCGGGCGGGCTCCGGGGTGGCATCGCCGCCGGCCTCGGGGCCGGGCTCCTGGTTCGGGCGACGACCAACATGCCGGTGCGACGGCTCGTCGGCATCGGCGCGGGCCGACGCGCGGTGGACGTCCAGAAGGCGATCCACATCGAGGCGCCGGTCGAGACCGTCTACGAGTTCTTGAGCGACCTACAGCACCTGCCCCAGTTCATGTCGCACGTCACCGAGGTGCGGGACGTGGGCGACGGACGCATGCGCTGGACCGTCACGGGTCCCGCGGGCATTCCGGTGCACTTCGACGTCGTTTCGGTCGAGCGCGAGCCGGGGCGCCGGATCGCCTGGGAGAGCGCGCCGAACGCCGCCATTCGCAGCGTCGGCACGATCCACTTCGAGCCCGCGGAGACGGGCACCCGCGTGCAGGTGCGCATGTCCTACAACCCGCCTGCGGGCGCGGTGGGTCACGCGGTCGCCTCGCTGCTCGGGGCTTCGCCGAAGAAGGCGCTCGACGACGACCTGTTGCGCCTCAAGTCCCTGCTCGAGCACGGCAAGGCCCGAGCCCACGGGGAGACCGTGACGCGCGAAGAAGCTCGAACGCACCCATCACCAGGGCCCGCGCTGATCGGGGCGCCGCGACCGAGCGGCCTCTGCGACACGGGGCGGCCTCGACTCGGCCTCGCCACCCGCAACATGACCGCCGCCGGGGTCGGTGAAAACCGCGCACAGCCCCCTTGCGAGCCCAACGAAGGTGGTTAGCGTGGACCGTAGGCGCCATGGACCCCCACCTGGCGCCTAGGGCGGTGGCAGAGCCGCGCCATCCCGGCAAGCCGTGCGGATGGACCCATCTGTGTCTGACGCCCCCGGATTTGGAGCCTGTGATGGATACGTCTCTGTGGATCGCCGTGGCGACGGTCGCCGCGGTCGTGTTGCTTACACCCGCAATCGTGAGCTCCTTCCTTCGTGATGTCGCCGCCGGCGAGATCCGCCTGGTGAGCTGGCTGAACGGCAAGCTCAAGATCTACCGCGGCCCGTGCAAGGCGATGGTCGTGCCGGTGCTCACCGTCAGCCGGCGTCATCCCCGCCCAGGCCATCAACGTCGACATCGAGATCACCGACCAGACGGCGGACCTCGACCGCGACGGCGTGCCCGCGCCGGTCAAGGTCACCGTCAAGGCCTCGGCCATCGTCAGCGTCGGCGAGGACGACGCGATGGTGAACACCGCGGCCAACAAGTTCTTCTCGAAGCCGCCCGGCGAGCAGCTCAACACCCTCACCGACGTGCTCTCGTCTGCCGGGCGCCGCGCGATCAACCTGCTCGCGCCACGACCAGCTCTTCAACGCGCGCCCGGCGGCGTGCCCACGACCCGGCGACGCTCGACAGCGGCGAGGACGACGAGCTCGCGGTCATCATCAAGGAGGCGTGCTCGCGCGAGCTGCTCGACCTCGGGCTGTCGTTCAACAGCCTCAACATCAAGGCGGTGCTGAGCGAGGTCGCCGACGCGCGGCGGCGCGAGGCGGCGGCCCGCGCCAAGGCCAGCGCCGACGTGGTCCAGGCCCAGGAGGAGCAGCGCGCCCGCATCGCGCAGCTCGAGGCCGCAGCAGAAGATCAACGACCAGGAGCGCGCGCTCAAGACGCAGATCGCGTCCAACGGCGCCGCCATCGCCCGGGCCGAGGCCGAGCGGCAGGCGGCGGCCTGCGCAGCAGCGCGCAGGCCGAGCTGGCCGCCGACGCAGATCACGCAGGCCAACGCCGACGCCGAGCAGAACGTGATCGCGCTCGGAGGCCGAGGGTCGCGCCGAGGCGGCGCGCATCCGTGCGGTGGCCGAGGCCGAGGCCGAGGCGATCCGGATGAAGGCCCAGGCCCTGCGCGACGCCGGCGAGATCTACCTCGACCTCAAGCGCCTCGAGCTCGCCCCCGCCATGACCCAGCAGATCGCCGACGCGCTGGCGAGCGGCCAGTTCGTCAACTTCGGCACGGGTGGCGAAGGCGGCCGCAGCGCCGTGGCCACCGGCTCGGACGACGTCATGCGCGTCGTGCAGACGCTGATGGCCGCCCAGGTCATCAACGGCCAACCGTCACGCGCCGCCCGGACCATGAGCATGGAGCCAATCGAGACGGCGGGCGCGCTGCTCGACGGCGGGCGGCGATCGTGAGCGGAAGACGAGAGGCCTGACATGCCCTTGTTCCTCGTCACCCTCGGCGTGGGCCTGGCCGGGCTCTTGCTCATGGCGGTGCCAGGTGTCCGGCGTCAGGGTCGCGCGGGCCGCGCCCGGTCGGGGCACGCCCGGTCGGGGCACGTTCGGGGCGGACGCGTCCACGCCGGACACGTGCGAACCGGGCGCGCGCCAGCCGGACGGAGAAGCCCCGCCCGCGCGGGGGGACCCAGAGCGGGTCGCGCCGCTCTGGGCCCGGGCGGTCGGCGCGGTTCTGCTCACGCCGCTCGAGCAGTCGGTCGCGGGGGGGCCGGACCAAAGGGCGGTGCCGTCCCGGGGGCGACGCCGCCGGTCCACGCCGGCGAGGGCATCGCCTATGGCCTGCTCCACTACGCCCCCGAGCCCCGCATCGTCTTCACCCTGATCGCCCTCTTCGGCGCCTTCGGAAACGTGATCAATCGCACGATTCACGCACCCCTGTGGATCTCGTGCACCTTCGCCGCAGCGGCGGCGGCCCTGACCGAGTGGCTCGTCGTGGGCCCGGTCTGGCGCCTGGCCCTGCGCTTCACCGGTGAGCCCAGCTCCCCCCTCGAAGCCCTCGTCCTCGATCGGGCCCGAGCCCTCACCTCCTTCCGCAACGGCAAGGGGATCGTGCAGGTGGTGCGCGATGGGCGAGCACTGCAGATGACCGCCGAGCTCATCGAGAGCGACCGGGACGCCCGCGTCGAGGTGGGCGACGCGCTCACCATCGAGGACGTGGACGCGACACGGGAGCGGGTCTTCGTCTCCCTCCACGGCTAGCGCGACACGGCGTGGCGGAGGCTCCTCGATCGCCGGGCGAGGCAGCTCGGGATGGGCCCCTCTGGGCGGCACTCCTGCCCCACGGAGGGAGCCACTCACGCCGGGCCTCCTGCGAGGGACGACCGCGGGGAGAGAAGGGCACACTGAGCGGCGCGGCGGGCGTCGCTGGGCGGCCGCCCGTGGGCGGCCCTCGGTGGGCCCGGCAGGCGCACGTGTGCCAAGGCGGGCCACGTCCGAACACGCAGCGGCGAGATCCATTCAGCAATTGCCGTAGGTGCGTCGCGGCATGCCCCTTGCTCATGCGGGAGCGGGGAGGTTCTCATGCGCGCGCAGCACTTCATCGCCTTGCCGTTGCTCACCGTGATCGCCGGTTGCGCCCACCAGCCGCCACCGGCCGAGCGGCATCGCAACGACCTCGCCGCCATCGACGAGTCTCGAATCCACGCGTCCGTAATGGATCGCGACCTCGCGATCGAGGTGCCGGTCCAGCGCCTCACCACGCACGGCACGCTGAACGCGCAGCTCGAGATCGACCTCACCAACGTCGCCACGGGCGAGTCGGTGGATCTTGGTAGCGGGTCGGTTGCGGTTGCGCAATCGGACCGCGCCGGCTCGCACACGGTCGTGCTCCGGGGCGTCGCCGACGGCCTCGAGCGCATCCAGACCGGGCCGATGATCATCAATTGGCGCCTGACCGGCGCGGACGACAATCTGTACGGCCGCAAGAGCCTGTTCGCCGCGCTCGGCAACCTCGACGTGCAGCTCCTCGGGCCTACCGAGCTCCCCGCGACCGGCACCTCGCCGCTGCGCGTCCTCGTCCGCGACCCCAACACGCGTGCTCCGATCGCGGGCGCCGACGTGACGGCCGTGCTCACCCCGCCTCCGGCGACCGACGGCACGGCTGCCCCCGACCAGCCCCTCTTCAGCGCGCGCACCGACGCCCGCGGCGAGCTCGAGCGCGCGATCGGGCTGCCGGCCGGCATCGACGCGGGCTCGATCCGGGTGACCGTCACCAAGGACCACGTCCAGGTCTGGACGAGCCGCCACGTGGAGCGCGCACACGACGGCCAGCTCTACCTCGGCTTGGACAAGACGATCTACAAGCCGGGCCAGGACATCCACCTCAGGCTGCTCGCGCTCAGCGGCCCCGACCGCCAGCCGGTCGCAGGAAGCGAGGCCGCCTTCGAGGCGCGCGACGGGCGGGGGAACAAGGTCTTCCGCGCGCGTGCCGTCACCGACGACTTCGGCGTGGCCGCGGCCACCGTCCCGACCGACAGCCGCGTCAACGAGGGCGACTGGACCTTCTCGGCCCAGGTGGCCGGCCGCACGACCCAGGTCACGGTCCCGGTGCAGGCCTACGCACTACCCAAGATGCAGGTGACCGTCACGCCCGAGCCCCCCTTCGCGATGCCCGGCGACTCGGTGCGCGGGCACGTGAGCGCGACGTATCTCTTCGGCGAGCCCGTGACAAGCGCCTCGGTGACGCTCGACGCCCGGACGACGAGCGGGATTTCCGTCGGCACGATCACCGGAACGACCGACTCGACGGGCCTGCTCGCGTTCGACCTGACGGTGCCCGACGCGGTACGCTCCGACGCGCTCGAACAGAACGGCGATACGCTCCTCATCACGGCCACGGTGGTCGACGCGGCGGGGCAGACGGAGCAGGGGGACGGCAGCCTTCCGCTCGCCGCCGCGCCCCTCCGCGTAGAGGCTCGTGCCCGACGGTGCGTTCGCGCCGGGCGTCCAGGCGCATGCCTACGTGGTCGTCACCGACGCGGTGGGCCACCCAGTGCGGGCCACCGTCGACGTGTCCGGCGACGTGTCGGCTTCGCTCGAGACGAGCGCCTCCGGCATCGCGGAGCTCGACTTCGTCCCGACGAGCGCGACGCCGACCCTCGACGTGACCGCGACCGACGGCGCGGGCCGCACGCACGAGCGATCCTTCTCGCTCGGCGGCACCGGTGACGCGCGGCTGCGCGTGTGGACCGACAAGGCGGTCTACGACCCTGGCCAGACCGCGCAAATCCACGTGGCAGCCGCTGCGGGCATCCGCCGCGCCTACCTCAACGTGTATCGCGGCGCGACCGGCGTGCTCAGCACCGCCGTCGACCTCGAGGCGGGCCACGCCGACGTCGCGCTGCCCATCGGCACCGAGCTCGGAGGCCTCCTGGTCGTCGACGCCCTCGCCGACACGGCCGACGGCGACGCGGTCCACGTCGCCGAGCCGCTGCTCGTGCACCGCGATGATGGTTTGCAGGTTTCCCTGACGGCCGACCACGACAGCTATGCGCCGGGCGACGAGGCCCAGGTCTCGGTACAGGTCACCGACTCGAGCGGCGCGCCGCGCGTCGCCTCGGTCGGCCTGAACGTCGTCGACGAAGCGGTCTTCGCGCTCGGAGGCGAGCCGCACACGAGCATCACGCAGGCCTTCGGCCTCGACGGCAATGTCTTGCCGGCGTCCTTGAGCGTGGCCGGCCACGGTCCGTCGGACCTCCTGTCCACGAGCGACCCCGCCGCCCGCGAGCAACTGGCGCGCGTCCTGTTCGCGAGCGCGCCCGACGTGCACGCGCCGAGCTTCGACTACGACTCGCTCGCCGAGGAGCTGCCCAGGTCGTGAGCAGCCTCGAGCAGAAGGTGGCCTTCGACGGTCAGACCCTGGTCCGTCAGATCGCGACCATGTACTCGTCGACGCACACGGACTCACCGACACTCGAGGACGTCACGCGCACGATGCGCGCGTCCCACGCCGTCGATCCCTTCGGCGAGAGCTACCGGCTCGACGTCGAGGGCACCGACCCCTGGTCGGCGGACATGGTGATCGACCTCCGACGGCCCCGATGAGCTGGCGGGAACGGCCGACGACGTGGTCGGGCACGTGTCCTTGACGGAAGTGTTCTACGCGGCCTACGACGGAGGCAGGGCCTACGCGCCCGGCCTCGCCGAAGGCGCTGCGGCGAGCGACGCGGGCGCCCCGCCGCCCGCCCCCGACGGCCACGGCGCTGCCGGCGCCACGCGACTTCGCCGCGACTTCCGCGAGACCGCCTACGTGAACCCGACGCTCATCACGGACGCGAGCGGCCACGCGACGGTCACGGTGCCCCTCTCGCACTCCATCACGACCTGGCGCGTGTCGGCCGACGGCTCGACCACCGACGGGCGCGTCGGCAGCGCGCGCGGGCACATGCGCACCCTCCAGCCGTTCTTCGTCGACTTCACGATGCCGGGGCGGCTCACCAGCGGCGACGAGATCGAGGTGCCGGCAATCGTCTACAACTACACGGCCGCCTCGCAGCACGTCACCGTCGGCGTCGATGCCGACGACTGGTTCGACCTGTTGAGCGGCGCGACCCAGACGGTGGACGTCGGGCCGAGCGAGGTACGGGCGGCCAAGTTCCGCATCCGCGTCACCCAGGCCGGCAGCCACGAGCTGACCGTGCGGGCGAGCGCCGGCGGAGTCTCGGACGGCCTGGTGCGCTCGGCCACCGTGGTCCCCGCCGGCCAGCCCGACGACCAGACCTTCTCGGGCCGCGTCGACGCGACGGCCGCGCGCACCCACGCGGTGGACTTGCCGGCGGACACGGTGGCCGGCGGGGGCTCACTCACGCTTGCGCTCACCCCGGGCTTCGCCTCGGAGGCGGCCTCGGGCGTCGAGGCCCTGTTGCGCGAGCCGACCGGGTGCTTCGAGCAGACCAACTCGAGCGCCTGGCCGAACACCCTCGTCGCCAAGTACCTCGACGCGACGGGCGAGCTCACGCCCGACCGACGCGACGAGGTCATCGGGCTCGTCACGCGCGGCTACCAGCGCCTTCTCACCTTCGAGAGCCCGACGGGCGGCTTCAACTGGTGGGGCGACTCGGACCCGGGCAACCGGATCCTCTCGGCGATCTTCCTCTGGCACCTCAAGGACCTCGAGGGGCTCATCGAGACCGACACGGCCGTGCGCGACCGGACGCTGAGCTGGCTGCTCGCGCAGCAGCAGTCGGACGGGTCGTGGGAGCCGGGCGATCAGCTCCACACGGGCGACGAGGTCCTGTCGACGAGCCGCGCGCGCACGACCGCGTTCATCGCGTGGGCGCTCGCCCACACGGGCTGGGCCGACGACGCCGTGAGCCGCGCAGCGACGTGGCTGCGCGCGAACGAGCCGCCCGCGGACGACCTGTACGCGAACGCCCTCGCGGCCAACGCCCTGGCCCTCGCCGATCCGGGCGGCGCCATGACGGGCGACCTCTTCACCCGGCTCGACCGGATGAAGGAAGACCAGGGCGGCCAGAACGGCATCGACTGGCCGACCACGTCGCCCACCTGGACGGGCGCCGGCGGCAACGTGGGCGCGATCGAGACGACGGGCCTCATCGCCTACGGGATGATGCGCTCGGGCCAGTTCCCGGACGACGCGGCCGGGGCGATGCAGTTCATCCTCGCCAACAAGGACTCGGCCGGCACCTGGTACGACACCCAGGCCACCATGAACGCCCTGCGCGCGCTGTCCGAGGGCCTCACGGGCGGCAGCAGCGACGCCCTCGGGACACTCGTCGTGACGGTCGACGGCGCCGAGGCCCTTCGAGCCGACGTGAACGCCGACAACCGCGATTTGCTTCGCACCTTCGACCTCACGAGCTTCATGCACGACGGCAGCAACGACGTGCAGGTCTCCTTCGCCGGGACCGGCAAGGTGAGCTACCGGCTGACGCGACGCGCCTACCGGCCCGCGATGCCCCCGGCCGCCGGACCGCTGTCGATGACCGTGAGCTACGACACCACGACCGTCCCCGTGGGCACGCCGGTCAACGCCACCGTGGGCGTGCACAGCAACGACACGGGCCCGCGCGACCAGGTCATCGTGCGTGTCGGTCGGGCGCCAGGCTTCACGCCGCGCACCGAGGACCTGGACGCGATCGTCGCCGCGCGCCTGGCGAGCCGCTACGAGGTGCGCGACACGGACGTGACCTTCTACCTGATGAACCTCGGCCCCGGCGAGACGCGCGACCTCCACTACCGCCTGACGCCGGGCCTGCCGGTCGACGCCACGGCCCCCGCCTCGAGCGTCTACGCCTATTACGAGCCCACCCTCCGCCAGACCCTACCCGCCCAGCACTTCACGGCAACGGCCGCGCCCTGAAGGCGTGCGCGAGCGGCGGGGGGCTCTAACAGACGAGGGCTACTGATCTCCGCTCGGGTGCGCGCTCCCCAGGGGTGCCCATCCCCGGGATCTCGACGAAAAGGGCCCCAAGCAGCGTGGGGCGACTGCGAGGAGGTGTCTCCGGCACAACTGACGACAAGCCCATCCGACAAGTGGCGCATGTCTCGCCCAAATCGTCTCCCCAGCGCCGCGCTGCTCTTGGCCGCCACCACCGCCGTTCTGGGCCTGACCCGGACCGCAGCAGCTCAAGACGTCCCCATGGACGTCAGCCCGGCCTACCACCACCTCTTCTCTCACGCGCCCGAGGACCGTCCTCTGCGAACGCGCCTGTTCATGTTGGAGACTGGCGTGCAGCTCGGCGCCTACACCGACGGGCAGCCCGCCTACACGGCCTACGCTCTGAGCCGATTGCTCATCGTCGTCGGGTTGGGTGTCGCGGTGACCGACCAGATTGGGCAGACGGCGCAGCCCCGCGCCACCCTGCTCTTCCCGCTGTGGCTTCTCGAGGTGAATGACTGGGCCGTCTACGCCCCCCTCGGTCTCCTCGACATGAAGCACTTCTTCGCCGGAGGCGGCCTCTCGATCCCCATCGCGCGCCACTGGTCCGTTCGCGCGGAGGCGGCCTGGATCGTCGACGACGATCGCATCCGCGTGACGGCCGGCCTCACCTACCGCCTGCTCTGAGGAGAACGCCATGCGCACTCCTCTCATCGTCGTCCTCGCCGCCGTCACGTTTTCCGGATGCTACGTCGGCGTCAACACGCGCGTCGGTCGCCGTACGTACCCGAGCCCCGACGGCACGGCCCTGCTGGACGCCCCCGCGGGACCGAACGTCCGCCTGCCGCGGCTCGTCGGCTCGGCCAGCGTGTCGGTGTGCGAGCCCGAGATGGAGGCTTCCGGTCCCTCGGGCCTTCGCTTTCAGGACGGCCACGCCGCCGGGTTCGTTCCGCCGGACGACGAACAGCGCTCACAGACGCTCGTGCAGGGTGCCTTTCTCTCGGCCCTGTCCCATGCCGGCGTGAGCGTCGTTGCGGTCGGCTCGCACTGCGAGGTCGGCGGCAGCGACGCCCCTGGCACTCCGTTCTTCGTCCGCTCCGAGATCACCGACATGGAGCACGACGTGCACGAACTGTCCCGCGCGACCGGCCACCAAGAGGTGGCGGTCGGTCTGGAAGTCGACCTCTACCGTCACGACGGGACGCTCGTCTTTCGGGGGTTGTATGCGGGCGAGGCGCGCGCCGGTCTGCGCGAGGCGTCCAGCGATGCGCTCACTCGCGTCAGCGTGGGCCGTCTCGTAGCCGATTTGCTGCGTGGTCGCTTCGGCCGCGCCTTGCATGGGAGCTGAACATGATCCGCCAACTCCTCGCTGTCTCGATCGCTCTCTGGGCCCTCTCGGGCTGTGCGGACCGCATCCCTCTGATGATGGCGCCTCGCACGCCGGCCGCGAGCCCCGTGACGCTACCGATCCGTGTGGGCTTTCTGCCGCCGCGTGACGTGCGACCCGCTGCCGAGCGCAGAGGGGCCCACCCGCAGCCGAGCTTTCTGTTCTCCGGGGGCGGCGCCAGCGTGGTCATCGGAACGGGCGCACTCGTACAGGGCGACAAGCTGCTCGGCCTCCAGGGCTCGCGCAACCAGTTCCCCGTCTATGACGTGTCCCACCTGCTCGGCAGCTACGCCCTAGAAACAGCGCAGCGCACGCGTGTCTTCGCGCAGATCGTGCCGCTTCCGGTCGAAGGCTGGCACGAGCGAGATCTACCCGCCATCGCCCGACGCTACGGCGTCCAATACCTGATGACGATGCAGCTACGTCACTTCTATGTGATGGACTTCCGAAAGGTGATCGCCACGAGCTCGCACCACACGGAGGGTACAGTCGATGTCTACGAGCACGAAACGGTGCGGCGCACGTACGGCGTGGCCGAAGCGGCGACGTTCCGCTTCTCGTTCCTCCGTGTCGACGGCCCCGGCGTGCGCACCCTGTGGCAACGCAGCACCAACGCCACCGTCCTTCATCCGGCGAAAGAGCCGGGCCCCTTCAGCGGCTCGGCCGCCCTCACGCGGTGCATGGACGAGCTCGGCGCGGCGTTGCCGCAGATCGCCCGCATCCGCGGCTGACACGGCCTCGCGGGCACGCAGCTCCAGACCTCTTCGCCGATCCCGTCCCCACGCTTGCGGGCGAGCAGGTGTCCTCCCCCGCGCGACGAGAGCGCCCGAAGGAAGGATCTCTGCCCCGTTCGTGGCCGAAGCCAACGCTTGAAGTGCAGCGCAACGCGTAGCGCACGCGCCGCTACGCTGCCCGGCGTGAACGATCTCCCCAACCGCGCTCGCGAGGCGCTCGAGCGCGCCCGCCAAGAGAGGCACAGCTATGCGGTCCGTGTCGTGCACGCCCCCGACGGTCGCCCGCTCGTGATCCTCGGCGAGGCGCACCTGAAGCTCGCCAAGGCTGCCGCGATCGGGCGCGCCGTCGTCGAGGCGTTCGATCTGCGCGGCGTCGAGACGTTCCAGCGCGAGCAGATCTTCTGCGGACGCGCGCTCGGCTTCATCATCTAGGCGCCACGGCTCCTCTTGCGGTTCTCGTCGCTCGGCGCGATCAAGGGCAGCACCATCATCGACGCGAAGCAGCTTCCGTCGGGGTACACCCTCGAGCTCGAGCGAACGAAGCGCGTCCCGTTCGGCCTACACGTCGCGTCGTTCTACCTCGCGGCGTTCTTCCTCGTCGCGTTCCTCGCCTTGCTCTTGCCGCTCATCGCGCCCGTGGCTCCCGCGGTCGCTGCGGTCATCGTGCTCGCGAGCCTCGCGTTCCAGAGGCACCTGTTCCTCCTCTTGCCGGCGATCCTGCTCCGCCGCTACTCGTGGAGCTGGGTGGTCCATCCGCTCATCGGGATCCTCACTCTTCGCGACGAGCTCATGGCCGCCGGCGCCGTCCAGATGCTCGCGGATCACCGCGACGAGAAGGCCGCAGTCGTCGTCATGGGCCGTGCGCACGTGCAGGGCTTCGCGCGTCTGCTCGCGGAGCGGTACCGGTTCGCCGTCTAAAGCCGGAGGGATGTCGATGGCGCTCTCGAGGAGCTCTCGGTCGACGCGCTTCATCTTGCGTCGGGCGGCGCACTTGAGGCGTCGGTGGCGACGCGGTCGATGTCGCGCAGGCGGCCGCCGGAGGCCTCGTGCAGTAAAGCGAGTGCGTCGTTGTCGAAGAGGTCGCTGTCGGTGCCGGCGAGGTGGAAGCGGTGCGCGAGCGCCGCCGTCGGGGCTCGGGAAGCAGGACCCCGAGCTCGGCAGGACGTCTGCGCAGCCCGCGCATTCCTCGTCCGCTGCCCCAGCCCCGTGGCACGGCGTGACTCACTCGCTGGCGCACCTCGACTACTGGCGCGAAGTATCGACCGGGTCCCGACCGTCGGTGACGGCGCGCGACGCCTTGCCCCCACCGTCCGAAATTGGGGGGACATCACGACCCACGACCTGGCACCCTCCGTGCTCGGGCACGAGGCCATGAACAGGCGGGTTCACCAGCAGTGCGACCGGAATTGCTCCCCCGGCTTCCGGACCGCGTCTGCGTCGATCCTCCGTGCGAGTGCGCTCGAAGGGAGCCCCCCTCGAAGACGGCGCGCAGATGTCCCCCGGCCAGTAGCCGGTGCGACGGCGCCTTGTGCGACGTGAAACATGAGCGCCAAGAGCCGACGCCCGCGCCTCACGGTGAGCGCCCTCGGTGACCGCGACACGAAGTGCGCCATCGTGGGCGGCATCGTCGCCCCTGGCGACGCGCAGATTCCGGGGTCGTGGCTCGAGCGCGGAGAGCCCCCGCGGAAGCGCAATCACGTCGGCAAGGCGTGCGGCGCGCGATCGGCAGGCACGCGACGGCGCGGGTCGCGAGCGCCGGGGAGGTTGGCGTAAAGGTTGGCGTGCCCGGTCCCGAAACGACAAAACCCCTGGTTGCCCAGGGGTTCAGCAGCGGGGCGGACGGGACTCGAACCCGCGGCCTCCGGCGTGACAGGCCGGCGTTATAACCAGCTTAACTACCGCCCCAATTTTCAGCCCCAGCGGGGTTTCCCCCGGCAGGGCGCCCGGTTGATAGCCCACCCCCCAGGGGCTGTCAAAGGGATTCGCTGGGCGGGCGCTCGGAGCATGGCGGCGGAAGGGGGCCGGCTGGGTTGGCTCGAGCAGCGAACCGTGTCCGTTTCTGCCTGCGCGGAGCCCTCCCCCCGGCCCCCTGCCCGCGTTGCCGGAGGGGGCGAGCTCGTCACTCGCGCGCCCGGGCGGCTGCGTCGATCGCCACCAGGCCCGCGCGGGCCTTGTGCACGGTCTCCTGCCACTCGAGCTCCGGGTCGCTCGCTTCGACGATGCCCGCTCCCGCCTGCAGCCGTAGCTCGCCGTTCTGCGCCACGAGCGTGCGGATCGCGATGGCCATGTCCAGATTGCCGCCGAAGCCGATGTAACCGACGGCACCGCCGTAGATGCCGCGTCGCACCGGCTCGAGCGCTTCGATGATCTGCATGGCGCGCACCTTCGGCGCCCCCGAAAGGGTCCCGGCCGGAAATGTAGCGCGCAACACATCGATCGCATCGCGCCCGGAGGCGAGGCGACCGGCCACGTTCGAGACGAGGTGCATCACGTGGGAGTAGCGCTCGACCACCATCCGCTCGGTCAGCTCCACGCTGCCCGCCTCGGCGATGCGCCCGATGTCGTTGCGCCCGAGGTCGACGAGCATGACGTGCTCGGCGCGCTCCTTCGGGTCGGCGCAGAGCTCGGCCTCCGCGTCCAGGTCTTCCGCTTCGGTCGCGCCGCGCCGCCGCGTGCCCGCGATGGGCCGCACCTCGACAATGCCGTCTTCGAGCCGCACCAGAGTCTCGGGGCTCGCCCCGGCGATCGTCGCCTCGGACAGACACAGGAAGTACATGTACGGCGACGGGTTGACGATGCGCATCGCACGGTAGACGTCGAAGGGGTCGATGCCCGCCGCCGGAACGCAGAAGCGCTGCGAGAGCACGACCTGGAACGCGTCCCCCGCGCGGATGTGCTCCTGCACGCGCAGCACGGCCGCGCGGAAGGCCTCCGGCTCGAAGGACGAGGGCGGCAGCTCGCCGCGGAACGAGGGGTCGGGCAGGGGCAGAATGCGCACCGGCCGCCCGGTACGCAGGCGCGCGATGGCGCGGTCGATGCGCTCGTTGGCCTCGGCGTAGGCACGTGCCGGATCCCTGCCGTCGAGGTGGGCCGGCGCCACCACCCGCAGCGTCTTGTGCGCGTGATCGAAGACCAGCACGGTCCCGCCGATCGCGAAGGACAGCTCGAGCTCGTCCCAATCCGCCGGCAGGGGCGGTCCGACCGTCGGCTCGAAGCTGCGCACCGCGTCGTAGGCGACGTAGCCCACGGCGCCGCCCCAGAAGCGCGGCAGCCAGGGGATCTCCCGCGGCGGTCGGAAAGCGCCGAGGACCTCCCGCAGGCGCGCCCAGGGATCGACCCCGCGCTCGACGCGCACGCCCTCCGCCGTCTCCGTCTCGAAGCGGTCGGCCACCCCCCGCACGATCAGCTCGGGCTCGAAGCCGACGAAGCTGTAGCGCGCCCACTTCTCGCCACCGCTCACGCTCTCGAGCAGGAAGCTGCCCGGGCCGTCCCCGACCGCGGCCAGGGCGGTCACCGGCGTCAGGGCGTCGGCGACGACCTCGCGCCAGACCGGCACCACGGTCGCTTCACCGGCGAGCCGTGCCAGGTCCTGCGGCGTGGGCCAGCCCTCGAGCACGACTCCCCACCTAACACCGCGCGGCTGTCGCCGCCAGGGGCCAACTCTGCTATGGCTGCCCAAGCACCCGCCGGAGGTACGCGATGACCGAGCCCAGCCTCGCCGAGGTCGACACCGAGATCGCCCATCTCATCGCCGAGGAGCAACGGCGCCAGCACGACACGCTGCGCCTGATCCCGAGCGAGAACTACGCGCCCCGCGCCGTGCTCGAGGCGACCGGCAGCGTCCTCAACAACAAGTACTCGGAGGGCTACGCGGGCCGCCGTTACTACGAGGGGCAACAGAACATCGACGCGGTCGAGCAGCTCGCCATCGAGCGCCTCAAGAGCCTCTTCGGCGTCGACCACGCCAACGTGCAGCCCTACTCCGGCTCCCCCGCGAACCTCGCGGTGTACTTCGCCTTCTGCAAGCCCGGCGACCCGGTCATGGGCATGGCCCTGCCGAGCGGCGGCCACCTGACCCACGGCTGGAAGGTGTCGATCACCGGAGCGTTCTTCGACGCCGTGCAGTACGGGGTGCGGCATGACGATCAGCGCATCGACTTCGACGAGGTTGCACGGCTCGCACGTGAGCATCGCCCGAAGCTCCTCTTCTGCGGCGCCACGGCCTACCCGCGCATCATCGACTTCGATCGGTTCGCGGAGATCGCGCGCGAGGTCGGCGCGGTCCTCGTGGCGGACATCGCGCACATCTCGGGGCTCGTGGCGGGCGGCGCCCATCCGTCTCCGGTGGGCAAGGCCGAGGTGATCACGAGCACCACCCACAAGACCTTCCGCGGCCCGCGGGGCGGCATGATCCTGTGTGACGAACATCACAAGAAGGCGATCGACCGGGCGGTCTTCCCCGGCTTGCAGGGCGGGCCCCACAACGGCACGACCGCGGCCATCGCCGTCGCCGCCAAGCTCGCCGCCACCGACGAGTTCGCGGCCTACGCCAAGCAGATCGTCGACAACGCCAAGGTCCTGGCCGAGGGCCTGCTCGCCCGCGGCTTCAATCTGGTGACCGGCGGAACGGACAATCACCTGATCCTCGCGGACCTGACGGGCAAGAGCGTCCCGGGCAAGGTCGCGGCCAAGGCCCTCGACCGGGCCGGCATCGTCACCAACTACAACTCGGTGCCCTTCGACACGCGCAAGCCCTTCGACCCGAGCGGCCTCCGCCTGGGCACCCCGGCCGTCACGAGCCGCGGCATGGGCGCGGACGCGATGAAGCGGCTCGCCGGATGGATCGCCGATGTGGTCGACGCGCCCGAGGACGAGGCCCGCATCGGCCGCATCCGCGGCGAGGTACAAGCCCTCTGCGCCCAGTTCCCGGCACCGGGTCTCTGACGGGCCGCGACGCTGGGGCGAGAGGTTGCCTGTCGGCGCCCATCGGTCGCGTGACGCGCCCACCCGACACGCTGCACCCCGCCGCACCGGAAAGTTGACCGGTCCCGCCGACGCCGGGAGCATCGGGCCCCATGGCTCGGCTCGCCACACGGCTCGCCGGCCTCGCGCCGGTCGTGTTGCTGCTCGCCGCCGGGGCCCTCGCCGGCCTCGCGCTGGTGCGCGCGCCCGCGGTGCATGCTGCGCCGCCGACACGTGTCTCGGTCGCTGGCGTCAACGTCGACCTATCGGCCGACCTGCACGCCCAGGCCGTCGCCATCGGCCGCGCCTTCCTGCGCACGGAGGTGACCCTGCGGGCTCCGGGTCGCACCGTGCGTCGCTCCCGCTGGGACTTCGGCGCCCGCGTCGATCTGGGCCGCCTCGAGGCGCTCCTGCGCACGGCGGCCGATCCGCGTTCGGTGCTCCGGCGCGCCCACACCCAGCTCGCGGGCCGCCGCCCCCTCGCCCTGCCCGTGCCCGTCGAGGTGCGTACCGAGGCATCGCTCGCCCTCCTCCAGAAGCTCGCCGACGCGCTCGACCGCCCGGTCGTCGAGCCGCGCATGGACACCACGACCCAGACCCTCGAGCCGGAGAAGGTCGGCCTCCGCTTCGACGTGTGGTCCACCCTCGACCGCCTCACCGGCGCGCTGCACGACGGCACGACCACCGTCGACGCGGTCGTCCAGCGCCTGCAGCCGCACCTGACCGCCCGAACGCTCGGCGACCTGTCGACCGCAGCCGTCCTCGGCCACTTCGAGACCCACTACAACCCGAGCGACGCGGAACGTGCGCGAACGCACAATCTGAAGGTCGCGGCCGCCAAGATCGACGGTCTGATCCTGATGCCGGGGCAGGAGCTCGACTTCAATCGCGTCGTCGGCGAGCGGAGTCAGGCCAACGGCTTCGTCCCCGCGCCGCAGATCGCGGATGGCGAGCTCGTCGACGGCGTCGGCGGCGGCGCCTGCCAGATCGCCAGCACGCTTCACGGTGCGGTCTTCTTCGCTGGCCTGCCCATCCTCGAGCGCCACCCCCACAGCCGCCCGAGCCACTACATCCTGCTCGGTCTCGACGCGGCCGTCTCGTACCCCACCCTCAATTTCCGTTTCAGGAACGACCGCTCGTTCCCGATCGTGATTGGCTTCGAGGTCGACGGCGGCATCGCCCGCGCGACCCTGTGGGGCCGACGCCAGGACCTGATGGTGAGCTTCGTGCGCTCCATCGCCGAGGTCATGCCCTTCGAAGAGCGCACCAAGGACGACCCGAGCTTGCCCGACGGGGTGCGCGTGCTCGCCCAGCGCGGCGTCCCCGGCTTCCGGGTCCAGCGGTGGCGCATCTTGCGCAACGTGAACGCCCACCAGGCGGTGCGCGAAGCCGGCCAGGACATCTACCCGCCCACTGCGCAGATCTGGCGGGTCGGCACCGGCGGCCCCGCGCCCGAGGGCTATGCGCCGCCAACCAAGGACCCGCCGCCCGAGTACGTCGCCGACGAGTTCTATAGCCTGACGCGCGGTCCCGGTGCCCACGACGAGATCGAGCGACGCCGCGCGGGCCGCACGGGCACCTACGGGTGGATCGAGCGCGAGGGCCTGGCCAAGCCCACCCACTGACGCGGCTCGCCATCCCGGCTCGGGGACCGGCCTCGGGGCCCCGGGGCTGGTATGCTCCCCCCGATGGACCTCGCCGGCCGACGCGTGGTGGTGGGCATCGCAGGCGGTATCGCGGCCTTCAAGGCAGCCGAGCTCGTCCGCGAGATCGGTCGTCGCGGGGCCGAGGTGCGCGTCGTGATGACGGCGAGCGCGGCTCGGTTTGTCGGTCCCATCACATTTTCTGGGATCACGGGCCACCCGGCCGTCACCGACCTCTGGGACCCGGCCCATGCGGGTGAGGTGCACGTGGAGCTCGGCGCCTGGGCGGACGCGGTGGTCGTCGCCCCGGCGACCATGAACCTGCTCGCACGGGCTGCGGCCGGCATGGCGGACGACCCGGTGCTGGCGACCGTGGCGTGCGCGCGCGGGCCCGTGCTCATGGCGCCCGCCATGCATGCGCGCATGTGGGCGCGCGAGGCGACCCAGCGCAACGTGGCGCGGCTCGTCGCCGACGGCGTGCGGCTCGTCGGCCCCGTGGACGGGCCCCTCGCGAGCGGAGAGCAGGGCATGGGACGCATGGCGGAGGCCGCCGCGATTGCCGACGCCCTCGCGGACGTGATCGGCGGCGGTGTGACGGGTGACCTGACGGGTCGCCGCGTGCTCGTCACGGCGGGGCCGACCTTCGAGGACCTCGATCCGGTGCGCTTCCTCGGCAATCGATCGAGCGGCAAGATGGGTTACGCGCTCGCGGCGCGGGCGGCGGAGCGCGGCGCCGCCGTGACCCTGGTCAGCGGGCCCGTAGCGCTCGCGCCCCCGCCCGGCGTCACGCGGGTCAGCGTACGCTCGGCGCGTGACATGCACGCCGCGGTGCTCGAGCGCGTCGACAATCACGACGCGGTGATCATGGCCGCCGCGGTCGCCGACTACCGGCCGGCGGCGCAGACAGAGCAGAAGATCGCCAAGGGCGAGGCGCCCATGCGACTCGAGCTCGTGCGCAACCCGGACATCCTGGCCGAGCTCGGCGCACGCCGCAAAGGCCCGCGGCCGGTGTTGATCGGCTTCGCCCTCGAGACCCACGACGTGGTCGAGCGCGCACGGCGGAAGCTCACCAAGAAGAAGTGCGACATGGTGATCGCGAACGAGGCGAAGGACGGCTTCGGTGGCGACGACAACGTCGCGACCCTGGTCTTGCCCGAATGCGTCGAGGTCCTCGGGCGCACGACCAAGACCGCCCTGGCCGACCGCATCCTCGACCGGCTCGCCGCCCTGCTCGAGAGCGGATGACCTCGGAACACACCAGCGACGACCCGCTGATCGGGCGCGTGCTCGACGACCGCTACCGCATCGTCGCGCGCCTCGGCGCTGGCGCCATGGGCGTGGTCTATCGCGCCGAAGTCGCGGGCGGATCCCCGGTGGCCGTCAAGGTGCTGCACGAAGAGCTCGGGGACGATGCCGAGCTGCGCGAGCGCTTCGAACGGGAGGCGCGCGCCCTCTTCGGCCTCGAGCACCCGCACATCCTGCGCGTGCACGACTTCGGCATCGTGAGCCGCGCGCCCTACCTGGTCATGGAGCTGCTCGAAGGCGCCAACCTGGACACCCTCATGGAGGAGGCGGCGCCCGACCCGGAGACGGGCCTCGAGATCGCGCGTCAGATGCTCCGCGGGCTCGCCCACGCCCACGCCCAGGGCGTCGTGCACCGCGACATCAAGGCCGAGAACGTGTTCGTGGCGCGGGACGCCCATGGCCGCCCTTCGGCGCGGCTGCTCGACTTCGGGCTCGTGAAGTTCACCGACGACCAGCGCTGGGGCAAGGGGCAGAAGCTCACCCTGCTCGGCACGGTGATGGGCTCGCCCGCGTACATGTCGCCGGAGCAGGCCGTCGGCGCACCCATCGACGTGCGCTCGGACGTGTACTCGGCGGGCGTCGTCCTGTTCGAGCTGCTGACGGGGACGTGGCCCTTCGTCGAGGAAGAGATGGGCGACATGATGCGCGCCCACGTGACGCAACGGCCGCCGTCCCTCGGCGCGACCCGGCCGGACCGGCGCTTTCATCCAGCCCTCGAGGCGGCCCTGACGCGGGCCCTCGAGAAGGACCCCGACGCGCGCTTCGCCGACGCAGCCGAGATGCTCGCGGCCCTCGAGGCACTGCCCCGGCCGGCCGTGTACCGAGCGGACACGGGGGCGAGCGCCGGGTCCGCTGCGGCTCCCCATCGCGCCCCCCAGGCGGCCGCTCCCCTTGCGGCGGCCGCACCGCCGAAGCGGGCGAACGCGCCGCTGTGGCTGGCCCTCGGGGCAACCCTCCTCGCCGCGCTCCTGGGCGTGGGCGCGCTGCTCCTGTGGTTGCTTCACGGGATGCCGTGACGAGCCTCGCCACCCTCGACGACCGCATCCCCTTCGTCGCCGCGGCCCTCCACGCGGCCGACGACCGCACCTCGGGCGATCGCGCCATCGCGATTCTTCGCGGCTGCTGCGCGCAGGCGGAGGTCACGTTCCTCGACACCGAGGGCGCGCGTCCCGGCCTCGGTGTCTTCGCACCGCGCGGCCTCGCCGTCCCCGTATCGCCCGAGCGGGTGGCCGTCCTCGTGCGCAGCTGGGAACGCTTTGATCGCGCCTTCGCGCCCGTGTCCGACGGGGCCGCCCGGGGCGCCCTCGTGCGCGGCTTGTGGCCCCTGCTCGACGCCACGCACCTGGTCCTGCCGGGCGAAGACCTGGACGGCCTGATGGTCCTGTTCGGCGACGGCTCGGTCGCCGCGCTCGACGCCGACCGATGGGCGAGCGCCCTGGCCGAGTGGGCCACCGCGCGCCGCTTCGCGGGCCGGGCGTGGCAGGCGCGCGACCTCGACGCCACCCTCGAAGGGCGCATCGCGCGCTACGACGCCTTCCGTCGCGGGGCGCGGGCCACTGTGCGCCGCCTCGCGGCCGAAGGATGAGCGACCGGCGGACGCGCCGACGCCCCCGTCAATCAATCCAGTCGACCGCGCCGACGCCCACGCGCTGCACCACGGGCTCGTCGCTTGTGATATCGATCACGGTCGATGGATCGAGGCCGCCAAAGCCCACGTCGAGGATGATCGACACGTCCCGAAACCTCGCCGCGATGTCGGCCGGGTCATTGAGCTGCTCTCCCTCGAAGGTGGCGGAGGTCGACACGATGGGATTGCCGAGCTCGCGCACCAGGGCGAGGGCGACCGGGCTGTCGGGCACGCGAATGCCGACCGTGCGCCGCTTCATCATCAGGATGCGCGGCACCTCCCGGCTGGCCGGCAGGATGAAGCAGTAGGGGCCGGGCAAGAGGCTGCGCATGATGCGGTAGGCGCGATCGGTCACCGTGGCGTAACGGGCGATGTCGCTCAGGTCGGGGCAGATGAACGCGAGGGGCTGGCTCTTCGGCATGCCCTTCATGCGGTAGACGCCGTCGATGGCCCTCTTCTGGAAGATGTCGCAGCCGAGCCCGTATACCGTGTCGGTCGGGTAGGCGATGACGTCGCCGCTCCGGAGGGCGTCGACGGCGCGCGCAATCTTGCGCGGCTCGGGGTGCTGCGAGTTTGATCTCGATTCGCATGACAGGCGGGCTGCGTGGGGCGTCTTGTGCGCGTCAACGCCCGTGCACGAGCTTCCTCTGCTGGCCGTCTTCGAAGAGCACGACCATGGCGCCCTCGGCGCTCGCCTGCTCGACGCGTCCAATCCCGAAGCGCGGGTGCACGAGCCAGTCGCCCATCACGTAGGTCCGGGTGCGGTCGTAGGCCTCCGCCGAGAGGCGTGCCTTGGCAGTGGCGTCCGGATCGAGGCGCGGGGCCGCAGCCGCGCGCCGCGAGCGACCGCCCGTGCTGGTGCGGGCGGCGCGACTTCGCGCGGACCGCTGGGGCGCCACGCTCTTCGGCGGTGGCGTGGCGGCGACGCGCGCGAGGTGCCCCACCCGCCGCCGGGCGTCGGCGAGGATCGAGCCGAGCGGCTCGCACACGACCACCTCCTCGATCCCGGTGGCGCGCCCTTCGGCGAAGCATCGCTCGGCCCACTTCTGGGCGGCCTCGATGATCGTCGCGAGCCGCTCCGGCCGCGAGATCTCGCCCGGCCCGGCGCCGAGGGCGCCGAAGGCGATGCGCTGCACGTGCCGCGTCGAAACAAAGTCGAGGGCGGCGTCGACCGAGCGTCGCAAGAGATCCACGTCAGGGGCCGGCTCGCGCTCGACGCCAGTCTCGGTGGGCCGCGTCGCGAGCCACAGCAGCATGTCGCAGTGCAGCCGCCCCGGATGGATACGCACGACACCCGGGATCGGCAGCGCCTCACCCTCGAGCTGCTCGCGCTGCGCGTCGAGCGCCTCGCGGAGCCCCGGACCGTAGGCTTCGAGCAGGTCCCGGTCCGGACCCGGCCCACGCCACAGCTGAAGAATCGCACGCCCCGTCGTAGACGATGGCGCCGACGCGCTGCGACGAGGGCAGATCGAATATCGACTTCTGCACCAAGAGAACATCCATGGGCGCCAACACCTAGCACAGATCCGCGAGACGGGTCCCCAATCGGGGTGGTCTCTTCGTTCGGGGCGCGCAGCGCGGCCGGAACGGGTGGGGCGGGCTCCGGTCGGCTGCGCCTCCTGCTCACATTCGAGCGCGAGGAGGGGCTGACTCCGGCGCCGACCTGGTGCAAAGTCCCGGGGTCATGCAGAACGATCCGCGACCGTTCCTCGTGCTGACCGTCGTGCTAGACGCGTCGGCGCGTCCGGCATCCCTCACGCGCAGCCACGGCGACGCGCTCGAGCGCGCCATCGTCTCCACAGCAGGCGAGGAAATCGCCGGCCTCGACCTGGTCGAGCTGCCCATCGCGCCCAAGCCCTTCGCGGCGCTCCGGAACGCCCTCTCGGTCGACCCCGAGACGGTCGGCCTCTACAATCTGTTCCCGTTGGCGAGCCACCTCGAGCCCACCGTCCGCAAGGTGGCGGGGCAGTTCCTGGCGGCCGAGGCCCTCTGGGCCCTCGAGGAGCAGGGCCTGCTCAGCAGCGTCCCCCTCAACGTGAAGCTCAATCTGCCGTCGGGCTGGCAGCGCGACCCCAAGCAGGTCCACGAGCGCCTCGTGAAGGCGGGCGCCCTCGAGCTGAGCGGCGCCGGCATCGAGACCTTCAAGCGGGCCAAGCGACGCTGGGACACCTCGGCAGCGAGCTGACCGGCCACGCTACGCGGGCGTCGAAACGAAAACGAGCCGACTCGCTCGAGGCGAGCCGGCCCGGGTGGTGACCCCACCGGGATTCGAACCCGGGTTACCGGCGTGAGAGGCCGATGTCCTAACCACTAGACGATGGGGCCACGCGCTCGTTCGGATCGGCCAGGGCCGATCGGCTCGGGGACTAGGATTCGAACCTAGATAGCCAGATCCAGAGTCTGACGTCCTGCCGTTAGACGATCCCCGAATGCAGGTCTCCCCAACCGGGGGGCGCGCAAGGTACCGCCCGGGTTCGGGCGTGTCAAGCGAAGGCGCAGAGGCCAGAGCCGGGCTCTATCCTCGACTGTTTTTGTCGTGATCTATGTGCCGCTTTCACAGGTATTTGCGGCATTTGTCATCCGGATCGAGAAAGCCGACTTGACTAATCGACAAACTGGGAGATCATGAGCCTGGGGCCTGCCCCTGGGCGGCCCGGAAGCTGAAGCCGATGGCCACCACCTGGAAGCAGGCGCTCTCGAGCGAGACCGACCCGGTGCTCGAACGCGAGATCGACGAGTACGAGACCCAGCTCGAACTGATGAGGCGCGGCCGCATCGATCCCCGCCTCTTCATCGAGACCCGGCTGCGGCGGGGCGCCTACGGGCAGCGCTACGACAACGGCCAGCGGCACGACGGCCGCCGCACGCGGACGCTCGCCTACCCGTCGGGCGACGCTGACCAAGGGGCCCGACACGCTGTGGGACGCGCCCGGCATGCAGCGCATCAAGATCCCCTTCGGCGGCTCACGGCCGGCGCAGCTCGACGTCCTGGCCGAGCTGGCCGAGGAGTACTCGCGACGGCATCCTGCCACGTCACCACGCGCCAGGACATCCAGCTCCACTTCGTCCACATCGAAGACACGCCCGACGCTGATGCGGCGGCTCGCGGCGGTGGGCATCACGACGCGCGAGGCCTGCGGCAACGCCGTGCGCAACGTCACCGCGTGCCCCATTGCGGGCGTGTGCGGCGGCGAGACGTTCGACGTGACGCCCTACGCGAAGGCGCTGTGCCGCGGTTCCTGCTGGGCCACCCCGACACGCAGGACTTCGGGCGCAAGTTCAAGCTGCCTTCTCCGGCTGCCGCGAACGAGCGCCTGCGGCCTGGCGGCTATGCACGACTTCGGCGCCATCGCCGCGGTGCGCGAGGTGGATGGCGAGCGCGCAGCGCGGCTTCGAGCTGTACGTCGGCGGCGGCCTCGGCGCGGTGCCGCAGCAGGCCAAGCTGCTCGACCCGCTTCGTGCCCGAGGAGGAGCTGCTGCCCGCTGGCGCAGGCGATCGCGCGCGTGTTCGCGCGGCTGGGCGAGAAGAAGAATCGCAACCGCGCGCGCCTGAAGTTCCTGGTCGAGCAAGCTGGGGATCGAGGAGTTCCGGCGGCTGGTGCCGAGGAGCGGGCGTCGCCTGCCGCCCGACCCGCGCTGGACGGAGTATCTGGCCGACGCTGCCACGCGCCCGACGAGCGGCCGCCTAAGCCGCCCGGGCAACCCGCTCGGGACGGCGCCCGGCGAGGCGTTCGACGCGCTGGCAGGCACGAACGTGTCGCCCGCAGCGCCAGGCCGGCTACTCGGTCGGCGACGGTGACGCCTGCCGCTCGGCGACATCACCGCCAGACCAGATGCGCGGCGCTGGCCGACATCGCGCGCCGCTTCACCGGCGACACGATCCGCACGACGGTCGAGCAGAACCTGGTGCTGCGGTGGGTGGGCGACGCGGACCTGCTCCCGGCGCTGCACGCCGCGCTCGCGCGCGATCGGCCTCGGCGAGGCGGGCGCCGGGCACCATCGTGCGACATCACGTCCTGCCCCGGCACCGACACCTGCAAGCTCGGCATCTCGGCGTCGCGGGGGCTGGCGCGCCGAGCTGCGGAGGCGGCTCGCCGTCCTTGCGCGACACCCTGGACCAGGCGGTCGGCACCTGCGCATCAAGATCAGCGGCTGCTTCAACTCCTGCGGGCAGCATCACGTCGCCGACCTCGGCTTCTCGGCGTGAGCCGCAACGGCCGGGGACGCCGCGTGCCGCATTTCCAGGTCGTGCTGGGCGGGCAGCTGGGCGGACAACGGCGGCGCCTACGGCCTGGCCATCGGCGCCGTCCCGTCGAAGAGCATCCCGGCGGTCGTGGACCGGATCACCGGCCGATACGTCGCGCGAACGCGACGGAGGGCGAGACGCTTTCAGGCGTTCATCGCAGCGTGTCGGCAAGGCCGCGTGCGCGCAGACGCTCGAGGACCTGGTCGCCGTCGCCGAGCACGACGCGACGACCCTTCGTACTACGCCGACTGGGGCGATCCGCGCGAGTACACCATCGGCGACATGGGCGTGGGCGAGTGCGCCGGCGAGGTGGTCGCGCCCGTCGAGTTCGGGCTGGCGGCGAGCGAGCGCGAGGTCTTCGAGGCGCAGCTCCGGCTCGAGCGGGGCGAGCCGGCCGCGGCGTCCCGCGGGCCTACCGCGCGCATGCTGCACGGCGGCCGAGGCGCTGGTGCGGCACGTGAGAGCATCCAGGTCTCCGAGCGAGGCCGGACGAGGTGGTCGCGCGAGTTCCGGCCGAACTTCCACGATACGCGCGCTGCTTCCACGATCCGCTTCGCGGGCGGCAAGTTCGCGCCACTACCTCTTCAGCGCCGCACGGCGAGCACGGCGCTGCGCGGGCCGACCGCGGAGGCGGCGCACCACGCCATCGAGGAGGCGCAGCTGTTCATCGAGGCGGCCTACGGCTGCTACGGACGGCTCTCGGCGGAGGCAGCCCGAAAGGCGCCACCGGGCAACGCGGCCCCCCCACCCGTGCCGGCGGAGTGACGATGATGCAGAGCCCTCGCGTGCAGGTGAAGGTGTTCGCCAATCCGAAGACGACCGTCGATGCCGAGGCGTTCATCCCGGTCTTCCATCGCTGGATCCGTGACGACGTGCTCGATGAGCTCGTGATCGACGTGGCCGACTACACCCACGTGCACCATGGGCCCGGGGTGCTGCTAATCGGTCACGGCGGCGACTACGCCTACGACCTCGCCGACGGCCGGCCCGGTCTCGTGTACAGCCGCAAGCGCGCCCACGACGGCCCCTTCGCGGCACGCCTGGAAGATGCCCTCCGGCGCGCGCTCGGAGCGTGCGCGCGGATCGAAGGAGACCCCAATCTCGAGGGGCAGGTACGCTTCGACGCGCGGCACTTCTCGGTGCGCATCCCCGATCGACTGCACGCACCCGCCACGCCCGCGACCTGGGCCGAGGTTCGCCCGACCCTCGAGGCGAGCCTCAATCGCCTGCTCGCCGGTGCGACCCATCGCGCCACACCGCTCCTCGAGGGCCGCCGTGCCTTCAGGGTGGACGTGGAAACCGACGGCGACCGCGACGTCGGTACTCTCCTGTCGCGTCTCCACTGAGCGGGGCGCACGGATGGGCGACGCTCAGGTGCGGAGCTTTTCCATCACTCGGACGTCGGCCGGCGGCAGCGGATAGCGGTCGAGCTCGGCCGGCTCCACCCAGACGTGGTCGGCCACGCCCAGGTGCTGCACCTCGCCGCCCTCGAGCCGACAGTCGTAGAAGAGGAGCAGGACATCCTTGCCGGGGTAGCGGTGGAAGGTCACCTCGAGGATCCCGCGCGGCGCGATCTCCGATGCCGCACTCCTCCCGGCATTCGCGCACCACGCACTGCTCGGGTGACTCGCCCTCCTCGAGCTTGCCGCCGGGGAACTCCCAGTAGCCACCGAGGTGGGTGCCCTCGAGGCGCCGCGTGAGCAGCACCCGGCCCTCGCGACGCACGACGGCGGCCGCGACGACGATGGCCGGCATCAGCGCCCCAACGCCCGGAGGAGCTGGGCTCGCGCGATGCGCAAATCGATGGCCGCGTTGACGATCTCGATGCGTGCCCTCGTCAGGTCGTTCTGGGCGTCGAGCAGATCGCTCGACACCGACACGCCCGCCTCGAGCTGCGCGAGCCGCACGCGGTAGCTCTCCTCGGCCGCCTCGACGCCGGTCTGGGCGGAGTCCATCGCGGCGTGCGACGACCGGTAGTCCTCGTAGGCCCGGATGACCTCGAGCCGCACCCCGTCCTCGAGGGTGGCCAGGTCCGCCCGGGCCTCGGCGATATCTGTGCGTTCGCCTGGTCGGTCTGTTCGACGGCCGTGACGGTGTCGTTCGGCGACCAGGAGATCGCCGCGCCCACGTCCCAGCTGTCACGCCACTGGGCGAGCTGGGGGAACACGCGCTGGTTCGGGTTCGCGTAGACATACTCGCCCTGCAGCATCAGGTGGGGCCATAGGCCACCGGCCGCGGCGGTCGCCTGGTCCTCCCGCGAGTCGATCACACGCTGGAGGGCCTTGACCTCCACGCGCCTGTCATAGGCCTGTTCCACGAGCTGCTCCGGCGTCCCCTGAACGACGGGCGGCGGATCTCCGCGAAGTTCTCACCGAGGGCGAATCTCCACGTTGCCGGGCTCGTGCAGCAGCGTGCGCAGCGCCGTCTCCGTCACCTGCACCGCGCCGTGGGCGCGGGCGGCCGTGACCTGGGACGCGGAGACCTGCGCCTGCACGCGCATGAGGTCGACACGCGCCGCGACCCCGGCGTCGACGAGGGCCTGCTCCTGCCGCTCGTGGGCCTCGATCTGGGCGACGGCGTCGTCGGCGACGAAGGCCGCGGCCTTGGCGCGCGCGAGTCGTAGAACGCCTCGCGCGCCTGCAGCGCGATCGTGTCCCTCTCGGACTGGATCTGGTAGCGCGCCGCGTCCGATCCAGCGATGGACGCGCGATAGGAGGGGAGGATGCGCAAGAACACATCGCTCACCGGGTACTGGGCCGACGCCGCGACGGAGAACTGATCGAGCACCTGCGGGAAGGTGAAGTTCGCGGTGGCGATCTGGGCCTGGAGGCTGGCCTGGAACAGCTGCTTGGCGGCGGGATCGGTCACGGTGTCGATGAGCGCCTGCGCCTGCGCCTCCTGCTCGGGCGTGATGCCGCTGCCCAGGGTGCCCTGGTTCACGTGGCTCAGGTGCGTGTAGCGCGCCGTCGCCGTGAGCGTCGGGAAGAAGCCGACGAATGCCTGGCGTGCACCGGCGGCTGCCGCGTCGGCCGCAGCGCGGGCCTTGTCCACCGACGGCGCCGTCTGCACCGCCCTCGCCGCCGCAGCATCGGCCGTCAGGCCGCCGGGCGTGGTGAGCTGGTCGAGGTGGAAGCCGGCCTCGGTGGGGGACGGCGCCTGGAGGGCCGCCGCGGAGGCCGGACCCGGTGCGGGGGGCGGGGCCTGTGCTGCCCCGCTCGGCGGAGTGGGAGGCGGCGGGCTCGACGCTGGCGGCGCGGGTGTCGCGGGGGGCGTCTGCGCCGCCGCGAGCCGCGGGGCCGCGACGAGCGCGCCGGCGATCAGCAAGGCAGTCAGGGGAGCAGACAGTGCGCGCATGAAGTGACCTCCAACGGACTGGTCCGGGGGCATGTCGCAGCAGCGACCGAGAGTGCAAGCGGAAAGTCGGTCGCAGTTTTTTATCAATCGACTGGTATATATCCCGTTGCGGACACAGCGCAAGCCCACCCATGCGATTTGACTGATTCGAGGCAGCCCCCTATAGCCCACCGGCACGCGGCCCCCCGAGCTCCCACCTCGCGGCGCGAGCCACATGTGGAAGCACGCATTTCGGAGCGACGATGGTGAAGCGGCATTCGGTGGCGGTGGTCGGGGTGACGGGGCTCGTGGGCGCCGAGATGCTGCGCGTGCTCGAGCAGCGGAAGTTCCCGGTGGGGCGCCTCGTCCCGGTGGCCTCGGAGCGGAGCGCGGGTCGCGAGGTCCAGTTCCGCGGCGAATCCCATCGCGTCGTCGCGATCGCCCCGGAGGTCTTCCAGGGGGTGGATCTGGCTCTCTTCTCGGCCGGCGCTTCGGTGTCGCGGACCTGGAGCCCCGTGGCCGCCGAGCACGGGGCCCTGGTTGTCGACAACTCCTCTGCCTTTCGCCAGGACCCCGCGGTGCCCCTGTGCGTGCCGGAGGTGAACATCGAAGCAGCGCGCCGCCACCCCAAGGGCATCGTCGCCAACCCCAACTGCTCGACGATCCAGATGGTGGTCGCTCTCAAGCCCCTCCACGACGTGGCGCGCATCGAGCGCATCATCGTGTCGACCTACCAGGCGATCAGCGGGGGCGGCGCGAGGGCGGCCGCGGGCTTCGAGGCCGAGCTCCGAGCGCTGGCCGCCGGCGAGCCTGCCCCGGCCGACCCGGAGGCATCCAAGCGTCTCGCAGGCAACGTGCTGATGAGCTGGACGCCCGACCCGCAGACCGGCTACTCGGAGGAGGAGCTGAAATCGGTGCGTGAGACGCGGCGCATCCTTGGCGACGATACGATCCGCATCTCGGCCACGGCGGTTCGCGTCCCGGTCCGAACGGCCCACAGCGAGGCGATCACGATTCGAGACTCGGGTGCCCATGACGGCGGCGGAGGCGCGAGAGCTTCTTCGGGGAGCCCCCGGCATCCGCGTCGTGGACGACTTCGCGCACGGCGCCTATCCGACCCCCCTCGACGCAGCCGGCACCGACGACGTGTGGGTCGGCCGCATCCGCGACGACCTGGGCCACCCGGGCGGCGTGCAGATGTGGGTCGTGGCCGACAACCTCCGCAAGGGCGCCGCGCTCAATGCGGTACAGATCGCGGAGCATCTGCTCGGTGTCCGTTGACCTGACGAAATGTCACCGCAACTAGGGTGGAGTGAGCCGTCCATGCCACAATGTCCATCGAGGATCGGGCGACCGTCCTCTTTTGCGGCCGTTCCCAGTGGACCGGCTTTTGCTTGAGGGCCCAACCATGGAAACCGTTCACGGGTCCAGCCGCCTTCGCAGGATGTTCCTGGGGCGAACGGAGCGCGGAGAGCTGCCGGGCGGGAGACTCTTCATCGCCGTCACGACCATCCTCGTGGCACCGGCTGTCATCGTCACCCCCGCCCTCGCCCAGACGACGACGGGTGGGACGATCGTCGTCGCGCCGGATGTGCTCAACGGGTTCGCGACGCGCACCGGGAGCGGCAACGACATCCTGGTCAGCGCACCCCTCAACGCGGAGGAATGCGCCACCGGCAGCGGCACGGAGGTCGAGCTGGTCCTCACCAACGTGAACGCCAGCAAGAGCCAGCTCGACTTCTGGGTGGGCACCGACTGCAACGACACGGCCCCGCGCACCACGACCACGACGACCGCGTGCACCCACTTGGACCTGCCGTCGCTCGACAAGACCATCAGCGGCGCGATGATGGACATCACCTTCCCGGCCCCCGAGTTCTGCGCGGAGCTGAGCGAGGGCATGAACACGGTCTACGTCCTGGCCGCTGACACGAGCCCGGCCACCGGCGACGTGGGCACCGACTGGGGCTCGCTTCCGGTCAAGATCGACACCATCGCCCCCGCGGCCCCCACCGACGTGACCTCAGGCGGAGGGGACACGGCAGCGCCTGTGAGCTGGACTGCAAGCAGCGACGCGAACGTCCTTCGCTACGACATCTATGCCGACGCCACCGCGCCGTCCTGCGCCGAGACGACCTTCGTCGAAGGGGAGGCGCCGCCCGCCGGCCTGTCGCCCATCAAGTCCACCACCACGGCCACCTCCACGACCATCGACCTGCAGAGCCTGGGGCTTGCGCCTGGCGACGACGTGGCGATTGCGGTCGTCGCGGTGGACAAGGCCGACAACCCCAGCGTGCTCAGCAACACGGTTTGCGCCACCCGCGAGCTCACCGCGGGCTTCTGCGCGCTTCGGGGCGGATGCCCCACCTCGTGCGCCGCTGCAGCCCCGGGGCTTCCCGCGAATGAAGGGCACGGACCGCTCGCCCTCGTCGGCCTCGCTCTTGCCGGGTGGATCGTGCAGCGACGGAGGAAGCGATGAAGCGCGCCGCGGCCGCGCTCGGGCTGATCGTGGTGCCGATGCTGCTCGTCGGCGTCAGCCCTGCGCATGCCCAGTACTTCGACAACGAGGCCCCCGCCACCCACGACTTCGCGTCCCCGGAGGCCTTCGCCCTCGAGCTGCGCGCCGGTCCCTACACGCCCGATGCCGGACCCGCCTTCCTCCAGACCTTCGCGGGCGACCCCAACGGCCCCTTGCTCGCCCTCGAGCTCGACGTCCTGCCGGTTCGCATCCCCTATGTCGGCCTGATCGGGGTCGGGGCGGGCATCGGATGGGCGGCCTACGATGCCAAGGCGTTCGTCATGGGCACGACGGACCGGTCGGGGGAGAGCACGAGCTTCACCCTCATCCCGGTCCCCGTGACGGCCGTCCTGCGCGTGGACGTGCTCTGGCGCAGGCTGCACATCCCCCTGATGCTCACCGGAAAGATCGGCCTCGACATCGAGCACTGGAGCGCGAGCACCGGCGGCACCAACGACGGCGAAGCCTTCAGCGTCGGGCTCAGGTGGGCCGCCCAGGCCGCCTTCATCCTCAACGTGCTCGAGCCCGCCTCCGCCCACAACCTCGACGAGGAGTGGGGCATCAACAACACCTTCGTCTTCTTCGAGGTGTTCGGCTCGACCGCCTCGAGCACCCTGCCGGTGGGGTCGGGCCCCACCTGGTCCGCCGGGCTCGGCCTCATGTTCTGACGTGGCCAGCATGCGCGGGCCGCCCCCTCTCGGCCCTGCGCGTCGGCCGGCGGGAGTAGACGCACGTGCGCTCCGATGACCGGAACCTGAACGGCGTTCGGCTCTCGGTGAGCTACGACGGCACCGACTTCGCGGGCTGGCAGCGGCAGCCTGCCCAGCGCACCGTGCAAAGCGTCCTCGAGCGGGCGGTCCAGACCATGAGCGGCGAGCCGACGAGGGTGCGCGGCGCGAGCCGCACCGATGCTGGCGTCCACGCCCTCGCACAGGTCGCCGCCTTCGACTGTGCGCGCGTGATCCCGCGGGAAGGGATCCTTCGCGGTCTCAACTCCGAGCTGCCGCACGATGTGGCCGTGCGTGAGGTCACTCGCTGTCCGCCCGGCTACGATCCGCGCTACGACGCGGCGCACAAGACCTACCGCTACACGGTCCGGCTCGGGATGGTCCGAGACCCGCTGTCGCGCCGCTACGCGTGGCACCTGCCGCCGGGCTCGGTGCGTCCCGGCCCGCCGATCGCGGCGCGCGGAGACGCTCCCGAAGAGTGGCTCGACCTCGGGGCGATGCGCGACACGGCGCGGGGGCTGCTCGGCACACACGACTTCCGCGCATTTCGCGCGTCCAACGACGCCCGGAACAACACCATGCGCACCGTCACCGAGATCACAGTCGGCGATGCCACCGACGAGCGTGGTCCGGCGGTGTGCATCGAAGTGTCGGGCAACGCCTTCCTCAAGAACATGGTCCGCATCCTGGTCGGAACCCTCGTGGAGGTGGGCCGAGAGCGCCGCACCCCGGCAGACGTCGTCGCCTTGCTCGGCCCCGAAGGCAAACGCGAGCAGGCCGGACCCACAGCCCCGGCCCAGGGCCTCGTCTTGCTACGCATCGTGCTTGGACGAAGCAACGGCGCGCTCCTGCGCGGAGGCGGCTGAGGAGCGGCGCGGAGGCGTCTCGGCGAGGGGCATGGCAGCGAGCCGCCCGATCTCGCCGCGCACGCGGGCCATGACCTCGGGCAGGGGCGTGCCCCCGACCTCGTCGGGTGCGATCGGCCGTCCGATGTGCACCTCGAGCCCTCCGCGCTCCACCGTGCGGCTCCCCTTCGCCATGATGTGATGGGTGCCGCGGATCCCGACAGGAACGACGGGCACGCCGGCTTGCTTCGCGAGATGGAAGCCGCCCTTCTTGAGCGGACGGATGATCTCGTCATCGCCCCGCGTCCCCTCGGGGAAGATCACGAGGGAGCGTCCCTCGCGCACCTGCTCGGCGGCCTCCGCGATCGCCGCGAATGCCTGCCGCTTCCGGCTACGATCGATGAACACGTGGCCGCTGACCTCCATCGCCCTGCCGAGCACGGGGACGCGGCTCAGCTCCTTCTTCGCGAGGAAGCCGGGCTGCACGGGCAAGGCGACGTAGAGCGCCACGATGTCGACGTGGCTCTGGTGGTTGGCCATGAAGACGTAGGGCCCCTCGGGGTCGAGGGCCTCGCCGCCGAAGGAGCGCACCGGCATGCGCCAGGCGCGGGCGAGACCGCTCGCCCAGCGGGGCGTGTCCGTCGTCACGTGGTCGCGTCCGGTGAGGGCGGACTTGACGACCGCCCGGCCCGCCCAGAATCCCGTCCAGCCCACACCGAAGGCCGACCTGCCGAGCCCGCGTACGTTCATGGGGCGACAGGGGTACACCGAAGCAACGACGCCGTCGAGTGGGCGCGGCGCGGGGACCGCGCGGAGAGGGCGCTTCAGGCGGCTGCGCGTCCAGACGGCGTGCCCCGACGGTCCCGTCGTCGTAGGCTCCTCTGCCATGAACCCGGGCTGTGCGATCGGTCTCGCTTGCGCCTTGTCGTGCGCGGTCCTGCCGGTGACGGCGCGGGCCCAGGCAGCCCACGCGGCTCCCAAGGTGGTCGTGGTCGTGTCGGGCGATCCCGACCCGGCCCTCCGCGATGCGGCGGCCACCCTCGAGCGGGAGCTGCGCAGCTCGGCGCAAGTGGTCCTGCCGGCGGACGCGGGGCTCCGCGGTGCCCTGCGGGGCGTGCCGGCGCCGGCCGAGGACGACGGTCTCGATCGGGCACGGGTGGAGCGACGGCGGCTCGGATGGAGCGAGGCGCGGGACGCCCCGGTGCTCGCGGGCATCGCGGAGCGTACGGGCGCGGTGGCAGTCGTCATCGTGCGCAGGCATCAGGGCACCCTCGAGGCGGTCGTCTTCGATGGGCGGGCGGGTGCGTTCTTCGACGGCGCCCTTGCCTTGCCGGCGGCGGACGCGGGAGCCGAGGGCCGGTTCGTGGCGGCGCGTGCACGGGCAGCAGCCACGCGTGCGGTCACGACCCACCCGGCAGGCGCGACGACCGCCGGCGATCGGCCAGCGAGCGCGCAGGTGACGACCGCGACGACCGCGCACGACCACGCGAACGCGCAAGGTACGATCGCGACGACCGCCGGCGATCGGCCAGCGAGCGCGCAGGTGACGACCGCGACGACCGCGCACGACCACGCGAACGCGCAAGGTACGACCACGGACCATGGCGCAAGCGACGATGCGACGGCGCCCCACCCGGCCTCTCGCTCGGGAGCGTCGGTACCCGGCGCCCGTGCCGCAGCGCGCGGCGCTTCCTCGTCTCCACCCGCGGCGGGCCGTCCCGCCGCCTCGGGCGCGACCGCAGGCGCGCCGCCCCGATCGCCGCGTGGCTCCTGGCTGTCGCGCAACTGGCCCTACCTCGTGGCGGTCGTGCTTGCGGGAGGCGCCGTCACCTACGTCGCCCTGTCGGCGGGCGGGAGTGCCGCACCGTCCCCTCCGGTGATACGCTTGCACACGGGTAACTGAGGAGGTGTCGGCCGTCCTCCCAGCCGGCACCATCGAGCAGTCGCAGCATGGATCGGGACGGCCAACCCTACGGGACAACGCGCGTGCGCGCCTCGGCGCGGCGGGCCGGCCGAACCACTCCCTCGCGGCTCGCCGTCGGTCTCGCCCTCGCCTGCTTCGTCCTCACCGGCCTCGGGCCCGCACGGGTCCGCGCGCAAGAACTGCCCCCCGATGTTGCCTCGCCCTGGAGCGAGGAGGCCCAGCCCGCGCTCCCCGCGCCACCGGCCGACTACACCGTCGAGCGGCGCGGGAGGGTCGACTGGGTCTTCCCGAAGCAAGCCACCTCGGAGGCCCGGTCGCTCGAGAACGCCTTCGACGGGGCCTGGCGCTCGGTCATCACGGACATGGGCGGCTCGGTCGATTCGCACATGACGATCCGCATCGGGCGCAACCCGGAGGAGATGGCGGCCCTGGCACCCGTGGGCTTCCCGCCGCCCGAATACGCGAGTGGCGTGGCCTACCCTGCCTTTGGCGTAATTCTACTCACACTTACCGCTCCGGAGACGTGGCAGCGGCCGGACATGGACGTGGTGCTCACCCACGAGCTGTCGCACGTGGCCCTTCGCCGCGCGGTCGACGGGCATCCCTTGCCGCGGTGGTTCGTCGAGGGCGTGGCGATCCATCAATCGCACGAGTTCTCGCTCGCCCGCATGCGCACGCTGTGGGAGGCGACGATCCGGCACCACCTCCTGCCCCTGAACGAGCTCTCGGCGCGCTTTCCGAGTCGGGTGTACGGCGTACAGGTCGCCTACGCGGAGAGCGCGGACGTGGTCGCCTACCTGCGGCACGACGACACGGGGGCGGCGTGCTTCCGCGAGCTGATCCGGAAGGTGCGCGCCGGGATGACATTCCCCCAGGCGGTGCGCGCGGCCTACGGCATGTCCCTCGGCGATGTGGAGCGCGACTGGCACGCGGGGCTGAGCCAGCGTTTCCAGACGCTGCCGCTCCTGGTCGGTGGGGGCTCGCTCTGGGTGCTCGTGACCCTGCTGCTCTTCGCGGTGTGGGCGCGGCGGCGACGACGAAACCGCGCCAAGCTCGTGGCCTGGGCCGAGAAGGACGCGCTGGTCGACCGGCTCGAGAGCGTGGTCGATGCACGGCTCGCCGAGCCTCCTCCCTCCGAGCCGGTCGAGGGCCGCATGTTGATGGTCGTGACGGGCGAGCACGACGGGCGCGATCCGGAAGTCCCGACGGTCGAGTACGAAGGTCGAAACCATACGCTGCATTGATGCGCGGCATCGATGCCTGACCCGCACACCTCTTCACGCGCGCGAGGTCGCGCGTTTCGCTCGAGCGCGGATCGGTGCACCCCGCCGTGCGGCATCCGGCGCACGCCACCGCGGCAGAGCGCACACGGCCGGCCGACCCGAATCTGCCTTTCGCCCGTGATCTCGGGCTGGCACGCGCCATGAACCGATCGGGAGCAAAGGAGATCCCATGCACCGATCACTTCGAGTCCCTCGTTCCATGATCGTCTCGAGCCTGCTCGCCTTCGGGGTCGCCCTGACGGCGGGCGCTTGCCAAGGCTCGCATCCGGCCGCCAGGCACAAGACACGCCCGGTGCTCGACGAGCCGCGTGCGCGCTCCGAAGCCGAGGCGGTACCCACGGCCACGGCACCGGCCGATCCCGTCGTCGCCGCGGCGCAAGGGGCCGACGAAGGCGCGGCCCCGGACGCGCCGCCGCCGATGCAAGGCGTGGCGCTCGACACGGGCCCCGAGCTGCACGAGGTGGGCGGCGTCGGCCTCCGTCGGCTCGTCGTCGCCCGTGACGTTCGCGGGCGCGAACCGGTGGGCGTGGCCGATCGCTTCGCGTCCGGTCAACCGCTCGTGGCGTTCCTAGAGCTCAGCAACACGAGCGACGAGGATGCGGATGTCGTCGTGACCTTCGACAGGCCGGACGGCACCTCGGTGGGTCACGTGCAGCTGTCGGTGCCGGCCCAGGCCCCGCGCTGGCGCACGTGGGCCCGCACCCACAACGCCGGCACCGAGGGCCCTTGGGAGGCGGTCGTCCGCACGCCGGACGGAGCGCTCGTCGGCCGCACCCACTTCGAGGTGGGCTCGGCTGGACGGTAAGCGACCCGGAGTGAACGACGGAGGGGAGAAGTGAGACGGTGGAGCGGTGGACCTCCGGGTCCGCCGCTTCGCTGCGTCAAGGCTTGGCGCCCTCGGGATGGATGGGGAACTTCGGCGTCGTGCCCTTCTTCTCGAGGGCCTTCTTCCGGGCCTTGCCCGCCTTGGCCTGCTTCGCCTGTCGCTTGCGCTCGGTCTTCTGGGTGTCGGAAACCATTGCGTCACTCCGGTGAGTCGAGGGCTGTCTCTAGCGTCCCGCCCGTCGTGCGTCAATCGGAAGCGCCGACCGCCCCCCGAAAGGCTGCGTGCAGGCGGCGGGTGACGGGCCCGGGCTTGCCGTCTCCGACGGGCCGTCCATCGACCGCCGTCACCGGCACGACCTCCCGGAGCGAGCTGGTGATGAAGACCTCGTCCGCGTCGTAGAGGTCCCGGGGAAAGAGGGCCGCCTCCTCGACGGGGATGCCGCCATCGCGCGCCAGGGCGAGGACGGTCTTTCGGGTGATGCCTGCCAAGATGGGCGCCTCGAGGCGGGGCGTCCGCACGCTGCCGTTGCGCACGGCGAAGACATTGCTCGACGCCCCTTCGAGCACCTCGCCGGTGGGTCCGAGCAGGATCGCTTCGTAGCCCCCGCGCTCGTGGGCCTCGTGGACGGCCAGGAGGTTCGCCAGGTAGTTGGACGCCTTGACGCCTGCGACCCGCGGCTCGTCGGTGGGGCGCGCCGCTCGGAGCAAGCACACGTTCACGCCGTCCTGGTACATCTCCGGCGGCTGGGGGCGGAGCGGCAGCGCGATGACGACACGGAGCGGGTCACGGGCGGTCGTCGGGTCGTAGCTGAGGGGACCTGTCCCGCGTGTGATCACGACGCGTACGTAGGACTCGTCGTTGGCTGCCGCCTCGAGGGTCGCGCCAATCTCCCGGGAGAGGGTGTCGAGGTCGACCGGCATGGGGATGAGGACGCGCTCGGCGGAGCGGGCGAGGCGCTCGAGGTGGGCGCGCTCCGCGAAGGGCACTCCTTTGTAGGTGCGCATCACCTCGAAGACGCTGTCACCGTAGAGGAAGCCCCGATCGAAGACCGAGACGCGCGCGTCCCCTTCACCGTGGAGCTCGCCGTCGATACAAACCTTGGTGCCCATGCACACCTCCGCGGCGGAGCCTAGCGCGCGCAGCGCCGGAGGCGAGCCGGACGCACCGCCGGGACACGGGGACGCGGGCTTCGCAGTCGGCCGAATGGAAGGGTTCGTTCGCCGGGGCTCGCCGGGGAGCTGATGTGATTCAGCCTACCGAACGTCGGTCAGACCTTGAGGGTGGCCAGGAGCTGGGTGGCGTCCGTGTGGTCGGACTGCTCGGAGACCGCACGCTCCAGCATGCTGATCGCCTTGTTCTTGTCGCCCTGCTTGGCGCTGATGTCGCCGAGGTAGAAGTAGACGTCCGCCTTGCTGATGCCGGCGCCGCCGTCGAGCTTCTGCAAGAGCAGCGCGCGGAACGTCTTCTGCGCGCGGTCCAGGTCGCCGTGCGTGTGGCATAGCTTGCCCAGGTCCCTGAGGATCGCCACGTTCGTCAGATCGATCTTGAACGCCGCGTCGTAGTGCTCGAGCGCCCCCGCCTTGTTGCCCATCCCCTCGAGCGCCTTACCGAGGCGATGGTGGAACTGGGCAAGCTCCTTGACGCGCCGCTTGCCGTAGCTGTCGATGATCTTCTCGAGCACCGGGATCGCGTCGCCCTGCCGGCCCGCCGCGATGTACAGGTCGCACAGAGGCAAGAGCACCTCCCGGTCCTCGGGCACCAGGACGGACGCCTGCTCCAGGTAGGTGGCCGCCGAGGCCGGGTCCCCGAGCTGTGCGTCGTAGAGCTCGGCCGCCTTCTTCAGGAGCACCACCTTGGCGGTCTGGTCCTGGGTCTCCTGCTCTTCGAAGATCAGCATCTGGGCGAGCTGGGCCCACTGCTCGTGCCGCTCGTAGTGCGACTTGAGAAGGCTGCGCGTCGTCTCCGACGCCGGGTCGAGATCGAAAGCGCGGCGGAGCGCCGCTTCCGCCCGCGCGGGATCGCCGAGCTGCTCGTCCGCGACCGACGCCAGCTGGTGGGCCACCTCGATCGCCTCCGCTCCCCCGAGCACGTCGAGTAGACGCTGCTCGGCATCGGCGACGGCCGAGTAGTCGCCGAGCTTCTCCCCGAGGCGCACCAGGGCCCGGAGGGCACCCAGGTTGCCGGGGTCGCGCTCCAGCATGCGCCGGTACACCGCCGCCGCGCTCGCCGCATCCTCGCGTTGCTCCTCGTGCACGCCGGCGAGCCGCTCGAGGGTGCCGAGCTCCTCGGCCAAGTCTCCCGCCGCATCGCCGGCCCGCCGCTCGAGCAGCTCGACCACCTGATCCCACTTGCCGTCGGCGCCGAGCAGCCGCTCGAGCTCGTCGAGCGCCTCCCGGTTCCCCGGGTCCATCTCCAGAATCTCGTGGAGCTGGTCGATCGCTTCGGCGCGCCGCCCGAAGGCCTGCTCGACCAGTCGCGCGAGCCGCACGCGCGCCGCGATACGCTCGTCGTCGGTGGTGGCGATGTCGAGGCGACGGTCGAGGAGCTCGCGGAGGTCGTCCCACCGCTCGGCGTGCTCGTAGAGGTGCTGGAGGGCCTCGATCGCGTCCAGGTCGGTCGGCTCCTCGTCGAGCACACCACGCCACGCGTCCATCGCGCGCTCCGGTGCGTTCAGCACGCCGCCGTACAGGCCCGCGAGCTGGCGACGTAGGGCGAGACGCTGCACGGGATCGCTCTCCACGTCGATGCGCCGTGCGAGCAGCGCCACCACGTCGTCGAACCGCTGCTGCTCGGCACGGATGCGGGACAGCTCCGCGAGAGACTGGGGATCGCTCGGGTCGGCCTCGAGGATCGCCTCGTGGCAGGCAGCCGCCGTGTCGATGTCCGCCAGGGCCGACTCGGCCAGGCGGGCGGCCTCCCGCAGGCGATCCTTGCGCGCGAGATCGTCGAGCTCGATGGCTGCCCATGCCCGAAGGGTCCGCACCAGGTCCATCTCCCGGTCGGGCGCGCGCAGGATGGAGGCGAGCTGTGCGTAGGCCTCCGGAGAGTCCGGCTCGGCCTCGAGGGCCGCGCGCAGCCGCGACTCGGCAGCCGGCAGGTCACCAAGGCGATCCCGGTACCAGGACGCCGCCCGCATGTTGAGGTCGCGCCGGATCATCCGGTCGATGTCGTCCGAGTCGGAAACCCGCTCGACCATGCCGCGCAGGGACTCCCACTCGTTCGCGACCGCCGCGAGCCGTTCGACGTCGTCGAGCAGCACCTGGTCCCGCGGGTCGAGCTCGAAGGCGCGGCGCAAGGACGACAGGGCGCGGACCGGATCGCCCAGGTCCTGCTCCCACAGCTGCGCCGCCTCCGAAAGCAGCCGCACGCGCTCGCCGTCCGTGTCCGCGAGCCCGATGCGGGCGTTGTACAGGGCGGCCACCTTGTCGGTCGCACCGATCTGGCGATAGACGCGGTCCAGGGTCTCGACCACGTCGAAGGCCAGGTCCGGGTCCTCGACGAGCCCCTCCATCGCCGCGATGGCGCGAGGCTCGTTCGGCTCACCCTCGAGGATCTCCGAGAGCGCGGAGAAGGCGGCTCGCCGATCGCCGTAGTGCTGCTCGCGCAGCTCGGCGAGACGCAGGAGCAGCTCGTTGCGAGCGAGGGGATCCATGGCGAGGTTCGCCCGTCGCTCGATCACGTCGCCGAGGTCGGACCAGCTCTGTGTCTTGACATACAATCGATCGATCGAGGCCAAGAGCTCCTCGTCATCGCCGACCTGCTCGAGCGCACGCGCGTACGCCTCGATGGCTCGCGCGTCGTCCTCGAGCGCCTCCTCGGCGATGCGCGCGACGCGCGTGTAGAGCCCGCGCGCCACCGTCGGGTCGAGCACGGACGAGGCCCTCGCAGCGAACGCGTCGGCCAGCCGGTCGAAGCCACCGAGCTGCGACGCGACGCGTTCGAGCTCGTCGGCCGTGCTCGCATCGGCCGCATCCTCGGCGAGCGCGCGCCGGAGGGCGTCGAAGGCCGCCGACAGGTCGTGCCGTCCGTGCTCCTGTACCTCCGCCAGACGCCGGAGCTCGAGCCGCTTGTCCACCGGATCGGTCGCCGCGTCGGCCTTCCGCTCCAGCAACTGGCTGAGGTCGTCCCAGCGCTCCTGGACCTGGAGCAGGGGTTCGAGGATCTCGGCCGCCTGAGCCCGGTAGTCCTCGAGCTGGGCGATGCGCATCAGGGCCGAAAGCGACGGTTCGTGACGAGGCTCGATATCGAGAGCCTGCTGGTAGAGCGCCATCGCCTCGAGCATGTCGTCGAGCTCGCGCTCGAGCACCTCGCCGGCCTTGTAGAGGAGCCCCACGCGGCGCGCGGGCTCCTCCTCGATGCCCGCCTGCATGCGCAGGTTGTCGAGCAGCTCGGGCCACATGGCCTGCCGCTCGTACAGCCGCGCCAGGGCCTCGACCGCTTGGGCGTGCCCGGGCGCGTCGTCGAGCACACGCTGGTAGGCCTCGACGGCCTCCTCCGGTCTGCCGAGCTGGGTCTCGGCGAGGGCGCCGAGGCGCAGACCGAGGGTGACGCGCAGCTCTGGATCGACGGCGAGCTCGGTGCGGCGGCGCAACACCTCGGCCAGCTCCTCGTGCCGGCTCTGTGCCACGTAGAGACGGTCGAGGGCCTCGAGCGCGATGTCGTCGGTCTCGTCCTCCGCGACGGCGCGCCGGTACACGTCGATGGCACCCTGGGGATCGGTGAGCAGCTCCTCGAGCACCGAGCCGGCCCGCCGCAGGAGCTCACCCCGCTCGGCCGGGTCGAAGCTGCGCTCCACCTTGCGCTGGACCACGTCGACCATGCCGCGCCAGTCACCGACCATCGTGTGCAACGCCTCGAGCGCATCGAGGGGGCTGGGGTCGTCCGGCTCGTGCTCGGCAAGCCGCTCGTAGGTGTCGATGGCGGAGCGCGGGTCGCCCCGCTTCTCGTCGTGAACGCGCGCCATCGTCCCGAGGAGCTGGCTCTTGACCATCGGGTCGTCGGTGCCGGCGATGGCTTGCTCGTAGGCCGCCACGTGCTCGTCCCAGGCGCCGAGCTGCGCAGCGAGCCGGTCGAGCTCGTTCCGCACGGTCTCGTCCTGCGGATCCTCCACGAAGGCGCGTGCCCAGGCCTGGAACGCCATCGCCCCACTGTTGCCCCGCTCCTCGTGCAACCGCGCGACCTCGCCGAGCAGGCGCACCCGCTCCATCGAGTCGTCGCTGAGCTCGACCTGCGCCTCGTAGATCGCGATGCGCTTCTTCCACTGGTCCGAGGCCTCGTAGATCGGCTCGAGGATGCGGGTGATCCGGAGGCGGTGCTCCAGGTCCTGCACGAGCACCTCGAGCGCCTGGACCGTCGCCTGATGACCGGGGTGCCGCTGCGCGATGTCCTCGAAGACGTCGATGGCACCGCTCGTGTCGTGGAGCTTGTCGGCGAGCACCACGCCCAGCCGGTGCGACAACTCCACCTCGTCGGGCGTCCCCATCGCCACGTCGATGCGGTGACGGAGGTGGTCGGACAGGTCCACCCACCGCTCCTGGGCCGTGAGCAGGCGGTCGAGCGCGTCGAGGGCGCCCGCCTCGCGCGGATCGATCTCGAGCGCTTCGCGCCACATGTCGACCGCCGCCGACGCATCGCCGAGCCGCTCCTCCCGGATGAGCGCCGACTTGCGGAGCAGGGTGATGCGGTCCTCGTCGTTCGCCGCCACGTCGACCTGCTCCCGGTACAGGTCGAGCAAGGGCTCCCACTGTTCGGTCCGGAGGTAGACCGACTCGAGCGCTTCGAAGGAGCGGCGGTCGAGGGGATCGAAGCGCAGCGCCCGCGCATAGAGGGGCGCCGCCTTCGCGCTCTCGCCGGTCCGCTGGTCATAGATGGCGGCCGTCTGGAACGCCAGCTTGGCCGTCTCGGGTCCGTCGATGGAGATGTCGGCGAGGGCCGCCGCGTAGATCTCGGCGAGCCGATCCCACTTGTCCAGGATGCGCGCGAGACGGCCCAGAATGTCCCATACCTCACCCTCGGTCGGATCCTCGCGGAACAGACGTGCGTAGGTCTCGAGGGCTCCCTCCAGATCCTGGAGGTAGTCCTCGTAGATCTGTCCGAGCCGGCGCAGGAGCGCCTTGCGCTCGTCGAAGTCCGCCTCCGCCGACAGCCGGGCCTCGAGGGCGGCCGTGACCTTCGGCCAGTCCATGCGCGAGAGGAAGACCGGCTCGAGGATCTCGGCGGCCTGCCCGCGCTGCTCCGGGTCGTCCATCATGGACTCGAGGGCCGCGATGGTCGGCTCATGGTCGTTGCGCTCAGCGAGCACCGCGCGGAACTGTTCGAGCGCCCCGAGCGGATCGGTCAGGTGCTCGAGAAAGACGCGGCCGAGGCGGTAGCGGACCTCGACCGGATCCCCGACCCGGTTGTCGAGCTGCCGCTCGTAGAGCGAGACCAGGTCGGTGTAGCGCTCGGCCTTGCGATAAAGCCGGTCGAGGCCGTCGTAGGCCTCGGACCGCTCCTGTTCCATCAGGACCTGCTCGTAGGCGTCGACCGCCCCCGGGACATCGTCGAGCTTCGTCTCGCACAGCTCGGCCTGGCGCAGGAGTAAATCCACGCGCCGCCCGGGCTCACCCGCGAGCTCCGTCTTGCGACGCAGGACCTCGAGCAGCGCCCGGTCGTCGCCGGCCGAGTAGTGCAGCTCCTCGAGCGCGTCGAGGGCCCCCTCGTGGTCGGGGCGCGCTTCGAGGATCTGCTGGTAGTACTGGCGCGCCAGCTCCGGGTCCTCGAGCCGCGTGCGGGCGATGTTCGCCACGTCGAGCAGCACCTGGGCCGATAAGTCTCCGTCGAGGATGTCGGGCGCGATGCTGCGCAGCAGCGTCACGTACTCTTCCCAGCGCTCGGCCGCGGCCGCGAAACGCTCCAGGTCCTTCAGCATGGACCCGAGGTCGGGCTCGCCGAGCGCCGCACGCACGGCCCGCCCCTCGATCTCGAAGGCCCGCGTCGGATTCTCGAGCCCGATGTCGGCAACCTCGGCGGCGCGCCGGAGCGCCCGGAGCCGCTCGAACGGATCGTCCGTGGCCGCCATCACCTCGAGCGCACCGATGAGCTCGTGATAGGAGGCGCTCGCCTCGTAGCGCGGCACCAGCACGCGCGCCGCCGCGACGCGGGCGTCCGGATCCTCCCCGCCCACGATCGCCTCGAGCGAGGCGAGGGCACCCGGGTGGTCGGGCACCTGCTCGAGCACCTCGAAGTAGGCCTCGATGGCGCGCTCGACCTCGCGCGTCCTCGTGCGCATCAGCTCGGCGGCACGGAACCGCAGCTCGGCGCGCTCCGAGACGTTGTCCACGATGTCGTGATCGAGCTGGACGACATCGAGCAGGTCCTGCCACCGCTCTTCCGCCTCGTAGAGCCGCGCGAGGGCCGCGAGCGTTTCGCGGTCCTGACCGAAGCGGGTCAGCACGTCGTCATAGGCGACGATGGCGTTGTCGCGGTCGTGCAGCTGCTCCTCGTAGATGGCGCCGATGCGCCGGGCGATGGCCCGCTGCTCCGACTCCTCGACGACGACGTTCTCCCGCGCGCGGAGCACCTCGATGAGCTCCTGCCACTGCTCGAGCCGCTCGTAGAGACGCTCGAGGGCGCTCATGGCGTCCAGGTCGGTCGGGTCGAGGTCGAGGCGCTGGCGGTGGGACGCGACCGCGCCCGGCACGTCCTCGAGCGTCTCTTCGAGCAAGTCCGCGAGGCGCACGAGCAGCCGCCCCCGGACCTCGCCGTCCTCTTCGAAGCGGATCTCGACGTCGCAGGTCTTCGGCGAGCTCGGGGAAAGCCCCACGGTCGAGGTGGAGACGCTCGAGGGCGCGCGACGCGGGAAGCACCGCTTCCGGATTGTCGCCGTCGGCGGCCACGAGCCGGGTCCAGGCGTCCTCGGCCGCCTTGGCGTCCCCCTCCGCATCCCAGAGCTCGGCGAGCCCGAGGAGGAGCTCGCTGACCAGCGTCTCGGAGCCGGCGGACGCCTCGATGGCCTTCTCGAGCACCGCTGCCCGCTCCCGCTGCGTGTCCCGCACGCGGGCCAGACGCCCGAGCTCCTCCCGCACGCCGGTGTCGGCGGGGTCGGCCAGGGTCGCGCGCGACAGGGCGTCGAAGGCGTGCTCGGGATCGTGGATGCGGTTCTCGTAGATGTCGGCGATGCGCAGGAGCAGCGGAACGCGCGCGCTCCCGTCGCCCACGTCTTCGAGCTGGACCTCGAGCACGCGAGCGAGCTCGGGCCAGCCGCCCTGGGCGTCGTAAAGCGGCTCGAGCAGCGTGGCGATGCGCTGCCGCTCGGACGGCACGGACATGAGCCGCTCGAGCGCTTCCTGTGCGCGAAGGTGCGTCGAGTTCTGCTCGAGAACCCGTTCGTAGAAGTCGACCGCCGCCGTCGCCTCGTCGAGCTTCTTCTCGTGCAGCTCGCCGAGCTCGAAGGTGAGCTCGAGGGCGTCCTGCCCCTCGGCCCGGTCGAGCTCCTGCTTGAGCAACGCCGCCAGGTCCGCCCACCGCTCGGTCCGCCGGTAGAGCCGCTCGATGGCCCGCCGCGAGGCGAAGTGCTCCGGCTCGAGCTCGAGCACCTCCTGGTAGGCGCGGATGGCAGCCTGCGCGTCGTCGAGGATCTCCTCGTGGAGGAAGCACACCTGCAAGAGCAACTCGAGCTTCGCCTCGCCGTCGATCGTCTGAATCGATGCGCGTGCGGTAGAGCACCTGTAGGTCGTTCCACCGCTCAGCGTTGGTGTACAGCTCCTTGAGGGCGAGGAAGGCCCGCTCGTCGAGGGCATCGTGCGCGAGGATGCGCCGGTGGAAGGGCTCGGCCTCGGCCGGACGCCCGAGCACCATGTCGTAGACCTCGGCCGCGCGGCTCGACAGCTGGGCCACGTCGTCCTCGTCGGTCAGCCCACCGGCCTCGATGGCGGTCGCGTAGGCCTGGGCGAGGGCTTCGTGGCGGTTGGCGGCCTCGGCGGCGTCGGCGAGGCGGACCCACAGCTCCTGGTCCGCCGGACGATCGAGGAACGCCGCCTCGAGGGACGCGTAGGCCCCCTCCACGTCACCGAGCTTCCGAGCCCGCGAGCTCCGCGAGCCGGAGCCGGAGGTCGCGCTTCTCATCCTCGTCCTCGGTCGACTCGAGACGCGCGCGCAACACCGCCGCCAGCTTCTCGTAGGACTCCTGCGCCTCGTAGGCCCCCTCGAGGAGACGCGAGGCGTCGGACGCGAGCGCCGGCTGGCCCGCCGACACCTGCTCGATCCCGGCCACCGCTTGGGCGTTGCCGGGCGCGAGGCGGATGACGTCCGCGTAGGCATCGAGGGCCGCCCTCGGCTCCTCCAACCTCGACAGCACGTCGCCGAGCCGCAGCATGAGCTGCACACGCTCCACGTCCTCGCTCGCCACGTCGTAGCGCTTGCGCAGGACATCGGCGAGCTCGTCCCAACGCTCGGCGGAAGTGGCGAGCCGGTCGAGGGCCACGAGCGTGTCGTGGTGGGAAGGCTCGATCTCGAGCATCGAGCGGTAGCGCGTGGCAGCCGACGTCGCGTCCTCGAGCACCTCCTCCTCGAGGGCCGCCAGCTCGCCGAGCAGTGTGAAACGATCGGTGGCGCGTTCGGCGGCCTCGATGCGGTGCAGGTAGAGGCGCTGCAGATCGCGGGTGCGGTTCTGTTGCCGGTAGAGGCGGTCGAGCACCGCCACGGCCTCGCTGTCGGAGGGATTCGAGGCGAGGATCTCCTCGAGCTGGGCGATGGCCTCGTCGGGCGAGCCGAGCCGCTCGCCCGCCAGGGCCGCGAGCTTGCGCCGGAGCTCGAGCCGCTCGTCGGCGTCCTCGGTGGCCTCGACGCGCGCTTTGTAGATCTCGGTGAGCTGCTCCCAGGCGGAGGCCGACTCGGCCGCCTGCTCGAGGCCCGCCACCACGTCCGCATCGGTCGGCGCGAGGCCATAGGCGCGCCGCGCGTACCCGAACGCGCCAGCCTCGTCGCTCAGTCGTTCGAGCGACAAGCGGCGCAGACGATCGAGCAACGCGACGCGGTCGGTGTCCGGGGCGTCGGCGGGCACCGCGTCGAGCAGCACCTCGACGAGCCCGCGCAGTCGCGGCCACTTCTCCTCCCGTTCGTAGATCGGGATGAGGGCCTCGGCCGCCCGCACGTTGCGCGGGTCCACCGACAGGACGCGCTCATAGTTGCGGAAGGCGCGGTGGGGCTCGTTGATCTGGTCTTCGTAGATCGACGCCGCGCGGAAGCTGAGGGCGACCTTGAGCTCGGGGTCCTCGGCTCGCTCGGCCGCCCCCCCGAGCACGTCCACGAGGCCCTCCCAGTCGTTGGCTTCGGCGTAGAGCGCCTCGAGGCCGTCCCAGTCGCCAGCCGCGAGGAACGACTCACGCAGGGTGCGCAGGGCCCGTCCGTTCTTCGGGTCGAGATCGAGGACGCGCTTCCAGGCCGCCGCCGCCTTCGCCGGCGCATCGAGGTGCTCGCCGTAGACGCTGCCGAGCTTCGACAGGACACGGATGCACGCCTTGTCGTCGTCGGTCTGCTCGGCGCGCAGCGAGAGCCCTTCGGCGAGGCTCGCCCAGTCCTTCTCGCGCTCGGCCAGTTTCTCGAGCGCGTCGAGGGCGCCCTCGGCCCTCGGATCCTGCGCGAGCACCTCACGCCACAACCCGATGGCGTCGGCGTGCCTGTGCAACCGGTCCCCCGCCAACCGCGCGAGCTCGACCCGCAAGGACAGGCGCGCCGCCGGATCACTCGCCAGCTCCGCTTCGCGACGCAGCACCTCGAACAGCGACTTCCAGGAGCGCTTCTTGGTGTAGATCTCCTTGAGCTGCGCGAGCGCCTCCCGGTTGTCGGGCTCGACCTCGATCACCTGCTCGAGCGGACGCGTCGCCTGGTTGTAGTTGGCGAAGCGCTCGATCCAGAGCTTCGCCACGCGCATGTAGAGATCGACCTTGCGGCCCGGGTCGGACGCGGCGTCCGCTTGCCGCCCGAGGACCTGGATGAGGTCGTTCCACCGCCCCATCGCCTCGTAGGTGCGCGCCAGCTGCTCGAGGGACTCGGCGTCGCCTGGCTCGTCGGCGAGGATCGCGTTGTAGGTGTTGATCACCATCACGTCGAGCTGCAGCCGGTCCCGGTAGATGGGGATCATCTCGCGCAGCAGGGCGACCCGTTCGTCGTGCGCGTCCTCGGGCAGGGCGTCGATCTCGCTCTTGAGCACCTCGACCAGGGCGTTCCACTTCTCGGTGCGGCGGTAGAGGCTCCGGAGGGCGGACTGGGCCTCGCCGTTCGACGGATCGAGGCGTTGCACCGCCTTCCACGCATCGACGGCGCGCTCGAGCGATGCGTCGCCCTGCTGCGCGGCCTTGGCCAGCTCGATGGCCACCGCCAGCTTCTGCCGCGGATCGCCCGCGACGCGCTGGGCGTCGGCGAGAATGGTGAGGAGGCGGTCACGCCCCTCCTCGCCGCCGAGTTGCTCGCGGTAGAAGTCGAGCATCCCGGGGTGCGCCGGATCGATCTTCCTCAGGCGGGCGAAGTAGGGCTCGGCCCTGTCGGGCTCCTTGCGGATCCGCCAGTGCACCATGCCGATCTGCAGGAGCATGCCCTGCTCGTCCTCGAGACGCTGCCGCGAGCGCAGCGCGTCCTCGTAGAGAGCGACCAGGTGGTCCCACTCCTCGCGCTCGGTGAACCACTCGACCAGGAAGCGCAGGGCCTCGGCGTGGCCGGGCGCGAAGTCGAGCACGCGCTCGTAGGCGGCGGCGGCCCTTTCACGGTCGTCGACCTGGTGGGCGAGCAGGCGCGCACCGCGGACATAGAGACTGAGCTTGTCTTCCCGGTTCCGGGTGGCGTCGGCCGCGTCGAGCAGCACGGTCGCCATGTCCTGCCAACGCTCGCGCTGGCGCAGCGTCTCGCCGTAGAGCCGCGCCACCCGGGTGTCGGAGGGGTCTGCCTCGAGGGCCTGCCGGAAGAGACGGTCGCACTCCTTCTCGCGCCCGCGCTTCTTGTACTGCCACACCAGGGCGGCTGCGCGGCTGAGCAGCGACGCCTTGAGATGGTTCTCGCTCGCGCCCTCGGCCTCTTCGACGAAGCGGGCGGCAATCTGCTTCCAGTTCTTGCCCGCGAGCCTCGATGCGCTCGATGGCCTCCTGCACTTCCTCGTCGCCAGGGCGAAGCTCGAGCGCCTTCGCGTAGGCCGCTCCCGCGCCGCGGTCGTCGAGCAGCTCCTCGTGCCGGAGCCGTCCGAGCCCTTCCACAGCGCCGCCTCGAAGTCCGGATCGCCGTGCACCAGCGGCGCCTCCGCCTCGATCAGCCAGGCGACAGCCCGGAGCTCACCGCGCTGCTCGTGGCGGCCGCGCGCGACCTCGATGTGACGCACGGGGTTGTCGCCGACCTGCTGTTCGTCACCGCTGTCGAGAGCAGCTTTCAAGCCCAGAAAGGCTTCCTCGTCCTCCGGATCGTCCTGAAGCGTGCCCAGATAGTTCGAGACCGTGAGCGGCGCCATCGATTCTCCTGCCCGTTTCCCGTCCGCGTGCTTCGCCCCATCGACGCCGCGGCGGGGCGCCGATGCCAAAAAGATCAAGGATTCTATGAGGTAAGGCGGGTGTCCCCCCGGGACGGGCGATGGTACCGGCCGCGCGTGTGGGCATGCAAGGGCTGATTTGGCCGCAGCGATGCACGGCCCGGTCGAGCGCCCTCCCAGGGGCCTCGTCGGGGGGTCTCGGACTGGGGACGGCGGAGGCGCGAGGGGATCTGGCGGCCCGGTCAGAACACCATCAGCGCGCCGGCCCACGTGAGGGCCGCGTAGGTGACGAGGCCGGTTGCCAGATGCACCGTGGCGAGGGCTTGCAGCGTCTTGAAGTTGTTCGCCCGGTCGAGGCCGAACCAGGTGCTGTTGGCGATGACGATGCCGAGCAGGATCTGGGCGACCATGCCGCCGAGGTGCACCCACCGGAGCAGCTCGTGCATGCGCAGGGTCTTGGCGTAGTCGCTATCGCCCTGGTCCACGTCGCCGCCCGGGTTGGGCATCAGGAGCGAGAGGGTGAAGGTCGTCGTGTAGAGCGCCCCGGTGACGCTGGCGGAGATCAGATGGAGCCACGGCGTGCCGCTGCATTGCCCTTGGCCGAAGATGGCGGTCCCCCGGACGCAAGGGGTGTTCTGGAGCGAATCGAACTCGCCGTAGAGATTGTGATATTGCACACCACCGAGGAAGAGCGTCACGCCCATGGCAGCCCAGGTGGAGATACCGAAGGCCTTGTGGATCTTCGCGATGGCTGCGCGGCGCCTGACGTCGGCGGCGTATTGGGCGTCGTTCGACGACGCGCCCTGATTGCCACCCCCCAACGTCGCGTCGAGCTGGGCGGCAAAGGCCTGGGCGTCGGCGTCGTCCGAGGAAGCCGCACCCGAGCCACCGGCGGCGCCGGGGCCACCCGAACCGCCCGAGGCTGCCGCCACCTGGGCGGGCAGCGGCAGGAGCACGCGCGGCATCGGCAGCACGGCGCTTGGCGGCGTGAGCGAAAGCCCGAACAGGGGCGTTGCGAGCAGCAGCGTCGTGAGCGGTCCCATGCGGCCTCCGCGTCAGCGACCCCGGAACCCGGGGTCAGGGCGCGAATCTACCAGTGGCGGGGCCGCCGTGCACATGATCCGTGCGGCCGACGGGGCTTCAGCCGCGGAGCGGGCGGACGCCCGCCCTGTGGACCTTGCCGGGAAGCTCCCGACCGATGACGGCCTCGGCCACCTGACCCGCGTGCCAAAGCCGCTCGAGGTCCACGCCGGTCTCGATGCCCATCCCTTGGAGGGTGTAGACCAGGTCCTCGGTGGCCAGGTTGCCCGCGGCGCCCGGCGCGTAGGGGCAGCCACCGAGCCCGGCGATGGATGCGTCGTAGGTGCGTATGCCCATCTCGAGGCCGACAAGGACGTTGGCGAGGGCCGTACCGCGCGTGTCGTGCAGGTGCAGGGCGAGGGCCGAATCCGGGATCTCCGCGAGGAACATGCGCAGGATGTCGCGGGTCTGGCGGGGCGTCCCCACCCCGATCGTGTCGCCGAGGGAGATCTGGTAGCAGCCGCGCTCGAGCAGCGTCCGCGCGATGCGCAGGCCGCTCGCCGGGTCGACCTCCCCCTCGTAGGGGCAGCCCCACAGGGTCGAGACGTAGCCACGCACACGCAGCCCGGCGTCGACCGCCGGCCCGATGACCTCGTCGAAGGTGGCGAGCGTGTCGGCGATGCTCCTGTTGACGTTCTTCTGGTTGTGGGTCTCGCTCGCGCTGACGAAGACCGCGACCTCGTCGATGCCGACGCTGAGCGCGCGCTCGAGGCCGACGCCGTTGGGACACAGAGCCGAGAAGCGTGCGCCCGTGTTCCGGGGCAGGAGGCGAACCACTTGCTCGGCATCGGCGAGCTGGGGCATCCACTCGCGCGAGACGAAGCTCGTCACCTCGATGCGCTCGAGCCCCGCCTCGACCAGCGCCTCGATGAGCCGCACCTTGCCGCGGGTCGGGACGGTGACCGACTCGTTCTGCAGCCCGTCACGGGGCGATACCTCGTAAATCGAGACCCGATCCGGCATTTCGTCCAGAAGACCCATACACCGGGCCGATCCCACGGCGGCAAGGAGGCGTCAAGGCTCGGGGGCGAAGGGCCGGGGGAGGACGGTGGCTCGCGAGCCCCGCAACGGTTAAGCGATCGCTTTACTTTCTTGCCCACCCCCCTTTGATCCGGCCGGCACGGGTGGGCGGGGTCACGGACCGTCGGTGCGCGTGAGGTCGCCGTCCTTGCACTGGTAGCGCCGGAAGGCCACGTCCTGGCCAACCGGCACGGCCACGAGCAGGGCCTCTCCGGTCCAGACGGCGCGCGCCCCGGGCGGTGCCATCTTCGATGGCAGCAGCGCCGCGAGGCGGCTCGTTGGTGCGCCGAGGGGCAAGTGCATCACCATGCCCCCACCCATCCCGCGTCCCTCGATCACGGGCCGGCCGTCGGCGCAGCGCACCGCCATGTGCAGGGCCTCGGGGCCGTGGACGTGTCGGTCGTTGCCGAGGGTGGCGCCGGCCAGGTGGTCCCCGCAGCTCGCCGTGACGGCGACCGCGTTGTCGAGCGGCGTCAGGCCCCGCGGCACGCACCCCCCGAGCAGCTGCTCGGCGTGGGCGTAGGCCGGCTCGAACTGGATGAGGAAGAGGGTCGTCTCGGGGCGGCCGGTGTCCTCGGAGCAGACCGCGTAGTACCAGCTGTTGCCGGAGAAGACGTCGCCGACGATGGGCGGATCGCAAGGGGCGTGCATCACCATGGGCACGCCCTCACGACCGGACTTCGCCCCGAGGCGCCGCTGCTCGAGCCGCGCGCAGGTGCCGGGCTGGCCGTCCTCACAGGGGCCGTCGCCCTCGCGGTAGAAGACCGCCAGCTCCCCGGCCGGGGAAGCGGCCGCCGCGACCTGGCCGCGCACGCCCACCTTGTCCATGCGCGTCGGTGCCAGGTCCTCGGGCGGCGAGAACGCCTCGGCGGAGTCGTCCCCGAGAGCGGCTTGCACGCGCAGCACGGTCTGATTGCGCAAGACCCACACGACCCCGAGGCGACCACCACCGGCCGCCGCGGCGATCTCGACCGCGTCCGGCGGGATGTCTTCTGCATTACCGCCGCCGGCGGCGTGACCGGGCGCGACCGCGTTCCGCTCGGAGCCCCGCGGGCCGCCGAGGGGATCGATGGCGATGGCGCGGATGCCGGCGCCGCGCGCCGTGGGAACACCCCACACGAGGACACCGCCCTCCCCCGTCGCCACCAGGTCGAATGCGGCCTGGGTCGCGACGGGGCGCGGGCCGAGGAGCGGCGCGAGGGGCGGCGGCTTCGGCTTGGGCTTCGGCTTCGGATGGCCCTTGCAGCCGGCGGCGAGGAGGGGCGCCGCAGCGAGGAGCACGAGACAGAGCGCGAAGCGAGGGCGAGCCATCTGTCGGGGGGATGGTGCCCCAACGAGCGACGAGGGTCGAGAAGTGGGGTCCATGCGGCCGCGCGCGTGAGGGCGCGGTGACGGCGGCGGCGAAGCGGGCGCTGCGCTACCATCGGCGACCATGACCGCGACCTCCGACGACCTCGCCGACGACCTCCTCGCATACATCGCCGTTTCGCCCACGCCGTGGCACGCGGTGCAGGAGTCCGTGCGGCGTCTCGAAGCGGCGGGCTACCGGAACCTCGACGAAGACGCGCCCTGGTCCCTCGCCCCGGGGGATCGGGTCTACGTGGTGCGCGCTGGCAGCAGCCTGGCCGCCCTTCACGTGGGAGGTGCCAGGGCGAGCGAGGGCGGTTTTCGGATTGTGGGCGCACACACCGATTCACCGAACCTGCGCATCAAGCCCAACCCCGACGTGGCCCGTTCCGGCTACCGGCAGCTCGGCGTCGAGGTCTACGGCGGGGTGCTCCTCACGACCTGGCTCGACCGGGACCTCTCTCTCGCGGGGCGTGTCGTCGTGCGCACCGACGCCAGCGTGGCCGTCCATCTGGTCGACTTCCGCCGGGCGCTGATGCGCATCCCGAACCTCGCCATCCACCTGAACCGCACGGTCAACGCGGACGGGCTCGTGGTCAATGCGCAGCAGCACCTGCCGCCCATCCTCGCGATCGAGGACGGGGATGCCGACGCCTTCGACCTGCGCGGGCTCCTGTCAGCCGAGCTCCGACGCTCCGGTGTCGTCTGTGAGCCCTCCGAGCTACTCGGCTGGGACCTCTGCCTCTACGACGCGCAGCCCCCTTCGCGCATCGGCGCGCGAGGCGAGCTCCTGTCGGCAGCGCGCCTCGACAACCTCGGGAGCTGTCATGCCGCCCTCACCTCGCTCGCGCACGCCACCTCGGCAAGCCCGGCGACGCGCGCGGTGGTGCTCTACGACCACGAGGAGGTCGGGAGCCGCAGCGCCCAGGGCGCCATGTCGCCCTTCCTCCGGAGCGTGCTCGAGCGGGTGGTGGAGGCGCGCGACGGCGCGGGAGCGGACGCGTTCACACGCGCGATGCGCCGGTCGTTCTTGGTGTCGGCCGACATGGCCCACGCGATCCACCCGAACTACGCGGACCGGCACGACCCGGAGCACAAGCCGGTGCTCGGCCACGGGCCCGTGGTCAAGACGAACGCCAACCAGTCCTATGCGACCGACGGCGTGACGTGGGCGCGCTTCGAGGCGTGGTGCCGCGAAGCCGACGTGACGCCGCAGCACTTCGTCGTGCGCAGCGACCTGCCCTGCGGCAGCACCATCGGTCCCATCACCGCAGCCGAGCTCGGCATGCGCACCATCGACGTGGGCAACCCCATGCTCTCGATGCACTCGTGCCGCGAGACGGCGGGCGCCGCCGACGTACCGAAGATGATCGCCGTCCTCGACCGCTTCTTCGCCGACACGACGCCACTCCCCTGAGCACGACAAGAATCGAGGGATCTCATCGCGCGCCGATCGGCCGAACGGGAGGCTCCTCCGCCGGGGCCTGCCGGGGCCTGCCGGGCGGGCCGGCACGACTCCCACACCGCGGCCACGAAGAGGCCGTCAGGCGAGGTGGAAGTCTTTGCAGAAGATGATCGGGGCGTCGGGGTTCGCGAGGGCGTGGGCGCGGTGGGGGGCCGTCGGGTAGCCGTGGGCGCACTCGTCCCGGGCGTCGTCAAAGAGGGCGCAGTCCTCGCACGTGAAGCGCAGGGCGAAGCGCCGTCGCTCTTCGGTGAACCGTGCGTCCTGCGGCAGATGCAAACGCCGCCCCGATTCAGAGCTGCTCGATCTTCGCGACGCGATGCACGTGCCGACCGCCCTCGAAGGCGGACTCGACAAACGCGCGGACGATGTCTGTTGCCAGGCCCACGCCCACCACGCGCTGGCCGACGCAGACCACGTTCGCGTCGTTGTGCGCGCGCGCCATGCGTGCGCTGAAGGGCTCGCTGCAGACGACCGCGCGAATGCCCGGATGCTTGTTGGCCGACATCGCCATCCCGACCCCCGTGCCGCAGACCAGCACGCCGTAGGCGCAGCGCCCGGCCGCCACGAGGCGCGCGGCCGCGTGGGCGTAGTCCGGATAGTCCGTGGACGCCTCGCTCGTCGTGCCGAGGTCCTCGACCTCGTGCCCCCACTCGCCGAGGACCCGCCCGAGCGTCGTCTTGAGCACGAACCCGGCGTGATCGGAGCCGAGCGCGATCCTCATCGGTGCTTGCCGAGCACGAGCGTGACGTTCGTGCCGCCGAACCCGAACGAGTTGCTCATGCCGACCTTCACGTCGCGCTCCCGCGCCTCGTGCGGCACCAGGTCCACGCCCCCGCACGACGGATCGGGATCGTCCAGGTTGATCGTCGGCGGCACCAGACCGTTCTCGATCGTCAGGGCCGTCAGGGCCGCCTCGAGCCCGCCGGCAGCGCCGAGCAAATGGCCGGTCATGCTCTTCGTGCTCGACACCCAGAGCCCCGAGCCCGCGTGGGCACCGAAGACGGCCTTGATCGCCTCGATCTCCTGCACGTCCCCGGGCGGCGTCGAGGTGCCGTGGGCATTGATGTAGTCCACGTCCGTCGCGTCGATGCTCGCGCTCGCGAGGGCCTGGCGCATCGCGCGCTGGGCGCCCTCGCCCTGGGGTGCGGGCTGCGTCAGATGGTAGGCGTCCGCCGTCGCGCCGTAGCCCAACACCTCGCAGACGATGTGGGCGCCGCGACGGATGGCGGCTTCCCGCTCCTCGAGCACCACCACGGCCGCGCCCTCGGCGATGACGAAACCGTCGCGCCCCTTGTCGAAGGGTCTGCTCGCCTTCTCGGGCTCGTCGTTGCGTGTCGACAGGGCACGCATCGCCGTGAAGCCGCCGACCCCGAGGGGTGAGACCGCCGCCTCCGCACCGCCCGCGATGGCCGCGTCCATGCCGCCGCGCTTGATCCACTCGAAGGCCTCGCCGATCGCATGGGCGCCGGACGAGCAGGCGCTGGTCGTCGTGAGGCTCGGCCCCTTGAACCCCCACCGCATCGAGACCTGGCCGGGCGCCAGGTTCGCGATGACCGACGGGATGAAGTAGGGCGACATGCGACGCGGACCCTTCTGGATGAGGACCCGCGCCTGCTTCTCGAGCCCATCGAGGCCACACATCCCGACGCCGATGAAGGTGCCAACGCGTTCCTTCTCGGCGTCGCTCGGCTCGAAGCCGCCACCCTCGATGGCGTGGTGGCTCGCCGCGATGGCCAGATGGATGAAGCGGTCCATCTCCCGGATGCGCTTGCGCTCGATGAACTGCTCCGGATCGAAGCCTCGGCACTCACCCGCGATGCGCGAGGCGTACTCGGTGGCATCGAAGTTTTCGATGGGCGCGATACCGCTCTTGCCCGCCGTGACGTTCTTCCACGTCGTCGCGGTGTCCAGACCGCACGGACTGACGGCACCCACCCCGGTGATCACGACCCTACGCATGGATCCTCACCTGTGCACAGACGCTTCTGAGACCCTTCATGACTGACAAACCTTCGGCGGCACAGACATACCCCCCTGGGCGGTGAAGACGCCACGAGCCGGCCGCGCACAAGACGCGCAACCGGCTTCGGTGTCCCACGGCGAAGCAGCCGGCCGGCGAGATGCCGACCCGCCCGAGGGCGCCTCTAGTTGGCCCGCGACGAGATGTACTTCACCGCATCGCCCACCGTGCGGATCTTCTCGGTGTCCTCGTCGGGGATGTCGATCTCGAACTGCTCCTCGAAGGCCAACACCAGCTCGACGATCGCCAGCGAATCGGCGCCGAGGTCGTCGATGAACGCCGACTCCTCCGTGATGTTTCCCTTGTCGACGTCGAGCTGCTGGGAAACGATCTCCTTGACCTTGTCCGCGATATCCATTCCGAATCCTCCGAGTCCGCGACCGACGGGCCGCGGTGAAGACCTGACCCCATTGCCGGGTCAAACGTACATGCCGCCGTTGACGCGCAGCACCTGCCCCGTGACGTAGGCAGCCTCGTCACTCGCCAGGAACAGCACGGCGGCGGCGACCTCTTCCGGCGTCCCGACCCTGCCGAGCGGGGTCTGCTCGACGATGGCCTTCTGAACCTTTTCGGGCAGCCCCGACGTCATGTCCGTGTCGATGTATCCGGGGGCCACCGCATTGACCGTGATGCCGCGCGATGCGTACTCCCGCGCGAGCGTCTTCGTCAACCCGATGATCGCCGCTTTCGACGCCGAGTAGACGGCCTGGCCGGGATTGCCGGTCTCCCCGACCACGCTCGAGAGGTTGATGATGCGCCCGCGGCGGGCTCGCATCATGGTGCGCACCGCCGACTTCGCGCACCACAGGGCGCCGGCCACGTTGGTGGCGAAGGTGCGCTCGAGCTCTTCTGGCTTGATCCGGAGCAGGAGCTGGTCGACGGCGATGCCGGCGTTGTTGACCAGGATGTCGAGATGGCCGTGGGCCTCGTGCACGGCGGACATCGCCCGATCGACCGCTTCCGGATCAGAGACGTCGAAGCAGGACAGCTCCCCCGCTCCACCCGCGGCGACGATGGCGTCGAGGGTGTGCTGGGCCGCCTCCGCGTTGCGCGCGTAGTTGACGACGACGTGGGCCCCCGCCCCGGCCAGGGTCAGGCAAACGCTGCGGCCGATGCCCCGCGAGCCTCCCGTGACCAGCGCGACCTTTCCATTCAGATCGAACACGGCTCTCCCCTCCGAGCTCGGGTCACCAGTGCACCAGGGCGCTGCCCCAGGCGACGCCGCCTCCGAGCGCGCAGAAGACCAGCTTCTGGCCGCGCTGGATCGATCCGTCGCGCACGGCCTCGTCGAGGGCGATGGGCACCGACGCGCTCGATGTGTTCCCGTACTTGTGGATGTTCAGATAGAAGCGCTCCTTGGGGATGCCGACCCGCTGACCGACCGCGTCGAGGATCCGCAGGTTGGCCTGGTGCGGCACGACCCATGAGACCTCGTCGGCCGGGACGCCGTTGACGCGCAGCGCCTCTTGGGTGGCGGAGGTGAGCGACTTCACGGCGAACTTGAAGATCTCCGAGCCCGCCATGTGGACGAAGTGACGGCGGTTCGAGACCGTCTCCGCGGAGGTCGGCTCGACAGAGCCGCCACCGGGGATGCAGAGCGCCGGAGCGAGGGAGCCGTTGGCATAGACGTGGGTGGAGATGATGCCCCGCCCGTCGTCACGCGCCGGTCCGACGACCACGGCCCCCGCCCCGTCGCCGAAGAGCACGCAGGTGCTGCGGTCGGTCCAGTCGAGCACCCGGGACAGGAGCTCGACCCCGATGACCATGACATGGCGGCAGTGGCCCGTGCGGATGAACTGGTCGGCGACGCTCAGCCCATAGATGAACCCCGCGCAGGCGGCAGAAAGGTCGAAGCCGGGGCAGTCGGGACGCGCGCCGATCTTCTGCTGCACGAACATGGCCGTCGCGGGCAAGGGCATGTCCGGCGTGACCGTGCTCACGATGATGAGGTCGAGGTCCTTCGCCTCGAGCTCGGCCGCCTCGAGGGCCTGGCGGGCTGCGGCCGCCGCCATGTCGCTCGAGCTCTCCCCGGGGGCAGCGATGCGCCGCTCGTGGATCCCGGTGCGGGTGACGATCCACTCGTCCGACGTCTCGACCATCTTCTCGATGTCGGCGTTCGTCAGCACCTTCTCGGGCACGTAGTGTCCGGTGCCGACGATGCGCGAACGAGGAGCGAGTTCTGTCACGGAAAAGCCCCGAGCTTGTGGCCGAAGAGGGAACGGCTCCACGAGGGAGCCCATGAGCCGGCAGTGGGAGGAAGCCCCTCCGGGTCATCCCGGCAGGGGCCTCTGGTCATGCCCTAGTCCTTCGTCTCGCCGAGTCCGGGGAGCTTGCGCCCCTTGTAATGGCCGCAGGACGGGCACGCCCGGTGCGGAACCATCACGTCGCCACAACTCGGGCAGGGGATCAGGTTCGGTGCCTTCACCTTGTCGTGCTGGGCCCGTCTCTGATCACGCTTCATGCGGGACGTTCGTCGCTTCGGAACCGCCACGGGTCACTCCTCGTCATGCCCGATATCACGGGCGATCTTCATCAAGGGTGCAAGGCGCGGGTCGACGGGGCTCTCGGCCCCTTCGCCCGCACCGAAATCTGCCGGCGGCCGCACGTGGGCCGGGACCTCGATGCCGGCGCAGTCCTCGCTGCACAGCGGCTGCATCGGGCACTCGAGCAGCATGTGCTCGCGGACCAGCTCGTCGAGGACGATCTCCTCGCCGCTGAAATACTCCCGATTCGGGCTCGTCGGCCTCCGGCTCCGCCTCGTCGGCGGCCGGACGGGGCGCCCCGCCACTGCGCGGAGCGAAGAGCGTCACCATGTCCACGTCCACGTCGACCGGCGCGTCCTCGAGGCAGCGCACGCAGTCGGTCACGAGGCGCACGCGCAGGTGGCCCTGAACGAGCACCTCCCGCCCCATGAGCTGGGCGTGGACCGAGAGGGAGCCCTCGCTGCCGTCCGGGCCTGCGCGAAGGGTTGAGCCTTCGAGGGCCTCGCCGAGCCAGGCCCCGGCCAGGACGAAGTCGTAGTCCTTGCCCGAGGCATCGAGCTCCGTGATTTTTACGACGAATTCCGACACGGTCATGTGTCTCGGGCCGCACTTCGGGCAGCCCACGCGGGGACGGCGGAGGCGGAACTATAGGAGGCGGCCGAGGGCTGTCAAGCCAGCCCGGCAGGGGCGGATGAGCCGTGACCGGTGGCTCATGGGGCGCCTTCGAGGGCCATCCCGTGGGGGCCTGCGCGGAGCAGGACGGGCCCCGGAGCAACCCGCGCACCGTCCGCACGTGTTGTCACCGCACCGGCGAGGGGCGGGACGACGAGGCGCAGGTCGGGCGCGACCGTACCCTTGGCCAGCAAGGCGCCGTCTGCGCGGGTCGGCCGGAGCGCCTGGGTGCGGGGCCAGGCGAAGAGGCCACCCCGGGCGCCGGTCCGCGCGGCGAGGCGCGCGAGTCCCTCGTCGCCCGAAGGGACACTCCCGAAGCCGCGTCCCACCGCGTGTGGCCCGGCGCCGGCCGGTGCGGCCCAGCTCAAGAGGAAGCGTCGCTCTGCGCCTGCCTTGCCGAGCGCATCGGCGAGGGCGGTCAGGTCGCCGCGCCCGAATCCGCAGGCGGTGGCGCGCCGGGCGTACCGGCCGCCCGGCGCGCCGGAGACCGGGATGAAGACCGCGTCGCCGATCCGGATGCGGCGCAGGGGCGGGCGTCGATCACACGGCCGGCCTGCGCCTGGTCGAGCGCGCCGAAAGCCCGGTCGAGCACGGCGTCGTCGTCGCGACCGCCGGCGATGACGAAGACCGGAACGCCCAGGCCGGCGAGGGCCTCGAGGCTGTGGGTGGCCAGGTCCTCGGTGTCCCCGGCGCCCCCGAGCAGCACGGCGAGGGCCGGTCGCTTCTTCTTCAGGGCGGCGACGGCCGGGTCGAGGGGCTCGGTCGAAGGCGCGGGCCCCGCGAAGGCGGCCAGGCGGAACGAAGTGGGGAGGTGGTCCACCCGCAGGGTGCGGCCGTGCTCGCTCAGGGCGAGGGAACCCACCTTCCACGCGCGATTGTGGGGGGGGCGGCCGCGAGGCAGCGGACATAGGGTGTCCGCCCGCCGACCCGCAGTCTCGGCGGGGGGGCCCTCCTGGCAGCTACCGCAACCCGCCGACGGCAGGCCGAGCACCAGGCCGAGGAGCACGAGCGTCGGTCGTCCCAGAGGCCTCCACGGCCCGCGCTGCCGTCGAAGGCAGGCATCGGGGGCAGATTATCCCCAGCTGGCGCTAGGAGTCAACCGCCCCCGGGCGAAACCGCCGGCGCGGAGTCGCAGGTCAGGGTGCGCGCTTCGAGGGTCGCCCCGTTCGGCCCGGCGCGGCGCGAGAGCACGACAAAGTGATCGCCCAGCCACGCGACCTGCACGTCGGTGGCGCCGTCGCCGAGGGAGACGGGCGTGCCGACCGGGCGGCCGAGGACATCACTCCGCACGACGGTGGCGCCCGCGGCACGAACCGCGATGGGTGCGTCGAGGGGAGGCGGCAGCGGGTCATGGGCGCCGAGCCGGGTCGCCGCGCCGCGGGACGTACCGTTCCGATTCGAAGCGGGCAACCTGCCGGGCGCTCGGCCGCGGGCCGTAGACCACCGCGAGTCCATCGCCATCCGCCACGGCGGCCTGGATCGCGGCCTGCGGCGACAGGCTCTCGAGGTGGTCACCGGAGGAGGCGCCGGCGAAGACCACGTCCACGGCCCCGGAGTCGTCGTTGCCGTCCGTGTAGACGACCACGCCCGGGGGCGAGGCGCCCTGCACGAGGAAGGCACCGTGCGAATAGAACGTCACGTCGTTCTCGATGGAGAGCAGGTTCGTCGACTTCTGGACGCTACCGCCGGGACCGAGGTCGAACCGGACGACGAGGGGCTGGTTGTCGTGGAACGCCGCGTACAGGTCCAGGGCCCCGTCGTGCTCGATGAATCGGAAGTCGCGGATCGGCCCGTAGAGCTTGTCGGTTGCCGGCGGGCCGACCGGCGAGCCGTCCCGGCCGAGCCAGCGGAGATGCAGGCAGGGGTCGTCGCTCTTGGCGTCGCACGCCGCCTTGGTGACGAGCAGGAAGTGATCGGCGCCGAGGCCCTGCACGGCGAACAGGTGCCCTGCTTCCGGCATCTCGACCGACACCGCACCGCCGGCGGGGGTGCCGTCGGGATGCAGGACCCACACCTTCACGTGGGACGCATCGCTGGTGGCCGCGGCCAGGGCCACGGGACCGGCCGCCGCCCCCAGCGCGAGGGTCGCCGGTTGGTCGAGGGAGCCGAAGGCGTGGGGAGAGCCGAGCCGACAGGCGGGACCGCCGGCGAGGGACCGGGTCAAGGACGCGATGGGCGCCGGCGCAGAGGGTGGAGACGGCGGCGCAGCGGGGGCGTGGGTCCCCACCGCCGAGGGTATGGGCGTCGCCTGCACGGCGGAGGCGCGTGGCGTCGGGGCTGCGGCGCTCGGCCCCGCGTGAGCCCGCGAGTCCGTGGCCGAGAGCGCCGGGGAGGGGCCGTGGTGGGAGAGGTGGCAACCGAGCGCGGTGAACGCGATCAGGAATCCGCAGGCCCGTGTGGTGGCGCCGATGGAGGCTCGCATCGGGCCAAGGTACCAGAGAGGCTCAACGGCCGGGTGGAGGACCCGGGTCGCAGGTGACGGTGCGGGCCGCGAGCACCGTGCCGTTTGCGGCGGACTGTCTCGTCACCGCGAGGAAGTGGGTGCCGACCCAGACGACGCCGCCGTTGCGCCCGTAATGAACGGAGTGACCGATGGGCATGCCGGCGCCGTCGTGGCGCATCAGGAAACCGGAGTCCCCCTTGGCCGCCAGGAAGTCGGCGAAGGGCGGCGGTGCAGGACCCCTCGGGAAGCTCGGGGGCAGCTTCACCGGCTGCGCGCGGAGGCGACCCCCCGCGTCGAATCGCGCAAAGAAATACGGGCGCGCTCCCAGCCCTGGCGGCATGTACAGCGCCGCGTAGCCGCCCGCCGGGTCTCCGATGAGGTGCAGGAAGGTGTTGTCCCGGAGGCCCTCGATCGGAAGCAACTGTCCATCGGCGGAAAAGGCCAGCTGACGAACGTCGTGCTCGGGGCCCTTCGGCGCCGTGAGGACGAGCACTGCAGGCGGCGAGGCGCCTTCGATGAAGCGGGCAACGCCACCGAAGGCGGAGTGCTGGACGTGGATCAACTGCTCGCTCTGGACGGCGCCCTGTGGGCCCACACGGAAGCGCACGAGGTGCGGTGGTAGCTGGGGCGGCGGTCTCAGCGAATACCCCTGGTACATGACCAGGTCGCCGGACCACTCGGCGAAACGGAGACTCGTCCATCTCGCTCGACAGGTGATCCGTGTGGACGGGACCGACGGGCTTGCCGTCCCGCCCGAGCCAACGCGCGTAGAGACACGCGCCGCCCCGATCACCGTGGGGGCAGTCGCCTTCGGTCAGGAGCAGGAAGTGATCGGCCCCGAGGCCCTGCACGGCCAAGGGGTGGGTGCCTGCCGGGATCTCGACGGATACGGGGTCGCCGGCGGGCGTCCCGTCCCCGTGGAGGGGACGCACCTGCACGTGGGATGCGTCGACGCCGACCGCGGCCAGCGCCAGGGGGCCAGCCACGGCGCCCACCCGCAAGGTCGCCTCGGGGCCCATGGCGCCGAGCGTCGTGGGGGGCCCGAGGCGGCAGGCGAGGCCGCCGGCCACCGTGCGCGTGAGGGGCGCGATGGGCACGGGGGCGGACGCCGGAGCGGGCTGGGGCGCGGCGCGGTTCCTCGTGGGGCGCGCCGCTCCGGCGGCAGGCTTTCCCGAGGCGCGAGCGGAATGTGGCTTGGCCGGGTGCCCGCACGCAGCGAGGCCGAGCGACGAAGCGAAGCACGAGGCAAGGACGAGCAGGGCAGCGCGCATCCGAGCCACGCTACCAGAGGTCGGGTGCCAATGAGACGACGATCCGAGAGCGCTCGCACGGTCGGTCGAGCGGTCAGAGCAGGGGCGCGCACAGGCGCCCCACCCCCTCCTTGACGCGCAGCACGACGCCGCGCCGGCGCCACGCTGCGAGGTCGACGAGCTCACTCTTTTCGAGGTCCTGCTCGAACAGCGCCTCGAGCCCGGCAACCACGTGTTGATCCCACATCAGTGCGACGAGCTCGAAGTTGAGCCGGAAGCTGCGCACGTCCAGGTTGGCACTGCCCACTGTCGCCAGGAGGTGATCGACGATCATCGTCTTGGCGTGGACCATGCCGGGGACGTACTCGTGGATCTTCACGCCGGCACCGAGCAGCGCGTCGTAGAAGCTGCGCCCCGCGTGGAAAGTGACACGGTGGTTCGAGTGACGCGGCACGATGAGCCGCACGTCCACGCCGCGCAGTGCCGCCGTCTGCAGCGCGCAGAGGATGGCCGGGTCGGGCACGAAGTAGGGGGTGGTCAGCCAGACCCGATCGCGCGCGCCGGCGATGGCGGCGAACAGAAGCCGCTGGATCGCCTCGATCGTGGCATCGGGGCCGGACTCCACGAGCTGCACGATCGACGGACCGCTCGCGGGCACCTCCGGAAAGATCGCCGGGTGCACCAGGTCGTGGCGCGTCGCGAAGAACCAGTCCTCGACGAAGATACGCTGGAGCTGCCCCGCCGCCGGGCCACGGATGCAGAGGTGCACGTCGCGCCAAGACAGGAAGGGCTCGCCCACATTGATGCCGCCGGTGAAACCGACCTCGCCGTCGACGATCATCAGCTTGCGGTGGTTGCGCAGGTTGAACGTCCAGGCGCGGCGCACCGGGTCGAGGGGGAGGAACTTGGCCGCGTGCCCTCCGGCGCGCAGGAGCGGCGCGAGGGCGTGGTGGGTGAGCATGCGCGAGCCGAATCCGTCGTAGAGCAGGCGGACGTGCACGCCGCGCTTCGCCGCCCGGACGAGCGCGTCGAGAATGCGCAGCCCCGGAGCGTCCGGCCGGAAGATGTAGAACTCGAGGTGCACGTGGTCGCGCGCCGCCTCGATGGCGGCCACGTGGGCGTCGTAGGTCGCGGGCGCGCCCACGAGCAGCTCGACCTCGTTGCCGGGCATGATGTCCTGACGGGCCACGCGAGCGGCGAGGCGCATCACCCCGCGCTGTTCCGGCCTTTGCTGGGCGAGGATCTCCTCGAGCCGGTGGTTCCACGCGAGGGCGCGCATCTCCTCGAGACGCCCGCGCAGCGCCACGTTGCTCGAGACCTTGCGCCGCGCAGGCCGCCGCACCCGGTCGCGGCCCAGGAACCAGAAGAGGACCACGCCCGCCACGGGAATGAAGACGAGCGTCAGGATCCAGGCGATGGTGCTGGAGGCCTCCTTGCGGCGCAGGAGCACGAGCGGAATGAACCCGAGGGAGACGACCCATATGAGGGTCGCCGAGGCCGACACCATCGTCTCCCAGTCCAACGTCACGTGCGTCTCCCGCCCTTGGCTGGCGCGCCGGGCGCCTCATGATACCGTCTGGAAGGAGCCCGTATGCTCACCACAATACTGATCACCTTGAGCGTTGGCGCCGCGCTTGGCGCCGGCGTCGGTTTCAAGCTCGGGCGCGGCTACGAGCGCGTCCGGCCCCGGCGCCGGGACAAGAAGAAGCCCGCCAGCCGGCAGTGAGCCCACGGAGACCATGAGCGAGACCTTCTTCCGCTTCCGCGGCACCGATACCTACCTGACGAACGAGTCCCTCGAAGCAGCCGTCGACTGCGCCTTGGTGCTCGAGCGTCCCCTGCTCGTGCGCGGCGAGCCCGGGACGGGCAAGACGCTCTTGGCGGAGGCCGTGGCGGAGGCGCTCGGGCGGCCCCTCCTGCGCTGGCACGTCAAGAGCACGACGCGCGCCCAGGACGGGCTCTACGTCTACGACACGGTGCAGCGGCTCTACGACTCGCGCTTCGGCGACGGGGACGTGCACGACATTCGTCACTACATCCGCCTCGGCCCCCTCGGCGAGGCCTTCGCGGCAGAGCAGCGACAAGTGCTGCTCATCGACGAGATCGACAAGGCAGACATCGAGTTCCCGAACGACCTCTTGCACGAGCTCGACCGCATGCGCTTCCGCGTCCTCGAGACCAACGAGGAGGTCGTCGCGACCGAACGCCCGGTCGTGATCATCACGCGCAACAACGAGAAGGACCTGCCCGACGCCTTCCTCAGGCGCTGCGTCTTCCACTTCATCGACTTCCCCGAGCCGGAGCTGATGCGCCGCATCGTCGCCGTGCATCACCCCGACATCTCGGAGCGGCTCGTCGCCCAGGCGCTCGAGGTCTTCTACGCGATCCGCGCGATGAAGCGCCTGCGCAAGCGGCCGAGCACCTCGCGAGCTCATCGACTGGATCGCGGTCCTCCGGAAGGCGGGCATCGGCGACGTCCAGCTCGAGCACAACCTCCCCTTCCTCGGCGCCCTTCTCAAGAAGGAGCAGGACCTGGTCGTCCTCGCCGATCAGCTCGCCGGCGGCCGGCGCTTCCGGAGCTGAGCCGAGGGCGAGGCGTAGAGGAGCCGGCGCGTGTTCATCCCCTTCCTGTACGAGCTGCGCAGCCGCGGGGTGCCGGTCGGGGCGCAGGAAGCGCTGGCGCTCGCGCGCGCCCTCGGGGCCGGCCTACACGACAGCTCCCTCGACGGCTTCTACCACGTCGCCCGCGCGATCCTGATCCACTCGGAGGCACACCTGGACGCCTTCGACGAGGCCTTCCTCGCCCACTTTCGCGGCATCGAGGCCGCCGGGCAGGCCCTCACCGACGAGCTCTACGAGTGGTTGCGCGACGCGGCTGGGCGGCGCCCCGAGCTCACACCGGAGGAGCGCGCGCTCTTCGAGCAGCTCGACCCGGAGGAGATCGAGCGTCTCTTCGCGGAACGCCTGGGCGAGCAGACCGAGCGGCACGACGGCGGTGACAAGTGGATCGGGACGGGGGGCAAGTCGCCCTTCGGCCACGGCGGGGCGGCGCGCGCGGGCATCCGGGTCGGCGGGCCGGGCGGCGGGCGAAGCGCGATCCGCGTCGCCGACGCGCGCAAGTACCGACCCTACCGGGGCGACCTGGCCCTGGACGTGCGACAGATGCAGATCGCGCTCCGGCGACTGCGCGCCTTCGTGCGCGAGGGCGCCGACGAGGAGCTCGACCTCGAGGGCACCATCGATGCGACCGCACAGAACGCGGGCGAGCTCGAGGTGGTCACGCGGCCTCCGCGACGTCCCAATACGCGCGTCGTCTTGATGATGGACGTGGGCGGATCGATGGACCCCTACGCCCACCTGGTCTCACGCCTCTTCAGTGCGACAAAGCGCTCGACGCACTTCAAGGACCTCCGCACCTACTACTTTCACAACTGCATCTACGGGAAGGTCTACTCGACCGAGCGCTTCGACGAGCCGATCCGCGTGCCCGACCTGCTGCACGAGCTGCGGCAGCCACTACAAGCTGATCATGGTGGGCGACGCGCTGATGGCGCCCTACGAGCTGTTGTCCGGCGGCGGCTCGGATCTGGGCGGCGACGCGGGCACCGAGGGCATCGGGTGGCTGATGCGCATTGCCGATCACTTCCAGCGCTCGGTCTGGCTCAACCCGGAGCCGGTACGCTACTGGAGCGGCACCACCATCGAGTACGTGCGAGAGGTCTTCTCCATGTTTCCCTTCACCCTCGATGGGCTGGGCGAGGCGGTGGGGCAGCTGAGCCGGGGACGCACGAGCGGTCGGCACTGACCCGCGGCGCCCACTGCCTTCTTCCTCCGGCACCGCGCCGCGCCGGGTGGACAGGGACACCGGCGTGTGCACCTTGAGCGGTCATGCCCCGCGCCGCCGACGCCTGGGAACGTGTCATGAGGGTGGTCGTCCACGCCGCGTTCGCGGCCAATCCCGAGGCGTGCCAGGACTTCGTCGCGTCCTTACGCCGCCGCCATCCGGACGCCACCGACAGGGAGCTCGCCGGGCACGCGGTCGAGCACTTCGCGCGCCGCGCCGCGTGGCACGGGTTCCTTTCGAGCATCCCCTCCCGGCCCCTCTCGTCGCTCGCCCTCTCGGTCGTCGACACCGGAAGCACGGCCCGAGCCCAGGCCGCCATGGCGGCGTGCGCGGCAACCCTGGCGGACCCGTGTTTCTTCGACGATGCGCGCTGGCCCGACCGCATGCTCGCGCTGCTCGCGGGCCAGGATCCGCGCCACGAGGCCACGGTCGGCCGCCTCGCCTTCGGCAGGCTCGCGAGCGACCGGGCACGCACATTCCTTGCCCGCCGCGTCACCCGCCTGCTCGCGGAGCGCACCCTTCAGCGCACGCTGGTCGCCCGCCTGATGCCACCCCTCACCGGCGGGGCCGTGGCTGCCCTGTGGGACTACGCCGAGCTGCGCCGCAAGGGACGGCGCGTCCAGGCTCGACTCTTCGACGACGCTGCCGACGAGCCGATGCCCGGGCCCGCGGTGGGACAGCCCGCTGCCTGAGGCGGAGCGCGACGGCACCGAAAACTGGACCCTCGCCGACAGAGCGTGCGACGCCGGAGAGATGGGACCGGCGACGTTGCGCGCAGGTGGGCTCGGCCGGATGCTCGTCGAGCTCGCTCGGGAGCGCAGCGAAGGCGACGTCCTCGTGCACGAGCGGGACGGCACCACCCATCGCCTCGTCCTGCGCGGCGGCCACGTCGTCTCGGTGCGGATCGCGGGGCGCTTCGATCCGCTTCTCGAAACGCTGCACCGGGCGGGACTGCTTCGCGGCCCCGCCTTCCAGGCAACCCTGGAGGCGCTCGCGCGCTCGGAGCGCCGCGCCGGAGCCCTGGCGACCGAGGTCGGTGGCGTGGCCGGCAATCGGGTCCGCGCCGCGCTCCGGGCCCAGACCCAAAAGCGCCTCGCCGCTCTCCTCACGATCGCCGCCGAGCGCGGATCGCGGGCGCGCTTCGTGCCGCGGCCCGTGCGCCCCGCCGAGGTGGCGGCCACGGTCGCCCTGGCGTCGGCGCCCCCCGCTGACGTTCGCGCGCCCCACCTTGCTCCCAAAGCGGCGCCTCCACCCCCGGCTCCGACGCACGCTCCCTCGCCGCCACCGGACCCGCAGGCCCTCGCCCGCGCGCGCTTGCGCCGCCTCGCCTTCGCGCTGCACCCCGACCGCCACGCGGGGCTGCCTCCCGATCGGCGCGCGGCCCTGGCCGAACGGCTCGCCCGCGCGACCGCGGCCTACCACGCCCTGTGAACGGGTCCCGGCGGGCGGCCCGTCCTCCCGGGCCGCTTCGGTCTGCCTTGCAACCCCGCGACCCAACGGGTAAGTAGCGCGGGCCCCGGCCCGGCGGGGAAAGACCGCGATGGAGACCCTGCGCGCCGTCAAAGGGATGAACGACGTCCTGCCCGAGGAGATGCCTCTGTGGCATCGGCTCGAGCGCAGGTTTCGTGAGATGGTCGCCCGCTACGGCTACGGCGAGGTGCGGCCCCCCGTCGTCGAGCCCACAGCCCTCTTCGTCCGCTCGATCGGTGAGCAGACGGACATCGTCGAGAAGGAGATGTACACCTTCGTCGACAAGGGCGAGCAGTCCCTGACCCTCCGGCCGGAGGGCACGGCATCGGCCGTCCGCACCTACCTCCAGCACAACGTCCAGGCCCAGAAGCCCGTGACGAAGTGGTACTACCTCGGCCCGATGTATCGGCGCGAGCGCCCGGCCAAGGGGCGATACCGTCAGTTCTACCAGGCGGGCGTGGAGGTCTTCGGCGACCCGGGCCCCTACGTCGACGCCGAGATGATCGACATGCTGGTGAGGTTTCTGCGCGGCCTGGGCGTCGAGGACGTGGAAGTGCTCATCAACTCGCTCGGTGGGGCGGGGACGCGCCCGCGCTACCGCGAAGCGCTGCTCGCCTATCTGGCGCCGCACCACGATGCGCTCTGCATCGATTGCCAGCGCCGCATGACGAGCAACCCCCTGCGCGTGCTGGACTGCAAGGTGCCAGCGGATGCGGAGGTGGCGAGGGGCGCCCCCGGCATCCTCGACTACCTGGACGACGAGGACCGGGCGCACTTCGAGGGACTGAAGTCGACCCTCGACGCCCTCGGCACGCCCTACCGGGTCGATCCCCATATCGTGCGCGGGCTCGACTACTACACGCGCACCCTCTTCGAGGTGCGGGGCCGCGGCAGTCGTCTCGGCGCACAGAACGCGATCTGCGGCGGTGGGCGCTACGACGATCTGGTGGAGGGGCTCGGTGGGCCAAAGACGCCCGCGGTGGGGTTCGCGGTGGGCCTCGAGCGCCTGCTCATGATGATGGACGCGCCCGATGCGGAGCCGTCCCTCGACGCGTGGGTGGTGGCGGCGCGCCCCGAGCAACGCGAGGCGGCCGTCGTGCTCCTGCGCGACCTCCGGGAAGCGGGCCTGCGAGCCGACGCCGACCTGCGCGGCCAGTCGCTCAAGAGCCAGATGCGGCGGGCCGACAAGTCGGGCGCACGCGCGGCGCTCATCCTCGGCGAGGACGAGGTCGCGCGGGGCGTGGTGCAGCTCAAGGGCCTGACGGAGCAGGGACGCCAGGTGGAGGTGCCGCGCGAGGCGGTCGCTCAGGGGATCCGCGCCCTCCTCGAGGAGACGCTGTGAGAGAGTCGGCGGCGATAGGGATCGCGCTCCTGACCCTCGTGGCGCTTGGCGCGGGACCGGCCGCGGCCCAGCAGGGCGCCGCGCCGGGCGGCCCGGGGGCGACACCCGAAGGCGCCGAGGATCAGGGTGCGGCGGAGCCAGGCGGCGAGGGCCAGGGCGCCGAAGACGAGGGCGGAAGCGAGCCCAACCAGGGCGCCGAGGGCCAGGGCGGCCACGCGGCCAGTGGCACGACGAGCGGAGGCGGCACCCCTGCGCAGCAGGCAACGCCCCTGCCTCCGGCCCATGACGCGGTTGCCCTCGTGCCGCCTGCCGAGCCGCCGCCCAGCTCACGGCTGGTCATCCCGCCGGTGCTCGTCGAGCAACGGGGTCACACCCACACGACGGCCGTCTTCCCCCTCTTCTACGATCGCACCTCGCCCGACGACCAGGAGCTGCTCATCGGCCCCTACTACCGCCGGCGAAGCCCCTCGCTCTATGCCGACGTCGCCTTCCCCTTCGTCTGGTCCTTCCGGCGGACCGACGGGGCGACGACCGTGGTCCCGCCCTTCTACTACGCCCACGACCCTCACGGCTTCTCGCTCGGCCTCGCGCCTCTCCTCTTCATGGGCCGCAGCCACGACTCGGTCTATACCGTCATCCCGCCGCTGCTCACGCTCTCCTGGGCCAACAGTGATGCAGCCCACACATTTGTCGGTCCCTATTTTCGCCTACGCGATCACCAGGACGTCGACTGGGGCATCTTCCCGCTGCTCTGGGTGACGCAGCACGCGAGCTTGCATCGCGTGCTGTCGCCGCTCTATCTGCGCTTCGCCGACCTGGACGCGCGCACGACGCTCACGATCATCCCGCCCTTCTATCACCGTACGGCACCCGACAGCGTCGCCTGGGGTCTCGTGCCGCTGCTGCTCCACAGCCACGGGCCGACCTTCACCTCGACCACCATCCCGCCGCTCCTGTTCCACTACTCGCGGTACGGGCACGACGTACGGCTCATCACGCCCCTGTTCGGCTGGTTCGACGTGGACCACTCCCAGACGCTCGTGACGCCGCTCTACCAGCGCCACCGGGGCGAGACGGAGCTCGACTCGGTCGCCCCGTTCTTCTTCTCCTACCGCGATCCCCGCGAGCGGGCCTCAGCCGTGGTCGTGCCGCCGTTCGTCTACCACTACCAGAGCCCCGCCAAGACCCAGACCATCGTCTTCCCCTTCTACGGCTACTGGCACGAACGGGGCATGTACACGACCTGGGCAACCCTGCTCGCAGCCCACTGGCAGAGCCACACGGAAGACTCGGCCGCGACCTGGATCTTCCCCACCTTCCAGATCTCCCACTCGCCCGACAGCCACACCTTCAACCTGCATCCGCTCATCTACTCGACGAGCGCGCGGACCTACCGGCACCTGGTCATCGCCCCGATCTACTGGGACTTCCAGAGCTACGAATCCCACAGCCGGACGACGATCTTCTTCCCCTTCTTCTGGCGCTTCCGCAGCGGCACGGACGTGACGCAGATCGCGGGCAACACCTACTACCGAGCCGGCCGGTCGCACGGTGTACCCTACTGGGAGTTCCACTTCTTCCCGTTCTTCGCCTACGGCGAGCCGGCCCCCGGCGACTACTGGTGGACCGTGCTGTACGGGCTGCTCGGCCACCGCAAGCAGGGTACCTACTCGCGTACGACGGTGTTCTGGATTCCATTCGAGGACGACCCGCACCAGCAGTGAGCGCAGGCCGCCGTCGAGCCGCGACGGCGTGGGCCCGACCGACGAAGCGGCCGCGTCCCGTTCACTGGGCAGGCGTGCCGGAGGGCGCAGCGCCCGGGCCCGTGGCGCCCGTGCCCGCGTCGGCAGCCGGCGTCTCGCTCGGCGGCAGGTAGTTGCCCGCCGGAAACTCGGCGTACACGTAGTGGAAGCCGCTCTGCCCCGTATCGCTGTAGACCCGCGGCGTCACGGGCGCCCGTAGGTCCATCACCACGGCCACGTCCTTGTGGCGCTGCTCGACCGAGATGCGCGTCACGGGCGTGTCGAAGTACCGCGTCTCGAGGGGCCGGCGGTTGTTGCGAAGGAAGACCTTCGTCGCGTGGAGCAGGATCGTGAACTTCCCCTGCTCGCTACGCGTCTCGGTCGTAACCGCCTGGGTGGTCTGGATGAACACGCGGGAGGCGCCGTCGGGGCGTTGCTGGAAGCCGGGCCAGGTCAGGAGCCGGGCCGTGCTACGGCGCGCGACCGCAGCGAGGGGAGGCAGGTTGGCCGTTCCCGGCACCACGCCGTCGTAGGCGCCGGACCCGCTCGCGACAGGGGTGGCCGGGGACGGCGCGGCATCTGTCGCCTGGGCCCAGACCGCCACCGGGACGGCGATGGCGCCGGCGAGGAGCAGGACGGCCGCGGCGAGCCAGCGGGCTCGACGTCCGGGCCGGCGCTCCTTGGCGGAGCTCGCAGGAGTCGAACGGGGGTGCACGAACAAATCGTAACCGGGGGCTTCACGCGCGGCAAAGAACCGGGCACCCCCTCCCGCCCTTCCCCCAATCTCGGCCCCCGGGGACGGCACGTTCGCCGCCCTGCACCGGCTCGACTATGCTCGCGTACATGTCGCCGCTCGCGACACTGATCCTCGGTTGGGCCGCAGTCTACAGCTACGTCTGTCTGTACTACTGTGCCCTGTATCACGCGCGCCCCCGCGACCGTGAGTATCTCTGCTTCGGTCTCCTGTGCGGGGCCCTGGCGCTCTACGCCGTGGCGAGCGCGGTTTTCACCGACGCCCGCACCGTGGTCGAGGGCGCGTTCGCCATGCGCCTCACGTTCGTGGGGATGCTGGCGGCGGTCGCCTTCTTCGTCGACTTCTGCGAGGCGCTGACGGTGCGTCGCTCGCGCCTGTCGACCGTGGCCTATGTGTGGGCGCTGCTCGGGCTCGCCGGTATCGCGGCGGGGCTCTTCGTCGACCCGACCCGGGCGGGGCCGCCCCCCACCTGGGGCTTTGCGGGTGCCCCCGACTACCCCGAAGCGACCGTGACGGTCCTCGGGCAGATCGACGTCGCCACCGCCGTCCTCCTCGCTGGCGTCGCGTTGGCGCGGATGCGGTTCCAGGCACGGAACAACCGCGAAGTGCGGATCCTGCTCCTGGCGGCCGCGGTGGATCTCGCTGCGAGCGCCCACGACGTGCTCATCCGGATGGGATCCCTCCGGTCGGTCTACCTCTTCGAGCACACGGCGGTCATCGCTGTCCTGGCCATGAGCTACGTGCTCCTCGAGCGCTTCGTGCGCACCGGCGAAGAGCTCGGCATCCGCACCGACGAGCTGCGCCACAGCTACGACGAGCTCCGCCAAGCCCAGGAAGAGATCGTCCGCAAGGAGCAGCTGGCGGCGGTGGGCGAGCTGTCCGCCGTCATCGCCCACGAGGTGCGCAACCCCCTCGCGATCATCAAGAACGCCGCGAGCGGCCTGCGCAGAACCGCTCCCGACTCCGACGACCACGTCACGCTGCTGGGCATCCTCGACGAGGAGACGCAACGCCTGCATCGGCTTGTGGACGACCTTCTCGCCTACACGCGCCCCGTCTCGCTCGAGGCCAACCCCATCGACCTGGTCGGTCTGGTCCACGAAGCGGTGGAGCACGGGCGAGACGGCGCCTCGGCGGCCCACGTCGAAGTGGTCCTCGAGCTCGATCAGGCGCCCCCCGAGCTTCGGGGCGATGCCGACCTCTTGCACCACGCGCTGGTGAACATCGTCGATAACGCCCTGCAGGCGATGCCCGCGGGCGGGACCCTGACCGTCGAGGCACGCCCCGCCGCCCTCGGTGACCAGGCGGCCGTGGCCCTCGCCTTCCGCGACACCGGAGAGGGCATGGACAGCCTCGTGCGCGAGAAGGCGCGCGCACCCTTCTTCACGACCCGGCCGTCGGGCACCGGCCTCGGCCTCGCGATGGTCGACCGCGTCGTGCGTACTCACGGCGGGAGCGTGGAGATCGAGAGCCGCCACGGCATCGGCACCGTGGTCACGGTGATCCTCCCCGTCGGCCCCCCCCCTACCCTGAAGCTCGCGCCGTCGGTTGCGCCACCGTCGGGCCTCGACGCGCGAGAGGCATGACGTGTCGCCCCTGCTCGCCAGCGTCCTGCTCGCCTGGGCTGCCCTGCACGCCTATGCGGGAAGCTACTCGGGGCTCCTGTACTTGCGCCGTCGCGCCCACGTCGAGCACCTCGCCTTCGCGGTCGGTGCGGTCGGACTGTCCATCCTCGCGGTCGGCGGCGCCCTGTGCGTAGCCGCGCACAGCCCGTCGGACTACGCCCACGGTCAGCGGCTGCGCATCGCGGGCGGTGCCATCGCCTTCGGCGCGCTCGTCTACTTCGTCTTCCTGCTCGCCGAACAGAGGAACCACTGGCTCGTCCGCGCGACGCTCGCATGGTCGGCCTTCGGCCTCATGGCGAACCTGGCCGGCCTCTTCTTCGACCCGGGCACGACCGCGTCCGTCCGCGCGGGGGGCTTCGCGCTCGCCCCGCGCTATCCGGAGGTCCGCCTCCTGCCCCTGGGGGTGGTGTTCATCGCCGGCACGGTTCTGCTGACGGCGGCCGTCGTCGTGGCGCTCGCGCGGAGCCGTCGTCACGACCCGGACTTGCGCCTGTTCGCCCTGGCCCTCTTGCCTGCGATGGTCGCGGGTCTACACGACATCGTCACCTACGCGCTGCGCATCCGCTCGTGGTTGCTCGCCGGCCACGCCTTCGTCCTGATCAGCATCGCCGGCAGCTTCCTGCTCCTGCGCCGTCTCATCCGCTCGGGCGACGAGCTGCGCGACCGCACACGCGAGCTCAAGCGAAGCTACGAAGAGCTACGCGCGGTGCAGGAGGAGCTCGTACAAAAGGAGCAGCTCGCTGCCGTCGGCGAGCTGTCGGCCGTCATCGCCCACGAGGTGCGCAATCCCCTCGCGGCGCTCCGGAACGCGGCGGCGGGGCTGCGCCGGCCGGACCTCGTGGCAGCCGAGCAGCGGACCCTCCTCGGTATGCTCGACGAGGAGGCGGACCGGCTCAACCGCCTCGTCCGGGACCTGCTCACCTACGCGCGCCCGCTCGCTCCGCAGCGCAAGCCCCTGCCGGTCGCGGCACTCGTGGACCGGGCCATGGAAGCCGCCATGCGGGACAAGCCGGAGGCGACCTCCATCGAGATCGACGTCGAGCTGGCCGGCGCGCCGTCCTCACTGCACGGCGACGCGGACCTGCTCCGCGGTGCCTTCGTGAACATCGTAGAGAACGCCGTGCAGGCCATGCCCCATGGTGGGGTCCTGACCGTCCGCGCGAGGCGCGCGATCCTCGAGCACGCTCCGGCCATCGCCCTGACATTCCACGATACCGGCGAGGGCATGGACACGCTGGTGCGCTCGAAGGCGCGCGACCCCTTTTTCACGACGCGTCCCTCCGGCACGGGGCTCGGCCTCGCCATCGTGGAGCGCGTCGTGCACGCCCACGGCGGCACCGTCGAGCTCGAGAGCAGCTACGACAAGGGAACGACCGTGACGGTCACATTGCCGCAAGCGCGAACGCGCTCCATCGCGCCCCTCGGGCGCTGAGGACAGCGACAGCCGCCCCTCAGCGGTTGAGGAAGACCGGGCTCGACCAGGCCATCTCGCCGTCGACCTGCGTCACCCGCGCGTAGACCCACGCATCGGAGACGGAGGCCTCGATCGAGGCGCGGCGCACACCGGGCTCCACGGTCGCGAGCACGCCCGCGCTGCCGACGAGCTCGACCCACGCGACGGGCGCCGTGCCGAGGACCTCGGCGCGCACGGGCACAGGGCCGCCCGGCGCCAGCACGCTGCCCATGGGCGCGTCGCCCACGCGCAGGTCGAGCAGGATGCGCACGCCGCTGGTCGCGTAGCAGCGACGTGCACCGATCGCCTCGAAGATGTCGGTGCGCGTGCACGCGGGGGCCTGCACGGCAGTGAGACCCGTGCGGAAGGGATCACGCTTGCGTGCGATGCCGTGATGGAAGAGCAGGCCGTGGCTGTCCGAGCAGGCGATGAAGCCGAAGCGCAGCCCCGCGCGCAGCATGCTGTCGACCTGTTGGTCGGCGAGCTCGCCGCGCTGCCCGAGGGGGTGGCCGGGGTGCTCGTAGCAACCGTGGCACGAGCAGATCTCCCAGACGGGCTGCACAGAGGGGTCGTGGGCCGCGGCGTCCGCGCCGGTCCAGCCCACGTGGTGCGGCACCGCGAAGCCGCCGAGCTCGCGCACGCGCGACACCAGGTCGACCCCCTCGGGCACGTCGTCCCGCGACGTGATGCCGGTGCCGCTCCGCGGCAGGTAGACCACCTTGTGGCCCGGTCCGGGATACATGCGCCCCGTCCACTCGTAGGCGATCAGCGTGGCGAAGCGCCCCGGCTCGTCGTAGCGGTCGGCGACGGCCGAAAGGTAGGCCCACTCTCCGGGCCCGATGCGCTTGCCGAGGAACGACTCGTGGTCGGTGAGCGCACAGAAGTCGTCGCCGTAGGTGAAGCGCGCGCGCAGGTAGGCCTCGGCCGCCGTGCCGATACCGTCCGAGTGGGCGCTGTGCTGATGGATGTCGCCGAAGAAGGTGCCGCGCCCGTCGGCGGAGGCGAGCTCCTCGCCCGCGGCGTGCATCACGCGAGCCGTGATGCGGCCGACATGGTTCGCGTCCACCTCGGCCGGCACCAGGGCCGGTCGCCCGCCCGAAGGCCCTTCGACGCGATCGATGACGATGCCCTCTCGTTCGCGGCGCGCTGTCAGCAGGCCGCCGTCGGCAGAGCGCGCCACCGCGACACGGCGGCCACGGCAGCCCCAGCCTCCGGGACCGATGGGGACGCGTGGGCCGAACCCCTCGGCACCCACGTCCTGACGGTAGAAGCGGTGCGAGCCGCGACCGAAGATCGCGAGCGCCCCGTCCTCGCCCACCGACAGCGTCGGGAACTCGAAGGACTGCTCCTCGCCCTCCTGGTCGCGGTTGCGGTCTCGCATGGGCGCCTCGGGCTCGAGCACCCGTCCGTCCGCGTCCACGAAGCGGAGGGCTACCCACTTGGCGACGTCCGGCTCGCCCCGGTCCTCGCGCACGTCGTGGTGAAACGCCACCCACGCTCCGTCGGCGACCGGTGCGACGGCGGGCGCTGCAGCGATGCCCCGGGCGCGCCACACGACGACCTCGCGCTGGTCCGGACCGAAGAGCCGCACCTCGGAGACGCTGCCGTCGTGCACGACACGGACGCGGTAGGCGCCGGCCTCCGCCGCGTCGTCCACCCCCGGGTCGTCGGTCGTCGCGATGGCCTCGCCCGGAGCGAATGCAGCGATGGCGTCGGTCGGTGGCGTCACGACGCGCGCCTCGCCCGGCGTCCCCTCGGGCGAGAGGTCGAAGGCCAGCACCCGCTCGCCGTCCGGCTCCCACGCGATGACGTGAAGCGTCGCGCCATCGGCCGTGGGCGTGAGTCGGGGGGAGCGCAAGTAGCGCTCGCGCCGTTGCTCGATGACCGCCAACCCCCCGCGACCGTCCACGCGCCTACCCGGCCCCCACGAGGGACGACCACCAACGGACGACGCGCTGCAATCGCTTCATCGTGGGAACCGTCGTCAGTTGGCGTAGCCGAGGGCGCGGAGCTGGCTGCGGATCTGGTTGTCCATGTGCGCGTTCTGGCTCTGGTGCTGGCGCTCGCGACCCTGCCTCGCATCGTACCAGTGGCGCCGGTCGGTGGCACCGAGGAACTGATCGAGCAGGATGCGGCAGTAGCGCTCGGCGATGGGCTTGGCGGTCAGGGCGAGCTCGTGCAGCTCGTGTGGATCCGTGTCGAGGTCGAAGAGCGTCGCCGTGAGGTTGGACCGGAGGATGAGCTTCCATCGGCCGGTGTCGATGACGCGCCGGTCGTTCAGAAAGTCGCTGAACGCCACGTCGGGCCCGGTGGGCGCCTGATCGTCGAGGTAGGGCACCAGGCTGTAGCCCTCGGCATCGCGCATGGGTGGCGTGCCGGTGAGGTCGAGCACTGTCGGCATGATGTCCATGGTGCTGACGACCGGCGCCACGCGCTTGCCGCTCGGCACCGTGCCGGGAAGACGGAAGATGAGCGGCACGTGGAGCAGCTCCTGGTAGACGCTGTGACCGTGGCCCCACTTGCCGTGGTCGTTGAACTCCTCGCCGTGGTCGGCCGTCACGACCAGCAGCGTGTCGTCCCACAGTCCGAGCTGCTTCATCTGGGCCACGAAGTCGCCGAAGGCGTGATCGTGGTAGCTGATCTCTCCGTCGTGCAGCGCCTCGAGGCGTCGGATGTCGCTCGCGTCGAACGTGATCTCGGGCGGGGTGTGCTTGGCCTTCTCGAGCAGCTGGGGGGTGAGGCGCGGCTTGATGGGCCCGGCGTAGTCCGTCCGGTTGTCGTACATCTGGAGGTACGCGTCCGGCGGGTCGTAGGGCACGTGGGGCTCGATGGTCTGGATGTAGACGAAGAACGGTTTGTCCTTGTGGTGTGCGATCCAGTCGCCCGCGTCGTGAAAGACGTGCTCGGCGAGCGTGCTCTTCGACTCGCGGATGTAGTTCGTGTAGTAATCCCATCCCTGATCGAAGCCGAAGCGATCGGACACGAAGCCGTTGGCGATGAAGCTCGCCGTCTGGAAGCCGTTCGCCTTCGCGTGCTCGCTGATCATCTCCACGTCGTCCGGGAGACGCGCCTCCTCGGTCTTCGTGTTGTGGGTCATGGGGAAGAGGCTCGTCAGGATCGAAGCCACCGACGGCTTGGTCCAGTTCTCCGGCGCCTGGGCACGCTCGAAGAGGGTGCCCTGCGACGCGATCTCGTCGATGACCGGTGTCCTGACCCGGGAAGCCGGGTTGTAGGGCTTGAGCTTGTCGGCGCGCAGCGTGTCGATGAGCAGCACGACGACGTTCTTGGGTTTGGTGCGGGCCGGCGCGGCGTGGGGCTTGGGCACCACGATGGCGAGCTTGCTCCAGGCCACGCTTCCGGCGCCCTCCCCGTCGGCCGAGAGGCGGACGCGCACCACCTTGCCCGCCCAGGGAGAAAGGTCGACGACCCCGTCGTTCCACTGGGTGGAAAGGGCGTGGGAGTAGACGTCCTTCGATTGCCCCTCTTCGGGCGTCACGGCAATCGTGGCGTTGCCGCTCCCCGCGGCGCTGCCGACCACCCCGACACCGAAGGCGAGCTCGCCGTGGACCGGCACCTGCACGTAGTAGTCGAGCTTCGTCGGCCGCTCGACCCGCACGGCGGGGCGCTTTTGTCCGCCGACCGTGGCGTCGCCGACCATGGAGCCGTAGGTCGGTGCGTCGTAGTGACCGGTCGGGATGCTCGTGCCGGGGACGATGCGGACCGAGTCGACGGCGACCGACACGTCCTCGTCGCCGACCCGCGTCGTGCCGCCGAAGGCGAGCAGCAGGTAGTTCTCGCCGCGCACGACATGGTTGCCTGGAAGCTGGAAGTCGTAGTTGCGGAAGCCGGTCCCCGCCTCGAAGTGAAGCGACTGGATCTGGTTGCCGTTGATGTACGGCGTCATGGCCGTCGTGCCGACGGGCTTGAGGCGCACCCGCACCGTCATGGGCCCGGGCTGGTCGGCGTGGAAGTAGATGCGGCCCCGCATGCCGGCGCGGGCGTAGGTCACGGCGCCCGCGAGGCCCCGCTTGCCCCAGCCGCTGTTCCACTCCCCGACGGTGTACTTGGCCTGGGCCGGCGTGCCGAGGTCGATGAACAGGCCCTGGTGATCGACATCGGCGAGGTGCACGTGGGCGACCAGGTCCTGCTGCACGCGCAGGCCCGAGAGGTCGGCGGCCGAGGCGATGGCCGTTCCCGAGGGCGGGTCGGCCGTGCCCTTTCCGCCCGAGGGGCGCGGAGGGTCGGCGCCCTTGCCGCTCGCTACCCCCCCATGGTTGCCGCACCCGCCTAGGACGAGCACGGCGGCCGCGATACCGATCCACGCCGCGCCCGGACAGGCGCGGGCGGAGGGTCGTGCGTCCCATCCGCGCGTCATCGAACCTCCTACAGCTCCGTTCTGGCGATGCACTGCGTCCTAGCGCCCAAAGCGCGCGTGTCCCCCTGTGCACGCGTGCAGTCCATCGGGGCCCGCGATAGCACGCGCGATCCCGGAGCGTCAAACACCCCCCCCGACCGAGCGCACAGCTCGACGGGACGCCGTCTCCTCGGTAGGCTGCGCCCATGACACGCTCGCAGCCCTTCGACTGGCTCGTCCCCTTCGTGCCGCCCGGCGCCGACGCCCACTCCGCCGAGCAGGCGCGCGAGGCGCGACGCCGCGAACTGCGCGATCGGGCCGCCCTGCTCATGCGCCTCGGCCGCTCCCAATCCGAGGTGACCGAACGCCTCCGCCAGAACCTGCGCTGGGAGTGGGAGATGCAGCCGCCAGCGCCGGGCGTCGATGAGATCGCCGACCTGGTCGCTGCCGTCTACGGCCGGACGCTCACGCTCGATCCGGGTCGCGCCTGACGGGCGCGCCGAGGCCGCGCGCGGTCAACAAGTAGACAGCGAAGGTGCCGAGCCAGTGGGCGCCTTCATAGTGGCGATCGTCCACCGCCGCGATCCCGAGGCGCCGATGGACACGCGCCGCGGCACCGAGGGCGGGCAGCCTGGGATCGCTCCCGGGCAGTCCGGCGGCGATGCCTTCGAGCATGAAGGCGCGGCTCAGGGTCAGGCCGTCGAGATGGGCCAGGCGGCCGTCCGCCCGGTCCGGAGAGGGCAGCGGTGCGAGCCAGTCGGCCGTGCCCTCGTGGGGGATGCCGGGCAGGGCACGTGTGAGCCACATTGCAAAGTCGTTCGGCGGCAGAACGCGGCGTATCAGATCCGCGGCGCCGAGGCTCGGCGAGAGGAAGTCTTCGCCGCTCGGCTCGAGGTGCAGGGGCAGGTCCCGGTCGTCGCCGTGGAGGTCCCGGGCGCGGGCGGCGAGATCGTTGGCGGCGGCGTCCCCCACGACGCGCGCGCGGTCGAGGGCCAGGCCCATGGCGAAGGCGCTCTGGGAATGGACGCCGCTGCGGACCGGGCGGGGCAGGATCGCGAACCAGCCCCCGAGGCGCTCGGCGCAGACCGATGCGAGGGGGGCGAGCGCCTCGGACCACCGCCGCGCGTCCGGGTCGTCCCACGCAGCGAGCTCCGCCTCGAGCTGGAGCAGCCAGGCGAGCCCGTAGGGACGCTCGAACGCGGGCCGCGATTCCATGTAATGTAGCTCGCTTTCGAGATTCGCGTGCGTGAGCGTGCGCGCGAGGGCCGCGCGGGCGGCCTCGGCGAAGACGGCACCCTCGTGGAGCCGGGCGAGGCGAGCGAGCGACCAGTGGCCGTGCACCGACGAGTGCCAGTCGAAGGCCCCGTAGAAGGCCGGGTGCAGGCGACGGGGAGGCGAGGCATCGGCATCCGACCGCATGGCGTGCGACAGATGATTCGGGTACTCGCGGTGCACGCAGGCGAGCGCGAGATTCGCGAAGGGCGCGAGGGCGCCGGCATCGGAGGCGTCCGGCGCTGAGGGCGCGGTCACTGCCTCGGCGCGTGCACCAGCAACGTGCTGCCCGCGCTGATCGTGACGAAGCGAATGATCTCGGTACCACCGCTGCGGAATGCAAGCCGGTAGGGCCCCCCTGCCGGCAGGGCGACGCGCGCCGGGATCGGGACAGGCGCGCGATCGCGGATCTGCACCTCCGCCGCCGCACCCGCCTGCCCCTCTACCACCAGGGCGCCCTCGCCCGGCCTGAGCGTCACTCCCGCATCGTAGGCCGTGAGCCGCTGTCCGAAGGTGGGCACGGTGGCGCCCGTAGCCGGCGCCGGCACGGCCGGGCCCGGGTTGGTGCGGGTGGGCAGCGAACCCGAGGCCCCAGACGGCATCGCGTGTACCGCCGGAACGGGATCGGGCTCGGGGGACGGCCGCCGATGGCGCCCATGCTCGATGACGCGCCAACCCACGAAGCCGGTGATGACGCAGGCGCCGAGGATGAAGAACCACACCCACGGGCCCGGCCCCGCGTCCTCTTCCTCCGCCGAGGGCCTCCGGCTCGGCGCGTCGGGACGCGGAGGGGCATCGGAGGGGACCCTGGGGCCTCGAGAAGTACGCGGGGCGGACGCGGCGGCGGGCTCGTCATGGCCCGTGTCGGCGGGCGCTTCGCGGACGGTGGCCGGCTCCTCGTGGTGCACCTCACGGGGGAGCGACTCGGACGAGGGCGAAGGCGACGCAGAGGCGGACGGTGACGGGGCCTCCTCCTTCACGGGAGCCGGCGGAGCGGTCGGCTTCGGTGCCGCGGCCATATGCTCTGACGCCCCGTCGACGGCCGGCGGCGGGGTGGCGCTCGTCTGCGCGCGAACCACGGGTGCCTCTTCCCGGGCTGGGGCGCTCGGCGCCATCGGCGACGCAGGCGGCCTGGGCATTGCCTCGTGCTCTGGAGGGGGCGGTAGCACGGCCTCCACTTCGTGAGCTACCCTACGATCTTCTTCCGGCGACACGCCCTCGCGGTCTTCGACGAAGGGTGCGTCCAGATCGGTCATCGAGTCACTGCGCCGGCGTGGCCGCCCGCCCGCGACCATGGCGTGGGCCTCGGCGACGATGTCCCCGGTCTGCTCCCCGGTCGACAACCAGTCGAGGCTCGAGGCCTCCTCTTCGGTGACCGCCACGACCTCCGCGTCGTCCACGTCGGTCGGGGGCTCGGACAGGCGCGCGGGACGGCCCCCTGACGCCTCGGACGGCGCTGCCTCGCCCCCGCCTCGCGCGCGCAGGGCCTCGGCCACCCGGTCCTCTCCGTCCGCCCCACGCACCTCGCGCAGGGCACCCCGCCGGGCCAGGTCCACCAGCACCGACTCGAGCGCCTGGGGCGCCACCGCCCCGTCGAGCAGCAGCCGGCGAGGGCCCTGGCCGCCGCGGATGCGCTCGACCAGCACACGGACCGGCGCGGGGGAGGTGCGCAGGAAGGGCTCGAGCACGTCGGCGTCGAAGGACACGTGGGCCGCACGACTCAGGCCGCGTCCACTCACCGCATCGATCCACGCGCCGAGGGTGCGCGTCGCCTCGGCGAGTGAATCGTCGATGGTGGCGTCGAGGGTGCCCCGCACCGGCGCGTCGGTCGGATCGATCGTGAAGCGCCCGGCCGTGCAGCCGAGCAGCCACGGCAGGATGCGCCGCCCGCGCGCGAACGATCCGTCGCTGGCCGTCCGCGTGATGTCGACCAACCGCCCATCGCGGATGTCCACTTCGAAGAGGCTCCACGCATCGCGCAACGTGACCCGCGCGTTGCCCGTCTCGTGCGCCACCGTGCGCAACAGGGGGATGACCCCGAGCCCCTCGATGCGACCGCGAACCTCGCCTCCGGCGCGGAGCTGGGCTTCGATACGCGCACGCGGTCGAAGCACCTGGCGCACGCGACCGAGGATCTGGGCGCTGCCCGCTTCCTTGCGCAGGTAACCCTGGGCGCCGGCGTCGAGCTCGCGCATGCGCTGCAGGAAGTCCTCTTTCCACGAAAGGAGGATGACGGGCACGTCGGCCAGGGCCGGGTCGCGTTGCAGCTCGCGGCACAGACCGAAGCCGTCGAGCTCGGGCATGACGATGTCGCTGATGATCAGGTCGGGTCGGCGGTTGCGCGCCGCTTCGAGCGCGACGATACCGTCCTCGGCCTCGGCGACTTCGGCACCCTCCTCGCGGAGCAGCCCGGCGAAGAACCACACGATGGCCGGATCATCGTCGACCACGAGGATGCGCCGCCCCTCGAGCGAGACGTCCGTCGCGAGCTCCTCTGCTGCATCCGCCCCCTCGTCGACGAGGGCCATGAGCGCCGGACCCCCGCGACGTGGCGAGTCGCGGAAGCGCACGCGTCCGCCCGATCGCTGCGCCACGTAGGCCCTGAGGCGCGCCACGGCGGCCCAGGCCGCGGCCAGCACCTCCGTGCCCTCGCCCATCGGGATGCGCAGGTCGCGACCGCTCTCGGCCGAGTCGACCAGGCCACGGCGGATCTCTCCCGCGAGCCGGGTCACCACGTCGTCGAGGGTCGCATCGCCCAGGGCGTCGAAGCTCGCGCCGCCATCGCCGAGGGTGCCCGCGAGCCTGGCCACGGTGCGGACCAGAACCTGCGCGTCGAGGGGCTTGGCCAACACTTCGTCGGCGCCGCTCTCGCGCGCTTCGACCGGATCCCAGCGCATGCCCGAGGCGACCAGGAGCACGACCGGGACGAAGTCGGTCAGGGGATCGCTTCGCAGGCGGGCGATGAAGTCGGTGCCCGGGTGCGTGGCGAGGTCGCGGTCGGCGAGCACCACATCGGGCGCGCTCGAGCGCGCGAGGCGCAGGGCTTCTTCCGGATCGGACGCGGCGAGCAGCTCGAAGCGTTCGTGGGGGAGCGCGGCGCGTATCGTCGCCTGGGACTCGACGCGATCGAGGACCAGGACGCTGACGATGGTGTGCGTCGGAGAGGCGAAGGAACGCGCGCCGGCCCCCTGGGGACGACGGCCCATGGTGAAGCTGCCGCCGGGGCGCGGCGGCCCCTCCGCAGGAGGCGGAAGCGGAGCGGGCGGGGGCTGGACCGGCAATCCCTGCAGTGTGGTCTTGGCGCGATAGCCCAAGGCGGGACGGCCCCCGCGCGGGTCGGACGCGGAGGCGGGCGGGGTGGCCGACGAGCCTGCGCCCTTGCGGCCACGGAGCGAGGGTTGTTCCGGCAGCGGCAGGGCGAGCCGAGGCGGGATGGCGCCGGATGGCTCGGACGGCGGCTCGAAGGCCGGGGGCGGGGGCGGCTCGGACGGGGGCGAGGACGACGACGCAAAGGAGGCGGCCGGCCCCTCGAGCTCGGGCATGGCCTCGAACGGCTCGGCAGACGACGCGTCGGCCGCCGCTGGCAGCGCCTCCTCCGCGTGCGGCTCGGGCGGCACGAGCGTGGGCGGGGCCACCTCGTCGAGGGGCGCGGACGGAAGCGACGGCAGCGCCGAGGCCACACGCCCGAGCAGGTCCAGCTCGTCCGGACGCAGGGCCCGGGCTCCCTCCCGCGCGGCATCGAGGCGGTGGATGCCGTCCTTGAGGGCGACGGCCAGGTGCTCGATGCGGAACACCTGGGCCGAGGCGTAGAGCGCGTGGAGGCGTCGCCGCATCTCCTCGCGCAGCCGCGCACCGTCCGGTGTCCCGGCCAGCAGCTCGACGGCCCGGCCCAGCTCCTCGGCCTTGCGTGGGAGGCTGTCGACGAAGCGGGCACGTGCCACCCCGAGCGCGGTCTCCCGAGCGGTCTCCTCGGCCATGGGCCGCCATTGTAGGCGCTCGCCGGCCATCGTGGGAGAGAATCCCGAGGGACCGGTTCGCGGCCCCCCGCTGGCGGCCGGGAGGGGTGGGGCCCGCGGGGCCCGGGGGCCCGCTGCTTGCTGCGAGAGGACCCTTGGCGTAACGAGGCAGCGTGCAGTTCGTCGACGAGGTCCGGGTGGAGGTGATCGCTGGCGACGGCGGCGATGGGTGCATCGCGTTCCGGCGCGAGAAGTACGTGCCTCTGGGGGGACCGTCCGGGGGCGACGGCGGCAAGGGCGGCGACGTCGTCTTCGAGGCCGACGGACGGATCACGACCCTCCTCGACCTGCGCTACCACCGCGAGCTCCGGGGAGGACGCGGCGAACGGGGGCGCGGCAAGGACCAGTACGGAAAGGGCGGCGAGGACCGGATCGTTCGCGTGCCGGTCGGGACCCAGGTGTGGGACGAGGAGACGGGTGCCCTGCTGTGCGACCTGGCCACGGAGGGCGAGCGCGCGGTCGTGGCCCGCGGGGGGAGCGGAGGGCGCGGCAACATCCACTTCGCGACGCCCTACGATCGAGCCCCGCGCAGGGCCGAGCCGGGCCAGCCGGGGGAGCGGCGGCCGCTCAGGCTCGAGCTCAAGCTACTCGCCGACGTGGGCGTCGTCGGTTTTCCGAATGTGGGCAAGAGCACATTCATCGGCGCGGTGTCTCGGGCACGGCCGAAGATCGCCGACTACCCCTTCACGACCCTGACGCCGAACCTGGGTGTCGCGTCGGTGGGCGACGAGCAGAGCTTCGTCATCGCCGACATCCCGGGCATCATCGAAGGGGCCGCAGAGGGGGCGGGTCTCGGCCTGCGCTTCCTCAAGCACGTCGAGCGTACGCGCGTGCTCTTGCATCTGTTGACCGTCGACCCCGATCCGGTGCGCGCGCCCCTGCGCGACTTCGACGTGTTGATGGGCGAGCTCGCGCGCTTCGATGCCGAGCTGGCGAAGCGGCCCATGCTCGTCGCCGTGAGCAAGATGGACCTGCCGGAAGCGCGGGCGGCGTTCGGCGAGGTGAAGGCGGCGCTCGAGGCCCGTGGCTACGACGTGCTGCCGATGAGCGCGGCGACGCACACGGGGCTCGACGAGGTGCTGCGGGCTCTCGCGCGGCTGCTCGCCGCCCACCCGCGGGAGGCTGCGGCGGCGGAGGTCGACGAGGCGCCAGAAGACGCGCCCGCGTCGGGGTGAGCCTCAGCCGGGGTCACGAGCTTCGATGCGATTGGCGGCCCAGCGCGCCGCATCACGGACCACGGCCGAGGCGTGCGACGTGGCGGCGTCGCGGAGCACGGGCAGGTGGCGCCGACTGCCGCGGTTGCCGAGAACGACGGCGGCGTTGCGGGCCATCCCCGTGCGCCCCGGACGCTTGAGGGGAGAGCCGTGCACGAAGCGCATGAAGGCGGTGTCGTCCATGGTGAGCAAGGCGGCGGCGTCGACCTCGGCGAGGCGCGGGGCGGGGGCGAAGGGCGTGGTCGTCTCGGCGGGAGGCGGGGCGGTGCGATTGAAGGGACAGACGTCCTGACACGCATCGCAGCCGAAGACCCAATCGCCCATCGACGGGCGCAGGGGCACGGGAATCGGGCCCTCGTGCTCGATGGTCAGATACGAGATGCATCGGCGCGCATCGAGCTCGCGCTCGGCGACGAAGGCGCGCGTGGGGCATGCGTCGAGGCAGAGACGACAGGTCCCGCATCGCGGCTTCATGGGCGCGTCGGGCGGGAGCTCGGCGCTCGTCACGAGGCAGGCGAGCAAGACGTGAGAGCCGAGACCGGGGACGATGAGGCAGCAGTTCTTGCCGACGAAGCCGACGCCCGAGCGCTCGGCCCAGGCACGCTCGAAGACGGGCACGGAGTCGACCGATGCGCGGGCGTCGTGGCCGCGCGCGCGCAGCCATCCGGCGAGCTTGCGCGCGCGCTTGCCGAGGACGTTGTGGTAGTCGCGGCCGCGGGCGTAGCGGGCGACGCGGCCGGGGGTCGGGCCTTCCGGGGCGGAGTCCGCAGGCATGCGCGCGTAGGACGCGGCGAGCACGACCACGCTGCATGCGGTGGGAAGCATGCCGGGGTGGCGCGGGTCGGCGCGCACGTCGACCGTCTCGGCAAGCCAATCCATGGAACCGTGGCGGCCCGCGGCGACGAAGGCGCGCAGGTGGGTGGCCTCTGGCCCGAGCGCTTCGGCGCGGGCGACGCCGGCGCGGGCGAAACCGAGGGCGCGCGCGCGTTCGAAGAGCTCGTCCTTGAGGTCAGCGGACACGCGGAGCGTGATACGCCGTGGGAGGCGGGCGGTCGAGGCGTGCGGCGGGTGCAGGGGGTGCGGGCGAGGCGGCCCGGATGAGGGGGCGAGGCGAGAGAGCGAGTGGGCTGGGACCCACGTTCCCCGCGACGCACGACGTCCGAAGCGACGCGCACGCTTGTTGTGGGACGACCGCGCCGGTGGGCGGATGACTCAGCGACGGCGGCGGCGCGTGACGGCGAGCCCGAGCACCGCGAGCAGAGCGAGGGCGGCAGGGCCATGGGAGCGGCCGGGCGCACCCGCGGCGCGACAGCCGCAGCCACCGCTCGGGCTGGAGGTCGAGCCCACCGGCTGGCAATAGCCGGCCGTCATGTCGCAGACCTCGCCGCCGGCGCAGTCCGCGTTCGACGAGCAAAGCGCGCGGCAATGCATGTCGACGCACGTCATCCCACCGGCGCAGTCCGACGCCGTCGTGCACGACACCCGCACACACATCCCGGCGCGACAGACCTTGCCGCCCGCACAGTCGCCGCTCGTCGCGCACATGGGAGACGCCCCCGCATCGTCGTTCGAGCTACCCGCATCCATCGACGAGCCGGCGTCCGTTGGCGGCGCTCCGCCGTCCCCGCCCGGGCTGCCCGCATCGCTCCCCGAGGTGCCGGCGTCACCGCCCGACACGCCCGCGTCCGAGCCGGAGACGCTCGGCTCCACGTCGAGCCGGAGGAGCCAGTCGCCGTTGACCCCCATCCCAGTGGACGTTCCCGTGGGGTCCGTGAGCGTGTTGGACTCGTTCCAGAACCACCCCGAGGGTCCACCAAAACCGTCCCCCACCGAGTAGACCATGTCCCTGTGATCACCGATGCGACCGTCGTTGTCGCGCAGGGGGAAGGCGCCGGGGCCCCCGAAGCCGAAATCCGTGCAGAACTGGCTCTTCGACCCCGAGGGGATGTCGATCACGACGCGCAGATAGGTGTTGGGCGCGTCGACCGTCATGGTGGAGCCCAGGTCGAACTGATTGATCATCGTGTTGTACATGCTCGACCCCGCGCTGGTTGCGACGCTGAGCATCACGTTGACGGACATGGAGACGACCTCGGTCTCGCCGGGCCAGGCCCCCGAGGTCGGCAAGGACTGGATGGAGGTGGGGACGGTCATGCCGGCGTAGATGGAGAGCTGGGCGGCGATGGTTCCCCCGGCCGAGGCGCCCATGCACTGATAGCCCGAGAGGGCGTCGCCCACCGTCGCATCCGCAAGGGCGAGCTTCACGGGCTCACCGTCAGGGGGAAGTCGGACGGCAAGAGCCCCCCGCCCGTGGGTAGCATGTAGAAGATCACGCCGTACTTCTCACCACCGCAGAAACCACAGGTGACCGCCGCGGGGGTGCTCATCGTCACCGTGTCGTAGGCGAGCGACTTCTGGGCGCTCGCGTGCGACACGACGAGCCACGCACACGCGGCGACCCACCCGACCAAGCAACGTTTGTTCAAGAGCGCCTCCTACCCGACCGACAGACAGACCGATTGTATCGGACGCGGAACGGCAGGGGAACCGCGCTCGGCAGACGGCGACTGGGGCCGCGTCCCGACAGGCTCGCGCCGGCGGCGGGCAGAGAGTCACGCCGTTCAGGCCCTCGCTGCCGAGGCCGCACAGACGCCCATCCCATCGACACCGCACTCCCGGCGGCGCGCCGGTTCGCGGGTCAACCGCCGGGTACGCCGCCCGCCGCGCGTCCCGCGCTCGCACCGTCATCCGTGCCGCCGCCCGCACCGTTGCCGCTCGCGCCACGTCCGGCACCGTCGTCCGCTCCGTCGGCGGTGCCCCCCGTGCCGTTCGCGTTGCCGTCCGCGTTGCCGCTCGCGTTGCCGCTCGCGTCCGCGCCAGCTCCGCCGTTCGCCCCGGCGCCGCTCGCACCATCGGCGCTCGAACCTTCGGCCGCGGTGCCCGCCGCGCCCCTCTCCGCGCGGTGCCCCACGTCGGCTGCGCATCCTGCGGCACCACGCCGCCCCACTGCAGCTGGTCGTCGTAGGGGCTGCGGCCCGGCGAAGGCGTGCCGGGAGGATGCGGCAGGATGTAGGGCTCGGCGTTGAACGTGCCGCACTGCCGGCTGTTTCGGTAAAAGCCCCAGTGCACATACACGCGCCCGTCGCCGCTCAGGATCTCGGGCGGCGCCGCCGGATAGGGCTGACCGTGCATCACGGCCGCATAGGCGCCGTAGTCGAAAGGCAGGAAGCCGCTCGTCTCGACCACGCCGATGCGGTGCACGGTGCCGTCGCGGTTCAAGACGATCTCGAGCTTGGTGTGCAACGAGTGATCGGCGAAGGGGCTCATCCCCCAGGAGGGCAACCCGGTCAGGAACTTGTCGGCGAACTCACGGTGGATGCGCCGGTGCACTGCAGCGATGTACTCCGCGAACGGCGAGGCCGCCGCGTTGAGGGCGGTCTGATCGCCGGGCTGGACCTTCGGCAGGTAGTTCTCGATCGCCGCGCGGAACTGCCGCCAGTCGCGGGCCCGGTTCGACCCCCGCCGCCGCGAGCGTCGCTGGCGCAGGTAGGTCTCGCGCTCGCGCCGCAGCTCCTCCGGGCTCATCACGCGCTCGAACTGGTTCCAGGACAGGCGCAGGCTCGGCCCCCGCGCTCCGCTGCCGATGCCGCTGCCCGCGCGCCCGCCGCGGCGCGCCTGATCACCGCCCGCCCGGGCGACCTCCGCACCGGCCCGCGACGCCCCACCCTGGTTCCCCTCACCGCTACCGCGCGGCCGCCGCGGACGCGTGATCACGAAGGTCCCGACGCCGTCGAAGACGGTCACCTGCTCCTGCCCGCCGCCCTGCTGCTGGTCCACCCGCTGCTCGACCCGCGCCCCCTCCGGACGACCATCGCCGTGATGGCCCTGAGGGCCCTCGGCGACGTCGGGCCCGTGCACCGGCGACGGGGCGTGCTCGGGCGCATTGCGCGGGCGAGGCCGTCGCGCTTCCTCGGGCGTCGGGGCCCGGGAGGCGATCCCGCGCCGGTCGTTCAGGTCCGCCACGTGCTCCTGATCGGCGTTGCCCTCGTTCGGGGTGGCCGCCTGGTGGGGCCGGCTCGGGGTCGGGTGGGCGTCGTTGCGGTCGTAGTTGCGCAGGCGGGCCTGGGTCTCGCGGTCGACCCGCTGGTTCTCCCGCGCGATGTAGTGCGGGTTCGGCGGCGGCGGCACCGTCGGGTCCCGGCTGCGCTGCATGATGGCCTGGGGTGCGAGAGGCTCGGGCTGCGGGCGCGGCTTGCTCTGGGGGGTGGGCCTCGGGGGCGGTCGCTCGTGGTGGACCGGCGGGGGCGGCTTGCTCCGATGCTGGGCCCGCTCGGGCCGGTGGAGGGGGTGGCCCTCGTGGATGTCGGTCGGCGCGTGATCCTTCGCAGGATCCGTCGGCGCGGCGGAGGGATGAGGCGGTGGGTGCTTCGGGGCGGCCACCTCGAAGTCGACCTCGACCGGCGGCCGGCGCGGTGCGGCGTGATGTCCATCCATGAGATGCGCGAGCACCCCGAGCGCTCCCCACACCGGCAGGTGCACGAGCACCGACGCGATGAGCGCGACCGCGAAGACAGCGATGGACGGTTCGAGGTAACGGCGCAACGACACTCTCCGGCCGGAGGGGCGTGATTTCTCACGTCACCGCGGGCTCGGGGGAGCTTCCTCCCCCATGGGTACTGCCCAGGGGCACGGGCCGCAACGCGACGCACCGCCAGGTGGCGGGATTCACGGCGCTTCCGGCTCGCCCTCCCATCGCGGATAGCGCACGCCGACCTCGAGCTCGAAGCCCTCGAGCGCCCGGGCGAGCCGCTCGCGACGCCCCTCGCTTCCCTCCCCGGGCGGCCCCTTCCGCATCGCGCCGAAACGCTCGACGAACCGGACGAATCGCCCGTCGAAGGCGGCCTCGAGCCCTTCGCGCAGTGCGCGGAGCAGGGCGGGGGCAGTCCCTCCCGAGGAGAGGCCGATCTGGAGCGGTCCCGCGGCCACGCGCGCCACGTTGACGAAATCGCAATGATCCGGCTGGTCTATCGCGCAAAGCCAGAATCCATCTCGGCGTCCCTGGGCCCGGAGGGCTCTCGCGAGGTCCGGATCGCGCTCCGCCAGCACCACGACACGCGCGCCTCGGGCGTCTTCGGGCGTGAACCGACGTTGGCACCAGTGAACGAGACTTCTCGTGGCCAGCGCCTCGAGGGTCGGCTCGAGCCGGGGAGCCACGACGCTCACCAGGGCCCCCGCCCCCACGAGCTGGCGCGCCTTGTCGGCGGCCTCCGCACCGCCCCCGATGACCAGGGCACGCTCACCCGCGAGATTGAGGCCGACGATGAAGTAGGGTCGCACCGCGGGAGTATGGTCGGCCCACCCCGACGGCGCACATCAAGGCCGCCGTCGGGCGGGCGGTCGAGCGACGCAGAGCTGCAGAGCTACCGCACCTCGACCTGCACGCGTCCGCGCCCCTGCCCCTGGCCGCGCCCCTGGCCGCGCCCCTGCACCCGGACTCGGGCTGGCCGTCGGCGCACCTCGACACCTTGGCGCTGTCGCACGACTACCCGTCCACCGCCCGATGCGCGCCAGTTTCCGCGCACATAGACCCATCCCCGACCGCGACGCTCCCATCGCGGCTGCTCCCACGCGTAGCCGGGGCGGGACTGAATCCAGCGGCCCTGCTGCCAGACCCACTGCCCTCCGTTCCAGGTCCACTGGCCCTGCACCCACACGGCCCCCGAATAGGGCGACGCGGGTTGCACCACCACGACGCGCCGGGGCGGCGGCGCCTGGTAGACGACATACCCGGTAGTGGGCTCCGCGTAGCCCCTCATGAGGCAGCCGCCCAGACCCAACGAAGCGGCGGCTACGAGGGCAATCGTCGAAAAGCGAATCCCCAACCTAGTCATATCCGCTCCTTTCAACCCACCTTGGCAGAGCCAGTGTCCATCGACCCAACCAAGCCTGCCATGCAACAACGATGCCGCAATGCCTTTCAGCAGGGCCGATGTAGTGTCTCGACATCGCGTGTGGAAGATGCTTGGGTGTGCCCCGACCGGAGGACGCCTCGATGATGGAACCGCTCTCGATCGACGCCCAGACCGCGCAGTTGCTTCAAACCTACGGCTTCGATCAAGAGACCTTCGACCAGCTGAGACGACGGCTCGCGAGCGGCGAGGCGGGCCCCGCGCACAACCGGCTCCGGGGAACGGTGGAGCCGCCGAAGGTGGGGGACGTGGAGCCCCTGCCCCCCCTCGGCAGCGACGCCCGTGAGATGCTGGCCCGCCGTGGCCGCGAGGCCATCCGCGAAGGGCACGTGGGCGCCGTGATCCTGGCCGGAGGCATGGCGACCCGGTTCGGTGGCGTCGTCAAGGCGGCCGTCGACGCCGTGGAAGGGCACTCTTTTCTCGAGCTCAAGCTCGCCGACATCCGCAAGATCGCCCGGGCGAGCGACGGGTGCGTTCCCATCCATCTGATGACCAGCTTCGCGACCGACGACGAGGTGCAGAAGCTCGCAGCGGCCCACCACACCGAGTCCTGCCCGGTATCCACCTTCCCCCAGCTCATCTCGCTCCGGATGACGCCGTCGGGCGATTCTCTTCCTCGACGACGAGGGCAAGCCGTCCCCCTACGCGCCTGGCCATGGCGACCTGCCCGCGGCCCTCCGCCGCTCGGGCACGCTCGGACGCTTCCTCGGGGGGGGCGGCCGCGTGCTCTACATGTCGAACGTGGACAACCTCACCGCGACCCTCGACCCGGCGGTCGTCGGCGTCCACCTCGAGTCGGGTGCCCAGATCACCGCCGAGGTCGCGCCCAAGGAGCCGGGCGACCGGGGCGGCGCCCCCGCACGGGTCGACGACCGCGCCCAGATTGTCGAGGCCTTTCGGTTCCCGGAGCACTTCGATCAGGACACGATTCCGGTGTTCAATACGAACAGCCTGTGCTTCGACGCCAATGCCCTCGACCGCGACTTCCCGCTCACCTGGTTCGCGGTGCAGAAGACGGTGGCAGGGCGCCCGGCCGTGCAGTTCGAGCACCTGGTCGGCGAGCTGACCGCCTTCCTCGACTCGCGGTTCCTGCGCGTGGAGCGGTACGGCCCGGACGCCCGCTTCCAGCCGGTCAAGGACCCGGACGAGCTGGAGCTCAGGCGCTCGGAGATCGTGGAGGCCCTGCGGGCCCGCGGCGTGCTCTGAGCCGCCCTCGCGAGGCGGCCGTCGTCGTGGCACTCGGCGCGCTCGCCGCCGCGACGGCGCTCCTCGGCGCGTGCCGTCCCGCCCGCCCGAGGGTGCGCTGTGAGCTCGGGGCCGAGCACCTGCTCGGCGCCTCCTTCGGGCCCGTGTTCGACGACGTGGCGGTCGCGCGCACCGGGAGGGGCGCCCTGGCCCTTTGGTCAGCGCGGGAGGGCACCTTCGCCCAGCCCCTCGGGGTGAAGGGTGCCCCGTCGAGCGGGAGCCGGCGCCTTGGCCCACCCTGCCGTGGCGGCCTTGCCGCGACGCGCGCGGGCGACGGCGTGATGGTCGCCTGCCTCGAGCCTGCACGGCTCGCCGACGAGAAGGCGGGCGCGGTAATGTTGCTCACACTCGACGCCCAGGGGCGCGTCGAGCGCCGTCAGCCGGTCGGCACCGCGGGCCCCGAGAGCGAGGGCGTGGCGGTGGCGCGCCTGGGCGCCCGCACGCTGGTGGCGTGGCAGGACGCCGAGATCGGACGGCAGCGCGTGTGGCTCGCGGCCCTGGGGGCCCCACCGATGACGCCCCACGTCATCTCCCAGCCGGGCACGTTCGCGAGCGGCCCCGCCCTGCTCGCCGACGGTTCCCGCGTGCTCGTGTCGTGGGCGGAGCTGTGGCGTGGAGACCGGGCGGGCTTCCTGCACGGACGCATCGAGCTCGACGACGGTCGGGGCGCGCCGCACCACGTGGCCGCGACGCGCTGGGCCGATCCCTGGCCCGCCCTGGCGCGCGATGGGCGGGGGGTCGTCGTGGGCTTTCGCGACCTCAGGCCCCCGCGCCAGCACACCGGCCTGTTCCTGGCCCGCGTCGGAGGCGACCTGGAGCCGACGGGCGAGGCGGTGCGCGCGGGACGGGCCAACGGCCGGGGCCGCCCTTCCCTGCTCCCCTGCGAACGGGGCCTCTTGACGCTCGCCCCCCGCAGCTTCGGCCACGACGTGCTGATCGGGCTCGACCGCTTCGACGGGGCGCTGGTCCATCAGGGCATCGAGCGGCAGGTCTACGAGTACGGGATCGACTTCACCCACGCCGGAGCCGCATGCATGGGAGACCACGCCATCGCCCTCGTCGCCGAGCAGGCAACGGTGCGCCGCCCCCGCCCCCACCTGCGCACCTTCGACGTGCGCTGCAAAGAGTAAGCCCCCTTTCTAACCGCACCCGTTCGCCCCCCTTCCCGAGCGAAGCGAGGGCACCAACGAGAGCGGTCCTTATCGCGCGCTCAACGCGATGAGGACCGCGGCACGAGCTGGCCGCGGACGAAGCGGTAGCGAACGGCGTGGTCACGCCAGGGCACGAGCAGGGGCGCGACACCGTCGTTCGTGCCGCCCGTGAAGGGCCAGTTGCCGGCGCCCCATCCGCGGGCGCTGCCCGGACGGATCTCGAGGGCGGCTCGGGACCCGCGACCTGCGAAGTGGATGCTGTCGGTGATGCGATTGTCGCCGTCGCTGCGCCCGACCTCGACCGCGAGCACGCGCTGGAAGGAGGTCCCGGCGAGCTGGTAGACGAGCAACACCTGGCGCGTGATGTCGCCGATGTGCTGGCGCACCTTGAGCAGCACCTCCGCGACGCCGTCGCCCGTCACGTCCACCGCACGCATGGCGAGCAGGTCGTCCGGCGAAGCGACCGGCACCTCGTACCAGAAATAGCCGCTGCCGCCCCGGTAGCCGGGGCCGACGATGAGCAGGGCCTTGCCGAGCACCATGAGGGTCTCGTCACGGCGGTCCTCGGCCACGTTGGCGTGCGCCTCGAAGCGTGGCCGCACGCCCCGCGCGACGTGACGCGCGTGGCGCACCTGGGCGACCAGGTCCTGCATGCTCGGCGGAAGCGGTGCGGGGGCCGCCCGTTCGGGCTCCGCAGCGTTCTCGGCCTGTGTCGAGCCGGCCGCGGCGGCAGCGCCGTGCACGGGCGCGAAGCGGTGGCCGTCCCAGACGGCGTTGACCGCGTGGGGGTTCACTTGCTCGGACACCTTCGCGAAGCGGTGGCCGTCCCAGCGGTAAACCCGTTCCTCCACCGGACCCCACGGCACGAGGATGCTCTCCGCGTCCGTGGCGGACGACTCCCGGAAGTGGTCGGGGAGGCCGTGGGCGTGCCCGATGTGGACCTCGATCTGGGCGGGGTGATGGCGGCCGCGACGGACGGACAGCTCCGCTTCGACCCAGCCGGCGGACGTCTGCTTGCGCACCTCGATCGCGAAGATCGGTTGGACGTGGGTTCCGTCGAAGGCGACCACCTGCCACAGGTCCCGGCTGCCCCGCTCGTCGTGCTCGCGCAGTCGCAGCGTGAGCTCGTCGCGGCCGTCGCCCGTCAGGTCCACGAGCTCGGCGCTGCGCACGTCGCTCGGGGACGTGGTGGGCAGCTGCAGGAAGTCGTATCCCTGACCTCCGCGGTAGCCCGGGCCGAGCACCACCGCGAAGTTCCCGATCACCATCACGTGCTCGGGACGCCGATCCCCCGACACGTTGCCGTGCAGATTGAAGCGCGGTACGGCCGCCTCGAGCCCCTCCTGCCGGAGGAAGGGTGTGAGCAACGCGTGCTCACCGCCGCTCGGTCGAAGCTCGGGCAGGCGGTCGAGGGCGTGGGGGTCGATGGGCGCCGAGGAGGGCTCGGCCGCGATCATCGGGTGCGCTTCTTCGTCCACGTCGCGCAGGCGGATCGCACCGTGGGCCTCTTGCCAATGGCTGCCGCCCGGAAGGCGGCGCCAGGGAATGTAGGCCTCGAGCACGTACCCCGCCCCTCCGCGGCGAGGACCCTCGACGATCTGGACGCCAGAGAGAGGGTGGGGGTGCCCGCCGAGCCGACCGATGCCTGCCGACGCGGCGAAGCGGCCCGGCACGCCCGCCCACAGCCACACGTCCTCGGCCTGCAGGTGGTGGCCGGAGGGCGCGGCGAAGGTGAAGATGACCGCGTCCTCCTTGGGGCCCGGATGACGCGTGCGGATGATGCGCTGGTCGGCGACGGATGCCGCGACGTAGAGGCCGCCGTCGTCGTAGGCGAGGGCGTAGCGCATGGAGCCGTCGTCGCCCTCCCCGACCTGGGCGAAGCGCACGCCGTGCCACTCCCGCAGCATCCCGTCGACGCGGATGTCGCCGTGGGAGACCTGGGTGAGCGGGAGAGCGACCTGGGCCCTCGCCGTCCCGGCGAAGGCGAGCAGCGCCCCGAGGGCGAAGGTCGCGGCGTGGAAGGCGCGTCGTGACCGCATCGGGTCTGAAACTCTAGCAGCCCGTCGAGGAAGTGAACACGACATCGAAGTCCAGCGCGCCCGGCCCCTCGATGGATTGCTGTCATGCACGGCGCCCCCTTGGACGGACCCTCGCCGCCCGTCTTCACCCCCGCAGAGCGTCCGAGGAACGGCCGCGCGTCACGCGGTCGGGCGGCGACGACGGCGGGTCGCGCCGTGCAGGGCGAGCTGGCCGCACGCGGCGTCGATGTCGTCGCCCCGCTGGCGGCGAATGTAGGCCGACACGTTCCGCGCGCGCAGCCGCGCCTGGAACGCGAGGACGCGCGCCTCGTCGGGCGCTTCGAGGGAGCTACCCTCGACCGGGTTCATGGGGATGAGGTTGACCTTGGCCGGCACGGGGCGGAGCAGCGTGGCGAGGCGGTCGGCGTCGGCCGGGTCGTCGTTGACCCCCGACAGAAGCGTGTACTCGATGGTGATGCGGCGCCGGCGGGGCAGCGGATAGCGCGCGAGGCACGCCATCAGCTCGGCGAGGGGGTACTTGCGGTTGACCGGCATGATGGAAGAGCGGCGCGCGTCGTCGACGGCGTGCAGGGAGACGGCGAGCTGGACCTGGCCCTCGAAGTCCTCGCCGAGGCGGTCGATTTGCGGCACGAGCCCGCTCGTCGACAGGGTGACGCGCCGCCGCGACAGGGCGAGGCCCTCGGGGTGCGTGAGCAGGAGCAGGGCCCGTGCGACCGCATCGTAGTTGTGAAGCGGCTCACCCATCCCCATGAGCACCACGTTGCGGATGCGCTCGCCCTCTTCGAGGTGATCGCGGCCGAGGAACACCTGGGACACGATCTCGGCGGCGCTCATGTGCCGGTCGAGTCCCGCGACGCCCGAGGCGCAGAAGACGCAGCCCATGGCGCAGCCGACCTGGGTCGAGATGCACTGGGTGACGACCGCGCCGGGGACGAGATCGGGCTCACCCTCCACGTCGTCCGCGTCCACATCCGGGTCGGCGGCCGTGAGCTGGGGGATGAGGACGGTCTCCACCTGCTTGCCGTCGCCCATCCGCACCAGGAGCTTGCGCGTTCCGTCGGTGGACGGGCGAAGGCGGGCGACCTCGAGCGGCAGGCCGAGCCCCTCGCCCGCGAGGCGCTGCCGGAGCCCCTTGGGCAGGTTGGTCATCCGCTCCGGATCGACGACCCCGTGGGCCTGGATCCAGCGGAAGACCTGCATGGCGCGGAAGCGCGGCTCGCCCCAGCGCCCGAGCAGAGCGGCCCACTCCTCGGGCAAACGCTCGAGGGGATGGACCGCGGGGGGCAGGCGGGAGACGAGGGGCGACACGCCCCCTTCATGTCATCCGCGGCCCCGCCCCGCAACGCGGGCCCCGCGTCAGACCGCGACGCCCAGGTCCCGCAACGCCGACTTGAGCGACACCTTGCGGTCGGTGCTCTCGGTGCGGCGCCCGATGATGAGCGCGCAGGGCACGCCGTACTCGCCGGCGGGGAAGCTTCTTCGGGCGCGTCCCGGGGATGACCACCGCGCGCGGGGGCACGCAGCCCTTGCGCGACTCGCCTCGGCGTGGCGCCGGTCACGTCGATGATCGGCGTGGAGCGGTCAGCACGACGCTCGCGCCGAGCACCGCCTCGCGGCCCACGCGCACGCCCTCGACCACGATGGCAGCGCGAGCCGACGAACGCGCCGTCCTCGATGATCACCGGCCGCGCCGCCGGCGGCTCGAGCACGCCGCCGATGCCCACGCCGCCCGACAGGTGCACGTCGCGTGCCGATCTGCGCGCAGCGAGCCGACGGTGGCCCAGGTGTCGACCATCGTGCCCGCGCCGACCCAGGCGCCGATGTTGACGTAGCCGGGCATCAGGATGACGCCCGCGCTCGAGGAAGGTGCCGTAGCGCGCGGTGCCCGGTGGCACGACGCGCACGCCCGCGGCGTCCAGGTCGTGCTTGAGCGGGACCTTGTCGTGGAACTCGAAGGGCCCCGACCGTCATCGACTCGAGACCGCGCACGCGCGAAGTAGAGCAGGATCGCCTGCTTGACCCAGGCGTGGACGGTCCACTCGCCGTCCTCGACCTCCGGCGGCGTGGCCACACGGAGACGCCCCTCGTCGAGGAGCGCCACGGTCTCCTCGACGGCACGGCGAATCTCGGTCTGCTGCCACGCCTTACGATTGGCGGCGGCGCCCTCGATGCGCACCCGCAGTTCCTCGATGGAATCGTCGCTCATGGGTTTCGCGTGATAGCAGCGCCCCCCGGAGGCACACAAGTCGGCGCCGCGGCCCCGCCCGTCGGCATCTTCCGACGACGAGGTGCGAGCCGCCGCCGCCTTGCGCGTCATCCGCGCGGCGAGCGACCGCGGCGAGGCAGTGCAACGGGCACGCCCTCACCGATGGGGGGCGTGATCGGCACCGTGAGCGCCGACGACGAGTGACTCGACGATCGAGTGCAACAGCCGCTGCACGTCATCGAGATCGTCGGGCGAGGCAATGCAATGGAGGCGGTGCCCGTGCACGTCGCAACGCTGCGTGCCGTGATTGGCCAGGGCTTCGAGGCGCGCGGCGGCCGCGTCGTCGGACGCTTCGACCACCAGCTCGGGCGGGGGAAAGGGCGAAGCTCGAGCCGTGCGAGGGGCTCGGTGAGGTAGCGGGCAACCTTCGGCCACGACAGCTGGTCGAGGGGCGCCGAGACGCGCTCGACGGCGAGACCATTGACGCCGACGCGCCCCTCGAGGTGCACCACCGTGGCTGCGCTCGCCACGTCGCCGCCCGACGGCAGGACGCCGATCGCCAGGTCGATCGGTCCGTCGTAGAACGCTTGCCCGAGCAGGATGCCGAGGCCGCGCAGGCGCGCTTCGTCGTCCGCCATCGCCACGCCGACGAGCGCCGGATGGTGCTGGGGGTCGTGGACGTCGAGCAGGCTCGGGGCGAGCGGGTTCCAGGGCGGCGTGGCGCCGGGCCCCCGCTGGCCATGGGCGAGCACGTACACCTCCCGGGGGCCGGTGGGAACGTGACCGCGGGCGTCGAGCAGCCACACGACCGACTCGACCGCCACGTCGAAGGCGACGCCGGTGGGATGAACGGGCGAGGTGCGGATGCGTGCGCCGCGACGCGCCAGGGCGTCGGCGGCGAGCCACATGGCTTCGGCGTGCTCGTAGTCGACGCCACGGCTCCGAAGCTGGGCCAGGTCCTCGGCCGCTCGATGCGCGTCCCGCGGCGCGACGCGATGGTCGCTCACCAGGACGGGCGCCAACGCATCGGCGCCGATCAGCGCCTTCGCCTCGCGGTGCAGGAGGCGCCAGCCGGGGAGGTCGGGCGGATGGCTGGCGAGGACCCGCTCGGTCAGGGCCACGGCCGCCTCGGCGTCCGAGAAGGCGTCGAGGAGCAGGCGCACGAGCGCCCGCGACAGGGTGGGCTCGTCCGGGTGCGCGCCCATGCCGCGTTCGAGCAGGCGACGCAGGTCCCGGGCGGACGTCCGGCGGGCCGCACCGCGCTGCGCCTCCATCGCCTCGCGGCGGAGCCGGACCTGGCGCTGGAGGTTCGCCAGGTCACGCACGTCGACCCGATCGACGGGCGTCAAGGCCCCTTCTCCGTCCATGCGCGCTTGCGCGAGCCGCCGCTCGTCCTCGAGCAGCAGGGAGAGGTCTTCCCACCGCACGTGGAGCCGGTCGATGAGGAGGGCACCGTGCCGCTCGTGATCCACCGACTCGGGGAGCAGCCCCGGCCTCCCGAGCGGCGGTCCCGAAAAGGAATCGAAAGCCTCGCGCTCTGCTGCGTCGGCAGCGCTCGCCATGAACGAGCGACGCTCGATGACGACGCCCATCGGTTGCGGCTCGATGCGCACGTCCTCACGGCCGGGTCCCGACGCGTCGCTCCCGTCGAGCTCGTCGGTCGAGCGCGACGCCACTTCGAGGGTGTCGGGCGACGACTCGGCCATCTGGCGGCACCGCCGCTCCACGCCCTCGCCCGCGCGCTCGGGCCACTGGCCGCGTTCGATGCGCAGGGTGTGGGCGTCGAGGAGGCGCGCTCGGAATGGACAGGCGGCGCCCCCGCAAGAGCCCGCGCCCCTGCCCCACGTGCAGCTCGACCGGCGCGTCGTGGGCGAGCCGCGCTCGGGCGTGCTGCGCATCGCCGGCGAGGCGAAGCAGGATGAGGTCGGACCGGTGCCCGGACGGCGACATGTGGGTCGCCGAGGCGGAGGCCGAAAGGGACAGGCCCGATGCCCAGAGGAATGGACCGCCCTGGCTGATGCGCGCCAGCAGGGGGCGGCGGTTCATGCGCACGAGGCCCGGTCGCGCGACGACGCAGCGGGTCGCGCCCTCGGGCAACAGGCGGGCGAGCGCTACGGCCGGATCGACCGGCGCCGGGGCTGCGGCGGGCGCCCGTGGCGACGCCCCCCCGCAGCCGGCGAGCAGCGAGAGCGTGGTGACGACGAGCGCGCGGGTCGGGACCATCCCCTAGCAGTCATACATCCCGCCCCGGCCCCCCGCACGCTCGGCGGGTGCGGTCCGGACGCCGGGCGCGCGCTGGACCCTTCCCGCGGCGGGCCCGTTTCTCAGGCGCCGAGCTCGAAGCCGGGGAAGAAGTACCCGATCTCGAAGCGGGCCGTGTCGGTGCCGTCCGAGCCGTGGACCGCGTTCTCGCCGACGTTGGTGCCGTAGACCTTTCGGATGGTGCTCTCCTCGGCCTTGGCCGGGTCGGTCGCGCCCATCAGCTTGCGGTAGCGGGCGACGGCGTCGGCCGCCTCGAGGCACATGATGACCACCGGCCCACGCGTCATGAACTCGATGAGCTCACCGAAGAAGGGACGCTCGCGGTGCACGGCGTAAAAGCCCTCGGCCTGGGGGCGGGAGAGCTGAAGCATCTTCATGGCGCGGATGACCAGGCCAGCCTCTTCGATCATCGCGACCACGCCGCCGATGTGGTGCTGCTCGACCGCGTCGGGCTTGACGATGCTGAGGGTACGTTCGACTGCCATCGGAAATCTCCTAGTAGTTGCGGGCGGATGACTAGCCCACCGGCCGTGCCGGCGCCAGTGCAAAACGCGAATTCCGCCGTGCGTGCCGCACCCGACCGCGCGCGCGTCGGTTCAGGCCTTCGGCCCTGCAGATGCGTGCGCTGGCGCAAGCGCGAGGCCCACCGGACGGCAGAGCGGGTGATACTAAAGCAGTGACTTTAGTGTCGTGCCCATGTCGCTCGGGGTCGGGGCGACCTTGACGCCGGCGTTCTCGAGGACGCCCATCTTGGCCTTCGCCGTGCCCTTGCCGCCCGAGATGATCGCGCCCGCGTGGCCCATGCGGCTTGCCGGGGGGCGCCGTCGCGCCGGCGATGAACGCCGCCACGGGCTTCGTCGAAGCTGCTTCTTGATGTACTCGGCGGCCTGCTCCTCGGCGTTGCCGCCGATCTCGCCGATCATGATCACGGCGTCGGTGTCGGGATCGGCGTTGAACAGGCGCGAGCACGTCGACGAAGTCGGTGCCGTTGACGGGGTCGCCGCCGATGCCGACGCAGGTGCTCTGGCCGATGCCGAGGGCCGTGAGCTGGCCGACGGCCTCGTAGGTGAGCGTGCCGCAGCGCGAGACGACGCCGACGCGGCCCGGCTTGTGGATGTAGCCCGGGCATGATGCCGATCTTGCACTGCGCCGGGCGTGATGACGCCGGGGCAGTTCGGGCCGATGAGGCGCGCGGGATGCTTGCGCTGTCGAGCACGCGCCGCACCTGGACCATGTCGAGGACCGGGATGCCCTCGGTGATGGCGACGATGAGCGCGGATCCCGGCGTCGGTGGCCTCGAGGATCGCGTCGGCCGCGAAGGGCGGCGGCACGAAGATGCACGTGGCGTTGGCGCCCGTGTGCTGCGACGGCCTCGCGACCGTGTCGAAGACCGGCACGCCGTCGTCGAAGGTCTGGCCGCCGCGGCCCGGGCGTGACGCCGGCGACGACGTTGGTGCCGTAGTCGATGCATCTGCTCGCGCGTGGAAGGCGCCGGCGCTGCCGGTGATGCCCTGGACGATCAGCCGCGTATCGCTGTTGACGAGAATGCGTCATGGGTCTGCTCCTGGCCTTCCGCACCGCCTCGACGATCTTCTGGGCGCCGTCGGCCATGTGGACGCCGGCGTGATGGCGAGGCCCGAGCTCGCGAGGATCTCCCTGCCCTTCTCGACGTTCGTGCCTTCGAGGCGCACGACGAGCGGGACCTCAGGCCGAGCTCCTCGTCGGCCGCCACCACGCCGTTGGCGATGATGTCGCACTTCATGATGCCGCCGAAGATGTTGACGAAGATGCCCTTCACCGTTGGGGTCTGCGAGGATGATCTTGAAGGCCCTGGTCACGACCTCCTGGTGTGGCGCCGCCGCCGACGTCGAGGAAGTTCGCGGGCTCGCCGCCGAAGTGCTTGATGATGTCCATGGTGGCCATGGCCAGGCCGGCGCCGTTGACGAGGCAGCCGATGTCGCCGTCGAGCTTGATGTAGCTGAGGCCGCCGCCTTCGCCTCGATCTCGGTCGGCTCCTCCTCGTTCGAGGTCGCGCAGCTTCGCCCACTCGGGGTGGCGGAACGAGCGCGTTGTCGTCGAAGTTGAGCTTGGCGTCGAGGGCGACGACGCGGCCGTCCTCGGTGACGACGAGCGGGTTGACCTCGGCGAGGGAGCGTCTTCGTCGACGAAGAGCTCGTACAGGCCCGACAGGAGCTTGCCGAAGTCCTTCTGACCCTGCTTGTCGAGGCCGAGGCCGAAGGCGAGCCGGCGTGCCTGGTAGGGCATGAGGCCCACCGCCGGGTCGATGCAGATCGCGCAGGATCTTCTCGGGCTCTTGTCGGCCACCTCCTCGATCTCCATGCCGCCCTCGGTCGAGGCCATGACGCGATGCGCCGCTTCTCGCGATCGATGACGAGCGCGAGGTAGAGCTCCCGCGCGATGTCCAGGCCCTGCTCGACGAGCAGGCGCTGCACCTCCTTGCCCGCGGGGCCCGTCTGGTGGGTGACGAGCTTCTTGCCGAGGATGTCGCGCGCGGCCGCCTCCGCCGCGGCAGCGCGCCCTTGACGACCTTGACGCCGCCGCCCTTGCCGCGACCGCCCGCGTGGATCTGCGCCTTGACGACCACCACCTCGCTCTGGTCTCGTCATCAGCGCCTTGGCCGCGTCGCGCGCCTCGCCGGCCGATCAAGGCCGGGACGCCCTTGGGCACCGGGATCCCGTACTTGCGGAAGAGCTCTTTCGCCTGGTACTCGTGGATGTTCATCGTCGGCTCACATCTTCTTAGCAGCTGGCGACCAGGTCGCGCACGGCGCTGGCGCTCTTGTCGAGCATCGCCTTCTCCTCGGCCGTCGAGCTCGAGCTCGATGATCTTCTCGACGCCGCTCGCTGCCGAGGACGCACGGGCACGCCGATGTAGAGGTCCTCGTGGCCGTACTCGCCCTTGAGGTGCGCGGCGCAGGCGAGCACGCGCTTCTTGTCCTTGAGGAAGCTCTCGGCCATCGCGATGGCCGCCGCGGCGGGCGCGAAGTACGCGCTGGTGCCCATGAGCTTGACGATCTCGCCGCCGCCCTTGCGGGTGCGCTGCGACGATGGCGTCGAGCTCGTCCTTCGGCAGGAGCCTCGGTGACCGGGATGCCGTTGACGGTGCAGTAGCTGGGCAGCGGCACCATGGTGTCGCCGTGGCCGCCGAGGACCAGCGCGTGCACGTCCTCGACGCTCACGCCCAGCTCCATCGGCGACGAAGGTCGGAAGCGGGCGGTGTCGAGCACGCCGGCCATGCCGACGACGCGCTCGTGCGGGAAGCCCGTGACCTTCTACATCTCGTAGACCATCGCGTCGAGCGGGTTCGAGATGACGATGACGAACGCGTCGGGCGCGTTCTTCTTGATGCTCGCGCCGACCGCGCGGACAATCTTGATGTTGGTGTCGAGCAGATCGTCGCGGCTCATGCCCGGCTTGCGCGGCATGCCGGCGGTGACGATGCACGACGTCGGCGCCCGGCGATGTCGCCGTAGTCCGAGGTGCCGATGATGTTGGCGTCGAAGCCGTCGAGCGGCGCCGCCTGCATGAGGTCGAGGGCCTTGCCCTTGGCGACGCCTTCCTTGTCGGGGATGTCGAGCAGGACGACGTCGCCGAGCTCGCGGCGCGCCGCCAGCGCGGCGAGGTGCCGCCGATGTTGCCGGCACCGATGAGTGCGATCTTGTTGCGTGCCATGCTCGATCTCCTCCATTACCCATGTGCTTGATGATCTCGGTCGCCCGAACTCGCGAGCACTTGACCATCGTGGCGCCTTCCATCAGCCGCGCGAAGTCGTAGGTGACGGTCTTGGCGCGATGGCGCCCTCGACGCCCTTGACGATCAGGTCGGCGGCCTCGTCCCAGCCCAGGTGTCGGAGCATCATCTCGCCCGACAGGATCACCGAGCCGGGGTTGACCTTGTCCTGGCCGGCGTACTTCGGGCGCGGTGCCGTGGGTGGCCTCGAAGATGGCGTGGCCGGTGACGTAGTTGATGTTGCCGCCGGGCGCGATGCCGATGCCGCCGACCTGCGCCGCCAGGGCGTCGGAGAGGTAGTCGCCGTTGAGGTTCAAGGTGGCGATCACCTCGAACTCGGCCGGGCGCGTGAGCACCTGCTGCAGGGAGATGTCGGCGATGGCGTCCTTGACGAGCATCTTGCCGGCGTCGAGGCCGCCTTCTGCTCGGCGTTCGCCGCCTCCTCGCCCTTGTCCGCCTTGGTGCGCTCCCACGTCGACCAGGTGTAGGTCTGGTCGCGCGAACTCGCGCTCCGCGAGCTCGTAGCCCCAGTTGCGGAAGGCGCCCTCGGTGAACTTCATGATGTTGCCCTTGTGCACGAGCGTGACGCTCTTGCTGCTCGTGCGCGATGGCGTACTCGATGGCCGCGCGGACCAGGCGCTCGGTGCCCTCGCGCGAGACCGGCTTGATGCCGATGCCCGACGGTGTCCGGGAAGCGGATCTTCTCGAAGCGCTTCGGGAACTCGTCCGTCAGGAACGCCATGAGCTTCTCCGCGTCGGCGCTGCCCTCCTCGAACTCGATGCCGGCGTAGATGTCCTCGGTGTTCTCGCGGAAGATCACCATGTCGACATCGCTCGGGGTGCTTCACCGGCGACGGCACGCCCTGAACTACCGCACGGGCCGCAGGCAGCGTAGAGGTCGAGCATCTGCCGCAGGGCCACGTTGAGCGAGCGGATGCCGCCGCCGATCGGCGTGGTGAGCGGGCCCTTGATGCCGACGAGGTAGTCGCGGAATGCCTCGACGGTCTCGTCCGGCAGCCAGGTGCCGAACTTGTCGAAGGCCTTCTGGCCGGCGTAGACCTCGCACCAGGCGATCTTCTTCTTGCCGCCGTAGGCCTTGTCGACGGCCGCGTCGAAGCACGCGCTGCGGAGGCGCGCCAGATGTCCGGGCCCGTGCCGTCGCCCTCGATGAACGGGATGATCGGGTCGTCCGGTACGTTCGAGCGTGCCGTCGGCCCCCATCGACAGCTTGGTCCCGTGGGTGGGCTTCGGAAAGTGCGGCTCGGCCATCGGACCTCCTGTCGGACGAGCGCGGCGCCGCCGTGGAAGGTGCGGGCGCCGCGGAACGGGAGCGCCTTATACCACACGTCACCCGAGGGGACAGGGTGGCCTGGGAGCGTTGTCACGGCCGCGTGTCGCGATGGCGTGCGGACGACGGGCTCGTCGCGCGTCATGCCGCCGAGGAGCCCCGTGCTGACCGCGACGAAGGCGTGGTCACGGCTCGCGCCCCTGACAGCCACAAACAGGAAGACGCGCTCGAGCACGGTGGGCTCCTGCGCGGAAACGTGCGTCCCGCGATGCCGACCGCAAGGCTGCCGCGACCGCTCCCGCGCGCGCCCTCGGGACTCAGCCCCGGGGATGGTAGCGGCCGTGCACCGCCGACAGATGCTTGCCCGAGACGTGGGTGTAGACCTGCGTCGTGGCGATGTCGGCGTGGCCGAGCATGGTCTGGACCGCGCGAAGGTCGGCGCCCCCTTCGAGCAGGTGCGTCGCGAAGGAGTGGCGCAGCTTGTGGGGCGAAACGAGCTTCGTGATGCCGGCCGCCGCGGCGTAGCGTTTGACGTTCTTCCAGAACGCCTGCCGGCTCATGGGTCGCCGCCGATGGGTCAAGAAGAGGCCGCGGGCCCCGGGCCGCTCCCAGCGCGGGCGCACCTCGCGCACGTAGCGCTCCACGAGGTCGCGCGCGGCCCGACCGATCGGCACGATGCGCCGCTTCTTGCCCTTGCCGAAGGCCGCGAGGAACCCCGACTCCAGGTTCACGTCGCCGAGCTCGAGCCCCACCAGCTCGCTCACGCGCAGCCCCGCCGCGTACATCGTGTGGAGCATGGCGCGGTCGCGCAGGCCGCGGGCCGTTCGCCCGTCGGGCGTGTCGAGCAGGCGGCGCACCTCCTCGAAGGTGAGCACGGACGGAAGGCGGCGGCCGAGCTTCGGGCCGTCGACGAGCTCGCTCGGGTCGCGCTTCAAATGGCGTTCGGAAACGGCGTACTTGAAGAAGCCCCGGAGCGAGCGCAGGTAGCGCGCCTGGGACCGCGCGCTCAGGCCACGGCGCGATAGGGACACCAGAAAGCCCGCCACGAGGGCCGTGTCCGCCTCATCGAGCGTCGTGTGCTCCGCTTCGAGGAACGCGGCGAAGCGACCGAGGTCGCGCGCATAGGCCTCGACCGTCGCCACGCCGAGGCCGCGCTCCACCTTCAGGTGGTCCAGGTACGCGTCGAGCAGGAGGTCCATCGCTCACCCCAGCATGCCCCCTCCGCCGCCGGGCTTCACATTATCTCGATCGAAGGAGATGTAGACGCCGACGGGCGGGCGATGGCCGATGACCTCGCCGTTGCCGTTCACGATGGCGTCGGTCTTGCGCGTGAGGGGGCGCGCGACGTCGATGGCGAGCACACCCGGCTGGATGCCGCCGTAGGTGAAGTGGAAGCGCACACCGGCGCCGACCTCCGCCGCGCCCTCGATGCCGTGCCCGCCCAGGGGCCCGATGATCGCGCCGCCTGCGCCGAAGACCGCGAGCTGCAGCTCCCGTAGCCACGCCAGATGAAGGAAGTTCCAGGACATGTCGGTCGCCACGGTCCAGCGGTGCTCGACGATGCCGTACACGCTCGCGTCGCCGACCAGCTCGTCGCTCTGGAAGCCGCGCAGGATGTAGCGCGAGCCCAGGAACTGGCGCTCGGCCGGTAGCGCCGGACCGAAGGTGACGCCGCCGCCGCCGATGAGCACGAGCGCCTGCAGCAGGCCGATGGGGACGGTCACGCTGCCGCGCACCTCCAGGTTGCCAGTCAGGGCGTAGGAGCCGTCGTCGTGCCGCACGCCGCCGAGGTGCAGGGAGGCGGCGAGGGAATGTCCGGTACGTGGGTCCGAGAAATAACGCCGCGTCTCGAGGCCGGCCGCGAGCGCGACACCGAGGCGATAGCCGCCCTGCCCTCCCGCGACGAACCCCTTGTGCAGCCGGTAGAAGTCGACCGCGCCCGACAGGTAGCCGATGCGGCGGTTGGTCGTGGCCTTCGGCCCCACGCCAGCGATGTAACTCAGGGCACCGCCCGTTTGGCTCGGGACCGTCTCGAAGAACGCGTCGATCGTGTGCTCGAGGTCGTAGCGACGCCGAAGCGCCACGTCGACGAGCCCGCTGACGCCCTCGGGCAACGACAGGCTGACGGCATAGTCGCGGAGCAGGGGCAGGCGCCAGGGCTGGTGAAGTGCATCGTCGGTGCGCGGATGACCGTCGGTGAGGGCCGGGCTCTCCGGGAGACGCAGGTCCGGATCGAGCACGACGTTGTCGAGGCGCCCCCGCGTGACCACGTCGACGGCGCCGCGGTCGTGCAGGCCCGGCCAGCGCACTCTGCGCGTGTGCCCCTCGTCGTCCCGCACCTCGACCGTGACCGGCTCGGGTCGATGCGCGCCCTCGCGCACGATGCAGATGTGGTGGCGCCACCGGCCGTCGGGCAGGCGGTGGCTGTCGATGTGCCCGAGGCGGTAGTTCACGGCCAGGGTCGGAGCGGCGAGCCAGGTATCGAGCCGTGAGGACAGCTCGGGGGCCACCTCTGCGAGGGCGGCGCGGACCGTGAGGTGTGGGTCGAGCAAGAGCCGCGCGAACCGGCGGAAGCGCTCCGGGCCAAGCGCGTCGCGTGCGCTCGCAACAATCCGGCGACCGCTGGCCATGGGGAAGCGAGCGCGCGCCGGGTCGTCGCGAAATCGGTCCGCGCCGGCGACGGTGCCGAAGTAGTCATAGACGAAGGCGATCTGGGGCGCGTAGAGGAGCTGCGCGACGGACGGCTGGAAGGCGGCCCAACCCACCAGGTCCGAGGGGCGCACGGCCGAGCGCCCGTGCCGCGCCTCGTCGAGCTGCTCGAGCACCACCGCCCGCACCTCGTCCGCCCAGTCCCGGTCCTTCGGGGCCTCGACCGCCTCGCCGACCGGGTGGACCAGATGGCGAAAGAGCGCGCGCCGGAGCGACCGATCGTGAAACGCGAGGACGGGCTCGATGGGGAAGACCTCGTAGAGACGATCGCTCACGAGCACCATGCCCGGAGCGGTGGTCGCGAGCTCGGTGCGCGAGGGCATCTGCACGACGTCGATGCGCCGATGGTCGAAGGGCAGCGCGGCCTGGCGCAAGGTCGTGAGGGAGTCTCGGGCGACGTGGGCCACGCGGTCCACGACATCGATGCGCAAGAGATCGTGCAGGGCGAAGAGGCCGCGCGCTGTCGGCGGGGGTGGATCGTAGGGCGCCCGCGTGGCGAGGTAGCGCATCTCGACGCCGCCGAGCTCGCGCGTTCGCACGTGGAGCTGCGGGGCGACGACCACACCGAGCCACGGCTCTCGGGCGCGCGTTTCGACGCGCCCGCGGCCGAGCGTGCCGCCCACGAACAGCTGCTCGCCGCCCGCCTCGACGACGACGTGCTGCGGCACGACGAAGCGGTAGGCGTCGTCGTCTTGCACGCCCGAGCCCACCACGAGCGGATACCAGGGCCCGAGCAGGAACAGGCCGTGGTGGACCGCGCCGATGCGCCCGAAGCGCGCCGGCACGCGGATCCGGAACGCGAGCGTGATGCGGACACGCCGCGGGCCGGGCGCGACGGGCACGAGGAGGTCTGCGCCCGCGACGTCGCGCCCGCGGGTCGTGCCTGCGCGCGCGCTCGTTCGTCGCGTGGCCACGGCCCGCCCGTCCACGCGCACGTCGTGCACGTCGATGCCGCCGAGATCGACCTCGCCTGGATAGATGAAGCGCGCGCTGATCTCGTCCATCGCCACGGGCACCACCGCGAGGCGATCGGCGTAGAGCCATAGGCGCACCGACCGTTCTCCGGCGGCCACGTCCGCCTCGACAGCCATCGTCCCGGTGACGGTCTTGTGGCCGGCGTCGACGCGGGCCGAGACGTCGTAGCGCACCGGCGTAGCCGCATGCGCGGTGACGGGGCAGAGCACGAGGGCACACAGGCCGGCCGACAGGGCGAAGAGAAGCCGGGCTCCCACGCGTTGCCCGGGCGCGAGCGTCATGGCAAGGGAGACGGCGTTCGAGCTCCCATGCCGGGCTTCTCCATCGACGTCACCACGGTGGGCACCGTGATCGCGGTCGGGCTCGTCGCGATCGCCGCGGTCCGGGTGGCGGCGCTGCACGGGCGATGGCGCGCCGTGCGGCGAACGCGGAGGATCCTGGAAGCCTCGGCACGGGCGCCGCTCGATGGCTAGGAGGCACGCGGGGTCGTTCGCTGCAACCGTCGCGGGTCCTTGACGCGACGGGCGGGACGGCCCCAAGGTGAAAAGGAGCCGCCGTTTCTCCCGGACTCGCGCGGCACACCACCGCGGGCCCCCGTGACCGGGCGCTCGTGGGGAGGTTGCCGGGCGACGGAGGCACTGGATGGGACGTCTTATCGGATACATGGCGAACCGCGCCGACCGTCTTCGCGATGCCCTTCACCAGGAGCGCGAGGTCATCGCGCCGCCGGCGACCCTCGAGCCTGCCGGGTGGGGTATTGGGTTCTATCAGGGCGGCGAAGTGCTCCACAAGAAGAGGCCGCTCCTCGATGGGCACGATATCGACTGGTCTGAGGTCGCCGCGAACGTCCGCTCGGACTGCGCGGTCGTGCACATCCGCCAAGCGACGGTCGGTGACTTCCGGGCGGAGAACACCCATCCGTTCCGCATGCGCAGCTGGCTCTTCGCTCACAACGGAACGATCGAGCGCTTCGCCGCGCAGCGCGAACGTCTCCTCGAGTCCATGCCCGACTTCCTCAGGCGCAACATCCGTGGCGACACCGACAGCGAGCACCTGTTCCACGCCATCCTCTCGTTCCTCCACGACGCCGGCCAACTCGACAACCCGGACGTGGACGAACGGCCGGTGGTGCACGCCATCCGCTCGGCGGTAAAGCTGGTCGACCGCCTCTCGGCCGAAGTGGGCGCACCGCCTGGCACCCTGAATCTCATCCTGACGAACGGGCGCCGGATGTACGCGCTGCGGCGCGGCGCACCCATGGTGTGGGTGGAGCGCCAGGGGCTGCACGACCCGCTCGAAGAGCGCCATGGCAACGTGGAGCTGCGTTACCTGCTGGTCGTGAGCAACGGGGCGGCGGTCCCGCCGGGCTACCGGCCCGTGGACGACGCCTCGCTGCTGGTCATCGACCGCAACCTGGACGTCTCGGTCCACCCGGTCTGACTTGAGCCACGGCCAAAGGTCCCGTCCCGGCGCCGGTGCGCGGGTGGGCGCTTCCCTCGCGGCCACGGCGGTCTCCTCGGGCGCGCGATGGCGCGCGTCCCTGCTCGCCGCCACCCTCTTCGCCGTCGGCTGCGGGGGCGCTTCGGCAAGCGCGCAACCGGCCGCCGCCGACCCGCAGGCGGTTCCCCTCACCGACGCCGATCCGCCGACCTGGGCGCCGCGGGCCAGCGACGCACCCCATACCGGGGCCGCGGTCGGCCTGGCGACCTCCGGGGGCTACGATCAGGCGCGGGGCGTGGTCATCCGCCTCATGCGGGCCCTGCGCGACACGAGCCAGAACGAGCTGGAGCAGCTGTTGTCCGAAGCGCTCCTGCACACCCTCCCCTTCGGCGCCCGCCGACCTGCCGGACGCGACGCCCTCATCCAGCGCCTCCTTCACCTGGCGCCCAGCCTCGGCCTGATGGCCAACACGCCCGTCGAGGCGCTCATCGACACCTCGAGCCTGGAGGTCACGCCCCTGGCCCGGCGATTCACCGACCAGCCCCTGCCGACGGGTCTCCAGGCGAGCGACCTGCTGGTGACGTTCCGGCTCGGTCCCGCGGGCAGCCACTTCCTGAGCCAGATCCTCGGGTGGCGGAACCAGGGCGCCATCGTCGTGCGGCCCGGTCTACGTCCGGTCGTGGTCGCGCTCTGACTCGCCGGTCTGCTGGGTGAGCCAGGAGAGGTACCCGGGGGCACCCGCCGCGACGGGCAGGGCCAGTACCTCGGGCACATCGTAGGGGTGGTGCGCGTCGAGCCATGCCTCGAGGGCGGCGAAGCAACCGCGGCGTGTCTTGACGAGGAGCTGCACCTCCGCCTCGTCGTGGACCTCGCCCTCGTAACGGTAGATGGACCGGAGGCCGGGAACGACGTTCACGCAGGCGGCGAGGCGGGCCTCCACCAGGCCGCGGCCGAGGCGCACCGCCGTGTCCATGTCGGGCGCCGTGCAGAGGACGACCAGGGCCTCCTCGTCCTCGACCCGGCTCATGCCTTGCCGACCGTGTGCACGTTCGAGGCGATTTCGAAGACGCCACGCTGCTTGGCGGCGGCGAGGATGCGAAGCGCCTCGCGGTAGCCACGGGTCAGAAGGGAGCGCGCGTTGCGGCGTTCGGTGAAGCTGAAGCGCCCCAGGTCCGCCGACACGTTGAGCACGGTCACGTGCGGGTAGAGGCGGTGGATGAGGTCGATACCGCGCTTCTCCTTCTCGTTCAGGATGATGTTGAGCGCCTGGCGCGCCACGGCCGTGACCCCGCCGTGGACGAGGGAGCGCTCGTGCGGGCGTGTCACGTGCGGCCGGTAGACGTTGGAGATGATGACGACATCGGCACCGGCCTCCACGGCGAGGTCGACGCTGAGGGTGCGGACGACCTCCCCGTCGACGTAGAAGCGGTTCCCGATGCGGTAGGGGCGGAAGAGAATCGGGACGCAGGACGAGGCCGCGACCGCCTGGCTGATCGGCACGTCGTCCCGATAGCCCTGCCCGAAGACGACGCGCCCGTGGCCGTCGACGTCCGCCGCGGTCACCAACAGGGTGCGCTCGAGCCTTCGGAAGTCGTTCTCGGGGAGGCGCTCGGCGAGGAAGCGCTCGAAGCGGTCGATCGAGAAGAGGCCGCTCAGGAGCCAGCCCGGGCTACGCCACTGGGCCCGGTTGGGAAGCCCCACGAAGTGGCGGCCCTTCATCGCGCTGGCCGGATCCTGCCGGCGGTAGAAGGGGCGGAACCAGTCCACCATCTGGTCGGCGGTGAAACCCTGGGCGAAGAAGGCCCCGGCGATGGCGCCGGCCGAAGCGCCCACGAAGATGTCGGGCGCGATGCCGATCTCCTCCATCGCCTTGAGGACGCCAAGGTGCGCGATGCCCTTGGTTGCGCCCCCCGAGCCCACGAACGCCACGCGAGGTCTCGGCATGTAATGAACCTCCCTACCCCCGCGGGCCTCCTGTAGGCCCCCTGAAAAAATCCCCACACCGTGGACGCACGTCAAGGAATTGATGCGTCTTTTTCACGGCGGCCGCCGCAGGCGTCTCCTCTCCCCTGCACCTTTCCCGGCTAATTCCGGTTGTTCGTGCTGCTGTTGGTGCTGCTCGCGCCGTTGCTGCTGCTGCTGTTGTTCTGCCGCTCGCGCAGCGCGCGCAGGTTCAGCTCGCCGAGGTGGTGCCGGGCGTCTGGTACCAGGGACGATCGCGGCCACCGCCGCATGAGGGTGCGCAGGGCATCGCGGGCCTGATCGATGTCGCCCAGATCCTCGGCGCACTGGCTCACGAGCAGGATGGCGTCGTCCTGCAGCTCCTTGTCGGTGTTCTGATCGACGACCTGCTGCGCGAAGACCATCGCTTCGCTCTGCCGGTCGAGCTTTCGGAGGGCGCGGGCCAGGTTGTACTTGACCGCCGGGATGTGGGCGGCGTCGTCCTTGAGACGGATCGCCTCCTCGAACTTGTCGGCGGCCTCCGCGTAGCGGGCGGTGCGCATGAGGTCGAGCCCGTTCTGATACGCTGCCACCGAGAGATCGAGGCGGAAGCGATCGACCGTGTCGCGAAAGAAGGCCGCCTCGGCCGGCGAGAGGGTCTCGTGGGTGATCTGCTGGTACTGCTCGACCACCTCGGCCCGCTTCTGCTGGCGGATGAGGTCGTAGAACCGCTTCGCCTTGGTCTCCGCGCGGGAGCGTTCCTCCGCGCGCCGCGTCTCCTGCGTCAGCTCCTGGCGCAGCTCCTTGACCTGCTGGCCGAGGTGCGCCTTCTCGCCCTCGATCTCCCGCTCGCGCGCGTCCGAGGCGAGCTTGAGACCGACGAAGACCAGGGCGGCGAACAACACGTAGGCCACCGCGCTGTTCAGGTTGAAACGCCGCTCGTACCCCGCCTGCCGCTTCGCGATGGACTTGATGTCGGCCGCGAGCGAGTTGGTGAGGTTGTTCGTCTTGATGATCAGGCCGCGAGACTCGATGATCTCTTTTTTGATCTCGCGGATCTCCTCGTCGGTTTCCCGCATCGGAACCGTCGGGAGTTACTCCCCATGCCGCGAAAACGCAAGGTGCTCGCGGATTTCCGTGCCCCTTGACGGACGGGTTGTGGAATCATAGAAGCCGCCTAAAAGGAGGGTCCTCCATGCGTCATGCAGTCACCCGCTTGGTCATCGTCGTTGCCCTGTCCATCCCCGCTCTGCTCCTTTCCGCCTGCAGTGGAACGTCGGAGTACGCGATCGTCGGGACCGCGCGGGCCGCAGGGACCGATGGCACGGTGCAGGTCGAACCCATCGAGGGCGGCAATCACCTCATCACCCTCTCTCTCAAGCACCTTCCCCCGCCCGCCCGACTCGGCAACGGTCTGACCACCTACGTGGTGTGGCTCGTGCCGCACCAGGGCCAGCCGAACCTGGCCGCCGTGCTCGGCTTCGACCCCGACAGCCGCACCGGCAACGCGACCGCCACCACCCCCTTCGAGCAGTTCACCATCAAGGTCACGGCCGAGCGCAACCGCAACGTGGCCACGCCGAGCGACATCGTGGTCGCCACGCGGAGCGTCAACGTCCACTGAGCTCGCTGAGGGCCAAAGACCACCGCCGGCCCGTGCCCGTACGGCGCCGCACCGAGGAACCCACCGATGTACGAAACCTCCGACCTCCGCAAGGGTCTCAAGAATCACCATGGACGCCCAGCCGTTCACGGTCGTCGAAGCCCAGTTCGTCAAACCGGGCAAGGGGCAGGCCTTCACGCGGACCAAGCTCCGCAACATGCTCACCGGAGGTGTCGTCGACAAGACCTTCAAGAGCGGCGAGAAGATCGAGCCGGCCGACCTCGAAACGCGGCAGATGCAGTACCTCTACCCCGAGGGCGAGCACCGCGTGTTCATGGACACGTCGAGCTATGAGCAGATGCACCTGAGCACCGAACAGCTCGGCGACAACGCGTTCTACCTGCTCGACGGAACGATGGTCGAGATTCTCCTGTGGCAGGGTCGGGCCATCGACATCACGCCGCCGACCTTCGTCGAGCTCAAGGTCGTCGAGACCGAGCCGGGCTTCAAGGGCGACACCTCGAGCGGAACGACCAAGCACGCCAAGCTCGAGACCGGCCTCACGGTCAACGTGCCCCTCTTCATCAACGAGGGCGACACGCTGAAGGTGGACACGCGCACCGCGGCCTACGTCGAGCGCCTCAAGACCGCGTGAGGACGGCCCGGTACGTTCGTCTGTATCCCGCGACGGTGCCACACGTCCGCGGACGGGATCGCCACGCACCTCGAGTCGACGGTGAGCGTTCGGCTCGAGGGACGGTCGTGACGGCCGAGACGGGCTCGGTCGGTGTGCAGGACGAGGATGGGACGGTGCGGCGCGTGGTGCTCGATCCGGCGCCACCGCTCGGTGCGTTCGTCCGCGTCGAAGGGCGCCTCGAGGGCGAGCGCCTCGTGGACGCGACCGCAGAGGTGGTCGGCCTGTCGGGCGCGCCCTTCCCGAAGGCCGGCGGGGAGTGGCTGAGGCTGCAGGGCGAGGGCGCCCGGCGGGCAGCCCTGTTGCGCGCGCGGGCGGCGGTCTTACGCGCGGTGCGCGAGCGCTTCGACGCCCAGGGGTTCGTCGAGGTCGAGACGCCGCTCGCCGTGCCGAGCCCCGGCCTCGACCTTCATCTGGACGCCTTCGAGGTCGTGGGCGGCGCCGCACCGCGCTGGCTCATCACGAGCCCCGAGTACCAGATGAAGCGGCTGCTCGCCGGCGGCCTCCCGCGCATCTACCAGATCGCCCGGTGCTTTCGGCGCGGCGAGGCGGGCACGCCTCCACGAGCCCGAGTTCTCGATGCTCGAGTGGTACCGCACCTTCGCAGGCTCGAGGGAGGTCATGGCCGACACCGAGGCGCTGGTCGCCCACGTCGCCCGGGCCGTGCACGGGACCACGCGCATCCCGGCCCGCGGGCGTGCCGTCGACGTCACGCCGCCCTGGGAGCGGCCTCACCGTGCGCGAGGCCTTCGCGCGCTACGCCGCGGCATCGACGTCGACGACGTGCTGCCCGACGAAGCGCGGTTCTTTCGCGTGTTGGTCGAGGCGATCGAGCCCCGCCTGGGCCAAGAGCGCCCGACCTTCCTGACCGGGTGGCCCGCCTCCATGGCGTCCCTGGCGCGCCTCGAGCCGACCGACCCGAGCGTGGCGGACCGCTTCGAGGCGTACGTCGCGGGCGTCGAGCTGTGCAACGGCTTCGGCGAGCTCACCGATCCGGTCGAGCAACGCGCGCGGCTCGAGGCGGACCAGCCCGCCGGCGCGCCCTCGGCTTGCCCGTCTACCCGATCGACGAGCGCTTCCTGGCCGCCCTCGAGGAAGGCCTCCCACCATCGGGGGCAACGCCCTCGGCATCGACCGGCTCGTCATGCTCGTGCTCGGCGTCGACGACATCGACGACGTGGTGGCCATCCCCGCCGCACGCCTGTGACGCGCCTCAACGCGCGTAGCCGGGCGGCGCAGGCGGGATGCCCGCAGGCCCTGCGCGCACGCGGAAGTTGCGCTGCGCCTCGCGGTGGCGGGCCCGAAGCGCCTCGAGCTCGTGGCGATGGACGTGCAGGGCGTGCAGGGCGCGCCGGTACTCCGTTCGCGGGTCGAGCCGCAGGTCGCCGCCCGCAGGGGCCGTTCGGCCGCCGCGAAGTGGCGTGCGATGTCGCCATGGTCGTCGGGTCGAAACGCCGGGCCTGGCCCAGGTCGTAGTAGACCCGTGCGCGGTTCGCCTTGGGCAAGGACGCCACCTCTGGGCTGCGCGCTGCGCGCTCGAGACGCATGCGCCCACCGTGCCAGTCACCGCGTGCGATTGCGGCGATCGCCTCGTGCACGCCGCGCACGTCCACCGGCAAGAGGTCCACGTCCACCCGTTCGATCCGCGGGTCGAGCAGGCGCAGGGCGCCGGCCGTGAGGGCCTCGAGCACGTGTGAGCGCAGCCGCTGGTAGTCGCTCCCCTCGTCGGAGGCGCGCACGGGCACACGGGACAGGACCTGCGCGGTCGGCCCGTCGTAGGCGGTGAGGGTGAGCCGCCCCTCGATCACCGGGATGTCGTAGACGTAGGTGTGGTTCGCATCGAAGCAGCCTGCGGGCGTGCACACGGTCTCGGGGCGCGTGTCCCACTCGGGCCGGGTGTGCTCGGACAGGACGACGCCCACGAGCAGGACGATGGTCGCCGGGGATACGCCCGGCGGCGCGCATGGGCTCGAGGTCGTCGAGCTCGACCTTGCGGACCTCGGAGTGGCCCAGCGCCTGCAGGTGATGCACGAGGGCCGCGATGACGGCCTCCTCCTCGTCGACGTGGCCCCCCGTGACCCAGATGCGCGGGTAGGCGCGGACCGGGACGGCGGCCGGCCGCTCGATGCGTCCGTGCACGACCGTCGTATGGGCGCAGGCCACCGAGAGCATCGACGACAGCGATGCGAGCAGAAGGAGCAGGGCTCGCGGACACGGGATCCGCATCTGGGTCCATTGTGCATCGGATGGCGCCGTGGGCCACGCTGGCATTGGCTCGCGCCCCCCTTCCCGCTGCACATCACCGGTTCCGCCTCGGGCGCCGAATGCACCCCGGCACCCTCCCGCGAGCCCGTGGGCTCGCGGGGCTTGCTCGAAGGCCCTGACCCTACGGTTTCCGCTCGGCGGCCTTGGCCTCGCGCCACAGGACGTCGAGCTCCTCGGGCGCCATGTCGCGCAGGGTGCGACCGTCCTTGCGGGCGGCGGTCTCGGCATGGCGGAAGCGGGCGCTGAAGCGGTCGAGGGTGCTGCGGAGGGCCGCCTCCGGATCGAAGCCACGCTTGCGCGCGAAGCTCGCGATGGCGAAGAGCAGGTCGCCGAGCTTCGCGTTCGGCCTCGACCGTGTCGCCCGCCTCGAGGGCCGCGTCCATCTCGGCGAAGCCCCTCGTCGATCTTCGCGCGCGGCCCGGCGGTGTCGGGCCAGTCGTAGCCGACGCTCGATGCCTTCTCTCCAACGCGTGTCGCCCGGAGCAGGGCCGGCAGCGCGACCGGTACGCCGTCGAGGGCGCCCCGGTCCTTCTTCTCCTCGGCCTTGCGCTTCTCCCAGCTCGCAAGGGCGCCGTCGGCGTCCTTGGCGCTGCCGGGCGTCTCGAAGACGTGGGGGTGGCGCCGGACGAGCTTGTCGCACACGGCGGCGACCACGTCGTCGACGGCGAACCACTCCTTGGTGCGGGCGAGCTTGCCTGGAAGACCACCTGCAGGAGCAGGTCGCCGAGCTCCTCGCGCAGGGCCTCGGGCTGGCCCTGGTCGATGGCGTCGACCACCTCGAAGGCTTCCTCAATCACGTAGGGTCGAAGCGACTCGAGGGTCTGCTCCCAATTCCAGGGGCACCCGTCCGGCGCGAGGAGGCGCTGCATCACCTCGACGAGACGCGGCAGCGTGCTTCCGTCCTGTCGGTCTCGCGCGCTCATGACGGGAAGGACGTCCGGGCCCCCTCGGTGCCGTAGTGGACGAGCTCCACGGACTGGCCGTGGTCCGACTTCGAATCGCACGAGGGCGAGGATCGGGACCGCGGGATGGCGCCACAGGGTGCTGTGGGCGTGCATGCCGCCGACGGTGACGTCCGCGCCCTTGCGGAAGCGGCCCCGGAAGGTGCCGGCCGGCACCGTCACGTCCTCCTGCGTGTCACTGTGCATGCTGCCCGAGACGCCGTGGAGGAAGCCATCGAGCATCTTGTTCGACTCGGCGAGCATGGGCCCCGCGAGGTGCATGGGACGGCCGTTCATATCGAGCCAGGCATCGCTCACGCGCATGTCCGTGGGATCGGCGCCGAGGTTGACGAGCATCTTCGCCTTGGACGAGTGGCCGCGCCGCTCGGTGTCCACCTCGAGCCAGTAGTTGTCCCCCTGGCGCCCGACGATCTTGTAGACGAGGGTGCCGCCAGAGCCGTGGCCGTCCTTCAAGGCGTACTTCGCCCACTGGCCGACGGCCGGGGCCATCCGGTGCTCGCTCCAGTCGGGCGGCGCGACGCTGCGCGGGCCGGTGTGGCCCGACGGGATGCCCTCGTCGCCCGCTCCCGCAATGCCGTGGTGGCCGGGCGCTGGAGGACCGGCCGTCCCTGTGGTCGCGGTCGCGGGGGCGGTCGACGAAGACGCGCTGGCGGCTCCGCCGGACGACGCGGAGGCATCGGCGTCCTCGTGATGGCACGCAACCACGAGGGGGAGCGCGAGGCAAAGGGTCGCGAGCAGGAGCGGGGCGAGCGGCGCGCGAAGGACACGGACGAGGGGAGTCATGGTCCTCCCCTTTACCAGCAATCGGGCCTCGGACAAGCGACCGGCCCCGCCCTCACGGCCCCTTGGGCGGGGGCGCCTTGGACTTGCTCTCGCGGCGGCGGCGGCCCGCACGGTCCTTCGGGATCAGGCTCTTGAGCGTGAGCACCTTGCCGTAGCAAAGGAGCTGGTCGCCGAGGAGGATCTCGGTGTCGGCCTTCGGGTTCGGGATGGTCACGCTGCCGCGCAGGATGCTCAGGACGAGCACGTCCCGCTCGCCGAGGTGGGCGTCACGGATCCGCTGGCCCCGGAGCTCGCTGTCGCGCGCGATGTAGAACTCCGCGATGCCGTAGCCCTTGTCGAGGGTCAGGCGCTGCTTGACGTCCACGTCGGGGAACAGGACCTGGTCTTCGATGTGCTCGACGAGGGCGCCGGCCACGTCGATGCCCGGTCGCCCGCTCGATGCCCTCGAGGCCCGGCGAGGAGTTCACCTCCATGACCTGGGGCCCGTCCGCCCCCTCGAGCATGTCCACGCCGGCCACGCGAAGGCCCATGATCTGGGCGGCGCGGAGGGCGGTCCGCTCGTACTCGGGCGAGAGCTGGAGCGGCTCGGCCCGGCCGCCGCGGTGGACGTTGCTGCGGAACTCCTCGCCCTGGGCCTGCCTGCGCATGGCCGCCACGACGCGGTCGCCCACGACGAACGCGCGCACGTCTCGCCCCCGGCTCTCCTCGACGAACTTCTGGATGAGCACGTTCTGGTTGGCGCTGTGCAGCGTCTCGATGATCGCCTGGGCCTGCTTGATGGTCTCGGCCAGGATGACGCCGACGCCCTGGGTGCCCTCGAGCGAGCTTGATGATGACGGGCGCGCCCCCGAGCCGTTCGATGGCGCGGCAGGATCGCGCTCTTGCTCTCGAACGAAGTCGGTTGGCGGGATGCCGATGCTGTGGCGGCTCAGGACCTGGAGCGAGCGCAGCTTGTCGCGCGAGACGGTGATGGCGTGGGAGCTGTTGAGGGTGAAAACGCCCATCTGCTCGAACTGGCGCACGACCGCGGTGCCGTAGAACGTGATCGAGGCGCCGATGCGCGGGATGATCGCGTCGTAGCGGCCGAGCCTGCTTGCCCCGGTAGTAGAGGCTCGGCGCACCGCTCCGGACCGCCATCGCGAATCTCGAGCGTGTCGAGCACCTTGGCCTTGTGGCCCCGCGCGACGAGCGGCCTCGCTTGAGGCGGCGCGTGCTGTAGGCCTTCGGCGCCCGCGAGAGGATGGCGATCTTCATGGCTGTCCCCGGGAGCTGTCGTCGTGCTTCTTCTTGTGAGTCCGCTCTTCCTTCGCGTGCTTCTTCGGCGGATGTGCGGAGGAGGGATGTCTGCCGGACGGGTGCGGTGTCGCGGCGTAGCGCCGGCTCGCATCGATGAGGAAGTCGGCCCCGAGGGCCCCGCGGCCGAGCAGCATGCGGAAGCGCATGGGATCGCGGGAGGCCAGGGTGATCTCAATCTCCTTCTCCACAAACCCGAGACGCAACAGGGTAGCCACGCACAGCCGCGTCTGCGCCTCCCCCGTCGTGGACCGGACGTGGGCCCGGCGCCGGACCTTGGCCTCGACGCTCACCGTTCGGCCGGTCTTGCGGTTGAGCACCACGTCGAAGCGCACGCGGTTGCCCGGCAGCGACTCGATGCGGTCCACATGGAGCGCGCTGGTACGCGCACCGGTGTCGACCTTCGCACGCAGGCGAAAGATGCCCCAGTCGGGCAGGTCGACGAGCTCGGCGCACCCGATGAGGAGCCGGTCCTTGCGGTAGTGGGGCGGGTGGAGCTCGGTCACGTCGCGATCTCCGCCGGCTCGACGGGCAGGGGGACGGCGTACTCGGCCTGAAAGGCCTCCACCGTCTCGGCCGCGCGGTGGGTGCGCTCGAACTGGGCGATGTGGAAGAGCGCGTCGCCCTCGTTGATGAGCGGGATGTTGATTCGGCCGATGACGATGCCCGCTCCGGGGGCACGCACCTCGACCTCGTTCTCGCCGAAGGGGTCGCCCAGGGTGCCGAGCAGGTCGCCCTCGGAGACGTGGGCCCCGAGGCTCGCCTGCATGCGCAAAATGCCGCTCTCGGGGGCGCGTACCCAGCCGCTGTCGAGGGCGACGACGGGCTTGCTCATGGGCCGCGGCTTGTAGCTCGACGGGAGCATGTCGAGGGCGTGCATCACGCCGAGGATGCCGCGAAGGCCGGCACGGATCGCCACCTCGTCGAAGCGCAGGGCCTCGCCGCCCTCGTAGGCGACCAGGGGGATGTTCCGCGCGTAGACCGCTTGACGGAGGGATCCGTCGCGCAGCTCCGCGTCCACGATGACGGGCGCCCCGAAGGCGCGGGCCATGGCATCGACGCCGGGACAATCGAGGCGCGCGCGGACCTGGGGGAGGTTGCTGCGGTGGAAGGCGCCCGTGTGCAGGTCGATGCCGTGGGTGCTGTTCGAGACGACCTCTCGCATGAACAGCTCGCTCAGGCGCGCGGCGAGGGAGCCCTTGTCCGAGCCGGGGAAGGAGCGGTTGAGGTCGCGACGGTCGGGCAGGTAGCGCGAGTGGCTGATGAAGCCGAAGACGTTGACGATGGGCACGGCGATGAGGGTGCCGTGCAGTCGCTGGATGGGCTTCATGCGCAGAAGGCGCCGGATGATCTCGACGCCGTTGATCTCGTCGCCGTGGATCGCGGCGCACACGAAGAGACGCGGGCCCGCCTTCCTGCCGCGCACGACGCAGACCGGCATGGTCAGCTCGCCGTGGGTGTAGAGGTGGGCGACGGGCAGATCGAGGGTGACCCGCTCTCCGGGCAGGACGTCGGTGCCGCCGATGCGGAGCGGCGCCTCGTCCATGGCGGCTTCGGTGTTCATGGCGAAAATCGACCGGGAAGGTAGCCGTTGTCCGTGGGCCGGTCGAGGGCCCTATCACCGCGGTGGCGGGCGCCCGGGGCGGGCGTTCGACGGGCGCGCGGGGCGCGGCGCGCGGGGCCAGCTCTCGAAGTCCAGGCCGAGGGTCGGCCGCGCGGCCCGGACGCGCGCGCGTCCGAACACTCGCGATGCTCCCCTCGGGCGCCGGCTCCCCCGCGCGCTCGGCGTTTCCACTGGTCCGGCCTCCTGCTCCTCCCGTGCGGGGCGACAGCCGTGGGCTCGCGTCACCCTTCTGTAATACACGTTACCTCAGCTCGTGTGAACAGGGATGGCATGCGCGCCAGAGGTGCTCGCGTCGCTCGCGCCACGGCGACGCCATCGGCATCGACCCTCGAGGGATTCGTCTCGATGCTGAGCTGACGTGCCCGGCACGGCGCACGCGCAGCCCGTCCGTCCTCGTCCGCCGCGTCTCGCCGGGCGATGCGACGTGCGCGTCTAGGCTTGGTGACCCCGTTGACAAACTCGCGATGCTCGGGTCGATGCGGGCCTACGACGTCGGCCTGTGCTCGCTCTACCCGGATCCGGCCGTGTTCCCCCAGCTCCAGTGGCCCTCCGTCGCCAAGGGGTTCATCGACGGTCTGGACCGCGCGTTCGCCGGAGCGGGCCACGCGACGCGGACAGGGCCAGCCACCTTTACCCCCGTCCTGAGGACCGGCGCCAACTTCGACCCCGAAGGTGACCGCTTTCGGTTCAGCGCGACGTATTTCGCGCAGAACCTCGGGTGCAACGATGTCACGGTGGACATCTCTGCCGAGATGGGATGGCACCGCACCCCCGGCGCCGTCCTCTATCCGCCCCAATGCCTGTTCCAATCGGATCCGGGCATCACCCTGGTCCCGCAGGATGGCTACACGTGGGACTTTCCGGGCGTCATCTACGCCTTGAACATCAACGCCAGGTCGTCAGGCTGCCTGCTGCTGAGCGAGATCCGGACCCAGCTGTTCGATGCGCTCACCAATGCCGAGACCGGACTGCCGGGTGCCTTCGATCGGGCCATCCTCGACCAACTGCTCATCAACCCCAGGACCTTCGGGGTGCCGGACGACCAGATCCGGCCCTGCACCTGCGATACCCAGTGCAGCGAATTCGCCCCCGAAGGCCCCCTGCCCTACGCGCCAGGGCATCGACATCGCTGCAAGCTCACCGATCCCAATCCCGATCACCCGTGCGGTGAGTGCTGGATCCAGATCAACCCTGATCGCATCCAGGCACGCCCCGAGGGGCTCGAGATCGTGCTCGCGGAGGACGGCTCCGATCCACAAGCGTCGCTGCTCGAAAGCGCGATCGTGCTGTGCTCGCCGACGCGCTTGTCGCGCTTGCCCGGCAGCGATCCGAGAGAGGCCACGCTTCCTGGTTCGATCTCTGTGCCGGCGAGCCCACCGGCCGAACCCTTCTGCAGCCACTGAGGCGCCATGCGAGTTGTGTGGTGCGTTGCACTGATCTGCGTGTGTGCGTGCGCCGCGAGTCACGAGGCGCTCGACGGCTCCGCGACCGGCGACGGCAGCAGGATGGATGCGGGGCGCATGGACGCACATCTCCCGGACGCCTTCCCGATCGACGTGCCACCGCACGATGTCGGAGCGCCGCTGCCAGACGGCCCGCTGCCCGACGGCACGGACTGCTCCGAAGTGGACGGCTTCCGGCGATGCGGCTCCGACTGCCCCTACCTTTGCCCGGGGACACCGCCCGTTCGCTGCAACAGTTTGGTGCCGCTCTGCCTGCCTGCCGATCGAGACCAATGCGAGTTTGGCGTCGGTGACACGATCCCCTTGTATTACTGCTACGGGGGGGGGCCCTGCTTGCTCGCGGGGGAAGGGCAAGCAACGCCGAGCCAGCCGGGAACGTGCGTATCGACCGACCTCTGCCTCACCGACTACCACGACGCCGGCCTGCCCGCCTTCCACTGCGTGTGGACGGACATGACACCCGTCACGCGCCCGCCCCCCGAAGCCGGCTGTCCGCTTCCAGCCGATCCCCGCGCGCCGTTCTGCGCCGGCGCCTGCGGTGCCGTCGACTGCCCGGCACCCAGCGTGCCGCTCTGCGTCGGCCTCAGCGATACGCGCGCATTCGGAGTGTGCGTATGGCGCGGCTTCCCTTGCTCCGAGGCGCACATGCCGCAACTGCAGGGATTCCTGCAACAGTGCTCCGATGACTACCGCGCTCCGTGCGCCTGCATGGTGCTCGACCCTCAACCGGCCGAGGCACCCTTCCCGCGCGGCAGCATCGTGCTCGCCACGACCTGCCTCACCTACCAGACGGTCTACCCCCACGGCGTCGAGTGCCGCAACGACCACTGGAGCCTTCTTCATTGAGGCTCGTCTGTGAAGCGTAGGAACGGGCCCGGCAGCCAATGGCTGGCGGTGCGTGGTGGTTTCCCGTTCCCTCCGTGGGCACTTCTGTCGCTTGTGCGGCGGCGGCGCGGCGGTATGCTCCGAGCCCCTCGCCATGTCGTCTCGCGGCCGTGCTGTATCCGCCGCCCTCGGCGCTTCGCTGCTCTGGGCCCTGCTCTCGTTCCCGCTGGTGTCCTTCGCCCGGGCGCCGCGTGGCCCTGCGCCTGCGGGCGAGCCGGCCTGGGTGCGGGCGCTGCCGGCGCGGCCCGTCGTCTCGTTCCGGCTGCCGAACGGGTTGCTCGTGCGGCTCGAGCGGGACCGGAGCCATCCGCGCGTCGGCGTGTCCATCACCTACCACGTCGGCTGGCGCGACCAACCCCCCGGCCGGCGCGGCATCGCCCACCTGGTCGAGCACCTGCTCTACCAGGGCTCGCGGCACGTTCGTGAGGACGGTTACTTCCGTCAGCTCGAGCGGATCGGGGCCACCGAGTACAACGGCGCGACCGTGGCGGACACGACGACCCTGCACGCGGTCGTCCCCGCGAGCCGCCTGGCGGTCGCCCTGTGGCTCGAGAGCGACCGCATGGCCTACGTGCTCGACCACGTGACCGCGGCGACGCTCGCCTCCCAGAAGCAGGTGATCCACCAGGAGTGGCGCGAGCGGGTGGCGAGCCGTCCCGGGGGACGCATCTACGAGTACGTCGCGCGGGCGCTCTACCCGCCGGGCCATCCCTACCGCGCGCCCTACGACGACCCGGGCGAGCTCGATGCCGTCACGCTGCCCGAGGTACAGCGCTTCGTGCAGCGCTGGTACCGGCCCGACAACGCAACGCTCGCCCTGGTGGGCGACTTCGACGTGGCGGAGGCGCGCAGGGAGGTGACGCGGTGGTTCGGCTCGATCCGCGTCCAGCCCATCGCCGTGAACCGTGCGAGCGCGCCCGCGGCGGCGCTCGGCCTCGAACGCCGCCTCGTGGTGGCGAGCCCGGCCGCCTACGGCACCGTGGGAATGGTCTGGCTGACACCGGGCGCGGGCACGGCCACCGCCATGACGCTCGATGTGGTCGAGACGCTGCTCGCCGGCGACGACCGGGCGCGCCTGCGCCAGAGCGTGATGACCGACGAGGGCATCGCCGTCGACGTGCAGGCGGGGCAGACCGCCCGCGAGCTCGGCTCCCGCTTCGAGATCGACGCGACCGTCGCCCCGGGTCACCGCACCGGCGAGCTGGTCGCCGCCCTCGACCGTGCCCTCGCCCGGCTACGGGCCGCGCCGCCCAGCGCCGAGGAGGTCGCACGGGCCCGCGAGATCGTGGAGCGCCGTTTGCTCTTCGGTGCCGCTTCCCTCGCCGCGCGGGCCGAGCGGCTGAGCAGCGCGCCGGCCGGCACCGCCCTCACCTACGTGGACGCCATCCGGCGCATGAGCGCGATCACCCCCGAGGTCCTGTGGAAGACCGTGCGGCGCACCCTGCCGGCACACCGGCGCCTCGTCGTCCGCACCGTATCGTCGCCCGGCGCCTCCTTTGGCGGCGAGCTCCGCTCCCAGAAGGACGTGCCATGAGCGGCACGACGCGCATCGCGACGCTGACCTTCGCGCTCTCGATCGCTGCGTCGGGCGGATGCGCGGCTCACGCCGTGTTGCCCCCGCCCCTGCTCCCCCTGTCGGCGACGCCCGAGCAGGCCTTCCGCGACGCACCCCCAGCCACGCCGCCCCTGCCGCGCTTCACCATGCCGGCGATCACGCGCGTCACCCTCGACAACGGCCTGACGGTGCTGGTCATGGAGCAGCACGATCTGCCCCTGGTGGCGATCCGCTATGTGAGCTGCGCGGCGGCTGCGGACGGCCCGCCCGGCGAGGCCGGCCTCGCTGCCCTCGGCACGCAGGTGGTGCTGCGCACCGCCGAGAGCTCGGCCGATGTGCCGGAGGGCGAGCTGCCTCTCGACGATCAGGCGATGACCACGCGCAGCGGCTCGTCGATCGCCATGCGGGTCGTGCCCGAGGAGCTGCCGGCGGCCCTGTCGCGCATTGCGAGCGCACTCACCGATCCCGCGGCCGCCTCGCGGGACCTGCGCTCGGCCCGCACCGAGCTGCTCCGCGCGATCCACGGCGAGGCCGTGTCGCAGGGCGCCCTCGCACGCAACCGGGCGCTCCTCCGGCTGTGGGGCGAAGGGATGCCGGCGGGGCGCTCACCCTGGGGGCGCGACGCGACGGTACGGACCTTCACGCCGGCCGAGGTGCGCGCCTATGTGCGCGCGCGGTTCGTGCCGGCCGCGAGCGCCCTGGTGATCGTCGGCGACGTGCATCGGGCGCGCGTCCTCGCCCTGGTGCGGGCGCGCTTCGGCGGCGGCTGGGGCGCACAACCCGCGACCGGCCCGGCTCTCGATGCGAGCGCGCCTTCGCGGCTCGCCGCGCCACAGTCGCTTCCGTCGGCGTATCGGCCGGTGGACGTGCTGAACATGGCGAGCGGCCAGGCGCTGATCGTGCTGCCGTTCCGGGCCCCGGCGCGCACCGCACCGGACTTCCCCGCCTTCGCGGTCATGAACGCGCTCCTCGGCGAGATGTTCACGTCGCGTCTCAACATGAGCTTGCGCGAAGCGCGGGGCTGGTCCTACCGGGCCGCCTCGGAGCTCGAGACACGCCGCGACGGCGGCACGTTGCTGCTGACGGCCGCGGTCGATCCGAAGCACGCCGCCGACGCGGCGCGCCTGATGCTCGCCCAGGCCCAGAAGCTCGCCCTCGGTGGCCCGACCGCCGCCGAGCTAGTGCGCGCGCGCACCTTCGAGCAAACGCACCTCTCGGCCTCGCTCGAGGGCGACGACGAGGCGGCGCGCACCCTCGCCGATCTCTTTGCGGAGGGCCTCGGGCCGGACGCGCCCGCCCGCCTCGCCCGGGCGATCGAGCAGGTCCGCGCCGCGGACGTGCAGCGGGCGGCACGCACCTATCTCCGGGTCGCGCGGACGCCGGTCGTGATCGCCGGGGATGCCGAGGTGATCGCGCCGGAGCTGTCCCGCGCGCCCCTGGGCCCGGTGACGGTCGTGTCGCTGCCCGGACCTCGCTCCTGACCGCGCTCCACCGCCGGTCGCCAGAGCGCGGAGGACGGGCCGCAGCGGGGAAGGTGTGTACAAGACCCGCTTCGTTCGGGCACGATGGGTCCGGTCCATGAGTGAGCAAGACGAGCCTGGGGACGGCGACGGCTTTCCCTTTCGTATCGATCCCGTGTCGCTCACCAGCGGCTCGACGCGACACGGGGGCATCATGTTCATGCCACGGCGTCCCATGACGATCGGCGCCGAGTGGCTCGAGCGGGTGGCCGACGTGAATACGGTCAACGTGGCCGAGCGCCGCTTGATCGACGCGGCGCGCATGTCCCGAGGCCGGCTCGTCCTCTTCCGCGCCAGGGCCGACGACGGTCGGAGGCTGTGGACCTTCGACCCAGAGATGGACGACAAGGCCCTCGAGCACGCGGGGCAGGTGATGTCGCGCGCCCTCTTGCCGCTCCATCGGCGTTTCGCCGCCGTCGGCATCACCCTCATCGTCCACACCGGCTGGGAGCTTCGGGAGTGCTACGGGATGCGGCGGGGCGCGGAGAGCCTTCGCGACGAGCGCAGTGGCAGCAACACGCCGCTCGGCCGCCTCGACGCCTGGCTGCTCCGGAACATGATCGTCCACCTGTCCCTGAGCTACGACCACGTGGTTCGCGAGGTTCTGCCCGGCCACCTGAGCATGGTGGAGCGCAGAGCGGCGACGGTGCGTGACCTGATCGAGGCGGTTCCGAAAAGCCGAATCTCCTGATCGACGTCAGCCGCCGCCGGCGACGAACAGCGCCACGGGCAGATGGGCGAGGGCCTTTGCGGTAGGCAGGCCGTTGGACCGCGTCGCGACCGTGTGCCCGACCAACGCGTCGGTGAAGCGGGTGGGCGCGGCCTCGGGCAAGCGGACCGTTGTGCCACGCCAGACGCCGGGACCGAGGGGCCAGCTGCCCGCGGGGGCGAGCTTCGGGGTCAGGCGCGGCGCGAGGGCCACGGCCCAGCGGCGGCGGTAGCGGCGGGCGAAGGCGACGAGGTGGTCGCGCCCGGGACCCGTCACCTCGAGGGGGAGGTAGCGACCGCGCAGGAACAACTCCGGATCGGCCGCGCGGGCACCGAGGGATCGAGAGAGCACGAAGAGCTTGATGCGACCGTCTTGCCAGCGCGCGCGCAGGTCGGCTGAAAGGGGGCGGAGGTCGCCGGGGGGCTCGGCGCGCAGCGCTTCGAGGGCGGCGCGACGCCGCGCGAAGTCGACCGGGCCCCGGTTGTCCGGATCGACGAGGCGCAGGTCCCACAGCTCCGAGCCCTGGTACCGATCGGGCACGCCGGGCGCGGCCACCTGCAAGAGTACCTGAGCGAGGGACTCGACGGCGCCATGGAACGCCACGCGCTCCTGAAAGCGGCGGAGCTCGGCGCCCCATCCCGATCGGCGGTCCATGGCGTCGAGCACCGCGATCGCCCGCGCAGCAACCCGCGCCTCGTGGCCCGGATCGGGGTCGAGCCAGCTCGTATGCACCCTCGCCTCGCGCGCCGCCTTGATCACGTACTGCGTGAGCCGCGCGTGGAAGCCTTCCCGCTCCGCCGCATCGAGCGGAAACGCGCCGACCGCCGTCTGCAGGAGCAGCGCCATCTCCTCGGCATCGGGGTGGCCGCCCTCCCCCGTCGCGCGCGCGATCGCCCGCTCCCAGCGCGCCGCGCCCTCGAGCCACTCGCCCGCGAGCTGGGCGATCACGCTGATGCGGGCGCGCACGTCCTCGCTGCGCTTGGTGTCGTGTGTGGAGGTGGCGCTGAGCGACCCGGGGTGGGTGCGGAGGCGTCGTGCGGCGAGGTGATGAAACCGCGCCACGGCATCACCGCGCAGCACCGGCTCACTCCCCACGTCGTTGAGCGACACGAGGCGGTTGTGCACGTACAGCGCCGTGTCCTCCACGCCCTTGGCCATGGCGGGGCCGGTGAGCTGTTGCCACCGACCGACGAAGGACAGGGCCTGATCGCGCTCCTCCGGCGTCGCAAAGGGCGGCAGGTCCATGCGGAGGACGCGCGCCAGGAAGCGCAGAGCGCGGTGGGCCTCGGTCGGAAGCTCGGTACGGGCGGCGGCGACGGCCCGGTCGACCACGCGCCGATCGAAGGGCGCCATGCCGTGGGGCCCCGCGTAGGTACGGTAGACGGGTAGCGCCGCGGTGACCTCGCGCAGGGCGAGGGCGAGGTGATCGGGGCGGACGTCGCGCGCGTGGCGATCGAGGTGCGTGAGGCGGCCGAGATCCCGGAGCTGGATGCGCCGGTCGGCGGGGAAGAGGGCCGCGAGGACCCCGCGCTTGAGGACCCGTACCTTCTGGTCCCACGTGGCCGCCTGCCCCCCGTGCTGCGCGGCGTCGTGGGCCTCGAGGCGCGCGAGACCGTCCGGGTCGACGAAGAGGGCCGCGAGGGCGCCGAGCATCTCGTAGCCGGTCGTGCCGTCGCAGGCCCAGTTGGGGTGAAGCGTCTCGTCGCCGACCAGGATCTTCTCGACCACGACCCAGGGCACGCCCTCGGCGCGCAGGCGCCCCAGATACTCGCCCGGCAGGAGCAGCCCGTCGATGTGGTCGATGCGCAGGCCGGTGACGAGCCCACGGTGGACGAGGTCGAGAATCAGGTGATGTGTGGTTTCGAATACATCATCCCGATCCGCGTCGAGGGCGACCAGATCGGCGATGTCGAAGAAGCGCCGGTAGTTGAGGGTGCGCAGGCCCGAGCGATAGTAGGCGAGGCGCCAGGGCTGGCGCTCGAGCAGGGCGTCGAGGGCGTCGAAGCTCCGGGGCGCGCCACGGCGCCCGCCGAGCACACGGAGGGCCTCGTCGAGGGCCTCCCGCGCGCGCCGGTCGCGCTGCATGCGCCTGTTCAGGCGCTCACGCAGCCGCTCAATCGCCCGCCGCCGCCGTTCGAGACCGGGTGCGCCCGTCATGCGCAGCGGCAGGCGTCGCGCGGCGTTGGCCATGCGCGTGAGCGCCTCCCGGCTGCGCGAGCTTTCGGGCAAGCGTGCCGCCGCGTCGTCGAGCACGCCGTACCAGGTCACCGGGTCGAGGGGCAGCTCCCGCTCCCAGTAGCGTGCGACCAGTCCCCGCTCGGAGCGACCGAGAACGATCTCCTTCGCCTCGAGCGCCTCGCCGTAGGGGCGTCCGAGCACGGGCAAGACGATCTTGCCCTGCTCCGATGGGTCCGCCTCCCAGTCCACGTCGAAGAAGCGGGCGAAGCGCGAGCCCTGGCCGCTCTCGAGCACGTCGCGCCACATGGGGTTGTGGGCGCTCGCCGCCATGTGGTTCGGCACCACGTCGAGGAGCAGGCCCATGCCGCGCGCCCGCAGGTCCATGGCGAGGCCCTCGAGCTCCTCGGGCGGGCCGAGGACGGGATCGAGCCGTGTCGGGTCGGTGACGTCGTAGCCGTGGCTGCTGCCCGGGCTCGCCTCGAGCACCGGCGAGAGGTAGAGCGCGCCGATGCCGAGGCCCGCGAGGTAGGGAACGAGCGCGCGCGCCTGTGCGAAGCCCACCCCGTCACGAGAGCTGCAGGCGGTAGGTGGACGACGGGATACGCGGTCGCCTACCGCCAATGCCGGTCAGATGAGCCATCTGGCGGCTTACCTCCTCGGCCGGACACGATGCGGGCCGCGACGACCGGCTGCAACCACGTGATGACCGGTCCGCCTGAGCCGCCCGCCCGGTGCGCCTCAGGCCATCTTCGCGGGCCCCCTCCGGAGGCGGCCGAGGGTGTCTTCGAGATCGCTCCGCGGAAGGGGGCGACGCAGGCGGTCGAGCCTCGAGCAAAACCAATCGAGGGCGTCCTTCTCATTGGAGAAGACCGAATTGTCGAAGCTGCGCCGGCTCACCATGTCGATGAAGGACACGACACTGCGCACGATGGAGGCGCGAAACCCGTCGGCCTCGTAGAGCAACGCGGAGACGCCGAGGGGACCGTCCATCCTCGTCAGCGCGTCCGAGAGCGCCTTGCGCACGTCCGGCGGTGGAGACTTCCCACCCGCCTCCACTTCCACCACGCTGAAGAGCGCGATGCTGCCGTCGGCGTTCTTCGCCACGTGGGCGGCCCGTTTCAGACCGTCCGACATGGCCCGCACGCCGGCCAGAAAGGGAGTCTCGCGCCAGACGAGAAAGACACAGTGTTCCGCGATGGCGACCGAGACGGCGGAAGTCTCCAAGATGCTCTCGATAATCACTCGGCCTTCCCCGAATGCCCCCTGGCCCAAAGCGGTCTCATGCTACCGGAGCGCATCGTCCAGGCATAGACCTTCGTGCACGCCCCGGCCCCCCCTTGCACCTCCAAGCGGCGACCTCCCGGGTCAGACCGCGGTGGGCTGGGGGGCATCGACCGGTGCCACCTGCTGAGCCGCCTTCAGGCACTCCCCGAAGAGGCCCACGTAGGCCCGCAGGGCCGCCGAGCCGACACCCGCGAGGAGCTCTCCGTCCCCCGGTCGCTGCTGGAGCAAGCGCTCCATCATGTTCTGGTTGAGCGCGGTGTGCCCCACGTCCACGGCGACGTGCTCGGGAATGAAGCTGAGGCCTTCCACGATCCGATCTCCCAGTATGCGCCTGCACTGCTCGATGAGGCGGGGGCCGAAGCTCACGGACATCCCTTCGATCTCGAGCTCGATCGCCACCTGCGCGAAGGGGTGGTCGCTCGCGATGGTATCCTCGTGCAGGGCGACATAGGCGCCCATGCTGGGCGTCGGGGGCCGGCCGAGCAGCGCGTCCGCGTCGAGCTTCGGATCGTGCGCTTCGTTCCAGGACTCCACCAGCTTCTTCGTGTCCTCGACGAGCATCAGGTGATGGCCGGCCTCGTGCTTGCTGTGCTTGATCAGGGACTTGCCGAGAGGCTCCAGCCCCACCTCGACGCAGCGCTCGCCGGCGCGCCGGATCCAGCCGTCGACGGGTCGCGTGATCTCGACGCCCCGTGCACTGAATTCGATCAGGAAGCGATGGAGGACGACGGGCGCCATCCTCGGATTGAGGATCGCGCGGATCGCCGGATCGTCCTGGAGAAGCCGACGAGCATCCGCGACGTGTGGCTCGTAGAGGGTCTTCACGTTTTCGTGCACGGTCGTGTCTCCTTGTCCGCGGGGCTCCGCCCCTCGCGTTTGTGTTCATGACTACCAAAGTGGTAGTCGAGGAAGCTCTCGTACTGCCGCAGGGCCCGGCCCGACCACACGATGCAGCCCATCGTCTCGGCGAGGCTCGTGCCGGGCTCGGCTGCCGCGTCCAGGGTCCCGGGCGGCGCGACCAGGAGAGGGCGCCCGAGCCCTCGCGCCGCGTAGAGGCGGCGGGTCTCGGACAGGAGCGCGAGCTGTGCTTCGAGCGCCGGCCGGTGCGCCCCGGTGCGGACGAAGACCTGGGCCATGTTCATGATGTTGAACAGGGACATGGATTGGCTGCCCGTCTCGCAGAGGGCGACGCCGGACAGCTCGCCGCGGACGCGCAAGGCCAAGACGGAGCGCGCTCGCTCGAAGCCACTCGACTCGTAGCTCGGATGGAGGGCGGCGCGCTCGAGCTTCCGCGGATGGATGTCGAAGGCGTCGGCGGCCAGCGCAGGGAGCTGCGCCCTCACCAGCGCCGTGGCGCGCACGAGCTCGTCCCTTCGGATGGGGCCGACGTCCACGCCGTCCGGTATCCCCTGCGCGATGGCGGCGGCGTCCCCGGCCTCTTCCCTCTCGAATCGGTCGAAGGGTGCGATGACCGCCAAATCCGGCGAGCCCATCCAGCGGACGAACGACTCGAAGAAGAGCTGGTGCCAGCGCTTCGCGCGGTTGTAGTAGCCGAGGAGCATCGTATCGAGACCGTCGACCAGGACCGGGAAGCTCGCGAAATAGTGGTAGAGGGTCTGACGGGCGGTCGAGGCACGCGGCACGTCCCCGCGCATGGCGATTCGATGACCGAGCCATGTCTTGCTGTAGGCACGCGTCACCGAGACGTGGCCGACCGGCTGCTCCTCCGCATCCACGTAGACCATGTCCCGTGAGAGGTCGTCGGCGTCGAGATGGTACCAACCACGCTCCGGCGTCGTGTCGTCGCGGAGAGACAGGTAGCCCGTGGCCTCGAAGAGGGTCTGAAGGGCGGCCGCGTCGACCTCTCGCCGGGGACGTAGACGCCCGAAGCGCTGGCGAAGGTACGCATCGATGAGCGCCTCCGGCTCGTGTCCGTCGAGCATGCGGACGCCGTACACCGAGCAACCGTCGCAGGCTCCGTAGTACCGCGCCTGCAACAGGCATTGGATTGTCGCCGCCCCGAGCTCGAGCTCGGCGGGAACGGCCACACCGCAGGGCAGCACGGGCGCGCCCGGCCCCGTGGTGAGCCGGAGCCCGCCCACGGTCACGTCCTCGACACGCGCCGTCGCCACGACGAGCTCTCCCGCATCGGCGGGGCTCCATCGAAGGGACGCCTCCCCCTCCCCGAGCTTGAGTCGGCTGTTGCCTCGCCGCTCGACGCTGTAGAGGCTCACCGGGTCGTCGATGAGCCACCCGGAGGCGTCCGAAGACAGGCGCCCGTGAAGCTCGAAGACGGCGCCGAAGAGCGTGAACGCGAGCACTGCGGGACGGCCGGGCCACAGGCGCGCCGCATGGGTTTCGTCCATGGCCAGGCACGTGGTCGACGCGGCGGATCGCACCCGTGCCTCGACCCGCACGTTGCGCTGGAGAACCTGGACACTTGTGCCATGCAAGACAGCTTGCGCCAGGACCTCGCGGGCCAGCTGCCGGTCGTGGAGAAGGAAGAGCTTGCGCCCGGTGCCCTCCGCACCGAGCAGCTCGCCGGGCGAGGGGTGCCCGTACGAACCGGCCTTTGTGGGGTCGCCACTCTCCTCCAGCATCGAGGCGCTGGAGTTTCGGTTCATGGTCGATGGGACTTGTAGGCTAGCAACCCCTGTCGCGCAAGGTGCCGAGCGGCGAACCCGTGTACGTCGACATACAAACGTGTGTCTTTTTCCCGATCCAGGGTAGGCAGCGCTTGCGCGTCAACCCTGACGGGCGGCATGGAGGCGGCCCAGCACCTCGAAGCCATGGCCCGCGAGCGCGAAGCTGCCAGCGTGCCTCCGCTCGACACCGGGTCCAGGCGCTCGCCGGTCGGCCCGCCGAACGTCTCCGCCGAGGAGTCGACCAGGCCCTCCCAGGTGCCGGGCGGCACGGGGAGGCGGGCCTCGAGCGGCCTTGCGTCGAAGTTGAAGGCCATGACGACGGCGTCGTCGCCGGCCTCCGAGGGCGCGTGGACGAAGAGGACGCGCCCCTCCTCGAGGGTCATCGCCTCGTAGGCGGTGCGGGACGGATGACGCAGGGCGGGGTGCTCGCGACGCAGGGCGAGCAGGCGGTGGTAGAGGGCCTCGACGCCGCGGTGGGCAGGCCGCTCGCGCAGGGCGCGATCGAGGCGCGAGCGCGCGAAGGTCTCCTCGTCCTGCGGATCGGGCGGCGGTTCGGTCCATCGGAATTGCGGAGAACTCCGCCGGCGTCCTTCGCGCACCGCCTCGACGACCCTGGTCGCCATGGCTGACGAAGTATAGGAAAGGGGCTGTTTCGCCATACTCTTCACCCATGAACAACAGCGGCTGGTAGGGCGACAGCAACACAACGGCGGCGGCCAGCTTGAGTTGTTCGAGCGAAAAGCGTCCGTGAGCCGCTCGCCGAGCATGCGGTTGCCCACCTGATCGTGGTTCTGGGAGCAGACGACGAGTTGCGCGGTGAGACCTCGGGCGCCGGGGTCCCATGCGGCGGCGCCGGTAGGCCGAGTGTCCCTCGTCGGCGAAGCCGTCGCGCAGCGCGCGCCGACATCTCGAAGCCCCGTAGTCGGCGTAGTAGCCCGGGGTTCGCCAGTGAAGGCGGCGTGCAGGGCGTGGTGCAAATCGTCGGCCCACAGGGCGTCGAGGCCGTACCCGCCGACCGCGGCGGGCGGATGAGCCGCGGGTCGTTCACGTCGCTTTCGGCGATCGAAATGACCTCTCGGCCGATGCGCGCCCCGGCGGCGTGCACGCGGTCGCTCAGCTCCTCGAGGAACGGGTAAGGGGAGAAGTCGAGATTGCGTGGACCGCATCCAGGCGCAGGGCGTCGACATGGAAGTCGTCGACCCACATGAGCGCGTTCTCGATGAAGAAGCGGCGCACCTCGTCGCTGTCGGCGGCCGTCGAAGTTGACGGCCTCGCCCCAGGGCGTGCGGTAGTCGTCGGTGAAGTAGTGGCCGAACTCGCCGAGGTAGTTGCCCTCCGGACCGAGGTGGTTGTAGACCACGTCGAGCAATGACGGCCAGGCCGCGCGCGTGGCACGCATCGACAAGGCGCTTGAGGCCCGTCCGGCCCGCCGTAGCTGGCCTGCACGGCGAAGGGGTACACGCCGTCGTAGCCCCAGTTGCGGCGGCCGGGGAACTGCGCGACGGGCATAAGCTCGATGGCCGTGATGCCGAGGTCGCGCAGTCGGTCGAGGTCGGCGATGACGGCGTCGAAGGTCCCCTCGGGTGAAGGTGCCGACGTGCAGCTCGTAGATCACGTACCCGTCGAGGGGGCGACCGCGCCATCCGGCGTCGGTGCCAGGCGAACGCGCCGAAATCGACCACGACGCTCGGACCGTGCACGCCTTCGGGCTGCAGGCGCGAGGCCGGGTCGGGGCGGTCGCGCGTGCCGTCGTGGCGGAAGAAGTAGCGCGCGCCCTCGGTCACCTCCGAGACGACGGCCGTGTAGACGCCGCGCGTGTCGCGCTCCATGGGGCACAGGCGCTCGGGATCGACGAGGTGCACCTCGACGCGCTCGCTCGCAGGCGCCCACACCTCGAAGCGACAGGGGCCGCCCGGCTCTAGCGTGGCGCCGAGCACGGCCTCAGCGCCTCGTTTCGGAGCGCGGCGCTTCGAAGAAGACCGCACCGAGGGGCGGCAGGGTGAGGTTCAACGAGTGGGGCCGGCCGTGCCACGGGATCGGCGCGGCCTCGACGCCGCCCAGGTTGCCGTGCCCGCTGCCGCCGAGTCGGCGGCGTCGCTGTTGAGGAGCTCGCGCCAGAAACCCGGCCGCCGGCACGCCGACCCGGTAGTTGTGGCGCGGCACGGGCGTGAAGTTGAAGACCGCCACGATCACCTCCGTCGTGTGCTCGGTCGCACCGCGCAGAAGGCAAGCACGCTGTTCGTCCGCGTCGTCCGCGTCGATCCACGCGAAGCCGTGCGGGTCGCAGTCGAGCTCGTGCAGCGCCGGCTCGCCCGCGTAGACGCGGTTGAGGTCGCGCGACCAGCGCTGCACGCCGCTGGTGCGCGGCCGTAGCTCGCGAGGTGCCAGTCGAGGCTCGCGTCGTGGTTCCACTCGTGCCCACTGGCCGAACTCGCCGCCCATGAACAGCAGCTTCTTGCCCGGGCTGGGCGTACATGTAGCCGAAGAGCAGCCGCAGGTTGGCGAACTTCTGCCAGTCGTCGCCGGGCATCTTGCCCAGCAGCGAGCCCTTGCCGTGCACGACCTCGTCGTGCGAGAGCGGCAGGACGAAGTTCTCGTGGAAGGCGTAGATCATGCGGAAGGTCAGCTCGTTCGTGGTGGTACTTGCGGTGGATCGGGATCGCGGCTCATGTACGCGAGCGTGTCGTGCATCCAGCCCATGTCCCACTTGAGCCCGAAGCCCAGGCCCGCCGACGTAGGCGGGCCGCGACACCATGGGCCAGGCGGTCGACTCCTCGGCGATGGTCTGCACGTCCGGGATAGTCGCCGTAGACCACCTCGTTGAGCTGCCGCAGGAAGTCGATCGCCTCGAGGTTCTCGCGGCCGCCGTGCTCGTTCGGGATCCACTCGCCCGGCTTCGCGCGAGTAGTCGAGGTAGAGCATCGAGGCGACGGCGTCCACGCGCAGGCCGTCGACGTGGTAGTCGTCGAGCCAGAACAGGGCGCTGCGACAGGAGGAAGCTGCGCACCTCGTTGCGGCCGTAGTTGAAGATGAAGCTGCTTCCAGTCGGGGTGGAAGCCCTGGCGCGGGTCGGCGTGCTCGTAGAGGTGCGTGCCGTCGAAGTAGCCCAGGCCGTGCTCGTCGGTCGGGAAGTGCGACGGCACCCAGTCGAGGATCACGCCGATGCCGTGCTGGTGCAGGTAGTCGACCAGGTACATGAAGTCCTGCGGCGTGCCGTAGCGGCTGGTCGGCGCGAAGTAGCCGGTGGTCTGGTAGCCCCACGAGCCGTAGAAGGGGTGCTCCATGACCGGCAGGAACTCGACGTGGGTGAAGCCGAGGCGCGTCACGTAGTCGGCCAGCCGCGGCGCCAGCTCGCGGTAGCCGAGGCAGCGGTTGCCCTCCTCCGGCACGCGCCGCCACGAGCCGAGGTGCACCTCGTAGATCGACATCGGGCGCGTCGAGCGCGTGTGCTCGCGCGGCGCGAGCCCATCCACTCGGCGTCGCCCCAGTCGTAGTCGAGGTCCCACACGATCGAGCCGGTGTGGGGCGGCGTCTCCTGCGCAGAAGCCGAAGGGGTCGGCCTTGTCGGCCTGGTAGCCGTCGTGGCGCGAGCGCACGTGGTACTTGTAGCGCGCGCCGCGCCCGGCACCGGCGACGAAGCCCTCCCAGATGCCCGAGTCGCCGCGGGCGCAGCGGGTGCGTCGCGTTGTCGTCCCAGCCGTTGAAGTCGCCGATGACCGAGACGCGCTCGGCGTTGGGCGCCCACACGGCGAACTAGGTGCCGGCGCTGCCGTCGACCGTCCGCGCATGGGCGCCGAGCTTCTCGTAGAGGCGGAAGTGGGACCCCTCGTTGAAGAGGTAGAGGTCGTCGTCGGTCAGGGGCGAGCCCTCCCCCGGACCCTTCGCGCGGGTCGACCGGGCGCGCGCGGTCTTCGGAGCCGCCTTCGGCGAGGCCTTGCGCTTCTTGGGCGGTGCCTTCGTGCTCGGCTTCTTCCCGTTGCCTCCGCTCATCGACTGTCCCCTCTCCTTGTGCGATCGACGGTCTCGAGGACCTCGCGGACATCGGGCATCACCCGGACGGCCTCGAGGTCGTAGGCCATCTTGCGACGCCAGTTGTCGTGCTCCGGCTGCGTCCCCGGCACGTTCTGCGGATCGCAGCTCGAGCCACAGGTCTTCGAGCGTCACCAGTAACACACGGGCGTCGCTCGCGCCGAGGTGGCCGAGAAGGGCCGCCGTCACCGCCGCTGGATCGGCCGTGTCCTCCGCGAGCGCTCCCGTCCGTTGCAGGAACGTGATCAGCCCCTCGACGACGCGCTCCCGTGCCAGGCGCTCGTTCTGCGCGCCCGCCTCGTCGAGGAGCCCGAGCGATAGCCAGCGTTCGATGTCGGTGCCAGCGAGGAAGGCGGCGAAGGGCGCCATGTCGTGGGTGCCGAGGCTCGCCACCGTGTCGGGACGCGCCGGCCGGACGGCCTCGGCGGCCGAAGGGTCGACCTCGAAGGGCAACACGTAGAGGCGTTGCACGTCGTGCCGGCGCATGGCCTCGCGCACCTCGGGCGGCACGGTCCCGAGGTCCTCGCCCACCACCATGCAGCGATGCCGCTGGGACTCGAGCGTGAGCACCGCGTACAGCTCCTCGGGCCGATAGCGCAGGTACACCCCGTCCCGCTTGTCGATGCCGTGGGGGACACAGAAGATGCGGTGCAGCCACATGACGTGGTCGATGCGCAGCACGCCGGCCGAGCTCATCTGTTCGCGCAAACAGTCGCGTACCCAGCCGTAGCCGTCGGCGCGCATGGCCTCCGGGTGGAGCGGTGCAAAGCCCCAGTTCTGCCCGCCGGTGAAGAGGGCGTCGGGCGGCGCACCGGCCGCGCAGCCCGGCAGGAACAGGTGTCGCTCCCGGAACGCGTCATAGCCGTCCGGATGGGTGCCGAGGGGAAGGTCGAGGTACAGGCCGGGCCCCCGGTCGCGCGCATGGGCCGACAGGGCAAAGAGCTGCTGGCGGATGCGCCACTGGGCCCACAGGTGATAGCGCCGATCGTCAGGGTCGAAGTCCGAGTCCTCGAGAACGCCGTCCCGCATGCGCTCGGGCCACACCCAGAAGGGCTCGCGCCGGCGATCGACCGTGGCGCGAAAGCGTGCGTAGTCATTGGCGCGCGGGTGCTCGGCAATCCACCGGTCGAAGGCGTCGCGCTCGTCCCCGGCCCCCTCGAAGAAGGTGCGGGCGAGCATCTCGAGCACCGGGCGGACGAGGGCCATCTGCCGGCGGTAGTCCACGGTGCGCAGACCGCGCAGCGCCTCCACCTCGCGCCGGAAGGCGGGCGCCTCCATGTGGGCGCGCGCCTCGGCCGACGAGGCCAGCTCGGGCAGCCGCTCGATGTCGACGAACAGCTCGTTCCAGAAGAGGCGGCTCACCGGCGCGTAGGGGCTCGGGTCGAAGGGCACGTCGAGGAAGGTGGCGAGCAGGGGCAGGGTGCCGATCACGCCGGCGCCGAGCCCGCCGGTCCACTCGAGCAACGCCTCGAGCTCCCGGAGGCCGCCGCACCCCAGGTCGCTCCCCGACCGCAGCGCGTACACCGGCGCGAACACGCCCCAGCTCCGCTCGTCCGGGTGCATGAAAGCCCGCGTCGGCGCCGCGATGAGCCGCGCGCGATGGGTCACGCCCCCGACCTCCACCGACAGATCGTGGTAGCCGTCGGGCACGGTGTCCGAGAAGCGCAGAATCGCCTCGACGAACGGCTCGCCCGACAGCTCCTCCCGTCGCCCGAGCGCGAGGGCGTTGACCCTTCCCCGGTGCTCGACCACGCCGCCTTGCTCGAGGCCGATGCGGGCCGTAATCTCCCCCACCAATCCGTCGGCCCTCAGATGTAGCCGCACCTCGGGCGGTCCGCCGTCCCACGTCACGTAGACCGGCTCGAGGACGCGGCGCCACCAGGTCAGGCGTGCCTCGTGCAAGCGCTCGGCGGCCTCGCCCGGTCCCTCGAGAGCCACGCCGAGGGAGGCGAGCATGCCGAGCAGGGCCTCGTCGGAAGCGACCCGCCAGGTGCCGAGAGCATCGTGGTAGGCCACCTCGAGGCCGTGGAACCGCGCGAGGGCCTCGAGGTGGGCGCGCGCATCGCTCATGGCGCCCCGCCGAGCAGCGCGCGCAACCCGTGCAGGGGGATCCCGACCCACGCGGGACGGTTGTTGAGCTCGTACTCCAGCTCCCAGATGCACTTGTCGAGGAGGTAGAAGTCGAGGATCAGCTGCAGATGCTCGCGGCTCGGGGGGACGAACGGCTGCCCCTCCGCCGCGGCGAGCCACGCCCCGACGTAGGTGCTGGCGACCCACGCGTGCCAGGTTTCGGCCCATGGTGCGAGCAGCTGGGCGTCCGCCTCGCGGATGCGGCTGTGACCGAGGGCGGTCACCGCGGCGTAATGGAAGGAACGCAGCATTCCCGCCACGTCCCGGAGCGGCGAGCGCTTGAGGCGACGCTCCCAGATCGGGCGCGCGGGCTCGCCCTCGAAGTCGATGATGACGAAGTCCTTGCCGGTGTCGAGGACCTGCCCGAGGTGGTAGTCGCCGTGGCAGCGGATGCGCACCGCCTGCGATCTTGCCCCGGACGGATGCTTCGCAAAAGGGCGTCGGCGGCGGCGCTGGTGGTCGAGCACCTCCTGCGCGAGCTCGCGGCGTCCTCCGGCAGGCAACGCAGGCGGCTCCGCAAGAGCTGGAGGGTCTGGGCCATGCGCAGGCTGCGCATCGACTGGTAGAGGGAGCGCTGGTAGGGCGTGGTGAAGGGCTCGGGGCAGAAGGCCGGGTCCTCCGCGTCCGAGGCGAGGGCCACGTGCATCTCGGCGGTGCGCTCGCCGAGCAGCCGGGCGAGCTCCAGATGTAGGCCCCGATGAACTCGCTCGCGAGCTCGGGGAGGTCCTGACCGACAGCGGTCGAGCACCGTCCCCTCGGGCGGCGGCGGCACCTGACTGCGCAGGTGGGTCAGGGCGCGCTCGAAGTTCGGTGGAGTGAGTCCAGGGTCGTCCGCCAGGCGTCGCCCTGGTTCGGCACGAAGCCCTGAGAGGATGCCCATGGTCGCCGAGCCGCGACGGCCCGCGCGGTATTCGAGGGCGCCGGCGACCTGGGGCACGTGCGGGAAGTGCGCGCGCTGCGTGAGGAAGCGGCCGATTTCGAGGTCCGGGTTCATCCCCTCGTCGAGCACGGCGGAAGAGCTTGAGGATCGAAGCGATCGCCGTAAGACGATGCGACGTGTTGCTCTGCTCGCACGCCGACGCAGTCGCGGCTGCGAGCTCCGCGTCGACGCCACCACGTCTGCCGCCGGAAGCCCGCGAACGCCGGCGCGTGCATCTGCCCCTGATGTCCCGCAGCACGCGGCGGCAGCCGAGGCTCGCGAGGACGGCCTGCGCGAAGGCTCGGGTCGCCGACCGCGTCGTAGAGCACGCCCTCGATGCCCTCGGTGCTCCGCGCGTCGACGACGCGCAGCCGGAGACGACGGCGTGGGACTGGTCTCCTCGAGCCGACGCGCCTCGTCTCACCGGCGCGAAGGCGAGGGGCAGCGACGTAGCGCTCGGGTGCCCGTCCACGTAGTCCACGTCGACCAGCACGGCCAAGGCGACGGTGCCGCTCGTCGCCCGGGAGCGGGATCAGCGTCCGTCGATGCGTCGACGTCCTTGATCGGTGCGGGCCTTGCCGCCGAACCAGCGCCGCGGCGCGAGGAGCCCGGGCAGGACCCGCTGCGAGTCGGCGCGCTCGCGAGCCTCGCAGGACGCTCGGTCCCACGCGCCGGTCACCTCGATGACGGGGCGGGCGCCGGCCTCCAGCCGCGGCCGGGCGCCACGCTCCGATGGCGGCCGAGGCGCGAACCAGTAGAAGGCGTGGGGGCCGAGGGTGAGCAGGTAGGGCAGCTCGCCGATCGGCGGGAACTGCGTGCTGGCCGAACAGCTCGACCGGCACCATCCCCTCGAACTCGCGACAGGTCGAGCTCCACGTACTGGGCGAAGCGCGAGAGGTTGGCCACCACCAGGATGCGTCTCGTCCTCGATAGCGTGCGGACGAAGGCCAGCACCTTCGGGTTCGTCGGGCTGCAGGAACTCGAGCGAGCCCCGGCCGAACGCCTGGTGCTGCTTGCGCAGGGCGATGAGCCGCTTGCATCCACCACAGCAGCGAGCTGGGGTTGTTCTGCTGCGCCTCGACGTTGACCGCCTCGTAGTGGTACTCGGGGTCGATGATGACCGGCAGGTAGAGCTGCTGCGGGTTGGCGCGCGAGAAGCCCGCGTTGCGGTCGGCGCTCCACTGCATGGGCGTGCGCACGCCGTCGCGGTCGCCCAGGTAGATGTTGTCGCCCATGCCGATCTCGTCGCCGTAGTAGAGGACCGGCGTGCCCGGGCAGCGAGAGCAGCAGCGCGTTCATCAGCTCGATCTTGCGGCGGTCGTTGCCGAGCAGCGGGGCCAGCCGGCGGCGGATGCCCAGGTTGATGCGCGCCTCGGGTCGTGCGGCGTAGACGCGGTACATGTAGTCCCGCTCCTCGTCGGTGACCATCTCGAGGGTCAGCTCGTCGTGGTTGCGCAGGAAGATCGCCCACTGGCAGCTCTCGGGGATGGCCGGGGTCTGCTCGCAGGATGTCGATGATCGGGAAGCGGTCCTCCATGCTGCAGCGCCATGAACAGCCGCGGCATGAGCGGGAAGTGGAAGGCCATGTGGCACTCGTCGCCCTCGCCGAAGTAGGCCGCGGCGTCCTCGGGCCACTGGTTGGCCTCGGCCAGCAGCATGCGGTCCTCGAACTTGCTCGTCGACGTGCGCGCGCAGCTTCGCGCAGGAAGGCGTGGGTCTCCGGCAGGTTCTCGCAGTTGGTGCCCTCGCGCTCGTAGAGGTAGGGCACGGCGTCGAGCCGCAGGCCGTCGACGCCCATGTCCAGCCAGAAGTCGAGCACCTCGAAGCACGGCCTTGCTGCACCGCCGGGTTGTCGAAGTTCAGGTCGGGCTGGTGGGAGTAGAAGCGGTGCCAGTAGTAGGCCTCGGCCACCGGGTCCCAGGTCCAGTTGGACGTCTCGAAGTCCTGGAAGATGATGCGCGCGTCCCGGTAGCGCTCCGGGCGTGTCGCTCCAGACGTAGAAGTCGCGCCAGCGGCTGCCCGGCGCGGCCCGGCGGGCGCGCTGGAACCAGGGGTGCTGGTCGGAGGTGTGGTTGATCACCAGCTCGGTGATCACCCGGAGGCCGCGCCGGTGGGCCTCGCGCAGGAAGCGCTTGGAAGTCGCGCAGGGTGCCGTAGTCGGGTTGACCGCGCGTGTAGTCGGCGATGTCGTAGCCGTCGTCCGCAGCGGCGACGGGTAGAACGGCAGGAGCCAGACGCGGTGACGCCCAGGTCCTGGAGGTAGTCGAGCTTCTGGTGAGCCCCCGGAAGTCGCCGATGCCGTCGCCGTTCGCGTCGGAGAAGGCGCGGACGTGGAGCTCGTAGATGATCGCGTCCTTGTACCAGAGCGGATCGTCGGCGAGCTGGGCGCTCCTGATCCGTCGTCTGGGCCTTGCGTCGCGTCACAAGGTAGTAGTCGAAGTCGCTGCTCGGTGCGGACGTGGCGGCGCGACCCGGAAGATGTGGGCCGGGCACGACGTGGGGGTCGAGCTCGACGTAGTTGCGCGGCCCGTGCCACAGGTAGCGCGCGTCGCCCAGCAGGTCGTGCACCTGGAACGTCCGGTCGGCGTCGAGCCCAGAGCTCGCCAGGTCAGGTCGACCCAGCCGGACTGCGCGTGGTGCGGGTCGAGGTTGACCACCACCAGGACCACGTCGTCGCCGGTCCTCGGTGCGCTTGCTGTAGCAGATCAGCTGCTCGTTGTCGACGGGGTGGAAGCGCAGCGCTGTCGGTTGCTGTGCAGGGCCGGGTTCTCGCGGCGGATGCGGTTGACCCGGCGCGATGAACGTCGCGCAGGCTGTCGGGCCGCTCCGAGGTCCCAGTGCCTGATCTCGTACTTCTCGGAGTCGAGGTACTCCTCGCGCCCGGGCACGCGGCGGCGTGCTCCACAGCTCGAAGGCCGGGCCGTAGATGCCGTAGCTGCGCGCCAGGGTCGCCGCGAGCACCAGACGCGACGATGAACGCCGGCCGCGCCGCCGTCTGCAGGTACTCGGGCAGGATGTCCGGCGTGTTGGGCCAGAAGTTGGGCCGGAAGAACTCCGCGACCGGCGCGCTGGGTCAGCTCCGTCGAGGTACTGCGGTCAGCTCCCGGGCTTGTGTTGCGCCAGGTGAAGTAGGTGTAGCGACTGGGTGAAGCCGAGCTTGGCCAGGGCGTACATCACCTTCGGGCGGGTGAAGGCCTCGGCCAGGAAGATGACGTCGGGGTGCTCGGCGCTTGACCTCGCGATCACCACTCCCAGAAGGGCAAGCGGCTTGGTGTGGGGGTTGTCGACCCGGAAGATGCGCACGCCCTGCGTCGATCCAGAAGCAGGACGACGCTCTTGCAGCTCCTCCCAGAGCGCCGCGCCAGTCCTCCGACTCGAAGTCGAAGCGGATAGATGTCCTGGTACTTCTTGGGCGGGTTCTCGGCGTACTGGATGGTGCCGTCGGGCCGGTGGCGGAACCAGGTCGGGTGCTCCTTGACCTAGGGGTGGTCGGGCGAGCACTGGAAGGCGATGTCGAGGGCGACCTCGAGGCCGTGCTCCTCGGCCGCCTCGACGCAGGCGACGGAAGTCGTCCAGGGTGCCGAGCTCGGGGTGGATCGCCGTGTGGCCGCCCCTCGCGCGCCGATGGCCCAGGGGCTGCCGACGTCGTCGGGCTCGGCGACGAGCGGCGTTGTTCGTGCCCTTGCGGAAGCTGGCTGCCGATGGGGTGGATGGGCGGCAGGTAGAGCACGTCGAAGCCCATCTCGGCGACGTAGCGGGAGGCGCGCCTCGCCGTCGTCGAAGGTGCCGTGCTCGCCGGGCCGGGTCGCGGTCGAGCGCGGGAACAGCTCGTACCAGGTGCTGAAGCGCGCTTTCGGCCGGTCGACGACAATCTCGAGCACGCGATCGTAGGCGCTCGCGTGGGCGCGGTCCGGGTAGCGGGCGACCACATCGGACAGCGTTGGATCGAGCGCGGCCCGCACCCGCGCCTCGCGGCTCCCGTCCTTCTGCTCGAGCCGCTGCGCCACCGCGACGAACGACTTCTTGTCCTTGCCCTTGGCGCGCGCCGCGGCATCGCGCAGGAGGGCGGCCCCGAGGAGCAGCTCCACCTCGACGTCGAGGCCGGCCTCGGCCTTGCGCCCGAGCCCCCGCCGGAACGTCGCGAATCGGTCGACCCAGGCCTCTACCGTGTACTGCCAGCGACCGATCTCGGTCACGTCGAAGGCGGCGCGCCACCGGTCGTTGACCAGGGGCTCGAGGGACACCTCCTCGAAGGCCTCCGTCCCGGCCCTGCGATAGCGGAGCACGCCCCCGAGCAGGTCGTGACCGTCGGCCACGAGATCGCACTCGACCACCACCCGGTCGCCGACCACGCGCTTGATGGGATAGCGCCCGGCGTCGACCTCGGGGGCCACCCCCTCGACAATCACGCGCCGGCGGCCGTCGAGGGACAGGTCGAAAGCCGCGGCCCCACCGGCCTCCGCCTCGACCGCCTTTGCGCCCGTCGTGTCGTCGTCCGACCGACGACGTCGCGCCGCCGGCTTCGTCTTGCGCGTACCCATGACCCTCCCGAGCTCGCTCGCCCGCCCGATGTCACCAACTTCGAACGGGCTCCCTGCCTACCCAGAGCCGAGCGGTCCCGTCAAGGCGACGGCGCCGGGGCCCTCGCTGCGCCGTCCAATCCGCCGAGCGCGTAGGCCCACCAGTGGAAGGACGCCACGTCGCGGCCTCGGCGTCGCACCTCCACGTCGTTCACGGCGCGCACGAAGCGGGCGGGCACGTCGAATCGAACCTCGGCCCAGCGCCCTGCTCGCGCGACGTGGAGCGTTCCGGCGTGGGCCCCGTTGACGTCGAAGACGAGGTCAGCGTCGAACCAGACGTCGGTCCGGAGCACCAGGCCGAGCGGCCGTCCCGGTCGCCCGGCGATACGGAAGCGCTCGGCGGTGCGCACGACCCGGCCTCCTTCGCCGAGGGGCCCGCGCCCGGGGATCACGTAGGTGCGGATGATGCTGTCGGCCCGCGGGTCCCCTCCGTCGACGATGCGGTAGTCGTGGGCGTGCTCGTCGTCGATGTCGCAGACGTCGATGGCGTCGAGCAGACGGCCTTGGACGTGGGCGATCGCCGGGCGGTCATCGCGGCCGAGCTCGTCGTAGCGCGCCGGCCACAGGGCGAGGGTGCGTGCGCCGACGATCGTGGGGGGCGCGGGGAGCGAGAAGTGCGCGATCATCGGCCCGACGAGGGTCATGGGGAACCACCAGTTCCGGGTCGTGTAAGTGATGAAATAGGCGGGGCGCTTCGACGGAGGAAGCGAGTCGATGTACTCGTACTGGGAGCCCGGCCCGGCGATGTAGTAGCGGGACGCGCCGTTCGTGGTCAGGCCCACGAGGTCGGTCGTCGGGTGGCCGCCCAGATAGGCGATCACCCCCGCGTCGGTCACGCCGATGCGTGCGCCCCGAGGCAGCTCCCGCACGCGTGCGGCCATGTGCAGATGCTGCGTGAACACCTCGCTCGATGCCCGCGCGAAGTCCTCGGTGACCCCCTGCCACGTCGTGATCATGGCGCCCGCGAGGAGTGCCGGCAGGAACAGGGCGAGCCCGACCGCCCGGGTCCCGCGCCGCGCGTCGATGCGCGCGCCCAGGCGGCTCAGGGCCGCGACGCCCAGGACGAGGAGCGGTACGACGAGCGGGAACAGATAGCGGAAGCGGTGGCCGTCGAAGGTGAGGAACGTGGTCAGGCCGAGGAGGGCCGCCGCCGTGCCGAGACCGAGGGCGGCTGCCGTGAGTCGACGCGCGGTGGGCCGACCAAGCACGATCCACAGGAGCCCGATGCCGATGGCGATCCCCGCCACAAAGGGCGGGAGGTAGGGCCGGTCGGTCGTGGTCCCGAAGAGGAAGTGCAGGAGCAGCTTGGCGCGGTCCCGGATCTGATCGACCACCTCCTGGTGCGTGAGCCAGGGGTGCGCCAGGAGCAGCTTGGCCGCGGCGCCGTTGCTCTCGGCGCGTCCCGTCACGAGCCACCAGAACAACTCGTGGGAGACGGCGCCGAACGCGGCCGGGAGGGCGAGCAGGCGGGCGCGGGCGCGACCCTGGGCGGGCGCGACCAGGAGGGCGATGGCCACTGCGAGGGTGAGGGCGGCGAAGGTCGGACGCACGAGCGGCAGCACCCACGCGAGGGCGACGAGGGCTGCCGCGCGGCGAGGTGAGCGCGCCGCAGGCCAGGCCTCGGCCCAGCCGAGGGCCGCCTCCCACGTGCCGAGGGCGACCGCGCACGCGAGCACCGTCTCCATGCCGCTCGCCGCATGCCAACAGAGCCACCCCCACCCGAGCACGCACGCAGCCGCCGGGAGCCGGACCCGCCGATCGCCGCCCGCGAGCCGCGTCGCCACCCGTGCCGCCAGGGCTGCCGCCGCCGCCAACGCCGCGACGCCGAAGACGAGGGCCGCCACGTAGAGCGCGGACTGACGGGCACCGAAGAGCCAGGCCACGGCGAGGAGCACGGCGTAGACGGGGCTCGAGGCACCGGACGAAGCCGGGTCACCCGCGTGGTAGTGGAACGGGTGGCCCGTGGCGATGGAGCGGGCGTAGACGAAGTGGATGTACGTGTCGTCGAGGGGCGCCGCGAGCACGCCGCCGCTCGCCTTCAACGCGGCCCGCACGAGCCACCCGACCAGGAGGCCGGCGATCAGGACCCACGGCGCCGCCCCGAGGATGGTCCCACGCCGCGGCACGTACCGGCGCCAGGTGGACGGGCGAGGATCGAGCGATGCCATCGGCGCGGCAGGATACGCGACTATCGGCGACCGCGCCCCCGGGGACTTCGTGAAGGCGCGGTGCGGCCTGGGGGCTACTGCACGTAGCCGAGGGAACGGAGCTGCGCGGCCGTCTGTGCGGAGACGGCGTGGGTCGGATCTCCGCGATGCGGAGTCTGCAAACGGCTGTCCAACACGCGCAGGAACCCTCGCTTCGCCCCGAAATCAGAAAGTATCCTGGCTTTCCTTGTGCTGCGACGAAGGATAGGCTCGTGCGTTCCAGGAGGATGCATTGTGGCGGTCGAAGTGTGGCGGCGGGCTCTCCATGGACACGGCGAAGTCTCGGTCACCTTCCGGGTCGGCGAGGCGACGATTGACGCACGCTACGGCAAGCCGCTCGGCGCCAGCCTGGTCGCCGCCCTCGTGCTGGCAGTCTCCTCCCTCTCTGGATGCAGTGGCGGCGCGCCCGCCCCACCTCTTGTACCCGCGGTCCCCACCTGTACCGTCGCCCTGCGTCCCACGGGAGCCGGCGCGAGCAGGCCCAGAGTCCGCCTCGCTTCTCTCTTGAGAGAGATGGTCGACCTGGGCGCCTTGGCGCAGCCGCCGCCCTGGCCCTTTCGGTCCCATCTGGCATCGAGCGTCGACCCGCGCCCGAGGAGCCTGGGAAGCGCACCGACACGTGGATCGGGGACAGGGACCGGGGCAACTTCCCGTACGTAGTCGAGCACGACGGCCGAACGGAGGACGTGCTGCTGGACGCCGATGGGCCGGGAGCCTTGACGCACATCTGGACAGCGACGCCCATGGGCACGCTGCGCATCTACCTCGACTGTGCAGACGACCCGGTCATCGAGGCTCCCATGGAGACCCTACTGAGCGGCCGAGGCCCATTTCCCAATCCCTTCGCCTACGACAGCGCGATGGGTTACAATTTGTATTTCCCAATTCCATACCAGGAACACGTTCGCGTTACGGTCGAGAATCCCGGCGCCCTGTACTACCAGGTGGGCTACCGCACGTACGAGCCCGGTACTCCGGTTGAAACGTTCTCCGATGCCGCGAGGCAGCAGGCCGGTGACGTAGAGAGCGATGTCGTCGACCGACTGCGGCGCGTCGCCCCAATCGAGCCGGGAGAGCCCGCCTCCGGGGAGACGGCCCACGCCGTGGTCTCGACCGGAGGCGCCCCCCTGCAAATCGACGCTCCTTCCCCGGGCGCTGTCACTCGGCTGCAAATCCAAACGCCAACCACAAACGATCTGGCACTCCGCGAGACCATCCTGAGCATCAAGGTCGACGGCGTCGAGACCGTGCGAGCACCTGTCGGAGACTTCTTCGGTGGGGGCCCGGGGCTGCTGCCCCACGACCAGCTCCTCTTTTCCATCGGGCCATCGGGCATGACCTCGCGTGTCGTGATGCCCTTCGGCCACGACGTGCAGATCGCTCTGGAGTCCGGTGGACAGGACAGTTTGGCCGCCGCGAGCGTCGACATCACGTACTGCCCGTTGGCGGCCGATCCGGGGCTCCGCTTTTTCGCCCGCTGGCGGCGCATCGGGCCCATGGACACGCGCAATCTCTTCGACGTGACCTTCCTGGAGGTGGAGAGCAGCGGTGGGCACTACTTGGGCAACGCCCTCGATGCGACCAGCATCGCGGACGGATGGTGGGGCGAGGGCGACGAAAACATCTACCTCGACGACGCAGACACGCCGGCCCTCCGTGGCACGGGCACGGAGGACTACTATGGCTACGGTTGGGGCGACACGACCCTTTTCAGCCGGCCCTACCACGCCCAGCTGAGGTCTCTCCCGCCGTCTGGCTACGTTGGCCGCACGGCGGTCAACCGCTTCCATGTCCTCGACCGCATCGAGTTTGCGGACTACCTGCGCTTCGACATGGAGATCTGGAGCGCAGATCGAGCGGGGGTGCTCACCTACGACGTGGTGAACTACTGGTACGCGGCACCCGACGAGATGGACGATCAGCCCAGCAACCCTCCGACCAACGTCCTCCCCACCTCGGCCCCGTGACCCGACGGGGGTGGCCCGGGGCAGAATGTGCATGCGCCCTCCGGGAGACGCGGCTACCATGCGATGTCGGTGAATGTGCGCGCGCAATTCCGTTGCCTCCTCCTGACGGCCCTTGCGACCGGCGTCGCGGCCTGCCATTCGCAAGACCCGAAGGAGATCGCTCGCGAGCAGAACGTCGTGCTGATCGTGCTCGACACCGTGCGCGCCGATCACGTGTCCTGCTACGGGTACTCCCGCCTGACGACGCCGCTGATCGACACGTTCGCCCAGCATGCCACGCGTTATACACGGGCGTTCTCGGACGCTCCGTGGACCCTGCCGAGTCACGCCTCGATGTTCACGGGTAAGGCGCCGCACGAGCACGGGGCGCACACCTTCAAGGTTCCTCCGCAAGGGCTGCCCAAAGATCAGGACGACGTCACACCGCTACCCGAGAACGTTCCGGTCATCACCGAGGCGTTCCACCGTCTCGGCTACCGCACCGCTGCGTTCGTCGCGAACGACGTGTACCTGAGCAGGCGCTGGGGCCTGTGGCGGGGCTTCGACACCTACGCCGTGAACAACGAGACGGGCGACCTGCACGATCGCCGCATCGATCACTGGTTGGCCACCGAGGCGCACGCCCCCTTCTTCCTCTTCGTCAACTACATCGACGCCCATCGACCCTACAACGTCAAACCGCACAAGGGCCTGCTCGATCATCCCTACGTCGGCAACGGCTACATCATCGACCAGCTCAAGCAGGCGGTGATGGGCCACCCCGGCCCCGCGCCGCAGGTCCTCGTCGACCGCACGATCGACGCCTACGACACCGGCGTCGCCAACATCGACGACGCGGTCGGCGATCTGTTGCTGGCGCTCGCTCGCCACGGCTTGCGCAAGAACACCATCATCATCATCACGGCGGATCACGGGGAGTACTTCGGCGAGCACGGGCTCGCCGAGCACAATCTGGACGTCTACCAGCAAGCCCTCCACGTGCCGCTGCTCATCACCGCACCGGGCCACCGGGCGGCTCGAACGGACCCGACCATCGTCACATCCCGGGACATGCCGTTCCTCATTGCACAGCGAATCCAGTCGAAGCGTGTGCGCGACGCGCTCGAGCACTTCTCGAGAGGCCCGGGCACCCATCCGGTGCTCTCCGAGAACTACTACTCGCGGTTGTGGGACCTCTCGAGCCCGTGGGGATCACGCTTCCAGCGTGTGCGCCGGGCGCTCTTCAAGTGGCCGTACAAGCTCATATGGTCCTCCGACGGCCACCACGAGCTCTACGACCTGAGCCGCGATCCCGGTGAGCAGAACAATCTGATTTCGCGCGAGAGCGCGATCGCATCCCGCATGATCCGCGAGGTCGAACGGGAGGCCGGCGTTCAACACCACGTCGCGCCTCAGGTGCAGTCCCTGAGCAAGCAGGAAATGCAGAGAATGAGGGCCCTCGGCTATGCCCGCTGACGAACCGAGGAAGGGCGCCAAAGCGGCGGACGATGCCTCGGCCGAGGGCGGGGAACAGCCTGCCGCTCCCGCCAACGCAACGCCCGAGGCCCAAGGGCCGCCTGCGGGCGGAGACCGTCCGCAGGACGACCCGAAGGATGCGTTGACGGACGCGTCGCGGGCTGCGCGGGGCGCAGTGCGCCTGCTCACAGACCGTCACTGCGACCTGGAGCACGGACAGCGCCTGTTGCGCGAGGGATGGGGCCGATTGGTGGGACTCAACCCGGACCACCCCGGAACGGCGCGGGCCCTCGAAGCGCACCGGTCCGATCGGCGTTGGACGCGGAGTGAGCTGCTCTCGGACGCGCGCGAGCTCGAGCGAGCCGTTCAGCGCGCTGCCTCCAAAAAGACTCCTCGGCTTCCGAGGGTGGCAAAGGTGCTCGGCCTTGCCGCCATCTTCGCCGCGCTCATCGTGACGCTCGCGGAAGTGCGCGGGTCTGCCACCTATCCTGCCTACCACTACGGCTGGCGAGCCGAGTACTACCCGGCGCTGCTGTTCTTCGGCTCACCGATCGAGCGCGACGACCCCAACATCGAGTTCCACTGGAACGATGGATCGCCCATGCAGGGCATCCCGGACGACAAGTTCAGCGTGCGGTGGGACACGTGCCTGCACATGCCCGAGACGCGCATGGTCGACCTGCAGCTCGCCAGCGACGACGGCTCCCGCCTCTTTGTGGACGGCAAGCTCACCGTCGACAACTGGGGCGACCACGCCTACCAGTTCCGCGACGGTCCACGTCAGCTCCGCAAGGGAACGCACCACGTCATGGTCGAGTACTACGACAAGGCGGCGGCAGCCGACGCGGTCGTGAGGCTCACCGTGCCCGGCTACCACGACGAGCCCATCCCCCTCTCGTGGCTACGGGTGCCGCGCCGACCGCAGAGCGACGGCCATGTGTGCGAACCCTAGACGCTAAAGGGCACTCTGGCTGTGCCTCCCCGCGAAGGGAAGCTTCGGAAGCGAGAAGCCGGGACGCGCCAAGTACAGCAGGTAGGTGAGGCGGTCTCCATCCTGAGAGATCTTTGTGGCGGTGCCCCCGCCTCGAAAAAGCTGGTCGCCACCGAACATGGCAGCCGTGCGAAAGGCAGTCATCGCAGCGGAGTTGTCGTACGTCAGGGTCAATCGGCAGAATGTCGCTGCGCAGGTGATCTCGTCGATGGTCGTGCCCTCCAGGTTGAGTCGCTGGACCAAGCCTGACAGTTCGTACCGCATCGTGGCCGAGTACCGTGGGTCAGGACGTTGCTGGCCAAAGTGGTCAGCGAGGAAGGCATCGTAGGAACCGTTGGACGCTGGGCGATCGGACTCCGGGTTCCCCTTGTTCGTAGTGGTGCTGCCGCCGTCACCCCCTTCGGGATTCGGAACACCCGGCCAAGCGGGATTCCGTGAGAAGGGCGGCGGCGCCTGACCGGAATCGTCCTGCGCTCCGCGCGGGTTGCTCTCCGCCAGTGTGGGTGGACGGCTCCCGGCGTAGGTACGCCAGGAAACGTAAGTGCCCACACCGAGACAGAGTGTGACGGCCCCACCAGCGAACGCGATCAACGATTTTCTTCCCATTCTCGAGTCCTCTGGTGTGGTCCCCTGGCTTGCGCGCGCGTCGCCTTCGAGAATCGAAAGCGACACGCGCGCCGATCGCCGCGCAGCCGGTCGCGCTACCAGCTCATCGCGAAGCCTTGGATGGCGGAGCGGTTGCCGGAGTTCTTGGTGGGCAGCTTGCAGTAGACGCCCTTCATTGCAGCGCTGCTGAGCGTGTCACTCAATGTGATGGTCGTGGGGGTACTGCTGTTCCGGCCCGTGGAGTCTACGGCGGTGCCCCAGGTCCAACTCGTACCGGCCCCGGCGAGGGACCATTGCTGGCACTCCACGTCGGCCGCGGAGCTGTTGTCGATGATGTACACGTCCGTGTTGTGCGTCGAGGATCCAGCGCTCCCGTCCGCATTCTGCAGAGGACAGCTCAGGTCGAGCTCATCCGTGGTGCTATCGTTCCAGACGCGACCCCCCGAGGTGTAGTACCAGCCGTTCTGGGGCGTCGTACCGGGATACAAAATTCGGGACACAAGCGTTGGCGCTGACGACGCCAAATCCGCCGCTGGCGCTGGCTATCTGCGGAGCGGACAGCCCAATGGCCAGGGTAGCCAAGCTTCCGAGCAACACAGCGTATTTCAAACTCATCGGATGCCTCCCTCCATGCATGTAGAAGCGCCCGCCCTCTGCGGAACACTCCCACGACTCCTGTGAGACTATGGTGGCCACCCCGTGGGGCCAACTCCTACTTTGGTGCGGGCGGGACCGGATGCGCGCCGCCGTTGCCGCCGGTACGGTGGGGCACCTTACTCCGCGCGACCCTCGGGGCCCGTGATCGCAAGTCCTCGCCGTGGCGCGGGGCGATGATCAGCAACAGGTCCCGCCGCCGGTCCTGCAGGTCGCCGACGGGCCCGACAAGGTGGAGGGCCAGACGTCGGCGCGGCCCGGCCAGATTCTGGGGTCGATTTCGATCAGCTCGTGCTTAACCGGAGCAGGGCCGCGTCAGCGGCGCCCGAGCCTGCTCGGCGGCCTACTCCCAGTCCGGAGCAGGTTCCGCCGACGCCAGCGCCCTCCGCATGACCTCCACCGCGACGTGGCTGAGTCGGCCGAGCTTGCGGCTGTTGGTCAGGGACTTGCCGATGAGCTGCCGCACGGCGTCCTCGCTGATGCCGAGGCGGTCTGCGACGTCCGCACGGCGGGTGAGACCGGAGGCCGCCAGGGCGACAACGTCGAGGCGGCGGGGGGTCAGGCTCAGCTCGACGGCAACTTCGGCGCATGCCCGAGCGAGTCGTGGGTCGTGCAGCAGGGCGCTCGCCCGCTGGAACGCGAGCGCCCCGAGCAAGGACGCATCCGAGAGCGTGGTGCAGGACGCGACCTCGGCGAGCATCGGGCCATCTGCGCTCCTCACGATGAAGATCTTCTGCGCGCACTCCCGCGCATCGGGTGGCAGGCCGCGAGACCACGCCGCCACGGTCGACTTGAGCCGCGGTTCCTCTTCGTCGAGCCGCAGGAACCACACCCCTCCGTCGGCTCCATCGGAGGATGTCATCGAATGCATCCGAAGCGCAATTCGATTCCCGCTTGCTCGGGTACGACCGTCGCGGCGACCGGTCCCCTTCAATCTACGCGCCTCATCGGTGTAGCGATTGAGGTGACTGTCCGCGCGGCAGTTCGGGCTAGGGAAGTCGCGGAATTGCGAGCGAGCGAGCGAGCGAGCGAGCGAGCGAGCGGCAGCAAGCATGCCATGTAGCCATCCTCTCAAAACAAGCTACTCCTCGCGGCGATGAACGCCAAGAGGCTTTGGTGTGCAAGTTTACTTGCGACACCGTCCGAGGGCAGAGTCGGCAGCCCCCTCAGCCGCACCAGGGCACGGCGTTGGACCGACGCCAGCTCGGGGGCTCCGCCCATATCTCGTCATCCGCGTCGAAGAAGGCTCGCCAGAACGCACGGATCCGCTGCGAGATCTCGGGATGCGCGACCTCGCGAAAGAAACGATGGATGCGGTCGAGGCCGTAGGTCCTGACGAGCCACCGCACGTCCGCGAGCGTCCCGTGCTCGAGCACGCGCGCGATGCAGTAGTCCGCGTCCCGGCTCGGGTCGATCCGTGCGGGGTCGATTTCCCAGAAGAGCCAGCGCTGCGACTCGGGCACGTGCACGCACCCAGCCCAGCAGGTCGCGAGGGCACCGGTCCGCGGCCTCGAGATCGAGCCCGACGACCGGGCGGCGCTCGTCGGGCCTCGCGAACCGGTGCAGGCGAATCAGTCGCCCATGCGAGCTGCCCCCACGCCCTGTCAGCGCGCCGACGACGCTACCCAAGACGCTCGCGCCAATAGCCAGGTCGCCGTCGCTGGTGCGCGAGCGCAACGACGACGCGCTCACCGTGCAGCGAACCGATGAGAAGGGCGTACGGGAAACGGCGGATCTCTGCACCACCGCAGCTCGAAGCGCTCTTGCGCCCGCGGCTCGAGCCGACCGGCTCCCGGCACCTTGGCGGCCATCTCGAGCCTCTCCTCGACGGCCCTGTCGAAGTCGATCGCGAGCTCGGGATCCTCGTCGGCGTAGTAGCGGATTGCGGCGACGAGCTCGACCGCAGCCTCGTCGAGGAAGCGGAGGCTCACTTGCCGCGGATGGCGCTCTGAACCCGGTCGCGGACCTCGTGGTACGAGACGAGGCTAGCGTCACCCCGCTCGGCGCGCTCGAGCCGCTCGACGGCCTCGTCCGCCCAAGCACGTTCGATCTCGTCGGCGTCACGCGGGACACGATCGAGAAGCCGCTCGGCGATCGATCTCTGGTCGTCCTCGGGCAGCGCGAGCACCTCCTCGAGGAAGTCTCTTGGCGGCGTCGGTCACGAAGAGATTATACGTCTGGTCGCATGCGGATGCCAGCGGCGCTCGGGCAAGGGCGATAGACCTCACGGCATGCACACGACGCTCCGATCGCGCCCACTCCGCGGCCCAAGGGGACGTGGCTGCCCTTTTGCCGGACCGTCTCGTAGCCGAGCTTGCCCAACGCGCCGACGCACTGCCTGCTCGAGACGACGGGAAGAGGCCCCACCTTCAGGCCGCGACTTCTTTACCATCGAGGCACCCCAGTCTCAGTGATGGTCGACGATTAGGACTTCGTGAGCGGCGCCATCCGCCCAACGGAACACGATTCGGAACTGGTCGTTGATCCGTATCGAATGGTATCCGGCGAGATCTCCCGCCAGCCGCTCGAGCCGATTTGCGGGCGGCACACGCAGGTCGTCGAGGGCGAAGGCCTGATCCATCATCCCGAGCTTCCGCCGTGCGACACTCGCAGACCACGTCACACGGCTTGGCAAGCGCTCGCATGTGCATGGCCGCCGCGCCCCTGCGGGGCTGCCTCCCGTCCGGCCGTCCCACGTGGGATCGCCGCTTCACCGTGGGATCGTGCACACACACTTCCTCACCGACCGCTTCCGCGCTGACTCCTGCGCCGCCCCCTCGCTACACGGGCGGCTCGAGTCGCTTGCGTAGCGCCTTCGGGGCCCGGGTGCGGAAGTAGGCTCGGATCGCGTTCCAGTGCTTGGCGGTGAGCCCCCTGGGCCGTGGGTCTCGCTCGGCATCGTCGAAGTACGTCAACGCCTCGAGCACGTGGTAGACGTCGCTCTTCTTCACGCCGAAGCGCCTCACGTAGGCGTCGAGCGCCGCGTCCAGTGTGACGCGCGATCGCGTGAGGATCTCGTGGAGGTCCCAGAAATCGCGGCGGATGCCGCGTGAGGCGATGGCCGAGAGCTTCATGACCGCCAGGTCGAGGAGGAGCCACGGCGAACCCTTCCGGGCCGGGCTTAGGCTTGCGAAGCAGCGGGTAGCGGTAGCGAACGATGTCCACCGGCACTCGGCCGAGACGCACCTTGAGGACGACGTCGGTTGCCGAGATGACCACGACGGAGGACAGGGCCCCGATCGCGTCGGCGATGTCATCGAGATCGGCGCTCGGGCCGGCACTGAAAAGGTCCAGGTCCTTCGAGCGGCGGTGATGCAGGTGGAACGCCACCGCGGAGCCGCCGGCGAGGTAGAACCCCCGCAGAGCCGGCAGCCCCCTCAGCCGCACCAGGGCACGGCGTTGGACCGACGCCAGCTCGGGGGCTCCGCCCATATCTCGTCATCCGCGTCGAAGAAGGCTCGCCAGAAGCCTCGGGTACGCTCGGTGATCTCGGGATGCGCGACCTCGCGAAAGAAACGATGGATGCGGTCGAGGCCGTAGGTCCGCGCCAGCCATCGCACGTCCGCGAGCGTCCCGTGCTCGAGCACGCGCGCGATGCAGTAGTCCGCGTCCCCGGTCGGATCGATCCGCGCCGGGTCGATCTCCCAGAAAAGCCAACGCTGCGCCTCGGGCACGTGCACGCACCCAGCCTAGCAGGTCGCGAGGGCACCGGTCACGCCGACTCACGGACGGGACGACCCCATGTCAGTCGCACCCCACGGCGATGGCCAGTGGCAGAACGGCGCGCGTGACCTCGGGGTCGAGGATCGTCACGCACCGGCGCAGGTCGCTCTTGCGCACGGTCTGCACGTGACCGAGGTGACCGCGGTCCGCTGGGCGCGTCTACACCAAGGCGCCGGTCGCTCGAGCGCCGTTGGGTCCGTCGATAGGATGCACGTGCTTCGCGCACGCGGCGGGCGCGCCGGCGCGTCGGCAGCTCGCTCGCCGCGATGAAGGCCATGCGGGCGGCCTGCTCGAGGGTCGTGTCGCGGTCGAGCCGGTCGCGGATGGCGTCGATCGCCTTGCGGGCCTCGCCTTGCCTGAAGCCGCTCTTGCACAGGACGTCGTAGGCGACCTGGGCCGCGTCGATGCGTGGCGCGCTCGGCGCCCGCGCGCCGTAGGGCGTACCGTCGGCATGCCGAAAGTGGAAGCCCGTGGACCAGGCGCAGTCGACGAGCAAGCGGCCCTCGTGCACCTGCGTGTGGTGGCGGTAGCACAGCGGCAAGAGCCGGTCCGGGTCGTGGGTGCCACCCCCGCTCCTGACGTCGCAGTGATGGATGTCCACCTGGGCGCGGTGGCTGCAGCCGGTCACGCCGCACCGGCCATGATGGCGGCGGAGGATGCTCGGGCGGATCTCGGTGGCGACTTTCAGCTGCGCGCGGCGCGCGATCTCCGCGAGCACCGGCGAGTCGGCCTGATCGCCGGCCGGTCCCACGTGGGACGTCGTTCCGTCGGCCGCGCGCCCGAGCACCGGCTCGAGCTGCGCCGTCGGCAACACCTGCGCGTGGCAGCACAGGCGCTCGACCTCGGCCGGCGCGAGGGGCACGGCTCGGCTGCCCGCATCGGCGGTGCCCTTCCAGCACGTCGGGCACAGGCTCATCATCACCTGCGCCGCCGCGCCGCACGAGGTATCGTCGCCGCTCTCTACGTACGCCCGCACGAGCGCCGTCACGAACGCGTCGTCGCCAGCGCTCTCGCCCGTCCGCCGACGGTATTCGTCCTGCGCCTGGCGGAGCCACGCCAGGGTGCTGCCCTCGAGCTCGAAACGCACCACGTGCCTCCGGGCACGCTCGTCCGACGGCGCGTCGGGCGAATCGCCCAACCGGCGGCCCGACCCCCCTTCGCTCGACCTCCCCCACTCGCCACCCGGTCGGTGCGACCGAAGGGCTCGCCACCAACTCGGTGCGACCGAAGGCAGCCACTCGCCACCCGCTCTGTGCGACCGAAGGCCGGACGGGAGGCAGCCCCGCAGGGGCCGTCGCGCGTGCCAACGCGCCCCCCAAGCTCACCCCGCGTTGGCACGCGCGCCGAGGCGGCCATGCGCGAGCGCTCGCCGACCACATCACACGGCTTGGCAAGCGCTCGCATATGCATGGCCGCCGGGCCCCGGAGGGGCTGCCTCCCGTCCGGCCGTCCCACGTGGGATTGTGCGCTTCACCGTTCTTCAGGCCCGGCGCTGCCTCCCGTCCGGCCGTCCCACGTGGGATCGTGCGCTTCACCGTTCTTCAGGCCCGGCGCTGCCTCCCGTCCGGCCGTCCCACGGAGCGCCCGCCCGCTCAGAGCAGTGCCCGGAAGTCTTGTGGCGAGAGATCTGACCGTCCGAAGGATGGACCGCTGGGTCCCGCGGTCGAGCTCGTCGTGGAGGGGTACCGTCACTGAGGCGCGCCCCGAACACGCGAGGCGGACGTGGCTGCCCTTTTGTCGGACCGTCTCGTAGCCGAGCTTGCCCAACGCGGCGACGCACTGCCTGCCCGAGACGACGGGAAGAGCCGCCACCCTTTCAGGCCGCGACCGTGACTTCGACGATCTCGCCTCGGGGGCACTCGCCGGCCTCGAGGCACAGCTCGATGGCCTCGCGAATGTTGGCGAGGGCTTCGTCGCGGGTACGGCCCTGGGAGATGCACCCTTCCAGGGTGGGGCACTCGGCAACGATCGAGCCGTCCTCGCCGGGGCGGAGAACCACTTGGAAGGTGTGCGCGGCTTCCGTCATCTCGACGGGTAGAATAGCACCTCCACGGCGGGGCGGCAGAGCTCGCGAGCCTTGCCGCTCGCGCACCCACGCTTCCGCGTTGACTCCGGCGCCAGGGCCTCGTTACATGGACGGCTTGTCCCGAGGTGCACGGCTTGGAAGTCTGGCCCGGTGAGCCCTACCCGCTCGGCGCGACGTTCGACGGCGCCGGAACGAACTTCTCGCTCTTCTCGGAGGTCGCCGAGCGGGTCGAGCTGTGCCTCTTCGACGACGACGGACGCGAGACGCGCATCGAGCTGCCCGAGCGGAGCGGCCTTCAGTGGCACGGCTACCTGCCCGAGCGTGGGCCGCGGGCAGCGCTACGGCTTCCGCGTCTACGGCCCGTGGGCGCCCGACGCAGGGCACCGCTGCGATCCGAGCAAGCTCCTGCTCGACCCCTACGCCAAGGCCATCGAGGGGGAGGTGCGCTGGGGCCAGGCGGTCTTCTCCCACCCCTTCGACGACCCGGAGGGGCCGCCGCGGGCGCAAGGACAGCGCCCGCCACGTGCCCGAAGTCGATCGTCGTCAACCCCTACTTCGACTGGGGCGACGACCGCCACCCGCGCACGCCCTGGCACGAGACGATCATCTACGAGGTGCACGTGCAAGGGCTCACCATGCGCCATCCGGCGGTGCCGCCCGAACTGCGCGGCCCCTACGCGCGGCCTCGCCCACCCCGCCGTCATCGACTACCTGACCAAGCTCGGCGTCACGGCGGTCGAGCTCTTGCCGATCCACCAGTTCATCCACGACGACGCCCTCGTGCGACGCGGCCTACGCAACTACTGGGGCTACAACTCGATCGGCTACTTCGCGCCCCACAACGGCTATGCCGCCGCCGGCCAGCGCGGCGAGCAGGTGCAGCGAGTTCAAGCAGATGGTCAAGGCCCTGCACGCCGCCGGCATCGAGGTGATCCTCGACGTGGTCTACAACCACACCGCCGAGGGCAATCACCTCGGGCCGACGCTCTGCTTCCGCGGCATCGACAACGCCGCCTACTACCGCCTCGTGCCCGACGAGCCGCGCTACTACATGGACTACACGGGGTGCGGCAACTGCCATGAACATGCGGCACCCCTACGTGCTGCAGCTCATCATGGACTCGCTCCGCTACTGGGTCCTCGAGATGCACGTCGACGGCTTCCGCTTCGACCTGGCCTCGGCCCTCGCCCGCGAGCTGCACGCCGTCGATCGTCTGTCGACCTTCTTCGAGCTCATCCAGCAGGACCCGGTGGTCAGTCAGGTGAAGCTCATCGCCGAGCCGTGGGATGTGGGCGAAGGCGGCTACCAGGTCGGCAACTTCCCGCCCCAGTGGTCCGAGTGGAACGGCAAGTACCGCGATTGTGTGCGCGACTTCTGGCGCGGCGAGGACCAGACCCTGGCCGAGCTCGCCTATCGGTTCACCGGCAGCTCCGACCTCTACGGCAACACGGGCCGCCGACCCTTCGCGAGCATCAACTTCGTCACGGCCCACGACGGCTTCACCCTGCGCGACCTGGTCTCCTACAACGACAAGCACAACGAGGCCAACGGCGAGGACAACCGGGACGGCGAGTCCCACAACCGCTCCTGGAACTACGGCGTCGAGGGGGAGACGAACGACGCGGCCGATCACGACGCTGCGCGCACGCCAGCAGAAGAACTTCCTCGCGACCCTGCTTCCTCTCGCAGGGCGTGCCCATGCTCGCTGGCGGGCGACGAGATCGGCCGCACCCAGCGCGGCAACAACAACGCCTACTGCCAGGACAACGACGTCTCCTGGCTCGACTGGCGCCACCGGGACGAGGAGCTGCTCGACTTCGTTCGGCGCCTCGTCGCCTTCAGGCGCGAGCACCCCGTCTTCCAGCGGCGCCGCTGGTTCCAGGGCCTGTCGATCCGCGGCTCGGACCTGTCGGACATCGGCTGGTTCAAGCCCGACGGCGAGCAGATGAGCGAGAAGGACTGGAACGTGTCCTTCGCCCGGGCCCTCGGCGTCTACCTGAACGGCGAAGGCATCACGAGCCGGGACCAATGGGGCCAGAAGCTCGTCGACGACAGCTACTTCGTCGTGCTGAGCGCGCACCACGAGCACCTCGACTTCCGCATCCCGCTCGCCCTCGGCGAGGCGCGCTGGAAGACGCTCTTCGACACGGCCGCGAACGCGAGTCAGGCCGAGCCTCCGCTGCTCGAGACGGGCGCGCGCATCGAGGTCGTGGGCCGCTCGGTCCGCGTGCTCGAGCGCGTCGATCCCTGAGCGCGGGCCTCAGGTCGCCTTCGTGGCTTCCGCAATCGCCGGCTCCGCCTCTCGGCTCTCCAGGAGCGCCTGGATGCACGTGCAGGGCTCCGACGGCGAGAAGGGCTTGGCGAGGAACGACGCCCCGCCCTGGAGCAGCTCGTCGACGAGCTCCCCGTCCGTGTAGCCCGACACGAAGAGGACGCGCGCGCGCAGCGACAGGGCGTCGAGCTTTCGGACCAGCTCCGGTCCCGTGCCGCCCGGCATGAGCACGTCCGTGATGACGAGGTCGATCGCGTCGCCGTGCTCCTTCGCGTGGGCGAGCGCTTCCTCCGCCCCGCCGGCCACGAGGACGCCGTACCCCTCCCGTTCGAGCACGCGGCGAATGGACCGGCGCACCAGGGCGTCGTCCTCGACGAGGAGGATGGTGAGGGGCTCGGGATGGGAGGAGGCGGGCGGAACGCTGGTCGTGTGCCGCGCTTCCGGGCGCTCCGAGGAGGCGGGGAAGTAGAGTGCGAAGCACGTGCCGCGACCGACCTCGCTCGTGACCTCGATGTGGCCTGCGCTCTGCTGCACCAGTCCGTAGACCGTTGCGAGGCCGAGGCCCGTCCCTCGGCCCAGGGGCTTGGTCGTGAAGAAGGGCTCGAAGATGCGCTCCTTCACCGAGGGAGACATGCCGCAGCCCGTGTCCCGGACCTCGACGCAGACGTGCGGTCCCGGTGCTATTCCGCGCTCGGCGGCGGCGGCCGCGTCCAGCTCGACTCGACGCGCAGACAAGGTCAACGTCCCTCCGTCGGGCATCGCGTCGCGCGCGTTGACCGCGAGGTTCACGACCGCGTGCTCGAGGGATGCCCCGTCGAGCTTCGCGACCAGGGGACCAGGGTCCGTCTCGAGGCGGATCTCGATGTGTTCACCGATGAGACGCTGCATCATGGGCCTGAGGCTCGAGAGCACCTCGCCCAGGTCGTGGGGACGCGGCATCACGACCTGACGCCTCGAAAAGGCGAGGAGCTGCTGGGTGAGCGAGGCCGAGCGGTCGACGGCCTGGCGCACGATTTCGAGCTCGGTGCGCTGGCGATCGCTCGCGTCGCCGTCGGACGAGAGCGCCTCGATGCCCGCGCGGATCGCCGTCAGGGTGTTGTTGAAGTCGTGGGCCACACCACCGGCGAGCTGCCCGACCGCTTCGAGCTTGGTCGCCTGCTGCAGGCGCTCCGAGAGGCGCTCTCGCTCACCCATCGACCGGGCGAGCTCGAGGGCGATCACGGCCTGCTGTGCGAGCACGACGAGGAGGCCTGCGTCCTCCTCGGTGAAGGGCTCGTCCGCGGGCTCGCGATCGAGGTAGAGCACTCCGGCCACGTCGTCCTTGAAGAACATGGGCACGCACAGGATGCGGGAGGCATCGATGGACGGATCCAGGGGGCCCCCTGCGCCGTCGGCCTCATCGGACGCCGGCGACCAGGGCGTTTGAGCCTGCCGTACGCGCTCCATGATCGTGTGGCAGGTCGGCTCGACGCGCGTCACGGGCGCGCGGTCTCGGTCCCTGCCCAGCTCAATGGGGGCGCCGGCCCCAGCCCCGTGGAAGGACATGACGGCCCGCGCGGCGCCGCACGCCTGCACCACCTCGTCGAGCACGACCTCGGCCTGCTGCTCGACGGCCACGCTGCGGCTCGAGGCGCGCGTCAACGCGACGAGCGAACGGAGCTGACGCCGCCGCCAGATCGGAATCGTGCTCGGGCGAGTCGAGCCAGGCTCGCTGGAGGGCGCCGGGGTCAGCTCCACGCCCAGCTCCTCGGCGATGAAGCGAACCCGATGCACAGCGCCGTGCTGCTGGGCGAGGATGGCGGCCATGCGTGCCTTGTCGGCGGCCGCGGCGTCCTTGCCGGCAGCCAGGAGCATGTGCGCCTCCACGCGCGCCACCGTGTACAGGACCCAGGGAGCGGTCTCCTGCTCGGCGAGCGCCTCCGCCTCGTCGAGCCGCTTGCGCGCGCGCTTCGGATCACCCTCGAGCCAGGCGAGGGCCCCTTCGAAGGCGAGGCGATGCGCGCGAAAGAGCGGCAGCCGGGCGCAAGCCCGGAGGTCACGCACGGCGTCCCGGAGCTCTCGCACGCGGCGCGCGCGCTCCGCGCCCGAGGCACGCAGGCACTGATGCATGCGTGCCTCGGCGAGGGCGATGTACCACTCGTTGAGCGCCGGATGGACCTTCTTCGGGTTGTATTTCTCGGCGGCGAAATCGCGCAGCAAGGTCTCGAAGTCCGGCCCGAACTCGGCCCGCTCGGAGAAACACCGCAGGCGAGGCCCCCAGGTCAGCATGCCGAAGAACGCCCGAGGCCCGTGGGCCTCGCCAGGCGCTGCTCCATCTCCGTCAGTGGGCCTGGCTCCGCCGCATCGAGCGTCGCGGCGGTCGCAAGCGCACACGGGTAGATGACCTCGGCGAAGGCGTGTGACTGCCGCTTGTCGCGACGAACGCGACGAGCGGCACGCTCGAATCCAACGCTGAGCAGACGCGAATCTGCCCCGTAGGGTCTCGATAAGGTAGACGTCGAAGATGACGGCGCAGAGCTCGCCTGGCTCGACCCAGTTGCCGAACGTGTCCGCGTACGTTTCAGCGATCTCGACAGCTTCATCGAAGTTCCCGGCCCAGCAGGCCGCGGCGTGCGTCACCTGCAAGCAGAACGCGACCGTGATCGGATCGCCCTCCTTGTCGGCGAGCGTCCGGGCATGGCGCATGCGACGCATGCCCTGGGCACGGCGTCCAATCGCCACCAGAACAAACCCATACAAGATCTCGCCGCGCGCCATGAGCAGCGCCGCCCCCAGCCGCTCAGCGATCTCCAGAGCGCTCACCGAGCTCTGGACGAGCCGCAACGGACGGGCATTCTCGTTGCCCAACCTCGCGTTCTGGTAGTGGAGCTCGAAAAGGACGCGCAGGGCTTCGGCGCCAGCTTCACTCCGAGGTGCCGGAGGAGCGCCAAGAACCCGCATGCGTCCCCAGTGAACGACGCTCCGCGCGATCGGTAGCGGAGCCTCGATCGGCATGCGCTCGCCCAGAATCCGGAACGCCCGACCGAGCTTCCCGCCAAGCTCCTGCGGCATCATCCTTCATCTGGCAGGCCCAGGCGATCCGAGACAACAGCCTGGCCCGCCCAACTGCCGCTGTGGTGAGGTCCAGGCTCTCACGAAACGCCGCCAGGCTCGCGTCCAGCGCCCCGACCCGCAGATATGATTCGCCCATCGCGCGCAGCACGTTCGGGTCACGCTGCTGCCCCGCGAGCGCGGCGGCGTGCAGCGCGATCGAGAAGAGCCGCAAGGCCTCTTCATCGTCGAACGATTGCTGTGCCCGCTCCCCGGCCGCCCGAACGACAAGTCGTACGTGCGTCTCGGGTCCTTCCCGATGTCACCCCGGGCGTAATGAACGGCCAAGGCGTAAGAGCGTCAGGGGTGACCGGAGACCGCGCGTCCAGCGCTTCGGCGATCGCTTGATGCAGAGAGCGACTCTCAGAGGGCGACAAGGCGGTGAGGAGGGCTTCGCGAGACCGCACTGTGGACGAACCGGTAGGAGCCTGGCCCGATGGGCGTCGACCACCCGAGCGCTAGAGGCTTCCCCGAGCACGTCGACCAGCTCTTCCCGAGTCATCGCAGCCGTCGCGGCCGCCAGGTCGTCTTGAAAGACCGCGCCTATCGTGGCCCCAATCTCGAGGAATCGGCGAACCTTGGGCGGTAGCGCATCGAGACGCCGGTCCAGCAGGGCCAAGGCTTCCCGTGGAAGGCGCATCCGCTCTGCTGCATCGGGGTCGAATCGCCAAGCAGCCCCAGTGGGGCCGGAGAGCCCCTTGGTCGAGGGTCGCGTCGAGAGCTCCAGTACGGCGAGGGGCGTCCCGTCCCCCAGCGCGTGCAGCCACGGGACGAGGTCGCCTGGCAACGTCTGGGCACCGAGATGCTCCCGGACGAGCCTTTCGAGGCATCGGATGTCGAGGGGGGCGATCCGGACCCGAGAGAAGCGTTGGCCGCCCACACCGTCAAGGCGGGCCACCGAGGCCGTGCTCAGCCCGTCACTTCGCGTAGCTCCGAGGATCAGCAGAGGCAGATCGGCGGCGCGGTGGGCAAGCCTTGCGAGCACCTCTACGCTCACCCCGTCCATCCACTGCATGTCATCGATCCCGAGGAGGACCGGGCCGGTGGCACGAATCAGCCTGCATACCACGTCCGCAAGCGTCTCAACGAACGCGTCCTGGGCGTCCTCGAAACGCGGCATTATGGAAGGCGCGTCCACGATCCGCGCGAGGGAAGGCGCGATCGGACCGAGGAGCGAGGCGAGCGGCTTCGATACTTCCGTGCGCAGCACGCGTGAGAGCTCCTCGAACCGGGCCGGTGGCTGCGCGCGGAGCGTGCGTCCGAGAGCCTCCAGCAGGTGCGAGAGGGTGGACAGGGGACGGGCCGGCCCGTCGGTGCAACGGATGGAGACGACGAGGACCTTCGAGAGCGCACCGACCTCGGCGGCAAAGGCGCTCAGAAGCCGCGTCTTGCCGCTTCCCGGATCGCCCTCGACGCGGACCATGGCACCTCGGCCTGAGGCCGCCTCCCCCCAGGCGCGCCGCAGCACCGCCATCGCGTCCTCGCGTCCGACGAGCGATTCTTGGATCGGCCCCGGCTCACCTCGCGTCGGTCCCTCGGGATCCTCCCCCGCCAGTAGCCGGTCGAGGTCTCGTGCGAGCGCCTCGCCGGTCGGGTATCGGGCGCGGGGGTCCGCGGCGAGGAGCCCGCCGAGCACGCGATTCGCCCGTTCCGAGACGCCGGCGGACGCTAGAGACGATGACAAGGAGGCCGGTCCTCGCTCGGCGAACCAATAGCCCGAGATCGCCTCGAATAGCACCGAGCCGAGGGCGTAGAGGTCGGCACGCGCGTCCGCGCGATGCGGCCACCAGACCTGCTCGGGCGCGAGATAGGGCCGCGTCCCCGCGATCCCGGCATCAGGTGACCTCTCGCTCGGCGTCACCAGACCGAAGTCGACGAGACGGACTGCTCCCGTGACTTCGATCACGATGTTCTGCGGCTTGACATCCCGATGGAGCAGGCCGCGCGCGTGAACAGCCGCGAGCGTCCGCGCGAGGGATCGGCCGAGGGCCAGGGTCTCCCCTTCCGCCATGGGTCCCCGTTCGAGGCGTCCGGCCAGGGTCTCCCCAGCCACCAATTCCATCACGAGATAGGATCGGTCGTCGACCTCGCCCACCTCCCACACGGCGGGAACGCCAGGATCTCGAACGCGGGCGAGGGCGACCGCCTCCCGTCGAAACCAACGACCGTCGCGCCCCGCTGCCCGCGCCACCTTGATTGCGCACGCCTGGTCCCCGCGCCGACCACGATAGACGACCGAGCTTCCGCCCCGGGCGAGCTCCCGCTCGACTTCAATGCCCGGAATCGAAATCACATCGGTGCGCAAGGTCCCAGCCAATACGGCTGGCCATCATAGCGCAATCCGGCTCGCAATCGCTCAGGGAATCGGATGCGCCCGGAGGCGCGGCGGTAGGTGCCCCGACAGCGCCTCGGGCCCGACCCCGAACGTGAGCGGAATGGCGGCCCTGCACTCGGCCTTGACGACGCGTAGCTGCCCTTCGAGCCACGGCGGCGTGAGCTCGACGAACGAAACCTCCGCGGGCGCGGGTCGCTCGCCCTGCGAGCATGCATGGACACCGTGGGCGCCCCGGAGCCACCCGCGCAGAAGGTCATGGTTGCGCGGATAGAGATAGAGGTCGAGATGGTACATGGGCGTCGGCGCGGGAGGCGGCTCAGAGTCGGGGATCTCCTCGCCCCACAGGAACGCCAGCCCCTGCACGGCCTCATCAGCCGCGGCCTCGATCGCTGCATCGGCGCTCGGGCGGGCTGCGAATCCGCGCGTGAGCGGCACGTCGCTTCGTAGCGGGAAGCCGATCACGGCGGCCACCTCCAGCCCTCTGCTCCACGAGTCCCACGCGGGCGCGTCGAAGGAGCACGCACACCACTCGTAGGCCCCTTCGGGCGCCATGGCCTCCAGCCACCGAGGCGCCGCAACGCGACGCGGCGTGATCTCGCCGTACCACGACCGCACAATCCGATCCCGCTCCACCAACTCCCAAAGCGCACAACGACGTGCCTCGTTCAGATCACTGTGCAGGGCAACTCCGTTCGAGCGGGCCTGGCGGTATGCGGGGCGGGCCGGGCCTGCGGCAGTCTCCGAAGCGGGCTGCCGGCGCAGGTACTCGATGACGCTCGCGCGCTCGAGGAGCTCGAAATAGGCGCGATCGGCGACCGGACCCGTTGGTGCCGCTGCGCTGCCAACGATCTCCTCGCCTCCGGGCGCGCGTGTCGCGAGGCCGGCGCGATGAAGGGGAACGAGGCCGGGTCGGATGGTGTCCTCGATGGCCTCAATCGGCTCCCATCCCGGCGCCAAGGTGCGATCGACCCAAGGCCTGGTGACGTTCGAGGCCTTCGGCATCTCAGGCATCCACGACCTCTGCGCACATCCGATCGAGGTAGTGGAAGGCATCGGCCAAAAGCTGCCGCATCGGTTCCAGGTACTTCGCCTCCGGTGTCAGCGCATCGACCTCCGACAAGCCGTCGACCGCATGCTCACGATCTAGCTCGACGTGATTGCCGATCACGCTCAGTGCCTCGCGCGGGATGCCGCAGCGCTGCTCCACCATCTCGATCCAATCGCCCCCCACGAGGACCGTCATGTATTCAGCCAGTACTGTGTAGTAGAGGTAGAGCATGGGGTCTCGATCGATCGCCGCTGTGAGGTAGGCGAAGAGATCGCGCAGCGCCGGGACTGCGCGCTCCGCAAGGTCAGCATCCACCTCATCCCCGAGGCGCGTCAGATCCTGCTCGGCCCAGAGATGATGGCCGGTCTCCTCGTGGAGCTTTCGATCGAAGTGTCGCGCGAGATCCGCCATCCCGCGCTGCATTGCCCGGTCGCGCGCTCGCGCGAGACAGGGCGGGGTGCCCTTCACGAGGAAGTGGATGTTCGCAATGTAGCGAGCGACCTGTGCCCTCGTGAGCGTGCCGGCGGCCGCCCGTGCGAACATCTCATTGTTTGCGCGAAGCGATGCGGAGTAGCTCTCGATCTCGCGCTTCAGGTCATCGGCAAGCATGCACCCTCCTTGGGAGAAGAGAAGAAGGGCACGGCGACTACCATGCCCTTCCAGAGTCTCACAGACACCATTGTGCAAACTTCTTCATGATGGCCTCCTTCCTTTGTTGGAGAGGCGCCGCCGTTGGTAGCGGACGCCGGAACAGAACTGGTCGAGGAACACGGTCTCGGCGTCCTCGAGCAGGAACTTCGTGAAGCGGATGATGGTCCCGAAGCGCTCGCTGTTGGTCATCGACGTCACGTTGAACCCGAGACGCGTGAGCAGCCGGATGCTCGCGAAGTTCGACGGCGCCGCCTCGACCTCCACCCGCGCGCACCCCGCATCTCGGAGCACGTCGAACGTCCGCTCGACGCAGCTGCCGAGCAGCCCCCGACTCTGGTACTCGGGAAGGAACGCCGCCGACCGCATGTAGTAGGTGCTCCAGTCCGACGGGTTGCACATCAGGATCCCGATGAGCCGCTCGCCGTCGCGAAACAGGAACACGTCCGACTCGCGGACGAAGCGCTCCTTGGCCGGCGTCATGGGCTCGCTCAGGAAGCGACCGCCCTGGGCGCCCAGCTCGAAGATGTCGGCGTAGTGGTCCCGGATGAACGGCGTGGCGTCGGCCAGGCTGCCCGCCTGCACGCGGATGCCTCCGTCGAGCTGCCATGGAAGGTGGTCCTCCCAACGGAGGTCCCAGAGGCGCTCGGACCAGCGCGGGGCCGGGCCGCCGCGAGCCGCCTCGACCGACTCGATTCGCCCGTTGATCGTCCGCAAGTGCGTCATCGAGGACGGGTGCTAACCGCGTTCCCGATTACAAGCCAAGTTTTCGACCAAACTTTTCTTCCGCCTCCCGTCAGATTCTCCCGAATTGGCCCGCACTGCGGGCAGATCCCCGCCGCCTGTGCGCCCTCCGCCACCTCGGGGCGCAGCCAGGCTTGACGACGTTCCCCCGGCCCGGCAACCTCCCGTTCCCATGCGCTACAAAAAGTCCGAGATCAGCGCGGCGCAGATCGTCCAGGCGGCGATCCGGGTGCTGGCGCGGCAGGGCTACGCGCGCACCAGCCTGATGGACATCGCCCGCGAGGCGGGGATGAGCAAGGGTGCGGTGCATTACCATTTCCCCACCAAGGAGGCGCTCATCTCCCAGGTGCTCACGACCGCTTGCGAAGCCGTGCAGCAGCGCACGCTCCAGGCCTGGGACCTGGGGGGCAACCCCTTCGAGGCCCTGCACTCGTCCCTCGAGGAGTTGTGGCGCATCCGCGCCGATCGCAGCGACGAGGCGCTGGTCGTGGCGGACCTGCTCGCCCAGAGCCTCTACGACGACTCGCTCCGCCCCCAGCTCGCCCAGTACTACCGCCTCGCGGCGGCGCAGGTGCACGAGCACCTGATGAAGCACCTCATCGCGGTCGGCCTCAAGCCGCGCATTCCGCCCGAGGTGCTGCCGCGCATCTTCCTCGGCCTGCTCGACGGCCTCGTGATGCAGGCCTTCGTCGAGCCGACCGCCCTCGACCCGCACGACGTGGTGACCGCCGTCGAGACCCTCGCGGGCTCCCTCTTCGAGATGCAGTCGCCCTGAGCCGGCGCAGGGAGTGACCGAGATGCGCCTCGACGACGTGGTCGCCCAGGACCCGGCCGTACGGACACTCCGCCGCGCCATGGAGGACGGACGGCTCGCGAGCGCCTATCTCTTCGAAGGACCGAGCGGCGTCGGCAAGGAGCGCACGGCCCTGGCCCTCGCGAGCGAAGTCGTGGCGTGCGGCGACGCGGAGATCGAGCGCCGCATCGCCCAGGGCCGCCACCCCGACGTGCGCGTCTTCGCGCCGCGCGACGAGGGCAGCCGCAACATTCCCGTCGACTTCCTGCGCAACGAGATCCTCCCCGTCGCCCAGTACGCGCCCTTCGAGGCGGCCCGGGCCTTGCTCCTGTTTCCCGAGGCCGACGTCTCCTTTCCCCTCACCCATCCCGAGGCTGCCAACGCGCTGCTCAAGACCCTCGAGGAGCCCCGGCCCGGCGTGACCTTCGTGCTCCTTTCGGAGCGACCCGACCGCCTCCTTCCGACGATCCGCTCGCGATGCCAACGCCTCCGTTTCGCGCGGCTCCCGGACGCGGTCGTCGAGCGCGTCCTCGCCGAGCACGAGGTACCCGAGGAGGCGCGCGCGGTGGCCGTCGCCCTCGCCGATGGGCGCGCGGACCGAGCGCTGACCCTCGCCGAGACGGGCACGGGCGAAGCGGTGTTGGCGCTCGCGCTCCGGTTCGATCACGCGGCCGAGTCGGGCGGGCCCGGGGCGGTGATCGAAGCGGCGGAGGAGGTGGCACGCAGCGCCCAGCTACCGCTCGTGCTCGAGACCCTGGCCACGTTCTACCGCGACGTGGCCTGTGCCGGGCTCGGCCTCGGCGACCCGGCCCTCGCCTTCCGTCACGAGGCGCCACGCGTGCGCGCCCGCGCCGGCTCCCTCGACCCGGCCCGCGCCTCCGCCCGCGTCGCCTTCATCGGCGAGCTGGGCGAGGCCCTCGAGGCCAACGCCAACGCCCAGATCGCGCTCGAGGCCCTCGCCTTCCGCCTGCGCGCCGGCAGGGGCTGATACGAGGGGCGACCGGCGAACGGCGCCAGGACGCTCGCACAACGGCCCGCACCGGGCGTCGCTCGACAGGAACGATCGACCGACGATAGCCTGGTGTCTACGCCCTGCCCTCGAGCCGTGCCCCCACCCGTCCATCGCCACCTCGTCGTCCCGCTCCTCGCGCTCCTGGCCGGCCCGTGCCTCGGCGCCTGCGGGGGCGACGACACGGCGGCGACCGCCGACGCGGGATCGATGGACGCCGGCGTGTCGATGGACGCCGCCCAACGCGACGGCGCGCCACAGGATGCAGGCAACGACGCCGCGCAGGCCCCCGACATCTGCGACCAGCTCGGCCTTCCCCGCGTGCCCATGCAGACCGCGACGGGCCACACCTTCGGCGACATCGCGGGCGACTTCACCGTCCACACCCTCGACGGGACCTTCACCCTGAGCGACGCGTGGACCGGCTGCGAGAGCTACGTCTTCATCAACTTCACCCCCGACACCTACGGGCAAGCGCTCTGGGCCTCCCTGCCGGACGCCCTCCTCGCGGCCACCTCCCAGAACGTCCACTACTTCTTCGCCACCTACGACAACGTGCCGGGCGTCGCCGAGACCCGCGTGCAGATGGTGAAGACCGAGGTCGAGGCCGCCTTCGACACCCTGGGCCTCGACGACGCGCAGCGCGCCTTCTTCCGCGCCCACATCCACTACGTGACCGACCCCCTCCCAACGGTCGAGGGCAGCGTCGGCGACCTGGTCCGCGGCAGCTCCGCCATGATGAACAGCTTCGCGATCACGCGCGAGCAGCGCTTCGACCCGGTGGGCTCGCTCGATGTGGTCACGAGCGGTGGCTTCACGCCCGTCTTCGGCATGGCCGCCTACGCCTCACGCTACTACGACTACCTCGCGGACCTGGACGCACGGCTCGCCAGCGAGACCGATGTGACGGCGGTTACACTCCTCGACGAAACGGTGACCGACCGGGTCTTCCAGCGCACGGTGACCCTGCCCGACGCGGCGACCATGGCCGGGTTCGACTCCCTCGAGGTGGACGTCACGGTCACGTGCCACGGCGGGCCCGGCGACTGCTCCCAGTGGGACCGCATCGCGCACGTGGACGTGTGCCTCGACGCCACGTGCACCAACCACAAGGAGCTGGCGCGCTGGATCACGCCCTACTCGCGACCGGGACGGCGGCGCTGGGCCATCGACGCCTCGCCCCTGCTCGGCCTCCTGTCGGCCGGCGGTCCCACGACCTTCGACATCGAGATGGGACCCGACTGGGAGGCCCACACCGAACGCGACGCCCGCATCGCCTTGCGCCTTCGCCACACGGGCGCGCCCGTCCGTGCCGTGAGCGCCGAGTTGGCCTTCACCGGTGGCACCTTCGACGCGACCTACAACGCGATGCACACGCCCTTCCACTTCACGCCACCGGCCGACGCCACCAAGGTCGCCCTCGTCGTCCTCGTGACAGGCCACGGCCAGACCGCCGGAAACAACTGCGCCGAGTGGTGCAACCACGTCCACACGTTCACGGTCGACGGCACCGCCGCCCACCAGATCGACTTCGCGGGCGAAGCCCGGACCGACTTCGGCTGCGCGAGGAAGGTGTCCGACGGCGTGGTGCCCAACCAGTGGGGCAACTGGGCGCCGGGCCGCGCCGCCTGGTGCCCCGGCCTCGCCGTCACGCCGCACGTCATCGACATCACGAGCGAGGTCACCCTGGGGGCCGACAACGCGCTCGACTACCAGGGCAGCTTCGCGGGCGGCGACCCGGCCGGCGGCGACATCGATCTCTCCGCCTACGTCGTCTCCTACCGCTGAGCCGCACCGTCGTCGCGCGCGCGCACATCGCGAGAGCGCGGACGCGCCGATTGGGGAAAGTCCCACCCTCCTCGTCGACGGAGTGAGGGCTCGTTCACCCTCTTGCCGGCCCAGGCGCCGCACTTAGGTTCCGAGGATGCCGCGCTGGGAGGCGACGTCGAGCACCGAGGATGCAATCGGCACCCTGGTCGCCAATCGCTACCGCCTCACCGACGTGCTCGGCCGCGGCGCCACCTCGGTCGTCTACGGAGCGCTCCACGAGGCGCTCGGACAAAGGGTCGCGCTCAAGGTGCTCGGCAACGGGTGGACCGAGGACCAGGCGGCCCGCCGCTTCGTGCGAGAAGCGCGGGCGGCGACGAGCATCGGCCACCCACACATCGTGCGTGTGCACGACCTGGGCAACCTCCCGGATGGACGACCGTACATCGTCATGGAGCGCCTCTCGGGCTCGGTGCTGTCCCGGTACGCGGCCGAGCCGCGGCCCCTGTCGCCTCGGTCGGTCGCACGTCTCCTCGCCGGCGTCGGCTCGGCCCTCGATGCCGTCCACGCGCGCGGCATCGTGCACCGCGACATCAAGCCCGAGAACATCTTCGTCGAGCACCACGACGACGGGACGCACTTCGTCAAGGTGCTCGACTTCGGCCTCGCCCACTCCCTCCACCCCCACCGCACGCGCCTCGGGGAACGCGTCACCGAGCCGGGCATCATCACGGGCACGCCCCACTTCATGGCACCCGAGTGTCTCGACGAGCGCACGCCCGACCACCGCGCCGACATCTACGCCCTCGCCGTCGTCGCCTACGAGCTACTGACCTCGCGCGTGCCCTTCGACGGCAAGAAGGCCCTCGAGCTCTTGGCCGCGAAGCGCAAGGACCCTGCGCCGCCCCTCGCGCATGCCGGCGGGTCCTTCTCCCCCGCCGTCGAGGCCGTGATCGCGCGCGGTCTCGCCATCGCCCCGAGCGAGCGCCACCCCACCGCGGGTGCCTTCGTCCACGACCTGTGCGTCGCGGCGGACGGCTTCCCCGTCCACCCGAGCACGGCCGCGTTCCTCGATCTCGCCGCCGGCGAGCGGCGCCATCCGACGCCGCCGGTTCGCCCGCGACCCCTGGCCCGGGTGCCCGCAGGACGGTTACTGGTCATCGACGAGGATCCCGCCGTCCGTGCGCTCGTGCGAGCCTCCCTCGAGCCCTTCGGCTTCCGCGTCGTCGGGGCCGGCCCCGGGGCGAGCGCCGTCGCTGCCATCGAGCACGCCTTGCCCGACGCCATTCTGCTCGGCGTGGAAGGCGACGACGCGTGCGCGTCGGTCGACACGCTGCACCGCATGGCTCCGCGGGTGCCGGTGATCGTCGTCTCGTCGAGCTCCGTGCGCCCACCCTGCGATGCGCCGCGCGCACCCCACGTCCTCGGCACACTGCGCAAGCCCCTCGATCCCTTCTCCCTCGCCAGGACCGTCGGACAGCTCCTGGAGGCGCCGTGATCCTGATCGTCGACGGGAACCCGACCTTCCGCCGCGCCGTCGCCGCCGAGGCCATCGCGCGCGGGTTCGAGGCCCAGCAGGCGGGCAGCGTGGCCGAAGCCGAAGCGATGATCGGACGCCACTCCGTGCGACTCGCCCTCGTCGAAGCGCTCCTGCCGGACGGGTCGGGCATCGAGCTGGTCGACCGCGTCGCGTCGCTCGGACGCGAGGTCCCGGTCGTGCTCGTGTCGCGCTTCTGGTGGAGCGTGGGCGACGAGGCGACCTTCGCCGCGGATGCGGGCATCACACGGATGGTCAAGAAGCCCATCTCGCCGGTGGACCTGCTCGATCAGGTGGCCGACCTCCTGGCTCCCCCGCCACCCGAAGCGGGCGCGGATGAGGCGAGCCGGACCATCGAGCTGTGCGCGGCGCTGCAGGCGCTGCGCACGCAGTACGCCGAGACGCTCACCACCGAGGTCGAGGACTTCCTCGGCGTCGTGGCCCTCGAGGAGGCGGCACCCCGAAGCATGCTCGAGGAGGCGCGGCAGCGCGCCCATCGCATTCGAGGCACCGCCGACTGCATCGGGTTCCACGCCGCGGCCGAGACCGCGGCGCAGATCGAGACCGATTTCACAGACCTCATCGAGCGCCCGGGCGCCCTCTATTCGAGCACGCGCTGGACGGTCGTACGCCAGCGCCTCGAGCGCATGACGGACGAGCTCCATCCCCACGCTCTGGTGCCCGATCCCGAAGTCCGCCGACGCGTCGCCCGCCTGCTCCTGCTCGAGACGGAGGGCCGGCTCTCACGCGACATGGTCGACACGGGGCGGCGCGCGGCGGTCGAGGTGGTCACCGTCGCGAGCGTCGCGGAAGCGGTCGCGCGCGCATCCGTCGTCTGGTTCGACGGGGTGCTGGTTTCCCTCGACTCGGCGGAGGTCGATCCCTTCGCCTTCGTGGCGGCGCTCGGTCGCTTCGACGCGACGGCTCGCCTGCCCCTGGGCTTCATCGTTCCGCAGGCGAACGAGATCGCGCCGGCCCTCGCGGCCGTGTACGCCGGCGCCTCGGTGATCCTGTCCCGGGACGCCGACGATCGGACCCTGGCGTCCGTCGGGCTGCGCCTCGCCGCACGACGCCGCGCCGATCCGCCGCGTGTGCTCATCGCCGAGGGCGAGGCCAACGAGTCCCTGCGCGCCTTCGCCAATCGCCTCGCGCAGCACGGCGTCGCCCACGTGCAAGCCACCCCCATGGCCTCGGTGCTCGGCGCCTTGCGAGCCCATCGCCCTCACCTCCTGCTCCTCGACGGGGCGACCCGTACGATGAGCGCCCTCGACGTGTGCCGACTGTTGCGCGCGACGCCCGCCTGGGCGGAGCTGCCCGTCGTCATGTTCCTCGCACACGATTCGGCCAAGGCGCGCATCGCCTGCTTTCACGCCGGCGCCGACGGCTGCCTCGACCCGTCCCAGACGCCCGAGGAGCTCCTGGCCTGCACGGAGCACAGGCTCGCGCGCGCCCACCTGTCGCGCTGCCTCGCCGAGCGCGACCCGGAGACGGGCATCCCGACGCGCCGGGCGTTCCTCGACGGGCTTCGCGCCCTCGCGAGGCGATCGCGGCGCCGTCACGAGCCCCTGGCCCTCGCGCTCGTGGCCGTGGACGGATCGTGCACCGAAGACGCGACCGAAGCGTCCTCCCGCCGCGTCCTCGGGGCCCTCCATCGGCTGGCCGGGACCCTGTGCCGCGCCGGGGATGTGGCCGGCAGCTTCGCGCCCGGCGTGTTCGCCGTCGCCCTCTCCGGCGCCGACGCGATTGCGGCGCAGCTCGCCGTGGAGCGCCTGCACACCGACGCCCTGCTCGCGTGTGGAGACGTCGGGGACGACACCGCCCGGCGCTGCCTCCACGCTGGCGTGGCGGCGCTCCCGGCGGACGGCGCCACCCTCGACGAGCTCCTGATCGCCGCCGAGGAACGCCTCGTCGCGGCGCGGCGGGAGCCGGGCGGAGCCATCTTCGCGGGCCACGCGCCCGATCCCGAGACCGCGTCTCCCTCGCAGGCCACCACGCGCGAGATCCCTTTCCCCGCAGACGACCCATCGGCCCACGACACCACCGATCCGCCGCCCCCCTGACGGCGGGCGTCGCGCGCTCGGGTCGGCGCCCGGGCGGCGCGGAGCGGCGGGGCCGCGAGGACGGGTTGTCGAGGCGCGCGAACCAGACTAAGTGTCTCGCCGGCCATGAAACCGTTCTACGTCACCACGCCGATCTACTACGTCAACGACGGCCCCACATCGGCCACGCCTACACGACGATCGCCGCCGACGTGCTCGCCCGCTACCAGCAGGTGCGCGGGCGGCCGACGTTCTTCCTGACCGGCACCGACGAGCACGGGCCAGAAGATCGAGGCAAGGCGGCGCAGGAGCAAGCTCGACCCGAAGGTCTTCGTCGACGGATGGCAGCGCCGCTTCCGCGAGGCATGGCTCGAGCTCGATGCATGCCACGACGACTTCATCCGCACCACCGAGCCGCGTCACAAGGAGCGCGTGCAGCGCTGTGGAAGCGGATGGCCGACGCGCGGCGACATCTACCTCGGCGACTACGAGGGCTGGTACTGCGTCGGCTGCGAGGCGTTCTACACCGAGAGGACGCTGCCCGAGGACAGGCTCTGCCCGATCCACAAGACGCCGGTCGAGCGCGTCAAGGAGCGGAGCTGGTTCTTCCGCCTGTCGAAGTACGGAGCAGCTGCTCGAGCACTATCGAGCGCACCCCGAGTTCATCCGGCCCGAGGGCCGACTGCAACGAGGTCAAGAGCTTCCTGCGCGAGCGGGCTGCGGACCTGAGCGGTGTCGCGCACGAGCTTCCGCTGGGGCATCCCCGTGCCCGACGACCCGGAGCACGTCATGTACGTGTGGATCGACGCGCTTCGAACTACGTCTCGGCGCTCGGCGCGCCGGCCGCGCCCGGGAGGCGCCGCTCTTCGACCGGTTCTGGACGCCGAACGCCGAGGTGGTCCAGCTCGTCGGCAAGGACATCCTGCGCTTTCACGCGGTCTACTGGCCGGCGTTCCTCATGAGCGCCGGTCTCACGCCGCCAACCCAGGTCTGGGCCCACGGATGGCTCACGGTCAACGGCGAGAAGATGTCCAAGAGCCTCGGCAACTTCCTGCCGCCGGGGCCCCTCGTCGAGGCCTTCGGCGCCGACGTGCTCCGCTACTACCTCATGCGCGACGTGGGCTTCGGGCAGGACGGCGACTTCAGCCATCAGAGCCTGATCGCGCGCTACCACGGCGAGCTCGGCAATGGCCTCGGCAACCTGCTCAACCGCATGGTGTCGAGCATCGTGAAAAAGAGCTTCGACGGCCTGGTCCCCGACGCGCCCGAGAAGAACCTCGAAGCGGTGGACCGGGAGCTCATCGCCGCCGCCGAAAAGGCCGCCACCGAGTCCGCCCGCCACCTGGACGCGGTCGCGCCCCACCGTGCCCTGGACGCGATCTGGGAGCTCGTCGGGGCCGCCAATCGCTACGTCGATCAGACGGCGCCCTGGGCCCTGGCCAAGAAGGGCGAGACCGACCGGCTCGCCCAGGTGTGCGGCACGGTGCTCGAGGCGCTGCGCTGGCTGGGCGTGATGATATGGCCCTTCATGCCTGACAAGTGCGACGCCCTGCGCGACCAGCTCGGCCTCGCACCGCTCTTGCCGACGGTCGACCTGGATTTGTGGCCCCACGCCTGGGGCGGGCTCCGCGCCGGCACGCGCACCCGTCCGGGTCAGCCCCTCTTCCCGCGTCTCGACGAGACCGAGCAGCACGCGATCCTGGAGCGTCTCGGTGTGGCCTCTCCGGCTCCGGCGGACGCCCACCCCGACGGCCGCGTCACCAAGGTCATCAAGGTCGCGGCAACCGAGGCGAAGGCCAAGAAGGAGAAGAAGATGCCCGAGGGCGTCATCACCATCGACGACGTGGCCAAGGTCGACCTGCGCCTCGGCCTCGTGAAGACCGCCGAGCGCGTCCCGAAGAGCGACAAGCTCCTGCGTCTCGAGGTGGACCTGGGCGAGCCGGCGCCGCGTCAGATCCTGGCGGGCATCGGCAAGCACTACGCGCCCGAGGATCTCCTCGGCCGGCGCCTCGTCGTCGTCGCGAACCTGGCCCCGCGCAAGATGATGGGCCTCGAGTCCCAGGGCATGGTCCTGGCCGCGAGCGACGAGGAAGGCCTGAGCGTCCTCGGCGTCGACAAGGACATCGCCCCCGGCGTGCGCGTGAAGTAGCCGGCCCGGGCGGCGGCACGGGACTGGTTTGCCGCCGGGCGCGCGCGACCGTAAGAATGGGCCACGGGCTCTTTCGTGTCCCTGATCCCCGCCCTCCCCCTGTCGTTCGAGGCCGCGCTGCGCGACGTGCGCTCCAAGCGGCCCGAGAGCCGCCTGCGCGCGGTGACGGCCCTCGCCTCACCGCCGCCCGGCGCCGAAGCACGCGCCCTCGAAGCCCTCCGCGCAGTGCTCGACGATCCCTTCGGCCCGCTCCGCCACGCCGCCCTGCTCGCCGTCGGGGAGATGGGCGACGCCGAGAGCCTCGACATCGTGCTCGCGCGCTTCGACGACGGCGATCGGGAGGTGCGGCAGGCCGCCGTGATCGCCGCCGGCCGCATCGGCGATGGGCGCGCGGCGCCGCACCTGCGCCGCGCGCTCGAAGACGCCCGTCCCGAGATGCGCTTCCAGGCGGCCATGTCGTTCGCGGAGCTGTGCCCGGACGAGGCCTTCGACGCGGTCCGATCGCTCCTCGACGACGACGACGCGGAGGTGCGCGCGAACGCGGTCGAGGCGCTCTGTGCCCTCGACGATCGGCGCCTCGTCGACGTCCTGTCGGGTTGCCTGGACGACGGGGACCCGGCCGTCCGACGCACCTCTGCGCGCGCCCTCGCCGAACGCGGCGACGACCGTGGAGCGGACGAGCTGCTCAGGGCCCTCGACGATCCCCACGCGGCCTTCGAGGCGGCCACCGCTCTCGGCGCCCTGGGCGTCGACCGGGCGCGGGAGCCGCTCTTCCTCCTGTCGATCCGCCTGTTCGTGCATCTGCCGGTCCGGGCGGCGGCGGGCGGCGCCCTGGTGCGTCTCGGCGATCCGCGCGGTGAGGAGGTGCTGCGCCGGGTGCTGCGCGCGTGGCGGGCCGACGGGCGTAGCCACGCCACCGCCCTCGTCGGCGAGCTGGGCCTCGTCGCCCTCCTGCCCGAGGTCCTCCGGCTGGCCGAGCGCCCGCGCAGCGTCGACCCCTGGGTCCTCGCCCGCGCCCTCGGCCGTCTCGCCGGACGCAGCGACGAAGCGGCCCGCGCCCTCGAGCGGCTCGCCGACCGCAGCGGCGAAGCGGGGGAAGCGGCCCGCGACGCCCTCTCGCGCATCGCCTGATCCCGAGCAGCCGCGCGCACGCACGCCCCCCGACTTGCGACCGGTCACGGGAGCCCCTATCACGGCCGCGTGACCACGCCGCTCTTCGATACACACTGCCACCTCGACGACCGTCGCTTCGCGGACGACCTCCCCGAGGTCCTCGACCGCGCCCGGGCGGCGGGCGTGGCGCGGCTCGTGACGGTGGGCTGCGCGAAGGACGCCGCGACCATGACCCGCGCCATCGACATCGCGCGTGCTCACGAGGACTGGGTGCGCGCCGCGGTCGGCGTCCACCCCCACGATGCGACCGCGCTCGATGACGCCACCCTCGACGCCCTGCGTGATGTCGTGTCCGACCCGCTGGTGGTGGCGGTCGGGGAGACGGGGCTCGACTACCACTACGACCACTCGCCGCGGCCGGTGCAGCAGGAAGCGTTTCGCAGGACCATCGCCCTGGCCCGCGAGGTACGAAAGCCAATCGTGGTCCACACCCGCTCGGCCCCCGAGGACACCCTGCGCATCTTGCGCGAAGAGGAGGCCCGCGACGTGGGCGGCATCATCCACTGCTTCAGCGAGGACGCAGCCTTCGCCCGGGCGGCCCTCGACCTCGGTTTCGTCGCCTCCTTCAGCGGCATCGTGACCTTCAAGAACGCAGCGGGCGTCCGCGACGCCGCGGCCAAGCAGCCGCCCGACGCCGTGCTCGTCGAGACCGACGCCCCCTACCTCGCCCCGGTCCCCCACCGCGGCAAGCGCAACGAGCCGAGCTACGTCGCCGAGACCGCCCAGGTCGTCGCAGACCTCCGAGGCATCCCGGCCGACGAGCTCTGCCGGCTGAGCATGGACAACGCCTGCCGCCTCTTCGGGATGCCGGCCCCCGAGGCGTGACCCGCCCGGCGGGCCCGTCCCCGCATCACCCCCCAATGCCCCCAAAAACGGGCTCCCCGGCCCCGCCCGAGGAAGCGCTTGACGATCAGCCTCCCATCCGTATCCTTCCGTGCTCCCAAAAGGGGGCGGAGTCGCCATGAACACGAATCTCGGCCTCATCGGCAAGAAGCTCGGTACCACGCAGATTTTCGGCGAAGACGGGCTCGTCACGCGTGTCACCGCCATCCAGACGGGGCCTTGCGTGCTGCTCGGCAAGCGCACCCCCGCCGAGCACGGTTATGCCGCGCTGCAGCTCGGCTTCGGAGCGAAGCGCGAGAAGCACTTGTCCGCGCCCTTGGCGGGCTTCTTCAAGAAGGTCGGCGCCGATCCGGCGGCGGTCGTGCGTGAGATCCGCGTGGAAGAGGCCATGCTCGACCAGTACGAGGTGGGCCAGACCCTCAAGGCGTCCGACCTCTTCGCGGAAGGGCAGCACGTGGACGTCTCGGGCCGCACGCGCGGCCGCGGCTTCACGGGCGTGATGCGCCGCCACAACTACCGCGGCGCTGGCACCGACAGCCACGGCACCCACGAGTACCACCGGCACGGCGGCTCCATCGGTCAGAACATGACCCCCGGCCGCACCTTCGCCGGTACGGGCATGCCCGGCCAGCACGGCAACACGAAGACCACGGTCCAAAACCTGCGCGTCGCCAAGATCCTCGAGGAGGAGGGCATCGTGATGGTGGAGGGCGCGGTGCCGGGCGGGCGCAACGGGATCGTGACCGTGCGCGGCGCGGTGAAGAAGGCGCAGAAGGCCGCGGCGCAGAGCTAGCGCTCCCATTGCGGGGTTGGATGGCGCGCTCGGGGCGGCCGCAGGATGCGTGGGGGCGTAAGGCGCGCCGGGAGGGATTTCCGGCGCGCTCGGTCTACAAGCTCGAGGAGATCGACCGACGCGTCCGGCTCCTCAGGCCGGGCCAGCGCGTCCTCGACCTGGGCGCCTTCCCGGGCTCCTGGACGCTCTACGCCGCCAAGCGCGTCGGGGCGAAGGGACAGGTGCTCGGGCTCGACATTCAGGAGCCCCGCGGCGAGCTGCCACCTCAGGCCGAGATGCGGCAGGTGGACGTGCTCACCCTGGAGCCCATCGATGTTGGCGGGCCCGCCTCCTTCGACGTGGTGCTGAGCGACATGGCGCCCTCGACTACCGGCCAGAAGAGCCTCGACCAGTACCGCAGCTTCGAGCTGTTCATGAACGCCCTGCGCATCGCCGAGGCCGTGCTCGTCCCCGGCGGCGCCTTCGTCGGAAAGATCTTCCAGGGCGGCGACTTCCCCGAGGCCAAGCGCGCCGTGAGCGCCGCCTTCGACACCGCCCGCGTCATCCGCCCCAAGGCCACCCGCACCGAGAGCTACGAGGTCTTCCTCGTCGGCCTCGGCCGCAAACGGCCCACACCCACCTGAACCGCCGACTTCGCGGACGCGTGCGATCGCTCAGTGTCCGTGCATCGCGTGGTGGATGACCGCGATGCGCTGGCGAGCCTGATCCGCCTGGGCACCGTGGGGTGCGAGGCGCAGGTAGCTCTGAAGCTCGGTGAGGGCCTCCGGGTACTGCTGCGCCCCCGCGAGCACGCTGCCGAGCAGGTAGTGCGCCGTCGCGTAGCTCCGGTCGAGCGCGATGGCGTGGCGTAGCGATGCCTCGGCGCCGTCCACGTCGTGCGATGCGAGCTGGGCGAGGGCGAGCTCGCTGAGCAGGGCCGGCGTCGGCCCGCCGTGGTGCGCCTCGATGGCCTGGCGCATGGCGCTCACCGCGACCTCCGGCTGACCCGCGCGCCGGAGACCGCTGCCGATGGCCAGGAGGGCCGCCGCGTTCCCGTGGGCGAGCGGCAGGGCACGTCGCAGCTCCACCCCTGCCTGCGCCCGATCGCCTGCCTTGAGCAACACGAGCCCCAGATTCGCGCGCGGGATCGGGTCCCGGGGCGAAAGCCGGGCCGCACGCCGATAGGCCGTGGTCGCCCCCGTGAGGTCGCCCTGCTCCTCGAGGGTGAGGGCCAGGTCGAGCTGCGCGTCCGCGAAGTCGGGATTCACCCGGACGGCGTGCCGAAGCAGCTCGATCGCCTCGTCGAGCCGGTGCTGTGCGCGCAGGAGCAGGGCGAGGTTGTTGAGCGCCTCGGCGAAGTCGGGCTTGGCGTCGATGGCGGCACGGTAGGCTCGCTCGGCGCCGCCCGTGTCGTGCGACATCTCGAGCACGAGCCCCAGGTCGAGCTGCGCCCGGGCGTCACGCCGATCGTGCTGAACGGCCTGCTCGAATAGGCGCCTGGCCGAGTCCGCATCGCCCGAGGCGAGCAGCTGCTCACCGCGCCGCACCGTCTCGCTCGCCGGGGGCGCCGGATGGGCCTCGGGCGGGGGCGTGCTCCGGGGCACGTCCTCGTCGCTCGACGCGGTTGGCGAGCTCGCGTTCGTCGGGAGCGCCTGCCCGGCCGTACCGCCGCCACAGGCCCCGAGGGCGAGCGCGACCACGACCGGCAACGCCCCGCCACGCAGACGAGTGCGTCCTTGCCCGTCGCGCCTCACACGCCCCCCCTCTCGCTCGGCGGCGAGCCCGCGTCCTCGGCCTCCGCGTCGAACCGCTCGAGCCGTTCGCGCAGCACCGCGCGCAACCGGCGCAGTCAATCGGCATCGCGCACCTTCGCGCCGCTCGCGTCGAGCACGTAGAAGACGTCGGCGACGCGGTGGCCCTCGGTGCTGACCTTCGACAGGCCGATGCTCAGCCCCTGCTCGTGCAGCGTCCGCGCGATGACGTGCAGGAGCCCCGCCCGGTCGCGTGTGTACACATCGACCACCGTGAACCGCGGCGATGCCTCGTTGTCCACCGTGACCTCGATGGGCACGTCGGGGATCTTCCGTATGGCCCACTTGGGCATGCGCGGGACGCGCCGGAGCAGCGCGCTGGCTGTCGTGCGCCCCGCGAGCAGGTCCGACAGATCGCGCCGCACGTGGTCGGCGAGCTGTGGGTCGAAGCCGCGCCCGCTGCCGCGCACGTGGAAGAGGTCGAAGGCCTCGTAGGGGCGGCCCGACCGGGCCCGCGTGTAGATCTGGGCGCTCACGACGCCGAGGCGGTTCTTGGCCAGCACCGCCGCGACGTCGGCCAGAAGGCCCGGTCGGTCGTCCGTCACGACCATAACCTCTGCCACGTCTTCGCTCGGCCCGGGGCCGATGGTGACCGCCACGTCAGCGCCGGCGCGGTCGCGGGCGGCGCGCGCGTGGGCACGGATGACGTCGACCGGGTTGGCGAGCACGTAGCGGTCCGGCATCTCGCGCAGGAACGACTCGAGCTCGTCACGCCTCGCGTCCCCGACGAAACCGACGCGCACCTGCTCGCGGAGCACACGCGCCCTCCCCTCCGACGACGACGGCCCGATGCCCTCGAGCTCCGCCAGCACCGCCACGTACAGGTCCTCGAGCATCCGCGCCTTCCACGACGTCATGGCCTGGGGGTTGGTCGTGGACAGGTCGGCCACCGTGAGTAGGTACAGGTCGCGCAGGCGCTCGGGCGTCGCGACACCGCGAGCGATCTCCCGGATGATCGCGGGGTCGGTCGTGTCGCGGCGCGTGGCCCAGTGATAGAAGCTCAGGTGCTCCTGCACGAGCCACACGACGTGCTCCACGTCGACGGGCGACAGGCCGAGCCGCTCGCTGATGGGACGCGCCATGCGGGCCCCCTCGGTCGAGTGGTTCTTGCCGTGGGCCTTACCGATGTCGTGCAAGAGCAGACCGAGGTAGAGCGGCGTCGGCCGCGGCGCCTCGGCGGCGAGACGACACGCGAGGGGAAGATCGTGCGCCAGATCACCACGCGCCAGGGCCCGGAGCCGATCGATGGCCGCGACCGAGTGCACGTCCACCGTGTACACGTGGTAGACGTCGTGCTGCACGCGCCCCGTCACCGGCTCGAACTCGGGGATCATGGCGAGCATCAGCCCGACCTCGTGCAGCTCGCCCAGGATGGACCCGCGGCGGAGCCCGACCTCGCCGGCGTGCGTCAACAGCTCGAAGAAGATGCGCGACGCCTCGGGGTCCGCCGAGAGCCGTGTACGCCAGTCGGGTTCCACCGAGATCCGCGCGATGGCGTCGCGGGCGAAACCGTACGGAGCCTTACCGAGTCGCACGACCTGGCGGTAGAGGCGCAGGGCGAGGATCGGCTCGCTGCGCAGGGCCTCGGTATCCGCGAGGGTGATGTGGTTGCCGAAGAGCTGTGTCCCGTCGCCGAGGTCGGTCGCGGTGGCGGGACCGCGGCGCTTGTCGGGGCGCGCCCGCCCCAGCATGCGCTCGGCCGTCTGGGCCACGATGCGCGCATGACGGTAGTAGGCCTGCATGAACTGCTCGACGCCGAGGGTGACCCCGTCGACGAAGCCGAGGGCAACCGCGATCTCCTCCTGGTCTTCGAAGGTCAGGCGGTCCTGCTGGCGGCCCGCCCGGAGGTGCAGGAGGTTGCGGACGCGCCAGAGCATGTCGCGGGCGGCCGCGAGCTCGTCCGCCTCGCGCGCGAGCAGGGCGCCGGTACGCACGAGGGGCTCGTTGCCCCAGCGGGCGCGGGCGGCCCACTCGGCCACGTCCAGGTCCCTGAGCCCGCCCCGACCGAGCTTGACCTCGGGCTCGAGCAAATAGAGCGATCCGCCGAAGCGCTCCTGCCGTTCCGCCGTGTCCTTCGCGAGGGCGTCGAGGAACTCACCGAGGTGGGGCTCGAACACCTGCCGTCGGCTCCCCTCGAGCAGCTCCCGGACGATCCCCGCGTCGCCCGCCACGCGCCGCAGGTCGATGAGCGTCGTGGCGGTGCGGATGTCCTTCCGTGCGAGGGCGAGCGTCTCGTTGACGCCACGCACGGCGTGGCCGATGTGGATGCCCAGAATCCCACAGGGGATAGAGCACGCCCTCGGCCAGGCGGGCGATGGCCGGGTCGGTCGGGTCGTCGCAGAGGAAGAGGACGTCCACGTCGCTGTGCAGGCAGACGAGCCCCCGGCCGTAGCCGCCGACGGCGACGAGGGCCACCCGCGTGCCCTCGGTCCCGGCCTTCACACGGGCCGCCGCGCTCGAAGCGCAGCACAGGGCCCCGAGCAAGCCGTCGAGGATGCGCGCGTGCTTGCCGGCGATCTCCACCCCGGACTCGCCCCGACGTGCCGCGGCAGACAGCTCGTCCCGGTAGGAACGGAGGTAGTCGTGGCAGACCGTACCGAGGCCGGGGGCGAGGTGGCCGAGGTCAATCGCCGGGGGGGTGGGTGCCGGCGGCATCGGACGCCGGGAGTGTAGCGCCGGGCCCCTTCGCTGCAACAAGTCCGGCCCCTTCACGCGTCCTACGGCGCGGCCGGTGCCTCGCGCGTGGCGTACCGCACGATGCCCTGCGCGATCCCGTCGGCGAGGGCCTGCCGGTAGCGATCGGTGTGCAGGAGGCGCGCCTCCTTCGGCTCGGTCAGGAACGAGGCCTCGACGAGCACGGCCGGCATGCGGGCGCCGACCAGCACGTAGAACATGGCGCTCTTGACCCCGCGGTCCATGAGCGTCGGCACGAAGCGGCGGGCCTGCGCGAGGGTCGCCCCCTCGATACCCGCGGCGAGGCGACGGGAGGCGGCGCCCTGCGCGTCGCGGTAGAGGTGAGCGAGGATGCGCGAAAGGCCGCTCACCTCGCTCGTGCTCGTGCCGTTCTCGCGGGCCGCCAGGCGCAGGGCCTGCCAATCATTGCTCGTGTCGAGCACGAACGTGGCCACCCCACCACGGGCGACCGGATCATCCGAGGCGTTCAGGTGGATCGACACGAAGAGGTCGGCGTCGACCGCGTTGGCGACGGCCGCCCGCTGCTCGAGCGAGACATAGTCGTCGCCGTGACGGGTCAAAAGGACGCGGACGCCCGACAGACGCTGCCGGAGCTCGTTCGCGACGCGCCCGGCCAGGTCGAAGGCGATCTGCGCTTCCTTCAGCCCCTCGTACTGGGCACCGAAGTCGTGGCCGCCATGGCCCGGGTCGATCACGATCGTGTGGACGCGGCTCCGCTTGGCAACGGGCGCGGGCGACGGGCTCGCCGTCCCCGTCCGATGGAAGTCGAGCACCACGCGGTAGGGGTCGGTCAAAAAGAACAGGTGGTAGGCCGCGTCGGGCTCGAGGTCGAAGACGACCCGCAGATGGCCACCGTCCGGATGACCGATGCGGACGCGCCGCACGCCAGCCGCGTCGACCGCAACGGAGGCCGGCACGTCGTGCGACGCGGTCACCGACGCCAGGTCCAGGTAGGCTCGCCGCGGAAGCGCGCCCTCCGCCGGCAGGTCGCCCCGATCGAAGAGGGCCACCCGATCGAAGCCGAGGACGATGCGCACGACCGCGTCCGGCCTCGTCGGATGCTGCGCGCCGGTGTCCTGGTCACCCCCGCCGTAGACCGCGATGTGCTGGAGCGTCGCGCCCCCCACGTCGTGCCGGCCCTTCGCCCAGGCCGCCACGTCCTCGGCGGCGGACGTCGAGGGGGCCAGACCCGCGCTCGGATCGTCGGCGTCCGGATCGGCGTCGATGGCCGCGAGCTGCTCGGGCGGCGGGGCGAAGGGCGCCAGGATCGCCGTCATGCGACGGGCCTCGGCGACGCACCGCTCGGCACCGCGCAGGGCCTCGAAGCGCCGGGCGGTCCGATAGGCCACGAGGTAGCCCTCGTTCGGCCGGTTCAGGTCACGCGCCTCGAGTCGGGACAGGGACAGGGCCGCGGGACAGGCGCCCTCGATGGCCTTGCGACGGGACGCCTCGATGAGCAGGGCGCGGGCCTGACCCAGGCGCTTCGCGTCGCCCGTCCTGAGCGACAGGACGCGGGCGAGCCGCGCCGCATCGCGCGCGGAGCTGCACGCCCTCGGCCGATGCCTCGTGTGCTGCCGCACGCCGCCGCAGAGCGTCGACGATGTGGGCGAGGCGCGCGGGCGGCAGGGCGAAAGCCGCCCGGTCGTCCGGGGGACGGGGCGGCTTGGCGGGGGCCGGCGTCGGTGGTTTCGCCGTGGCCGCCCGGGGCGCGGGGCTACGCCCGCAGCCGGCAATCCCGCAGACGAGGAGAAGCGTGAAGGCGGCGGTCCGCATCATCGACGAGGGGCGATGTAGCCGGTTCGAAAACGGGCTGGTAGGATTGCCGGGCGTCGGCGGAGGCTGCGCGCAGGGGTGGTGGAACGTGAGCGAAACGCCCATCTATCAGGACCGCCAGACGGGTCGGGTCTATCGTGACGCGCCGGAGATGGTCAACGACTACCTCCGACGCTTCGGCGAGACGGTGGGGGTGACCCTCGATCCGCTCGATGACGATGGCTACGCCGAAGTCCGGCGCGGCTCGGCCACGGTCGGGGTCAACGTGCTCGAGGAGCACGGCATCCTCCTCTTCCTCTCACGCATCATGGACGTCCCGCGGGAGGACCGGGAGACGTTCTACCGGCGGCTGCTCGAGCTGAACTTCCTCGTCACGAGTGACGGCGCCTTTTCAGTCGACAAGGACCGGGACGCGGTCTACCTGCGTGCCCTGCGCCGCCTGAGCGGTCTCGACTACGAAGAGTTCGAGGACCTTCTCCACACGACGGCGACCGTCGCCGACGAGTGGGACGACCGCCTCGCCGAGCTCTTCCCGCGCGACGGGCACTCCTGACCGCCCCGGGCGCGGTTCCCTGCGATCGGACGCGGATGGAAGTCTCGGTCCTCCCTTGCTCCGACTCCGCGGATCGGCGCCCACCGACTCGGCCCAACGTTGGAAGCCGCCCGCAACGGATGATATCCTTTCGCGGTCGCGTGGGGACGACGACGGTTCGATGGCTAGCAGCCCAGAGCAGAGCACCGAGTCGATGGCCGTCGGAACAGACGTGGATGTGACCGCCCCGTCCGTCTCGTCCCCCGTAAGCACGGATGACGCCACCGAGGTGTCCGTCTCGCTGCCTCCGACCGACGAGGCCACCGATCCCGAGGCCACCGAGGTGTCCCTTGCGATGCCCCCCTCGGGTGCCGATGAGGCCCTTGCCAAGGGCGAGGAAACGGATCCGGACGGGGGCTGGTCCGCCGGAGGGCTCTCGGTGGCGCAGGCCGACGCGCTGGCCTCGAGCTTTACGGCTTCGTGGGAGGTAGCGGGGCCTGGAGCGGCGCCGGCAGCACCGGCTTCGGCAGCCGCTTCGGCACCGGCTTCGGCACCGGCTTCGGCACCGGCTTCGGCAGCACCGGCTTCGGCACCGGCTTCGGCAGCCGCTCCGGCACCGGCCGCTTCGGAACGAGGAGCCTGGTCGACTGGGCCGGCTGCACCAATCGCGTCCCGGCGCGCGTCGACTCCACCGCCGGCCGCGGCACCGGCACCGTCATTCCCGGCCTACGAGCAGTCCAATCCCGGCTTCGCCGCCGACATCCTCATGCCCCGCAAGCCGCGCGGGCGCCTGATCGTCGTGGGCGCCGTCGCGGCAGCCGCCCTGATCGTCGGCATCGGCGCGCTGATGCACGGTGGGCACCGCGCCCCTGATCCCTCCGCGGCCTCCCAGCCTCCCGACCCGTCCCCCTCGACCCCACCCGCGGCGGACGACGGCAACGGCAGCGACGAGGGCACGGCGTCCCCCGCGGTCGCACCGGCCGCCGCCACGACGCACACCCCCGCCCCCTCCCCGGCTTCCACGGTTCACGTCCACGTCCGCATCCACACCAGCCCGGCCGACGCCCACCTCACCATGGACGGAGCGCGCGTAGACAACCCCTTCGACGGTCGCCCCGTCGAGAGCAGCGCCCACCATGTGTTCGAAGCGCAGGCGGACGGCTATCGCACCGGGAGCCTCGGCGTGACTTTCGCGACGAACCACGACGAGATGATCCGCCTCGCACGGGCCCAGGGGACGCACGCGCACCACGCGGCGCACGCGCACGCGCACGCGCACGCGCACCACGCCACGCAGACGCACCACGCCGGGCACTCACACCACGGCGGACATGCCCACAGCGCCGGCTTCGTGACCGAGAACCCGTACTGAAGACATGCGCTGCAGGACCGCGCGCGGGGGAGCGCGGCAGGCGATGAGGAGGGAACAGGGATGGGCCTCGCGAAATCGATGTTGCGACGGCGAGTCGCGGCGGCCCTGGCCGCGTGCTTCGCCCTGACGGCGTTCGGATGTGGTGGGGGCAGCGGCACGGCCCTCGACGGGGGCACGGCGCACGACGGCAGCGCCACCCACGACGGCGCGCTGCACGACGGCGCGGCGATGGCCGACGGTGGCAGCGAGGGAGGCACCGACGCGGCGGCGGTCGATGCCGGTCCCTGCGGAGGCGAGTCCGGTCCCTGCTGCGCGGTGGGCGCGGCCTGCGGCGATGGGCTCACGTGCATGGGCGGCACATGCACTGCCTGCGGTGCCATGGGCGCGGTCTGCTGCGTGAGCGCCACCCCCTGCACCTCGGACCTGGTCTGCGACGGCACACGCTGCGTCGCGTGCGGAGCTGACGGTGCCCCGTGCTGCGGCGGCGGGCTGTGCTCGGATGCGACCGACACCTGCTTCGACGGGCACTGCACGGCCTGCGGCCACGGGGACCAGCCCTGTTGCCCCGGCGGCGCGTGCTTCATGGGAGCGACCTGCGCCGCGACCACCTTCTGCAGCAGCTGCGGCGGCACGGCAGAGCCCTGCTGTCCCGGCGGCCAGTGCACCGCCGCAACCGATACCTGCGACGCGACAGGGACGTGCAGCCCCTGCGGCGCGCCCAATCAGCCATGCTGCGGCGGAACGACCTGCGGGACGGGCGCCGTCTGCCACACCTCGACCTGCGCGGCCTGCGGCGACGCCGGCGAGCCGTGCTGCACCGGCGGCAGCTGCAACGGCGGGATGGTGTGCGGCTCGAGCGGCACCTGCGGCACCTGCGGTGCACCGGGCCAATCCTGCTGCAGCGGCGACACGTGCGCCGCGGGTGCGAGCTGCGCCCTCGGCACGTGCGCGGCGTGCGGCAGTCTCGGCGAGCCCTGCTGCGGAGGCGACACCTGCGGGACAGGCGCGGTGTGCAACGGCACGACGTGCGTGACCTGCGGCGCACGCGGCGCCCTGTGCTGCAGCGGGAGCACCTGCGGCGCCGACTCGGTGTGCGGGAGCGACGGGCGCTGCGGACCGTGCGGCGCCCCGGGCGAAGCCTGCTGCAGCGGCGACACGTGCGTGATCGGCGCGAGCTGCAGCGGCGGCACGTGCAGCACCTGCGGCGGCGTGGGCCAGCCGTGCTGCGGAGGCGACAGTTGCTACGCGGGCGCCCTGTGCAGCGGCGGCAGCTGCGTCGGCTGCGGCAACCCGGGCGAGCCATGCTGCGGAGGCGACACCTGCGGCAGCCACCTCACGTGCACCGGCGGGACGTGCACCACCTGCGGGGCCACCGGCCAGATCTGCTGCACCGACCCGGCCGTCTTCCCCTACCCGTGCGAGCTACCGAACAGCTGCATGGGCGGCATGTGCGTGGCGTGCGGCTACTCGGGCGAGCCCTGCTGCGACGGCGGCACCTGCGGCACGGGCCAGCTCTGCGACACGGCCACCATGACCTGCCACCCGGGCATGCGCTGACCGCCCGTCAGTAGCTCGTGCAGGCGTTGGTGCTCGGGGTGTAGGTGTCGATCGGCGTGATCGTGCAGGCGGTCGCCGACGTGAAGGTGACGGTCGCGACGCGCCAGAAGTCGTTGCTCGTGCAGTTGCCCGCGCCGGTACCGGACAGGACGTGGCTCGTGAAGGTCTGGGTCGGCATCGTGGACGAGGTCGAGCCACAGAAGACCTTCACCGTCGCGGTCCGACCGGCGGCGTTCGCGTAGTTGTGCACCGCGACCGTGTAGGTCATGCCGATGGCGGGCGTGTTGAGGCTGATGTTCTCCGGCCCGTCGGACGTCGTGTTGTCGAAGTCGAGGGAGGCACCCCAGGCGGGGGTGAGGTCCGAGTAGTAGCAGTCGTGCGAGGTGAACCAGGGCGACGAGGTCGTGCCGTCGTGCAGGTGCAGGTCCACGTCGCCGGCGCCGTCCCAGGTGAGCTGCACCCGCAGACCGTGCGGCAGCGCCGTGACGGTGAACGTGCACGTGACGATGCTGCCGCTCGCGTCGACCGCCGAGACCTGGATCGTGTAGGTGCCCACGATGTACGGCGTGAAAATCTCGGTCGCGGAGATGGGCAACGGCAGCGGCCCCCACGTCGCCGTGGACGCGCCGCCCGTGGGCGCGGACAGGATGAGCCAGCTGAAGCTGTGAAGCCCGCTACCGCTCACGCTCAGCGTCACCGGCTGACCCGCCGGGACGGTCAGGTCCCCGGGGCACACGATCGCCGGGCCGCAGCCGTTGTCGACGACGCCGTCGCAATCGTCGTCGATGCCGTTGCCGCAGATCTCGGCCACGGGCGTCACCTCTCCGCCGCAGCTGCTCGACCAGGCCGCGCCGCTTCCGGTCGACACGCAGCTCTGGGTCCCGTCGCGGCAGGCGCCGACGCTGCGCGTGGCGACCGGCCCCGTGTAGCACGCACGCGAGTCGCCCACCGTGCAGGCACAGCCCGCGCCGGGCATGCCCGTGCACATGTGGTCGACGCCGTCGCAGGTGTCCGGCTCGGGCAGGACCTCGCCCATGCACGACCCCCACATGGAGCCTGTCCCGCCCGGACCCGCGACGCAGCTCTGGGCGCCGTCGTGGCAGATGCCGATGCCGTCGGTGCCGCTCGGCCCGTCGTAGCAGGAGCGGCTCGTCCCGACGACGCACGTGCAGCCCGTGTCGGCCGTGCCGTCGCAGTCGTGGTCCATGCCGTCGCACAGCTCGGGATGGGGCGTGACGTCGCCCATGCACGGCCCCCAGTCGGCGGTCGAGCCGGACGCCACGCACGTCTCGGTCCCGTCTTGGCACAGGCCGACGCCCTCGGTGCCGGCGGGCCCCGTGTAGCAGGCCCGAGTGTCCCCCGGCGTGCAGCCGCAGCCCTCGTCGATCATGCCGTCGCAGCGATAGTCCATGCCGCCGCCACACACGACCGGCTCGGGCGCGCCCAATCCTGCGCAGGCCCCCCACTCGCCGAACTCGCCACCCATGGAGGTGCAGCTCTGCATGCCCCACGCGCACACCCCCACGCCCGCCTGGGCCGGGTTGCCGTCGTAGCAGCGCTGCGTATCGCCGACCGAGCAACTGCAGCCGTCGTCGACGAGCCCGTTGCAGTCGTTGTCGAGGCCGTCGCCGCAGGTCTCGATGCCCACGCAGCCGGTGGCCCCGCCGTCGTCCGTCCCGAGTCCGGCGTCCGGCCCGCCCAACGCCCCGTCGGTCGCGCCGTCGCGGGTCGCCGGCCCGCCGTCGGCAACCAATCCGTCGCCCCGGGTGCCCGCGTCGCCGCTGCCGCCCCCGTCTACCGAAGCGCCCCCGTCCCCGACGGCCGTGCCGCCCTCCGCATGCCCCCCGTGTCCGCCCCCGCCGGCCCCGGCGGCGGCGCTGCAGGCCCCCAAAACCAGCAAGAGTGGGGCGAACGGCACGAGCCGAGCGAACGGACGAGGATGCAACATGGACGGTCCCTCCCGAGCGAAGCCGGCTCAGCCTAGCGTCCCCCGCGGCCGGGGCAACCGACGAAGTGCAGAATTCGTTCAGGCCTCCCCGGTTGAACCCCGACGCCATTTCCACTACGTCCCGTCGGCCGGCGTGCGACACCACGAGGGAGCGCGATGAAGATCGAAGGGGCGGACCCGGGCCTGTACAACGAGGATCTGGCGCCGACGTCCGAGGAGGCGCGGACCTGGCACTGGACGGCGATCGCCGCGCTGTGGATCGGCATGGTGGTCTGCGTCCCGACCTACATGCTGGCGGCGAGCATGGTCCAGGCGGGGATGAGCCTGGTGGCAGGCCGTGCTCACGGTCACCCTCGGCAACCTGATCGTGCTCGTGCCCATGGCCCTCGTCGGCCACGCCGGCACCAAGTATGGCATCCCCTTCCCGGTCCTGCTCCGCTCGTCCTTCGGTACGGCGGGCGCGAACGTCCCGGCCCTGCTCCGCGGCCTGGTGGCCTGCGGCTGGTTCGGCATCCAGACATGGGTCGGCGGCTCGGCGATCTACACAGCTGCTCAACGCCGTCTCGGGCAACTGGTTCATCGGCTCGCACATTCCCGTGCTCGGCATCGACCCCTGGCAGACCGTCTGCTTCCTCGCGTTCTGGGCTCTGCACGTCTGGTTCATCGCCCATGGCACCGAGTCGATCCGCTGGCTCGAGACCTGGGCGGCGCCTTCCTCATCGTGATGGGCTCGCGCTGCTCGTGTGGGCCTACGTCGAGGCGGGCGGCTTCGGCGCCATGCTCTCGACGCCGTCCCAGTTCGGGCCGGCGGCAGCCGAAGGAGGGGCAATTCTGGTCGGTGTTCTTCCCGGCCTGACGGCGATGGTGGGCTACTGGGCGACCCTCTCGCTCAACATCCCCGACTTCACGCGCTACTGCCGACCCAGCGCGACCAGATCCTGGGCCAGGCCCTGGGGCTGCCGCCCACCATGGCCCTCTTCTCGTTCATCGGCGTCGCCGTCACCTCGGCGACGGTCGTCATCTTCGGCGAGGCGATATGGGACCCGGTCGAGCTGCTCGGCGAAGATGGGGGGCCTCGTCGGTGGTCGTCGCGCTCTTCGTGCTCGCGGTCGCGACGCTCACGACGAACATGGCGGCCAACGTGGTCGCGCCGGCCAATGGCTTCTCAACATCGCGCCGCGGCGGATCTCCTTCAAGATGGGCGGCTACATCACGGCCGGCCTCGGCATCGCCATGTTCCCTTGGAAGCTCCTCGCAGTCGACCGGCGGCTACATCTTCACCTGGCTCATCGGCTACTCCGCCCTGCTCGGGCCCATCGCAGGGATCCTCATCGCGGACTACTTCCTGATCCGCCGCACCGAGCTGGTCGTGCCCGACCTGTTCCGCAGCAACGGGCGCTACCGCTTCCAAAACGGATGGAACCCCGTGGCCCTCGTCGCCCTCGCCCTCGGCGTCCTACCCAACCTGCCCGGCTTCCTCGCCGCGGCGGGCGCCCTCGACAAGGTCCCGACCTTCTGGACCGATATCTACACCTACGCCTGGTTCGTCGGCTTCTTCGTCTCGGGCGGCGTCTACTTCCTGCTCACACGTTTGTCGCCCAGCTCACAGTCGTCGAGCCCGCCCGCCACGGCCTGACTCTCTTCGTGACCGCGGCCTCGGCGAGCCCCCCGCCGCGTGCCCCTCGATGGGAGGGGTGTTCAGCATGGCGTACACTCGTAGCCATGGGTCGCCTCCCTGTGCTCCTGCTCCTCGCCGCCTGCACGCCGACGGCGCCGTCGCGGATGTTGGCACCGAGGCTCCCGCCGGGGTTCGCCGTCGACGCCGGCTCCGCGTTCGGCAGCACCCTCTTCGACGCCGGCCCCCCCGACACGGGCTCGCCCTGCCCGCCCGACATGTTCGAGCCTAACAACGACTACGTGACGGGACAGGTCGCGTCCCTACCCTACGACACGCTCGACAGCGTGGTCACCTTCGACGGGCTCGGGATCGACGGACCGGAGGATGTCGACTGGTTTCAGGTCGGCGCCAGGGCCACGGCTGCCTCCGAGCTCGACGACACCGCGGTCTTCGTGGACCTGACGAGCATTCCCGAGGGAGACGACTACGACTTGAGCATCTGGCACGGCTGCGCGTACGACGACGTCGTCCCGACGTCGACCTGCCTGACCGGCAATCCCGAGGTGCCGCTCCCCCGCCCCTCCCAGCGCGTCGACGGAGGCCTGGGCCAGAGTGTCTCCGGCTGCGTGTCGGCGCACCCCGGCAACACGGACGAGCATGCCGCCGAGCGCACCGCGTGCCAGACACCCGGGACCGGGATGCCTGGCCCGGCGGACACGACGTGGATCCGCGTCCAACCGGTTCGCTGGACCCAGACCTGCAGCCCCTACACCCTGCGCGTCGCGATCTGCGGCGCCGGCCGGGAGGGCGCCGCCGACACGCCCGCGGACGCCTATGACATCACGTCCAGCGTCGCAGGAGCGGATGGGACGGTCACCCTCGGTCTGGCCTTCGAGGCGCCGGGCGACGAGGACTGGATGGTGCTCGACAACCCGTCCCCCGGGGCCGCGGGCGGCGCGACCTGGGCCGACATCCACGCCACGGTCCGCGCAAGCGGGCCGCGTGTCCGCTTCGAGCTCTTCTACGTGTGCGACTCAGGCGCGGGCGGGCTCGAGTGCGACGCGGGCTCGGAGCCCGTCGCTCCGCGCGACCTCGGCGACGGCACGGGGCCGCACGGCGGATGCGGCGGCGCGTTGGCCACCAGTGCTCCCACGGTCGCGGGACACGTGAGCTGCCCGGGCGGAATCGAACGCCGGCCACCTCTACCTCCACGCCACCTCGGACCTCAGTCAGGGCTGCGCCCCCTACACCCTGTTGGTGACCGCGCCGCCCGTCGCGCCGGACGGCGGCGTGGCGGCCGACGCCGGCATCTCGGACGGCGGTGTGGCGGCCGACGCTGGCACGCCGGACAGCGGTGGGGCGGCAGACGCCGGCATCTCGGACGGCGGTTGACGCCCGGCGAAGCGGACGGAGCGGCCGGCTCGAAGCGCTACTCGGCCGGCGTGTCCCCGCGCGCGATGCGTGTCGCTTCGAGCCCGCCCGGCACCAGGTCCTCGCCGCGGGCGACGCGGTCGTTCCACGTCTCCTCCTCGGGCGCGCGCCGGTGCTCCACCATCGTGATGCACCCGGGCACCGGGCAGACGAGCTGACAGAGGTTGCAGCCGACGCACTCCTCGTCGTGCACCCACGGCACCCGCGCGCCGGCCGGCGCGTCCGGCGCGGTCGCCAGCACATCGGGCACGTCCTTCGGGAACGCGGTGTGTCCGCGGCGTCGCTTCTCCGCCTCGTCCATCCCGGGGATGTGGATGCACTGGTGGGAGCCGTCCATGCACGCCACGAAGCAGAGCTGACAGCCGATGCACTTCTCGGGGTCGATCTGCGCGATGACGTGGTGGTTGAGGTCCAGGTCGCCCCACTCCTTGTACTGCGGCACCGCGCGGCCCACGAGCTGCATCGCCGAGGTCATGCCGTGCTCGTCGAGGAAATCGCTCAGGCCCTCCACCATGTCCTCGACGATGCGGTAGCCGTAGTGCATCACGGCCGTGCACACCTGCACCGTCGTCGAGCCGAGCGCCATGAACTCGGCCGCGTCGCGCCAGCTCGCGATGCCGCCGATGCCAGAGACGGGCAGGTCGATCGTGCGGGCGACCTGGCCGAGCAGGTGCAGCGCGATGGGCTTGACCGCCGGCCCGCAGTAGCCGCCGTTGCTCGACGCGTTGCCCACCTCGGGCACGGGCACCATGCGCTCGAGGTCCACGCCTATGATCGACTTGATCGTGTTGATGAGGCTCACCGCGTCGGCGCCGCCCTCTGCCGCCGCGCGTGCGGGCTCGGTGATGTCGCCGATGTTGGGCGTGAGCTTCACGATGACCGGCACGTGGGCGTACTCGGCGACCCAGCGCGTGATCTCGGTGAGCACCTTCGGCTCGGCGCCGACGGCCGAGCCCATGCCGCGCTCGCACATGCCGTGGGGGCAGCCGAAGTTGAGCTCGAGGGCATCGGCGCCCACCTCCTCGACGCGCTCGATGATCTCCTTCCACTCCTCACGCGTCTCGACCATGAGCGAGGCGACCAGGACGTGGTCGGGGAACTGGCGCTTGACCTCACGCATCTCGCGAAGGTTCACCTCGATGGGCCGGTCGGTGATGAGCTCGATGTTGTTGAGCCCCATGAGGCGCTGGCCACCGTAGTCGACGCCGCCGAAGCGGCTCGAGACGTTGACGATGGGATTGCCGAGCGTCTTCCAGACCGCGCCGCCCCAGCCCGCGTCGAAGGCGCGCTTGACCTGGTCGCCCGTGTTCGTCGGCGGCGCCGAGGCCAGCCAGAACGGGTTCGGGCTCTTGATTCCACAAAACTCGACGGACAGATCGGCCATCTCGCACTCTCCGCTGGCGAACGGGTCGGCTCCGGCCTCGCCCCCAGGCGGCCGGTAGGGGACGAGCAAGCTACCTCCGGCCAACGACGGCAGCAAGCCCGGCGGCCCGCCGTGGCCCATGCGCGATCTCGCCCCCCACGCGCCACCCCTCGAAATGGCCCGTGGTCGCCGCAGGCCGAACGGCCGGGTCAGACGAGGCCGGCGAGGCGCAGGGCCTCGCGGGAGCGCTTGCCCACGGCGGCGCGCGCCTCCTTGTAGACGATGGCCATGACCTCGTCGATTTGTCCCTCGGCGCGCCAGGCGTCCTCGAGCAGGTCCGGGCTCAGCTCGCGGCGAAGCCGGCGGTAGGCGTGGGCCGCGACGAAGAGGTCGTCGAGCAAGCCGTAGGGGCCCAGCGTGTCCTCGGGCATGGCGTCGCCGGGCGCGACGAAGTAGGCGAGGACGCCGTTGACCGCCTGGCGCGAGCGCGCATCGAGGCGCTCGTCGGCGAACAGGCGCGAGAACAGCCCGAACACGTCGGGCGCGCGCAAGATCGCCCGCTCATGGACGCCACTGTAGTCGCGCACGAACTCGCGCAGCGACTCGGTGAACTCGTGCAAGGGCGAGGTCACCCGATCGAGGCTACATGCCCGCGGGCGCGGGGTCGAGCATTCCCGGCGGGCGCCTGTCGGGAGTGTCACTTCCTCAGGAGCGACACTCCTCGTGTACCGGCGGCCACGGTGCTGTACGATGGCGTGCGGAGGTACGGATGATGTGGACCGGGCGCCGCTTCGGGGCGGCAGCGCTTTGCTTTTGCTTCGCCACCGTCGTCTGGAACGGGCCGGCATCTGCGCAAGACCACGACAACGACGCGCGGATGCATTTCCGCCTCGGACGCATCTACTACAACAGCGGTCGGTTCGAGGACGCAGCCCACGAGTTCCAGCAGTCCTACGACCTCTCCCACCGGACCGAGCTCCTCTACAACATCTTCGTCGCGTGGCGCGACGCGGGCCAGCTCGGCCCTGCCATCCAGACCCTGCAGCAGTACATCCCGTTGCTGCCCGCGGACGATCAACCGCGCTTCCAGGCGCAGCTCGCGAACCTGCAGCGCGTCTATCAGGCGCAGCAACAGGAGGCCGGGGGCGCGCACGCCGCGGGTGGCACGGCAAACGGTGGCGCCGCGGGCGGCACGGCAAACGGTGGCGCCGCGGGCGGCACCGCGGCGGCGGGCGGCACCGCGAGCGGTGGCGCGACCGGTGGGGCCCAACCCGCGGGGACGAGCCCCGGCTCCGGACAAGCGGCCGGGGGCACCACGACTTCGACGAATGCGGCCGCAGCAACCACCCCCGGGGCGGGAGCCACCTCCGATGGAGCAGCCGCGGCCACCGCACCGGCAACGACCGCAACCGGTGGATCGACGGGTGGCACCGACGCCGCGAGTGCAGGGCAGAGCTCGGGACCAGGCGCAGGCCCGTGGCTCGTGACGGGCGCAGGCGGCCTGCTCCTCGCGGGCAGCGTCGTCTCCGGCCTCTTGGCCCTGGGCGACCAGAGTGACCTCGATCACATGTGCGACGCGAACGGGGCCTGCCCCCCTGGCTTCGAGACCACGCGCAGCACAGGGCAGACGCTCGCCGTCCTCTCTGACGTGCTCCTCGTCGGCGGAGGACTGGCCATCGCAGGGGGCCTCCTTTGGCTCGCGCTCGGCGGGCACGGGTCGAGTGAGCACACGCCGGTCGCCTTCGCCTGCACCCCGGACGGCTGCGCCGCGGCCGCCCACATCGTCTTCTAGGTTCGTCATGACGCGTATCCGAATCTTGCTTACTGTCATCCTCACCACCGCCGGATGCACGGCCGTCACCGACTTCGGCCGCTTCCACGCGGCCACCGACGCGAGCCCCATCCAGGACGCCGCGAGCGGAGACGCCGGTGCGTCGGACGCAGGCCCCGACGCCGGGCCGCCCATGGACGCGACGACCATGGACGCGCCCGCCGACGCCACGGCCCCGGACTCGGCCCCCCCGCCGGACGCAGGCGTCGATGCGTGCACGGCCGACACCATGCATGACCCCAACAACTGCGGACGCTGCGGCAACGTGTGCCCGGGCGCGCCGAACGCGATGCCCGTCTGCAACGCCGGGCACTGCGATATCCAGTGCGATCCAGACTACGACGACTGCAATTCGATGCCGGGGTGCGAGACGCATCTCACGTTGAGCATGTCGTGCGGCTCGTGCACCACGATGTGCCCCACGAGCCAGTTCTGCGACAGCTCGAGATCGGGCCCACCGATCTGTAGCTCCACCTGCACGGGCAGGATGTGCGGCGGGGCCTGCGTGGACACGACGAGCGACCCCGAAAACTGCGGGTCGTGCGGCGCCGCCTGCGCCTCGGTGCCGTCGACCGCCACGCGCCGGTGCATGGCCGGCTCGTGCGTCTACGGGTGCACCACGGGCCGTTGCGACACGGACGGCAACCCGAGCGACGGCTGCGAGGCCACGATGACCACCTATTTTCGAGACGCCGACCGCGACGGCTACGGGGATCGAACCACGGCCACGGAGGCGTGCTCTCCTCCCTTCACCGCTTACGCGACGAACGGGGACGACTGCAACGACGGCGCCAGCACCGTCCACCCGGGTGCCACCGAGATCTGCGACGGCATGGACGACAACTGCGACGGCATGGTGGACAACGCCCCCGGCGGCTGCGGCACTACCTGCATGCCCACCACGGAGGTCTGCAACCGCATCGACGACAACTGCGACGGGCTCGTGGACGAGTCGACGCTCGGGACCATACCGGCCGCGACGATGATGCCCGCCACGTTTGCCGGCGCGGGCGCCCAGCGGCCGCGCATCGCCTTCGCCGTGCAGAGCGGTGTCGGCCGGTTCGGAGTCGTGTGGTACGAGCCGGCCGGTCACCAGGTCGCCTTCGCCGCCGCGACCGATACGGGCGCCCTCTCCGGCACCGTGGTTCCTATCGCCACCGGCGCTTCGTACGCGGCGGACATCGCCGGGAGCTCCAGTGGCTGGGCCGTTGCCGTGCGCTCCGCCACCACCGCCGGCACTGCCCAGGACGTTACGTACTACGCCCTCCAGCCCAGCGGCGCCTCCGGGCCGATGGTCACCATCCCGGCGCTGGGCGGCACGGCATTCGTTCCGGACGTGCGCATCGCCTCCGCCCACGTCGGCAGCAGCGACGCGGTCGCCATCACCTGGCTCGAGCCCGACCTCGTGCTCACGAACCCGGCCCACGCCCGCTATGCGATCATCCTCATGGCGGCTGGATCGACGGCGACCGTCGGGATCGGCGACCTCGAGACGGGCCAGGTTTCCGAGCCGGACGTGACCGCCCTGGGCAGCGCCGCGTCCCCAGGCGTGTTCGGCTTCGCGTGGGGATCCGGCGGGGCGGTGCACTACAAGGTCATGGACGCGGGCGGGGCGACCCTCGGGAGCATGCAGACCATCTCGACGGGATCGATGCCCGGCGACGTCCGGCTGGCCTACGATGCCGCGCACAATCGCTGCTTCATGACGTACATGGATCCCATGGGCTGGTCGTCGGTCGACTTCCCCGCCACGGGAGCCGTCGGGAGCCCGGCCATCCAAGCGTTCCCGTCTGGAACGGACGGAGCCACGCCCGCCTACGCTGACGACGAAACCCTCGCCTTCCTCGACGGGGTGCCGGGCACGCCACCCAGCGGCAGCTCGATCATGCAGCGCTTCAGCGACCCCACGGGCTCGCCCGTCCTCGTCCCCGGCGACATCACGACCGGGCCCCCCGAGCACACGGGCGACTTCACCGGCACCTTCGGCTCCACCTCGGCGCACTATGCCGCGGCATTCGTGCGCGGGACGGGAGGTGAGGTGTCTCTCCGGATCTACGGCTGCCCCTGACGCCCGGCGGCGGAGCCGTTCGACGGCGGCTTCCGCGCACCGTCATTATGGGGAGAGCAACGAGCTTGCCATGCCGCATGCGGCGCTCAGCCGGCTGCGATGGCGCGGGCGGCGAGCTTGCCGTGCTGGGCGGCGTTGACGACTTCCTTGCCGCCGTTGACGCAGTCGCCGCCGGCGTAGACCTTCGCGTGACCCGTGCGGTAGGTGGCCTCGTCCACGACGACGCGGCCCTTGGCATCGAGCTCGACGCCCGCGAAGGAGCGCGCGAGCTCCGTGAGGCGCGCCTGGCCAATGGCGACCGCGACGGCGTCGCAGGGAATGACCTCGCGCGGCCCGTCGGTCGGCTTGCCGTCCTTGGTAGGCGCGACCTCGAGGCCCGTGACCTTGCCGCTTCCGTCGCGCGCGACACGCGTGGGCTGCCGCTGCTCGATCAGGCGCACGCCGTAGTGGCGCGCCCCGTCCATCTCGTGGTCGTACCCCGACATGCGCGCCTCGTCGCGCCGGTAGACCATGGCCACGTCCGGCACGCCGAGCATGGCGAGCTCGCGCGCCGCGTCGATGGCCGTGTTGCCGCCACCGACGACGACCGCGCGCTCGATACCGTCGAGCGTGAGAAGCGGGTCGCCCTTGATGCGCTCGATGAACGCGGTCGCGCCCCAGACGCCGGGGCCGTCCTCGCCCTCGATGCCGAGGGCCGTGTCCGGGCCGAGGCCGATGCCGATGAAGACCGCGTCGTGGTCGGCGAGGAGCGACTCCGCCGACACCTCGCCCGGCTTTGCCTCACCCGCGACGACGCGTACGCCCGCGCGGATCCGCACGTCGCCGAGCGCCTGGACGAAGGCGATCTCCGCGATCGCGGCGTCGGCGTGCATCTTGTACGGTGCCACGCCGAACGTATTGAGCCCGCCCGGCAGGCTCTTCTGCTCGTAGATGACGACGCGGAAGCCCTCGAGGGCCAGGGTGCCCGCCACCGCGAGCGACGCGGGGCCGGCGCCGATGCACGCGACCGAGCGGCCGTTCGCCGGCTTGCGCGTGCGGGCGAGCAGGGCCGGGTCACGCGCGAGGGCGTGGTCCACCGCGTAGCGCTGCAGCCGACCGATCTCGGATCGGCGCCCGGTCGGTGCTGGTTGTAGACGCAGGCGCCGGCGCACAGCACCTCGACCGGACACACGCGCGCGCAGGACGCGCCGAGCAGGTTCGCCGACAGGATCGTGCGCGCCGCGCCCTTCACGTTGCCGGTCGCGATCTTGTGGATGAACGTCGGGATCTCGATGCCCGTCGGGCACGCCTCGATGCAAGGCGCGTCCGAGCAGTAGAGGCAGCGCGTCGCCTCCGCCACGGCCTCGCCCTCGGAGAAGGGCGGCCGCTTGTCGGGCAGCTTCGACTCGAGCCTTCCTTGCGGAAGCGCCCAGGGTCGCTCGGACGCCATCCCGTCCGCGCTCACGCTGCCCCCATGGCCGCGAAGGACTCCTCGATGACGTCGACCGCGTGCTTCACCTCGTCCTCGCCGATGTTGAGCGCGGGACTCAGGCGCACCACGTTGCCGCTGAGCCCGCCCTTGCCGATGAGCAGCCCGCGCTTGCGCGTCTCCTCGAGCAGCGCGCCCACGGCCTTCGGGTTCGGCGTGCGGTCGCCGCTCGTCTCGTCGACGACCAGCTCGATGGCCTGCATGAGCCCCATGCCGCGCACGTCGCCGACCACGCGCGGGAAACGCTTCTGCACGCGGAGCAAGCCCTCGCGCAAGACGCCGCCCATCTTCTCGGCGTTGGCCGCCAAGTGATCGCGCTCGATGATGTCGATGACCTTGTTCGCGGCCGTGCACGAGATCGGGTTGCCGCCGAAGGTCGAGATGGTCGACTTGGTGAAGCTGTCGGCGATGGCGGGCGTGGCGACGACGGCGGCGAGGGGCAGCCCGTTGGCGATGCCCTTGGCCATGGTCATCATGTCGGGCTCGACGCCGTACTGCTCGATGCCCCACATCTTGCCCGTGCGGCCGAAGCCCGTCTGCACCTCGTCGGCGATGAACACGCCGCCGTAGCTGCCGCACGACCTCCGCCACGATCTCGAAGTACTCCTTGGGCGGCGTGATGAACCCGCCGACGCCCTGGATGGGCTCGGCGAGCATGCCGGCGATCTTGCCCGTGGTCGTGGTGCGGATCAGCTCCTCCACGTCCTTGGCGCAGGCGACGCCACACTTCGGGTAGGTCTGGCCGAGGGGGCAGCGATAGCAGTAGGGCGCAAGCGCGTGCTTGATCGACGCGATCTGCGTCGGCAGGGCGCGGTAGCTCGAGTGGGCCGTGAGCGACTGGGCCAAGGCGCTGCGCCCCGAGTACCCGTGCCTCAGCGCGACCAGCTCCATGTTCCCGGTCGAGACCTGCGCCATCTGCACGGCCGTCTCGTCCGCCTCCGTGCCGCTCGCCGTGAAGAAGCACTTCTGCAGCGCGCCGGGCGTGATGCGCGCGAGCCGCTCGGCGAGCTCGACGATGGGCACCGTCGGGTAGAGCGTCGAGACGTGGCTCAGGCGCCCGAGCTGCGCGACCACCGCGGCGTTCACCTCCTCGTTCGCGTGCCCGAGGGAGACCGTGAGGATGCCCCCGAAGAAGTCGAGGTAGTCCTTACCGTCCAGGTCCTTGACGTGCGTGCCCTTCCCTTCGACCAGGACCGCCGGCTCCGCGTAGAAGTTGGCGACCGAGGGAAAGAGGTAGTCCGCGTGCTTCTGTCGAACCGTCTTCGAGTCCATGGTGTTCGCCTTCTGTTCTAGCGGAGGAGGTCGCCCGTGTGGGCGCGCTTGATGAACTGCCCGCCGCCCTGGGTCTCCTGCTTGCCCTTGCGCACGACGACGCGCCCGCGCGAGAGCACCGTCTCGCTATAGCCCTGCACCTCGACGCCCTCGTAGGCCGAGTAGTCGACGTTCATGTGGTGCATGAGCGGATTGTCGATGCTGATCGTCTCGCGCCGCTCCGGATCGAACACCACGATGTCCGCGTCCGAGCCGACGGCGATGGTGCCCTTCTTCGGAAACAGCCCGAACATCTTGGCCGGCGCGGTCGACGTGATCTCCACGAAGCGATTGAGCGAGATGCGCCCCTTCACCACGCCGCCGTTGTAGACGAGGCTCATGCGGTTCTCGACGCCGGGCGCGCCGTTCGGGATCTTCGTGAAGCTCGTCCCTCCCGAGCTCCTTCTGCCCCTTCATGCAGAACGGGCAGTGGTCGGTGGCGATGGTCTGGAGCTCGTGGAACTGGAGCCCCTGCCAGAGCACATCCTGGTTCCACTTCTCGCGCAGGGCCGGCGTCATGACCCACTTGGCGCCCTCGAAGCCCTCCCGGTCGTAGTAGCGTCGTCGTCGAGGAAGAGGTACTGGGGGCAGGTCTCGGCGATGACGTCGCACGCCGCGGTCGCGCGCCCGCGCTTGACCTCCTCGAGCGCGTCCGAGCACGACAGGTGGACGATGTAGAGCGGCACCTTGGCCACCTCGGCGATGGCGATGGCGCGGTGCACGCCCTCGGCCTCCATGCGCGTCGGGCGCGTGTGGGCGTGCCAGCGCGGGGCGAGCTTGCCGTCCTGCACGGCGCGCTTGACGATCTCGTCGATGACGATGCCGTTCTCGGCGTGCATGCAGATGCGCGTCCGGTTCTCGCCGGCCTGCCGGAACGCGCGATAGAGCGTCCCGTCGTCCACGTAGAGCACGCCCGGGTAGGCCATGAAGAGCTTGTAGGAGGTGACCCCGGCGTCGCGCGAGCTTCCGCATCTCCGGCAGCCGCTCGTCGGGCATGTCGGTGACGATCATGTGGAAGCCGTAGTCGATGGACGGCCTTCCCCTCGGCCTTCTGCGTGCCAGGTGTCGAGCCCCTCGAGCGTCGACTTCCCCTTCGTCTGGATGGCGAAGTCCACGATGGTCGTCGTGCCGCCGAACGCCGCCGCACGCGTCCCCGTCTCGAAGTCATCGGCGCTCGTCGTGCCGCCGAACGGCATCGAGAAGTGCGTATGCGGATCGATCCCGCCGGGAATGACCAGCCGGCTCGACGCGTCGATCACCTGATCGACTTTGGCGGCATCGAGGTCCTTGCCGATCGCGACGACCTTCTCCCCGTCGACGAGCACATCGGCGAAGTAATCATCGACCGCCGTAACAACCCGCCCGCCCTTGATCAGAATCCTGCCCATCGCCCTACCCTCACTTCACTTCACTTCGCGCGCGGAAGACGCCTGTTCGCCCACGTGCCGCCCGGCTCCCCGCCCGCGCGCGGGAGGGAGCCGAGGCACATCGTGATCAGGGAAGCTGCTTGACCAGATCCTCGTAGGAATCCGGCCGGCGGTCGCCGATAGAACTGCCAGGTGCGCCGCACCTCCTCGATCACGTCGAGGTCCATCTCGGCGGCGATCACCTCATCCTTGTCGCGCGAGCCCACCGCGAGCATCTGCCCGCGCGGGTCACAGAAATAGCTCTGCCCGTAGAACTCGCCGATGTTCCAGGGCGCCTCGGTGCCGACGCGATTGATGGCGCCGACGTAAGTAGCCATTGGCGACCGCGTGGGCCGGCTGCTCCAGCTTCCACAGATACTCGGCTGAGCCCGGCGACCGTCGCGGACGGGTTGAACACCATCTCCGCGCCGTGCAGGCCCGAGCAGGCGCGCGCCCTCCGGGAAGTGCCGGTCGTAGCAGATGTAGACGCCGATGCGCGCGTACTCGGTCTGGAACGTCGGATAGCCGAGATTGCCCGGCTTGAAGAAGTACTTCTCCCAGAACCCGCGACGTCTGCGGGATGTGATTCTTCCGATACTTGCCCGAGGTAGCTCGCCGTCGGCGTCGACCACCGCGGCCGTGTTGTAGTAAACGCCGGCCATCTCCCGCTCATAGACCGGGATGACCATCGCCATCTTGTACTTCTTGGCGTAGGCCGAGAGCTTCTGGACCGTCGGGCCCGGCACCGCCTCGGCGGCATCGTACCACCTCGAATCCTGCGAAGGACAGAAGTACGGCCCGTTGAAAATCTCCTGGAGGCACAGCACCTGGACCCCCTTCTTCCCGGCCTCCTCGATGAGCGGAATATGCTTCTCGAGCATCGCATTCCGCACCGTCTCGACCGAAGCCTCCGGGTCATTGACCGGATTGCTGCACTGAATGAGACCCCCAACGAGCGTGCGTGCCATGACCAACCTCCTCTAGCGCGGGGCGGGACGGGTCTTGCAAAGCCCCCCGCGCCCTGGCCGCCGCCCCCGAGGACGGCCTATGGTGGGCCGCTCCGTGCTGGGGGGCGGCCGGAAAAGGGGGAGTACGGTACGCCGGGCAAGGAGGCGGGGCAAGGGGCGTCTCTGGGGCGGGCCTGCCCCGAGCCCGCTAGCCCGGTGGCGCTCCGTGGGAGCCAGGCGGCGGTGCGGGAGCTCGCGCAGACTCCCGGTCGGCCGCGGAACCGCTCGAACCGCTCGTCGGCCTGGTCCACGGTTTGTTACCCTGGTCGCCAGCCCAAGCCCCTCCCCAGGAGACCCCCGTGCACATCCACGAACTGCACATCGAGAACTTCCGCGGCGTGAAGCGCGCGCACTTCGACAAGCTCGATTCGATGGTTGTCCTGGCGGGGCCCAATGGCTGTGGCAAGTCCGCGGTGCTCGATGCAATACGCCTTCTAAAGTCCTCCTATGGGGGCTACTCCCAGAACGAGTGGCAACAGTGGTTCGGCGAATTTCAAATCCCTCTCAACACTCCCTCCGATCTCCTCCCCCTCTTCCGTAACCGCCAAGCCCCAATCGGCATCGAGGCGGTACTCGGCTTAGCCGAAGCCGAGATCGCTTTTCTGCGAGCCAACGGACGGCGGCTGATCCGGCAGCTCCTTCGTCGGGCGACGCGCAGCGCCGACGCGCTCGAGAATGTCGGTCTAGCCCTTGAGGACCGCCTTGAGTCGAAGCGGCTTGAGGATGAAGCCGCTGCCATGCTGACCCAGCTGGAAGCCGACCTCACCAACCGGGCCACCTTCGATGGCTCCTTCACGATCGACACCGACCTCGAGACCCACAACGCGGAATCGGTCGTCCTCGAGGTCCTGTTTGGCACGTACCAACCCGACAACCTCGGGGTTATCGACTATCATGGCCCTCACCGAAACTACGGGCGCGAGCGAATATCGCAAATCCGGCTAAACGTGACCGGCCCCGCGCCTGAGGCCCGTGCTCAGCACGCCCTGTACAACTACGGGCAAAAATACGGCAACATCAAATCCGAGATGGCCGCGACATACGTGCGCGAATTAATCGCGGAGAAGCACGGAAGTGGCATCGCCTATGGAAAGGACCTCACGGCCACGCTGCACGAACTCTTCCAGCTCTTCTTCCCGGGCAAGAGGTTTGCCGGACCGCAACCCTCCCCTGACGGACACCTCACGTTTCCGGTTCTACTGGAGGACGCATCGTCGCACGACATTAACGAACTCAGCTCAGGCGAAAAAGAGGTGCTCTTCGGCTATCTCCGGTTGCGCAACGCATCACCAACAAACTCCATAATCCTTCTCGACGAACCCGAACTGCATTAAACCCCCGACTTGTTGGCGACCTCCCCGCCTTCTACCATCGCCACCTTGGCGAAGCTCTCAACAACCAGATCTGGCTAGTGACCCATTCCGACGCGTTTCTAAGGCAATCCATCGGACGCCCCCGATTTTCCGTGTTCCACATGAGGCCTCCCACTGACGTGGAGGGCTCGCAAGCTGTTCCGCTAACACCAGGCAACGACGTCGACGAGGCAGTTCTCGCGCTAGCTGGGGACCTTGCCGCACACCAACCCGACGCCAAGGTGGTGATCTTCGAAGGCGCGGATTCCGAGTTCGACGTCGCGATGACCCAGGCGCTCTTCCCAGACTTTGCCGGATCAACCAACATGATTTCTGCGGGAAACAAGGGAGCCGTTCGCCGACTCCACGAACTCCTGGAGAAGGCTGCAAACCAAGCATCCCTTGCGGCACGCTTCTTCTCCATTACTGACCGCGACAGTGATGAGCAGCCCCCACGCTCAACCAGCGCATATCAGTGGGACGTCTACCATATCGAGAACTACCTTCTCGAAGCCAAGTACATCACGCCCATCTTGCGCGATCTTGGATCGAGCCCAAGAGATCCCGTTCAAGTTGAGGACGAACTAAGGGCCGCGGCGAAAGAGACCCTCGACGCCCTGGTTCGACACCAACTCGATCAGATGGTGTGGGCAAGGGCGCACCGAGTACTCGGCCTGGGGGTCAATCGCTCCAGGTCCGACATCGGAGCCGCCGTGTCCGAAGCTTTCGACTCGGTCCTGGACCGCCTAAAAACCCTCCGAGGCGAGGAACTCTCCAGGCAAACCCTGGAACGCGAGGAGCGGAGGCTCCGAGCGAACCTCTCAGCCGCGCTGAAGGACGACACCTGGAAGCAGGCCTTCAGGGGCCGGGACGTACTTCACCGGTTCTGCGGCAAGCATGGCCGCAGCCTCAGCTACACTCACTTTCGGAACTTCATCATTGGCCGAATGCGCGATGACGGGTTTAGACCCCCCGGCATGAAGGCCGTCTTGGACGCGATCGACGTTGCCTAGCTCAGCAGGGCTCCCCGCTGCAAGCGGCTAGGCCTCGTTGCTTCCCCGCCGCTATCTCGCGGCGGCACTCACTGAGAGTCAATAGCCCCAGTGCTCATCGGGCTCAAAAAAAGGGTCATCGTCCGGTTCCGCCGTCTCTCTCCTCCGGACGTTGTCGAGTCGCGTCCTGATCGCCGAAATAACGACTTCCGCCGACAACTCAGGGGTCCGGCCCGGAGGCACTGGCACCGGCACGCTTGTCGTTCGTGCCCAGCCGTCCACGGTGCCAGAGAAGGCGGAAGCGTCCGACCGAGGTTGACCCGCTGAGGCAGCGACGGCGTGGGGCGTTCGGAGGCGGCGGGGTCGGGAGCGGCCCTCCCATGCCCTCTCCACGACGACGAGCCGCCCGCTCGAGCGCATCGAGCAGGGCCTCTACCCACACGATCTGGCCTATTGGACGCACCAGTGCGTGCCCGCGACGTTCGCAGGCACGTGTGCCGCCTTCATCTGCCCCTCGAGCTACGGCGGAGGGTGGCAGCGGACCGCGTGATGAACGCGCATCCACTAGGTGCCGTGAGGGAACGTCACGTCGCGGTCGCCCTCTTTCCACCGCTCGAGCTGCTCGCGGTAGCTCGCTCTGAACTCTTTGAGCTCGGTCACGGCCTGCTTGGCCGCGTCGTCATCGCCCGCCGCGGCAAACGTCGGCGCTCGGACGCCGTGCTCTTCCCGGTTCGTTCCGCGCACCGTGATGGCCGCCTGCATGACGCGCTTGGCTCCGACGAACGCCTTGTGCTCGCGCTGCGCTTCGGCCCGCGCCGCCCTCTCCTTCTCGGCGACCTGCAGCGCGACCGCCTCGCGCGCCCTGCCCTCGCCGAGCTCGTCGACGAGCTGCTCGGGCAGCACAACGCGCAGCTCGGCCTCCTCCGGCCACTGCGGGTTGTTCGGGTCGAAGTAGCCTTCCGGCCTCGGCACCCGGAACACCTTCCGCCCGAGCCCTCCGCCAGCGCGATCGCCCCCGGCCACTTGCGCGCCGTGCGCACCGCCAACGCCGCCACCGGGTTCGCGATCACGTACGCGAGCTTCTCGACGATCGCCGACGGCTCGCTGGGGTGTCCACGAGATCGGGGCAGGTTCAAACAGCTCCTCGGGCCACCGACGGTGCGCCTTCGTCGTCAGCGCCAACAGCCGGTTCAGCTCCCGCAGGAAGTCCGGCATCACGCCCTCCACGTCGGTCACGACCAGGTGGTAGTGCGAGCTCATCTGCACCAGCCCGTGCACCAGCACACCGAACTTCGCGGCGCACACCGCCAGCACGTACAGGAAGACTCGCTGCATCTCCCCGTCCGGGTCCGGCCGCAGCAGGAAGAACCGCCGCGTCGTCCGCCGGTCGAGCAAATAGGTCCGCCCCGGGACCACCTGGCGAGGCGCGCTCACACCTCGAGCCCACATCAAGCGCCATGCCGACCTTGTGGCAACGTGATCCCGCGCACTTACGCGAGCGAACTGGCGGAACAGGTGGCGGACGGCGAAGCGTCCGACCGAGGTTAACCCGCTGAGGCAGTGCCGGCGTGGGGCGTTCGGAACCGGCGGGGTCGGGAGAGACCCCCCCACGCCCTCTCCACGACGACGAGCGGCCCGCCCGAGGGCATCAAATAGGGCCTCTGCCCACCCGATCTGGCCCACCGCACGCACCGATGCGTGCCCGCGAGGTTCGCAGGCACGCGTGCTCCCTTGATTGCCCCGCGCGCTACGGCGGAGGGTGGCAGCGGACCGCGTGATGAACGCGCATCCACCAGGTGCCGTGAGGGAACGTCACGTCACGGTCGCCCTCTTTCCACCGCTCGAGCTGGTCGCGGTAGCTCGCCCTGAACTCCCTCAGCTCGGCCACGGCCTGCTTCGCCGCCGCGCCGTCGCCCGCCGCGGCAAACGTCGGCGCCCGGACGCCGCGCTCTTCCGGATTCGTCCCGCGAACCGTGATGGCTGCCTGCACGACGCGCTTGGCGCCGACGAACGCCTTGTGTTCGCGCCGTCCCTCCGCACGCGCCGCCCTCTCTTTGTCGGCCACCTGCACCGCCACCGCTTCGCGGGCCCCATCCTCGCCGAGCTCGTCGACGAGCTGCTGGGGCAGCACCACCGGCAGCTCCGCCACTTCGGGCCACCGCTCGTTGGTCGGGTCCAGGTAGCCCTCCGGCCTCCGCACCCGGAACACCTTCCGCCCGAGCTCCTCCGCCAGCGCGATTGCCCCCGGCCACTTGCGCGCCGTGCGCACCGCCAACGCCGCCACCGGGTTCGCGATCACGTACGCGAGCTTCTCGACGATCGCCGCCCTCGTCACCAGCCGCACGCACGACGTCTGCGACTTGTTGAACAGCTCCTCGGGCCACCGACGGTGCGCCTTCGTCGTCAGCGCCAACAGCCGGTTCAGCTCCCGCAGGAAGTCCGGCATCACGCCCTCCACGTCGGTCACGACCAGGTGGTAGTGCGAGCTCATCTGCACCAGCCCGTGCACCAGCACACCGAACTTCGCGGCGCACACCGCCAGCACGTACAGGAAGACTCGCTGCATCTCCCCGTCCGGGTCCGGCCGCAGCAGGAAGAACCGCCGCGTCGTCCGCCGGTCGAGCAAATAGGTCCGCCCCGGGACCACCTGGCGAGGCGCGCTCACACCTTGAGCCCACATCAAGCGCCATGCCGACCTTGTGGCAACGTGATCCCGCGCACTTACGCGAGCGAACTGGCGGAACAGGTGGCGGACCACCGGCGGCCGCCACCACCGTGGCCGCCTTCGGTTGGTCGCCTTCGGCCTTCGGTCAACCTCGGTCGGCCCCCACCGGTCGGCCCCCACCGGTCCGCGGACAGGAGCCGTCGGGCGGTCGTGGCTTGCATCTCGAGGGGCTGTACGGTCACCTCGAGATCAGCGCCCGCGGAGACGAGCGCGGCGACCGCGTCGAGTCGCCACCAATAGGGGTGAGCGCCGAGGAGGGCCTGCAACGGTGTCTGCTTGCTCTGCGTCGACGTGATGTTGGGATCGACGCCCTTTCGGAGGAGCAGCGTCCGTGCATCCGTCGCCCCGAAGGACCGACGTACGGGCCTCCTACGGCCCGCGCCTGGCAGCCGTGAGCCCGACGGCCCCATCTGGGGTCGCAACCCGCAGCCGAGGGCGACGCATCGGCGTCCCGATCCCGAGACTTCGTCCTCCGAACGCACCGACGCGTCGCCCGGGCCGGTGCCGAGCACACGCGCCATCTAGGGCGGTCTCTAGGAGCCCCAGCTCCCGACTCCCGCATCGTCCGCGGTTTGGCGTTCGCCGTCCCTATTCTCAGTTGGCGGACACGAGAACCCGGTGCCAGGTCGGCCCGTCGCCGCAGCGGCGGGGCCGCTCCGTCGCCCTCAGTGGATCGTCTCGCCCCGCGCGCACATCGCGACGTACTTGGCGATGCGGCGGGCGCGGGTGTCCGGGCGCTTCGCGTCGTGGACGCGGTAGAGGATCGCGTATCGGTTCTGCCAGCTCAGCGTCGCGAAGAACGCGGTGGCCTTCTCGTCGGCGTCGAGCGCGGCACGCAGGTCGGCGGGCACGGTCGCCGTGCGATGTGAGTTGTACGCGGCCGCCCATCGGCCATCCTTCTTCGCGGCCGCCACCGCCGCCCGCCCCGCCGGCTCCATCCGGCCCGCCGCGATGAGGGCCTCCGCCTTCTTCCGGTTGATCTTCGACCACTTGCTGCGCGGACCGCGCGGCGTGAACCGCTGGAGAAAGAAGTCGTCGTCGTGCTTCGCCTTCTGGCCGTCGATCCATCCGAAGCGCAGCGCTTCCTCGAGCGCCTCCGCGTAGGACGGCCCCCGCCGGCCGGCCCCTCTCTTCGGGATCTTGAGCCAGATGCCAGTGGAGCGCGCGTGCTCCTTGGCGAGCCATCGCCCGAACGCGGCGCCGCTCGCGAAGGCACGAATGGGTTCGTCGTTCGTCATCGCATCCCGATTGTATCGGACGTGCTAGGTCGATGACGTCAGCAACGACCAGCATCCCGAGCTTCCGCTGCCCGACGGCGTCGGGAGATTCAGCCGCCGGCTTCGAACCGCCCCCGAGGGCTTCTTGGCGGACCCATCATTCCGGGCGGTGACACTCCGGGAGTGGGGCACAGCTCCGGTTGGCGATCCCCGGGCGCACCTGACCTTGGACGGGCCCTTCCTCCGGTTGGACCGTGGACGGAGGATCGCTCCGACGAGCGATCGGATCGCTCTTCGTTTCTTTCGTTTTTCTTAGCGCCCTTCCTCCGCGACCGCAGTAATGACGCTCGAGGCACTCGGCCGCAGCGCGGCGCGGTCATCCTCAGGGACGTACGCAACGACCGAGCGCGCCGAGAGTCCCTGTCAGCCCTCCACGCCCGACGGCGGACAGATCGTCACCTCCACCTCGCCCTCGATGAAGCTGTCGTGGGCCACGGCGCGGAGGCGGACGCGGCCCGTAGCGGCCGCCCCGCCAGCGGTACTCCGCGAGGACACTCCTCACGTCGAACGGCTTGCCGTCGAAGGTCCCTTTCAACGGCAAGGGCTTCGACGAGGCCACGGTCGCGGCGCCTGGCTGGGACTTCACCGCCCCAGGCGGCGGGCCCTTGCGGCAAGCGAAGACGAGCGACACGACCGCGGTGAGCCCGACGAGGCGACGAAGCAATGCAGGCATGGCCGGAGCACACGGCCGGAGGGGTGTGGGGCGAAGGCTTCTGACCGAGGTTGAACCGCTGCGTGACCGAGGTTGAACCGCCGCGGAGTCACGGCAAACACCGCGTGGAAGCTGGCGCGGCACTTCGGCAACTCGCCCGAGTTCTGGATGAACCTGCAGACCGCCTTCGACCTCGCACGCGCGCGCGACGCCGCCTAACCCCCGGGACCAGGGCGAACGTCCGGCGAGAGGGTCCGCTTCGGTGGACGGACGTCCGACCGACGTCGGACGACGTCCGTTGCGTTCCTCGCCCCGGCCGCATCGCCCTTCCCCCTCGAGGTCCGCCTCGACTTCGCCTGGGCAGGGTGCGGCTGCGGCGCTAGCGAACCTCGAGGATCTCGTACTCGCGTACCCGCCCGCCCAGGCGTAGCTCGAACTCGTCGCCCTCGCGCTTGTCGAGCAAGGCCCGGCCCACGGGCGAGGCCGGCGTGAGGAGGAGGACTTTCTGTCCACCCACCTCCACGAGCCGGCCGCCGGCGACCGGCACGAGGAAGTAGCACTGCTCCGATCCGTCGACATCGACGGTCACCAGCGCCGAGAGCCCGATGGGATTGTCCGGGCCGAAGGAACGCAGGCTCAAGAAGTGGAGCTTGGCGGCGTCCGCCTCGGTCTCCTCGACGCGTGCGGCCTGGCCGCGCGCGAGGTAGCTCGCTTCGAGGCCGCGCGTGTCCTTGTCGTTCTCCGGGCGGCTCTCCTCGTGGGTCGCGCCCTCGCGGGTTTGGCGCGCCGACTGGCGGAGCGTCTCAGCCTCCGCGCGGAGGCCAGCGACGGCGCTCGCGATCAAGGACGCCTTGTCCGAATCCGGCATGCGCTCGAGGGTAACCGAGGGGCGGCCCACAGTGGCCCGGGAACGCCCTTCTTCCTTCTCGTCCTTTACGCGTGGAGGTGACAGTCCCGACACCGCTTGCTGGTGGCGCCCTCTCCATCCGCGACCGCTAGAAAAAAGAAGAAAAAGAAGAAGAGCGTCCCCCTCCACGGCTGCAGTGCAGAGACCCCAGAGGCGAGCCGCTCCGTGGCATGCGCCTTGCTGAGAGAGCGCCCCCATGCAACGCAGAGCGCTTTTCTCAACGTCTCCCGCGGTAGTGTCTCTTGTCGTTCACACCGCGGCCACGATCGCAGTTCTCATCGGACCGCTCGCCCAGGGCTGCACCATGCCGGTCGACACATGCAATGGGGGCGACTACCGGTGCGCCGGCAACCGCGTCGAGAAATGCACGGTCCACCCTGCCGGTACCGACGTGACCATCGAGGGGAGCGTCAGCCACCATTCGAGCAGCCCCAATACCTGGGAGTTGGTGACCGACTGTCAGTCGAACGCCTTCTGCCAGCTCTCCACGTACACGGACCTCGGTGTGACGCACCCGCTCGCATTTTGTTCCCTCACTCCAGAACCCATTGCGGATTGTGGCAGCGACAGTCTTGCGTGCTCCGCGGGAGCTCAGATCGAGTGCAAGGACGGATTTCCAATCCAGCGGAGTCTGTGCGCGTCGTGCGAGAGCGGGACCTGCGCTGGAGGGTTCGGCGCACCCTGCCGTGCAGACGACGACTGCGCGCCCGGTCTCGTGTGCGAAGGCTCGTCGTTCTGCTCGATGCCATGCACGTGTCCCGACGGCGCGGCGTGTCCCTCCTGCCAGCCGCTGGAACAAGACGCGCCAGGGGCGGGCGGAGCCCCGTTTACCTGGGTCTGCAACGCTGGTATGTGTGACCAGACTTTCTAGAGCCTGCGTTGAGCCGTGCGCCACCATCCGAGGCAGGAGGTCCGCGTCGGCAGGGGCGACGTGGTTGGGGGCGGGGCCGAGCGTCGTCGCCCCGGTCGGTCCGTCGTCGTCGTCGTCGTCGTCGTCGTCGCCGGTCGGTCTCGTCGTCGTCGTCGTCGTCGTCGTCGTCGTCGTCGTCGATGGGCGCGTCGGGGGGCGCGTCGGGGTCAACCTCGGTCGGCCCCCATCGGTCGGGCCCCCGCCGGTCACCTGCGCTCCTGTCGGATGGCCGTTGGTCGCTCGAAGCGCTATCGTTGGCGTTGGGAGGCGACTCCCGTGCCCGGCATGGCGCGGCGGTCGCGATGCCCAGCCCCATCGACTGCACACGCGACGAGACCTGAACATGGTGAACCCCATCACCCGTGCGGAACTCGGAAAGATGCATCCGGGAGCACGGTCACGGGCATGGTCGCACCTTGCCGTCGTGGCACGTCACGTGAGGCTCGTCGCTCAGGTGGGCGGCGTCCTCTGGTTGGCGGCCTGCTCGGCGGCCGCTGCGCCGGGTTCGGGCCCGCCCAACCCGGGGCGGGGGTCGGGCAGCGACGCGGGCACCGGCGTCGTCCGCGACGCGGCCACCGGCGTCGTGAACCCGAGCGGCCAGGGGGCGCCCTGCACCACCGTGGGCATGACCCGAGGCTGCTGTCGAAACGGGACCCAGCAGTGCATGGGGGACGGCGAGTTCGCGATGTGGGGACCGTGTCTCGACTCGTCCGGCGGCGCCGCCGACTGCTCGTCGCCGGGCGGATGTGCCGCTGGCGAGTTCGGTCCGATGTGCGACGCAGGCACGCCTCCCCCACCTGCCGACGCCGGGTGTGGGCCGGGCGAGTTCGGCCAGGGCTGCGACTCTGGCTTGCCGCCCCCGCCGATGCTCTGTACGGACCGGACGGTCAACACGGAGCCCGGGATCCTCGCTGGGTACTCTCCCGCCGACGGACAATCCGTGCCCTTGAGCGGGCTGATCCAGATCTGGGTCACCGACGAGTGCCCGGCCTTCGTCGCACCGATGGAGCAGGTCGACTCAGCGACCGGCTTGGTCACGACGCCCGGCGACCTTACGGCCACCGCCTCCGACGGCTACCTGGACGAGCCCGCGCTCTACATCGCCCCGAGCACCGCGGAGTCGGGCGGCACCCCGCACTTCCCTCGATACATCAAGGGCTCCTACAACAACCAGCCCAGCAACCCGTTCGCGTGCGGCCCCTTCGCGGCGCCGCCGACCGCCGCGCCTGTCGATCCACCCCCTCCCGGCAGCAGCCCCCTCTGCACCGGCGATCCCCTCGGCTGCTACAACACCCAGTTCATCTGGCGGGTCAGCGACCTCGGTTTGCCGACAGGCACCTACCGCGCCGAGTTCGTCATCCACGATGGGGACTCGGACCGCGCCATCGGCTGCATCACGTTCACCATCACCAGGTGACGGGCGCTCGCTTCCAAAGGCGTCCGTTTCCAAAGGCGTCCCCAAGGCGTCCGACCGTCGATAGAGCGGGCGGTGTCAAGCGGACACACCGGTGCCCTGGCATCCTCCTGGTGCCGAAGACGGTCGTGATTGAGCTGCTGCGCGCGTGCGCGACCGCTCTACAGCATCAAGGTTGACCCGCTGAGGCAGTGCCGGCGGGGATTGCTTGGGCGCGCGACCGCTCCGCTCGGGCGAGCATTGTCGCACCGGGAGACCCTGGCGCCGACGAACGCCTTGTGCTCGCGCTTTGCCTCCGCACGCGCCGCCCTCTCCTTCTCGGACGTCGACCTGCAGAAGCGTCCGACCGAGGTCAACCCGCTGAGGCAGTGCCGCCGTGGGGCGCGCGGGATCGGCCGGGTCGGGAGCGGCCTTCCGGCGGCGCGAGAGCGTCCGACCGACGTTCCGCGAGAGCGTTCGACCGACGTTGACCTGCTGAGGCGGCGCCGACGTGGGCCGCCCAGGCCCGCCGGGGTCGGGAGCGGCCCTCCCATGCCGTCTCCACGACGGCGAGCGGCCCGCCCGAGGGCATCAAGCAGGGCCTCTACCCACCCGATCTGGCCCATTGGACGCACCGGTCCGTGCCTGCGACGCGTCGGACCGTGGTTGACCCGCTGAGGCAGGGGCGACGTGGTGGGGGCGGGGCCGAGCGGCGTCGGCGGGGGGCACGCGCCCGACGCGACGGCGGCCCGCCGACCCGCCTCAGCTTCCAGGGCACTGCACTTCTGGAGGCGATTTGCCGCGACGGACGCACCGGTGCGTGCCCCGCGGGGGTCGCAGGCACGCGACAGCCCTCGATTGCTCCGCTCGGCTACGGCGGCGGGTGGCAGCGGACACCGTGATGGACACGCATCCACCAGGTGCCGTGCGGGAACACCACGTCGCGCTCACCGTTTTTCCACCGGTCGAGCTGCTCGCGGTAGCTCGCTCTGAACGCTCTCAGCTCGAGCACTGCCTGCTTCGCCGCCTCACCGTTGCCCGCCGCCGCGAAGGTCGGCGCCCGGACGCCGTGCTCTTGTCGGTTCGTTCCGCGCACCGTGATGGCCGCCTGCAGGACGCGCTTGGCTCCCGCGAACCCCTTGTGCTCGTGCTGCGCCTTGGCGCGGGCCTTGGCCTCCTGCTCGGCCACCTGCAGGGCGACCGCCTCGCGCGCACCGTCCTCGCCCAGCTCGTCCACGAGCTGCTCGGGCAGCACCATCCGCAGCTCCGCCACCTCTGGCCACTGCGGGTTGTCTGGGTCGAAGTAGCCCTCCGGCCGACGCGCTCGGAACACCTTCCGGCCGAGCTCTTTCGCGAGCACGATTCGAAGTTCCCCCGGGGCTCTGGGCGGGGGCTGGCGCAGCGCTCGACACCGCAAGCACGGCGAGCACGAAAAAAGCCCGTCGGCCGGCGCCACCCAGTCCCATGCTTTGCTATCTATCACACTTCCCGGTCAGAGGGGCGGCACGACGCGTGACAAGGCGAAGTTCGTGGCCGGCAGCATTAGCCGCACCACGGACCGTTCCCCCGTTCCCCCGTTCCCCCACCACGAACCGTTCCCCCGCGGACCGTTCCCTCGGGCTCCCTCCGCGGTCGCTGCCTGCTACTGGTGCTCGAACAGCTGGAGATCGTGCAGCGTGACGCGCGCCGGGCCGGAGAGCGGAGCGCGCACGCGCCAGCCGATGCGGCCGAAGCCGAACATATTGTCGATGATGGTGGTGAGCAGGCTGCCGTTGATCGAGATCTGTAATACGGAGTCGGCGAAGCGCGCCTCGATCTCGTTCGGTTGGCCGGGGCCGCGCAGCACCGCCTCGTTCTGGAACGGCCGCACGATGCGCACGTCATCGAGGTCGTCCTCCCACAGCACGCTCGTGAGCTGGAATGCGTGGTAGGCGGGCTCCGTGCGCAGCTCGTAGGCCGAGCAGTAGCCGTCGTCGTCCTTGCTGTTGCGGTTGATGCGGAAGAGCAGGCTCACCGCGCCCATGTCCCACGACGTGAAGTGCAGCACCGCACAGCCGTTGCGCATGGCCGGCCCGTCTGTGCCCCAGCAGACCTGACGCGGCTCCGCCGTCACGGGCTTGCCGTCCTTGCCGAAGTCGAAGCTCGAAAGGAGCTGGCCGCGGCCGATTTCGGGCACGCCGCCCGGCCAGGTCGAGGGGGGAGCGACAGTAGGCGCAGAACGGGTCGCCGAACCCTACCGGCGCGCCGCAGTACGAGCAGGTCATCACGCGCGGGCTCATGCCGTCACCGTCCACACGTCGAAGCCCCGCAACAGCACCCTGAACGAGCAGTCGGATGGCCCGGGCCGGTCGCTGAAATCGTGGCCGACGTGGATGCCGACCCTACCAAAGCCGCCCACGGCGTCGTGCGCGGCACCTACGTAGGCGCCGTTGACCCACGCCTGGAACGTCGGCCCCTGGGCGCGCAGCTCGAGCACGTTCTGCTGCCCGAGCGGCGCGATGGCGGGATGCCCGGTCGGCGCGATCAGCTCCGCGCCCTCCTGGTCGCCGACCGTGCGGATCAGCTTGACGGTGGCGGCGTCCGGATCGAGCACGAGCCGGTAGCCGAAACGACTCGGGCAGCTCCATCTCCTCGAGGTCGGCGTACCTGTTGGTCTGCCAGCGGAAGGCGATCGCGGGACGCGCGCGCGGGTCCTCGGCCAGCACGGAGAGCCGCACGATGCCGTCGCGCAACGCCAGCCGAGGCTCGAGCAGGTCGACGTCCTTGGGCATGTACCCGGACAGGACGGTGCCCCCCTCCGCAGGGTCCACGTGCCACGCGAACTCGTACTTCGCGTAGTCGGCCGCGGGACCCTTCGCGTGCGTTCGGTAGAGCAGGTTCTTCTTGCCGTGGTTCCGCGAAGGACAGCCGAGCGGCGGCTGGCGCGACAGGTCGAGCGAGAGCAGGCACTCGCCGGGCTTGATGGCCGGGAAGACGGGCGCGTAGCGGCCGTCCGGCGTCGCTTCGAGCCTGACGTCGCAGCAGGGGCAGTGATTCGGGACCGGGGCGGGCAGCTCCCCCCGGCACACGGGACAGAGGGTTTCCAAGCGAGGGATAATACACCCGCGCAACATGCCCGGTTCCCCCGGGAGGATCGCTCGGGGAGGATCGCTCCGACTGGGCTCCAGACGCAGCGGTGCGTCGCCCGGGCCGTTCCCGAGCGACGCGCGCCTCTCGAGGGCGGTTTTCGGTCAACCAGGTGGGGTCGGAGCCGTGGGTGCAGCATTGGCCGCGTCGGGTGGCCCCGAGGGATTGCTCCCTCGGGGCTCCCACAGATCCGGACGTGCGGATTTCCCGCATCCGGCTCCTCACGTCGTGGACTTCGCTGACCGAAGAGCGCTGTGAACGATACGGGGGCGCGGCAGCGGGAAGCGCTGCAGCAATCTCACGTACCAGTCCCAGCCTCGCTTCCGTTGCGAGCGGCGCGACAACCACTTGTACCAAGCACGTCGCACCTCCTTCCAGAAGCGCTCCAGCATCCATGCGTTCCCCGTGATCCCGTAGTAGCCGTAGTGTCCGAGGAGCACCGCACGCACGACGCGGTGTTGCTCTTGCACGCGCCAGTGCCGGTGTCGCCGGCACCATTGGCGCACGCGCTCGAGCGACCGCGTCAGACGCACGCTCGCCGTCCTCCGACGCACGACCGGCGTTCCTTTGTGCGACACGCACCAGTGGTGCGTGAAGCCGAGGAAGTCGAACGTGCGCCCACCGCGCTCCCCCCGACCAGGACCAAACGGCAAGAGCCGCGTCTTGTCCGGGTGGACGCGCAGGCCGTACTTCGCGAATCGCTTCGAAAGCACGTCCCACACTCGGCGCGCATCGTCTTGCCGCGCAAACACGATCACGAAGTCGTCCGCGTAACGGATGAGTCGCGCACGGCCTTTCAGCCGGGGCTTCACCTCCGCCTCGAACCACACATCCATGACGTGGTGCAGGTAGACGTTCGCCAGGAGCGGAGAGATCACGCCGCCCTGCGGCGTGCCGCTCTCGGACCGTTGGTACGTCCCGTCGCGCATCACGCCGGCCTTCAGCCACTTGTGGACCACACGGCGCAGGACGCCGTCGGTCACCCTCTCGTCGAGGAAGCTCCGCAGGTGCCGATGGTCCACCGTGTCGAAAAACGACTCGATGTCCACCTCCAACACCAACCCTCGCCGACGTTCATGAGCTCCTTCCACAAGGCTTCCAAGCCGTCGTGCGCACTGCGACCGGGCCGGAAGCCGTACGAACAGTCCAGGAAGTCCTGCTCGTAGATCGCCCCCAGCACCATACCGCACGCTGCAGCACCTTGTCCTCGAAGGTCGGGATCCCCAACGCGCGCGTTCCTCCGCTCGCCTTCGGGATCTCGACGCGACGCACCGGCGGCGCCCGGTAGCTTTCGGTCTTCAGCCGGTCGAGCAGCGAGGACAGATTCGCATCCAGCTCCTCCGCGTGAGCCTCGCACTCTTGCCGCTTCGCCTCGCTGTACATCGCCTTGCCCGCGACCGTCACTCCCCGCGAGCGGAACAGGGCCTTGATCCTGTTCTGCATGAGACCTCGCACGAATGGCGAGGGGTTTGCGGGGCCGGAGTCTCAGGAAGGGTGAGGGAGGGGCGAGATCTCCCTCGCCGTTCATGAAAATCGCCCCCTCGGAAAACTTGCGAGAAGTCTCCGAAGGGGCGTTCCCTCGCAGTCGCGAAACAGAACGAAGGAGGTCGAAGTGTCCCACGAGATGGGGCTCGACGACGAGATCTTCGCGCGACTGCACGATCTCGATGTCGAGCTGACGGAGGCTGTCCGGCGGGGCGGCTGCGTGTACTGCGGTGGGCGGCTCGATCGAGCGGACTTTCCGCGGAAGCCGCGAGGGCTGCCGGAGTCGGTGGAGGTGCTGTTCGAGCGGCGCTTCGCGCTGTGCTGCTCCCGGGAGGGCTGCCGCCGCCGGACGCTGCCACCCTCGGTGCGATTTCTCGGGCGCCGGGTCTACGCGGCGATAGCGATCGTCGTGGCGTGCGTCGCCGAGGCCACGCAGCGGCGCTGGCAGGAGGCTCGGCGCGTGGCGCGGTGGCTCGGGTGGTGGCGCGATGTCTTCGCGCACAGCGCCGTCGTCACGGAGCTGCGTGGGCGGCTCGCGACACCGCTCGACGTCGGCGCCCTGCCGGGCTCGCTGCTCGAGCGCATGGGCGGCGCCGACCGAGGTGATCGGCTCGTCCGCCTCCTCGCGCTCGTCGCCGGCGCCCGTCCGCCGACGGCTCGTGAAAGCTGAGGGAGGTCGAGCGACACGCAGAGGATGGTGCTCGGGATCGTCGCCCTCGTGGACGTAGGGTGGGCTCTCGCTCGAGACGCCGAGGCGGCGCTCAGGAGCGCGAGGGGAAGGTGCGCCCGATGGCCGGCGACGAGAGCACACGATTGCGCTGGGGTCGTTTCCGCTTTTCGGTGGTGGGACCGCTTTTGGCCAGCCCGCCGGAGCACGGAGAGCTGCGCCGCGAGCTCGCGCGCTTGGCGAAGGTCTCGTACAGGCACCCGACGACCGGCGAGGCGGTGCGCTTCGGGGTCAAGACGATCGAGCGCTGGTATTACCTCGCGCGAAACCATCCGACCGATCCGGTCGCGGCCCTCGTCCGCAAGACGCACGCGCGGGCCGGGACGCACCCGTCGGTGAGCCTCGCGCTCGCCGGGGTGATCCGCGCCCAGCACACGGAGCATCCCTCGTGGAGCTACCAGCTCCACCACGACAATCTGCGCGTCCTCGTCGAACAGCACGCCGAGCTCGGTGAGCTGCCGAGCTACCAGACGCTGTGCCGCTTCATGAAGTCGAACGGCCTCGCGCGGCAGAAGAAGCGCCGCCGTCGACGGCAAGAGCTCGAGCCGCTCGAGGCCCGGGAGATGCTCAGCTTCGAGGTCCGTCACGTGCACGGCCTGTGGCACCTCGACTTCCACGAGGGCTCGCGCGCCGTGCTGACGTCCGCCGGCCGATGGGAAAAGCCGTGGCTGTTCGGCTGCCTCGACGATCGGTCGCGTCTCGCCTGCCACCTGCAGTGGTACATGGTCGAGTCGACCGAGACGCTCGTCCACGGCTTCAGCCAGGGGCTTCTCAAGCGAGGCCTGCCGCGTGCGCTGCTGAGCGACAACGGCGGCGCCGAGACGGCGGCCGAGCTCGTCGAGGGGCTCGAGCGGCTCGGCATCGTGCACCACACGACCCTGCCGTACACGCCCGAGCAGAACGCGAAGCAGGAGTGCTTCTGGGGGCAGATCGAAGGCCGGCTTCTGCCGATGCTCGAGGGCCATCGCGAGCTGACGCTGCCGCTGCTCAACGAGGCGACGCAGGCGTGGGTCGAGCTCGAGTACAACCGCTCGGTCCACAGCGAGCTCGGCAACACGCCGCTGTCGGTCTTCACCAGCGCCCCGAACGTCGGTCGGCAGGCACCGACGGCGCAGGCGCTGCGGCGCGCCTTCCGGATGCAGCGCGGCCGCAAGCAGCGCAAGAGCGACGGCACGATCACCGTCGAGGGCGTCCGCTTCGAGCTCCCCGTGGTCTACCGGACGCTCGAGCGAGTCCAGGTGCGCTACGCGCGATGGGATCTGTCGACCGTCGACCTGGTCGACCCGCGCAGCGGCGCACACCTCGCGGTGCTCTACCCGCAGGACAAGCGCAAGAACGCCGACGGGCGCCGGCGGCCGGTCGTCCCCGGCGCGCCACGCAACGAGCCGCCGGCATCGAGCGGGATCGCGCCGCTGCTCGAGTCGCTGATGAGCGAGTACGCGGCCACCGGATTGCCGCCGGCGTACCTCGCCGGCCCCGAGTCCATCGAGGAGGACGATTCATGAGCACGCACGACATGCTGACCCACTTCGGCCTTGCCTTTCACCCCTTCCGCCCCGGCGCACCCATCGAAGCCCTCTGGCCGGCACCGGAGATCGATACCTTCGCTCGCCGGGTCGCGCTCACCGTGGCCGACGGCGGCTTCGTCATGGTCACCGGGGAGCCCGGTACCGGAAAGAGCGTCGCCCTGCGACTGCTCGCCCACCGGCTCGGGCAGATGCGCGACGTGAGCGTCGGGTGCATCGACCATCCGCAGAGCCGGTGCAGCGACTTCTATCGAGAGATCGGCGACCTGTTCGGCGTGACCCTCGAGCGCCACAACCGCTGGGGCGGATTCAAGGCGCTTCGACAGCGGTGGAGCGATCACATCCAGAGCTCCATGTCCCGGCCCGTCCTCATCATCGACGAGGCGCAGGAGATGCTCACCGGTGTCTTCAACGAGCTGCGCATCCTCACCTCCAAGAGCTTCGACTCCGAGCAGCTCCTGTGCGTCGTCTTCGCCGGTGACCAGCGCCTGCCCGAGCGCTTTCGCCATCCCGACCTGCTCCCGCTCGGCAGTCGGATCCGTCGCCGCCTCCATCTCGACTACGCCGAACGCGACGCGCTGAGCGCGTGCCTCGACCACCTGCTCGAGGCCGCCGGCAACACGGCGCTGATGACCACCGAGCTCAAGTCCACCCTCGCCGAGCACTGTGCCGGCAACTACCGCATCATGATGAACCTCGCCGACGAGCTGATGACCGTCGCCTACGAGCGCGAGCTCGGACAGATCGACGAGGATCTCTTCCTCGACGTCTTCCACCCGAAGGCCGTCTCCCCCAAGCCCGTCCGCAACAAGGCCTCGCGGCGCAAGGGCTGACCCATGCTCCGCGCCGGCATCTGGCCCACCGCGCGACAGCTCGTCGTCGCCATAAAGCTCCCCGGGCCGCGACCCTCGCGCCTGCACCTGCGCGTCGAGCGCAACCTCGACGGACGTGCGCAGCTCGCCCACTACCTCGCCCGAGAGTCCTACCTCGAGGTCGTCCTGCCCGAGCTGCTCCATCGCTTCGATCCCGTCGCCGACCATCTCCATCTGCACGGGGTCCACATCTGGCTCGCGCCCACCGCGCTTGTCGACAACGTCCTGTCCCTCACCGCCGCGCGGCCCACCGCCCACCTCACCATCGCCGCCGCTCTCGCTCGGCTGCCGAGCCTCCCGCTCCTGCGGCCGGCGCTGCGCCACCTGCCCCCACCCGACCCGAGACAGCTCTGCCTCGGCCTCCCTCATCCTTCCTGAGAATCACGCCCTCAGATCACGCGAGCACACTGATGCACCCGTACCGTGTCCTGCACTGCCATCGCGTGGGCCTTGACCAGCTGCCGCAACGTCCCGTAGGGACCCACGGATTTGTAGACCCCGCGCTTGATCGCTCCGATCCGCAGTTGCTCCGCCAGCGCAAACGCGTCCCGCTTGTCGTCCTTGGGCCCCCTCGACTGCGACACGTCCGCCACCACCACCTCGAACACCTGCGGCGCCAGGATCTCGCTCAACCACCCGCTCTGCGTCCCCTCCTCCAGGCACAGATGCACTCGGCCTTGCTGCCCTCGCAAAAGCTCCACCAGCGCTCGGCCATTGGTCTCGAGCACTGTCGACGACAACTGCTTGCCGCGGGCATCGACTACCGCTGCCGTGCAGCTCTTCGCATGCACATCCAAACCGACGTATCGTTCCATGGGCGTCCTCCTGCGCGTGTTCCTGGGTCCACAGCAGTCCCATCGTCGCACTCGCAGTGGGCCGCCCGCAGCAGCTCACCTCCAGCGTCGCCAACAGGCTCGCTGCCAACCCCGCTCTCAGCCCTGCACTCGACGCCACCGACCCATGATGCCTATCCGCCCTGCCTCGTGCGACTGCAGGCGCATGCGATCGGGCACGCCGCGTGCATGGTCGCGGCCATGAACCACTCTCCGTTCCGCAAGGTCGTCGCCGTGGCCGCCGCGTTGGCGTCCCTCTCCGTCCTGGCCGGCTGCTTCGTACGGCCGCACTCGCCCAGGCGTTACGAGCGGCACGAGGACCGCCATGAGCACCACGATCACGAGGAGCACCACGATCACGGCCATCACGATCGGCGGTGAGCTCGCCGCCTACGCCTCGGCGTAGACGCGTGAACTGCGAGCCGCAACGTGCGCGAGATCAGGTGCGTGACGGCAGGCCAAGAGAGGGGTGTCGAGCGCGACGCGAAACCTGCGTCGTGGCACCTCCTCTACGCCGACGCGGAGCACCGCCAAGGCGAGAGGCCTCGACGGTGCGGCTTGCTTCTGCGCGGGTGCCGGCGCACGATCTCATCCGATGCTCGATGAGTTCATCATCAAGAACCGGGAGACGATCATCGCTCGCACGCGGGCGCGCGTTGCGTCGCGGGCGGTTCCGACGCCGACCGAGGTGGAGCTGGCGAACGGGATCCCCATGTTCTTGGACCAGCTCGGGGACGCGCTCCGCCTCGCGAGGTCGAGCGCGAGGGTCGACCACGATCAGCTCGACAAGGCGGCCGGGCGACATGGGGGCGATCTTCTTCGCATGGGCCTCACCATCGGGCAGGTCGTTCACGACTACGGAGATGTCTGCCAGGTGGTCACCGAGCTGGCCGTTCAACAGGTGGCGCCGATCTCCGGGGAGGAGTTTCGGACGCTCAACCTCTGCCTCGACGATGCCATCGCGGGAGCCGTGACCGAGTATGCGCGGCAGCGTGAGCGATCCATCGAGGCTCAGGGGACGGAGCGCCTTGGTGTACTGACACACGAGATGCGCAACCTGCTGAACACGGCGACGCTCTCATTTGACAGCATCAAGAGCGGCCGGGTTGCCGTGGGTGGCAGCACCGGCATGGTCCTCGGCCGCAGCTTGGCCGGCTTGCGCGACCTCCTCGATCGGTCGCTCGTCGACGTGCGACTCGATGCGGGGATCCAGCGGCTTGAAGTCATCTCGGTTGCAGACTTCGTCGCGGAGGTCGAGATCGGCGCGGCCATGCAGGCCCAGGGGCGGGGTGTCAACTTCAAGCTCGCGAGCGTCGAGCCTGCGGTGACCATCGAAGGTGATCGACAGATTCTCATCGCGGCGGTTTCGAACCTGCTCCAGAACGCCTTCAAGTTCACGCGCAAGGGTGGCAGCGTGTCCCTGACCGCCCACGCCACCGCCGACCGCGTTCTCTTCGAAATCGAGGACGAGTGCGGGGGTCTCCCGCCCGGGAAGATCGACGGTTTGTTTCTCTCATTCGAGCAGCGCGGTGCTGACCGCAGCGGTGTGGGACTCGGGCTCTCGATCTGCCGCAAGGCGGCCAAGGCAAACGGCGGGGAGATCCGGGTTCGCGACCTGCCCGGAAAGGGATGCATCTTCACGCTCGATCTACCGAGGAAGCCGCCTCCGGCCCTCTCCGTCGTGGGCGGTGGTGCAAGTGGATCGACCGCTGACGCGGAGGCTGCAACACCCAGGGGCTCGCGCCGGCTGAAACGGTGAGAGACCGTACGGGATGGGAGCGCGGCTTCCACGAGCCCCCAGCCCTTGGGCCGCCGCCGGCGGCGTGGTGGTGCGGCGCCTGAGCGCCCCCGGGCGAGGGCGTCAACGCCGGGGCGGCAGCGGCCGCGGCGCTCACGGCCGCCCGTAGAACGCCGCGCCGCCGAAGCCGAAGACGCCGCCGTCGCGCGCGATCATCCAGTAGCCGTCGCCCTGCGGGCGCGCGGCCATGCCGGTTCTACGGCTCGATGGGCGGCAAGAAGCTCAACGCGCCGGTCGATGTAACGACACAATCGCTCGAGCCGGGCGCGGTCCCGACCATCGAACGCTACCTTCGCGTGGACATTCACCCCGCCGACCTCGGCCACGGGCTCAGTGGGCGAGCCGGTCCAGCAGCTCGCCGCGTGTCTCGCCATGGCCCGAGTGAATCAGCCCGGCTCCCCTCGTGCACGGCGCCCTTGCCCGTACGGGTACGCTTAGCAGCGGTGGCGGCGTAATGCAGAGGCGCAGCCGCTCGGGCCGGTCCTTGCCGAAATAGATCGGCGGCCTCTCCACCTCGATGGAGCCGCTCTTCCACAGGCGGAAATCGATCGCGCGCTGCGGCGGGGCCCAGGCCGGGCCGCGGTGGCCGATGAGGGTGCCGCCAGCGCTAGAAGTCGCCTCATGGGGAGATCCGCGCGGCGAGCGCGTAAGATCTCGGCGTGAGCCGACCGTCCCTCCGGGCGGCCAGACTCCGCTATTCTCGACGTGCGGCCAGTGGGAGGGCGGCACAGATGAAACGATCGTTGTCAGTTCTCGTCTTGTCGTTGAGCTGCAGCGTTGCCGTGGCCTGCGGCGGTTCTGACGCAAGGAACGCCGATGGCGGCGGCCATGCCCCCGACTCGGGTGGACCGGTCGCTTCGGGCGACAGCGGAGCAACGGGCAGGGATGGCGGCGTGACGAGCGCCGGCGACAGCGGGACGACCAGCGCCGGTGACAGCGGGACGACCAGCGCCGGTGACAGCGGAACGACGAGCACCGGCGACATGGACGGCGGGAGCGCCGGCGCGGCCTGCAGCTTCAACGGCGAAACCGTTGCCGACGGTGCGAACGTCACCGCCTATCAATCGAGCTCCGTCCCCTACGGTTCCACCTGCACGTCCGAGCAAAGGACCTGCACCGACGGCGCGCTCTCGGGTTCCTACGCCTACGCTTCCTGCTCGGTAGAGCCGGGAGCGAGCTGCACGCTGAGCGGTCAGGTCGTTGCCGACGGCTCCTCCTACACGTTCTTCCTGAGCCCCCGCGTCCCGTACGGCGCGTCGTGTTCGACCATCGCCCAGAGCAGGACCTGCACCGACGGCACGCTCTCAGGCTCCGACACCTACAACTACGTCTCCTGCACGGCGGCGCCGACGACCCAACCCCCCTCCGCTCCCACCGAGGCCATCGCGCCCGGCACCGGCGCCAACCCGCTCACCGACTTCCTCATCCAAGATGTCTGCCTCAACTCCGCCGGCCGACCCATCCCCGGCGACCCCGCCACGTGCGCAGATCATCGCGACCTCGAGTTCGGCGAATTCATCCCGTATGCGCTGACCGACAACATCGCCGCCTGGGGCAATGTCCCTGCCGGCATGGACACGCACTTCCCGATCGAGGACCCGGACGGGTTCTTCTACGCCCTCGACGGGGCGAACAACGGCGGGTGGAACTGGGGCTACCGCGACTGGGACAACGCGTCGGAGGTCGTCGACGTCCTCGAGTCGAACGGGCTGTACACGTCGAGCATCGGGACGGGCCCGGGGCCGGGTGACGGTCCGTACGACGGCAGCCAGTGGCAAGAGTGGTACGACGGCGGCTGCGGGCACGACGACGCGTGGATGCTCTTTCCGATGACCTCGATCCCCGACGGTCCGGCACTGCAGCAGAGCGGCATGGCGCAGCCGGGTCAACCGACCATCGTCATCAACGGGAGGACGGGAGGCGCCAATGCCTACTCCGGATGCCCGTCGGGCTATTCTGACGGTCAGACGATCGTGCAGCGCGGGTCGTATACGTACTCGAGTGGGAAGACCCTAGATACAATCGTCGAATACGGCTACCAGACAGACAGCAGTCATACCAATATCGTGAGCGGCACACACATAGAAGAGACCTTTTACACCAGAGAGTACGGGTCGTCGCAGTGGATATCGTGGTGGTGGAGCCGACCCGCCCCGTCCGACCTTGGCAACAACTGCGCCAGCATACCCGACGACGCCACCATCACGCTCATGGGGCATACGTTCTACCTGCTCTATTGCAGTGACCGCACGTACTACCGCGGCGCCCTGCCGCTCTCGTACAACCCGCTCACGAACATCTACGGCGCGGATGAAGTGCTATCCAAGAACCTTCTCTCCGAGGGGGACTTCGCCGAAAGTGCCATCGGCAATTGGACGGCATGGTCGAACACCGACTTCTCCGGGGGCCGGGACAGCACGCTCTTGCCCGACATTCCTGGCCTGTCGGCGGGCTTCGGATACTCCGATTACCTGAACTTCGCTTGTTGGCACTCGGATGCGGAATGCGCCGGGGCGTCCATGTACCAGGATGTGGATACGAGCTCGCTCTCCGGCAACCTCACGCTGCGTTACGGCGCGATCCTCAAGATGGACGACCCTTCGCAGGCGGCGGATGCCGTCATTCAGCTCTTCATGTACGGAGCGGACGGCTCGGTCGTGGATACTCCTCCCGGCATCAACGCCCACGTGGATGGAGGCTTCTGGCGACATTACGACGGTACGGTCAATTGGGACTTCTCGGCCGTTCCCGTCTCCCGCATCCGCTTCCAGGTCTACATCGAAAAGTCGAACGTCGACTACCGGCTGGACGAGGCGTATCTCACGCCGTCGCGCTGACCGGAGCCCGTCTCGACCAACGCGGGTACGGCCAACCCTTCCGTAGCCCGGCCCGGGCGCGGGGGCCCTGCGGCTCCATGACCGCGCGGGTGAAGCCGAAGTCGGCGGTCTGTGCGCAGGCCGGTTGCGCGGTGAAGCATCGGGGACGGAGGTCATCGTGTTGTCATTCGGTCGCCAATTCGCATCGGCCCCGCCGCCACATCCGAATGACAACACGATTAGGAGCATCCCCCTCCCTTAACCCCTCGCGCCCCCTCGCGCCACGGGAGACTGGGCAGCATTCGCGGGGACGGAGGGGGGACGGAGGGGGACGGTTCGAACTTTTCTTTTCGAACTTTCCGCCGCCGTCGAGGACGAGAGGTTCGACAAGTTCGAACCGTCCCCTTCCCCACCCTGTGGCGGTGCGCCAGCCGCTCTGGTATTCGCTCCCAGGAGGCCATTGGGATGACTTCGTCGAGAAGTCTGTACTTGCGGGTTGGCGGCCAGGGCAGGCCGCCCGCCGAGGTGGGGGTCGCGTCATGAGCAGCGAACCGGAAAGCCTGGAGGTCAAGTGCCCCAACTGCGGGGCCACGCTGGGTGCAGCCGAGGCTGGCGCCGTATACACGTGCCGCTACTGCGGGCATCGTTCGGCGACACCGTTCGCCGCCCGGCCGGCAGCACGTCCGCCCGCACCCAAGCCCGCCGCGAGGGTCCGCCGAGTGAAGGCGCCGCGCGCTCCGTTCATCGCCCGGTACGGCTGGGTCGCCATCGCGCTCCTGTCGGCCATCCCGGGTCTGTTCGGCGCTGGGATCGGGTTGCGCGCGTCGGGCTGCGTGTCGACCAACTACGCCTGGGACGGCGCCGGACCGCCGGCGCTGCTGGCGAAAGCCACGGGGGGCGAGGTGGTCCTGGGACGCCTGCGCACTATCCCCGGCAAAGACAAGCTCTACGTCGGGGCGTACGACGCAGTGACCGGAGAGGAGCGCTGGAAGGTCGGCCCATTCGGCACTTTTTCGCAAGGCTACCGGTTCACGGATTTCGCCGTGTGCGGCTCCCACGTCGTGGTGACCGACTTCCACGCGAAGGCGCATATCTATGATCTGGCCACGGGCAAGGAGCAGCACACCGTGGCGCTGACGGACAGAGATCGACGGCATCGGGAATGTCTGGCCGCTCGGCAACGACCGCGCCGTCGTGAAACAAGTGGACGAGCGAACGACGATCCTCGACCTCTCGACCGGCAGGGCACGCGAAGCCCCCAACGGCGCGGATTGGAACCCACCGAGCCATCGAGGCGACGACGGGATCGAGGACCTGCCCACGATCCCGGGCTTCAAGCCACAGGACGTGTTCAAGGGTGACCGGATGACCGTGGTCTCCGGCACGAAGTCACCGGGCACGCCGATTCCGATGGTTCTGGGGCTCGCGCCCGGTGCCACAGCACCGAAGTGGACCCTCTCGACGGCGGCCGTCGACGTCGCGACCGTCCGCACCAACGTGGGCACCCCGGTCGCGGTCCACGGCGACCGCTTCGTCGGGATCTACGGCGTCGGCCAGCAGGAATGGCGCATGACCGCGATCGACACGCGAACCGGGACCCGGGAGTGGGACGTGAAGCTCCACGGGGGAGGGGACGTCTTGCTCTCGAGCAATCGCGTATTCGTGGTGGGCGGGGACGCGCTCGAGCTGTACGACGCCGCGACGGGAAAGCTGGTCGAAACGATTGGGCAACGGCTGTTCTAACCAGGATCGCGCGAAGGGCGATCCAAACAGGGGTTGAAGTCAGATCCCGAGGGGATCAGGGTGCGGTGATCACTTGGCGAGGTGGTCATGGCACGGTCGAAGAACGGCGAAGCGATCGGGGAGCGAGGGCGGAGTCCGTCGGCGCGCAAGGCGCTCAGGAGATTCATCCGGGAGCGCAGGGGAACGGTCCGAAGTACGGCGGTTCGAAGGGCCCGGCCGCACTCCGTTTGGCGCGCAGGCGAACGCCAGGGGAACGCCACAGGCCCAGGGGAACGGTCCGAAGTACGGCGGTTCGAAGGGCCCGGCCGCACTCCGTTTGGCGCGCGTCGCAAGGCCGAAGGCGTCCACACCGGCCGATCCCTCGCGCACTTAGGCCCTGCTGACCGCCTACCGACCCCCGAATCCCCATTTCCCTGGGCTCCAGACGCACCGGTGCGCCGCCCGGGCCGTTCCCGCGCGACGCGCGCCCCTCGAGGGCGGTCTTTGCTCAACCAGGTGGGTCGGAGCCGTGGGTGCCGCTACCTCGCGGCGGTCGGCCGCGACGGCGGTCGCGTAGGGTAACGATCCGGCGCGCGGGCCGGGCCGCCTGACGGTCTCTTCTATCGAAGCGGTGGCGGACGACGACTAGGTCGCGGTCAGGCTCGTCGCTATCGTCGTGCCCCTCGTCGACCGTCTTGGTGACGACGTCGGGGATGCGACCGGTGCGCGGCTCGGGGCGATCGATCTCTGCGTCCTCGATCATCTCGCCCGCTTCGCTTCGAAGCGCTTCGCGCACCTCGTCGAGCAGAGCTGTCGGCAGCGGGTGACTGCCGCGCCCTTCCCGCTCGAGCTCGGCCTGCACGTCGCTGAGCAAGGGACCGGGCTGGGCGACCATGGCATCGAGCGGCGGCTCGTGCTCTGTCGGTACGCCGTGGTAGGTCCGCATCGCGTACGTGCCGAACGGGAACTTCGCCTCGAAGTCACCTTCGCGCCGCGCCAGACGCGCCGCCTCGTGCGCACGCCGAAAGGCGCTGACCTCCCTCGAGCTCGCCCGACGTCGTTCACGCGTCACTAGGTCGTGCGCGCCGAACTTGAACGTCGGCAGCGACCCCGGACCCGACTCCCGCATCGTCCGTGGCTCGCTCCAGGGGTGCAGCCGCCGGAGGGCCTTGGCGCCCATCACTGGACGCGTGCGCGCAGCGCGCAGCGCACGCTGCCCTTGGTCCGACAGCCGCTGCATATGGTAGACGAGCTTGTCGAGGTCGCCGCCAAGCTCCCAGTACAAGACCGGCGGCGGCGTGATGTGGAGGCGCAATCGCTCCGGCCGGTCTGCTCCGAAGTAGAGCGGCGGCCGCTCGACTTCGATGTAACTGGTCTTCCACTGGCGGAAGTCGATCATGCGCTGGGGCATGTCTTCCGGTCGCTGCACCAGGCCCGCCGCGACGGGGTTGAGGTGCTCGTAGATCAGGTGGCTCGCCTGCGCGGCCGGGTCCATGAGCCGCATCATGTGCGTCGGTCGATCGTCGAACACCTCGCGAGGCGCGTCGTAGCGCTGCTCGCACAGCAGCGTGTGTACGGCGCAGCTGAAGTCCCGGTGCACGCGCTGAGTGAACTCCGGCAGGTTCGCCCGGGACGCCGTGACGCTCGTGTGGTGGTGGTTGAGGACCAGCACCGACTGGTGCACCGCCACATCGTGGACCCGCTGCGCATCGGCCAGCGAGTACAGCCAGAGCTGGTCGACCAGCGGGTGCCACGGAGCCAGGAAGGACTTCCGCAGCGTCGTCCGCCGCGTCAGTGCTACCGTCGCCCCCGGCACGATCATGCGGAGAGCGGTCACCGCGCACAGGCATGTTCACGCGGCATGCCACTGGGCGTGGCACCTCATTTCGCGGGGTTACGGCGACGATTTGGCGGATCTCACCGCCACCCGCTGGCGGCCGCCACCCCATGGCATCGAGAACTGGGCAGCATTTGCCGCGGCAGCATTTGCCGCACCACGGACGGTTCCCTCGGTTCCCTCGGGCCGGCAGCATTTGCCGCACGACGGACGGTTCCCTCGGGGCATTTGCCGCACCACGGACGGTTCCCTCCGCCTCCGGGCGCCGGCAGCATTTGCCGCACCACGAGCATTTGCCGCACCACGGACGGTTCCCTCGGACCACGGACGGTTCCCTCCGCCTCCGGGCCGGCAGCATTTGCCGCACCACGGACGGTTCCCTCTTATTTGCCGCACCACGGACGGTTCCCTCGGACGGTTCCCTCGGGGGGGGACCACGGACGGTTCCCTCCGCCTCCGGGCGCCGGCAGCATTTGCCGCACCACGAGCATTTGCCGCACCACGGACGGTTCCCTCCCTACCACGGACGGTTCCCTCGGTTCCCTCCCGGTCAGCATTTGCCGCACCACGGACGGTTCCCTCGCGGGGGTTCCCTCCTCAGCGGACGGTTCCCTCGGGGCAGCATTTGCCGCACCACGGACGGTTCCCTCGGCGGCGGGTTCCCTCGCCGCACCACGGACGGTTCCCTCCGGAGGGTTCCCTCGGCAGCATTTGCCGCACCACGGACGGTTCCCTCGGTTCGGTTCCCTCGGTTGGTTCCCTCCCGGTCAGCATTTGCCGCACCACGGACGGTTCCCTCGGGAGCAGCATTTGCCGCACCACGGACGGTTCCCTCCCGTCAGCATTTGCCGCACCACGGACGGTTCCCTCGCGCGGACGGTTCCCTCGGCGAGGCGGGTTCCCTCGGCAGCATTTGCCGCACCACGGACGGTTCCCTCCGCCTCGGTTCCCTCCCGGTCAGCATTTGCCGCACCACGGACGGTTCCCTCGCGAGGGACAGCATTTGCCGCACCACGGACGGTTCCCTCCCGGTCCAGCGAGTGACTGCCGCGCCCTTCCCGCTCGAGCTCCGCCTGCACGCCGCATTGGCCGTACCACGGACCGTTCCCTCCTCCTTCCCGCTCGAGCTCCGCCTGCACGCCGCATTGGCCGTACCACGGACCGTTCCCTCCCGAGCAGGCCATCGAGGAGGCGGGGGGCGCTCAGCACGAAGGGCGAGCGGGCGATCGAACGTCGGGCGGAACCGTCGCCGCCGCGAATCCCGCCGGCCGTTCCCCCGTCACCGTCGCCAACGTCATGCCGGCCACGCTCCACGGTCAATCGCGGGACGTGGCCGGCGTCGGCCGTTCAGGCGTTGAAGGCGGGCGCGTGCTCCCGGGCCCAGTCGGCGAAGCTCTTCGGCGCCCGTCCGGTGAGCTTCCGTACATCCTCGGCCACGATACCGACGCGCCCTTCGCGCACGGCGGCGTAGTACACGCTCAACATGTCGATGACGAAAGGCGGAAGCCCGGCCTTCCCGGATGCCTCGCGAAAGGCCTCGTCCGTCACGTCCACGTGCCGCAGCTCGACCTCGAGCACCTCGCCGAGGGTCCGCGCCACGTCGGCCAGGGTGAGGGCTTCGGGACCGGTCAGCCGATAGACATGTTCCTCGTGGCCGTCACTCGTCAGCACCACCGCGGCGACGGCGGCGATGTCGGCCGGGTCGATGAAGCCGATGCGCCCGTTGCCCGCGGGGACGAAGAGCGCGTGCGCCCCGTGGATGACGTCCTTGTACCGCAGCGTGTTCGTCATGAACTCGCTCGGGTGTAGCAGCGTCCAGGCGAGGCCCGATTCGCGCAAGCGCGCCTCGCCCGCCATGTGGGCCGCGCCGCCCGCGATCCCCGCCGAGCTCGGCGCCGAGCGACGAGAGCATCACCACGTGGCGCACGCCCGCCGCCACGGCGGCCCCGATCAAGGCGGCGTCCTGCGCGGGTACGTTGGGACCCGGTGACAGGAGGAACAACCGGCTCGCCCCGCGCAGGGCCGGCTCGAGGGTCGCCGGCGCGTCGAGCTCGGCGTGCGCCACCTCGATGCGCCCGCCGTAATCGTCGACGTGCGACGGGTTGCGCGCGAGGGCCCTCGTGGCCGCGCCTGCTTCGGCGAGGAGTCGGACGAGATGGCGCCCGATCGAGCCGCTCGGGCCGGTGACCGCGATCATCGCGCACCTCCCGCCCCACTGGCGGCCGCGGGCTGGGCGCCCTGGCCGGAGCTCGCCTTCTCATCCTGGCTCACCATCTCGCGGCATCGGCGCTCGAGGTCGGCGATGGCCGCCTTGTCGTGGAACTTGCCGTCCTTCTCCTTGCGCTGGTCGAAGAAGCACCCGGTCTTTCCGTCGAGCTCGGGAGCGGTCGCAACCCACAGGGGCGTGTCGGCCCCCCGCTCGGGCGACACGGCGAAGAGCCGCGCCGACAGACCGATCATGGCGGCGGTCAGGCCGCGGGCATTCTCGTTGAAGGCGGTCCGCACGAACCCGGGCGCCGCCGCGTTGACGGTGATGCCCGTTCCGGAGAGCTGGTCGGCCAGCCCCCAGGTCAGCATGCGCAGGGCCTGCTTGGACTGGGCGTAGACCTTGAAGCCGCCGTACTTGCGTCGCGCGAACTCCAGGTCCTCTGCGTCGTAGTTGCCGGCCATCGAAGAGACCACGTTGACGATGCGCGCTCGGCCCGCGGCCCGTAGCGCCTCGAGGAGCAGATCCGTGAGCAGGAAGGGCCCGAGAAGGTTTGTAGCCAAGGTCACTTCGTGCCCCGCCGGGCTCACGCGCCGCTCGCTGAACCAGCCGCCCGCGTTGTTCACCAGAACGTCGAGGCGCGGGTGCCGCTCGGTGAACGCGCCGGCGAAGGCGCGCACCGAGGGCGGGTCCGCGACGTCGAGCTGCATCGCGGTCACCTCGCCACCGCCCGCGCTCGCGGCCAGCTCCTCGGCGGCACGCTCGCCGCGGCCGAGGTCGCGCGAGGTGATCACCACCGTTGCGCCCATGCGGGCAAGCCCGCGGGCGATTTCCTTGCCGATCCCGGAGGTGCCGCCCGTGACGAGCGCCACCTTCCCGGACATGTCGATTTCGTGTGCGCCAACCATGGTTCAACTGTATGCTCTCAGTTGTCTGGACGAACAATGCCGTATCGTCCACGGGTTTTGTCTCAACGTCCATGAAGCGGTGTGTCCTGTGGATGTTTTGTCCGATGTGCTCGAGAACCTCCGCCTGCGGAGCCACGTGCTGGCGGAGACCGAGCTTTCACCCCCCTGGGGCATCCGCGCCAACCCGACCGACGACTTCGCCTTCCACATCGTATCCCGGGGCCACTGCTGGTTTGAAGTGGACGGGCGGGCCCCGGTCGAGGTCACGTCGGGCGACGTCCTGCTGCTCGCGCCGGGGCGCGGCCACACCCTGCGGGACGATCCCGCGAGCCCGGCGCCGACGATCGAGGAGCTCGTCGCGAGCGGTGCCTTCACCCGGCCGCCGGCGGTGGACCCGATGGCGACGGACGCTCCGATCCGAACCACGCGTCTCGTGTGCGGTCGCTTTCGAGTCGATGAGCTCGGGGGCGGCGTGCTGCGCTCGGCGCTGCCCGCGGTGATTCACACGAGAGACCTGACCGACGACCTCGGTCCGTGGATCGCCCAGACCCTCCACCTGCTCGCGCACGAGGCGAGCCAATCGGCACCCGGCAAGGCCACGGTCGTCAACCGTCTGTGCGAGGCGCTCTTCGTCTATCTGTTGCGCAGCCACCTACGCAGCGCGTCGCCCCAGACGCCGAACTGGCTCCGCGGTCTGGTCGATCCGCAGGTCGCCCGCGCGCTCGAGCGCATTCACGAGCATCCCGAGCACCCCTGGACGGTCGCGTCGCTGGCCGCGGCGGCCGGCATGTCGCGTTCGGCCTTCGCCGCGCGCTTCGGGGCCGTCGTGGGCAAGCCGCCCATGACGTACCTAGCGGGCTGGCGCCTGTCGCGGGCGGCCGCCGTCCTCCGGCGCGAGGACATCGCCATCGCCGAGGTCGCCGCGCGCCACGGCTACGAGTCCGAGGCCTCCTTCAGCAAGGCCTTCAAGCGCGCGATCGGCACGGCCCCCGGCGCCTACCGTCGCGCCGCCCGCACCGCCCCCGCCCGCGCCTGATCGGGATCGATCCGGACGTCACCGCAGATCCCATCAGAAAAGCGAGAACAATCCGTCCGCCACCGGGAACCGTTGCCGGCCGAAGGAACTGCCCGATGTGCGGCGTGCCGCAACGCCGGACCTCGCGCGAGGCCCGGAAGAGAGCCGGGCGGAAGGCCGAGCATCCCCGCTCGCTGATGTCGCGCTGGGGCAGAGCTACTCCTGCCTGACCACATCGACCGAAATCTCCACCGCTGGAATCGGTCCTCTGTTCTCGAGCCAGTGTCTGGTGTTTCTATCCTCGGGCCAGCCCACACCCGGTCCATAGTCCGTAGCGACTCCATCTCGATGGTCGGTGATCGTTCCTTGCAGTACGTAGACGGTGCCTGGTCTGCCCTCATGGTCGTGAATCGGGCCGAAGACGCCGCCAGGCTCGATGGTCACTCTGCGCATTCGAAGATGCCGCCCTGCCATGCCCTCGATCTCAGGGCCAAGGTCAACCGTTGCAAGCAACTCCACCGTTACGCCCTTCGTCTCAGGTGGCACCTGTTCACTGCTCATCGTGTCCTCCCGTCGGAGCGCCCCAGATCGACGCTGCGTCGCCTACAGTACGTATCTCTGCCCGAACCGAAAGGGAGTTCCGCAGGGGAACGGTCCGACGTACGGCGGTTCGAAGGGCCCGCCGCCGCTTTGGAACGGCTCACGTCTGAAAGCCCGGCTTTGCAGTGCGCAGGCACCGAGCCCAAGGGACATCGAGCGGCAGCATCAGCCGCACCACGGAGCGTTCCCTCGCGGTGTTCCGTCCCACGGGGCGTTCCCTCGTTCCCTCGTTCACGGAGCGTTCCCTCGCGGTGTTCCGTAGCACGGGGCGTTCCCTCGTTCCCTCGTTCCCTCTTCCCTCGCGCCTCCCCATGGGGCGGGCGGTAGAGCCAGGTCACAGAAAGGTGCAAACCCCCGGGCCGTCGTAACAGGCGCCCCCGACGCAGGCGCCGCAGTCGCAGTCGGCGTCCATGGTGCACGTCTTGCGGACGCAGCCGTGGTCGTCGGCTTGGGGGGAGCCCACCTGACAGCTCGTGTTGACGCCGCAGGTGTAGCCCGCGTTACATGGCGTCGGTACGCACAGGCCGGAGGCGCCGCAGGTCTCTCCCGCGTCGCAGGGCGCGCTGCCGTCCGCGCAGCTCGGCACACAGACCATGCTCGGTTCGTTCATGCACGTGCAATCGCGCGCGATGCTCGCGCACACGCTGCGCGGCGCGCAGTCGGCGTTCGTGTTGCAGTCGTGCCGGGCGGGCTGGCACGGAAGGCAGTCGTCGGGCAACGTCCCCCCGGGAGGCAGGCAGATGGGCGCCGTTGCGCAGTCGTCGGCCGAACGGCAGAGGCCGTTCGTCGGCGAGCCCGGCGGCGAGGTGCCCGGGCACCTGTCCATGTGGGGCACGCACGCGCTCGCGCAATCGGGCTCCTGGAAGCGGACGGTCCCGGTCGATGGGTCGCACGAGTAGTGATTGCAGCACCCCTCCCCGTCCGAGCACGCGCCGAAGGTCGCCGGGTCGCAGGCATCGCCCGGGGCTCCGCCCCCGGTGCGGAACAGGTCGCAGGTGGTCCACGCATGGCTCGTCATTCCCGAGACGCATGCCGTACAGCTCACCTGGACGTTCAGCGTGCCGGCCGCGCAAATGGCCTGCCAATCGCAGGGGCATTCGTTGCTGCCGGTCGTCACGGTGCAGCCCCCGCTGAAGCTGCACGGCTCGGACGTGTGACCGCCGCGAGCGGCGTCGTCGCAGTCGTCCACGCGAAGCCTGCGTCACCCGAGATGCCTCCGTCGGTCACGGCGCCGCCGCCGATGGCTCCGGGCGGGCCCCCGTCGGCCCGCAGCCCGTGGCTTAGGGCGCAGGCCGAGAGGGCGAGCGCGAGGATGATGAGGACGACGGACCCGCGGAACGAGTCAGCCATGCTGTGCCCTTCGAGCGAAGCGCACCGCACGGCTGCAACCCGCGTGCCGTGGCGGGCCGCATCGCAAAGAGAGCATGTCCCGGAAAGACGGCGGTCGCGCCCCACATGCACGTGCGACTCGCAGCGGACGCGAACGCGTGGCACGTGATCATCGAAGGAGCGCCCAAGTAGGTGTGGCGCCACTGCGACCGGACAGATGGGTCGGAGCAGCATTTGCCGCACCACGGACCGTTCCTGGGGGTTCCTGGATTCCTGGACCAGAACTGGGCAGCATTTGCCGCGCAGCATTTGCCGCACCACGGACCGTTCCTGGCATTACCACGGTCCGTTCCTGGCACGCCTTCGCGCCCGAGCCGTGACCGTCGCTCAGTGGACGGTCGTGTCGCCCGTGCGAAAGTAGGCCCTCATCATCTCGCCCGGACCGTAGTTGTCGACCCCGGTCGCATAGTCGTTGCAGACGCTGAACGGGGTCGCGGTTCCGTTGCGGTTGTGCTCGAACGAAGACAGTTTCCAGGTGCCCGCGTCGAATCCTATGTCGACCGTAATCCGCCGGGCAAATCGAAGGCAAACCACTCCATCCCCCAGCCGTTTGCCTTGACGACTAGAGCATGTCGTGAACGAGCGCGGGCGATGTCGCCTCGGGCCATTCGGACGGTAGGCCGGTTGCTCCGTTGGGCGGATTCTGTCCGTCATAGCAGTTGGCCTTCGAGCCCGAGAAGTACTGGAGGACGGCGCAGACGTTCCGTTCGTGCGAGAGCGGATTGCGCGCCCGGCACGAATCCCGAAGTAGCGGTCCCAGTCGACCGGGAGGAGGTAGTCGAAGGCGTTGCCGGGCGAGCCCTGTTCCTCGTTCATCGGGAACGGGTGGACGCTGTACCCGAGCTCGTGCAGCGGGTCGAACGAGCGAGGCGGTCGGTACGAAGCCACCGTCTGCTTCGGTGAGCACCTTCGATGTGTTACGGCCGTCCTGCCACAGGACCTGGGTCGACCCCGCAGCGCGCAGGGCGTTCACGAGAGGCTGATAGGAGTCGCGGATCCGCGTCCAGGCGTTCGGGTTGGTAATGTCGTGACCGAGGTTGGGCTCGCCATAGAGCCCCACATCGTTCCCCGATCGCTGCAGACGTGGTCGCACAGGGTGAGGATTGCGCGCTTCGTCATGTCGTCGGCCCACTGCGTGGTTTGGGGTGGTGAGCCACCGCCGGCGGACGAGTTCATCATGAAGATGACGTTGAGGCCGTTCGCCCGCGCGAGGCGCCACGCAGCGACAACCCCGGCCACGTAGTTGTCGTAGTCATAGAGATCCTGCCCGGGCGTGACCGTCGCGCCGGTGGCGCTGATACCGGGCGTCGCGCACCAGGGCGACCGTATCGGGCTCCGGTTCGCCATCGCGCTCGTGAGCGGCTGGCTGAGCACGATCGTGGTCGCGCTCGGAAGCTCCGCGATGGTTGCCGTGGCTGGGATTCCCCCGCCCGTCACCCACTCGCCCACCGCGAGCTGGTGGGGCTGTTCACGGAGAGCGTCGTGTCGCCCGCACGCGCCCGGGCGGAGACCTGCGTCTGCACCACGAGGTCCGGGTTGTCAGCCGTGCACTGTGGATCGAGGAAGTTCTCGACCAGCGCGAAGAGGATCGTGTCCGCCCCGACCGACTTGATCGCGTCGATCTCCGCCTGGCCCCAAGCATCCCGAGCGTTCTGGTAGGCGGTGGCCTCGGTTCCCGTGGTCCGAGGAAAGCGTCTATATGTACCGCCTTGGGCACCCACGGCACGCCGTCGCGCCAGAGCTGTCCATCGTGAATCGACACCGCGCGCACGGGCGGTGCGCCCGCGTCGCCGCCGTCGGCTGTCGGCGCGCCCGCGTCGCCACCATCGGCCGTCGGCGCAGCGTCCGCGCCACCGTCGGCTGTTGCTGCAGCATCGGCGGCGGCCGCCTCGGACCCCGGCCCCCATCCGCGGCGCCGCCGTCGACCGCCGAACCTGCCCCGCCACACGCGGCGAGTGCAATCACGAGGGTTAGCGACAACCTCGGCAACACGGGCATCACCGCATTGTCTAGAACGCCGTTCAGCCGGTCAAGGTCCACCCTGGCTCGCGCGTGTACACGGCGACGCAATCGATGAGGTTGCGAGGGAGTGGGCCGTGACGGGCCGGGTGGTGGGCTAGCGGTGGCGCGACTCAGCAACTGGTCGGCGTATGGGTGATCACTTCGAGAGCGCGCGTCCCTCGCCACCGGAGCCTCCGCCACCAATGCTGTGGGCGTTGGGCAGCTGGCACCTCGGAGCGACCCCCTCCGTACGCCGCTCCGTGGATATCGGTGATCGCGTCGGGAACTCCTTCACCGTGGGTTGCCCATCATCAACGCGTCGCGAAACCCGCCACGAAGGGCCACGACGGGTAGGTAGTGTCGAGTCGGAAGCCGTGAGGGCAGCTGGGGCGCTCGGTCGGGTAAGCGCGTCCACGGCCCGAGTCGGACGGGACCCGCGCGAAGTTGCTGCAGACGAACAGCGGGGGTCGCGAGTGCCACGCAGTGCCGAGGCCGAGCGCCCCCGAGAACCGACCGAAGGCGACGATGCCGTGCGAGGCGGCCGCGAAGTGCACATCGGGCGGCAGCTCGGGCAGCTCGCGGATGAACACCGCTCGCTTCGATGGCATCTCCATCTCGACGATCACGACCCGCCGTCCGAGGGGATCCTCCGGGCGGCGCGTCTGGTCCGCGATGGACAGGTCGCCGAAGCCGGCGGAGCCTCGATGCCGGTCACAGGCGATCGGGAGGCGCACGCGCAGCCGCGAGGGCGACGCCGAGAGGATCTCCGGGTAGGTGCTGCAGCCGTGGTCGAAGGACTGAACGCGCCAGCGAGTCGTCCCTTCGAGGTCGACGAACGACAGGGGGCGGTCTTCCGCGGGGGACTCGACGGCGAAGCCCGAGGGCACAGGCATGACACGCGAGTGACTCGGGCCGAGCCGGAGGAAGCGGGGACGGTCGCCGAGACGGATGGCCCAGACGCCGCTTTCGAACGGGCGAAGCACTCCGTCGATGTGCAGCGGCCCGGCGACAGGTCGCTCGATGACCGCCCAGAGCGCGCCCCGCGCGTCGTAGCTGCACCGGGCCTGCTCCTCTACGTCGAGGGGAGCGACGATCCTCGTGGCCACGCGCCGGCCCGTCGCGTCGAGCTCCAGCGCGAGGAAGGACGCTCGCACGGAGGCGAGCGGGTGGCCCTCGAACGTGACGTCGTTTCGCTGATCCCCGAAGCACACTGCGACGCGGTTCGAGCTGGCGGCGATCGTAGGATGAACGGTTCCTCCGCCGATCGCGCGCTGCCATCGGAGCGCGCCGTCCCGGCGGAACGCAACACGCGCAGCCCTGGGTGTCCGAGGTCCGCGGAGGTACAGGCCACGATGACACCACGTTGGGTCGCGTCGATGGTCTCGAGGGTTTCGTCGCCCAAGACGCACACCGGGCCGAGCGCGCGCGTCCCGCAACGGCGCCTCCGACGAGCCTCATCACCTTGCTCTCGCTCCCGACCATGAGCGCGTAGACGTCGTCGTCCGAGGTGGCGACGTAGACGCGCGCCGAGGGGTCGCGAGCGGCCCAGACCCAGCGCGCGTCTGCCGACTGCGTGGCGACGCCGCGGGCCGAGTGCACCGAAACGGTCGTGGTGGCGCAGCCCGCGAGGATGCCCAGGAGGGCCCAACGAAGAGGATGGAGGGGTGCGGATCGGACCATGGCTGCCTCGAAGCGGCGCGCTGCCACCAAGCAAGGGACGTGCCGAGCGAGATTGCCCGTTCTCGGACGCTGGTCGCAGGGGCAGCGAATGACCGTTCACGCTCGTGTCGCTCTGCGTTCACAGCCGCCGCAGCGCCCAGAGCACGGCAGCGCGCCACCTCCGTGCCGGCGGCCGCCGGCGGCCGTCGTACCTTGGACAACGGCTCCAAGGCGATCGCGATGCCGCTCCCAGGCGCCGCCGACGCCCATGGCGATGGGCAAGCTCAGGCCGAGCGCCGTGAGCGGGACCGTCGGCGACCTCGATGGTGACGAATCCGACGGCCCCCCGCCGCGCCGCCCTCGCTCACTCGAAGTGGGCCGTCCCGCCGCCTTGCGTCCGGAGCACGATGTTCACGTCGGCACCGGTTGCGCCAGCGGGTATCGAGACCTCGCGCGTGAGGCTCGAGGCGGCGGCCAGGTCGCCGGGATGGATGCGTCCGAGCATGCTCGCCGGGACCGTCATCGTGCCGCCCGAGTCCGGCACCCGGCACAGGATGGCGGCGCGCAGGTCGTTCGGCGGCGCGGGGTCTTCGGCCACGAGGAACAGCCCCATCGCGGTGGCGTTGGCGTCCGGCGTCCACGTAATTGTGAAGGGTGCGGTGGTCGCGATGGCGATGTCATCGGAAGCGCCCCAGGCAGGTGAGAGGCCCGAGAGAGGCGCCGGTGCAGGCGCCGATGCGTCGAAAGCCGACACGTCGGCACCGTCGGCGACAACGTGGATCGCGTCCCCCGCGCTCCAGGGCGTCGTCCACTGGTAGAGCATGTAGAGGCCCGTACTGTCGTCGAAGGCCAGGCTGCCCAGCAGCCCGTCGGTGGGCGAGCGAATCGATCGAGCCCGCGCTCAGGCCCGGCTCGGTCGTGGTGGTGCTCTCGTGATCGAAGAGGCAGCATCCCCCTTCGCGCATCACCGCGCCCTCGCAAGGGTCGGGGTGAGCCCCGCTCTCGAAGGCGGCGCCGGCGAGGTAGAGGGGGCCGCTCGGGCTCGGCACCTCGCGCACAGAGACCTCCCCAGTGATGGCCGCGGGACCGCCGTCCGCCGGCATCGCCCCGTCGGGCGCGCTCGCATCGGCACCCGCGTCGACGGGCATGCCGCCGTCGGTGCCGCCCGCATCGGCGATGGGCCCGCCGTCCCCCGAACCGGCGTCCCCCGGACGGTTGTGCGGTGAGCCGCACCCGGACATCAGGGCGACCAAGAGAAGGGGCAAGAGCGCGCGGCCCATGCCCCCATCGAGAAGATGCGAAGTCATCATGGTCGGCAGTATTCGAGCCGGGGTCGGGGCCGACCACTTAGAAGCCGCTTAACAGTCCGTTGTCGACCTGGCCACGCCGCCTCACAGCCGGGGCGACCGCCTCTGACCCCACGGTGCTTCGTCGTCGTCGGACGGACGCACCCGCAGCGGCCGCCTCGACCGAGATCCAACGCACCGAGCTCGAGAACGGACCGCTAATCCGACTCGACTGGCTCCACCGTGGACACCTCGAGCACCGGCACCGACTCGTCGAGCCGGTAGGCACCTTGCTCCTGCACGAGGATGCGCTGCAGTCCGAGGCGACGTAGGGCGTGGAGCGCGACGTTCAGCCGGTTCTGGAGCGTGGCTCGCACTGCAGCACTCGTCCGGCCACCCGATTGCGATGAGGCGCCGCCGTCGGCAGGGGCAGAATCACGCCGTGACGTCGCCGCTCGACCAGGCCTGCGAGCAGGCGCGCGAGGAGCGGACGCCGGTCGAGGGAGACGCGCTCGCCGCCGGGCGGCTGGAACCAGGCGCCGTCGGGCCCGGCGCGCCATGTCCGCTCGAGGGAGAGATCGGCCACCGTCGACAGGCGCTGCTCCGCCATGCGCACGAGGATGCGGGC
>CAWHLB010000035.1:0-390715 GCA_963830115.1 uncultured delta proteobacterium
AGGCGTTGCACCTCGTCGACCAACGCGCCGAGGCCGGCCTCGATGTCGTCGAGCCGACTCTTCCCGCGCCAGTGGCGCTTGGTCGGGAAGTTGATGATGTAGCGAGGATTGCCGAGCGCCCCGGTCTCGAAAACGTGCATGCGACCGGGAACGACATCCCCTCGCTTGCACGCAGCTTCGTAGCTCTTGAAGTTCTTGGGAAACGAACGCTTGAACTGCGCTGCGATGCCCCGGCCCATGAACCCGACGCAGTTCACCGTGTTGACCAAGGCTTCCGCATCGGCCCTGAGAATGTCTCCTTTCGCAAGTTCGATCATCGCTCGCTCAGTAGTACCACGCGGGCTCGATGCTCACCGTTGGCCGATGGGATGACGTCGCGACGATGCCTTGGACGCGCGTCGCGATGCCTTGGGATCGTACCCCGATTCGCTGGACGAGTGTCCAAGGGAAAGGGTCCTCGGCAAGAAACTCCGCCTGCTTGCCTTCCTTGACGGAACGATCGCGAAAGTCATGACTGGCGACCGCGCTCCAGTCGAATCTGATCGAGGTCCGCAAGGCTGGTGCGAAACTCCGTGGCGTAGGCCCCCGCGTTGCCCAGTGAGAATGCCCAGCGACGTCCGTGAGCCGTCAACCAGGTGACCGACCGGCGCAGCTCCGCCTCGAGGGTGGACGATGGGATCTTGGCCTCCACGATAGGTCACCTCCGGATGGTTCCCCATGTGGAGCAAGTAGAGCATCACCAATCGAGGGCAGAAGTAGAAAGGGACACAGGCCCCAACGCAGAGGCCGGTGTGTCCGTGGACCGGCAACGCCAACCGCCGCTGCTTGATCTTGGTGATGCCGATGGGTGCGGCGCTCGCCTGGCTCGCACTGACGCGCGCGTCGGACCACAGCTCCCCGGCCGCGAGAATGGCGGCGAGGTTGTCTACATGGGTGATGTGGTAGATGCGCGGGTTCCCCGGTACCGGCATCATCCATGCCCCCGGCTGGAAGCGCTCACGTCATCGCCTCCGGCCAGCTCACGCCGAGGCCCACCGGCGACAGGCGCGTCATGCGCACTTCGTAGAGGGTCTCGATCGCCTTCGGCTCGGTCTCCATCTCGTCGTCGATCTTGTCGAGGCGACGCTCCATGTAGTCGCGGTCGCGCTCGAGCTGGCGTTGCTGCTCCTTGTCCGTCTTGGTGTCGGCGCGCTTGAAGAGCTCCATCTGCGCGACCAGGCCGGTCTGCTTGCGGATGGCGCGCTTCTGGCGCTCGAGCAGGGCGCGCAGGTCGTCGGCTTCGCGGCGCGCGCGCTGGGCGAGGCCGTTCTTCGCGGCGACGGCGCGGGCGTCGGCCTCGTCTTCGAGCGCTGGCCACAGCGACTGGTAGAGGCGCGAGGCGTGGGCGCAGATGCGCTGCTGGATTGTCGTGGAGGGCGCCTTGACGTCGAGGGCGGCGAGGTTCGCGAAGGTCTCGAGGGCTTTCTGCGCGGTGACCGCGTCTTTGTAGGGCTCGGGCGTCTCGTCGCCGCCGGACCACGGGGCCGCGATGCCGAGGATCTCGTCGTGCAGGCGCGCGGCGCCCGGGCCGAAGAGGCTCAGGCGCGCGTAGGCGACGAGGCGGATGACGCTGTCGTCCGGCGCGATGACGGCCGAGACGCGGCTCAGGTCGTGGGCGCTGAAGCCCTGCGCGAGGAAGCGGTCGAGGATGCGCTTGACGAGCGGGTGGGCGAGGTGGAGCTGCTCGGTGTCGTCGGTGAGCGTCGCGATGGGCTCGAAGGTGACGGGGCGCGGCGCGTGCTGGCGCCACTCCCAGAAGGACTCGGTGCGCTTGCGGGGCGGGCGCAGGGTGTCGAGGGTGCGGTCCCAGGAGCGGTCGAGCTCGGGGAGGGTGAAGATGCGGCGGCGGTTTTCTCGAGTGCCCGCGTCCGTGGGCTTGCCCTTGCGCTTCCGCTTGCCATCACGCTCTTGCTCTTGCTCGACGAGGCCGCTCGCGCCCGCGAGGCGCAGGCCCACCTCGACGACGCCGCGCAGCGAATCGGGCCGCACCTCGAGCGCCTTGCGCGAGGCCTCGAGCCGCCGGCCCGCGCGCGTCACCTCCGCCCGGAGCTTCGCCTCTTCCTTGCGCTGCGACTCGAGCTCGCAATCGACCACCGCGGTGCTCGCGTCCTTGCCGATGAGCTCGAGCTGCGCCTCGGTCGTCTCCCGGATGCCGGGCTCGAGGGTCTTTTCGATGTCGGCGAGCAGGACGGCGCCGAGGGAGCCGAGCTCTTGCTGGACGGTCTCCACCTTGCGCACGAGCGCTTCGAGCACGCGGTCCTCTTTGCGCGCGGGGTAGAGGAAGTAGTGGCAGCGGACCTCGTCGGCGGCCTGGAGCGTCCGGTCGATGCGGCCGTTGCGCTGCTCGAGGCGAGACGGGTTCCACGGGAGATCGAAGTGGAAGAGGTCGGCGCAGTGGGCCTGGAGGTTGATGCCCTCGCGCGCGGCGTCGGTGGCGATCAGGATGCGGACGGGGTGCTCGTCCGGCGGGGCGTTGAAGGCGCGCTGCACCTCGTCGCGCGCGTCGTCGCCCATGCCGCCGTGGAAGACGAGGATGCGTGACTCGCCCTGGTCGGTGTCGGCGACGGCGGCGTCGAGCAGCTCGCGGAGGTAGCGCTTGGTGTCGCCCTACTCGGTGAAGAGGAGGACGCGGCGGTCGGTCCAGGTGCGGTCCACGTCGGCCTTGGCGTCGAGGCCGACGGCGGGGCATTGGTGCTCGCGCATCCAGGACAGGAGGGCGCGCACCTTCGCGTCCGGCGGCGACGAGCGCGCTCGGCCATCGCGCGCAGGTCGGACAACAGGGCGCGGGCCTCTTCGGTCGGGCTCGGCAGGGACTCGCTCGCCTTCGCGACGTCGAGGGCGGCCTCGGCTTCGGCTTCGTCCTCGTCTTCGCCGAACGGATCCGGGTCCGCGTCGACGTCGAGCTCGCGGTGTGGGGTGACCTCGACGGGGATGGGCCCGCCGCGCTCCATCACCGCGCGGGCGTGGACCTCGAGCGTCCGGGCGAAGGCCTCGGGGCTCGACAGGAGGCGCTGCTGCAGGCGGATGAACGGGCGGCGCGCGTAGGCGTTGCGCGGCGCGCAGAGCGCGGTGTAGCGGGCGAGCGTCTCGGCGAGGCGGAGCTCGGTCGGGCTCGCCCTCCCCTACCGGCGTCATCGTGCCTCGCTCCTGCGCGTTCGTCTCCGCGTCGAAGCGCGTCGGGGTGGAGGTCCACGTCTGGCCGTCGTGCTCGAGGTCGAGGCGGACGAGGATGCGGCGCGGGAAGCGCTCGACCCCGAGCTTGCGCAGGTCGCGCTTGAGGCGGCGCACCATGACGGGGGCGAGCTCCTCGGGACCGGAGATCGGGACGCCGCGCGTGAAGCGCACCGGGTCGAGGATCTCGAGCAGCGCGCTGAAGGAGTTGGAGTGGCCGTTGTGCGGGGTGGCGCTGAGGAAGAGGCGGTTGTCGAAGCGCGTCGCGAGGTCGCGGATGGTCTCGGTCGTGTGGCTGTCGACCGCGTACTTGCTGCGGCTCGCGGGCGCCGCGACGTGGGCCTCGTCGACGATGAGCAGGCTCTTGCGCGCGCGCGGACCGAGGTGCGTGAGGAGCGGCTCACGGTAGTCGGGGCTGCGAAGGAGCTGGTGCGAGATGATGAAGCGGTTGTGGGTGCTCCAGGGGTTCACGCCGAAGCCGCGCTCCTTGCGGCGGTAGGCGACGAAGCGCTGGGTCATCACCTCGAAGTGCAGGCCGAAGCGGCGCTGCATCTCGTCGCGCCATTGGAGGCAGATCGCGGCCGGGCACGTGACGAGGACGAGCTCCGCTTGCTGGCGGAGGATGAGCTCTTGAAGGACGAGGCCCGCCTCGATGGTCTTGCCGAGGCCGACGTCGTCCGCGATGAAGAGGTTCGCGCGCGGGAGCTCGAGCGCCTTCATCAGGGGCGTGAGCTGGTGGGCCATCAGCTTGATGCCGGCGCGGAAGGGGGCCTGGAAGCGCGTCGCGTCGGCGGCGCTGACGGCGCTCCACCGAAGCGCGTGGAGGTAGGCGCCGAAGTGGCCGGGCGGGTCGAGGCGGCCGCGCGGGTCGAGGCCCTCGGCGGCCGGATCGACGACGCGCGCACCGACCTCGAGGTCCCACAATAGATCGAGCGCTTCGCCCGCGGCGTCGTCGTCGAGGCAGACCAGACGGACGAGGGCGGAGTCCTCTTCTAGGCCGAGCTGGACGTCCTCGACCATCCACTGTCGGTGGCGCGCCTGCACCACCTGGCCGGCGCGCGGCAGGTGATCGCGGTGGTGGTCGGGCGGCGGCGGAACCGAGCGGCCGGGATCGAGGCCGGCGGCGCGGAGCACGCGCGCCTGAAGCTCGGCGCGACTGCGGCTGTCGCCGTCGAGGCCGTGGCGGCGACAGACCGCGCGCAGCTCATCGCGGCCCAGCTCGCGCAGCACGGCGGGAAGCTGGGTGCCGAGCTGTTGGCCGACCCAATCGGCCATGCGCGACTTGGTCTCGCGCCCTCCCTGCAGGCCGATGCCAAACGTCCGGCTGATGTCCAGCAGCCGCTGCTGGGCCAAGACCTCCAGCACCGATGCGGGCGTCGGAGTCTGCGGGTCCGCGGATGGCACTTCTCCCCCTCTGGGACGGCGATGGGTCTCGCCTAGGGTGGCCGCCGTTTTACCACAGCGGGTTGTTACAGTTCGCGAGGAAACACACGAAGCCGCCGCGGCAACCGTTTCCTACGGTTTCACGGCCGGTTCAGGCGTCAACGCGGTGCGGCGAGCTGGGGAGCAGACCCAGGGGCACACGTGGAACCTACTGTTGGTACCATCCGAACGTGAACGGGTACGTCGCAGTGACCGACCTCGGTTGGTACCAGCACCTGAGCCGAGAACCCGGACCGCGCGATGCGAACTTCTGGCGGCCATCGACCCGAGCGTTTCGCCTGGAGGTCGGAACGCCGTTCTTCTTCAAGCTGAAGGCGCCGCACAACGCGATCGCTGGGTTCGGCTACTTCGCCGGCTTCACTGTGCTGCCTGACTGGCTCGCCTGGGAGACGTTCGGCGAAGGGAACGGCGTCACGGGGCCGGAGGAGCTGCGCGCGAGACTGACGAGGATTCGCAAGGGAGCGGGCATTCGAGCCGCCCCGGGAGGGCGGATCGGCTGCTGTCTGATCGCGGAGGCGGTGTTCTTCCCGCCCGAGCAATGGGTGCCGCAACCGCGTGATTGGCGCGGCTCGACGCAGACGGGCAAGGGATACGATCTCTCCGTCGGCGAAGGCTTGCGGGTCTGGGCTGCTTGCCTCGAGCGCACGAGATCTGCGCCCACGGAGTTTGTGACCAGCGAGGCTGCCAGCCCCAGATTTGGCACCCCCGTCCTGCGCGCGCCTCGCCTGGGTCAAGGTATCTTCCGAGTGAAGGTCCTCGACGCATACGGGCGCGCCTGCGCCGTCACGGGCGAGCACTCCCTCCCGGTGCTCGAGGCCGCCCACATCAAGCCCTACGGTTCCGGTGGCGAGCACCGCGTCGCCAACGGCCTCTCCCTGCGCTCAGACCTGCACCGCCTCTTCGACCGGGGCTACGTCACGGTGGACCAGGCGCACCGCTTCGTAGTCAGCGACAGACTCAGGAAGGACTTCGAGAATGGGCGCTCGTACTACGGGCTCCACGGGCAAAGGCTGCTGCTCCCCAGGGACTCCGCCTCGCTGCCCGAATCCGCGTGCTCTCGAGTGGCATCGGACCGAGGCGTTCCTCGGGTAGATCGACCGCTTCGTGGTGGCTCGAAGAAATCCGTCGGGAGGGCGGCGGCGTTAAGGGGGGACGAAGGGGCCCTGCGGGCGGCTTGTCGCGGCGACGGCGCGCGCGACCAGCTCCTTGTCGGTGCCGGTCTCGCCGACGACGAGGACGCGGTGCGGGGCGCGCGAGGCGCACGAAGCGGCAGGGGAGAGGGCCGCGTTGGCGCTGGCTGGTCAGCCCTCGGCTTCGTCGTCTCGGATCACGTCGAGGATGGCGTCGGCGACGAAGACCTGGTTGCGGGCTTTGCCCGTCGCTTCCTGGAGGATGCCGGCCTCCACGAGCTTCCGAATGTTTGCGGATGCAGACGCTGCGGTCACTCCGAGCAGCTCGCGCGCCTGACCGATGGTCGTGACGGGGCTCGTGAAGAGCGAGTCGACGAGCTTTTGCAGGAGGGCCGACGAGCGCGCCGACTGAAAGCGCTGGAGGTAGCCTTCGCGCAAGGCGAGCAACGCTTCGACCCGCTCCAAACCTTCGGTAGCCGACACGCGCACGGCCTCCAGGAAGAAGCGGATCCAAGGAGCCCACTGGCCCCTCTGGCTGACCGCCAGCATCAAGTCCATGTAGTCGTGGCGATGCCGTTCGAAGTAGGTGCTCAGGTACAGAATGGGGGAGCGGATCTTTCCCTGCTCGCATAGCACCAGCGGAATGAGAAGCCGGCCAACCCTTCCGTTGCCGTCGCGGAACGGATGGATGGCTTCGAATTGGTAGTGGACGAGAGCAAGCCGAACGAGCAGCGGCAGCTCTGTCGCACCTCGCACATCGCCGTTCAGGAACAGCTCCAGGTGTCGGAGGCATTCGGTCATCTCTGGGACCGGCGGGGGCACGAAGCGGGCATCGCGAATCCCGGAGCCCTGCGGCCCAATCCAGCTCTGCGCTTTCCGGAACTCTCCTGGGCGCTCGCGATCCCCTCGAACCCCGGTGAGGAGCACGCGGTGGAGCTCGCGAAGCAGCCGCAGGCACACGGGCAGCTCGTCCAATCGGGCGAGGCCGTGCTTCATCGCCTGCATGTAGTTGAGGACTTCCTGGGTATCCTCCTGTTGTCCCCGCGTTGCGGTGCTGGGGACGGCGCCCACCTCGAGCAGGACGAGCTGCTTGGCGGTCGTGACGGTGCCTTCGATCCGACTCGACGAGATGGCTTCTCGGCGCAAGAGGGGGGTGCCGACCAGGTAGGGATTGACGACGCGGTGCACCGAGCCTTCGAGCTTTCCGAGGGCGTTCTCGGCACGGGCAAGGAGGGTCGCGGTCGCGGCATCGAAGCTCAGGGGCGGAGGGAGCGGATTCGGGACAAAAGCCAGCGCCCCACCTTCCGTGCTGACCAGGCGACCGGGAAAAGCGTCTGCAAAATCCGTTGGTTGCATCAATCGATGGTTGTCTAAACGACCCGGCGCGTAAGTTTAGTTTTGGGCTCGAATCTAAACTTACGGGGTGTTGGCGGCAAGCCGCCCGGACCCTCGGGCCTGCGCCCCCCGCGTGTCGACGCGCCATCGAGAGTCCCTGACGGCGCCAGCGCGCGAACCCTGGGCCTCTGCTGGGATGGGACGCACGACGTCGGCGCGGTCATGAGCCCAGCTCTCTGTCCTCGTCATCGACGATGGCGCCGGCGGCGAGGACGGCGGCTGCCAGCTCGATGGCGCGGGGGATGGGACGGCCGGCGGCCCGGTCGCTCAGGGCGTCGCGTAGGCGCAGGGCGAGGCGGACGGGTTCGTCGTCGAGCACCGCATCGGCGAGGCGTTGAAGCTGTGAACGGGAGACCCTGCCGGCCGCGACCGCGTCGAGGACTTCGCAGCCGAAGGCCGAGGGTTCGAATCCCTCAGCGTCCGCCAGGTCACCGAGCTGCATGTGCGGCGGGCGATGGACGAGCTGCGCGGGGATCGGCCAAGTACTCCGCGGGTCGGCACGCGTGAGGCCATCGGGCCGCTCGCCGAGGTCCCCGTCCTCGTCGGGCTCGCCCCCGTGGCGCTGTAGATCGGCAGGACGTACGTTCAGGAGGCCAACTCGGAGCCACGGGGACGTGCCGCGCCCACAGGAGGTCGGTCGCCGAGAGCCTCGCCCTTCCCCTCTCGATTCTCATCGCCTCATGTTCCTACAGGGATCCGGCTTGCGCGAGGCGGACCACCCCCGTCCGTCTCGCCGTCCCTACGTCGTGGCGCCCCGCGGCGAGCTGGAGGCCCTCGCCATGTTCGGCACCAGTGCACCGTCGACCACCGGGAGGAGACGTCGTCGTCGCAATCCCCAACCCGCACCCCGGAGACATCGGCGTCGGTCTCCTGGCCCAGGTGCTACGGCAAGCAGGCGTGTCTGGCGAAAGAGGTCACCGTAGCCGGACAAGCAACCCATAACATGCACGGTGGTCAGCTCCCATGAAACCCGACCGGAGGGCCCCTGTAAGGGCCCTTAACCCCAACATTCTCGGCTTGCCAGACGGTGAATCTTCCATAATCAGACGGCGAATCTTCCATAACTGGCGCAGCGCTTGGACGCAGCATGTTATGGGAAGATTCGTCGAACCTCGCCGGGAGCTCTCCCGGGCGCCGTGACAAAGCCGGAGAAGGTGCTCGTGCGGACTCATGTCTGAGGGCGCTTGCCGGCTTCGGGCCCGGCGGCTATGAACAACGAATGCGATGGGAGCTGCATTACGGCCGTGTTCGATTGGGTAGCGCGAGTCCGACACACACCGGAGAGCCGCAGTGACCCGTGAGGCACGGGCTGCGCTCCGCGAAGCGTGGGAGGCCGAGCGGCAGGTCTTCGACGCTCACCTGGAGCGCATCTCCGCCGAGGCAGAGCGAATCTGCGCTGACGCGTTCCGCGTCGTTCGGCAGCGTATCGCCGAGGGGTCCGGGGCTCTCGCGGGCCCGTCGCCCGCAGAGCGAATGCGGGAGCACAGGCTGCGGCGGCCGCTCGGCGCGGCGGAGCGGCGCTTCGGTCGGTGGCTCGCCGAGACGGCCCTGCGGGGGTGGCGGTCCCGGTGACGGACTCCCTCGCACGCGCGCGGACGGCCATTTACGCGCGCTACTCGTCGGAGCGGCAGAACAGAAGCTCGAATCGAGGATCAGGTCGCGCGCTGCCGCCGGTTCGTGGCCGAGCGCGGCGGAGCGGTTCCTGATGGGTTGGTCTTCGTGGACTGTGCGGTGTCCGGCGCGTCCCTCGAGCGGCCCGGCATCCAGGCGCTTCTGCAGGCCGTCAAAGCGCAGCGGGTAGACGTCATCGTCACCGAGGACCTGTCCCGGGTTTCGCGGCGGCAGGCGGACGCCCACGGCTTCCTCGACGATCTCGCCTTTGCCAGCGTCGACCTGCTCGGCGTGGCCGACGGCATCGACACCAGCCAGAAGAGCTCGCGAATGCTGACTGGCATGCGTGCCATGCTCGCAGACGCCTATCTGGTCGATCTCGCGGATAAGACGCGTCGCGGTCTCGAAGGACGCGCCCGTGCCGGCCTCGCAACCGGCAAGCTGCCTTACGGCTACCGCTCGGTCCCGGCCCCCGAGGGCAAGGGCAAGCAGATCGAGATCGACCCGGAGCAAGCGGTCGTCGTGCGGCGAATCTTCGAAGCCTACGCCGAGGGTGGCTCCCATGCTTCGATCGCCGCGGCCCTGAATGCCGACGGCGTTCCGCCGCCCCGCGCTCGGACCAAACGATCCCGGCCCGGGTGGTGCCACACGGCCATCCGGGAAATGCTCCGAAACGCGCGCTACGCCGGGACGTGGCGCTTCGGCGCGCAGAAGTGGCGCAAGGTCCCGGGCACCAACAAGCGCCGGCCGCGGCCCGCGGACCCGGGCTCGGTGATCACGCTCGAGCGGCTCGACCTGCGCATCGTGGAGCCGGCGCTATGGACGGCCGTTCAGGAGCGCATCGCTGCGGTCGCTGCCCGCGGCAAAGGACGGCCCGTGGCGTCGCCTCGCGGCGCCGGCCGACGTCTGTACCTCTTGTCCGGCCTCCTCCGATGCGCCGAGTGCGGGGGTGTCATGACCATCCACGGCGGCGACGAGCACCGCCGCTACTACGGTTGCGCCGACGCTCGACAGCGGGGCACCTGCACGAACCGCAGCAGCATCCAGGAGGGGCTCGTCCGCGAGCACGTGGTCGGCGCCATTCGGGAGCGATTCGCATCGCCGACCGCGATCTCGGAGCTTCGGCGCATCGCAGCCGAGGTGCTCGGCGACGCAAGCCGTGTCCTCGACGCCGAGCGCGAACAGGTCCGCCAGCGCCTCGCCCGAACCGATAAGCGCATCGAGGGTCTGATCCTCATGCAGGCCGAGGGCGATCGAATCCCCGCACGTGGCCGCGCTCCGCGCCGACCTCGAGGCCCAGGCGCGAACGGACCGCGCCGCGCTCGACAGCCTCGACGCTCAGGCCGCCGAGCCCCTGCACCTCCCCTCCCCTGCCGAGCTCGCCGAGCTCGCGCTGGACGTCGACGGCCTTTTGGCCGCGGACGTCGCGGCGGGCCGCGAGCAGCTCCGGCAGCTCCTCGACGGGGGCGCGATCACGATGCGCCCGCGCGACGACGGCTCCTACGTCGCCCACCTCGGCCTCCTGCCAATCCGCGTGCTCGAAATGGCAGCGCCGCCCGCGGGAAAGACCCAGGGGCGGCGCGCCTTCACGAGTGGTGGTTGCGGGGGCAGGATTTGAACCTACGACCTTCGGGTTATGAGCCCGACGAGCTACCAGACTGCTCCACCCCGCGGCAGATGATGCGCGGAGTATAGGGGCGGCTCGGTTCCTGTCAAATCCGCACTGAAGAAATCGCCCGAGGGCGTGCTTCGCGCCGTGATTGCGCGGGGTTGCGCCCTCTCCCGAGCTCGCCCCGCGGGCCTCCGCGGGCTCAGCCGTCTTCGCCCGGCTCGAGGGCCTCCGGGCCATCCCCGCGGCGCTTCGAACGGCGGAAGGGCAGGACGTACTTCTTGCGGAGCGACTCGAGCTCGCGCGCGCCGAGCGGGCGGTAGGTCCCGGGCGCCAACCCCTCGGCCGTGATGCCCGCGAAGCTCTGGCGCGATAGTCGCTGCACCCGCCGTCCGATGGCCTCGCCCATCCGGTGCACTTGGCGGTTCTTGCCCTCGTGCAGCGTGATCTGCACCCACGTGCTCCGCGGCTCTTCGCGCAGCACGAAGACCTCCGCCGGCTTGGTGCGGTAGCCGTCGTCGAGCTCGACGCCGTTGCGCAGCGCGTCGAGCTCGGGTACGTCGAGGTGGCCCTGCATGCGCGCGGCGTAGACCTTCGGCACCTGGCTCCGGGGCCGCGTGAGGGCCTCGGCCAGCTCGCCGTCGTTGGTGAGTAACAGCACGCCCGTCGTGTGGAAGTCGAGCCGTCCGACCGGATAGACGCGCTCGGGGATGCGGCGCAAGAGGTCGCCGACCGTCGCCCGCCCTTCCGGGTCCTGCATGGTCGTCACAACGGACCGCGGCTTGTTCATCACGTAGACGACGGGCTTCTCGAGCACGACGCGCCGGCCGTCGACCTCGATGCGGTCACGCCGCCCGTCGGCCCGCGTGCCGAGCTCCCGCACGATTCGCCCGTTGACGCGCACGCGCCCCGCCACGATGAGCTGCTCGGCCGCCCGGCGCGACGCGACTCCGGCGCCCGCCAGGATCTTCTGGAGCCGCTCGAGGGCCATGACGCTCGGCTCAGCCGCCCGCCGACGCGCCGGCGTCCGCGCCGCCCGCACCGGAGGCAGCCGCGCTGGCGCCGCCGTCCACACCGCCGTCGCCCGCCGATGCGGTCCCCGCCTCGCCGGCCCCGTCGTTCTGCTCCGCGTCTTGGGCCGCGAACTGATGGCTGAGGACCTGGTTGCGGTCCCACCGGTCCACGACGCCGTCGCCGTTCACGTCCGTGCCCATGCGCACCAGCCGGCCGTGCTCGTAGTACTCCCACCGGTCGGGATGCCAGTTGCTGGCCGTGCTGCGCCCCGTCATGTCGCGCTCGGCGCGGATGGGCTCGCCGTGCTGGTAGAAGATCTTGGTGTCGACCTTCCCGTTGCCGTTGGTGTCCAGCTCTTGCCGGAGGATCTCGCCGTTCTCGAAGACGGTCAGCTCGTCCATCCGCCCGTCGAAGTTGCGGTCGGCTTCCTCGCGCAACGGATGGCCGTCGTTGTCGTAGTAGCGGACCACGTCCTTGGTCCCGTCGCCGTTGAGGTCGGCTTCACGACAGACGAGCACGAGCACCGAGTCGGTCCCGGTGCCGCGCCGCTCGAACACCTTGCGCACGTCCGGCACGTTGTCGCCGTTCGTGTCGTACTCGCTGACCTCGCGGTTGGGAGCACTGGCGTCGCAGCGGTTGCTGTCGCCGTGGTGCTGGGTCGTCCCGGCGAGCGAGCGGGAACGGGTGTCCTGCGCGCTGCGCGCCGCCACCTGCTGCGTGGCGCTCGGCCCGCACGCACCGACGCACGACAGGCACAGGAGCAGGGTGAACAGGGGGCGCGCCTTCATCACTGCCCACTCCCCGTCGCCGTGCCGGCGTCGCCGCCCGACGCCGAATCGCTTGCACCGCTTGCACCGCCGTCGCCCGCGCCCATCTCGTCCGCCGCGCCCGCATCCGGCGTGGCAGGCGCCGCCGCCTGCGCGTGCTGCTGCGCCTGGTCTGCGAGGGGGTGACCCGAACAGGAGATGGGCTGGTCCGGCGGCCCCGCCTGATCGGCCGGCACGTCCTCGTGGGTGTTCGGGTGCCCGTCCATGTTGGTGTCCTCGTCGATCTCGGCGAGCCGCCCGTTGCGGAAGACTTCCCACTTGTCCGGACGTCCGTCGTTGTTCGTGTCGTAGCGCACCCGGACGAGGCGGCCGTTCTGGTAGTCCTCCCAGGTGTCGGCGTGGCCGCGGTTGTGACCGTCGCGCTCGGCACGGACGATGAGGCCGTCGTGGCACCACATCCAGTAGTCGATGCGGTTGTCGAAGTTGGTGTCGAGCTCCTTGCGCACGACGTGGCCGTTCTGGAAGTAGGTGATCTGGTCGACGCGACCGTCGAAGTCGAAGTCGTGCTCTTCACGCACGACCGTGGTGCCGTCGGGCCCGTAGTAGCGGGTCATGTCGACGTGCCCGTCGTAGTTCAGGTCGTACTGCGAGCAGCGGCGCTTACCGTTCACGATCACGTGGCGGATGTCGGGCCGGCCGTCGTTGTTGACGTCGATGGCCTGCACCTGGGCGCCGGACGCGTCGCACTGCTCTGTGGCCGCTTCTCCACCGCGGCTTCCGGACGGCACCGTGTGCTGCCCCATGCTGCTGTCCGAGCCACCGCCGCAGGCGGTCGCCCCCATCGCGAGCAGGAGCGCCGCAAGGCGCACGCCAGCCCCAATGCCAAGCTTGCTCATGGTCGGTTTCTCCATCGAGGCCCACGCAGCATACGCACCCCCCTACCGCCGGGGCAAGTCATCAGAATTCGAGGCGTTGGGTGGCCCGGGACCGGCCGGTGCGCGCGTCTTCTCCGGCCCCGATCGCCCGGGCACACGCTCGGAACGTCCGTTGGAGCCGAAGTCGCGACCCGCACGCGCATCCACGGCGGGCCGAGAGGCACGAAAGTGCCGGGATCTACGTGAGATCTAGTCTGCAACCCCCCATGATCATTGCCGTTCGCCGGGATTGACAGTATGTATGTTGCCATGTAGCTTCACTCGGCCCGCGGGGGACGCTCCCACGACGGACGGAATACGATGGCGCGCAAGAAGATCTCCACGACCATCTACATCACTCCGGAGCAGAACGATCGGCTCAAGCTGCTCCACGAGCGGACGAAGGTCCCGGTCGCGGTCTACATTCGCGAGGGCATCGATCTGGTGCTCGAGCAACACAGCCACGAGCTGCCGGGTCAGCTCACCCTCGACGCCGCCACGAAGAAGCGCTAAATGCGGCGCGCCGCGAGCCGCCCTGCATTGGCCCCGGCCCCTCCATGCCGTTCGATCCCGCCCGCATCCGCAACTTCTCCATCATCGCCCACATCGATCACGGCAAGAGCACGCTCGCCGATCGAATCCTGGGCCTGACCGGAGCGCTGAGCGCGCGGGAGGAGAAAGCCCAGTTCCTCGACAAGATGGAGCTGGAGCAGGAGCGGGGCATCACCATCAAGGCCCAGACGGTGCGGCTCCGCTACCACGCCGACGACGGGCAGGACTACCAGCTGCAGCTCATCGACACCCCCGGGCACGTGGACTTCAGCTACGAGGTGTCCCGATCGCTCCAAGCCTGCGAGGGTGCCCTCCTGGTCGTCGACGCGACCCAGGGCGTCCAGGCCCAGACCCTCGCCAACGTCTACCTCGCCCTCGAGAACGACCTCGAGATCATCCCCGTCTTCAACAAGATCGACCTGCCGACGAGCGACGTGGAGCGCACGCGCCTCGAGGTGGAGCAGGTCATCGGGCTCGACTGCGAAGCGGCCCTGTCGGTCAGCGCCAAGACGGGCGCGGGGGTCCACGAGCTGCTCGAGGCGATCGTCGCGCGCGTCCCGCCACCCAAGGGCGACCCCACGGCGCCCCTGCGCGCCCTCGTGTTCGACAGCTGGTACGACCCCTACCGCGGCGCCATGGTCATGGTGCGCGTCATCGACGGTGTATTGAAGAAGGGCATGCGCGTGCGGCTGATGCAGACGGCCGCCGAGCACGAGGTGACCGAGATCGGTGTCTTCACGCCCTTCCCCGCCCCGCTCGAGGAGCTCGGCCCGGGCGAGGTCGGCTTCCTGTCGGCGAGCATCAAGTCCATCCACGACACGAAGGTCGGTGACACGGTGACCGAGGCGCGGCGCCGGGCCGAGGCGCCCCTGCCCGGCTTCCGCGAGGTCAAGCCGATGGTCTTCTGCGGCATCTTCCCGACCGACAGCGCCCAGTACGATGAGCTGCGCGACGCCCTCGAGAAGCTGCACCTGAACGACAGCGCCTTCGTCTACGACCCCGACACCTCCGCGGCCCTCGGTTTCGGTTTTCGGTGCGGCTTCCTCGGGCTGCTCCACATGGAGATCGTGCAGGAGCGGCTCGAGCGCGAGTACGACCTGGACCTCGTGACGACGGCCCCGAGCGTCGTCTACCGCGTGCAGACCCAACAGGGGGAGACCATCGAGGTCGAAAACCCCTCCAAGCTCCCCGACCCGGGCAAGATCCAGCACATCGAGGAGCCCTACTTCAAGGTCTCGATCCACGTCCCGAGCGACTACGTGGGCGCGGTCATCAAGCTGTGCGAGGAGCGGCGCGGCGAGCAGAAGTCGGCATCCACTACGCGACGCAGGACCGGGTCATCGTCACCTACGAGCTACCCCTCGCCGAGGTGCTCTTCGACTTCTACGACAGGCTCAAGACGGCGACCCGCGGCTACGCCTCGATGGACTACGAGCTGAGCGAGTACCGGGTGAACCCCCTCGTGCGCCTCGACCTCATGATCAACGGCGACCGGGTCGACGCCCTGAGCGCCATCGTCCACCGCGACAAGGCCTACGCCATGGGGCGTTCCCTCGCCCAGAAGCTCCGCGGCATCGTGCCGCGCCAGCAGTACGAGGTCGCCATCCAGGCCGCCATCGGCTCCAAGATCATCGCGCGAGAGACGGTCAAGGCGATGCGCAAGGACGTGACCGCCAAGTGCTACGGCGGCGACGTGTCGCGCAAGCGCAAGCTCCTCGAGAAGCAGAAGGAAGGCAAGAAGCGCATGAAGTCGGTGGGCCGCGTCGAGATCCCCCAGGCCGCCTTCCACGCCATCCTCAAGGTGGACTGACCCGCCGTCACGCCGCTGTCAGTCGACCGCATCGCCGGGGGGCTCATAGATGAAGCCGGTCACGAGCCAGTCTGTCCCGTCCGCCCGTCGCTCGATGCGGAAGAGACGCAAGGGCGTGACGAGCTGCTCCATGGACAGGTCCGCGGGACCGCCACCCCAGCGCTCGACGTGCACGACCTTTCCCGCCGACTCGGCGTAGAGGGGTGCGTGCCGGTCCGGCGCCGCGTAGGGGTTCATCACCTCGGTCCACACCTCCGACTGGACGAGCGCGAGGCGCTTGCCGTCGGGCCCGATGGCTTCCCAGATGGCAGGGCGCACCGCCACGCGCCGGAAGGCGACACCCGGCGGCACACCCACGATCTCGAAGTGCTCGTCGGTGCGCAGCACTCCGCCTTCGGGTACCCACGCCGGCGCGTGGGGGCGGTCAATCGCGAAGGGCGAGATGAGCCGCCGATTCCAGTCGACATGAACCACGGGGTGAGGCATCGGGTGCGCAACCGGCTGCGGCTCGTTCGTCACCGCCGCCCATTCCATGCCGGGCGGTAGGGTCGCCGATCGGGCGGGCGCCAGGCGTGCCTGCGGATGGATCCGCACACCCCCGGCCGTACCGCGAGGCCCTCGAGGCATGGGCGCCGTGTCCGGTGCGGAAAGCCCGCAACCGATGAACGCCCCGACGAGGGCCAAGAGCGCGATCCGATGCGCAAGCTTCGTGCGCATTTCGCACCTCCCTCACCGCTCACCGTAAGGCGCGCGCCCCGTCACGTCAGGAGCGCGGGGGGAGAAACGCGCGGCGCTCAGCGGCTCGATCCCTCGAGGTACGCCGCTCTGTATCCGACGTAGAGCGCCGCCGCCTCGCGGATGCGCGCCAGGTCCTCGTCGCGCAGCTCACGCACGGGCTTGGCGGGGCGGCCGAGGGCGAGCACGCCGGACGGGATCTTGGCGCGCGTGGTCACCAGGGAGCCGGCGCCCAGGATCGTGTCGGAGCCGATCTCCGCTCCGTCGAGCACGATCGATCCCATCCCGACCAGCACGCGGTCGCGAACGGTGCAACCGTGGAGCACGACGGCGTGGCCCACGGTGCAGTCGTCGCCCACGACGGTCTCGGCCCACCCGCCCGTCGCGTGCAGCACGCTGTTGTCCTGGATCGAGGTGCGCGCGCCGATGCGGATCGGCATCACGTCGCCCCGCACGACCGCGCCGAACCACACACTCGACTCGGCACCGACCTGCACGTCACCGATGAGCGTGGCGTTGGGGGCGATGAACGCGTCGCCCGCGACCTCCGGAAGGGTCCGCCCGTATCGCACAATCACGCCCATCAACCCGCTCCTCCCTCCGGCCCGACGCGCGTGCGGCGAACCTTGCCGAGCAGGTGTAGCGCGTGGCGAAAGCCGGCGCCCGCCACGGCGCCCACGCTGTCGGCGGCCAGGTCGAGCAGGTCCGCCGTGCGGCCGGGCACGAACGCCTGATGGATCTCGTCGAGCAGGCCCCAGGCAACCGCCACGCCGACGGCGAAGAGCCACGTGCGCACGCCCACGTCCCTCCGGTAGGTCCGCACGACGGCGTGGGCCACGAGGAAGGCGAGCGCGCCGTACTCCATGAAGTGGATGCCCTTGTCGTGGAAGGGCACCTCCTCGAAACTCAAGGGGCCCAGGTCGAAGGACGACAGGGTCCAGATGAGCGCCATGTAGAGGACGGCGGCCGTCCAGGCGAGGATGATACGCCGGCGCGCGCTGTCGGCCGACCCGGTCACGCCACCTCGTCACCCGCCGGCACGAGCGGAAGCGCGCGACGGCGGCGCGCCCGAGGCTCGGTGCCCAGCGTCGCGCCATCCATCACGCCGACGAGGCTGTGCCGGTTGGCGAGGGCGATGTCGACATCGACGAGGCGGCCGGTCGGATCCACGCCGGCGGGCGGCTCGACGTGGACAATCTCGTGACGCCCGCTCCGGCCCGTGAAGCGACCGCCGTCCCGGTCCGGCCCTTCGACCAGGACCTGTTGGCGTGTCCCCACGAGGGAGGCGAGGTGTGCCGATTGCTGCACCTCGACCTGGGCGAACAGCTGCGCGAGGCGCGTGTCCTTGACCTCGTCCGGCACGTCGTCGCCGAGCTTGAGGGCCGGGGTGTAGGGACGCGGGGAGTACTTGAAGGCGAAGGCCGCGACGAAGCCCACCTCCGAGACGAGCGAGAGGGTCTCGGCGAAGTCCTCTTCCGTCTCGCCCGGAAAGCCGACGATGAGGTCCGTCGAGAGCGTCAGCCCGGGGCGCGCCCCCGTCAGCGCGCGAGCCCGCTCGACATAGTGGGCGCGCGTGTAGCGTCGCAGCATCCGCCGGAGCACCCGGTCCGACCCGGACTGCACGGGCAGGTGCACGTGGGCGGGCAACACGTCGAGCTCGCGATGGGCGGCGACGAGCTCGGCGGTGACGTGACGCGGATGGGGCGAGGTGTAGCGCAAGCGCGCGAGAGCCGGCACCTCGCGCGCGATGCGACGGAGCAGACGGGCGAACTCGGAGGCGTCGCCTGCGCCCTCACCGGGCTCGTGCCAGGAGTTGACCGTCTGGCCGACGAGGGTCACCTCGCGCACGCCGCCCTCGACGAGGCGCGCGATCTCTTCGACGATGTCCGAGGCAGGGCGGTAGCGCTCGGGTCCGCGCGTGTAAGGCACGATGCAATAGGTGCAGCGCTCGTCGCAGCCCTTCATGACCGTCACGTAGGCGGTTACCTCGGGGCGGTCCGCATGGGGGCGTGCGACCAGGAAGCGCGGGTCGGTGAGGTCGAACACCGTGCGCGCCATGGGCGGTGCGCCGCCAGCCACCTCGCGCAGGAGCGCCGGCAGCTCGGGGATGTTGTCCGGCCCGAGCACGAGGTCGACGAAGGGCGCCTTGTGGAGCAGGCGCTCGCCCTCCTGCTGGGCGACGCACCCGGCCACGGCCAGCAAGGTCCCACGGCGCGCGTCCTTGAGCGGGCGTAGCCGACCGAGCAGGCTCATGAGCTTGTGCTCGGCCTTCTCGCGCACCGAGCAGGTGTTGACGAGCAAGAGATCGGCGAGGGTCGGCTCGTCGGTCGGCGTGTACCCCGCCCCCCGCAGCACCTCCTCGATGCGACGCGAGTCGTGCACGTTCATCTGGCACCCGAAGGTCTGGACCAGGTACCGCTTCATCGCGGCGCGCACCCTAGCAGCCCTCCGGGCGACCGGCCACGATCGCCCCTCGGCGGTGGCACGGCGCCCGCAAGCGCCCACGTGGTGCCGTCGGGCAGGGTGTACTATCACTCGACCGTGCGCCGTTCGCTCGCGATCGCCACGCTGGTGCTGCTCGTCCTGCCAAGCCTCGGCTTCGAGTGGCAGGGCCGCCTGACGCGGCTGCACCACGACCTCGAGACCGGGGACGCGGCGCGGCGGCGCGAGGTGGTGCGCCTGCTCGGGTCCTATCCGGCCGACGAGGTGCGCGGGGCGCTGCTCGAGGCGATCGGCGATCGGGACGCGGGCGTACGGGCCGAGGCCGCCGAGGCGGCCGGACGGGTGCGGCTGCGGGAGGCGGTGCCGCACCTGCTCCACTGGCTCGACGATGCGAACGCCGACGTGCGGGCGAGCGCCGCCGGTGCCCTCGGACGCATCGGTGACCAGCGCGCCGTGCCCCCCCTCGTGCGCGCCCTCGGCGACTCCGACGTGGACGTGCGCCACGCCGCGATCGACGCCCTCGCCGCCATCGGGACGCCCGAGGTGGTCGTCCCCGTGGTCGGCCGGCTCGGCGACGCCACACCCGAGGTGCGCATCGCCGCCGCCGAGGCCCTCGATCGCGTCGGCGATCCGCGCGCGGTCGTGCCCCTGGTGGGTCGGGCCCGGGATCAGGACCCGGACGTGCGCGCCGCGGTGTTCGCCGCGCTCGGAGACCTGGGCGACCCGCGGGCGCTGCCGGTCCTGCTCCGTGGTGTCTCGGACGACACCGAAGCCTCCCGACTCGCAGCGGTGGCGGCCCTCGGACAGCTGGGCGACGACGGGGCCACGGGGCAGCTCGTCGCCATGCTCGATCACGCGGACTCGCGCACGTCGAGCGCAATCGTGGCGGCCCTCGGCGGCATCGCAAGCCCCGATGCCCTGCGCGCGGTCGTCGGTGTGCTCGGGACCAATGGCGTGCGCGAGATCGCGGCCGACGTGCTGGTCGCGGCGGCGGTGCGACAGCGGCGAGGGAGAGAGGCCGAGCACGACAGGCAGGCAGGGCGGGACGTGGTCACCATGCTCGCGACGGCCCTCGATCATGCCACCGCCCAGAGCGACGCCACGGCCATCGCGTTGGTGCTCGGCCGCGTGCTTCGCCTCGGTCCGCGCCCCGACGCCGCGCCGCCCCTGCTCCGGGCCTTGTCCGATGGACGAGGCAACCCGACAATGGTCGTCACGGCCCTCGCGGAGACCGGCTCGGACGACGCGCTGGTGCCAATGCTGGAAACGCTCGACCGGAGCCCCACCGGGCAGCGTGAGGGGGTGCTCGACGCGCTCGCGAATCTACTTCGAGCGGCGTGGGCCCGACGGGCGGGCGGCCGATCCGCTCCTCGCGGTGCTCGGACGGGTGAAACCGCGCCTACGTGCGAAGGTCGTGCGCTTGCTCGGGCAGGTGCGGGCCACGCGCGCTCTGCCGGAGATCCGCACGCTGCTCGACAACCACGATTCCGGGCTGCGCCTCGCGGCGGTGCAAGCCATCGGCGAGATCGGCGATCCCCAGGGTGCGGGCCCGCTGCTCCGCCTGCTCGGCGATGACGACGCCCACACGCGTTTCGAGGCGGCCGTGGCCCTGGGCAAGGCGGCCTCGGCGCAGACGGTGCACCAGCTCGTCGAACGGCTCGACGCCCGCGAACCGGTGGACCGGCAGGCGGTGCTCGTGGCCCTCGGCGGCGCGCTCACGCGTCTCGGACGCGGCCCCCATCCGCCACTGCCCCTACCGGTCGCGACCGAGGCCCGAAGGGCCCTCGTCGCCGCGGCCCGGAGCCCCGATGAGTCCCTGGCCGCCGCCGCCCTCGACGCGCTCGGGCGGTGGGGCGATGCACCGACGGCCCCCGCCCTGGCCGCTCTGCTCGAGGCGCGTCGCCCCGCGCAACGCCGAGAGGCGGCCGTCGCCCTCGGAGCCTTCGACGCGCCCGCGGCGCGGGCTGCGCTGCGGAGCGCAGTGGACGGATCCGACACGTCCCCTGCCCTGCTCGCCGCCGCAGCCGCGGCCCTCGGCGAGCACGGGGACGCCACCGACGTGGCGCGGCTCGTGCGGGTGGCCGGGGGCGACGCCTGGCCCGCATCGGCCGCCGCGGCCTTCGCCCTGGCCCGCATGGCGCGTCGGGGCGTCCCGCTCACCGATGCGACGCCGGCCCTGTGTCGCCTCGCCCGCTCGCGCCATCCCTACATCCGCGCGAACGTCGCCGTCGCCATGGCCGCCGCGGGGGGCGCGGCCTGCCAGGGTGGTCCCGACCCCAAGGACTGGCTCGACCCGCGCCACGCTCCGGCCGTTCGCATCGGCGCGGTGCACTGGATCGCCACGGCGGCGGCGGCCGGGCACGTCTCCCACAAGGCCCTGACGACACTCCTCACGCACTGCGTGCGATCCGACCTCGCGTCGGACGTGGTCGACGTCTGCCGCGACGCCGCCTTCCCGCCCCTCGACGACACGGTCGACGCCTATGCCTACGGCGCCGACGGCACGCACCGACTGAAGGACTCCCTCGTGGCCCTTCGCCTCGCCGATGGCACGGTGCTACTCACGCGCACCGACCAGAACGGCCACGTCCGCCTCGCCCACGCCCCACGGGGCCCCATGGTGCTCGCCGACCCAACCGCCACGCCCCTCGAGCCGTAGCCCGACGCGCTGCGTGCCAGCTCCGACGGGTGGGCGGCCCGGCGGTCGAGCCGTCGAGGACGCGGCCGTTTCGTCTCGGCCACAGGAGGTGTACGCTGCGCGGGCGCTGGGGCCGTGACCGCACGGGGCGGTCGTCCTTCCCCGCTGCACAGGGGCGGAGCCGAGGCTCCGCGAGGAGATGGCGAGAATGGGCTCGGTACGCGACCGCATCATGGTGATCACGGACCTCTTGCTCGGCGCCGTGTACGCCGACGACAACCTCCATGGCGAGGAGGAAGCCGCGGTGCGACGGTTGCTCGGCGAGCTTCCTGGGCAACGAGGCGCTGCCGGCCGAGGTCGACGCGCGCATCAAGACCTTCCCGGCCAACAGCTTCGATGTCGGCGCGACGGCGCGGGACTTCGCGGCCGATCCGCCCATCCAGAAGCGGCGCCTCCTCGAGCTCGTCGCAGCGGTCCGCGATGCTGACGACGAGATCGCCCTCGCCGAGGACGACTACCTGCGCTCGGTCGCCCAGGCCCTCGGCATGAAGCACGAGGAGTACGCCGACCTCGCCCTGGACTACGAGGTCGAAGAGCTGCGGACGAGCCTCGAGACGCTCCGCAAGCCGCCGCCCGTTCCCTGAGCACCATCCCTGCTCGAGCCGGTCGGGCCGCCGTTCGCGGGGCGCCTCACGCGTACTCGCCTCTTCAACGTGCTCAGTCCGCGCCGTCCTTATCGTCGCGATCCGTTTCACCCGGCTCGGGGTTCGCGTGCTGGCGCGGCTCCCGCTCCTCAGGCTCGACGGTCGCCTCCTCCGCCTCCCCCGCACCGGCACCGGAGGCACCCGTATCCTCCTCCGCGACGCGCACGCGCGGCGGACCGAGGCTCGCGAGCTCGCGGAACTCGTAGACGAGCAGCCCCTCGGACGTCACCTCGGCGCTCACCCGCGTGCCGTCGGCCATGGCCGTGAGGGCACGGTCCGCCTCGTCCGTGGCGATGTTCAGGGCGCGCGCGACCTCGGTCGCCGTCAACCGTCCGCCGCTCTGCTCGGCCAGGGACAGGATCCGCATCTCGCGGGCGCGGCGGGCCTGGGCCTCGGCCGCCGCCGACTCATGCGACGCGGCGCGCAAGGCGAGGGCCCCGCCGCCGACTCCCAGGCCGCCCACGATCACAGCGGCCATCACGCCGGCCACGCCAGGCAAGACGATGCCCGCGACCATCGCCGCGAGGACCCCGGCGGCAAGCGACAGGATGCCGAAGGCCCGGAGGCCCACGGAGCTGGCTCGACGGGTCGCACCGGGCGGCACGCTGGCGAGCCTCGCGGCACCCCGGCCGCCTCCCCCGCCGCCGACCACGACCGTCCCCGGCTTGCGCTCGCGCGGCTTGCCGCAGGCCGTGCACACCAGCACCCCGCCGTGCATCTCGGCGGTGGTGATCGCGTTGCAGCTCGGGCAACGGTTGTCCTCGCCGAAGACCCGGCCGCAGCCGGGACACCGGGAACGCCCCTCCGGGATGTCGGTCCCGCAGGTCGTGCAGCGCGCGGGGACGGAGTCGGTCATGAGGAGCCGCGGGGCCGCTCAGTGCACGACGACGCCGCTCGCCTCGATCTGGAGCGAGCCCGCGTGGGCCGCCCCGCCCTCCGAGGCGACGTGGGCCTGCTCGGCGTCCCCGACGGCGTGCGTGTCGACGGTGCCCTCCACCGTGGCCTGTCGGCCGGCGATGTCCCGCGGCAGGAAGAAGCTGTGGCCCGCCATGGGCACGTGCACGACCTGACCGCCGGCCTGGGCGCGCAGCTCCATCCAGCAGCCCATGTGCTGGCAGACCTGGGCGACCTGGCCCTCCGTCTTGACCGTGCGGCCCGCGTAGGTGCTCGGATGGGCGAGCAGCTCGGGCAGGGGCGTCACGGGTGTGGCCGCGGCCGGCTCGGTGCCGAAGACGCGCGAGCCGTCGGCGAGCGTGCGCGTCACGTGGGGCACGCCGTCGCCTTCGTGGTGATCGCGGTCCGCCTCGGCCTCCGAAGCACCGCCGGAGGTCGCGGCCGCCTCGGGTGCTGCAGTCGAAGCATGCTGCCCGGAGGCGCAGCCGATCAGGGCGAGGGGCGATGCACAGAGCGCGAGCACGATGGACATTCGAAGAAGGTGGGTCATCCGGTCTCTCCCAAGAGCTTGGCCATGGAGGCCTCGTCGGCAGGCGTGAAGGAGTAGTCGTCGAACTCGTCGCTCGTCACCCAGCGGTAGTCGTGCACGGCGTTCGGATGGAGCCGCTCGCTGACGAGCGTGCACTGATAGAGGTAGAGGTCGACGGTGTAGTGCTCGTAGGGGTGGCTGACGTAGGAGATGAGCTGCCCCACCTCCACGTCGGCCTCGAGCCGCTCCTGCACCTCGCGGCGGAGGGCGTCGGCGTCGGTCTCGCCATGCTCGACGCGGCCACCGGGGAACTCCCACAGGAGCGGGAGCACCGCGTTCGGCCTGCGCTGGGTGATCAGGTACCGGCCGCTCTGCTCGATGACCGCAGCCACGACGCGAATCGTCTTCTGTTGATGCTCCGCCACGGGGCGCGGGTATACCATCGTTCGTGCGCATCCTGTACCTGGGGCTGCCCCTCGGTGCCCTCTGCCTGGCGGAAGCCGGCTACCCCCCGGTGGCCATGGGCCTCGGCCACCCCGATGCGCCCGGCGCGCGGCGCCTGCGGCGGCGCCTCGGTGCGGGCACGGGAGGAGCCATGCGCCTGTTGCTGGGACGGCCGGACCTCGGGGATCCGGCCGTGCGCCGGACCCTCGCCGCGTGCCGCCCGGACGCCTTGCTCTCGTGGTTCTGGCCGCGACGGATCCCGCCCGACGTGCTTTCGATGGCGCCGCGGGGCGCCTTCGGCGTCCACCCCTCGCTCCTGCCGCGGTGGCGCGGACCCGACCCCTACTTCTGGGCGCTCCGGGCCGGGGACCGGGAGACGGGCGTCACCCTGCACCGCCTCGAAGCCGACTACGACACGGGGCCCATCGTGGCGCGCGAGGTGGTGCCGATCGCGCCCGACGATGACGCCTATCGCCTCGCCCGCCGGCTCGACCGGCCGTCGCTCGCGCTCCTGACCGGGTGCGCGCGTGCACTGGCCGCGGGGGAGACGCTCGAAGGGACGCCGCAGATCGAGGCGGAGGCCACCGACGCGCCCATGCCCGATGCCGAGGCGCTGGCAATCGACTGGCGTGTCCCGGCCGAGGACGTGCTCCGCCTGGTGCGCGCGGCCGCACCCGAGCCGGGGGCGACCGCCGCGCTCGGCGTGACGGAGGTGGAGGTGATGGGGGCGCGGCCGGCCGCCGAGCCCCCGCCCCGCGCCCTGCTCCCCTCCGAGGCCTGGCGCAGCGCGGAAGGGCTTGCCGTGTGCACGGGCGACCACCGGGGTGTGCTTTTGACCCGCGTCCGACTGCCCGATGGCCGCGCGGTGGACGGCGAGGCCCTGATGGCCCTCGTCCACGGCCGGACGCCGTGATGTGAGGCACGATCGAGGGCGGCGGCTCCGCGCCTGCTCGAGCGCCGGTCCTGGTGGGCGATCGACGTTTCGATCGGGGCAATCGGCTGGGGACCACTTGCCCCAGAGGGCCCCACCCGGCAGCATGAACCCATGCGCCGCGGCTTCTTCTTCGTCGTCCTTCTCATGGCGCTGGCGATCGCGTCGACCGCTGCCGCGCAGGTCAGCGAGCCGAACGGGCTCGTTGTCCCCCGAGACCCGGGCAACGGCGAGGAGGAGCTGTCGACGCTGTTCGCGAGCCGTGGCGAGAGCATCAACTGGATCAGCGACGCCCACACGACGCCGGCCACCTTCTCGCCGCTGTGCTCCTTCACGGCGACCTTCGTGCTCAACCAGGCCGGCAGCCACCTCGGCCTCGCCTGGTACAACGCCACGGGCTCGCGGCCTCCCAACAGCGACCTGCACACCCTCATCAGCGCGGGCGCTCCCGTCGGCACCATGGTCTCGTCGATGAGCATCCGCAGCGACCCGGCCTATCTGGGGGGAGAGATCGGGTTCGCCCTCGTCGGCAGCCAGACCCACTACAGCGAGAAGATGTGGAACCCGATGTGCTCGAGTTGTTCGCCGCCCGGGCCGTGGATCATGGCGGTCATGTACAAGTCGACGACGACCCCCGACGCCTACTACGTCGCCTTCGAGGACGGCACCGTCGGCAGTGGGCCCGGCGACTTCTCGAACGACGGCGACTACAACGACGACGTCTTCTTCGTGACGGGCATCACCTGCTCGGGCGGCGGCATGCCCTGCGACACCGGCATGAAGGGCGTCTGCGCCCAGGGCCTCACCCAGTGCACCTCCGGCGGTACGCCCGCGTGTAGCCCCGTGGTCTCGTCGTCGGCCGAGACGTGCAACGGGCTCGACGACGACTGCAACGGGATGGTCGACGACGGGGACCTGTGCCCGAGCGGCTTCGTCTGCGACCACGGTAGCTGCGTCCACGCGTGTGACGCGGGCGAGTTCGGCTGCGACGTGGGCCTAACGTGTAACGCCGACGGCTTCTGCGTCGACGCGGCCTGCGTGTCAGTCACCTGTCCCGCCGGAAGCGTCTGCCACGCGGGCACGTGCCGTGCACCCTGCGACGGGGTGACCTGCCCCTACCCCACCGTCTGCCGCGTCGACCAATGCGTCGACCCGTGCGCGGGCGTCATGTGCCCGATGGGTGAGATCTGCGACAACGGCGTCTGCAACAGCAGCTGCGTCTGCGCGGGCTGCACGGGCGGCACGATGTGCAACGGGGCGAGCGGCCTGTGCGTCGATCCGGCGTGCATGAGCCTCTCGTGCCCGGCGGGGACGCACTGCGTGGGCGGTAGCTGCACGGACGACTGCGCGGGGGCCACCTGCCCGCCGGGCCAGGTGTGCAGCGCCGGCAGCTGCGTAGCCGATGCCTGCGCGGGCGTGACCTGCCCCGCGGGGCAGACCTGCAGCGGGGGTAGCTGCGTCGCCGCTGCCGACCCGTGTGCAGCGGTGAGCTGCCCCGCCGGTCAGATGTGCAGCGGCGGCGCCTGCGTCGCCGACCCCTGCGCCGGGGTCAGCTGCAATGCGGACCAGCACTGCGTGGGCGGGTCGTGCGTCGCCGGCGCGGGCGGCCCCGACGCGGGCGCGGGCGGTAGGCCCATCGGGACTCACGGGGGCCTCTCGGGCGGCGGGTGTTGCTCGGTCGCTGCGGGCGCGGGCGAGGGCCCGACGCAGAGCGGGCCCGCCGGGGCCCTCTCGCTCCTGCTCGTCGCCGCCCTGCTGTGGCGCCGCCGGCGCTGATCCGTGCCGGCGCCCGGCAGCGATCAGGACGCGTAGGTGCCGACGACCTCCCGCGGGGGACGCTCGATCGCGAGGATCGTGCTCGTCACCAGGTCCCGGCCCGTGGCGTGGAAGAAGAGCGACTCGCCCACATCCGGGACGCCGGCGTTCGGCCGAATGCCCCCCTCACCGGTGAAACGAAGCGCGCCGGAGATGCGGCTGCGCAGCGCCAGATGGGCCCGGAGCCACTGTCCCGTGCGGCGGTCCTTGACCCCGACGCATTCGCCACGACGGAACGTGGTACTCGGTGTTGCGGGTGACGAAGACCTTGTGGATGCGCCGCTCGCGGCCGGTGTAGCCCATAGATACCTCCCAGCGATTGCGTCCCCAAGGTATCTGTCCTACATCCACCTACCAAGAAACCGACGATGTCCCCGACGCCCCTCCTGCTGCGCGCCGACAACTTCACGCCGCCCCGCCGCACCCCGTGGGGCGGCACCCGCATCCTCGGCCATTACAAGCGCGGCCTCTCGCTGCCCACCGACAAGGCGGCCTACCCCATCGTCGGCGAGTCCTGGGAGGTGTCGGTCGAGCCCGACTTCCCGAGCTACCTCGAGGGCACCGACACCCCCCTGTCCGCGGTGCTCGACGCCCCTTGCGCGCTTCTCGTCAAGCTCCTCGACGCGGCCGACGACCTGTCGGTCCAGATCCACCCGCCCGACGACTACCCCGCCCTGTCGCCCGACCAGTCTGGCAAGCCCGAGAGCTGGTACGTCCTCGAGGGCGCGCCCGGCGCGGGTCTTCACCTCGGCCTCCGCGAGGGTGTGACCCGGACGCGCATGGCCGATGCCCTGCGCCGCGGCGAGGACCTATCGAACCTGCTCTTCTTCGTGCCGGTCGAGGCGGGGGACTTCTTCCTCATCGAGGCGGGCACGCCCCACTCGATCGGACGCGGTGTCACCCTGGTCGAGCCCCAGCGGGTGCAGCCGGGGCGCCGCGGCGTGACCTACCGCTACTGGGACTGGAACCGACGCTACGACGCCGACGGCCGCCCCGATCCCGGCGGAACGCCCCGCATGCTGCACGTCGACCACGCCCTGTCGGCCACTGCGTGGGAGGCGCCGCGGCAAGGGGACATGCTCGCGCGCATCCGCCATCGATCCGGGCCTCCCGCCCTCGATGGGCCCGCCGCCCTCACCCACCTTTGCGGCACGGCCGGGGCGCCGATACCGAGCCCCCACCTCGCGGTGTCGCGGCTCACGGGCACCGGTCGCGTGCGCCTCGCGAGATCCGAAAACGTACGGGGCCTCACCGTTATTGCGGGTGAGGCGCGTCTCCTGGGACCGGGTTTCGACGTGCGCGCGCCCCAGGGCCGCTCGGTCGCCCTTCCCGCGGGGACGGACGGCGTCGAGGTGGCGCTCACCTCCGCACACGCGATCCTGGCCGAAGCCCCCACGGCCCCTTCTTCGACCCGCCGCGCTTGACGAGAGGCGGCTTCCCATTGGACATTGCCGCCCGCTTTCCCTGGAAGAACGATGGCCGACTCCGCCCGCATCCCCGACCGTCACGTACAGCCCCGCGTCTCGATCGTCATCCCGGTCTACAACGAGGAAGCCATCCTCCAGACCGCGGTCGTGGATCTGGTCGACCGGCTGGGCGCCTTCGACTGGCCCTACGAGGTCATCCTCGCCGAGAACGGCTCCTCGGATGGCACCGTGCAGATCGCGACCGAGCTCGCGGGGCGCTTCCCCCAGGTGCGCTACTTCAGCCTCGGTGAGCCCAACTACGGCAAGGCCCTGCGCAAGGGCATCCTGGAGGCGACCGGCGAGTTCGTCATCTGCGACGAGATCGATCTCTGCGACACGGACTTCTACGCCCGTTCCATGGCGATCCTCGAGACGAACGGCGCCGACCTGGTGGTGGGCAGCAAGCTCATGAAGGGCGCGAGCGACGAGCGGCCGCTGGTGCGCCACGCCGGCACCATCGTCATCAACGGCATGCTGCGGCTGACCCTCGGCTTCAAGGGCACCGACACGCACGGGCTCAAGGCCTTCCGTCGGGCGCCGCTCGTCGACGTGGCGCGCGCTTGCCTCGTCGACAAGGACCTGTTCGCCTCGGAGTTCGTCATCCGCGCCGAGCGCGCGGGCGTACGCAGTCAGGAGATCCCGGTGCGCGTCCTCGAGAAGCGCCGCCCCCAGATCCACCTCTTCCGGCGCGTCCCCAACGTGCTCCGGAACCTGACGAAGCTCTTCATCGCGATCCGCGTCAAGGGGTAACGGGTTGGCCGCGCCGGCCCTCGCGTCCCTCTCGGTCGATCTGGACGAGATCGACTGCTACACGGCGATCCACGGCCTCGACGCGCCCGAGGGTGAGGCGCGACGCGCGATCTACGCGCGCGCCATCCCGCGCTTCGAGCGGCTCTTCGCCGAGGAGGGCGTGAAGGCCACCTTCTTCGTCATCGGCCGCGATCTCGAGACGTCCGGCAACGACGCGGTCGTGCGACGCCTGCACGAGGCCGGCCACGAGATCGCAAATCACTCCCAGAGCCACTTCTACGACCTCACGCGCAAGCCCCGCGAGACGATCTTCGAGGAGGTAGCCCGCGGACAGGAGGCCATCGAGCGCGCGACGGGCGAGCGGCCGAGCGGCTTCCGCGCTCCGGGCTACACGATCACCGACACGGTCTACGACGCCCTCGGCGAGCTCGGCTACGACTACGACTCGAGCGTCTTTCCCTGCGCGCCCTACTACGCGGCCAAGGCGGCGGCGCTCGGTGTCATCGCCCTGCGCGGGCGGCGCAGCCACTCGATCCTCGACGACCCGCGGGTGCTCGTTGCGCCCGCCGATCCCTATCGGGTCGGGCGCCCCTACTTCCGGCGCGGCGACGGCCTGCTCGAGCTGCCCATCGGAGTCACCTCCGTGGCCACGGGCAGGCTGCCTTACATCGGTACGACGCTGACGCTGGGCGGCCCCCGCCTGGCGACGACGCTGACGCGCCTGATGCGCGGCCGGCCGCTCGTGAACCTGGAGATGCACGGCATCGACCTGTCGGATGCCGAGGAGGACGGCCTCGCCTTCCTCGCGCCCCACCAGCACGACCTCCGGCGGACCGCCGCCCAGAAGGAGACGGCGCTGCGGGCGGCCATCCGCGCCCTGCGTGACGGCGGCGCGGAGATCGTCCGCCTCGACGAGGCCGCCCGCCGGCTCGGGTCGCCTGAGCAATGACCCCGGCTTCGGCGCGATGCGCAAGCGCGGTGAAACCGATGGCGCCCCCGTGGCGTACTCGGACCATGACCAAGCACGTATGGTGGCTCGCCCTGGCCCTGCTCGCAGGCTGCAGCCCGGGGGGAAAGGCCCTCGCCCAGCCCGCATCGCCCCACGCCGAGCCGGAGCATCCGGACCGCTGGGTCGACCCGCCGGTCGGCCAGACGATCCACCTCACCGACGCCCAGTGGCATTCGCGGCTCTCGCCCGCCGAGTACCGCGTGCTGCGCGAGCATGGCACCGAGATCGCATTCACGGGGCACTGGGAGGGCAACCACCTCATCGGCATCTACCGGTGCGCGGCGTGCGGCGCGCCCCTGTTCGTGTCGGACACGAAGTTCGATTCGGGCACGGGATGGCCGAGCTTCTTTCAGCCGATCCCGGGCCGCGTGAAGCAGGTGCGCGACACGAGCCTCGGCATGGTGCGCACCGAGATCCGCTGCGCCCGCTGCGGCAGCCACCTGGGCCACGTCTTCGACGACGGCCCGCCGCCGACGGGCCTTCGCTACTGCATGAACTCGGTCGCCCTCGACTTCGACGGCCGGCCGGCAAGGGCCCATCGGACAGGCACCCATGAGACGGGCGCCCCCGCCCACACGGCGCACTGAGGGGCGGGGCGCACCGAGGGCACACCGCCGTCGCGCAGCGCGAACCAGTTGACAGGGGTCGCCGCGCACGGGCTCAATGACTCGGTGGGGCGCGATGCGAAAGCCGTGGTGGTGGGCGGGCTGCTCGCTGCGATCGTCTGCACGGCGCACGCCTCGGCCCAGGCGCCGGCACCTGCCCCGACGCCGCCCGCTGCCACACCGCCCGCTGCCGCTCCGCCGGCTCCGGGCGCGACCGCCGGCGAAGCACCCGCGGCTGGCGCGCCGGACGCCGAGCCCCCTGCTCCACCGAGCGACGCGAGCGCGGCGGAGCGAGCCGACGATCCGGTCTGGCAGAGCTACCACCACGCCTTCGAGATGCTCGCCTCGGGCGACACCTCCGGCGCCGTCGCCACCCTCGAGAGCCTGCGCCGCGATCACCCACACCATCCCGCGGCGGCGCGCGCGACGCACCTCTTGTCCATCCTGAGCTCGTCTCCTGCACGCCTCGGCAACTCCGCCATCGGCGTGCCACCGCCCCCCACGGGCACGCCGCCGCCCCCGCCGGCCGATGCGTCCATGGCGCTGCAGCCGACGAGCTCGGCGCGGGCCGAGCTGATCTTCTTCCAGACGCTCCACGGTCTCTCCCTCGGCCTCGAGATGTGCGCGCTGGTAGAGTGCAACAGCACGCAGACCTGGGTGCTCTTGCCGATGCTCGGCACCGGCGCGGGCCTCGGGCTGAGCTTCGTCCTCTCGTCCGACGGCGTGACACCGGGTCTCGCCCGCGCCCTCACCTCCGGCGTCGAGTGGGGAGCCTGGCACGCGGTCGCCCTCGGCGTCGCCACCGAGGCCTTCGACCAGACACCGAGCGTCGGGCTCGGGCTCGCCCTCGGGCAGCTCGGCGGTCTCGGGCTCGGCGCCGGCCTCTACGCCTTGCTCCACCCCACGGCGGGCCAGGTCTCCCTCACGTCCTCCGGCGGCATCTGGACGACGGTGGTCACCCTCTTCACGGCGGAGCTCTTCCGCGTGCAGTTCGACACCTCGAGCCTCTTCCTCACCGCCATGTTGGCGAGCGACGCGGGTCTCGTGGCGGGTGGCCTTCTCGCGGCCAACAAGCCCATGAGCGCGGGCCGCGTGCTGCTCCTCGACGCGGGCGGCCTGCTCGGGGGGCTGCTCGGCGTCGGCGTGGACCTCCTGGCCCAGGGCGACAACCCGGACGAGACGGTCCTCGGCGGTCTCGGCCTCGTCGGCACGGTGGGCGGCCTCTCCCTTTCGTACTGGCTCACCCGGAGCTGGGACGCGCGCCCGGGCGCGCCGGCCTCGAGCCTCTCGCCGACGCTCGCATTCGTACGCGGTGGCGCCGTCGCCGGCATCGGCGGGCAGCTCTGAGCGCTCAGATGAGCGTGGGCACGCAGTAGCCGCCGTCGCAGAACTCACCGCCGCCGCAGTCCGTGTCCATCGTGCAGGGCTGGCGGTCGACGTGCGTCACCCACTGGCCGATGTGGTTGCCGCTGGCGATGTCCTGGAAGGGCAAGCGGAAGGCCGGGTAGGCCATCTGGGCCCCCGTCTCTGTCGGATCGAAGGCGGCCATCCAGAGCTGGGCCCGCTCCCCGCCGTGAGCCGCACACCGAAGGCGCGGCGGCTCGAGAAGGTCATCCACATGAGGGGATGGCCCTGGACCATGTAGACCGTCGGGTCCCACTTGGGCCACGAGTCGCCCGCGTCGCTCGTCGTGTCGTCGAGGCGCACCGGATCGCCGCCTGCGGCGCTCACGATCCAGAGCTCGGCGTCGGGCGAGTCGTAGGAGTCATGGTTGCTCGGCGAGCGGTCGAAGAGCACCCACTGACCGTCGGGCGAGAAGGTCGGGTAGTAGTTGTTCACGCTGCCCGCCGGCACGAGGGTCGCGCCGGCCGCCCAGCTCGTCCCGTCGAAGTCCATCGTCTCGAGGCTCGCGCCGCCGACGCCGGTGGCGCCGCAGAACCCGCCGAAGCAGGGAGGCATCGTGGCGGACTTGGCGTAGACCATGTGCATCCCGTCGGGCGACCAGTCGGGCATGGTGCCGTCGGCGACCAGCGGGTCGGTGATCGCCATCCCCGTGGCCGCATCGCGCAGCACGATGTCGATGCCGTTCGACGCCATGATCTGGGTCGCGTCGGGCGAGAAGGAGAAGAAGTTCGACCCGCCGCCGAACATGGTCCCCTGGCGATAGACGTTGGCGCGCGTGCCCGTGTCGAAGACGGCGTAGGGGGACGGGGCCGGCAGGTCCATGCCGACCGCGATGCGGCTCCCGTCCCGCGACAGTACGTGACAGCCGACGCACGTGCTCGCTCCGGCGCTCGCCGCGTTCATGTAGAGCTCGGCGTGCTGACCTCGGAGCCCGAAGTCGTAGCGGTAGATGGAGCCGGCCGCCGCGTTCCAGTAGTAGAGGCCGCCCGTGATGGGGTCGTCGGCGAGGAAGAGCTTCTGCCGAGCGCTCGTCCCGACGCCCCCGGGCGACCCGCCGTCCACGCCGAGCACCTCGTAGGTGATCGGCTCGGCGGGCAACGCACCGGTCGTCAGCGCCGTCCACACGGCATCGTCGAGCGTGTACACGCAGCCGCTGCCCACGGCGTCGCATCCCGTGTAGACGCGGACGTCGATGGCGGTCGTCTGGAAGTGCACCTCGAAGAGCGAGCCCCCCGCGGGCAGGAAGTGGATCTCCACCTCGTTGAGGTTCGGTGGCACCATCACGCCGTCGGCGGGGTAGACGATTTGGGGGGCATGGGCCGGATCATCCGCGCCGCCGAAGTCACCCCTCGCATCGGGGCCCACGCCCGATGCGAAGAAATCGGTCTCGGTGCGTATCGTGACGTCGCCCGAGGCCATGAGCCCGCGCGCCATGGCGAAGACGCGGAGCTGTCCCGAGCGAAGGGCCGTCGTGAAGGTCGCCCCGGCGAAGGACCCGAGGCCCGTGTCCGACGAGGTGAACGTCGTCTGGGAGGTCACGTCGGTCTCGGTGCCGTCCGTGGCGACGAGAGTGGCGTGGTAGTCGAGCGTCGCCGGCCGCTCATCGACGATGCTGAGATCGGCAGAAGCCGGATCGATGCGCAAGGTCGCACCGGTGACCGGACCCGCGTCCGAGGGCGGCCCCGCGTCGGGGAACTCCAGGACCCCGCCGTCACCGCCCGTCGCGGCATGCCGGCCGCTGCACCCCGTTGTCGCGAGCGCCATCCCGAAGGCCAGCGCCACCATCCACCCCTTCAAGCTCGATGCGTACATCCTCCACCTCGGGCGGGGAGGCTACACCGAATCCGGCCCCGCGCGCCTGCCCCCCGGCCATCTCGGGAGTGATCGTCTTCGAAAGCGGCCGAACGGGAGGCCTCCCCCCCCGGTGCGATCAGACGCACATGTTGACGTTGCAGTGCCAGCTCGCGTCGACGGCCCCGCTCAGCATCGGTCGGGGGCGACGCGTCCTCGGCGCGTGCATCCCGGGCGCCCGCATCCGGAACGCCGGGGGCCATGGCTGCCCCGCAGCCTGCCGTGAGCGACACCAGGGCCGCGACGAGGAGGCGGGGCGCCCGGCTCACCTCACGTCCCTTCGCGCGCGAGGAGGCCCGACTCGAAGAAGCCCATGATCTCTTCGACGAGCTCCGCGGCGGTGTGCTTGCCCCTCTCGCGCGTCACGGCCGCGAGCAGGATCTCTTTCAGGCCGCCGAGGCCGAGGGCGACCATGATCGCCCGGTTGCCCTCGCGCACCAGGCCGATGCGCTGGCCCTCTTCGAGGCTCTCTTCGAGGAAGAGGCGCAGGGCCGCGTAGAAGTCGCGCAGCTTGGCGTCGAGCTCGGCATCGAGGCCGGGCACGTCGTAGAGGAGGAATCTTGATCATGGCCGGCTCGGCCAGGGCCAGCTCGCACAGGCGCAGGAGGTTCTCGCGCAGCTGGCGCAGCGGCGGGCGCTCCCGGTCGCCGAGGATGATGCTCTGGATCGATGCCGTGATGCGCTCGAAGAACTGGTTGACCAGGGCCTCGAGCACGGCGCGCTTGTCCGGGAAGTAGAGGTAGAAGGTGCCGCGCGCCACCTCGACCCGCCCCACGATGTCGTCGACCGTGGTGGCGTGATAGCCCTTGTCGACGAACACGTCGCGGGCAGCTTCGAGGATCTGGGCCCGCCGCTTCTCCCGTCGCGCGCTCGTCACCGACGCACTGTATCACTACACGGGGACCTGCGCGGAAGTGCGACAACGCGGCGCAGTGTGTGCCTTCGCAGCGGCGTGCCTGTGCCGCCCAGCTCTCTGAATCGCGTGCCGTCCAAGCGAGTGGAGACATGGTCCCGTGGCATGTGGTTTGCTCGAACGGGAGCGGGCGCTCCCTCCCCGCGCCCGACCCAGGAGAGAGGAGACCCCATGCGCGTCCATCTGCTCGGTGCCGACTTCGAAGAGAACCTGGGCCTCGGGATCCTGGCGGCGGTCGTCGAAGAGGCGGGCCACGAGGCGACGATGTTGGCCTTCAACCGCCCCTCGGACGCACCCGCGCTGATCGCGCGCATCGTCGCCGAGGCGCCCGAGGTCGTCGGCCTGTCGATCCAGTTCCAGCACCGCGCCCACGAGTTCCTCACCCTGGCGCGCATGCTCCGCCGGGCGGGCTACCGCGGCCACATCACCTCCGGTGCCCAGTTCCCCACCCTCGCCTTCCGCGAGGTGCTCGAGGGCGGCCACGGCGTCGACTCGGTCGTCTTGCACGAGGGCGAGGAGACGCTCGTCGAGCTCGTGAAGGCAATCGAGGCGGGCACGCCGCTGGGCGAGGTCGCGGGGCTCGCCATCCTGAGCGACGACGGAGTGGCGATGCGCACCGAGGGGCGCCGCCTGCCGGACGACCTGGACGCCGTCCCCTTCGCACGCCGCTACCGCTCCCACAACCGCCATATGAACGTGCCCTTCGTGCCGATCCTCGGCGGGCGCGGGTGCTGGAGCCGCTGCAGCTACTGCTCCATCGTCGCCTTCTATCGCGACGGCCGCCACCACGGCGGCGGCAGCCTCTTCCGTCTGCGGAGCCCCGAGAACGTGGCGGCCGAGATGGCCCTGCTCGCCCACCGCGCGAACGAGCCGTGCATCTTCTGCTTCCACGACGACAACTTCACCCTGCCGAACCCGGCCCGCACCCTCGAGCGCGTGCGCGCGATCCGCGCGGCCCTCGACGAGTACGGCGTCGGCAGGATCGGCATCGTCGGCAAGGCGCGGCCCGACACCATCACGCGCGAGCTCGCCAAGGAGCTGTTCGACCTGGGCGTCATCCGGCTCTACGTCGGCGTCGAGAACGGCTCGCAGACCGGAGGCGAGCACCTCCGGCGCGGCACCCAGCAGAAGCACGTGCGCGAGGCCCTCGCCGCGTGCCGCGAGGCCGGCATCTTCAATTGCTACAATCTGTTGATCTTCGAGGCCCAGGCCACGCTCTCGGACGTGTGGGAGAACGTTCGGTTCATCCGTGACCACGCCGACCACCCCGTGAACTTCTGCCGGGCCGAGCCCTACTACGGCACGCCCCTGCACCTCGAGCTGCGCGAGGAGCAGGACCTCGGGGGGAGCTACCTCGGCTGGAACTACCGCATCTCGGACGACCCGACGGAGCTGCTCTTCCGCGTCTGTTCCGCGGTCTTCCGGGAGCGCAACTTCGCGCCCAACGGCGTCGCGAACCGCTACATGGGCCTGGGCTACGCGGCCAACGTCCTGCGCCGCTTCCACGCGAAGAACGGCGAGGCGGAGCCCCTCGGGCGGCGCGCCCGCGCCCTGACGCGGGACATCTCCCTCGACTCGGCGCGTTTCCTCGAGCGGGCCATCGAGCTGGTCGACCGGGTCGGCATGAGGGAGCGCGATCGCCTCGAACGGGAGGCGGCCCTGCTCGGGCTCGCGGTGAGCGAGGCGGACCGGCGCTGGCACCTGGCCCTCGACGAGCTGTACGCGGACATGAACGCCTTCGCGGCCCATCCGCCCCAGCCCGCCGTGCCGCCCCGCCCGACGCGAAAGCTGCTCCGGCTCGCGGCGAGCGCCGTCCTCGGCGCGTCCTTGGCCTCGAACCTCAGCGCCTGCGCCGACTCCCACACGCCGAGCCACGACGCCGGAACCGACCACGGCATGGTCGTCGACCCGCCGCCCGCCGACGCTGGACGCGACGCAGGCCTGGACTCGGGCTTCGTCGTCGACCCGGCTCCCGTCGACGCGGGCCGCGACGCGGGGGCCGACTCCGGCTTCGTCGTCGACCCGGTGCCCGCCGACGCGGGGGTGGACGCGGGCTTCGTCGTCGACCCGCCGCCTCCGACGCGGGCATGGTCGAGCGCGAGATCGACGAGACGGACATGGTCGCCTCGGTGGAGAGCGCCGACGCCCCTGCCCGACGGCGCCTACCGCTCATCGACCAGTGGCGCGACAGCCAGACGAAGGAGGGCGTGCGCACCTCGGACCTGGCCCTGCACGACCCGCCCGCGCCGCGGCTCGTCACCACGCGCGAGGGCGACCTGGTGCACGTCTCCATCGAAGGCGTGGGCGCCCCCTTCACGACCCGCTGGGAAGGCGACGGCACCATCGACGGCGAGGGCCCAGCGGTCGCATGGCAGCCGCGCGCCGACCACGACCAGCTCCGGGTCGCCGTACGCACACGCGGAGGCGTCGCCGTGGTGAGTGTCCGCGCCGCCGCGGCCGGACGCCCCGGCTGAGCCCGACCTCGCGACGGGACCAGAACCCCGCGCCGCGACGGAGGCCGCCGAGCGCTCGGCGGCCGCGGGACACGTGCATGCCGACGTCGTCTGCCGCCTTCGGACTCCCCCGTGCGGCGCGGGGGGCCGGCTGTGCTCACGCGGGGCCACCGCTCACCCGTCCGATCGCCTTCCTCTTGCGGCGGTGGGCCGGGCTGCCCACAAGCCCGCACATCCCACCACTCTGCGCCCATGACGTTACGTCACGGGGCGAATTGGCGGTTGACGCGAGCGAAGAAAAGCTGACACTGACGTCACCATCAGCCACCGGGGAGGGTCGAAGGCATGGAAAAGCCGCTCGTGATCGGCGTGGACGTGGGCTCGACGACGGTGAAGGCCGCCGTCGTGGACCCCGAGAGCCGCGAGATCCTCTGGCACGACTACCAGCGCCACCACACGCGCCAGGCGGAGTGCGTGCTCGACTTCCTGGTGCGCATCGGACAGGCGTTCCCGGACGTCGCCCCCGAGCGCCTGCGCGTCTTCGTCACGGGCTCGGGCGGCGGGCCCCTGGCCGAGCCCCTGGGCGCCAAGTTCGTCCAGGAGGTCAACGCCGTCACCCTGGCGGTGGAGCAGCTCCACCCGGACGTGGGCTCGGTCGTCGAGCTCGGCGGTCAGGACGCCAAGATCATCATCTTCAAGGCGAACCCGGAGACCGGCGAGAAGACCGCGACGTGCTCGATGAACGACAAGTGCGCGTCGGGCACGGGCGCCACCATCGACAAGTGCATGATCAAGGTGGGCATGCCCGCCGCCGACACGGCCAAGCTCGACTTCGACGACGGGCGTCTGCACCACGTGGCCGCCAAGTGCGGCGTCTTCGCCGAGACGGACATCGTCAACCTGGTCAAGACCGGCATCCCGGCGCCCGAGATCATGTGCTCGCTCGCCGACGCCATCGTCATGCAGAACCTCTCGGTGCTGACGCGCGGCAACACGCTCCGGCACAAGGTGCTCCTGCTCGGCGGCCCCAACACCTACCTGCCGTTCCTCCAGCAGTGCTGGCGGATGCGCATCCCCCAGACCTGGGAAGAGCGCGGCTTCCCCTACCCGAAGGACGTGCCCATCGAGGAGGTGATCCTCGTCCCGCAAAACGCCGAGCTCTACGCGGCCTACGGCGCGGTGATGTACGGACTGCACGAGTCGCCCGAGGTCGGGCGCTACCGCGGGCTCGACGGCCTCAAGAGCTACATCTCGGAAGGCCGCGCCGCGCGCCTCGGCGAGAGCGCCGGGCCGCCCCTGGCCAAGACCGACGACGGAGCTCACCACCTTCCGCGACGCCTACCGGATCCCGAAGTTCGAGCCGGTACCGTTCGAAGAGGGCCAGGTCGTGCGCGCCATCGTCGGCGTCGACGGCGGCAGCACCTCGAGCAAGGCGGTCCTGCTCGGCGAGGACGGGCGCATCCTGCGCAAGGCCTACACCCTGTCGAAGGGCAACCCGATCCAGGACACCAAGGATCTCCTGCGCGAGCTACGCGACGGCGTCCACCAGGACGGCGCCACGCTCCACATCCTCGGCTTCGGCGCGACGGGCTATGCCGCCGACGTGCTCGAGGAATGCCTCAACGCCGACGCGAACATCGTCGAGACCGTCGCCCACATGATGAGCGCGACGAGCATCTTCGGCGACGTGGACGTCATCTGCGACATCGGCGGCCAGGACATCAAGGTCCTGTTCATGGAGAACGGCGACATCAAGTCGTTCAAGCTGTCGAATCAGTGCTCGGCCGGCAACGGCATGCTGCTCCAGGCCATGGCCGACCAGTTCGGCCTACCGGTCACCGAGTACGCCGAGACGGCCTTCGGCGCGTCCCTGGCGCCCAAGTTCAGTTACGGCTGCGCCGTCTTCCTCGACACCGATCGGGTGAACTTCCAGAAGGAGGGCTTCTCGAAGGAGGAGTTGCTCGCGGGCCTCGCCCAGGTCTTGCCGAAGAACGTCTGGCAGTACGTGGTCGGCGTGCCGCGCCTCGCCGCCCTCGGACGGCGCTTCGTGTTGCAAGGCGGCACACAATACAACCTGGCCGCGGTCAAGGCCCAGGTCGACTACATCAAGGAGCGCGTGCCGGACGCCGAGGTGTTCGTGCACCCGCACACCGGCGAGGCGGGGGCCATCGGCGCGGCCATGGAAACCCTACGGGTCGTCAAGCGGCGCAAGAAGAGCACCTTCATCGGCCTCGATGCCGCCATCGACCTCGACTACAAGACGACCAACGACGCGACCACCACCTGCCACTTCTGCCCGAACAACTGCTCGCGCACCTTCATCGACGCCTTCCGGCCCGACGGGACGACGAGCCGTTACATCAGCGGCTTCAGCTGCGAGAAGGGCACGGTCGAGTCGAAGGAGGCCGTACAGAAGCTCGTGCGCGAGCGGCGCGCGATCATGAAGCAGTACCCGAACCTCGTGACCTACGAGGCCGACCGCCTCTTCCGGTCCTGGTTCAAGCACCGCCCGATGCCCGAAGCCGGCGCGCCCATGGAAGATGTGGTCGTGCGCAAGAGCTTCTGGGGCAAGGTTGCGCGCGAGACGGTGACGCGCGGCTTCGAGCGGTCGAGCGAGGAGGCCCAGAAGAAGCGCAAGGCCTACCGCATCGGCATCCCGCGCGTGCTCAACATGTACACGACCGCGCCCTTCTGGCGCGCCTACCTCGAGACGCTCGGGATGAACCCGCGCAACATCGTCTTCAGCGACGAGACGACCGAGGAGATGTGGCAGGCGGGTGGCAAGTACGGCTCGGTCGATCCGTGCTTCCCGGCGAAGGTGGCCCAGGCCCACTTCCACCACCTGCTCTTCGAGGCGCACGACAAGAAGCCCCTCGACGCGATCTTCTTCCCCATCCACACCCACGTGCCGTCCTTCGTGACGCACGCGGTGGACCACGCGAGCTGCCCCATCGTGGCGGGCACGCCCGACGTGATGAAGGCCGCCTTCACCAAGGAGAAGGACTACTTCAAGGAGCGCGGCATCGAGTACATCGACGCCGCCTTCGGCTTCACGGAGAAGACGCTGCTCAAGCAGCGCCTCTTCGAGGCCTTCCGCAAGCAGCTCGGCATGACGCAAGACGAGAGCGACTTCGCCGCCGAAGAGGGCTGGCGCGCCATGGAGGAGTACGACCAGGACCTGCAGGACAAGGGCAAGGCGATCCTCGAGCAACTCGAGTACGAAAACCGCGTCGCCATCCTGATGGTCGGCCGCCCCTACCACCTGGACCCCGGCCTGCACCACGGCATCCCGGACGAGTTCCAGGTGCTTGGCTACCCGGTGTTGTCCATCCGCTCGATCCCGAAGGACGAGACCTGGCTCCGGCGCTTCTTCCTGGACGACCTCGAAAAGGGCCGCATCCAGTCGCCGCTCGACATCAACGACGTGTGGCCGGAGAACTACTCGGCCAACAGCGCCATGAAGGTGTGGGCGACCAAGTTCGCCGCGCGCCACCCGAACGTGGTGCTGCTCGATCTCTCGAGCTTCAAGTGCGGCCACGACGCGCCGACCTATGGCATCATCGACCGCATCGTCGAGCGCAGCGCGGTGCCCTATTCCGCCCTGCACGATATCGACGCGAACAAGCCCGGCGGCTCGATCAAGATTCGCGTCAAGACCTACGCCCACTCCCTGAGGCTCCATGAGGAGCGGCTCGAGGACGTGGCGAGCAAGAAGCGCGAGCTCGAGCGGCGCATCGACGAGAAGCGCCTCGAGCTGTTGCACATGAAGGAAGCGGAGCTGCGTGCGCGCAGGCAGCCGGCAGACCTGAGGCTCCACGCCCAGATCGAGGCGCTCACCGAGAAGGTGCACGCCTACCAGGCCGCGGAGCGCGAAGATGTCGGTGCGGCCGCCGCCGGAGGGCTCGTGCGGCTCGGCAAGAAGAGCGAAGAAGGCAACGTCGTACGGATCTGAAGAGGGGAACGAACATGACCACGATGCATGACGGGATCGATCTGGAGGCGGAGCTCGCCAAGTTCGAGGCCCAGGAGCGGGCCAAGCTCGGGCTCGAAGCCGGCGCGAAGGATCACTGGACCGACAAGATGATCGATCCGTTCTTCTCGGCGTCGCAGCGGCCGCACACGACCCTGCTCGTCGGCGGGTTGACCATGGCCCACGACTACCTGGTCGAGGGGGCGCTCAAGGGGCGCGGCTACCAGGTGCGCGCGCTCGAGGTGCCGGACTACGCGTCGTTCCGTGCGGGCAAGGAGTTCGGCAACCGCGGCCAGTGCAACCCGACCTATTTCACGGTCGGCAACCTGGTCAAGGAGCTCGTTCGCCTGCGCGACGAGGAAGGACTCTCCTCCGAGGAGGTCATCGAGAAGTACGTCTTCTTGACCGCCGGCGCCTGCGGCCCCTGCCGCTTCGGCATGTACGTGACCGAGTACCGCAAGGCCCTGCGCGACGCGGGCTTCGACGGCTTCCGCGTCCTGCTCTTCCAGCAGACCGGCGGCCTCAAGCAGGCGACGGGCGAAGAGCTCGGCCTGATGCTCGACCCGCCCTTCTTCATCGCCATCGCCAAGGCGCTCTTCTCGGGCGACGTCATCAACCTCCTGCAGTACCGGATCCGCCCCTACGAGGTGGAAGCGGGCGCCACGGACCGCGCCCTCGCAGAGGTCAAGCGCACCATCTACGAGGCGCTCGAGAACAACAAGAGCGTCCTTCGCGCCCTCCGGCGCGGCAAGAAGATCTTCGAACAGGTGAAGGTCGACCGCAGCCGCCCCAAGCCCAAGGTCGCCGTCCTCGGCGAGTTCTGGGCCATGACCACCGAGGGCGACGGCAACTACCACCTGCAGCGCTTCATCGAGGAGGAGGGCGGCGAGGTCGACATCCAGATCATCGCCAACACGCTCCTGTACAACCTCTGGGAGCTGCGCCACGACACCCTCGAGCGCGCGCGTCTCAAGGGCACCGACGGCGGCTACTACGGCCTCGGCGACACGGACGTGGGCCTCAAGATGGGCGGCCTGTACCTCGGCGAGCTGGCGCTGCGCGGCATCGTCCAGACCTTCGCCGCGGCCCTCGGTTTGAAGGGCCACCACCTGCCCGACATGGACGAGGTCGCCCGCGTTGGCCACAGCCACTACAACCAGGAGCTGCGCGGCGGCGAGGGCCACATGGAGGTCGCGAAGCTCATCCTCAACGTGACCCACCAGAAAGCGCACATGACCCTGAGCGTCAAGCCCTTCGGGTGCATGCCCTCGAGCGGCGTGAGCGACGGCGTGCAGACCGTCGTGACCGAGCTGTTGCCCGAGGCGATCTTCTGCGCGGTCGAGACGAGCGGCGACGGTGCCGTGAACTTCCAGTCGCGCGTGCAGATGTTCCTCTTCAAGGCGCGCCAGCGTGCCCTCGGCGAGTACGAGGCGACCCTCGCTCAGTACGGTGTGACCGAGGAGCAGGTGCGGGACTTCCTCGCGAAGAGCCGCTACGGCCACGTGCTCTACAAGGCGCCTCACCGCGCCGCCGGCACGGGCGCGGACCTGGTGCATCAGGTCGGTCCGCTCATCGGCAAGGGCCCCGTGGGCCGGGCGAAGGTGCATGCGGGACGCGCGCTCACCCGGGCCAAGGCGCTCGCGACGAAGGACGCGCCCGCCGTCTGGGCCAAGGCCAAGGAGATCGCCCCCTACACGCCGGCCCTCGCGCGCTTCGTGGCGGGCGAAGCGAAGGACGCCATCCCCGGGCCCAAGGAGGCCTGGAGCAAGCTCCTCGGTCGCTTCGTCGCCCCCGACGCCGACGAGCAGCGCCAGATCGCCATGGCCGAAGCAGCCGAGGCCGCGCGGCCGGAGGCCACCGAGCCGCGTCCTGCCGCGAGCACGAGCCGCCGACTCGAAGTGGTCGCCTGAGCCTCACCCTCGAGTCACGCCCGACGGCCGCCGGAACCCCCTCCGGCGGCCGTTGTCTTTCCGTCACGAAGCGAAGGACGTCGCGCCGAGTCAGCAACTCCCAAGCCCCGTGTCCGACATGGCGTGCCTAGGAGGTGACCCATGCCCAATCGAGTCTGCGGCGGCGGCCCCGCCGGCAACGTGAGCCAGATCCTTCACGAAGTGACCCACTCCCGCGAGGACGTGACCCTCGCGAACCCGCCCCCGAGGCACGAGGAGAGCCCCGTCGAGCACATCGAGGACGTGGTCGTGCATGTGACTGCCGACAGCATCGCCGACGCGTGCGCCGAGACCGCTCCGACGGTGGCAACCGGCGTGTCCTCCGTCCTCGTGCCCATCACCCTCACCTTCAGTGCGGGCGTCGAGCTCGTCGAGCACGCCGACGCCGAGGCCGATCGCGAGAACCGGGTCTACAACTACGACCGACTCCGAGGCGCCCTGGCCGCGCTCGAGGGTCGCGCCGACTCGGTCACGTCGCAGCGAGAAGCGGCGCGGTCCAGGGGCTACGCAGACGGCATCCGCGACGTCGAGCTCTTCTCGCTGAAGCACCCGAACCAGCTCGCTCCGCTGGCAGCGACGGTGCGACGCCATTCGAACGCCGGCCAGCTCGCGGTCGTCCAGGGCCAGGATCACGGCCCGTGCTTCGAGCAGCAGTACCACGACGACCCCGCCTTCACCCAGGGCGTCGACTACATGCGCGAGATGCGGAGGGACGACCCGGTCCGATACGAGGCGCACGCGGCCGACCTTCGCTCGATGGGCGACCAGGTACGCGCCAGCCGAGCCGGCACGGCAATCCGTTCCTGAGCAACCGCCATGACGATCCTCAGCGCGATGATGTCCCATCTGACGGGGAGCCGCCTCGTTCCAGCCTGGCGGGCGCCACCCGACCCGTGCGCGTGCGCCTCCGCGCCCGCGTCGTCTCGCCGAGCTCTGTGGTGAGCCCATGGAGCGGCCTCCGGGCCGCCCTCGTGCGCTGGAGCTTCTTCGCCGTGCGTCGTTCGAACACGGGCAGCCACGCGGCCTACATGCGAGCCTCGACACGCCTGCTCGCCAGCGGTTCCCTCGGCGCCGACCTCATGCTCTGCACCGACGAGGGCGTGCGCGTCAGCGTCCCGCTCGAGAGGGCACGCTTCGCGTTCGCGTCGAGGTTCGACCCGGGCGAGCCAGTGCTCCGGCCAATCCCGGCGCTCTTCCGAGAGACGGTCGCCGCCCACCCTACCGGGAACCGTACGCTCCACTACCGTGAGCAGATCCTCCAGCACGGCGACGAGGTCGTGCTGGAGGCGACGCTCGTGCCATCGAGGAGCGGGCGTGGCGGCCCCTTTCGGGCCACCCCGGACAGCGCGTGGGCAATCGACGCGAACGCCAGCCCGGTCACCGTGTGGGACGGGCTGGCGGGCTTCGGCGGCTGAACAATCCCGGGCCCGAGGCCACGCCGTCCATGCGCCACCGCGCGTGCGCCACGAGGTACGATGCGCCATGGACAAGGCACCGCTGCTCTCCGGGACGGGGCTCCTCGGCCTCGGTCACCTGCGCCAGTACCGCGAAGATCCCATCGGGCTCTTCGCGCGCTTCAACCGCGAGATCGGCGACGTGGGGCGGGTCCGGTTCGCGACGACCGAGGTGCTGGTCGCCAACACGCCGGACCTGGTCCACGAGCTCCTCGTCGCGAAGCACGCGAGCTTCCGCAAGTCACGCTTCCTGCGCATGGTGCTCGCGCCGCTGGTCGGCAACGGTCTGTTCACGAGCGAGGGCGCCCTGTGGCGCCGGCAGCGCAAGTGGATGGCGCCCTTCTTCCAGCCGGCTGCCGTCGCGGGTTACGCCGAGCAGATGACGGAGGCCGCACGGCGATGCACCGACACCTGGACCGAGGGCCAGACGCTCGACGCCGCGAGGGAGATGACGCGCATCACCATGGAGGTCGCCGGCAAGGTCCTCTTCGACGTGGACACCCTCGACGAGAGCGACGCGCTCGGCGCCGCGCTCACCGTCGCCCTGTCCTGGTCCGCCAGCGCGGCGACGTCCGTCCCCCTCGGGCTGCAGGTCGCGACGGCCGACGCAATCGAGAACGCGGGTCGCGCCTTGCCCGGGGCTTTCGGTCGAGCCTTCACACGCACCGCATCGAAGCTCGACGCGCCCATCCTCTGGCCGGGCGAGGAGAACCGGCAGCTCGAGGAAGCCATTCATACGCTCGACGAGCGCGTCGCACGGATGATCGCAGAGCGTCGCGCACAGCCGACCGGGCGCCACGACCTGCTCGCGCATCTGCTCGAGGCGCGTGACGACCAGGAGGGCGAGGGCGGGATGGACGACCGCCAGCTCCGCGACGAGATCCTCACGCTCTTCGTCGCCGGCCACGAGACCACGGCCACGGCCCTGTCCTGGGCGCTCTACCTACTCGCACGCCACCCCGAGGTGGGCGATGCGCTCGAGCGCGAAGCCCGCGCCCTCGACGGGCGCACGCCCGGTGTGGCCGACCTCGATGCGCTCCCCCTCGCGCGCCACGTGTTCGAAGAGGCGCTCCGGCTCTATCCGCCCGTGCCAATCTACGAGCGGCAGGCCATCGAGCCGGTGACAATCGGCGGCTACGCCATCCCGGCGGGAGGGTATGCCCTCGTCGTCCCCTGGGCGCTGCACCACCGGCCCGCCCTGTGGCCCGACCCCGAGCGGTTCGAATCCGGGACGGTTCGCACCCGCGGCCGTGGCGGCGCGCCATCGCTACGCCTTCGTGCCCTTCGGCGCCGGTCCGCGCATCTGCATCGGAAACCACTTCGCGCTGCAGGAGGGGCCCCTGGTGCTCGCGTGCATCGCCCAACGGGCGCGGCTCGATCTGATCGACGACGCGGAGGTCAGCCCCAATCCCGACGCGGCGACCGCGCGACCCCGCGGCGGGCTGCCGATGCGGGTGCGGCTCGAGCCGACCTGAGACCGGCATCCCGCGAGCCGACGCTCGGTCGATCGGCCGCGACCTCGCCGGCCCCGTGTCCAGCCCGGCAGATGTCAGCTGCTCGGCACGCGCCAGCCCGACGACCCGCGGTGCTCGAGCGCCTCGCGGGCGAGGACGTCGGCGCGCTCGTTGAGCTCGACGCCGGCGTGGCCTCGCACGTGGAAGAGCTGCACGTCGTCGAGGCGCGCCAGGGCGCGCTTGACAGTTGCCACCAGGTCGACGTTGGCCTTCGCCTTCCAGCCGCGTGTCAGCACGCCGATGGAGTAGCTCGAGTCGGTGTAGATATGCACGGGGCGAGCGGGGTCAGCGACCGCCTCAGCCGCGCGGAGGATGGCGGTGAGCTCGGCGATGTTGTTGGTCCCGGTGCCGAGGTACTCGCTCAGCTCACGCTCCTCGGCGTCCCACATCATCACGACGCCGAGCCCGGCGGGCCCGGGGTTGCCGCTGCATGCTCCGTCGGCGTAGACGAGGACCTCGGTGTCGCGCGGCGCGGTTGGCGGCTCGGCGACCGACGTGGGCCCTTTCGCGCGGGATGCGGACCCGCCGCGGCGACGGCGCCCACCCGCTCCATCCGTCGCGGCCACCGGCTCCGCCTCCGCGCAGTGATCGTCGGGAAACAGCTCCGAGTCCGGAGCGGGGGAGAGGTTGCGCGGGCTGGCGAAGTACGCCTTGGTCGACCCCGGTCGATAGCGGATCTCGACCTTGCCTCCGGAGACGGACAAATCGCCCGAGGCCTGGCAGCGTGCCAGAACGCGGTTCTCGCGCAGCATCATGGGGCGCCAGGGCATGGCGTTGCTCTGGTACCATGGATCGGAGCCATCCGTCACATGCCTCACCTTGGAGGGTGCGGCGGGCGGCGGGGTGCGGGACCGCGCACCTCGTGTCGCCTCGTGTCGTGGCGCGGCGGCCCGGGTCCTCTACAATGCGAGCCCGGACCGCCCCCGTGTCGCAACGTCTCCGCCACGTGCTCATCAGCCTCGTCGCCCTGGTCGCCATCGGCCTCGGCTCCTGGCTGCTCGTGGGCCGCCGCCGTCCCCTGCCCAGCGCTCCACTCGACACCGTCCCTCGCGACGCGACGGCGGTCCTGTGGGTCCGCGTCCCGGCGCTCCTCCACTCCACGATCTGGACGCGCGTGGTCGCGGCCGGGGACAAGGGGCGCGGGGTGCGTCGCATCGAGGCCAAGTGCGGCTTCGACCCGCTCGAGCAGCTGACGCAGGTCACCGTGTTCGTCGACGGGGATGCTCGTTCGCCCCTCAATCACCTCGGGTTCGTGGCCCGCGGCGACCTCGACCACGACGCGCTTGCTCGATGCGTGGGCGACGTGGTGACGGCGGAGGGTGGGCACGTGCACCGCGTCGAAGTCGAGGGAGAGCCCGCCATCGCGTCGGCGATGGGCGACTCGCGCGCCGTCTTCCTCGGCAGCGACGCGGTGGCCGGCGGCTCCGCGGTGACGGTGCGCCGCATCGTCCGGACGTTCCACGGCGACGCGCCCGGCGCCGCGGGCGCCCCCGTCCTTTCCAGCGTGTGGGCACGCCTCGTACCGGGCGCCGACCTGGTCGCGGTGGCGCGTATCCCCGATGGGTGGCGGCCCGCCCTCGAGCGGTGGCTCGGCAGCGGGCTGCGAGGCGGTCTCAGCGCCCTCGCGCGGGTGCGCTCAATCGGCATCGGGGCGGCGCTGGTGGGAGGCACTCGGATCGGTGTGGAGCTCGACCTGGGCAGCCCGTCGGACGCCTCGCGCCTCGTCGAGAGCGCCCGCGCCCTGATCGCGCGCGCCCTCGATCAGCCCCTCGTGGCCCTGAGCGCGCTCGGGCCAGTGCTGCGGCGTGTGAAGGTGAGCACCGAGGGCCAGAGGGTGACCCTCGCCGCACGCGCATCGGACCGGGACATCGACGACCTACTCGCACTCGCGGACGACACCCTCGGCCTCCGCCGCGCCGCGGCCCTCGCAGCGGCGAGCCGCGCGTCGGGTCCCGACGCGGGGACGAAGCCCCCACCCGACGAGGCGCCGGTCCGGGCCCACCACGCGCACCACCCCGCGCGAACCGACGTCAGCCCCCCTGAGCTGCCGCCGCGGTGACACCCGCCGCTTCTGCACGGCCGATCCGCCGCTCGAGGGCCGACAGGAACCGCTCGGCGTCCTCCGCGGGCACGCGCGCGAGCCGCAGGGTGCGCCGGGATGCGAAGCACAGCTCGAAGGCCACGCGACCCTTGCGCGCCGGCCACAGGATCGACAGCCCGAGGTCGAGGCCCGCCCCGACGATCACCGCGACCGCGCCGTAGAGGGCCAGCACCGCTTCCCCGGCCCACACCCCATCGAAGAACAGGAGGCCGCCCACCAGGATGCCGATGGCGGTCGCGAGCAGGCCGACCACCAGATGCAGGGCCGGGTAGCGCACCCGGCGGGCGGCGCCGGCGATGGCGCTCAGGGCGTGCACCTCCTCGGACTCACGGATGGACCGGCCGAGGATCGCCGTCCGCTTGTGGATGCGCAGGCTGCGCTCGCCGAGATCGATCTCGACCTCGCGCGACAGGCCGATGACCCGTCCGACGAGCCGCAGGAGCCAGGCGATGGCGGCGAGCCCAGTCACGAACATCACGGCGTGGCCGAGGCTCGCGCGCGGCACGTAGCCCAGGCGTCCCGCCAGGTGCGATGTTCCCCGCGGCGCCGCGGCGGGTGCACCCCCGAGCAAGCCGGCCGCGAGGGCGCGAAGCACCGGGTCGAGGGCATCGCGTGCGACCCGCTCGCACTCTCGGCGAGACGCGTCGGTGCCCGCGAGAGACAGGGCGCTCAGACGGGCTGCGTCGCGCGCGCGTGCGGCGGGCGTCGTCTCCTGCGCGGCCACGAGGGCGTCCCCGACAGCCTTCCAGGTCGCGTCGGCCTGCGCGTCGTCGAGCAGGGAGGGGACGAAGGGGTAGACGGCGTAGGGCGAAGCGGTCTCGAGCCAGTCCGCGTGCTGCACGAAGCGGGCGAGGATCTCGCGTCGCTCCGCACCTTTGGCCGCCTCGAGCTTGGCCCCGAGCCCGAGCACCGCGAACGCCGACAACAGGGCGCGCTCGGCCCGACTCCGCGGGCCCCGCTCGATGACCCCGAGCAGGTCGACGCCGTCGCAGCGAGCCTGCTCCGGGTCGACCCCGGCGGCTCGGGCGCGCGTCTCGGCGAGCTTCTTCCCGGCGAGCAGGAGGCGCCCCTCCGCCTGGCGCGACAGGACGTCGAAGGCCAGGGCCGCCACGGCCGACGCGTGCGGATGCACGCGCGCCCGGTCGACCGCGCGCCGTACGTCGTCGGCAGCGATGGGCTCCGCCGCATCCATCAGGGGCGCGAACCATAGCACACGGTGCCCATCGCCCCTGCCCTCGGCCGCCACGGCATCGCGCCATGGTGCGGCTCCATCCACGCCCCCCAGGGACGCGACGCGGCGATCAGAATCTTCTTCTTCAGCGCCTTCAGCTCGGCCTCGATGCGTTCGTCGAGGTCGCGTCCGTCGGCACCCGGATGGGTCGACGGTCGCGCGAGCGGACGATCGGGCAGCTTCTCGAGCCCGGACGGCAGGCCCCGGGGCAAGAGCTGGCCGGCATCGCGCCGCTGCTCCCAGCCCTGTCGCACCACATGGGCGATGCGTTCGGCGGTGCCTGGTGCATCGAGGGCAGAGACCGCCGCCCGGGCGGCGTGGAGCGCGCTCGGCTCGAGCGCCTGCTCCAAGCTCACCGCGAGGGTGGCCATGGACTCGGCGCGCACCGCAGCGCCGGTCGCCGCCAGCGACGCCGCAGCCACCTCGTCGGTGCGCCCGGACGGAAGGAGCAGGACCGGCGCGCCCACAGCCAGGGCCCGGGAGATCTCCCCGCCGCGCGATCGCGCGATCGCCATGTCCGCCGCCTGCCAGTACCGCGGCGTCTCGCTGCTCTGGGCGAAGAGGTAGCCCGAGATACCGTGGGCGGGAGCCACGCGCCGAAGCGTCTCGGCCGTCTCGATGTCCTGGCCCACGTCGAAGAGGAAGGTCGCGCCGCCGACCAGGCCGAGCTGCACCAGAAGGCTGGTCGGTCCCTCCTCGTCGATCACCGCGGCTGGCACGACGACGACCAGACCGCTGTGGGGCAGGCCCACCTCCGCGCGGACCACGAGTCGGTCGGAAGCCGGCGTCCATCCCGCAGGTGCCACCGGACCAACGACCTCCAGGGCCGCGCGCGAGACGCCGCGCGCCACCAGCGCGTCCGCGAGGGAGGGGTGCGCCACGAGGATGAGGTCGGCGCGGCCGAGGTCCTCCGCCCAGGCGAGGTCGAACGCCGGGAAGACGACGCCACAGAGGGGGATGCCGGCGTCGCGGGCGCGCTCGAGGGACGCGCTGTCGAGCGCCACGGCCGCGTCTGCCTGATGCAGGCGGGCATGGGCCTCGGAGGCCGCGGCAACCGCAGGAGCTTCCGACGCCCGCGCGGTGTTGATCCCCGGCTCGTTGGCAAGGGCCGTCGCGATCGCCTCCGTCACCCCATCAGGGGGGCCGGGTCGCGCGTCGAGCACCACAATCTGAAGCCTCCGAGCGTTCATTCCACCTCCTCTTCGCCCGTCTCCTGTCCCGCCATCCTCGGCGGTTTTGCGTCGTTCGTCGAGTCGTCGCGCGTCGCCCCGCCACCGCCGCCTGCCGGCGTGGCCGCGCCCCCGGCCGCGGGAGGGGCGGGCGTGGACGGCGTCGCAGGCGCTGTTGCGGGAGGCGCGGACGCGGACGACGTCGCAGGCGCTGTTGCGGAAGGCGCGGGCGTCGACGACGTCGCGGACCGTGTTGCGAGAGAGCCCGCAGCCTCTGTTGTGGACGACTCCGCCGGCTCCGCTGTGGGCGACGCCGCGGTCGCGGCAGGCGCCGCGTCGGGCGCTGCGTCGGGCGATGCGTCGGGCGCTGCGGGCGCACCCTCGAGAAAGAAGCGGCTGCGCCGGTAGCGGGCGACGGCCCGCACCACGAAGATCTTCGCGACCGCCGCCGAGGGCACCGCGAGCAGGACGCCCATGAAGCCGAACAGCTCGGCCCCCACCATCAGGGCGAAGAGCACCCACACCGATGACAGCCCCACCTTGTCACCGACGATCTTGGGGGTGATGACGAAGCCTTCGAGCACTTGGATGACCGCGTAGGCGACGAGGACGCCCGCGAATCTGCCCCCAGCCGCCCCAGTCGACCAGCGACATCAGCACCGCGAGGCCGACCGCCGTGGCGCCGCCCACATAGGGGATGAACGACAGAAGCCCCGCCACGATGGCGATGGGCACCGCGAGCCGTACCCCCGCGATGGTGTAGGCGACGGCGTAGAGGACCGCGAGGATTACCATCACGAGGAACTGGCCGCGGACGAACTGTCCGAGCACGTCGTCCACCTCGCCCGCGACCTCGCTCACGAGAGAGCGCACGCGCCAGGGCGTGAGCTCCGCTGCGGCCGCGGTCATGCGGTCGAAGTCGTAGAGCAGGTAGAACGCGAAGACCGGGACGGTGAGCAGGCTCGCTGCCGCACCGAGCACCGACGCGGTGCCCCCGGCGATCCAACCTAGGACCGTGCCCGCTGGCGCGATGGCCTTGCCCGCCAGGTCCTGGGCGCCCATGGGCAGGTCGGCGAGGGCCTCGTCGAACGTGTGGGGGACCGTGACTCCGCGCGTGTGCAGCCAGGGCTCGGCCTTCGCCAAAAGCCCGCGCGCGCTTCGTACGAGCTCGGGGACCACCGCCGCCATGTCCCGCACCACGCCCGGCACCACGAGCAGCACGAAGAGGCCCAGGGCCCCGAGCACGATCGTGAGCACGATCACAATTCCCAGCGCCCGGGGGAAGCCAAGCCGCTCGAACCTGTCGACGACCGGATCGAGCATGTAGGCGATGATGAAGGCGAAGAAGACCGGCGTCAGCACGCCGTGGAGCGCGTACAGGAGGCCACCCGCCGCAGCGATGCCGACGAGAAGCGGCACCCACCGCGGCACGCCTCCGCCGTTGCCCCCATCCCCCCTGTGGCTTTCGGAGACCTCCATCGCGGGGTCCCCTTTTACCACGATTCTCAGCTAGCTACGGGCACACGGATTCTGTAGCTTCGTGACTTCATGTTGCGCATCGACTTTTACGTTCAGCACCTCATCCGCCACAACGCCGACAGCGTCCTCCTCGTGTCGGGTGAGCCGGTCCGCTTCCGGTTCCCGGGGGGGAGCGCACCTCGACCTCGAACATCAATCACGCCCAGATTGTCCAGCTCGTGCAGGAGGCGGCGCCCGCCGACGCCGTGGCGGCGCTGCGCCAGCAAGGACGCGCGTCCTTCCACCACATCTCGAGCGCAGGCGTAGAGGTGCGCGCGCAGGTCGAGGCGGCCTCGCCCAACGTCTTTCGCGTCGAGATCGCGCCCGCCGACCCATCGAGCGCGTCGTTGCCGGCGCCCGAGCCCGACAAGCCCGCCGCCGCCGTGCGCTTCCCCGCCCCGGCTGGCGTTCCCGTCCGCGAAGCGCCCGCACCCAAGGCCGCCCCGGACCGCCATGCCCTCGAGGACATGGCGGCGGTGCGGGCCCGGGCCGCCCAGCCGTCGTTGCCGCCACGTCCACCGGAGGTCGAGCTCGGGGCGGGCGAGCCGCGCATCAACCGTTACCTGCGCATGATGGTGAAGCTCGGGGCGAGCGACCTGCACCTGTCCTCCAGCGTCCAGCCGATGGTACGCCTGCACGGCGAGATGCTCCCGCTCGGAGACGGGAGCCCTCTCACGGCTGACGAGCTCGGCCCGCTGCTGCGCGAGATCATGCCGCAGCGCAACGAGAAGGAGCTCGACGAGGCGAGCGACACCGACTTCGCTCACACCATCGAGCAGGTCGCGCGCTTCCGCGCCAACGTCTTCGTCGACCGCAAGGGCATCGGCGGCGTCTTCCGCGTCATCCCCTTCGACCTCCTGACGCCCGCCGAAATCGGCCTGCCCGAGCAGGTGCTCGACCTGTGCTGGCTGTCCAAGGGGCTCGTGCTGGTCACCGGTCCGACGGGCAGCGGCAAATCCACGACCCTCGCGACCCTCGTCGACTACATCAACCAGAACCGCGCGGACCACATCATCACGATCGAAGACCCCATCGAGTTCGTCCACGCCAACAAGAAGTGCCTGGTCAACCAGCGCGAGGTGGGGACCCATACCCGCTCGTTCAAGAACGCGCTGCGGGCGGCCCTGCGCGAGGACCCGGACATCGTGCTGGTCGGAGAGCTGCGCGACCTCGAAACCATCGCCATCGCCATCGAGACCGCCGAGACCGGCCACCTGGTCTTCGGGACGCTCCACACCACGACGGCCCCGAGCACCGTGGACCGGGTCATCGACCAGTTCCCGCCCGACCAGCAGGCCCAGATCCGCGTGATGCTGAGCGAGTCGCTACGGGGCGTGGTCGCGCAGGTGCTCTGCAAGAAGAAGAGCGGCGGGCGCGTGGCGGCTTACGAGGTGCTGATCAGCAACCCGGCTGTCGCGAACCTCATCCGCGAGGGCAAGACCTTCCAGCTCACCAGCGTCATGCAGACGGGCAAGAAGATCGGCATGCAGACGATGAACGAGCACCTCCTGGCCCACGTCCAGGCCGGTCTGGTCGAGGCGCGGGAGGCCTACATCAAGTCCAACGACAAGCTGACGCTCAAGGGCCTCTTCCAGCGAAGCGGCATCCCGTTCGACCTCGGCACGACGCCGTGATGCCGCCGCCAGGCCCGGCGCGAAGGCCGGGCGGAGCGACCCGGACGCCGGAGTCGCACGCGTCTCGCCGACCGGTTTGGCGAGGGGGGGACACCCCCGAGTTGGCGACAAGCGACGGGCCGGATACACTGTGGGAGGGTAAAGGCCCGAGGGAAGGCCGCGTACAATGTCTCCGAGCCCAGTGGTCGGCGGTGGACGGGTGGCCCAGGTCATCCGCGAAACACTGGACGGGCTCGCCGCCCGTGACCTACGGGACCAGGTTCTGACCCAGGCCCTCTACGTCGCCCAGCTCGACGAGGTGCCCGAGGGGGGCGAGGCGGTGCGGAAGTTCGTCGAGGTGCACCTGCGCGAAGCCATCGAGTACGCGCTTGGCCACGCGGCGGCCGAGATTGCAATCGAGCAGCTCCAATCGATCGTCGACATGGTGGCGGAGGACGACGACGTGAGCGGGATTCGGCTGAGCACCCCCGTCGCGGCGCTCGATGCCGCCCTTGGCTTGTCGGGCTGGCAGAACGCGTCCACCGCGGACATGCCGAGCGTCGGCACGGGACGCGCCGTGATCCTGGTCGTCACGGTCGACGACGCCTGCCTGCAGGCCATGGCGCGTATCCTCGGCACGCGCGCGCACATCGCACGCGTCGAGGACCCCCTGTCGTTGCTCGATGCGGCCCCGGCAGACCTCGGGCAACGGCTCGTGGTGGTGGTCGACTGCAAGCAGCCCTCGGTGCAACCCTCCACGATGGCGGTGTTGGCTCCCGAGCTTCCGGAGGGCGCCCGCGTCGTGCTCTGGGGTGCCGATGCGCGCACGGAGGCCGAGCTCCATCAGCTCGGGGACCGGACCGCGAATTGGGTCCGCTGCAGCGCGCAGGCGGAACCGTCCGACGTCGCGTCCATGTGCGCCATGCTCCTCGGCTGAGCGGGGCCAGCAGCACCGAGCGCGCAACCGGCAGCGACCTCGACTCGAGGAGCCTACGCTCAGCGGATTTCCCGGGCGACGCTGCGAAGGCGGCGGGCCACCTCGCCCACGTTCGGGATGCGGCGGGCCGGATCCTTCTCGAGCAGGTCCAGGATGATCCGCTCCAGGCTCTCCGGGAGGGTGGGGTTGCGCTCCCGGGGCGGATCGGGCGGCCGGTTCGCATGCATGCGCAGGAGCTGGAAGAGCTGGTCGTGCTCGAAGGGCAGCGTGCCGGTGAACAGCTCGTACATGACGACGCCGAGGGAGTAGAGGTCGCTCAGGGACGACACCGAGCCCGAGTCGTCAATCTGCTCGGGCGACATGTACTCGGGCGTGCCGAGCACCATGCCAGCGACGGTCAGGCCCTTCTGGGTCGGCGCCTTCGCGATGCCGAAGTCCATGATCTTGAGCACGCCGTCGCTCGTGACGAAGAGGTTCTCCGGCTTGATGTCGCGGTGCACGACCCCTTTCTCGTGGGCCGCACCGAGGCCCGCACAGGCCTGGAGCATGTAGTGGATGGCGAGCCCCAGGGGGACTCCACGCTCGAGCTTGTCGAGCAAGGTCTCGCCGCGAAGCAGCTCCATCGTGATGAAGCGAATCCCGTCGTCGGTGCCCATGTCGAACACGCGAACGATGTTCTTGTGGGACAGCTCCCGGGCCAGGGAGATCTCCTGTTTGAAGCGGGTGACCAGCTGCTCGTTGGACGTGCTCCGGTCGTGGAAGACCTTGAGCGCGATCTCCTGCTCCAGCTCCCTGTCGCGCACCCGGTAGACCACCGACATGCCCCCCGAGCCGAGCTCCTCCAGGATCTCGTAGCGCTGTCCTATGCGGTCCGCCGGGCGGTACTCGGCCTGTGTCGGGGTGCCCCTCGCCGGTGGGCGGGCCTTGGGCGGCAACGGGCTCGGGGGCGCGGGTTGGGCCGGCGCCGCCCCCCGCCGGACGGGGACCTCCCCGAGGCGCTCTTCGCTCCGGTGGACGCCGTGGCCACCGACGGGACGTCGAGGGACGGGAGAATCGGGCAGCGATGGGGAACGACGGCGAAACGAATCGTCCTCCTCGACGATGCGCCGGTCCTCGGGCCTCGGCACCCGCGCGACGCGCTCGAGCTGCTCCAGCATCGCCCGCGCCTCGGCGTGACCCGGCTCGACCGCCAGGACCTTGCGCAGGACGTCCTGGGCGCTGTCGGGGAAGCCGTGATCGAAGTAGAGGCGCGCCAAGAGGAGGAACACGCCAATCTCGTCTTCGGTGGGACCGCTCCGCACCCAGCTCGTGACGAAGTGATCGAGCGCGAAGTCGAGCACGCCGAGCTCGGAGGCGATGCGGATGGCCTGCCCGCAGGCGCGCCGGTAGCGCCGGTGATCGGCCGGGACGCGCACGAGCATGTCGAGGCATCGGGGCAGCTCGCCACTGCGGTGCAAGCAAACCGCCGCCTCGTAGTACATGCGCGCGCGCTCGAAGTAGCCCACGGCCTCGGCGTACTCGCGCGCGTCGAACGCCGCGCGCCCCGCCTCCGCCCACCGGCCACCGGCGGCGAGCGCGACGCTGTTCCGCTCGGCGGGCGGCCCCGCGGCGGGTGACGGGGCCGAGCCCATCTTGGTGGGCGCGAAGGACAGGCGCGATCCCGGAGGCGGGCTCAAGGGGGCCCCGGCCGGAGCGGAGCCCATCTTGGCGGGCGCGAAGGACAGGCGCGATCCCGGAGGCGGGCTCGGCGGGGCCTCCGGCGGCTTCGACGAGGGCGCCCGGAAGCGGGGAGGCAGCCCGGACGGCGCCGCGGGCAGGGGCAGTCCCGCCTGGGCGGCGAGCTGCTCGGCCCGCGCCCAATCGCCGAGGGCGATGAAGACCTGGAGCGCCGCCCTCGCCTCGCCCCCCCGAGCCAGGCAGATGGCCGCGCGATGGGCGAGCTCCCGCTCGGTGCCCTCGAGCCGGCCGACCTCGGTCGGCGTGACGCGCAGGGCCCGCAACAGAGAGCTCACCGGCCTCGCGGTAGCGCCCCGCCGTCACGAGGACGCGCGCCGCTTGGGCCGGCTCACCCGCGTGCAGGTAGGCTTCCGCCGCGCCGTCCACGTAGCCCGACGCCTCGAGGGAGCGGGCTACGTCCAGGCTCCGGCCGCGCGGAGGGTCGCTCACCAGGCCTCCGAAGCCAGGAGCTTGTCGAGGGCGTCCGTGTCGTTCGCGACCGCGCGCGCCTCGTCCGTGGACACGAGCCCTTCGCGCACGAGTTGCCAGAGGGAGCGCTCGAGGCTCTGCATGCCCGAGGTGGAGTGCTCGCTCGTGCGGATGTACGCGTCGATCTGATGCGCCTTGTTCTCCCTTATCAGGTGCGCGACCGAGTAGGACGGAAGCAGCACCTCGAGCGCCGCCACGCGTCCGTCCCCCGTCGCGAGCCGGCAGAGACGCTGTGCCACCACTCCGCGTAGCAGCACCGACAGCACGGCGCGCACCTGTTCCTGCAATCCGCCCGGACAGGCACCGACGAGACGGTCCACGGCCTTGGCCGCCGAATTCGTGTGCAGCGTGCCGAAGACCAGCACACCGGTCTCGGCCGCCGACAAGGCGAGCTGGATCGTCTCGAAGTCGCGCAGCTCGCCCACGACGAGAACGTCGGGCGCCTCACGCAGCGCCGAGCGCAGGGCACCCGCGAAGGACTCGGTGTGCTGACCGACCTCACGCTGCGTGACGACGCTCTCGATGGGCTCGTGCACGTACTCGATCGGATCCTCGATGGTGATCACGTGGCGGCTCGAGGTGCCGTTGATCTCCTGGATCAACGCGGCGAGGGTCGTGGTCTTGCCGGAGCCGGTCGGGCCCGTGATCAGCACCAGGCCCCGGGACTGCTGGGCGAGCCGCGACAGGACGGGAGGCAGCCTGAGGTCGACGGTGGTCGGGATCTGGGGCGGGATGAACCGGAAGACGGCGCCCATGCCCGCCGACTGCAGGTACATGTTCACCCGGAAGCAACCCACGTCGTCGATGACGTAGGCGAAGTCCAGCTCCTGGTCGCGCGCGAACATCTCGAGCTTGTCGGCGTCGAGGATCTCCTCGAGGAACCGACGGGTCTCGTCCGCGGACAGAACCCGGAACGGTAGCGGCAGGAGGTCACCCTGATAGCGGATCGTCGGCGGCTTGCCGGCGTGGAAGTGCAAGTCGCTGGCCCGTTGGTCGGCGGCCACCCTCAGGAAGGTGTCGATACGCGCCATGAGACGGCGCTGATTCTAGCAGCCCACCGAGAAACAAGTGTGCTGGATCTCGGGCGCGGCGGCCGCCCCGGTCAACCTCGATCGTCGTCGTCACGGCGCGGCGGACGGCCGGAGACCCAGCGCCCGCCCGGCCCGGTCCCTTGGGACCCACCGGCTCCGGCGATCGGGCCGGACGGATGCCCGCTCGGACGGCTCGGGAGCGGGCGCGTGCCGCCGGGGGGCATGGAGGGGCTCGGCGGCAACGATTGGTAGCTGCCCGGGGGCCGCGGTGGGCTACCGGAGGGGCTCGTGGTGGGCTCCGAAGACGGGGTGCCGACCGGGGAAGGCGGGGCGACCGACGTGCGCCCGCCCGCTCCTCCGTCTGCCTCGAGCAAGGCGGCGAAGGCGCTCTTGTCGTTCGCCTTCATGAGTGCTTCCTCCGCATCCACGATGCCGAGGCGCACGAGCCTCTCGAAGCTCCTGATCCATCAGCTGCATGCTCTTGTCGCGGCCCGTCGCGATCACGGTCGGGATCTGGAAGCACTTGTCCTTGCGGATCAGGTTGGCGACGGCGTCGTTGACGAGCAACACCTCGACCGCGACCGTGCGTGTCCCGGGCTTGTCGCGGCGACGCAACAGGTGCTGGCACAGCACCGCGCGCAGCGACTCGGCGAGCATGACGCGCACCTGGGGCTGCTGGTCGCTCGGGAAGGCGTGGATGATCCGGTCGATGCTCGTGTCCGCCGACGAGGTGTGTACGGTGGCGAACACCAGATGGCCCGTCTCGGCCGCGTTCACCGCGAACTCGATGGTCTGGGCGTCGCGCATCTCGCCGACCAGGATGACGTCCGGGTCCTGGCGCAGGGTCGAGCGCAGGGCGCGCGGAAAGGAACGGGTGTGGGTGCCGACCTCGCGCTGGTTGATGAGGCTCAGCTGCGGTTCGTGGACGACCTCGATCGGATCCTCGATGGTCACGATGTGGCGCGCGTCGGAGCGGTTGATGTGACCGATGATCGCCGCCAGGGTCGTCGACTTGCCCGCCCCGGTCGGGCCACCGACGAGGACCAGGCCGTTCTTGAAGTCGGCGAAGGAGCGCACGACATCGGGGAGACCGAGCTCGGTCAGGTCCGGCACCTTGTCGTGGATGCGGCGGAAGACCGCCGACAGACCGCTCATCTGCTGGAAGACGTTCACCCGGAATCGAATGTTGTGAGAGTGGACCTCGTAGGACATGTCCACGTCACGCCCCTCGCTCAGACCGTGGCGCTGCTCCGTCGTCAACCGAGGTAGCAGCATCTCGGCGATCTCGGCGGGGCTGAGGACCGTCTTGCTGATCGGCGTCACCGCCCCGAGATGCTTGACGTACGGGCGGCGCCCTGCCGCCAGCATCAAGTCGTCGGACTCCGAGCGCGCGACGGCCACGAGCAAGCAATCGAGCAGCCCGAGCGCATCGCGGCCCCCTTCCCCTTCCTCCCCGAGCTCCCAGCGGTCGAGCAGCTCGCGCGCCTCGCGCGCCACGCGGGAGTCCGGGTCGGTCAGGCACGCCTTGACGTTGAGGAACGCCTTGCGGCCGTCGGGCATCTGCCCGAGGGCGACGAGCATGGCGCGCCGCACGTCCGGATCCTCGTCGGCTGCGGAATCGGCAAGCTCGAGCAGCGTGTCATGGGCGCCGAGGGCCGACAGGGCCGCGATGCAGGCGATGCGCAGGTCCGGCTGCTCGAGGGCGAACTTCTGCATGTAGGGGATGGCCCGCGGGTCGCCGAGCTCGGCCGCCGCCTGGATGGCCTGTTCGCGCACCCACCAGTCCGAGTCGTTCATGGCGGCGCGCAGGATGGCGCCGAGAGCTTGCGGGTCGCGCAGCCGGAGCAGGGCACCGATGCCGAAGCGCCGGATCACGGGCGACGGGTCCTCGAGGTACACGACCACGTGCTCGGTGAGCCCTCGCCCGGCCATCTCCACGAGGGCGTCCATCACCCGCTCGCGCACCCACCAGTCCTCGTCGCGCAGGAACCGGAGCATCTTCGGCGTGAGCTGCCCGTCCGGATCGCCGATGGTGCGCGCGAGGTGGGCCGCGGTGCGGCGGACCTGCACGTTGGGGCTGCGCAGAAGCCAGAGGATCGAACGAGCGAGGTCGATCTTCCGCTGTGAGCTGAGCTCGCTCAGGATCTCCGTCGCTCGCTTGCGCACGGCGGCGTCCTCGAGGTGTAGCGCCTCCATGAGGAGCGGCAGCACCTCGTCGTTGGCGATGGAGCGCAGGGCCTCGAGGACGGCGAGCCGCACGTTGGCGTTGCCGGAGCGCAGCTTGGCCGCGAGGGTCCGGAGCACGCGCGGCGAGTGGTAACGACCGAGGGCCTCGAAGACGGCCGCGGGGGGACGCGGTCCCTCGATGAGCTCGGCGAGGGAATTGAAGAAGGACTCTTCGTCGACGAGCCTGGCGAGCGTGCGGATCGCCTCGTCCCGCACGCTCTCGTGGGCGTCCCCGAGGGCGGGCCGCACGGCGGCCGCCGCCTCGTCGCGGAGCCGCCCCCCACATCGGGCTGGCCCAGATAGGTGAGCGCCTGGGCGCGCTCCCGCGGCGCACCGTGACGGGCCACCGCGGCGAGCAGGCCGATGGCCCGGTGCTGCGCCTTGGGCACCATCACGTCCATCGCTTCCTTGCGCCCGGCGAAGTCCCGATGACGCACGAGCGAGGTCAATCGATCGAGGGCCGTGGGGCCGCCGAGCTGCCCAAGGGCCTGGGCGACCACGCGGCGCGCAGCGGGATCCGGCGAGCCGAGACTGCTTGCACAGCTCACCGTGCTGGGCGATGTCGTTGACGCGGGACAGGAGGGGCAGAAGCGTGCTCCGGAGCGCATCGTCGCCGGTGCCGAGCGCCCGGGCGAAGGGGCCGAAGAGGCTCTTGTCGAGGGCGCGCGGCGCCACGGAGCCAAACACCAGGCATCGGTACCTGTGACGCTGCGGATGGGCGGCGAGCTTCTTGTCGAGCAGGACCTCGAGCATCTGGGTCAGGTCCGGAGCGAACACCTCGGTCGCCGCATCGACGAAGGCCTGCGCCTCGGCCTCGTTGGCCCACGCAGCCCCCTTGAACAGCTTCAGCAGATCCTTGCGCATCGGCGGATGCCCCGGGCGCAGGATCCTATCAGCCCGCCGGGGAAGCAGCCACGCCGCCCTCGAGCGCGCGACCACGCCCGACGGGGAGCTCGACCGCCAATCAGGGCGTGGCCGTCGTCGCGGGCCCGGGCCGATCGGCGCGGGCCTGCTGGACATTCGCTCCGCGCCCGGGGGTCGTGCTTCCGTCGTCGGACAGGAGCGCCGCCACCAGGGCCGCATCGTCGAGGGGCTCGCCGGGCCGGTCGGCGGGCTTGTCCATGCCCTTCTGCAGCCACGGCCACAGGGGTCCCAGGTCGCGGCAACCCTCGGCGCGCTCCTCGGCCGTGCACGCCACGCGGACGTGGAAGTGGTCGTCGTGGGCATCGGCATGGCCCGGCTGGTGCAGGACCCAGGCGGCGCGGAAGAGCACCGACGGGTCCGTCTCGTGGGCGGCGCCGTAGGCGAGCAGGCGTGCCTTGACGCCGCGCGAGCAGAAGACCCACACGATGTCGGCGTGGGAGTCGGTGAGCAGACTGCGCACGAGGTGCCAGTTGCGCGCGTCATCGAAGAAGAAGAGCGAGCCCGACCCGGGTCCGCTCGGAGTGTGCGTCTCGCGGACCACGCCGAGGCGATCGAAGGCCAGCCAGCCGCGGCCCCGGACCGAGCGGCCGGACGCGTCGGTGATGTAATACAGGACGTCGGCGTCGCGCCCGCTGCGGTGACTGTGATGGCGGGGCTGGAAGCCGCCGTCGGGTGACGAGAGAATCGCCGACGCGCAGGGGTGCCGAGCCGGGGTACTCGTCCGCCACCGCCCGGGCGGCCCGCTCGAGGGCGCCGATGAGCTGGGGGGTGCCGAAGCGGGTCGGGTCGCCCGGCCGGGCGCGCACGAAACCGTCGCCCCGGTTGTCGAGGGCGATCCCGTGCAGGAGCACGCCGTCCGAGGTGGAGCCGAAGGACACGGTCCCCGGAGGCATGGGCGTCAGGCCGAGGCAGCCGCCCGCCAGCAGCAGCGGCAGGACGACCAACCTGCTCACGAGACGAGGGCGCAGCACCAACGTACAATCTAGTCTCCCGCCGAACGCCTGGCCAGCGGGCGCGGCCGTCCGTCCCGGCGCCCTCCCCGGCCCGAGCCGCCCCCGGCGCGCGCATACCCGCTTGACGGAAGGCCGGCGCCGCGTATTTTCCGTGCGCGCGGTGGGCTCCTTTGGGGGACCCTCGCCCCAATTCCCATGCAGACCGAAGACAAGGGGCCCATGGACCAGCTCAGCGCCCACCTCGATCGCGGATGGGACCTCGTCGCTCGGGGTGACTTCCCCGGCGCCCTGATGTCGGCCGAGAAGAGCCTCGAGCTCGATGCGGAGTCGCCCGAAGCGCACAACCTGCTCGGTTACATCTACGCCGCCGAGGGCCATGCCGAGGAGGCCCTCGACCACTACCAGAAGGCCGTCGAGCTCGACGAGTCCTTCGTCGAGGCGATGCTCAACGCCGCCGAGGTGCTCATCCATCCGCTCGGCGACTTCGAAGGCGCCGTGCACCTCGTGGAGGACGCGCTCGACTTCGTGCAGGACGATGACGAGACGGCCGACGCGATGCTCCTCAAGGTGGACGCGCTCTTGCACATGGGCCGGCGGGAGGACGCGGCGGGCGTCCTCGCGACGATGCCCGAGGGCCCCTTCGACAACCCGCAGATCGACTTCATGATCGGGCGTGCCCTCTTCGAGATCGGCGACCTCGATGGGGCCGGGCCCCGCATCGAGCGTGCGGTCGAGCGCGACCCGAACCTGTCCGAGTCCCAGTACTACCTGGGCCTGTTGCTCGAAGCGCGCAGCGACGCACGCGGCGCGACGGTCGCCTTCCTCGAGTCCCGTCACATCGATCTGCGCATGCCGCCACCGCCCTGGGCCTTGCCGAACGATCAGTTCGAGCAGCGCGTCCAGTCGGCCATTCGCAAGCTCGCAGAGGCGCTGCAGGATCGCATCGAAGGGGCCCTCGTGGTCGTGGGCGACGTGCCCGGGGCCGAAGTGGTGGCCGAGGGGGTCGACCCGCGGGTGCTGGTCCTGCTCGACGACGTCACGGACAAGGAAGGCACGGCGCACGTCGGCCGGATCTTCGTCTACCAGCGCAACGTGGAACGCATGGCGAGCGGCGTGATCGAGGTCGAGGAGGAGATCCTCGACGCGCTCGCCCACGAGCTGTTGGCCCTCTTCCCCGAGCTCGGCCCACCGGCCACGGCACCCGCCGAGACGGCCTCGGACGCGCCACCCCCGAAGGCGGAATCCGGCGCGGACGGTAGCCCCGAACCGGACGACGACGACCACGCGGCCTGAAGCGCCGGGGCCGCCTCGGCTTCGTCCCGCGCGACCGGCGCATTGCCGAGGTCGACCGCGAGCCCCTCGGCGCGGCCGCCGAGTCGGTCCCAGACCTGGCGCATGTCCGCCGGGAGGGGGGCGTTTAGCCGGAGCTCGCCCGGACCGCCGACGACGGGCAAGAGAAGCGCGGCACAGTGCAACATCACTCGGTCCGCCGTGACGACGCGGCCGCTCGGCCGGACCACGCGACGCGCACCGCCATAGACCACGTCGCCGAGCAGGGGCGCGGCGGCCGCCGCCGCATGAACGCGGAGCTGGTGGGTCCGACCCGTGTCCGGGCGTAGCGCGAGGACGCAGGCGGCGGTGTCCGGGGCAATGGCCGCGACGCGATAGCGTGTGCGCGCCGTTCGGGCGCCAGGGGCCGACGGGTCGTCCACGGCTCTTCGCTTTCGCCGGTCGCGCGGGTCGAGGCCGATGGGCGCGTCCCAGATGCCGTCGGCCGCATCGACCGGCAGGGCGCCGGCGAGGCCGATGTACAGACGGCCATAGCGCCCGGCGCGCCGCGCCTCGAGCAGCGCGTGCGTCGCCCGGCGTGTGCGCGCGAAGGTGACGAGTCCACTCACCTCGGCGTCGAGGCGCGAGGTCGGATGCAGGCGCGGCGCGTCCGGGTCGAGGCCCCGGGCGAGGGCGACGAGGCAGCCACGGCCGTCGGGCGACGTGGTCGGCAGGCCCGAAGGCTTGTCGAGCACGAGCAGGTCCTGATCGCGGTGCACGACCTGGCGGTGAGCCCCGCCCGCCGGCCCGCGGCGGTGTGCTCACGCATCGACGCGCTCGCCCGCCGGGCTCGCCGCCTCCGCGACGTCGGCGGAGGCCACGGGTGCAGGCTCGAGCACGTAGACGATGCCCGCGTCCCCATCGACCCGGATGCGATCTCCGTCGTGAAGGACGCGCGTGCCGACCTTCACGTTGACGACCGCCGGGACGCCGTACTCCCGCAGCACGATCGCCGCATGGGACAGGGGCCCGCCGAGATCGGTCACCACGGCGCTCGCCACGAGGAACAGGGGCGACCAGCCCACGTCCGCGTAGGGCGCGACGAGGACCTCGCCCGGTGAGAGCGCGGCGGCGTCGGCGGGCGCCGACACGATCCGCGCGACCCCCTCGACGATGCCCGAGCTCGCGCCGAGGCCGGCGAGGGCGTCCATGGTCGGGGGTGGGGGCGGCGCGGGGGGCGGGTAGCCGACGAACGTATCGGGCGGGTCCGGCTGGGCGCAATCGCGCGCGTATTGTCGTCGGCGTTGGCGTACGAGGGCCACAGTGCGTGGCATCTCGCCCCGCAGGACCGGATGCAGCTCGTCCAGCGTGAGGAAGAAGGCCGCGTCGTCACCTGCGTCCGGCTCACTCCGCGCGATGCGCGCCGAGGCGTCGAGGGCGACGCGCCGGAACATGCCGAGCACCTCCGTCACGTAGCCGCGCAGCCGCTCGCGCAGACGCATGTGGCGCTGCACCAGCCCGAGCAGGTGTCGCACGGCCGCGCGCGCCGGGGCGGGCAGGCGACGGTCGAGGTTCTGGGAGGCCGCCTCGCGCACCTCGCGCTGACGGCGCTCCACCTCGAGGGGCGTCGCCGCCCCTGGGCGCGTTCGTGCGAGAGGTGGAGACGCAACGTCGTGAAGAGGAGCGACGGGTCCTCCGCCCAGCGCGGCTCGGCAATCTCCGCCTCGCGCGCACCGCGGTAGCCCCAGGCCGACAGGAAGTTGTCGAGGGCGCGCCGTGTGGGCCCCCTGGGCAGGGCCGCCACGGTGGTCACGGGCGCTCCGTCGACGCCGAGGATCGCATCGCGGGCGGGCGGATCGGTCCGCGCCATCTCCGCGATGTGGAACAGGGCGAGCCCGGGTGCGGCACTGTCGACGTCGGCAAGGCCCGTGAGCAGCTCGCGCTGCATCCGGTCCGCCTCGCCCCGGCCGACCAGCACGAGCACGGCGCGCAGGAGCGCCGCAGTCGCCAGCAGGTTGCCGTAGCACGTGAGCATGATCGCACCCGAGTCCTGGAGCAGCCCCTCCACGTCGTGCAACACGTGGTCGAGCGCCGTCGGGGGGAGCATGCGCAGGTCGAGCTCGCCCACGCGGCGCCGCTCGAAGGCGAAGCGCTCCTCGAAGTGCTTGACGCGCTCGCCGAGCCGGAAGCTCTCGCGGCTGAAGCGCACCGCCGACAGGGGCAGACGCGCGAGGAACCCGACGCTGCTCTGCCGCTCGACCTGCGCCTCGAGGGTTGCGAGCTCGCCGCCACCGCCGAAGGCGAAGAGCACGCGCGGCTTGATCCCCGGCACCTGCGAGGCAATGGAGACGAACTCGCTCAGGTTCAGGTAGATGCGACCGCGGAAGTTGCCGAACAGCTCGGCGTCCTTCGGCACCGAGCAGCCGATGGCGCCGAAGGCCCGCCGGAAGCCGAGCTCGCTCACGCTGCTGAGCACCGACCAGGTCAGGGGCGTGGCGACACCGGGCAGCGCCTCGCCCACGTTGGCGTTCGACCACACAATGCCCGCGCGCTCCGAGCGCGAGGCGCGCTTCTTGTGGTGGCGGCGCGTCTCGGGGCGCACGGGTGTCGTCACCGGCCGCGCCTGCAGGACGTAGATGACACCGTCGTAGAGTGCCCACTCCACGTCGCGCGGTCCGTCGAAGTGGCTCTCGATACGCTCGCCGAGCGCGACCAGGTCCTCCACCACCACGTCCTCGAGGCACATGCGAGCGCGCTGGTCGGCTGGCACCTCTTCGTCGTGCACGCCGCCGTCCTCGTCGAGGACCATGCGGATCGCCTTGTCGCCGAGGACGCGATCGCGCGGTGCGCGGGTCCAGCGATCGATGCGCCAGGTGTCGGGCGAGACGCGCCCGTCGGCGATGGCCGGGCCGAGCCCCACGAGGCGTTGATGACCATCTCCCCGGCGTCACCGGTGAGCGGGTTGACCGTGAACAACACGCCGGAGGCCTCGGCGGGCACCATCGCCTGTAGGACGACGCCGACCGAGGCGTCCGGATCGCCGCCGACGGTGCGCAGGTACGAAAGGACCTCGGCGAGAACAGGCTCGCCCAGCAGCGCTTGACCGCGTCGAGCAGGGCCTCGCAATCGGCGACGTTGAGGAACGTGACGTGCAGGCCCGCCGCGGACGCCGCCTCCTGGTCCTCGCGCGTCGACGAGGAGCGCACGGCGACCGCGCGGGCGCCTTCCCGGCGGAGAGCGTCGAAGGCTTCCCCGAGGGCCGTGGTGAGCGCCGGCGGCACGGCGGCCTCCCGCACGCGCCGCTCGATGTCCTCGAGCTGGGCGGTGCTCACCCGACCGGGCGGCGATCGGAGCAGAGCGGCCGGCCGCTCGTCCTCGGGCAGGACCGAGGCGAGGAACTGCTCGCAGGCCGAGCCGGGCATGGCCCAGGCCGCGGGCACCGGGAAGCCCGCACGCGCGAGCTGGGCGAGGTTCTTCGCCTTGCCGCCGAAGCCCTGGGCCCTGCGGGGAACGATCGACTCGACGCGACGGAGCAGTCGGGGCACGGCGACGGGGCGGAGTGTAGGAGCCCCAGGCCCCGCGCGCATCCCCCCGCGGGAGCTGGGCGGAATCGGCGAAATCCACGGGGCCCATTGCGCTGGGATGGGCAATCTTGAACGACGGTCGTCTCGTTCCCGGGCGACGAGTCGTGAGCAGGTGCGACCGTGCTCGCCTGGCGAATGCCCATCGAGAGCAGCTCCGCCCTCCTCCAAATCGTCCGAGACCTCATCGTCGCAGCCGACTCGGCCCGCCCCCCTCCGCGGAGCTAGCGGCCCGGTCTGACCATGGACGCCGGCCCCGGGGGGCGCTACAAACCTGCGGCGATGGCCCCCGACGACGACCACTTCCATGACGAGTGCGGGGTCTTCGGCATCTACGGGGCCGAAGAGTCGGCGAACCTCAGCTACCTGGGCCTCCACGCGCTGCAGCACCGCGGCCAGGAGTCGGCGGGCATCGTCACGAGCGACGGCGCCCAGCTCTTCGTCCACCGCGGCCTCGGGCTGGTGCCGGACGTGTTCGACACGGCGACCATCGAGCGCCTCCCGGGCGACCGCGCCATCGGCCACGTGCGCTACTCCACCGCGGGCGGCAACCACATCAAGAACGCCCAGCCCCTGGCTGTCGACTACGCCCTCGGATCGGTGGCCGTCGCCCACAACGGCAACCTCGTCAACGGCGAGGAGCTGCGGCGCGAGCTGGAGGACGAGGGGCTCCATCTTCCAGTCGACGAGCGACACGGAGGTGGTCGTGCACCTCATCGCCGCGCTCGCGGCGAGAGCACTGCGGTCGATCGCATCGCCGCGGCCCTCCAGCGCGTCGAGGGCGCCTACTCCATGGTCTTCCTCACCAGCGAGCGAGCTGGTGGCCGTGCGCGACCCCCACGGGTTCCGCCCCCTGTGCCTCGGCACGCTCAGGGGCGCCCACGTGGTCGCCTCCGAGACGCTGCGCCTTCGACCTCATCGAGCGCCGAGTACCTGCGGGACGTGGAGCCGGGGGAGATGATCGTCGTCGACCAGTACGGCCTGCGCTCGCTCACGCCCTTCGAGCGAGGCGCCGCCGAAGATGTGCATCTTCGAGTACGTCTACTTCGCGCGGCCCGACGCGACGCTCGGCGGGCCAGACGTCTACGAAGCGCGCCGGCGACTCGGCGCGGCTGCTCGCCCAGGAGCAGCCCGGTCCGGCGCCGACGTGGTGATCCCGTGCCCGGACAGCGGCGTCGCCGCGGCCATCGGCTACGCCAAGCGAGATCGGGGCATGCCCTTCGAGCTCGGGCTCATCCGCAGCCACTACGTCGGCCGGACCTTCATCGAGCCCCAGCAGTCCATCCGCCACTTCGGCGTCAGCCTCAAGCTGAACCCGGTCGCGGAGGTGCTCGCCGGCAAGCGGGTCGTCGTGGTCGACGACTCCATCGTGCGCGGCACGACCAGCCGCAAGATCGTCAAGATGATCCGCGACGCCGGCGCGCAGGAGGTGCACCTGCGCATCAGCTCGCCCGCCGACGCGCTGGCCCTGCTTCTACGGCATCGACACGCCCTCGCGCGGCGAGCTCATCGCCTCGAGCCACACGCGTCGAGGAGATCGCCCGCTACGTGACGGCCGACACCATCGGCTACCTGAGCATCGAGGGGCTGCAGCCGTGCGGTCGGCGGCAAGGGCTACTGCGACGCCTGCTTCAGCGGCGACTACCCCGTCGCCTTCGAGAGCGACGACGACAAGCCCCGCAGGCGCCTTCCCCTCGTCGGCGTCTGACGCGGGCGCGCTACCGGCCGCGGGTGGGGAGCGATCGGAGGGTCCCGGGCCATCCCTGATCCGCCGGGCACCGCAGGGCCGCCGCGCGGCTGCGCCGGCTCGGTCGCTCCGGCGCGCCGGTGCCTCACCCGGCGGGCGCGCAGCTCACATGCAGACGCAGGTCCCGCCGAGCAGACGGGGACGGCGGGAGCGGTGCAGGTCGCGGTGCACGCAGTGCCGTCCGGCGCGGCGGGATGGGTGCAGCCTCCGCCCGCGCACACATCCTGGGTGCACGGATTGCCGTCGTCGGTGCAAGCGGCCGTGTTCGGCGTGCCGGCACAGACGCCCGAGGAGCCGCACATGTCCCCGTCGGTGCACACGTTGCCGTCGTCGCATGTGATTGCAGTCACAATATTGTGCGTGCAGACGCCCGACGCGCAGATGTCATTCGTACACGGGTTGCCATCGCTCGCGCACGCCGCGCCCGAGGAAGGCGTGCCCGAACAGGTTCCCGATGCGCTGCACGTGTCGCCGCTCGTACACGGGTTGGTGTCGTTGCAGCTCGAGCCGGCCGGCAGAAGCGGCGCACTGCAGTGCCCGCTCGAGTCGCACATGTCGGGGCCGGTGCACGGGTTGCCGTCGTTGCAGCTGCGCGTCGGGTCCGGCGTTGATACGCACGCTCCGGTCGCGTCGCAGACGTCGCTGGTACACGGGTTGCCGTCGTTGCACGAGGCGCCGACGCGCGGCGTGCCGACGCAATGGCCCGCTCCGTCGCACATCTCGTTGTGCATGCACTGGTTGCCGGAGTCGCAGGAGCGACCGGATGATTCCGGCGTGCCCACACATATGCCGCCCGTGCAGCGGGCACTGCCGATGCATTCGGCCGAGCACCAGCTGCCCTCGCGCGACGCCGTGAGATGCTGGCATGTCCCCGCCATGCAGCGGTCGTCGGTGCAAGGGTTTGTGTCCCTGCAGTCGCCGTTGGACCTGCACCGCGGCGGCCCGGTCGTCCGTCGGTCCCGCGTCGTCCCCGCCGTCGCGCGGCCCGCTGTCCGGCGGCCCCGCGATTCCCGCGTCGCGTCCGGCGTCGTCCCCGCCGTCGCGCGGCCCGCTGTCCGGCGGCCCCGCGTCGATTCCCGCGACGCAGACGCTCCCGACGCACGCCATCATCGTCCCGCATCCGTGGCCGCAGCCGCCGCAGTTTTCGGGATCGCGCGTGATGTCCGCACACGTGCGGCCGCACAGCGTCTCGTTGCCCCGGCAATCGCACGTCGGCGTGGCGAGCGCGGACATCACGACGTCGATCGTGCCGCTGCCGCCGCGGACGACCGGGCGGTCGGTGCAGCCGGCTGCGACGACTTGGCAGCCCGTCCCCCATCCGCGCGCGTAGAAGCCGTACGTGGCGGGCGGGACGTCGCCGAGAGGGACCGCGCCGGTCGTGCGGTCGAACTCCGCGGTGTGGCGCGCCATTGCCGGCCCGGCCCCGAGCATCTGGCCTTCGCAGCTCGGAACGATCGCGCAGCTCGACGCGCTGGACGCTCGCGCCGAGCTCTGGCGGATCGAACAGCACGCGAACGTGATAGGCGGGCTGCGAACAGCCGACCGCCCCCAGGGCCAGCGCGACCCCCAGACATGCAATCCGCCACCCGCAAGCCACCGCCTCGAATACTACCATGTCGCAATGCGGGGCGCTCCCTCTTGCCCTCGGCCGTCGTGGTCGAGATCTGAAACCCCGGACGGTCTGAGGTGGGTGCTCGACTCGTGAGAGAGAGTGGGCAGCATGCACGGCGGAGCTGCGCGGCCAAGCAAGGCGAGGCGATCCCCGCCGATGCAGAGACGACGGGCGTGTGCGAGGCGGCGCGCACGCACGGGATCCCGCAGCCGACGATCGTCGTGCTTTCTATCGGCGGTGCCGGGGATGCCGCCGGGGGGTCCCCGGCCGAGGGTCGGACGGCGAAGCGGACGGCGAAGCGGACGGCGAAGCGGACGGCGAAGCGGACGGCTCGACCACGAGCAGGTGGCCGCCTTCGCCCGCGGGTTGGACGCGCAGGTCCCACGTGCCGGCCGCGAGCGTCGCAGCGAGACCGCCGCGCCGATCCGAGGTGAGCTCCCCGCTTCCGCCGACCCGCCGCGCGGCCAACCCCACGTCGTCGTGGCGCCCGACGGCGTAGGCCTCGACGGCCTGGGTGTGGGCGAGGACGAGACGGTAGGTGCGGGGGCCAGCCGCCGCCGACAGGGTCTCGAAGGGCAGTCGACCGATGCGGATCGGGTCGAGGTCGGTCCCCGTGCCGGGCCGCGCGTCGAAGGGAGGATCCGGCGGCGCCTCCCCCGCGAAGAGCACGCGGCGCACGCGGTCGAGGGTCTCGAGGGTCAGGAGGTTGCGCTGGTTGAAGCCGTGGGTGAGCCCGTCGGGGCCGAAGTCGCAGGGCCGCCCGAGACCGTCGGGGGCGTAGACGTTCGGGTGCACGCCGTCGCGCGCGAGACCGTGGTCCGGGAGCGCCATCAGGGCGAGGTGGACATCGATGTAGGGGACCCGGTAGCCGAAGGCGATGGCGCGAGTGACGGCGTTGAACGCGGGCACGAAGGCGTCGGCGTCCCGGTCGTCGTCGCGAGGCATGATCGAGGTGACGATCGGGATGACGCCGATGCTCGCCAGCCGGTCGACCAGCCGCCACATCCGGCGCGCGTAGTGCAGGACGTCGTGCCCCTCCACGTCGTTGGTCCCGAACATCACGACGGCGAAGCGCGGCCGGGTCGCGCGTACCTCCCGCACCAGACGCGAAGGACGGCCGAAGAAGGCGCACCGCACGCTCCAGCCGACGCCGGCCGCGAGGCCGACGTGCCGGAAGGAGGCCGCATCGAAGGCGTCGAGGGTCGGCTGGAGTGCGTCGCGGCCCCCGAGCTCGACCTGGTCACCGCCGAGGCAGGAGAGGAACGCGTAGTTGACGGTCGCCGAATCGCCGACGCGGATGAGCACGTTGTCGCGGAGCCCCGGACCACGCGCGGCGATCGCGCGCAGGGAGGCGACCACGCCGGGCGTCAGGGGCGAGAGGGTGCGGTCGTGGGGGTAGCGTGGGAGCCCGCTCGTGACGGCGTCCGCGTGGGCCGGCGCCCGAGGCAACGGAGGCAACGGAGGCAACGGAGGCGGCGTGGGTGTCTGCACGACGTGCTCGCGACTCGCCGTTCGTCGCGCCGGGGAGCCACCGTGGGAGATCCCGGGCCGGACGAGCACGAGGACGCTCGCGACGAGCAGACCACCGACGACGCCCCGCGGTCGGTGGCTTCCTTGCACGACCGTCACTATACCAGACGAGGGCCGCGTACCGACACGCGGCGGTCGTGTGCTTGCAGGTCCTGGTCGACGTGCTCTGACCGTCCGCGCTACTGCACCGTGAACGACACGTCCGGGCTCACGAGCGTCGCGCCGACGAGACGCGCCTCGAGCTTGCCCGCGCCCGGCAGGAGCGGCACCCGATAGACCAGGACGTCGCCGCCCACGGGCATCGTCCCGTAGGCGCTCTGCACCGGGGCGAGGAGGTAGATTCTGGACCTGCTCACCGGCGGCGAGCCCGCAGGCGCGCACGGTCACGTCGTAGTCGACCGTGGACGTGCTCGGGTCCGCATCGTCCGCGCTCGTGATCGTGTCCCCGTCCATGGGAGCGAGGATCGTGAGGCTCTGGGCGCCGCCCGAGGGGCAGTCGGTCGGCAACGTGGCCCCGTTCCCGCCGCAGGCCGCGAGACCGAGCCAGAGCGGAGCCGCCACCGCCGTCCAGAACCGCACCGCCACGGGCGTCCTCACCGCCTGAGTCTGCCGGTGCGGTGCCCAAATAGGAAGCGGCCCGGAAGGAAGGCTTCCGGGCCGCCGTGTTGGCAAGGAGGACGAAGCTTGGAAGAAGGCCGAAGCTCAGAACAGTGCGTCGATCGCGTCGCGGATCGGGTTGGCGCGCCCGAAGGTGTCGCCCTGCCGCGATCCAACCATCGTGCCGGTGAAGTCCATCTCACCGCTGCCACCGACCCAGCGCGCCTGAACGCTGCCGTCGCGGAGCGTGTCCATGTCGTAGTCGCCGTCGGAGTCGACGAGCTCGGCCGTACCCGCGAGGTGGAGCGTGTCGTAGTCCGCCAGGTGCGTGATCCGGTCCTCGAGCATCGCGCCGATGAAGGTCAGGCCCGTCTGGCAGACCGCGTCGGTGAGCGTCGTCGCCGTGGGGTCGCCGCCGGACAGGTGCACGGCGATGGCGGGGCAGTCGAGCATGTGGTTGGCCATGTCGGCGATCGAGCTCGGGGAGCCGGGCAGGCGCGGAAGGAGCACCTCCTCGACGATCATCTGGACCACCTTGCCGAAGGGGAGGCGGAGGGCGTGCTCGTCCATCGTGACGGTCGTGCCGACGGTCATGTGCACGTTGGCGTCGGCGGACACGGGACGGTCCACCATCCGCCCCTCGAGGGGGAAGCCGATCGAGGAGATGTGCTCGTGGCCGTCCGCCGCGCCGAACTCGCCGGGCTCGGGCACCGTGAGGGTGCCGTGCAGCCGGACGTTGCTGAGCGCGGTGTGCACGTCGTCACCGAAGGACATGATGTCGTCGACGTAGCCGGGCACGTGCACCGCACCGATGGCGTCGGCCAGCATGTTGGCGATGCTCGCCCGGATCAGGTCGCTCGACAGGGCCGAGCGGAGCCAGTCCGGCGTGCTGCTGCTCTCGGCGACGGTGTCCACGATCCAGCGCGCCGGGTCGGTGGCCAGGCCGTGAATGGCGTCGATCAGGAACTCGAAGGCCGGGTCCAGACCCGCGGTGACGTCCAGGGTGTCCTCGGTCTGGTAGGTCCCGCCGAAGATGGTGGCGTCGTCCTGGAGCCGGATGGCGACATTGCCCGTGGGGCCCTCGAGCGTCGCCTCGGCGCAGCCCTCGGCCGCCAGCACGCCGTGGCGGTCGAGCCCGAGCACGTAGATGGCCACGGGCATGTGGGTCGCCACGCTCTCGAAATGCTGGACCCGGTCGAAGGCGGGGCCCTGCACCTCGCGCGGCGTCGGGACGCTGCGCTGGAGGGAATCGCAGGTGACGTTGGTGAACAGGGCAGACTCGACCGACCCGATGTTGCGGCGGCCGTCATAGCTGACGGTGTAACCGAGCGTACCGAAGTGAGCGGCCTGCACCTCGAAGTGCACCTTGGCCGGCTGGTCGACATCGTCGGCGGTCGCGACCAGGTCGAAGTGGGCGGGGCTCGCGGCGCGGACGGCGATTTGGGCCACCCCGTGCACGTCGGTGTCGACCGTCTCCCCCGAAAGGGACGCGCCACCGAGGGAGCCGTCGAGGGCGAACTTCACCGTGCCCGAGATGGGTGAGCCGTCGGCCGCGAGGTACTTGACCTGGACCAGCCTTCGGCCTGCTCGGCCACCATCCGGGTGTCCGATCCGACCACCACGAGCTCCGGACCGCTCGCCGTGGGGTTCGGGCCCGACGACCCGGGGACCGCCCGATTCCGGCCGGGTTCATCATGCGGGCCGTGCAGCCGAACCCCGCCAGGGCGAGCAGGGCAGTCGAGATGAGGATGGTTCGTCGAAGTGTCATCGCCGCGTCCTTCCGTGCCAACGCCACCTCGTAATGCGACATCTGCGCCAAATGTGTGCATCGAGTGATTCCGGTGACTTAGGGAGGCATCCCCCCATGCCCCGTCCTCTCGACAAGCGAGGTTGCCGGCGACAGGCGGCCTCACCGGCAGGTGCATGCGCCACCCCGCCGCCGGGGCCGAGCTCCCCCTTCAGGCTCGGAATCCTTGGGGGAAACGCCGGCGGCGGCCCGGAGCGCGGGAACCGACCCTAGCCGGCGAGGACCGCCGACAGGGCCTCGACCACGCGCGCCCGGACGGTGGGCACGACGGCCAGGTCCTGGCGCAGCTCGATCTCGACCGCGCGACGGCCGTGGGTGCGGGCGTGACGGTCGACCGAGTACATCAAGCCCCGCTGGCCCGAATAGGGCTCGTTGGGGCGGGCATCGAACCCGGCCCGGGCGAGGGCCGTGAGCAGCCGGCCGGCAAGGCGGGCCTCCCCGTCGAACAGGACGCCGACCTCCACGCTGCGGGCCTCCCCCTCGTAGACGGGGGTGAAGGAATGGACGGACAGGACAACGGCGGCGCGCGCGGTGCCCACGACGCGATCGACCGTCGCGTGGTAGGGGCGGTGCAGGGTGGTGAGGCGCCGCTCCCGCTCGCGGGCGTCCAGGTCCCGATTGAGCAGGACCGGCAGACCGTCGGCCTCGTCGCGGAAGAGGGTGCGCGAGGTCTCGGGTCGGTTGGGATCGGCCAGCAAGCGGGAGAAGCGGGCCAGCACGGCCGGGGCGGCGAGGCGGGCCGACAGGGCGTGGGTCAGCTCGGCGGCGCCCAGGTCGTAGGCCCAGTGGGTGCCACGGAGCCGGTGATCCCCGTCCGGCAAGTGAAAGGGCGCGGGGAGGTGCTCGGTCGCGTGCTCGCAGGTGAGCACCACCGGCGCCTCTTCACTGCCCGCGAGGACCACCGCCGCCTCGAGACCATCCACTCAGGGGTTGTAGCACGGGCCCCTCGCTTCGCTCGGCTTGGACGCTGGCTCGCCTCGAGCTCGCGGGATGGCTTGCAGCCGCGAGGGCTCACGGGGAAGCGTTGGCGCGGGTGCGGATGGCGGGCTCGGTGGCGCGGAGGGGGCCCACATTCTCGAGGGCGAGGGTCGCGGCGGCCGCCGCGAGGTGCGCCGCGTCCCGGACGGACTCGCCCCGGCTGCGAAAGACGACGTAGGCCGCGAGGAAGGTGTCGCCACAGCCGGTGGCGTCCGCGACCACGCGCGCCGGAACCGGCGGGACGCGATGGATGCGACCGTCGTGGTGCACGACCGCGCCGCGCCCGCCGAGGGTGACGATGGCCTCGCTCGGCCCGAGCCGACCGAGGGCCACCGCGGCCGCGGCCGGGTCGCCCTCCCCCGTCAACAGGCGCGCCTCGCGGGCGTCGGCCTTGACTACCTCGACGAGCCGGAGGCCCGCGTCCCGGTCACGCCACGGCACGAGTCGAACGGAGTCGTCCGAGGGTGCGCGCACCATCCCCTGCACGTCGAGGGCGATGCGCCCGCCGCGTTCGACGAGGGTGGCGAGCAGGGGCAGAGGCACCTCGCCCTGGGTGAGGGCGCCGACGTGGTAAAAGCGCGCGGCGACGTCACCCAGGTCGGTCTCGGCCATGGGCGGCGCGAGCGATTGAACGTACTGCACGCGCGTCTGCTGGGACGCGTCCTCGTAGTCGTTGTCGAAGACCGTCGTTCGCTCTACCGCGGTCCAGTGCGTCGCGACGCCCGCCTCGCGCAAGCCGACGAGCAGCTCGGCGGCGTCGGCCGCGCCGAGCTTCGTCACCACGGCCGTGTCGAACCCGAGCCGCGCGTAGGCGATCCCCGCGTACCAGACGGTGCCCCCCGGCAAGGAGCGACGAGGCCGGTCCGCGATGCGGATCCGGTCGCGCGTGAGATGACCGAGAACGCAGACGTCGTGCATGGGCCTGACACGTCCGGCCACGGAACAAGTCCCGGCACGGAACAAACCCCGGGCTCAGAACTCCGGTCGATCCTGGTGTTGCCCGAACACCTCGCGCAGCACGTCGCAGATCTCCTGCTCGGTGCAGTAGGCCTTCGCGGCTTCGATGATCGGCGGCATCAGGTTGCGGTCGTTCTTCGCCGCGTCGCGCACCCCCTCGAGCGTACGCGTCACCGCATCCCCGTCGCGCTCGGCCTTGACGCGCGCGAGGCTCTCGACCTGCTCGCGCTGCACCGTCTCGTCGATGCGGAGCAGCGGGATGCGGCTCTCCTCGTTCTGCACGTAGGCGTTGACGCCGACCACGGTCTTTTCGCCGGCGTCGATCTGCCGCTGCAGCCGGTATGCGCTCGCCGCGATCTCGCGCTGGGGGTAGCCCCGCTCGACCGCCTCGACCATGCCGCCCATGTCGTCGATCTGCGGATGGTGGCGAGGGCCTCCTGCTCGAGCTTGTCGGTGAGCCACTCGACGAAGTAGAACCGCCGAGCGGGTCGATGGTGCTGGCCACACCCGACTCCTCGGCGATGATCTGCTGCGTACGCAGCGCGATCGTCACCGAGTCCTCGGTCGGCAGGGCGTAGGTCTCGTCCAGGCAGTTGGTATGCAGGGACTGGGTGCCGCCGAGCACGGCCGCGAGGGCCTGCAGGGCCACGCGCGAGACGTTGTTGTAGGGCTGCTGGGCGGTGAGCGACACGCCCGCGGTCTGGGCGTGGGTGCGCAGCATGAGCGAGCGCGGGTCCTTGGCACCGAAGCGCTCGCGCATCAGCTTCGCCCACAGCCGCCGCGCCGCCCGGAGCTTGGCGATCTCCTCGAAGAAGTCGTTGTGCACGTCGAAAAAGAACGACAGACGCGGCGCGAAGGCGTCGACATCGAGGCCCGCGCTCGACACACCACTTCACGTAGCTCGAGGCCGTCCGCCAGGGTGAAGGCCAGCTCCTGGGCCGCCGTCGCTCCCGCCTCGCGGATGTGGTAGCCGCTGATGCAGACCGTGTTCCAGCTCGGCACCTCCGCCGTGCAGAACTCGATCATGTCGGTGACGATGCGCATCGCGGGACGCGGCGGGACGATCCAGGCGTGCTGCGCCGATGAACTCCTTGAGGCAGTCGTTCTGCACGGTGCCGCCGATGCGGTTGCGCGCGATGCCGCGCTTGTCCGCCAGCGCCACGTAGAAGGCGAGCAGCACGACCGCCGGGCCGTTGATGGTCATCGACGTGGTGACCTGGTCGAGCGGGATGCCGTCGAAGAGGATCTCCATGTCGCGCAGCGTGTCGACCGCGACGCCCACCATGCCGACCTCGCCGAGGGAGCGCGGCGAGTCGCTGTCGTAGCCCATGAGGGTCGGGAAATCGAAGGCGGTCGACAGACCCGTCTGGCCCTGGGCGAGCAGGTACTTGAAGCGCTCGTTGTGTCTGCCGCGGCGCACCGAAGCCGGCGAACATGCGCATGGTCCAGAGGCGCCCGCGATACATCGTGGGCTGCACACCGCGGGTGTAGGGGAACTGCCCCGGGAACCCGAGGTCACGCTCGTAGTCCACGTCCACGTCGGCGGGCGTCACCAGGTCGGGCAGCTCGATGTCGCCGAGGGTCGTGAATCGCTCGCGGCGCGGCGACATCTTCGCCACGGCGCGCGCCACGGGCCCCTCGGCCCAGGCCTTGCGCGCCTCCCGTATGCGCGCGAGCCCCCGCTCGCCGAGGCCGAGCTCGTCGCCCTCGGACGTGAACCGTTCGTCGTCGATGTGGGAGTGGTCCGTCATGGCTCGTCCCCGTCGCCTTCGTCCTCGGGGCCCCCGTCGGCCCCTTCATAAGGTAGCACCTCGCCGCCCAGCACCTGGAGCATCCCCTGCGCTTCGAGGGCGACCTCGGCTTCGGGGCCCGAGGCAAGGAAGCGCGTGAGGTAGCGCCGCGCATCGGCCTCGTCGCCGCGCGTGAAACACACGACGGCCATCAGGTAGAGGGCGTCCGAGTCGTCGGGGGCGAGGGCCAGGGCCTGCCGCGCCATGCGCAGCGCCTCCCGGTGCTTGCCCATCATGCGCAGCACGTGCCCGGCGCCGATGCGCGCCCCGAGATACTCGGGTGACAGCTCGAGGGCGCGAACGTAGGCCTTGAGGGCGCGGCCCCAGTCCTCCTTCTCGAAGTAGGCCTGGCCGAGGAAGAAGAACGCGTAGGGGTTCTGGGGTGCCTCGCCCACGAGGCGGAGCAGCTCGGCGATGGCCTCGTCGATGCGGCCCTCCCCGAGAAGCTCGGCCCCCTCCTGGGCCGCCTCCCAGGCGATCCTCGCCCTCTGCCGGCATCAGCCCCGGTTGCCGAAGTCAATCGAGCCGGCCCGGTTGCGGTCGCGCGCGGGCACGCTCGCGCCGAGCATGCCGAGGCCATAGAGGAACCACATCAGGGCGCCCACGAGCAGGACGACGCCCGTCGCGCGCGCATCGTCGAGACCGACGTAGAAGCCCGCGCTGAGGGCGAGGGTGACCAACGGAATCAAGGCGGCGATGATCCTTCGCCGGCGGCTCATCCGTCGGACCGCTTCCTCGGCGGCCTGACGCTCGGCCTTGCGGGCCGCCTTGCGGGACTTTGCATCTCGTCGAGCCATGGGGCTGCTCCTCTCCGTCCGGGGAGCACAGCCTAGTACAACGCGGGCGGCGCGCCACAAGGGCTGGCCGAGGAGCGAGGAATCGCGGATGGCCGCGCGTGGGCCCAGGCAATGCTCAAGCCATTGCTTTACTTTTCCGTTCTCGGCGATACGAGGGCTCCGGGCCTCGTGGACGCGCCTCGAGCCGTGTGGTAGCCGAAACGCGCACAACGCGCGAAACGCGAACGCGAGGAGACCCACGCGTGGCCAAGGCCAACCGCACATGGACCGTCCATCCCCACGGTCCCCTCGAGCCCGTCGCGGACGGCCTGTGGGCCGTGGTGGGCTCCCTTCCGGGCATGTCCCTCCCCCGTCGCATGACGGTCGTGCGTCTCGACGACGGCTCGCTCCTCGTCCACAACGCCGTGGCGCTCGACGAGGCGACCATGGCCGAGCTCGACGCCCTCGGGCCGGTCTCCGTGATCGTGGTGCCGAGCGGCTATCACCGCCTCGACGCACCGGCCTTCGCTGCGCGTTACCCGAAGGCGCGCGTCCTGTGCCCGCGCGGCAGCCGGAAGAAGGTCGAGCTGGTCGTGCGGGTCGACGGCACCTACGACGACCTCGGCGACGATGCGAACGTACGCCTCGTGCACCTCGCGGGGACGGGTGATGCCGAGGGCGTGCTCGAGGTGCGCTCGCCCGACGGCGTCACGCTCGTCTTCAACGACGTGGTCTTCAACCTGCCCCACATGCCGGGCCTGTTCTGGCTGATCTACGGGCGGCTCCTCGGCGCGACCGGCGGTCCGCGCATCACGCTCATCGCGCGCATGTTCGTCCTGAAGGACCGCCGCGCCTTCGCCGCCGAGCTCGAAGGGCTCGCCCGAACACCCGACCTCCGGCGCGTCCTCGTCTCCCACGGCGCACCAATCGTCGAACGGGCGCGCGAGACGCTCGCGGGCCTCGCCGGGCGGCTCCGCTGACGCGGCGACGCGCGGCGGGGAACCGACGGCGCGTCGCGCGCGTAGGATGAAGAGGGATGCGTACCGACCGAACCCGGCTCTGCGTACGATGCGCCGTGCGCTTCGCTGCGGCCCAGCCGTGCTGTCCCCGATGCGGAGGCGACCGGGTCTTCGACATGACGCGGGCCACGGCGCGGCGAGAGGCGCTGACCGCCCTGCGAGCGCGACCGGAGGAGGACAGCACGGGGGCCGCACCGGGCGCGCCGGTCCTGTCGGCCGGCACGTGGCTCGACATCGCGATCGTGGCGATCATCACCGGCCCTCCGGTCGTGTTCTTGATGGGTGCGTGGCTGGCGAAGATGGCGGCCGTGGCCGTCACCACGTTCGCGGTCTTGTGGGGCGTCGGGCCCCGGCTGCGTGCGCGACGGCGCCTCCGGGGCCGTTCCGGCGTCCGCCGCCTCGTCCCGCTCGACGCGCTGCCACCCGCGCCCCTTTCCGAGACCGTCGCGGTGCGAGGCCGTGTGCGCGCGACCAAGCTCGGCGCCTCACCCCTCGCCCAGAAGCCCTGCGTCGCCCTTCCGCGTCGTCGGCGAGGGGCCCTTCGGCGCCGTGGACGACGGGGGCGCGTTCCCCTTCGACGTCGTGACCGAGGACGGAACGGATCGTCCACATCGAGCCCCGCCCCGGGTTCGTCGCGCTCGACGTCGAGAGCGAGTCGATCTTCGTGCGTCCCGATGCGGGCCTCCTGACCTTCCTCGCGGAGCACGGCATCTTCCCCGAGCGTGGCCCCGTGCACCTGGCCGAGGCGGTGCTACGCGACGGCGAATGGGTCGTCGTCGAGGGCGCCCAGGATCGGGAGCGAGAGAGCGACGGCTACCGCAGCGCGCGCGATGTCGAGTGCCTGCGCGAGGAGCCGGGCGCGCCCCTACGCATCCGCCGGCCGTGAAGGTCCATTCGGTGGCTGCTACGCTGCGGGACGTGATTCACCTCCTGCGGCGCCTGCGGCTCGCCACGCCGCTCGTCCTTTGCCTGTCGGCCCTCGCGAGTGGATGTGGAGGCGGAACGAGCACGACCGATGCGGGCCAAGGGCCCGGCGACGCGGCGTCGCGCGATTCGGCCGTGGCCGACGCGGCGATGGACGCGGGCGTCATGGACGCGAGGCCGGCCGATGGGGCCAGCGACGCGGCGAGCGACGCGGCCCCCGCCGATGCCGCCACCGACGGCGCACCGCTCGACGCCGCCTTCGACGCAACGGTGGGCGATGGGGCCACGCCGTCCGACGCGTCCGTGCCCGCCGATGCCTCGTCCCCCGACGGCCCCCTGCCGGACGGCAGCGTGATCCTCGGCGAGACCGTCACGCACCCGGCCGAGACGCCCATCGCACCGGCGACCGAGTGCACCGTCACCGAGGACACGGTCTTCGTGCGGTCGGCGACGCACGTACCCGACTGCTCGCCCGTGACCTACGACACCAACCCGCCCTCGGGCGGCAACCACTACCCCGAGCCCGCCTATTTTCAGACCTACGACGCGCCCGTGCCGTGGGGCTTCCTCGTGCACAGCGAGGAACACGGCGGCGTGGTGATCGCCTACGACTGCCCTTCGGGCTGCCCCTCGTTGGTCGCCTCGCTGCAAGCGATCATCGACGCCGAGCCCGACGACCCCATCTGCGCGAGCACGCCCTTCTTGCACCGCCTGATCCTGGTGCCGGAGCCCGACCTGACGGTGCCCATCGCCGCGGCCGCCTGGGGCTACACCTACCGCGCGACCTGCCTCGACACGGCGTCCCTGACGGCCTTCATCGAAGCGCACTACGCCATGTCGCCCGAGAGCGCCTGCTTCGCCGGTGTCGACATGTCGGCCGGTGGCTGGTGCACGACGGACGGCGGCGTCCCCGACGCGGGCCCCCCCGACGCCGGCCCCTGAAAACGCGGACCGTCAGCGCAGAAGCGCGCGGCTGATGACGATGCGCTGCACTTCGCTGGTGCCTTCGTAGATCTGCGTGACACGCACGTCGCGCAGGTGGCGCTCGGCGGCGAATTCGCGGATGTAGCCGTAGCCGCCGAGGACTTGCACCGCGTCGTTGCAGACGCGCCAGGCCGCCTCGGTCGTGAAGACCTTGGCCATGGACGCCTCGCGCGTGAAGGGCTCGCCCCGCTCCTTGAGCCAGGCGGCGCGCATGATCAGGAGGCGCGCGGCGTCCAGGTCTTTCCGGCTGTTGGCGATCTTCCATTGGATCGCCTGGAAGTCGGCGATGGGCTGGTTGAAGGCGCGGCGCTCCTTCGAATAGGCGACGGCCTCTTCGAGGGCCGCCTCCGCGATGCCAAGGGCCTGGGAGGCGATACCGATGCGTCCGCCGTCGAGAGCCATCATGGCGATGGCGAAGCCCTGCCCTTCGCGGCCGAGCATGGCATCGGCGGGCAGGCGAATGTCATCGAAAACGAGGCCCACCGTGTGCGAGGCGCGCAGGCCCATCTTGTCTTCGTGCTTGGTCACCGACAGGCCGGGCGTCCCGCCCTCGACGAGGAAGCAGCTGATGCCCTTGGTGCCGGGGCCGCCGGTGCGCGCCCACACGACGATCACGCCCGCCGTGTCGCCGTGACTGATCCACTGCTTGGTGCCCGCGAGCACAAAGCCGTCCCCGTCCGGGCGCGCCGTGGTGGCCATGCCCGCCGGGTCGCTGCCGGCGCCCACCTCGCTCAGGGCGAAGGCACCATGAACCCCGCTGCTGAGGAGCGGGTTGTACTTCTTCTTCTGCGCATCGCTGCCGAAGCGCGCGATCACCTCGCCGACCATGTTCGTCACGGCCATGGTCACCGCCGTCGAGGCGCAGCCGCGCGCGATCTCGGTCATGGCCAGGCTGTAGGCGACGGTGCCCGCCTCCGCGCCGCCGAGCGCCTCGGGGATGTTGACGCCCATGAGGCCGAGGTCCGCGAGCTTACGAAAGACCTCGGGCGGGATCGCCTCGTCCTTCTCGAACGCGGCCGCGTGCGGCGCGAGCTCGGCGGCGGCGAAGTCGCGCGCCGTCTTTTGCACCATGCGCTGGATGTCGGTCAGCTCGAAATCCATCGTCTCCGCGCCTCGCTCACTGAAGGTCGAAGGTGACCTTCGCGGGATAGGAGCCGGGGTCGGGCATGTGCCAGCTCCGCACCGCCGAGGCCACGCAGTCGAGCGCCCCCATCTCGTCGTGGCTGTCCACCGCCGCACCCGACGTGATCACGTGGCCGCCCCGCGCGATGTACACGGTGACCTGGTAGGGCTTCGGGCCGCGGCCGCAGGAGCCGAGCACGTCCGCGCCCTTGTGGGACACGACGCGGGCGACGTGGTCCTGCTCCCAGTGCACGGGCGGACGGACATCGTCGGGCGGGTCCACGTCGAAGGGGAAGGAGAACTCGGCCTCGCCTCCGTGGGGTGCGGGAAAATGGATCGCCGAGGCGACGCCGAGGATGCACTGCTCGGTCGCGCGATCCCCGACGGTCGAGGCGCGCGGGTAGACCCACTTGACGCTGCCGTCGGTCGCGACGCGGAACGCGAGAATCGATGTGGCCGCCGACCATTTGCACCGTGTCCCATCGGTGCTGGAAGCAATCGAGGAAGTGGCGCATGCGCGGCGAGATGGAATCCTGGATCTCCATCTGGGAGAGGGTGCCCATGAGGCCCGTGATCTGGGCGGTGCTACCGTGGGAGGCGGGCGCCTCTTCGGCGCCACTGCTCTCGGCCGGCGCGGGCGCCGGGGCCGGAGCCGCCGTCGAGCCGCCGCACCCGGCGACGCCGAAGGACGCAACGAGCAGGGCAAGCGTGGCCAGGCGGGCAAAGAACCCTCCCCCAGCCCCTCCCGCACGCGGGAGGGGGGACGCAATCATCGACGACGCGGTGACGCCGGATAGGCGGAGCGCTGTCGCCCCCTCTCGCTTGCGGGAGTGGGTCGGGGGGAGGGAACCCCTCGCGAGGCGTGCACGGGTCATCGACAACTCCTACGCGCGCAGGGCCTGGGCGGCGATGACGATGCGCATGGATCTCGCTCGTGCCCTCGTAGATCTCGGTGATGCGCGCGTCGCGGTAGTGGCGCTCGACGGTCGTACTCCTTGGAGTAGCCGTAGCCGCCGTGGATCTGCAGGGCCTTGTGCGTGACCCGTGTGGCCATCTCCGATGCGAAGAGCTTGGCCATGGCGGACTCGGCAGGTGTGGCGCCCCCGCCCTGGGCCGCCAATCCTTGAGCGTGGCGGCGCGCAAGGTGAGCAGGTGCGCCGCGTCGATCTCGGTGGCCATGTCGGCGAGCATGAACTGGATGGCCTGGTTGTCGCACGAGGGGCGTGCCGAAGGACTTGCGCTCCTTGCAGTAGGCGAGGGCCTTCTCGTAGGCGCTGCGCGCGATGCCGATCGCCTGCGACCGCGATGCCGATGCGCCCGCCATCGAGCGTGCTCATGGCGATCTTGAAACCCTGGCCCGCCTCGCCGAGGCGCGCGCGTCGGGGACGCGGCAGTTCTCGAAGAAGATGGTGCACGAATGGGCGGCGTGGATCCCGAGCTTGTGGTCGGGTGGCTGCGGATTGAAGCCGGGGGTGCCCTTCGGAATGATGAATGCGGTCATGCCCCGCGCCCCCGCCTCCCGGTCGGTCGCTGCGAACAGGACGATGAGCGTCGGCGTGGGGGCCGTTGGTGATCCAGTTCTTCGAGCCGTTGATCACCCAGCCGTCGCCGTCCTTGTCGGCCACGGTCTGCATGTGCGCGGCGTCCGAGCCGCTCGAGGGCTCGGTCAGGCCGAAGCAGCCGAGCTTGTCGCCCGAGGCGAGGGGGACGAGGAAGTCCTTCTTCTGGGCGTCGCGTCCCGAACTTGAGGATCGGGTCGCAGACGAGCGAGTTGTTGACGCGACATGATCACGCCGGTGCGACGCACAGCGCGCGGCTGATCTCCTCCATCGCCAGCACGTAGCAGACGTTGTCGGCACCCGCGCCGCCGTGCTCGCTGGGCACGGCGATGCCGAGGAAGCCGAGCTCGGCCATGCGCGCCACCAGTTCGGCCGGCCAGCGCCCGTCTCGTCGAGCTCGGCGGGCCTTGGGCTCGACCTCTCGCCGGCGAAGTCGTGGGCCATCGTCTGGATGAGCTTCTGCTCTTCGGTCAGCGACAAGTCCATTGCGGGTGGAAGATAGGGGGAACGCCGGCCGGCGCGCAATGCGGCTGCTCACGGGCGCCGGTCGCCAGCCGGCGCCGCCTCCCCATGGGCGCGGCCTCCACGCCGACGCACAGCTCGATGAGCACGGTGCCGGGCTCCAGGCGAGGTCGATCTCGGTCCGGAGCGGGCGGAAGGGGAAGCGATCCGGCGAGGCGTCCACCGTCTCGAGCCAGCCGATGGACAGGCGGGGTCGCAGGAGGGGCGCAGAGGCGCTCCCGTCCGCCGTGTCGCCGGCGAGGGTCGCCCCGAGGGTCAGGCCTCCGCCGACGCGCAGCCCGCGCAACAGGCCGCGCGGCGAGAGCCCGGGAAGAAGCACCAGGCCGACGTCGACCCCGAGGAAGCCCAGCACGTCGAGGGGCGCTCCGCGGAGCGCGTCGGTCTCGACGCCGAGCAGCTCGAGCCGTCCGTCCCAGGCGAGGGAACCGCGGCCGATGCGATGGTACGCGCCGACGGTGCCGACCCACGCGACGCGTAGCGAGTCGGCGCCGAAGCGCGTGAGGACGGCATCGTTGCGGTGGGCCACGCCGACCATGAGCGAGCCGTCACGCCCCTGGGCCTGCGCCGTGGGCCCCGAGAGCAGCACCGCGAGGGCGAGGACCGGCGCGACCGCGCTCCGCACCCACCGACGCGGGGCAGCCTCAGCGCGCGCGCTCGCCACCGTCGGCGACCAGCACGTGACCGGTGATGTAGCTCGCGGCGTCGCTGCACAGGAACAGGGCCGGGCCCGCCATCTCGTCGACGGTGGCGACGCGGCGTAGGGGCACGCGCTCGAGGAGCTTGTCGCGGACCGCCTCGGGCAGGGGCGCTGTCATTTCGGTCGCGACCGTGCCCGGTGCGAGCCCGTTGACGCGGATGCCGTCCCGCGCCCACTCGACCGCCAGCACCTTCACGGCATGGGCGAGGGCGGCCTTGGCGCTGCCGTAGGCGAGCGTGTGGGGCTGGGCGCCGAGCCCCCAGATGCTCGTCACGAGCAGGATCGCGCCGCCCTTTCGCTCGGCCATGCGCCGCGCCGCGTGCTGCGCCCCTTCCACCGCCGCCACGAAGTGGACGTCCATCATCGCGGTGAGATCGGTGCGGCGTGTCTCGAGGGCCCGTGCCCCGCCCGCCACGCCCGCGCAGTGGACGAAGAGGTCGCAGGGACCGAGCGCGTCATCGGTGCGCTCGAACACGCGAGCCAGGGCGTCGCCGTCGGTCACGTCGCAGCCGACCGCGAGGGCGCGCCGGCCAACATCGCGCACGAGGGAGGCCGCCTCGTCGGCACGTGCCTCGTCACGCGACGCGATGGCCACGTCGGCGCCGGCGTGGGCGAAGGCCAGGGCGATGCCGCGGCCGATGCCGCGCGAGCCACCGGTGACGACCGCCACCCGTCCGTCGAGGCGGAAGCGGCCCGCGAGCCCTTCGTCGCTCACTGCACCGCCCGCCGCGCCCGACCCGCGTAGGGACCCTTGGGCGCGACCGACAGGTAGTGGTCGTAGGCCGTCCGGGAATCGGGCGAACGCACACCCGAGAGGGCCTCGCCGAGGAAGAACCAGGCCTCGGGCGGCGCGCCCGGAATGGCCGTCGCCTGCTGGAGCACGTCGCGCGCCGCGTCCATGCTGCGATGGCCCTTCGCGATCAGGGCGCGTCCACGCAGGGTCAGCATGCGCGCACCCAGGGCGGGGGGCCGAACACGGCTCCGGAGCGCGTCGGCGGCCTTGTCGAGCAGGTCCATGGCCTGCTTGGGCTTCGAGGCGCGAAGGTATGTCTCCGCCCGTCCAATCAGGGACTCGGGATGGGTCGGGTCGAGCTGAAGCGCTCAATCGTACTGACCCGCTGCCGGGTCCACCTCGCCCGTGGCGTAGAGTGCGTCGCCGAACAACGCGATCACGTCCGGCCCGGCCTGTTGCGACTCGGCCACCGGACGCAGGCGCGAGACCGCGTCGCCGGGACGATCGTCGGCGAGCGCCAGGCGGGCCGAAACGACCCGGGCGCGATGCCGTGTCGCGGTCTTCCTCGCGCACGTCCTCCATCTGCACCTTCGCATCGTCGACCCGCCCGAGGCCGAGCAGCGCCTCGACGCGACCGAGGCGGCCGATGAGCGCCGTGGAGCTCCCCGAGGCGATGCCCCCCGTGTCGGCCAGCTCCTCGAACATGCTGTCGGCGTCGGCGTACTTGCCGCGATCGAGCAGCAGGTAGCCGAGGGCGATGCGCGCGTCCGTGTCGTCGGAGGAGAGGGAGAGGGCCTTGCGGAAGCTGGTCTCGGCGCCGTCCGCATCGGCCGCCAGGCGCTGGGCGCGCCCCAGGAGATAGAAGCCGTCGGCATTCTCGGGCGCCGCGCGAACGAGGCGATCGAAGGCGCTCCGAGCGTCGCGCACGTCGTGGGTCGCGAGGGCCGCCTCGCCGAAGGCGCGAAGGGCCACCGGATCACCCGGTGCGTCGCGGGAGAGCTTGCGCGCGTCGGCGAGCACCGTGGATGCCGAGCCGAGGCCAACCTTCGCCCGGATACGCAGCGCCCGCACCTCGACGCTCGCGTCGTCATGGTCCTGCACGTACTGGTCGAGCGCGTTGGCCACCGCCGTGAGCGCCTTGGCCGTGCCGACGAGCAGCGCCGCCTCGGCACTCATGCGCAACACGTCCGGATCCTGGATGTCGAGGGGCGAGAGCGTGCGCAAGGCAGCCATGCCGGCCCGCCGGGCAATCAGGATGCTGGCGAGGAGCTTGCGGAAGTCGGCGTTGGTCGGCGCGCCCCGCACCGCCCGGGTGGCCGTCATCTCCGCCTCGACGAGCTTGCCCACCGCCTTGGCCTCGGAGGCGACGAGCGCGAGCAGACGCGGCGCCGACACGCCGGCCCGGCCCGCGCAATCGATGGCCGCGGCCGCCCCCTCGGCGTCCCCCTTGCGCCGGAGCAGGCGCGAGCGCGTCAGCTCCGCGAGGACCAGGTCCGTCGGCGCCGCCTCCTTGCGCCGCTTCATGAGCTGGTCGATGCGCGCGAGCCCCGCGCCGGGCTCGCCCTCGTCGGCCGTCAGGAAGACCTTCCACAGACTCGCGCGCAGGTGATGGGGCGCGCGCCCGAGCACACCGTCGAGCAGGTGCACCGCATCGTCGAGCTGGCCGGCATCGGCGCGTGCTTCCGCCAGGGCGATCGATGCCGCCACGAGGCGCGGGTTCGCGTGGGCCGCCTTCTCGAGATGATCGACCGCGGCGCTGCCGCCGAGTTGCTGCTCGACCCGGCCGGCGAGGTAGAGGATCTGCGCGTCGGAACCGCCCTTGCCGAGGGCCTTCGCGATCCCCGCGCGGGCAGCCTTGGGATTGCCGTCCGCCGCGGCGAGCACGCCCTCGACGGCGTGGACGTAGGTCGGGTCGACCTTCATGCGCTTGGCCCGCGCGAGGGTGGGCCTGAGGTATCCCGCCTCGAAGGCCCCGTCCTCGAGCGCCCGTTGGGCCTGCAGGAAGAGCAACACCCGCGGGCCGTTCTTGTCACGCGGGTAGAGGTCCTGCGCCAAGCGGAGGTTGCGCTCTCCGTCGACCAGGTCCTTGTGGTCGCCCGCGAGGCCCTCTTTCTGGGCCTTCGCGACGAGCGTGGTGGCCTGCTGATGGCGATGCTGGACCCAGGCGCGCCACCCGAAGTACCCGCCCGCGGCGAGACCGACCCCGAGCACCCACGCAACGAGGACGAGCCGACCGATGCGTGTGCGGTCGAGCTTACGAACCTCTTTATGCGGGGCCCAGTCGGCCGGCTCGTCCGACGGGGGCTCGAAGATCCGCTCGCGCTCGAGCATGCGCAGGATGCCGTCCACGTCCTCGGCCGGGCTGGCGATGGAGCCCACCGCAACGTCGGCGACGGGACGCGACCGCTCCACGGGGGCGGAGGGCGCAGTGGGGCGGGCCGGCATCGGCTCCGGGACGGGACGCACGGCGGGCACTGGCGCGGGGGTTGGCACGGCGACCTTCGGAACGGCCGTTTCACCCCGTGGGGGCGCCGGCGTCGGAAAGGCCAGGGGCTCGACCTCGATGGGCAGCGCCACCGGATCGGTTCCCAAGGGCTCCTCCGGCGGCGCGAAGGGATCGGTGCCGAAGGCCGACGAGGGATTCCCCGCGCGGGGCCTCGGCCTCGACGGCGGCGGTCACGGCGGGCGCGAAGGCGGACGTCGGCAGGTCGTCGAAGGCAGGCAGCTCCACGGATGGGGCGGTCGGAAGCTCCGCGGGGGCCGTCGGCACCTCCACGGGAGCGGTCGGCAGCTCGATGGAAAGGGCCGTTGGTGCGTTCGCGTCCTGGTAGGTCGGCAGCTCCAGGGACGGCGTCGTCGCTCCGCCGAGGTCCGGGGCAAGCACGGGTTGCGACGCGCTCTTGAGGGACTTGGTCGGGCCCTCCTCCTCGAACGCCGGCCCAAAGCCCTCGCCAACCGGCTCGGCCTCGGTCCCACCCGCGATGCGGGCGAGGCGCTGGGCCCGCTCGAGCAGCGACCGCACGGCCGGGTCCGCCGGGTCGAGGGCCTGGGCACGCTCGAACACCTTGACCGCCCGCTCGGGGTCGCCACGCCGGAGCAGGACCTCGCCGAGCAGCCGAAGGGGATCCTTGTCCTCGCCGCGGCTGCGTGCGGCCCGGAGCAACACGGCCTGGGCTCGCAACAGATCGCCGCGGCGCAACCAGGCTTCCCCCGCCACCATCAGGAGCAAGCCGTCCTCGGGCTGTCCCTCGAGCCCGATGGAGACCACTTCGAGGGCCTCGGTCGGGCGGTCCGCCGAGAGCAGGGCACGGGCGAGCACCACGGGGCTCTCGCTGGCGGGCCGGTTGCGGAACCGGAGGAGGCGCCTGTCGAGGTCTTGAACGGCTGCGCGGCCTGGGTTCGACACGCAGGGGAGGGTACCAGAGGTCAGACGGTTCGGCGCACTCTACTCACGATCCCGGGCGGAGGTGGTCGGGCCTCCGGTTGACCCACCCGGGAGGCGCCGCTACAAGCCCGTCGATGCGTGCTCCGTCATGGCTCATCGCCCTGGCGCTCGCAACGGCCCCCCTCGCGGCGGGCTGCGGGGGGGCCATGGCGGGCAGGACCCCGGAGGCCACGACGTCGGCCTTCGCCGCGGCCCTGCGAGAGGGCCGCTACGAGGACGCCTACGGGATGATGTCCGCGGACTACCGGCGCCGGGTACCGCTCGACGACTTCCGCCACCACCTGCGCGAAGACCCCACCCTCGCCCGCGAGACCGCCGACAGCCTCGCCCACACCTCCGGCGAGCCCGAGGTGAGCGCCGTGGTGCCCTACGGCGACGGCGAGCAGCTCCACATGGTCGACGAGAGCGGGTCGTGGCGCATCGCGAGCAACGTGGCCGACTTCTACGACCAGTCGACGCCGCGCGCGGCGCTCCGTTCCTTCGTGCGCGCCATGCAGCGCCACCGCTACGACGTCGTGATGCGTTTCGTGCCGAACGCCGACAAGGAGGGCATGACGGTTGCCCGGATGCGGCAGGCCTGGCAGGGCGAACAGCGCGACGAGATCGACCGCCTCATCGCCAACCTGCAAGCGCACCTCGACGATCCGATCGAGGTCGTCGGCGACCGGGCGACCATGCCCTACGGCGAGCGCTTCACGGTCCAGTTCGTCCGCGAGGACGGCGTCTGGAAGATCGAGGACCCGGACTGACGCCCGGCGCGTGCGCTCAGACGAGCGGCTCCTCGGTGTGGACGTAGCGGACGTCGCGTGCCTCGAGCTCGCGGAGCATCTGCTCGAGCAGGCCGGGCTCAGAGGCCGGGACCTCGGGCGGATGGACACCCGGTCGGCGGAAGCGACCATCGGCGATCATGCGCGCCATGATCGTGGCCGGGAATGCGGTTGTACGCGACATGCTGCGTGTGTCGGTCGCCGGGTCGTGACGGTCGTACAGGTCCCAACGGAGCCGCGTCGGCCGACCGTCGCGCCGGCCGACGGCCTCGACCCGGAGGACCGTGAGGTCCGCTTCGCCGGGCTCGTACTTCCAGTGCGGGAACAGGATCGCGGCGGTCAGGTCGAGGGGCCGGATCGTCGTGCCGCCGACCTCGACGGGCTCCTTGCCGAAGAAGCCCGTCTCCCGGAGGACGCGCATCAGGTCGGCGTGGCCCGGGTAGCGCAGGGTGCGCTCCCGCATGGACCTGGCCTTCACCGTGTCGCAGAGGCTGCGCAGGCCGTCCGTGTTGAACGCCTCGAGGGTGCCGACGCCGGGGAAGTCGAGCAGCTCCACCTCGCTCAGGGCCTCGCGCACCACGACCTCGCCCCCTTCGACCAGTCGCGCCGGACGCGTGTACTCCTCGAGGATGTCGAGGGGTGCGAAGCCCGCCTTCAGCTCGTACGGACGCTTGCGCATCACGGGCAGGCCACCGACGCACAGGTCGAGGGCATCGCAGGGGTCGAGGACGGAGGCTGCCCAGCCCGCGAGCATGTTGGTCATGCCCGGCGCCACGCCGCAGTCGTAGACGACGGTCACGCCCCGTTCCCGCGCGAGGGCGTCGAGCTGGGCCGCGGGTCCTCCTCCATGAAGCTGATGTCGCAATAGTCCTTGCCCGCGTCGATGACGGCGCGCATCGCGCCCAGGCCGAGGACGCTCGCGAGGGCGCCGAGCACCACGTCGGCGTCGGCGACCGCCCGTTCGATGGCAGCCGCCTCGGCCAGATCGGCGCGAAGCGTGCGCACGCCGAACCGGCGCGACAGGGCGTCGAGGGCCTCGGCGCGCGCGTCGACGACGGTCACCTCGACCCCGGCGTCGCGGGCCATGTCCATCGCCATGGCGGAACCGACCCGTCCGCCGCCCAAGATCACGACTCGTTTCATGGCGCGGCAGGGTACCAGGATCCGCTCGATGGGCTTGGGGGTCAGGCGGCCGCAGCCAGGCCACCGAATCCGATTCGGGCCCGGGAGAAAGGGGCTTGGGGGGGAGTGACAAGCGCCCCATCTGCCGTCATCATGCGCGGCCATGTCGATCTCACGCTCACGCACCCTCCGCTTTGCCTCCATGCTCGCCCTCGTCTGTGCACCGGCCCTGGCCGGATGCGGCGGCAGCAAGACCCCCGCGATGGACGCCGGCACCGACGCCGGCACCACGGACGCGGGAACGCCGGACTCCGGCCCGGCCGACGCGGGACCGGCCGACGCGGGACCGACGCTGCCGACCTGTGACGCCCCCATGACCGTGATGGGGACCATGGGCGACGTGACCGTCACGGGGGACACGACCGACGGGCCGGACGGCCCGCTCGATCCCGGCATGTCGTGCGCCAACACGGCCGCCATGCGCTGGTCGCCCCAGTACGTCGTCGCCTACCAGGTGCCAGGCACGGGGACGACGGCGGTGAGCTTCACCCTCGTCAACTCGGGCACGCCCGATACCTTCGACACGGTCGTCCAGGTGCGGACCGACTGCAACACGATCCCGACCGTCAACCCGGCGGCGACCTGCTTCGACGAGACGGGGATGGACCACCGGTCCTCGGGCGCCGTCACCGCCATGGGCGGCGACACGATCTTCTTCGTCGTGACCGGCTATGCGCCCGATTCGATGACCGATCCTTCGGCCACCGACCGCGGGCCCTTCACCATGACGATCTCGGCGGCGCCGGCGAGCGCCCCGGTCCTCACGGATGCCGCTGCCTACGTCATCGACAACTCGGGCGTGCATCTCGACATCACCGGCACGGACGCGGACGGCGACCTCGACCACGTGGCGATCCGCTTCCTCGACGCATCGGGCATGCCCGTCGACGTCTACCAGGGGATGGGGCCCACCGGCGTCGACTTCGTCCAGGCGGGCTTCGACCAGGACCCGTCCGGGATGATGTCCTTCACGGGAACGGTGACGATCGGCGACTTCGGGTTCGGTCCGACCTCGCCCCTCGGCATGGTCGCGAAGGCCGCGGGGGCCACCCAGGCCTCCATCATGCTGGTCGACTCGGCCAACGCGGTCAGCGACATGATGATGGTGCCCCTCATGGACGCCACCGCGGCCGGGCTCGGAGCGACATGTGATACAACGCACATATGCGCCCCGCCCCTCACGTGCAACTCGGGCGGGACGTGCGAGGCGCCCCCCGACATCACGGCCGCCTGCGGCACCGCCACCGCGATCTCGGTCGCGACGCCCACGACGATGACCACCAGCGCCATGGTCACGGGCTCGCTCGATCCGGGCGCCGGCATGTTCTCCTTCTCCTGCGCGCCCACGCCGGGCACCGAGGCCCTCTACACCGTGGACGTGCCGGCGGGCGACTACGACCTGCTCGCGACCACCGACCTCAGCGCCACCATGATGACCGACACGGTCCTGGCGGTCCGGGCCACCTGCGAGGACCCGACCACCGAGACCTGCAACGACGACGTGGACACGATGGGCGGCAACTACAAGTCGACCCTCGAGGTCGACGACGCCGCCGCCGGCACCTACACGGTGTTCGTCGACTCCTACGGGGGCGTGACGGCGAGCTCGCCCTTCGCGCTGCAGGTCTCGCTCCGGCCTGTGCTCATGACCGGTGCGACCTGCGACCCGATGGGCGTCATGAACCGCTGCGCGGGCGGGGCGTGCCCCTCGGGCGGCACCTGCCCCTGAGCGACGCGCCGGCCACCCTCCCCTCCCGCCGCCGGGAGGGGAGCTGGAGCAGCTCGAATCACGCGACGAACCACCGCTCGCGGTGCGCGTGCTCACCTCCTCGTAGCGCCGCACGCCCTTGACGCGCGCTCACGAGCGCACGAGGTTCGTGCGGCCGTGCAAGGCGATCGCGCCCCCATGCGAACCCGCTTCGCTCCGTCGCCGACGGGCAAGCTCCACCTCGGCCACGCGCGTACGGCCCTGGTCGGCTGGCTGCGCGCGCGCGCGGCGGGCGGCGAGGTGGTGCTGCGCCTCGAGGACCTGGACGGCCCGCGGGTCGTGGCCGGTGCGGCCGACGCGATCGTCCGGGACCTCGCCTGGCTCGGCCTCGACTGGGACGAGGGCGAGGGCCGGGGCGGCCCGTGCGGTCCCTACGTCCAGTCGGAACGCCAATCGCGCTACGAGGAAGCCGTGGCGCGGCTCGGGGCGGCCGGACACCTGTACCCGTGCACGTGCAGCCGCAAGGAGATCGCCGCCGTGGCGAGCGCGCCCCACAGCGACGAGGAGGGGCCGCGCTATCCCGGCACCTGCCGTGAGGGGCCGAGCCATCCGGGCCACCCCGCCGCTCTGCGCTTCCGGATGGCCGAGCCGTCCCCCGGCTTCGATGATGGGCTCCACGGCGCCGTCCCGCCGGGGCTCGGCGAGGGAGACTTCGTCGTGCGGCGCGCCGACGGCATCTTCGCCTACCAGCTCGCCGTCGTCGTCGACGATGCCGCCATGGGCATCACGGAGGTGGTCCGCGGCGATGACCTGCTCGCCTCGACGCCGCGCCAGATCGCGCTCTACCGCGCCCTCGGTCTCCCGACGCCGGCCTTCCTGCACGTCCCCCTGGTGCTCGGTGCGGACGGAAGAGCGCCTGTCGAAGCGCCACGGCTCGACCGCCGTTGCGGACTACCGCGATGCCGGCCTATCGGCCGAGCAGGTCGTCGGCCTGCTCGCGGCTTCCCTCGGGCAAGTGCCTCCGGGGACGGCGATCGGCGCGCGCGAGCTCGTCGCCCGCTTCGACCTCGCGGCCGTCCCACGCGAGCCGGTCGTGCTGGGGCCACCGCGACGCTAGTGCGCGTGGTGACCGTGCCCGTGGTCGGCGTGCGGTGCCGCCTGATGCTCCTGCCGCTCGTCGCTCGGCTCGAGGATTGTGAACTCCACGCGCCGGTTGAGGGCGCGGCCTTCGGGCGTGTCGTTCGGGGCGACGGAATTGCGCTGGCCGTAGCCCACGTACTGGAGCCGTGAGCGCGCCACGTGCTGCGCCACCAGGTACTCGACGACGGAGCGGGCGCGCCGGTAGGACAGGTCGAGGTTGTACTCGGGGCTGCCGAGGTTGTCGCTGTAGCCCTCGACCCGTACGTGCTTGTTCGCCGGAAGCTGGTTGATGACCTGGGCCACCTGATCGAGGAGCGGTCGGCTGACGGGCTTGATCGTGTCGGCATCGAAGTCGAAGTAGATGCGCTCCGAGATCAGGATGCGCGTGTCGGTGACGGTCACGGTCGCCCGTTCGGGCCCGGGCTCGGGACAGCCGTCCTGATCTTCGTAGCCGTCCCGGTCCTCGGGCTCCATGGGACACTGGTCGAGGCCGTCGGGGATCCCGTCGCCGTCGTTGTCGAGGTCCGGGCATCCGTCGTCGTCCTGGTAGCCGTCCCGGTCCTCCGACTGGTTCGGGGCAGTCGATCGGTGGCGTCGGGCACGCCGTCGGCGTCGTTGTCGGTGTCGGGGCAACCGTCCGTAGTCGAGGAAACCGTCCCGGTCCTCCGGGTCGTTCGGGCACTGGTCGACCGTGTCGGGGATGCCGTCGTTGTCGTTGTCCGGGTCGGCGCAGAAGTCGCCGTCCTGGTAGCCGTCGTAGTCCTCGGGGCCGGCGGCGCAGGGCTCGCGCTGGGTGGCGTAGCGCACGATAGCGAAGCCGCGGAAGGCCGGTGCGCCATAGCCGTCGGCGAGACCCCGCCCGACGCCGACATCCACCGTGAAGCTCGGGCCGAAGTGCAGGCGCACGCCCAGGTCACCCTCGAGGGGCCGCTCGTTGCTGGCGAAGCTCCGCCCTCCCACACCGAGGCGGTAGCTCAGCTCGGCGACCCCATCGACCTTGGGGGTGATCGCGTACCTGGCACCTCCCGAGAGGCCGATCTCGTCGTCGTACTCGAGAGAGCCCACGGTGGCCCGCCGGCGCATGCGGTAGCCGAGCTCGCCGCCCAGGGTGAGCTTGCCGAGCGTGTAGGCCGCGACGACGCTCGGGGTGGCGGTCCAGTACTGGACGCCCGTGAAGTGCTGCCAGTCACCGGTCGGGAGCCCGAAGACGGCGCGGCCGGACAGCGCGAAGGCGCCGCGCAGGATGGGCACCTTCAGCTCCAGGCGGATGTCGCCGAGGGAAGCGTGGCCCGAGGTGGTGGTGTCGATGACGCCCTGCGGGTCGATCGACGCGCTCGAGGTGAGCGTGACCGGCACGGCCACACCGAGCTCCATGGCTTCGAACAGGCCGATCGCGCCCAACAGCTCGCCCTGGAAGAGGGAGGGGAGGAGCACCGTCGACCCACCCGGCCCTGCGACGAGCGCGTGGTTCGCGTAGCTCGCGTCCAGGCCGAGGTCGAACGTGAGGTGCCGCGGAACCGTCGGGCTCGGAACCGTGAAGGTCGTGCCCTGCCCTGCCGGCGGCAGGAAGATTTGCGAGTCGATGCCGTGATCCTGTGTCGGCTGCGCAAGGGCCGGCGCCGCGGCGAGCACCGCGACGAGCACCAGGGTCGCCTCGATCAGGCCCCACGCGACGGTGGACGGGCGACTCCCGCCGGGACCCGTCCGGGGCAAGCGAGCTGCCCGATGGCCGGCATTCACGGGCGCCATCCTAGCATCGGCTCAGGGGGAAATGAAAAAGGTACCTGGGGACTCACGCCACCATGATCAAGATTACCAAGGGCACCCCTTCGCACCATGTCTCGACCACTCTTGGGAGCAAACGGCTCGGATTCGACTATACTCCCGCACCATGATCTTCGTCGCTTGCTCCGGCTTCCCAGTTCCCGTGAGCCGATACTGGCATGCCCTGGGCGCCGTGGAGATCACGGACACGGAGCTGGCGATGCCGGGGGCCGGCACGGTGCGGCGCTGGATGCGGGAGGCCCCAGACGGCTTCCTCTTCACCCTTCTGGCCCCCAAGGAGGTCGGCGAATCCGGCTTCCACAAGGACAACCCGGGCCAGGCGCGCATCGGACCTCTGGCCGATTCTGGCCACGGAGCTCCCGGCGCGCGCGCGGTCGTGTGGAAGGCGCCGCCCACGTTCGAGCACGGACGCAGCGCCCGGGCTGCCGTGCGCGCGTACGTCAAGGCCCTGCCCGCCTCGCCGCCAGCCATCGTGCTCGATCTCCCGGCCTGGAAGCCCGCCGATGCGGTGTCCGCAGCCCGCGATCGGCGTGTCGTCGCGGCCGACGATCCCCTCGTCGACGCGCCGCCGCCCGCATCTGATCTCGGCCTACGTGCGCCTGCCCGGCCCGGCCGGGCATCGCTCGCGCTACGACGACGACGCGATCACGCAGGTGGCCGAGCATTGCCGGAGCCTCACCGCCGAGACGGTAGTCTGTGTGTTCCGCAACATCGACGCCTTCGCCAACGCGCAGCAGCTCGTCACCCTGCTCGCGTGAAGGAGCGAGCGGCGCGCCTCGGTTCGTGCGCGTTCACCCTCGTCACCGGAGCGCTCGAAGCGCGCGCTGGAAGTCCTCCGGTGGCGGCGTCTCGAAGCGCAGCGGCGCGCCGGTGATCGGGTGCACGAACCCGAGGACCGCGGCGTGCAGGGCTTGCCGGCCGAGGGCCGTACCGGCCGCCCGGACCTGCGGGTCTTTCGACGCGCGCCCGTAGACCGGATTGCCGAGCACCGGGAAGCCGTGCTCGGCCAGGTGCACACGAATCTGGTGGGTCCGCCCGGTGGTGAGGGTGAGCTCGACGAGGGCCGCGCCGTGCAGCGGCTCGAGCACGCGCAGCTCGGTCACTGCCCGACGCCCACGCGTGACGCGCGTCGTGAAGCGCTTGCGGTCCACCGGGTGACGGCCGTGGAGCGTCTCGAAGCGCAGCGTGCGGCGGCGGAGCGCCCACGGCGATGGCCAGGTAGCGCCGCTCGATGTCGTGGGCGGAGAAGAGCGCGACGAGCCCCTCGCGCGCCTCGGGCGTCTTGGCGACGACCATCACGCCGCTCGTGTCCTTGTCGAGGCGGTGCACGATGCCGGGACGGTCGGTCGCGCCCCCGCCGCCTGCGACGCGGTGGAAGAGCAGCGCGTTGACCAAGGTCCCGCCGGGATGGCCCGGTGCCGGGTGCACGACGAGCCCGGGCGGCTTGTCGAGGATGAGGAGGTGGGGATCCTCGAAGAGGATTGTCAGGGGGATGTCTTCGGGCAAGGCCTCGGTCGGGGGCGGCGGGCTCGGGCGCACGACGATGCGCGCGCCGGCGACGGGCCGGTCCCGTGCCCGGGCGGGCAGCCCGTCGACCTCGACACGTCCCTCGTCGACGAAGCGCTGCACCGTGGTGCGCGACCAGCCCAGGCCACGCGCGGCCACGAGGCGGTCGAGCCGCTCGCCCGCCTCCGCCTCGCTCACGACGATCTCGACGGGCTCGATACCGCTGCCCTCAGCGCCCACGCCCTGCCCCGTGCCCGCACCCCCGACCCGACGGGCGAGGGGCGCGCGCGGCTACCACATCTTCGACGGCACGTGGCCCTTGGAGCGGACCAGGATGTCGATGAGCGCGCGGTCGTAGAAGTTCTTTTGATAGAGGTTGGGGGCCACGCGGCTCTTGAAGAGCGCCCGGCCTTCCTCGATCTCGTCGGCGAGCACGTCGAAGAGGTTGTCCCCCTTGATGCCCTCGACGATCTTGTCCTCGTTGTAGAGCGAAAGGTCGCTCGCGATTGCCCGCGCGAGCCTGCGCGCCGCTTCTTCTGTCTCGATGAGCGCCATCGTTCCTCCGAGCCCGGTTTCCGCCCGATTATCCCGGATGGGCGGGCGCTGTCAAAGATGCCGGCGGAGCAGAGCCGGCACGGCCCCCCCGGGCAGGGCACTATTGACCGTCCCCGGACGGCCGAATACGGTCTCGCCGTCCTGTCTTCGCCCTGTCTTTCTCGGAGGTCTGCCGTGACCCGTCGCGCCCACCGCGCCCTGTCCTTCTCGCTCCTCGCCGCCCTCGTAGGGGTCGTTGGCGGCTGCAACGGCGGCGGCGGTGGCTCCTCGCCCTCGGGCGACGCCGGCATGGCCGAGAGCGTGATGTACGACCAGACCTATTCGGCTACCTGCCTGGGACCGCTCACCTGCGATCCGTCGGCCCAGGTCCAGTCGGCCTGCACCTGCATCATCACGCCCCGCACCGGGGACACCTACGCCACCCGCAGGACGGGCTGCAGCCAGCTCATGACCGCGGGCAGCAGCGGCGGCCCCCGCACCCACGACAAGGACTTCTGCGACGAGTCGGCGAACGGCACGGCGCCGAACCTCTCGTGCTTCATGCCGGGCATGTACGAGCCCCAGGCCACCTCCCAGATGGTCACCTTCTACGGAACCGTCGACGTCTTCGGCAACGGCGGCGACGCCGACGGCATCACCGTGGCGGTCTACAAGGAAGGCGCCGACGGCAACCTGGGCGACATGGTGGGCATGGCGATCTCCGACGTCACGGACTCCTGCGCCGAGAGCGAGGACCAGATTAACCACGACATGGTCGTCGGCACGCGCAAGCTAGGGTTCTTCGCCATACCGAACGTGCCGACCGAGACGCCCCTCATCGTCGAGACCAGCGGAGACGCGAACTTCTGGAAGCCGCTCTACACGTACAACGTCTACATCTACAACCGCGACGTCGTGACCGATCCGCCGCCTTCCGGTGCCTGCACCCCGCCCGCGGGACCCGACTACCGCTACGAGGCCAAGACCCTCTCCCGCAGCGACTACGAGTCGATCCCACTCACCGCCGGGCTGAGCTCGGGCATCTCGTCGGGCAACGGCGCGCTCGCCGGCGAGGTCCACGACTGCGACAACGTGCGGCTCGACTACGTGCAGATTGGCGTCTCTCCGGCCCCCGCCGTCACGACCTACTTCAACGACGACCCGGACAACCCCCTACCCGACATGGGTTGCCGCGACGGGACGAGCCTGCTCGGCCTCTACGCCGCCATCGACATCCCCGCGGGCCCCGTCGACGTCTCGGCCGTCGGTCGCGTGGACGGCAACCTGGTGTCGCTCGGTTGGTATCGCGCGCGCATCTTCCCGAACGCGGTCACCGTCGTCACGCTCCGCGGCCTGCGCCCGCAGCAGACCACGACCCAGCCCTGAGCCGGGCTTCGCGCGCAGCGCAGCGACGCTCGAAGGGGACCCGCGGCAACGGGGCCCCGGTGCAGTCCCTCGCGTCCGACGGTCGGCGAGCACATGGAAAATGCGCGAGGGCCGGACGACCCACCGTACTGCCCAGGAGGTTCCATGCTGCTGCGCAAGACGCTCGCGCCGATCGCCCTCGCCGCCGTCCTCGTCGCCGCCTTCGGCTGTGGCCGGAGCCACGAGGTCGGAACGAGCGCCGACCCCGGCACGCCGCCCGGCCCCACCGACGTGAGCCGTCTGCTGGGGCCCGCCGGTGGGACGCTGCACGTGGGGACGGCGACGCTGGTCGTCCCGCCCGGCGCCTTGCCCACACCGACCACGATCTCGGTCCACGTCTCGGCCGAGCCCGTCCCGGGGGGCTTCACGGCCTACTCGCCGGTTTACCGATTCGGGCCCGAGGGCACCACCTTCGCCGTCCCCCTCACCCTCCGCATCCCCTTCGACGGCGACGCGAGCCTGGCCAGCGTCTTCTGGACGCGCGCCACGGGTGCTGGCTTCGTGCCCCTCTCGACGACGGTCGAGGGTGGTGTCGCCACGGCGAAGGTCACCCACTTCAGCCGCGGGTTCGTCGGCACCGCATGCACCGGCGCAGACTGCTGCAGCCGCGCCAACGGCGAGCTCGACGTGCTCTTCCTCGTCGACGACTCGAGCTCCATGGGCGAGGAGCAGGCCTCGCTGACCGACGAGATACCGCGCATGACCCGCGCGCTCGCGACCGGGGATCTCGACGGCGACGGCGTGCAGGACTTCCCGGCGGTGGCGGACCTGCATGTGGGTGTCGTCTCGAGCGACATGGGCAGCGGCGGATTCATGGTCCCGACCTGCGGCAACGGTGGCGGGAGCTACACCTTCGGCGACGACGGCCTCCTGCGCACCGCCGCCGACCCGAGCACGGGCTGCGCGCCGAGCTACCCGCCCTTCCAGACCTACGACGCGTCCGATCCCACCGCGGACCCGGACGCCTTGGCCCACGACGTCGCCTGCGTGGCGAGCCTCGGCACGAGCGGGTGCGGCTTCGAGCAGCAACTCGAATCGCCCCTCAAGGCCCTCACGCCGAGCACCTCGGCCGTCACCTTCGGCATGGGCACCCATGGCCACGGCGACACGGACAACGCCGGCTTCTTGCGGGACGACTCGATGCTCGCCGTGATCTTGCTCACAGACGAAGACGCGTGCACGCCGAGCGACCCGGAGATCTTCGACCCCAACGTCTCGAACCCGACATATCCGGGCGACCTCAACCTGCGCTGCTTCATGTACCCCGACGCGATCCAGCCCGTGAGCCGTTACGTGGACGGGCTGCTCGCCCTGCGCGGCTCCCCGAACGACGTGATCTTCGCCGCCATCACGGGCGTGCCGGCCGACCTGGTCGCCGATCCCACGAGCATCGACTACGACGCCGTCCTGGCCGACCCCCGCATGCAGGATCGGCTGGACCCGGCGACTCCCACCCAGCTCATCCCCTCGTGCAACGTCGCGGGCCGCGGCACGGCGTACCCGCCCCGGCGGATCGTCGGCGTGGCCAAGGGCATCGAGGACGCGGGCGGTACGGGCATCGTCCAGTCGATTCGTCAGTCGGACTTCACACCGGCCATCGACGCGATCCTGCGCAGGGTCGCCGACCGCGTCTCGGGTATATGCAGCTCGGCCAGCCCCGGCTGAGCCATCGCACCCGCTCGCCCCTTGGAAATCGGCCCGCGCGCGGGCGACTCCACACGTTGGAGGAGCGAGCCATGCCCGAACGGAAGAACGTCCCGTCGCACCTTCTGATCGTCGCCCTCGCCGTACCCGTGCTCGGGCTGGGCCTCGGCTGCGGCAAGAGCCACGTGCTCGACGGGCCTGGCGGGCTCACGGATGGGGGAGGAGGCCACCGCGACGGAGGAACGCTGCATGTCGAAGGCGGCATCGTCCGAGACGGCGGGCCGTCGCTGCCGCGGGTCGACGCGGGACCGCCGGGGCCCCCCGACCTGTGCAAGTCCCTCGGATCGGCGGGCGGCACCCTGCGCGTGGGCCAGCTTCGCCTGCACGTGCCGCCGGACGCCCTCATGGCCCCGACCCGGATCTGCATCCACCAGACGGCGGAGGCGCCTCCGCCCGGCTTCACCGCCTACTCGGCCGTGTACCGCTTCGAGCCCGTGGGCACGGTCTTCCGCGTGCCGGCCCAGGTCCAGATCGGCTACGACGGAACGCCGAGCCGGGCGAGCGTGTTCTGGACGGGGGCGAGCAACGACGGCTTCGTGGCCCTGCCGACCGACCTCGCGGCCAACGTCGCGACCGCAGGCGTCACCCACTTCAGCCGTGGCTTCGTCGGCACCGCGTGCACGGGCGGCCGCTGCTGTGGCCGCGCCCAGGGCAAGCTCGACCTCCTCTTCGTCGTCGACAACTCGAACGGGATGGATACGAAGCAGACGCGCCTGCTCGCGGAGATCCCCCACATGGTGACGACCCTTACAACGGGTGACCTGGACGGCGACGGCGTGCAGGACGTGCCCGCGGTCGCGGACCTGCACGTCGGCGTGGTCTCGAGCGACATGGGCAGCGGGGGCTTCATGGTCCCGACCTGCGGGAACGGCGACATGGGCCCCACCTTCGGCGACGACGGCATCCTGCGCACCGCCGCCGACCCGAGCGCGGGCTGCGCGGCGAGCTACCCGCCCTTCCAGACCTACGACGCATCCGATCCCTCCGCGGACTCGGACGCCCTCGCCCACGACCTCTCCTGCGTGGCCGCGTTGGGCACGGAGGGCTGCGGTTTCGAGCAGCAGCTCGAGTCGCCGCTCAAGGCCCTCACACCGAGCACCTCGACCGTCACCTTCAGCATGGGCACGGTTGGTCTCGGAGACGGGCCGAACGCGGGCTTCCTGCGCAACGACTCGACGCTCGCCGTCCTCTTGCTCACGGACGAAGACGCCTGCACCCCGAGCAACCCGGAGCTCTTCGACCCGAACACGTCGAACGCCAGCTTCCCGGGCGATCTCAGTCTGCGCTGCTTCATGTACCCAGGCGCGGTTCAACCGGCGAGCCGCTACGTGGACGGGCTGCTCGCCCTGCGCGGCTCGCCCGACCACGTCATCTTCGCTGCCATCGTGGGCGTGCCGGCCGACCTGGTCGCCGATCCCACGAACATCGACTACGACGCGATCCTTGCCGACCCGCGCATGCACGAGCTGCCGGACCCGATGCAGCCCTCGCGGCTTGCACCGTCGTGCAGCATGCCGGGGCTCGGCCTCGCCTTCCCGCCCCGGCGCATCGTCCAGGTGGCGCGCGGAATCAACCAGGCCGGGGCCACCAGCATCGTGCAATCGATCTGTCACAACGGAGGCTTCGCGCCCGCCGTCGACGCCATCACGCGCGTGATCGCTCACCGCCTCGCAGGCGCCTGCAGTGGGGGCGCCACGCGCTGATCGAAGACCCCTCGCCGTCGGAGGACCCCACGGCCCGGCGTCACCTGTCTCTTGGTAGCTCGATCGCGTCCTCGGGATCGAGGACGTGGACCGCGAGGCCCGTGAGCACCTTTGGATAGAAGTAGGTGCTCTTCTGGGGCATGACCTCGCCGGCCTCGCACACCCTTCGTACCTGCTCGACGGGCGTGCCGTTCATCAGGAAGAGGACGTCGCCCTCACCGCGCTCGATCTGGGCGAGGGCGTCAGCGGCGCTCTTGACGTAGCGCAGGTGGGTCTGGGCCGCCTGCTGCTCCGGCGTGATGCCGAGCAAGGTCTCGAGGATGGCCGCGTGTAGGACGGCCACGTCGAGCCGGCGGAGCACCTCCGGACGCGCCCCGAGGGCGGGGTGCGCCGAAACGTCCACGTCGTTCCGCAGGGTCATGACCTGGGCCGCGCCGTCCGGGAAGACGGCCACCACCGAAGGGCCCTCGCGCCCCGCCTCGGCGAGCTCGCGCACGAGGCCTGCTGCGTCACTCGTTTGCGCCGCTCTCACGACGAAGGTCTCGGCGGCGGCCCGCAGCATCGCCTGCCGGTTGAAGCCCTCGAGGCCGTGCACGATGCGGTGGGTCGGGAACACCACGAGCCCCGGGTCGTCGGCATCCGCGAGGAACGCCAGCACGAAGTGGTGTGCCCCGTCGGGGGCGGCGGGCAGACCCGCCCGGGCCCGCTCCGCGTCAATCGTCTCGCCGTACTGCAACGTCGTCTCGTAGCGGTGGTGGCCGTCGGCGATGAGCAGCTGCCGCCCTTCGAAGGCGCGAGTCAACCGCGCGACGGCCGCCTCGTCGGCGACGACCGCGAGCCTGTGGGTGACCCCGTCCTCGGTGGTGAAGGACGTGGTCGGGCGCGCGCCGTCGAGCACGTGCGAAGCGGCCCCGCTCGGGTCCGAGTAGAGCAAGAACACGGGCGACAGGGCCGCCCGCGTGGCCACCAAGAGCTTGTAGCGGTCTTCCTTGGGCCCTGAGAGCGTGCGCTCGTGGGGCAGGATGACGCGCGCCTCGTAGGGCTCGGCCCGCACCAGGGCGAAGAAGCCACGCCGCGTGACGCGCGCGCCACCGTCGGGCGGGTCGAAGTCCTGCTCGTAGCGCAGAAGCATGGGACAATCGGCGCGACGCAGGACGCCTTCGCGGTTCCATGCCCGGAGCAGCGTGGCCGCGTTCGCGTACTTCTGGTCGCCCTCTCCCTCGGGAAGGTCGAGGTGGACGATGTTGTGGGACGAGCGCGCGGCGAGACGGGCCCGCTCCTCGGCGTCGATCACGTCGTAGGGCGGAGCCACCACGTCGGGCAGCTCGGCCTCGGTGAAGCGCAGGGGGCGAAGCGGTGCGATCTGGGCCATCGTCGTCTGTCGCGGAAAGGGGGATGCGCTCGCGAGGGGCGGGGCGGTGGTGCGCGAAATGCGCGGAATGCGCCGAATGCGCGAGATGGGCGGGCCCCCGTACCTAACCCTCTCCCGGCAGGACGGCAAGGTCACCGGGCGTTGGGTCCACTGCGCCGCGCCTGAGGACACGGAAGGGCTCGGTGGTCAAATCGACGACGGTCGAGGGCGCGCCGCCGGGTGTTTGCCCGGGCACCACCGCGTCGACCGCCGCGCCGAGGGCGGCCTCCACCTGCGAGGCGCGCACCGCGGCCGGCTGCCCGCTCCTGTTCGCGCTCGTCGCCGTGAGCGGCCGACCGAAGGCACGCACCAGGTCCGCCGCGATGCTCGGGCCCGGCACTCGCATGCCGATGGTGCCTCCCCGGACGAGCGGCGCCGGCAGCCCCGCCCGGGCCACGGCCACCAGGGTGAGGGGCCCCGGCCAGAAGCGCGCCGCCAGCCGACGACCGGCCGGCGAGAGGGGCGCGGCCACGGCCTCGACGGCTCCCGCGTCGGGCAGGAGCACGGCGATGGGGGCGTCCGCCGACCGCCCCTTGATGTGCACCACGCGCTCGACGGCCTCGGCGTTCGTCGCATCGGCGAGCAGCCCGTAGAACGTCTCGGTCGGGCACGCCACCACGCCACCGCGCGCGAGGATCGCGACCCACCGATCGAGGTCGCTCACCATCGGCCGCTCTTCGGCCGCGTGCGGGCCCGGAAGCCGATGTCGCGGCGCACGTGCTTGCCCTGGAACTCGATCGTTCCCGCCGCCTCGTAGGCATGCTCCGCGGCCTCGTCAATCGTCGCACCCGTCGCGGTCACGCACAGCACGCGGCCGCCGGCGGTCACGAAACCCTCGTCGACGCGTCGCGTGCCGGCGTGGAAGATCTGCACCCCCGGCATCGCCGCCGCCGCGTCGAGGCCCGTGATGGGGAAGTCGCTCTCGTAGGCACGTGGATAGCCGCCCGAGGCGAGCACGACGCAGAGCGATGCCGGCGTGTCCCAGCGCGCCTCGATGTCCGAGATGTCGCCGCGCGCCGCACCCTCGAGCAACGCCAGGGCCGAGCCGCCCCAGCGCGTCATGATCACCTCGGTCTCGGGGTCACCGAAGCGCACGTTGTACTCGAGCACGCGCGCCACGTCGTCGTGCACCATCAGCCCGCAGAAGAGCACACCGCGGAAGGGCATGCCCTCGGCTGCCATGCCGTGCAGGGTCGGCGCGACGACCCGTTCGCCGATCTGGCGCTCGATGTGCGAGGTCACGACCGGCGGCGGCGAGTAGGCACCCATGCCGCCCGTGTTGGGGCCGCGGTCGTGCTCGAGGGCACGCTTGTGGTCCTGGGCCGGCGCGAGGGCCACCCAGCGCTCGCCGTCCGAAATGACATGGAAGCTCACTTCCTGCCCGGCGAGCAGCTCCTCGATGACGATGCGCGCGCCCGCGTCACCGAGCTCACGGCGCCGCATGAGGTGATCCACCGCGTCCTGGGCTTCGTAGGCGTCGGAGGCCACGATGACGCCCTTGCCCGCAGCCAGCCCGTCGGCCTTGATGACCAGGGGGCGGCGCGCCTCCCGGATGAACGCGTCCGCCATCTCCGCGTCGTCGAAGACCTGGTAGTCGGCGGTCGGCACGCCGTGGCGCTTCATGAAGTCCTTCGCGAAGACCTTCGAGCCCTCGAGGCGCGCGGCGGCCTTGGACGGACCGAAGGCGGCGATGCCCGCGGCTTCGAGCGCGTCCACCAGCCCCGCGACCAGGGGCGCCTCCGGCCCGACCACGACCAAATCGGCGCCCTCCAATCGCGCGAGGGCGACGAGGCCTTCGACGTCCGTGGCGGACACGGGGACGTTGCGCCCGACCATGGCCGTGCCCGCATTGCCTGGCGCGCAGACCACCTCCGCGCCGTCCTTGGCGATGCGCCAGGCGAGGGCATGCTCGCGGGCCCCGCTGCCTACCACCACGACCTTCATGGTGTGCCGTTTAGCGGGTTCCGTGCCCGCCGTCGAGGCGCATGCGTCGTTCGCGCGTGGGGCCACCCACCGCGCGACCGGTGATCAGTGCCGGAAGTGGCGGACGCTGGTGAAGACCATCGCAAGGCCCGCGGCGTCGGCTGCGGCGATGACGGCCGGGTCGTTCTTCATCCGCCCGGCTGGGCCACGGCGGTCGCGCCGGCGGCGGCGCCGGCCTCGATGCCGTCCGGGAAGGGGAAGAAGGCGTCCGACGCGAGGACGCTCCCACGGGCGAGCTCACCGGCCTTCTCGGCGGCGAGCTGCACGCTGACGACGCGTGACATCTGGCCCGCGCCCACGCCGACGGTGCGATCCTCGTGGGCGAGGACGATGGCATTGGACTTGACGTGCTTGCAGACGCGCCAGGCGAGGTCGAGGGCGCGCATCTCCGCGTCGGTCGGCGCACGCTTGCTGACAATCCGGCCTCCGCGCACCTCACCCGGCCCGGTGGCGTCGCGCTCCTGCACGACCAGGCCGCCACCGATGCGCTTCATCTGGAGCATGGCGTGGTCGGGCCCGAGCCACGCGCCGGTCCCGAGCACGCGCAGATTCTTCTTGGTGCGTAGAACCTCGAGGGCGGCGGCGTCGTAGGACGGCGCGACGATGCACTCGATGAAGGTCTCGATCACGGCCTTCGCCGTCGCCTCGTCGCACGGCCGGTTGAGGGCGACGATGCCGCCGAAGGCGCTCAGGGCGTCGGCCTCGCGCGCGGTGCGGAAGGCCTGCTCGAGCGTCTCGGCCCGCGCCACGCCGCAGGGGTTGGTGTGCTTGAGCACGACCGCCGCCGGCCCCTCGGTGAATTCACGGACGGCGTCGAGGGCGGCCTCCACGTCGACCAGGTTGTTGAAGGACAGCTCCTTGCCGCCGGCGCCGAGGGACTCGCTGAGGGCGAGGCATCCGGCCGGCGCACCGCGCTCGACGTAGAAGGCGCCCGCCTGGTGCGGGTTCTCGCCGTAGCGCAGGCCGTAGGCCTTGTGGAACGAGAGGGTGAGCGTGCCCGGGAAGGCGCTGGTCGTGCCGTCGGGCTCGCGCGACGTCATGTACGCGGCGATGGCCCCGTCGTAGGCGGCGGTGTGGCTGAATGCCTTCGCGGCGAGGCGCGCCCGGGAGCTCCACCGACGGTCCCGCGGCCGAGCGCACGGCCTCGAGCACCGCGCCGTAGTCGCCCGGCTCGGTGACCACGGTCACGCGCGCGTGGTTCTTTGCGGCGCTGCGGATCATGGAGGGGCCGCCGATGTCGATGTTCTCGATGACCTCGTCGTGGGGCGCGCCGCGGGCGACGGTCTGCTCGAAGGGGTAGAGGTTGACGCACACCAAATCGATCGGCTTGCCGCCGATCTGGCCGAGCTGGGCGCGGTCCGCGTCGGTGTCGCGCATGAGGATGCCGCCGTGCACCCGCGGGTGCAGGGTCTTGACGCGCCCATCCATGATCTCCGGCGAGCCGGTGAAGTCCGACACGTCGACGACCGCCACACCGCCCTCGCGTAGGGCCCTCGCCGTGCCGCCGGTCGAGAGGATCTCCGCGCCCGCCTCCGCGAGCCCCTTGGCGAAGTCCACGACCCCCGTCTTGTCCGAAACCGAGATCAGCGCGCGTTCGATCCGTGCCACGACCACCTCCCGCGCCGTCGGTCGACCGCGGAGCCGCCGGCCCCGACGCGAGCGGGCGAATACCGCGCGACGTGGCGTGGGTCAAACGGGATCGGGCACCGTAACCGGGCCCACGTCAGCGATCGAGCACGACCCCGTTGACGAGGGCGTCGCCGCCCTGCGACGCGACGAGCACCACGACGACGATCGCCGCGGCGGCCACGACGGCGCTTCCGCCGATGATCCACCCCCAGGGCAGATGGGACCGGGGCCTGGCGGCAACATAGCGCGCCTCGAGGAACGGCGCGCCGCTCGCGAGACGCCCGACGGCCGAGCAGTGGAAGGGGCGGGGCACGTCCTGCACGCGAAGCACGATCGACGGAGGCGGCCCACCCGTCGCGTGGCGCTGACCCCGCGCATCGTTGCAGCGCAACTCGAGGCGCGCGACGACTCCGTCGATGGTCGGTGCCAGGGTCGCCGCGAGCCGTGACGGGCCGTCTGGACCGAGATGCAATCGGAGCGGTGCGCCGGCGCGCTCGCGTCGCGCCTGGGCGAGGAGCGCGGCCGCCGCAGGTGGGGCGCCCGGCGGATCCGGCACGGCAGGCGCGAGGGCCACCGCCGCGCGGGCGTGGGCGCGGGCCTGGTCGGGGTGGTCGAAGATGAGCGCGAGAGCGACGAGGTAGCTCTGCGCCTGGGCCGCCGTGGCCGCATCGGGTGCGTGCTCGAGGGCGGCGGTGAACGCCTGCTCGGCCGCCTCGAACTCCGCCTGGACGTACTGGGCCTTGCCCTGGTCGAGGGCCGAGACGTGCCCTGCGCCCTGCGCCACTGCGACCGCCGGAACGAGGGTGGTCAGCGCTGCGAGGAGAGCCAGCGCGCTACGCATCCGCCCGACGATACCACGTGTAGGGCACCTGGTTACACCGACTCCCCCAGGTGAAGGGAACGAGCCTACGCCGAGGGTCCCGCCAGGCCGAAAGAGCGCGGTTCCGCGCGAGGCACGGCCATTGCTCTACTCGCCCATGCCCGAGCGGGCAGGACCACGAGGAGACGACCATGATCCGAATCACGAGCGCCACGACGATCGCCTTCGTCGTCATGATCCTCACCGGCTGCGGTGGTGGCCCGAGCTCCGGGAGCACCCGCCCGCCCGGCATGTCGCCCGGCGATACCCCGAGCGATGGGGCGGTGCCGTCCTACGACGCTGCACTGCCCCCGCCCACCTCGGACGCGGGTATCCCGAGCGGCGGAAGCACCGACGCGAGCACGCCTCCCTCGGACGCGGGCCTCTCGGGCGGCGGCAGCACCGACGCCGGGACCCTGCCTTCGACGGACGCGGGCAGGGGCGGCGGCGACGGGACCGACTGCGATGGCGGCACCTCCATCCCGGGCTTCGGCTGCGTGGGCGGTGGGGGCGATCGCGACGCCGGCGCCGTCGGGCCCTCGCCCGACTGCGACGGTGGCATCTTCTTCCCGGGCGCGGGCTGCCTGGGCAGCGGTGGCGGCGGTGGCGGTGATAGCCGCGACGCCGGCGCCGTGGGGCCCTCGCCCGACTGCGACGGTGGCATCTTCTTCCCGGGCGCGGGCTGTCTGGGCGGTGGCGGTGGCGGCAGCGACAGCCACGACGCCGGCTCGAGCGCCATCGGTTCGTCGGACCACTGCGATGGCGGATCCTTCGTGCCTGGCTTCGGCTGCGTGAGCGGCAGCGACAGCGGCGGCCGGAATCTGACGGCGGCGCGGGCCTCGGCGGGACGCGGTCGGCAGCGCCGCATCGCCCCCGCCCGGCGCCCGCCGCTCGCCCGAACGCGTTCGTCCGGCGGGCCAACGAGAGATCACCAGGGTGTGCGCCGCCGCCCTCCTCGACGGCGGTCCCTCATGGGGCCGCGCAGCCCGTGTCGGTGCCGCTGCAAACGGCCCCGCTGCGGCACGGAACACAGTCCTGCCCCCCGGACCCGCAGGCCGCCGCGCTCAGCTCGTCGGCTCGGAGGCAGCGGCTCCCGTTCCAGCAGGTGGCGCAGCACCCCCGGGCGCCGACGGGACCTCGGCAGGTACCGAGCACCGAGCCGATCGAGCCGAGGGCGATGCACGAGACGCCCTCGGCGCAGACGCTGCAGTCGGCGGCGAAGGAGGAAGAGCCACAGGTTCCGTCGGACGTGGCCGCACACGTCATGGGTGGGTAATCGGCCGTACACATCCCGTCGACGCAGGCAGCCACCATGCAGCCCCCGGGGCTCGTCGAGCAACTGTCGCACATGCCACCGCCGCGCCCGCACCCCGACGCGCTCTGGGAAGAGAGGTCCACGCAGGAGCGCCCGTCCCAGCAGCCGGTGCAACAGGCGAGGGTGCCGAGCGGCGCCGACCAGCACGTCCCCACGAGGCCCGAGACCGTGCATGTTCCACCGGGCGCGACGCATCCGCCCTCGTTCGCTCCCGCGTCCCGCCCGGCATCACGCCCGGCATCCGACCCAGCATCACGACCGCCGTGTCCACCCGCGTCCGCACCGGCGTCGATGGTGGCGTCTCCCCGTCGGTGCCCCCGTCGACTTCGAGGCACGCGTTCCGGGTGCAGACGCCGGAACACGGAGGCCCGTTCACCGGCGCCACGGCGATGTGGACCGCGCCATGTCCCCCCGCCTCGAGCAGCACCTGGCGACATCCGGCGGCCACGATGCGGCAGCCGTCGCAAGCCCGCACGTAAATGCTCGCGGGGCCGGCTGGGATGCGCCCGAGCCCGCCGATGCCGCTGGTCAGGGCGCCTCCGGTCGTGCGGATGGCGCCGACGGCGGGGGCCCCGCCCGGAAGCTGATCGCCGCACGACGCGACCTGGCTGACCTCGAGGCAGGAGAGAGAGGGCGTGATGGAGGAATCGGTCGGGTCGACGTGGATCGTGTATCCCGCTCGGCTGCACCCAGCGACGGCGAAGGCGCACGTGACGAGCACCGCGAGCGAGCGAGAGAGCGCGCGCTGCGGTACGCAGCGGGTCGGCGCGCGTCGCGTCCCGTCAGCCGGAGAAGGGGTTGATGTGCACGTGGCCATGGGCGGGGATCTCTACCGTGAGGGTACGCTCTCGGGCACCATCCTCGGAGCGGGCCCGAAGCCGATGGGTACCGGCCGGGACCTCGCGTCGAAGGGGCGTCCAGCCGAGGTCCGTGCTCCCGAGCCAGACCCGGGCGCGCGGCACGGCCATGACGCTGAGCCAGCCCGTGGACCGGGGCGGCGCACGTTGCGGCGGAGGCGCGGGGGAATCGTCCGCGCGTGCACCGGCGGGCGCGGAACCGGTGCTCGGGGCCCCGCCGTGCGGCGCGATCGGCGGACGCGCGTGGGCGACGACCGCCGGGGTGGGCACGGGTCTGCGCACGGCATGTTGCGAGGGGACCGAAGGGGCGGGGGACGGCAGCGACGTGCCGGCCCGCTTCACGTGGTCTCTCGAGGCACGTGGCCGTGGGGCGGCCCGATCCGGCTGTTCCGCGGGCGTTGGTGCGGAGGAACCGGCCGCGGCGGGTGCAGCGGGGCGGGCCGCGGCCGGCACAAGGGAACGGGCCGCAGCGACGTGCGTGGCCCTGTGGATCGGCGCAGCGCGCGGCGAAGCCGACACCGGGGGCGTGCCGTTCACGGCAGCCACCCGCGAGCCCTGCGCGGTCTCGCGCGGAGGCGCCGCGCTCGGGCCGTGCATCGTCCCGACGACATAGATGGCTGCGACGAGGCCCGACGCCGCCAGGGCGAGGCCGACGAGGCGCCTTCGCCGGCGCCCAGGCACCACTGGCCCCGGCCCATGGGGCGTGTCGGACGCTTCCACGGTCGCACCCGGCGGCGCTTCGGAAGGCGCCGGAGTGACCGGCCTCCGCGCCTCCTCGGACGGAGTCAGGATGGCGGTCTCGACCTCTGCCACGGGCGGGGCCGGCTCCTCCATCGATGCGGTGATCCGCTCGAGCGCGGCTCTGGGTGGAACGCCCGGGACGGTGCGCGTGGTCGATGTGGTCGCACCCGAGGGCTCCGTGCGGACGTCGTCGTGCATGCTCTCCTCCGACCCCGACGATGCGAGCCACGCCGACACCTGCGACGGCCCGCAGGGTCGACCGAGGGAGTAGAGATAGCGCTCGAGCGCGTCGGCGAGCGCGGCCGACGTCGCCGTCCGCTTGGCGGGATTGCGCGAGAGGGCCGCCATGACGACGTCGGATAGCGCCTCCGGGTATCCCGCGACAATCGACGCCGGCCGCGCGATGGTGCCGCCGAGCACGCCCGCGGCGATGTCTCCGGGATCGGTGCCGCCGAAGAGTCGCTTACCGACCGTCGCCTCCCACAGGACGACGCCGAGCGCCCAGACGTCCACGCGCCGGTCGACGGAGAGACCGTGGAGCTGCTCGGGCGCCATGTAGGACATCTTACCCTTGAGGGTCCCGACGGCCGTGTTCCCGCCCAGGTGGGTCGCCTTGGCGATGCCGAAGTCGAGCACCTTCGCCACACCGCTGCGCAGGAGGAAGAGGTTCTGGGGCGACACGTCCCGGTGGACGACGCCGAGCAACCGCCCGTTCTCGTCGTGCATCGCGTGGGCCGCATCGAGACCGCGGGCCGCGTCGGCCACGATGCGCGCCGCCACGTCGGGGGGGATCGGGCCGCGACGCCGCGCCAGGATCGATGCGAGGCTGAAGCCGTCGAGGTACTCCATCACCAGGTAGGGCGAGCCCTCGTCCATCCCAAAGTCGGTAATCGCACACACGTTTGGATGGGCGATACGCGAAGCGATGCGCGCCTCGGCCAGGAACATCTCGAGGAACCGGGCATCGTTCGCCATGTTCGGGTGGATCGTCTTGATCGCCACGGTCTTGGCGAAGCCGTGCTCCCCCAGCAACTCGGCCTGGTACACGGTGGCCATGCCACCCCGCGCCAGCCGGCGCACGAGCCGGTAGCGCCCGAGCACGCGACCCTCGTCCCGCGCGGTCACCGACACGGGGGCACCGGGCGCCAACACGACACCCCCCAAGCATAGCGCACCGCTGCCGACGGGGGCCATCGGCGGGGCCTCCCGTCCTCGGGCGCGGTGGCATGGCTGGTTCTTCGCCGGGCTGGTAGGATTCCGGCGCGTGGGCAAACGGGAGCCGGAGACCGACCTCAGCCCGGAGATGCTCGGCACGCGCCGGGAGGTGCAGCGCATCCACTTCGAGGGGGTGGAGGGCACAGAGGCGACGTTCGTGTCGTCGGGCGATCGGTGCACCATCGGCTCCCACCCATCGAACGACTTCGTCCTCGACGCACGCACGGTGTCGCGCTTCCACTGCGAGATCCGGCTCGAGGAAGGCGGCGCACGGATCGTCGACCTCGGCAGCCGGAACGGGACGCGCGTCGACGGCGTGCACGTGAACGATGCCTGGCTGCGCGACGGCAGCGTCGTTCGCCTCGGGCAGGTCGCCGTACGCGTTCGGCTGGGCGAAGACACGAGCCCCCTGCGCCTGTCGCCCGCGCGCAGCTTCGGCGGGCTCGTGGGCGCGTCGGCTGCGATGCGCGCGGCCTACGCGGTGCTCGAGCGTGGGGCCCAGGGCGACAGCACCCTGCTCATCGAAGGGGAGACGGGAACCGGCAAGGAGGAGGCGGCGCGGGCGGTCCATTTCGCCAGCGAGCGCCACGAGCAGCCCTTCGTGGTGGTCGACTGCAGCGCCATCAGCGCCAACCTCGTCGAGAGCGAGTTCTTCGGGCACGTGAAGGGGGCCTTCACCGGCGCCGAAGCGACACGGCCGGGCGCCTTCGAGGCGGCCGACGGCGGCACGGTGTTCCTCGACGAGATCGGCGAGCTACCCCTCGACCTGCAGCCGAAGCTGCTCCGGGTGATCGAGCAGCGTTCGGTGCAGCACCTCGGCAGCTCCCAGGCCCGCCCCGTCGACGTCCGGATCATCGCGGCGACCAACCGCGACCTGCGCGCCGAGGTGAACGCCGGACGCTTCCGCTCGGACCTCTACTTCCGTCTCGCCGTCATCCGCGTCGAGCTGCCGCCCTTGCGCCGCCGGCCCGACGACATTCCGGCCATCGCACGGCGGTTGCTCGACGGGCTCGGGGCCGACCCGGAGACCATCGCCGCCCTCACGACGGCCGACCTCCTCGGAGATTCTCGCGCGCGCCGCCTGGCCGGGCAACGTTCGTGAGCTGCGCAACCATCTCGAGCGCTGCCTGCTCATGCAGGGGCCCGTCCCCCTTCCCCAGCCTTCCGTGCCCTCCGATGCGGCTCCGGCGTTTCTCGACCCGCGGTTCTCCTACGCCGAGGCGCGCACGGCGGCAGTCGCCGACTTCGAGCGCCGCTACCTCGAGGCGCTCCTGGCCCGCCACGCAGGCAACGTCTCGGCCGCTGCGCGGGCGGCGGGCATCCACCGGGTGTACCTGCACGAGCTCATCCGCCGGCACGGCCTCAGGACCTGACGGCGTCATGGATCGCGCACGCACGAGCGGCCCGATCGGAGCGGCACACGCGTGGCACCGCCCTCGGGCGAGCACAGGCGAAGGGGGGCCATCGTGAAGGCGCTCCGGCTCGACCAGGAGCTTTCGGTGCGGGAGGTGCCCGACCCCGAGCCCGGCCCCGGCGAGGCGCTCGTCGCCGTGCGGACGGCGGGCATCTGCAACACCGATCTGGAGATTGCGCGGGGCTACATGGGCTTCCGCGGCACCCTGGGCCACGAGATGGTGGGGGTGGTGGTCGCGGCTCCCGATGAGACCCTCGTGGGCACGCGCGTGACCGCGGACATCAACCTCGCCTGCGGCGGGTGCGAAGCGTGCCGCCGCGGCCTCGGCCGGCACTGCCCGACGCGGACCGTGCTCGGCATCCTGGGCAAGGACGGATGCTTCGCCGAGCGCGTCACGCTGCCCGTCGGGAACCTGCACCCGGTGTGCGACGGCCTCGACGATCGGCTCGCCGTCTTCAACGAGCCACTCGCCGCAGCCTTCGAGGTGCTCGAGCAAATGCATGTGCCGCCCGACGCACGGGTGCTGGTGCTGGGCGACGGCAAGCTCGGCCTGCTCGTGACCATGGTGCTCCGGGGAACCGGCGCGGACCTGACCCTGGTCGGTCGTCATGCACACAAGCTCGCCCACGCACGGGCGCTCGGCGTGCGCGCCCTGACCCCGGACGCCCTCGAGGCACGCGACTTCGACGTGGTCGTCGAGGCGACCGGCGCACCGGACGGCCTCGCCTTCGCCCTCGACCGCGTCCGTCCGCGTGGCACCCTGGTCCTCAAGAGCACATTCCACGGCACGCCGGAAGTGGCGACGTCGAAGATCGTCATCGACGAGGTGCATCTGATCGGCTCGCGCTGCGGCCCCTTCGCGCCCGCCCTCCGTGCTCTCGAGGCCGGCCACATCGACCCGGCACCCCTCATCGAGGCCACCTACTGCCTCGACGATGCGGTCGCGGCATTCGAGCACGCCGGGCGGCGTGGCACGCTGAAGATCCTGCTCGACCTGCGCGCATGACGGGGTCCTGGCGCGCGCTAATGTGACGGACCGGCTGCGAGCCCCGCATGGGCCGAGCTCGAGGACGAGCGTGTAGACGATGGCTGCCACCCTCCCCGACCCCGAAGACCGCGACTGGCTGCTCGACCAGCTGGCGGAGCTCGTGTCGCGTGCGGGGTGGCGGAACCTCGTCCTCGCCCCCGTAGTCGAGCCGGACGACCGATTCTTCCCGGACCCATGGGAGCCCGGTCCCCGCGGCGTGCAGAGGCTCGCGCGGCGCCTCCTGCGCTACGCGGGGCTCGGCGAGCTCGAGGTGCACGTCGAGGACGTGCGCATGCCGGGAGCGGTCGACGAGTCTTCGCGACACACCGAGCCGGGAGTCTGGCTCGAGGGCATCGACGACGGGGTCGCCACCTTCCAACTGCAACGGCTCGCCGAGCCCGATGCCGTGGCGGGCGCCCTCGCCCACGAGGTGGCGCGTGCCTTCCGGGTGCACCGACAGCTCGAGGCGCCGGAGGGCGCGCCCTACCGCGGCAGGGCGACCGTGACCGGGGACACACGAGCCCGCGAGACGCTCGAAGAGCAGCTCACCTCGCTCACGTCGGTCTACCTCGGTCTCGGCGTGCTGACGACGACCGCGGCGCATCGCTATGTGCAGACCGGCTACATGCAGGGCTACCTCGGCGTATCGAAGTGGACCCACAGCCGCATCGGTGGGCTGCCGGCCGAAGCGATGAGCTTCTTGCTCGCGGCCCAGGCCGTGGCGCGGGGGCTCGGGCGCAAGGAGCGCGCGCGGCTCACGCGGCGGCTGCCGGCAAACCAAGCCGTGGACTTCCACGCCGCCGCCGACGTGCTCGAGCGGCAGGGACGCGACGCGCTCGTGAACAGGCTCGGCCTACCGCCTCCCTCCGAGTGGCCGGCGCCCAGGCGGGTCGAGGTGCCCCCGCTCGACGAAACCGGGCGCGGGAGCAGGGACGACCGGGTCTCGAGCGACGGCGACGCGACGACAGGGGCGCGGGAGGGCGCAGCCGAAGACGACGAGGCACGTGCCAACGAGGGCCGCCCCGTGTTCCGCGTGCCCGTCCGGCATACCGGGCGCGGGCTCGTGCTCGGGGGCGCGGTGGGGGTCGCTGCCTTCGCCGCCCTCACCGGCGCCATCGCAAGTCCCTCGGTCGCGCTGCTCGTGCCTCTCGGCATGGCGACGGGCGCTCTCGTCGGCGCGCGCGCGCGCCACTTCGAGTGCTCGGACCCCGCCTGCGCCGCACCCCTCGGACCCACCGCGACGACCTGCCCACGGTGCGGCGGCGTCGTCTCGGGACGGATCGCCCGAAGGACCGATCGGCTGGCTGCCGAAGAAGCACTCGAGGCGCGGTCGCGGGGTCCGTCGGCCGACGAGTGAGCGCGCGAGTGCGCCGACGCCGGGTGCAGGGCGCGAAGCAACCACGTGGCGAGCCGGGCTACCTCGGCGGGTCGGGCGGGCCTATCTCGTCGCCCTCACGCATGCGCGTCGCCGTCTCGCGGGCCCAGGGACCATAGCGGCCGGCCTCGATGGCGAGACGGGCAAGCCGTACCAGCTCTTCGTAGAAGGTCACGTTGTGCAGGGTGAGCAGGCGCGGCACGAGCATCTCGTCCGCCTTGAACAGATGGCGCAGATAGGCGCGCGTGAAGGTGCGGCACGTGAGGCAGGCGCAGTCCGGGTCGAGGGGCGCCTCGTCGGTGCGGTGGCGCGCTTGCTTGAGGTTGACGCGTCCGCGCGAGGTGAAGGCCTGCCCGTTGCGCGCGTTGCGCGTCGGCATCACGCAGTCGAACATGTCGATGCCACTGCCGATCGCTTCGAGGAGGTCGAAGGGCGTGCCGACGCCCATGAGGTAGCGGGGCCGATTGATCGGCATGCGCGGCCCGAGCTCGACGAGGAGCCGGTACATGGCGTCGATCGGCTCGCCGACCGAGAAACCGCCGAGGGCGATCCCGTCGAAGCGCATGGCCGCGATCGTCTCGAGGTGGGCGAGGCGCAGGTCGCGGTAGGCGGCACCCTGCACGATGCCAAACCGCGCTTGGCCAGGCACGGGGGGCGCCGCGAGGGAGCGACTCGCCCAGGCCGTCGTGCGCCGCATCGCGTCCTCGACCACGGAGCGCTCGGCGCCGCCCGGCGGGCACACGTCGAGGGCCATGGCGATGTCCGAGCCGAGCAACGCCTGAACGCGCATCGACTCCTCGGGGGAGAGGCGCCGCGTGGAGCCGTCGAGGTGCGAGCGGAAGGTCACGCCGTCGTCGTCGATGCGGCGTAGCTCGGTGAGGGAGAAGACCTGATAGCCGCCGCTGTCGGTGAGCATGGCGTGGGGCCAGGCCATGAAGCGTTGAACGCCCCCGAGCCCGTGCACCAGCTCCGCGCCGGGGCGCAGCCACAGGTGGTAGGTGTTGGCGAGGATGAGCCGAGCGCCGGTCCCGGCGATCTCGTCGGGCGTGAGGCCCTTGACGCTCGCCTGCGTACCGACGGGCATGAAGGTTGGCGTGGCTACGACCGCCCGAGGCGTCGTCAGCCGGCCGACCCGTGCGTCACCGTCGCGGGCCCCTACCTCGAAGCCGAACCCCTCGGTGGGCAAGCTCACGCGACGCCTCCCGACGGGAACGACCGGGTCAGGGCGACCGAGGACTGGAGGCAGGGCATCGCCGGCAGCGTAGCAGCCTGCCCGACCGGAAGCCTCCCGGGCACGGGGGTGTCTAGCAGCAGCTTCGGGGCGGCAGGGCAGCTTGGCCCGAGGGGGTCTCGACGCCCAGCTCCAGCCGCCGTCGAGGAACACGGGGATCTCGGGAGCAACCGTGTCCGGAAGCTCGAGCAGCTCGCTCACGGCCACGATGGCGGGTCCGCCCGAAACGGCAGCGGCCCTCGGCCCCGAGGCCCGCCTCCTCCGCGCGCACCGCTACCGACACTGTATGAATGAGTCGCACATGTAGAGCAGTCCCCACGTCTCTTCAATCGACACGATCAGCCGCGGCCGCTCAGGGCGCAGCGACAATACTCCGGCCACTTTGCTCACCGACTGTGGATTTTTCCATACTCACGCAAAGGAGCTGTCGTGGCCCACCAGCTCGTCGTTGCCGGAGCACTACATGCTCTTGCCGAGCTTCGTGGAGCCGTTGGCGTCGACGACCAAGGGAAGCTTCGAGGGCGGGAAGCGCTCGTTTCGTGGGCCTCGCAATAGTAGGAGTTGGTGGAGGCATGCAGCGACACGTCCATTGCCCGTCGCTGTGCCAGAGCATGCCCTAGGCATACATCTGCAAAAGTAACGTTCCAATCCCTTCTCGAGGCGTGACACCTGCGGACTGGCCCCCGAGCAGGCGCAGGCGACGGCGAGGTCGACGTGCGGGGTCTCCTCCAGGCCGAAGGAGCCGGAATCAGCCAAGAACTCGCGGAACCAGTGGCCCTGTGGGACTCCCAGAGCGGACACGTCGTAGGCGACGTTGCTGCCGCCCGTCTTCAGGCTGGTAGGCGTAACCTGCTTCCGCGTGATGAACCCCTAGTGTCTGCATTGAATGAGCTGCGAATATCGCCAACCATTGCTCGATGGATACGAGAACCGCGGACACGCATCAACACTTTGCTAGTACCTTTTCATCACCGCTCAGGGCGTTGACGCTAGTTGCAGTTTTTCACGCACCTCCTCCCTGAAACGCAATGCACTATGGCTATCGTCTGACGCCCGGTTCGCGTCTTTCTTCCCGGTGGACGCTCGAGGAAATCCCGATGGTTCGAGCGACCTGTAGACGCGCCATCGGGGCCATGGCATCCTGACAAGATCGGTAGCTTCAACAAGCGGGAGGTCACGATGAGGCGCTCGTGCTCATGTGTAGTAGGGGTTGCCGCGCTTCTGCTCGCAGCGGCCGGCTGCTCGACTGGGATGACCGGGGGCACCGACCCGTGCCACGGCAGCTCTCCCCCCGCGTCGTGCTCTCAGCCCTGCGGGACGGGCGCGGCCTCCTGCCCCTCGGGCTACTACTGCGGGACGGCGGGCACCTGCACGTCGGACTGCAACGCGACCGACGGGACCGGCTGTTCGAGCGGGCAGGTGTGCTCTGCCGACGGACGCTGTCTCGGGTCCATGGACTCGGGGACGCCGCCGCCCATCACGGACGCGGGGGCTCCGGACAACACCTGCGCCGAGGTGATGCTGGACGGGACCCACACCACGCCGAACGTGATCCTGCTCGTCGACCGCTCGGGCAGCATGAACACCACGTTCGACAGGGGCCTGTCGCGCTGGGATGTCCTGCAGGGCACGCTCATGCAAAACCCCGGTGGCTTCGTGGCCAGCCTCCAGCACACGGTGCGCTTCGGGCTGGCGCTGTTCACGGGCGACCGAAGCGGCACATGCCCCGACCTCATCACCGTGCTCCCGCCAGCCCTCGACAACTACATGCCGATCTCGACCGTCTATTCGGCGGCCAGTCCCGGCTACAACACGCCCACGGGCGAGTCCATGAACCAGCTCGTCAGCATGTTGTCCTCGGCGACCCTGCCCCCCGGACCGACGATCATCATCCTGGCGACGGACGGCGAGCCGAACACCTGCTCGAGCACCCATGACACCACGGCCGGCCAGGCCATGTCGGTGGCGGCTGCGGGCGCGGCCCAGGCGGCCGGCTACACGGTGGACGCCATCGGAGTCGGCACCGACGTGGCTCTCACGAACCTGCAAGCCGTGGCGGCTGCGGGCGGCGGCACGGCCTACAGCGTCACCGACACGGCCAGCCTCACCACCGCGCTCAACACGATCATCGGAGGCGCCGTCTCCTGCGATATCACCCTGTCGGGCATGGTCGATCCCCTCCGCCGAGTGCAGCGGCGAGGTCGACCTCAACGGAATGCCGCTCGCTTGCGAGGACCCTAACGGCTTCACGCTGGTCGACTCGAGCCACATCAAGCTGCAGGGCACGGCCTGTGACCAGCTCATGATGACGGGAGGCAGCGTGACCGCGAGCTTCCCCTGCGCCGCCATCATCTTCTGACGCGGCCCCCTCGGTTGCCGCGCGCGCGTCCGGGCCGGCGGGAGGACGCCGCTCCTCAGCCATTCGGGAGCGGGGGACGAATCAACATCGCGTCGCCGTAGCTGAAGAAGCGGTAGCGATGGGCGACCGCCTCGGCGTAGGCGCGGCGCACGGGCTCGAGTCCACCGAAAGCCATGACGAGCGCCAGCAGCGTCGATCTGTGGCAGGTGGAAGTTGGTGAGCAGGGCGTCGATGGCGACGAAGCGGTGTGGCGGCGTGATGAACAGGGAGGTGCGGCCTTCGCCCGCGCGCACGACGCCGTCCTCGCCCGCGGCGGTCTCGAGGGTGCGCACCACGGTGGTCCCGATGGCGACGACCGGACGCCCTTCGGCCCGCGCGGTGGCGATGGCCTGGGCCGTCTCCTCCGGGACGTGCCACCGCTCTTCGTGCATCGCGTGGTCTTCGAGCCGCTCGACCTTGATCGGCGCGAAGGTGCCGGCCCCGACGTGCAGGGTGACGCGCGAGAGCCGGTGGCCTCCGGCTTCGAGCGCCTCGAGCAGACGGGAGGACAGGTGCAAACCCGCCGTGGGGGCCGCGACTGCACCGGGCCGGGCTGCATACACGGTCTGGTAGCGCGCGCGATCGGCAGGTCGCGGGGGCCGGCGGATGTAGGGCGGCAGGGGCACCTCGCCACCGGCGTCGATGGCTTCCGAGACGGTCGCGGTCCCCGTCGCCCGGAGCGTCACATCGACCGCCCCCCCATCGGCGCGCGCCTCGACCCGCGCCTCGAGCAGGCCCGCGGCGAGGGTGCATCGTTGCCCCGGGCCGAGCCCCTTCGACGCGCGACCGAGCGCGCGCCACCGCTCCTCGGCCCCGCCGCCACCGATCCGCTCGAGGAGCAGCAGCTCCACCCGTCCACCGGTCGGCTTGTGGCCGCGCAGCCGCGCCGGGATGACGCGGGTGTCGTTGACCACCAGGAGCGCCGGTGGGAGCAGCGCCGCGAGATCGCGCACACGCTCGTGATGGAGGCTGCCGCTCGCCCGATCGAGGACGAGCAGGCGGCCGCCGTCACGCTCGGCCGGCGGCTCGGTCGCGATCAGGGCTTCGGGAAGTTCGTAGTCGAGCTCACGTAGGTCCATGGGGCTTCCGTGATGTCGCCGCTCCGTTCGCCGGGAGGGGCACCATCGTCTCCGCCCATGTGCCCTCGCCGAGGCCCGCCCGCAAGCGACCGGTCCCTGGCCCTCGGGATCGCCTCGACCGCACGCGCATCGCAGAGGCCGGTGCCGTCAATGCCACGCCTGCAGCGTCCCGCGCAGGGTCGCCACGTACACCGTCCCGTCCTGGCCCAGCACGGGCGGCTCGATGGCGCGCGAGCCCGTTTCGACGCGCCACCGCACCTGCCCGTCCGCGCCGACCGCGTAGAGCCATCCCTCGGCGTTCAGCGCGAGGGTCGTCCCCTGGGCATCCACGCTCACCCCTCCGGCAAAGGCGCCCGCGTTGCGGAGCTGCCAGCGCTTCTGGCCCCCCGGCCCCACGCACAGCAGGCCGGCGTCGAGCGCCGTCACCCGGACCGCCCCGTCGGGCCCGATGGCGATGCCGTTCGCACTGCCGACGCTCGTGCCGAGGGAGGTCCGCGAGCGCACGCGCCCGGTCTCGTCCACCGCGTAGAGCGCACCGTCCGACGTGAGCACCCACGCGATCCCGTCAGCGCCGGTCGCCGGCCCCGCGACCACGGGCGCACCGAACGACGCCCGACCGCGCAGCTCCCCCTCCGAAGAGACGAACGACAGCTCGGACCCGGAGGGCACCGCGATCACGCCGCGCCCGGTCCAGGCGGGCGAGCCCACCTGCCGGTCCGGCAAGGGGATCCGGAACAGCTCGCGTCCGTCTTCGTCGACGCGGCGCAGGGCCTGGTCCCACGCGGAGACCACGACCGAGCCGTCGGCCAGCACGAGCGGGGGCTCGCGAAAGCCGGGGGCCACGTGCAGGCGGCGCTCCAGCCGTCCGTCGGTCCCAATCCGCAACACGTCTCCGGTTTGGGTGGCGGCCGCCAGGTCCCCGTCCGGCGTGAGGGCGGGGGGACCGGCGATGGCGCCGACCCGCGCGTTCCACTTCACCTCGCCGCTCGGTCCGACGGCGGCGACGCCCAGGGAGGTGCCCAGGTAGAGGGTCCCATCGCTCGCGATGATGGGCCCGAAGACGCGCCCCGCCCGGAGCCCCACCTCCCAGCGTCGCACCGGCGCCGCGGCGGGCGCGGTCACGCGGGAGCGGCTGGTGTGCTCGGCGTCGCCGAGCGCGCTGGCCCACGGGTGCGCCGGCGATATGCCGTAGGGGATTCTGGACGTAGCGCCCGATGGGCACGGGCCGCGCCGACGCACCGCCCGGCAGGAGCACCGCCGCCCCGAGCACGCTCGCCGCGAGCAGGAGCCCACGCGTCACGACCGGCTCCCGTCGATCCGAAGCACGTACTCGGTGTCCGGGTTGGCCCGAGCGCCGGCGCCATCGTCCGCGGAGACCTCGAAGCAAGTGCTGCCCGCGCGCGCGTGACCGATGGGCGGCGACTCCTCGCCCTCCCCGACACCGTGATCGTCTACCGAGTGGCTCGTCGCGTCGGTCCGGTCGACCACGCGCAGGACGAGGTCGATCCCCGGAACGGGACCGACCTTCGCGACGACGTTCGTTCCGTCGTCCGACAGGCACCAGGTGTCGACGTCGCCGCTCCAACCGATGTAGCCCTTGCGCGTGGCGCCGATGGGCAGCTGTTCGGCCAGCTCGAGGGAGTCGTTGACCTCCTTCTCCTGGTCGTCGCCCGCCTGCACCCAGTGCCAGCGGATCGTGTACGGGTCCGAGACGTTCTCGGTCGCGAGCTCGCCCTTGCCCCAGCTCTCGCGCACGCGAAGGAAGTACTTCGGCCCCGCGATGGGAAAGTTGGGCACGCGCTCGGCTGCACCGACGCCCCCGCTGTCGGCCACCAGCACGGGCGTCTCGACCCCGGCGCGCACGACGTCGACCGCGATGTCCATGTTGGGGATGCCCGTCACATCCAGGGCCATCACGCGCCGCTGGCCTCCGGGATTGAGGATCGCGTAGACGTCCGCGTCGCTGTGGTAGCGGTCCATGCGGCGGCCGAGATAGCCGGTGACCGGCTGGTTCGGCGCGAGGAGGTTGGCCTCCCCGGGCTGGTCGTTCGGTTCCTGCTCGCGCGTGAGGGGCGGCGCACGGAAGCCCCGTCGATAGAGCATCGCGCCGCCAAGGACCGCCCCCGCCACCAGCAGGAGCACGAGCAGATAGCCGAACAGGCCCCGCCGTCGAATGCGCCGCTCGTAGCGATCTGACGTCGCCGCGCGTCGCCACCTGGACGCGGCGGCGGCCCGAGCGCGAGACGGACACACGGGGGCTCGTGATCGCGAGACCCGAGTCGGTCATGTCCTCGCCGCTCGACCCGAGGAACGCCAGGAGGTCCTGACGCAGGTCCTCGACGCGCTGGTAGCGGTTGACCGGGTCCTTCTCCATGGCCTTGAGCACGATGCGGTCGGCCTCCGGTGGGAGGTCGCGGCGACTCGAGCGCTCGCTCGGCGGGACCACCTCGTCGGTGAGGTGCTTGGTCAGCACACCGACCGGCGTCTGGGCCCAGAAGGGGGGCACGCCCGTGCACGCCTTGTAGGTCATGGCGCCGAGGGAGTAGATGTCGCCCCGCGCGTCCACCTCCTCGCCGCGGATTCTGCTCCGGCGACATGTAATACGGCGTACCGACGATGGAGCCAGCGCGGGTGACGGTGATGTGGTTGCCGTCGTGACTGCGCAGCTTGGCGAGGCCGAAGTCGAGCACCTTGACCAGGTCACGGTGGGTGCGCGACTCGCCGACCATGACGTTCTCCGGCTTGAGGTCGCGGTGCACGATGCCGTGGTCGTGCGCCTCGCGCACCGACGCGCACACCTGGGCGAGGATGCCGGCGACGCGGGCGAACTCGAGGGCCCCCTCCTTCTGGATGATCTGCCCGAAGTCGTGTCCCTCGACGTACTCCATCACCAGGTACATCAGGCCCTGACTGCTGCCGAAGTCGAAGATCTGGACGGTGTTGGGGTGATTGAGCTGGGAGGCGGCCTCGGCCTCCCGGCGGAATCGCTTTCGCGTGTCGCGATCGCGCGCGAGCTCGCCGGCCAAGAGCTTCATGGCCATGAGCTTGCCGATGTGGACGTGCTCGACCTTATAGACGACGCCCATGCCGCCCCTACCGATCAGGGAGTCGATCTTGTAGCGGTCGGCGAGCACGCGACCGATGAGCGGGTCGGCGACCGTCTCGGGCGACGTGGGATTGCTCGTCCGGTCCCCGTCGAACACCATGCGGTGCCCGCACCCGGCGCAGAATCGCGCGTCTGCCGGGTTCGCGCGCCCGCAGAGGGGGCAGGGTCCCGACGGGGCGCTCTCGGCCGACTCGGTCACCGGGTCATGCTCTCATGGAGAGGCGGGAATGACGAACACGGCATCGACCCGCGGCACGGTCACCACGTCTCCGGAGTCGGCACGGAACTGCTGCTTGCCGGCCACCGTGCCGAGGACGCGGATCCACGCGTTGACCTTGGTGTTCGTCGCCGCCGGGTAGGTCACCCACAGCGCGCAGCGCTCCCCGCGGGGGCACTCCTTGGCGAGGATTTGCAGCACGCTACGCCCACCTTCGACCTGCGTGTTGTACACACGGCCGACGATGGCGATCCTCTGGCCACGATACCGGTCCGGGTCCTGGGCCATGGTCGCGTAGGTCAGGACCCGATTACCGGGTAGGCGCGCGCCGCAGCCGGCGAGGTCGTCCACGCGGCGAACGGTCAGGCCGTGCGCGCGCGGAGCGTGGCCGGCCTGGCGGACGACCACCCTGGGCGTGAAGGTCCCGCTGTGGGGAAGCGGCAGGACGTAGAGGAAGTGCCCGCCGTGCACGCGCGCCTCGTGGCCGTCGATCGTCACGTGGGCCGACGGATCGACGTCGCCGCCGACCTTCACGCTGTCCTGGTCGGTGACCAGACCGTCGCCGGGTCGGTCGACCTGCAGCGTCGCATAGGGGAGGCGCGTGCGCACCTGGCCGGTGGCAGGCGCCCCGTGGGGCGGCGCGAATGTGGTAGGGCACGGTCTGCTCCAGCGCCGGCGCCGCCCCGTCGGTCGCCGGCGACAGCGGGAAGTCCTTCGCGCCGTGGCCGCGCGCGTCGAGCGTGAGGGGCTTGCCGTCGAGCAGCACGTGCGAGCCCGGCGCTGCGTCGACGACGATCCCGATGACCGGGGGTCCTGGGCGAGGTGCGCGAGGTCGGCGCGGACGCGGAAGTCGAGGGTCAAGGCGACGCGGGCATGACGCAGATCGTGACCTGGCTCGGCGATGTCGATGCGCACGTCGTTGTCGCCGACGTGCAGCGCGGCGGCCGGGAGTGGAAACACGGCGCGGCCGCCGACGAGGGGCCGGTCGACGCCGCCGAAGCGGACCTTGGTGCCGGCGGCCATCCCGGGGACGTGGACCCTCAGCTGGTCGCCCGTATCGGTGGAGACCACGACCGCCTCGACGGCGGGCCCTCGGCCGAGGAAATGGAAGGCGAGCACCCCCCCCCCCGCCACGACGGCGAGGACCAGGACCAGGAGCCCCGCGATGAGCAAGCCACGGCCCGAGCGGCCGGGCACCACGATCGGCTCGTGGCCGCCGCTCGGGTCGAAGCGGACGTCGGTGCGGCGGCGCGGCGGTTGACCCGGAGGGGGCGGAACGCTCGAGGTGGGCCCCCGCGAGGGCTGCGGGGCCGGGGGCGCGGCGACGCCGAGCATGGTGCGGTTCGAAACCGCGACCGGGGCACGGGCGGGGGACGCGGCGGCGGCGGTCGGCGGCGCCTGGGCCATGCCGAGCATGGTGCGTTTGGAGGGATTGGCGGGCTGGGCCGCCGGGGGCGGTGCCCCGGGGCTGGGCGCGGCAGCCGAGCCCGCTGCCGGCGCCGTCGATGCCGGAGCGGCCCCGGTCGCCACGTTCGAGCCGGGCATGGCGCCCGGCGTGGGGCGCGCCACCATCGGCATGCCGAGCACCGTGTGCTGGGCGCGCGCGCGCGCCGCGGGCGCCGCGGGCGCGGGGCTCGGCGTCTCGGCCCCTCGGGCCGAAGAGGGATCGGGTGGCGGGCTCGGCTCCCCTGTCGCCGCGGTGGGTCCCGCCGGTGGCGCCACCACGGGCATGCCGAACATGGTGCCCTTGTGGCGGGCGGTCGGCGTTGGGGGAGAGGGCTGGGGTGCGGCGGGCGTGGCCGGAACGGGCGTCTGCACGGCGGCGGACGGCTCGGCCGGGGCAGGCTTCTCGGATGCACCCGCGTAGGGCGCCGGCAAGCCGCACTGGCCGCAGAACTTCGCGTCCGGCGACGCCGGTGCCCCGCAGCTCGGGCAGGGTCGGGTCGGGTCGGTCATCGGCAGGCAGCTACCTTAGCAGCCTATCGCGCGTCGCTCACGCGGCGTTCGCCATCCCGCGTGCGCGGGGATGGACGCGATGGCCCGCGCCCGATAGCCTCGCGTGCATGCGAGGATGGCTTTCGCTCCTTTCGCTCGGCTGCGCCGCGGCCATCGTGCTGGCGGCCTGCGGCAGCAGCTCCGAGTGCGTGATCGACACCGACTGTCCGCTCGACCAGCGCTGCAGCGCCAAGAAATGCGTGCCGGTCGGGGCACGGGATGCCGGGAGCGCGGACGGCTCGACCGAGGGGGGCATGGACGGGGCCGTCGAGGGCGGCGTGGGCGATGGGGCCGTGGACGCCTCGCCCGACGGCGCACTGCTCGACGGAGCCCTGCCCGACGCCGCCGCTGCGGGGGCCTGCGGGAACCCCGCCGATCAGAGCATCGTCACGACCCAGCCCCTCACGACCATCATGTGGGGCTGCGGCGCCACGACGTGCGACGCCACGGCCATGGTCGACCCGTGCACGTCGACCTGCGTCGTCTCCTCGACCACGGGCGACGGCGGAACGGGACTGACCATGACGTGCGCCGACTGCTACCAGGCGCTCTACCACTGCGCCGCCACCCACTGTGGAATCGACTGCGGCGCCTATCCGACCGGGGCCGCGTGCACGAGCTGCCTGTGCGGGCTCACGGGCGACATGACGAACTGCAACGCCACGTTTACCGCCTGCTCGGGCGTGCCGACGTGTATGTGATTCGTCTCACAATACACCTTCGCGCCCCCACGCGCGCAAACGCCTCGGTCAGCGCGGGATGCCGATGACGTCCGCCATGTCGTAACGGCCGGGTGGGCGACCGACCACCCACCACGCCGCCCGCATGGCGCCGCGCGCGAAGATCGTGCGGTCCCGCGCGCGGTGCGTCAGCTCGAGGCGCTCACCCGGGCCGGCGAGCACCAATGTGTGCTCGCCCACCACGTCGCCGCCGCGCAGCGTCATGATGCCGATCTCGTCGTCGCGTCGAGGCCCGACGTGGCCGCTGCGCCCGTGCACCGCCGCATCGGGCCACGGGAGCCCGCGCGCCCGCGCCACGCCCTCGGCGAGACGCAGCGCCGTCCCGCTCGGCGCGTCCACCTTCTGCCGGTGGTGCATCTCGACGATCTCGGCATCGAAGGAGGGGCCGAGCAGCGCGGCCGCGCGCGCGGCCAGGTGAAAGAGCAGCGTCACGCCGGCGCTCATGTTCGGTGCGACGACCAACGGCGCCTTCTCCGACAGACGCGTGAGGGCCTCCTCGGCCGCCGGGTCGAGGCCCGTCGTGCCGACGACCAACGGCAGGCCGCGCTCGGCGCACGCACCGGCGATTGCGCGCGTGCCTCCGGGTAGCGAGAAGTCGATGACCACGTCCGCGTCGGCGAGGGCCAGGGCCACATCGTCGGTCACGGCCAGACCCTCGGGCCCGCCGCCGCCGAGGGTGCCCACGTCGGCGCCGAGGACGCTGCTGCCCGGCCGTTCGAGAGCGCCCGCCACGGAGGCGTCCGCATCCGCGAGCACGAGGGCGAGCACCGCCCGTCCCATGCGCCCGCCCGCGCCGTGCACCGCGACACGCAACGTCAAGAGGCTACCTTCGCGGCCGCGAGGGCCTCGCGCACGACGGCCTCGGATGCCTCGCCCGGCCACACGAGGGGAAGGCGGATTCTCGGGGGCGACGCGCCCGAGGATTGCGAGGGCGGCCTTGACGGGACCGGGGTTGGCTTCGACGAACATCGCCTCGTGGAGCGGGAGGAGAGCGAGGTGCGCGTTGCGTGCGCCCCCGAGATCGCCCGAGAGCGCGCGTCGGACGACGTCCGACACGGCGGCGGGCGCCACGTTGGAGGTGACGCTCACGACGCCCCGCGCGCCCACGGCCATCATGCCGAGGGTCAGGGCGTCGTCGCCCGAGAGCACCGAGAAACGGTCGCCGAACCGCGCGACGATTTGCTGCGCCTTGACGATGTTGCCGGTCGCTTCCTTGATGCCGACGAGGGCCTCCATGTCGGCGAGCCGCCCGAGGGTGTCGAGGGACAGGTCGCTGCCGGTACGGCCGGGGATGTTGTAGAGCACCGTCGGCAGGGGCACCTCACCGAGCACGGTGCGGAAGTGCGCTTCGAGGCCGACCTGGGTCGGCCGGTTGTAGTAGGGGCACACCAAGAGGAGCCCGTCGGCCCCCGCCTCGCGGGCGGCGCGCGCGAGCTCGATCGTGTGGTGCGTGGAGGCCGTCCCGGCGCCGGCGATCACCGGCACGCGGCCCCGGCTCTGCTCGACGACGATCCGGGTGACGCGTGTCTGCTCGTCGCCGCGCAGGGTGACGCTCTCGCCCGTGGTGCCGCAGGGCACGAGGCCCGCGATCCCCCCTTCGATCTGTGCTTCGACCAGGGCCCGGAGCGCCTCCTCGTCGACCACGTCGTCGCGGAACGGGGTGACCAGCGCCGTGAACGCGCCTGCCAGATCTCTCATCGTCATCGCTTCCCTTCTCGCTCACGGCGCGCGACGCGCTCTTCGTGACCGATGCGCCTCGGCCCGTCAACCCCATCCACTCCCCGGGCCATCGAGGGGCACCACGCACTCGGGGACGTCGTTGGCCGGCGCGTTGACCACCGTCGAGACGGGAAAGATTCTCGAGCGCCTCGAGGGGATCCTGGGCGAGGGCGGGCGCGAGCTGGTCGGGCGTGCGGGCCTCGGGCGTGAGCCACAGGGCGCGCTGTTCGCGCGGCACGATGACCGGCATCCGGTCGTGGATCGCCGAGAGGGGCCCGGTGCTCTCGGCGGTGACGATCGTGCACGACAGGAGCCGCTCCCCCTCGGGTGAGCGCCACGCCTCCCACAGGCCGGCGAAGCCGAAGGGACGCCGCGAGCGCAACCGCACGTAGTAGGGCTGCTTGCCCTTGCCCACGCGCTTCCACTCGAAGAAGCCGTCAGCGAGCACCAGGCACCGCCGCCGCCGATAGGCATCGCGGAAGGCGGGCTTGTCGGCGAGGCTCTCGCGGCGCGCGTTGATCATGCGGTGGCCGATGGCAGGGTCCTTGGCCCACGCCGGCACCAGGCCCCATCGAACGAGATCGACGCGGCCCCCTCCGCGGTCCCTGACCACCGGCACGCGCTGGCTCGGCGCGATGTTGAAGCGCGGCTCGAGGTCGGCGGGCACGTCGTGTAGACCGAGCTCCTCGGCGAGCTCCTCGCCGCTCACCGTCAGGGTGTAGCGCCCGCACATGACGGCACTGATTCTAGCGCGGCCGAGCGGGCCGGCACGCTCATCGGCCCGGACGCTGCCCCCTGTGAGCGCGGCTCGACGACCCTTGCGCCTGCTCAGCGCGAGCCGTCGAGCTTGTTGACCAGGCGCCGGAGGTGCTCCTGCGTGTGCGGCGACCCGGGGTCGAAGCGCAGACCCACGCGGAAGGCCCCCGAGTCCGTCTCCTCCGACCACATCACGGTGGCCATGGTCTTGACGGGATCGGTCCCGGCTTCGCCATCGACGGGCGGGAGCTCGACCTCGACGCGGCCGCCGGCCTCGAGCCCGCGACCCACGGTGATGGCCACCCCGCCCTCCGAGACGTTCTGGGTCGCCCCCTCCGTCTGACTGGCATCGTCGAGGCCGATGCGCACCGGAAGCTGCGCGTCGTACCTCGGAAACTGTCGTCGATCGTCCTGTGCCACGGTGGTCCCCTTCGTACCACGGGGTTGGCACGGGGGAAAGACGTCGTGCCACCGATCACCCCTCGTGGGCCGTCCTGCAAGAAAACCGAGGACCTCTAACGGTCCCTCCCGAAGCCCGGGCCGCCCCCCGGCCGGGGCCGCTCAGGCCTCGACGGGCCGCTTGCCCGTGACGAGCAGGTCCCACCAGCGGAAGGTCATCGCGACCACGACGTCGAGCTCGCGGGTCTCGGCGCTCGGCGCGAGGGACTCGTCCGGCATGCAGCGGGCCGCGATGGGCGAGGCCGCGAGCATGTGCAGGATGCCCTCCGAGAAACCGTGGCCCGCGTAGACGAGACAGCCGGCCATGCCCAGGGCCGCCATGTCCTCGAGGGCGTAGGAGATCTTCTCGTCCACGGTGCCCGGGCTGTCCTGATACTTGCACTCGATGGCGAGGGCCGTGCGCGTCGATTCCTCCACGACCAGGGCGTCGACACGACGGTTCTTGCCGATCACCGTCTTGCCGAGCATCACCTCGCGATAGACCGAGATCCCCCGGGAGCCGAAGCTCCGGACGAGATAGCGCGCGACCCGGTTGGCGTACTCGTTGCCCGTCATGCGCCCCTCGCCTTCGTCACTTCGACCCGAGCCCCAGGCCGAGCCCGAGCTGCGAGCCGCCTCCCTCTGCACGGGAGCCCGTCCGCTCGTCCCTCACGGCGCCCTCGTCGGCAAGCCGCCCGCCGGCGATCTCGAGGGCCTCGTCGCACACGTCGTTGCCGAGGAAGTCGCGCCCCTGCCGGGCCGCCGCCACCCCGGCCGACCCCGAGCCGCAGAAGGGATCGACGATGAGCTGGCCCTCCTCGGTGCTCTGCCCAATCAGGACCTCGCTCACCTCGGGCGGCTTCTCCGCCGGGTAGCCGCGATGGATGCGCGGCACCTCGAGGATGTCCGGCACACCGAGGTCGTTGAGCTTCCGCTTGCCCTTCTCGAAGAACAGGATGCACTCGTAGCGCGCGCGGTAGTGATACCCCATACCTATCTTGCGCTTGTCCCAGATGATCGGCTTCCAGAAGCGGAAGCCCGCCGCCTCCGCCAGGGGCTTCGCGACGAACATCGTCTCCGGATCGCAGAAGAGGTAGAAATGCGTGTCCCTGCGGAGCACGCGCCACACCTCCGCGAACAGCTCGGGGAAGCGCGCGTTCGGGAAGATCTGGAACCAGTCGTTGCTCGACGCCTTGCTGTGCTTGAGGCGGGTCGTGGTGCCGACCGCGCGGTGCTTCTCGAGCGACTCGTAGGGCGGGTCGGTCACGACCAGGTCGACACTCGCGTCGGGGAGCGCGCGAAGGAAGTCCACGGCGTCCATCCGGGAGAGGCGGTAGCGGCAGGCGGGGGGCATGGAAGTCCTCGGGTGTAACACAGAGCCGTCGGTGCTCACCCCCCAAGGACGGAGGTCCCGAGGGCGGACTGACGAACGCGGCGAGCGGTCCGGGAAGGACCGGATCGTTCCCGGGAGGAGGCGGCCCGGGCCGTCCCTCGCGCCCGCGGGCACAAGCGCGTTACCCTCGGCCCCAGTGACGATCGCGCTCAGACCGCTCGTGCCGGACGATGCCCCCGCCCTCGCCGCCCTGAGCACGCGACCGGCCGTGCAGCGATTGGGCGACCACGACCCGGCAGACGCCGAGCGCGTCTTCCGCGAGCGGATCGGCGACGGCGACCCGTCCCGCTTTCTGGCCGTCGCCGCGACCGAGGACGGCACCCTGCGCGCGGCCGCGGTCGTCCCGCTCCTCATCCGGCCACGCACGCGCCACGGCGGAAGGGTGTGGCTCCTGTCCGACCCGGACGCCTCGCCCGATGCCGCCGGCGCGCTCCTCGATGCCGTCCTCGACGCCTCGGACCGCTGGCTCGCCCTGGTGCGACTCGAGGTCTTCAGCCTCGCCGACGACCCGCGCATCGAGACGCTGCTCCGCCCCCGTGGCTTCGAGCCCGAGGTCCACGCCAAGGGCACCCTCGAGCGCGACGGGGTTCGCGTCGACGAGGTGCTGCTCGGGCGGATCCGGCCGGGCTGGTCGCCCCCGCCCCCCGTGCCGCCCTCCCCGCCCGTGCCTCCACCGCGGCGCAGCCCACCAGGCGATGTGCGCATTCGCCGGATGACGATCGCCGACGGCGCCACCATGGCAGAGAACGTGTCGGAGCCGAGCGTCATGTGGGGCACATTGCAAACGCCATTTCAAGCCGCCGCCTTCTGGACGGACCGCCTCGCCCGGAACGACCCCGCGCGAAACCACCTCTTCGGCATCGAGGTCGGCGGCCGCCTCGTGGGCAACGGCGGCCTGCACCTCCCGCCGGGTCTGCGGAGGGCCCACATGGCCGGCCTCGGGATGATGATCCGCCGCGAGACCCAGGGCATGGGGCTCGGCGCCCGCCTGCTCGAGACCCTGCTCGAGACCGCCGACGCCGAGCTCGGGCTCGAGCGCGTCGAGCTCGGTGTCTACCCCGACAACATGCGGGCCCTGCGCCTCTACGAACGCCACGGCTTCGTGCGCGAAGGGGTGCGTCGCCTGGCGGCGTTCCGTGACGGCGACTATGCCGACGAGGTGGCCATGGCGCGCACGAGGAGACCGACCCGATGAGCGTTCACCGCACGATGCCCTGGCTCCGCCGCGCCGCCATGACGGCCCTGCTCGCTGCCCTCCTCACGGCTTGCGGCTCGAGTCCGCCCCAGTGGCTGGGGCCGGACGTCTCGAGCGACCCCAACGCCGTCACCGTGCACTTCCTCGTGCAGAACGTCACGGACTACGCCCTCGCCATCCAGGTCCAGATGGACGGCACGAAGGTCATCGGCGGGACCGCCGACAGCCACGGGAAGCTCCCACTGCATCTGGGTACACTCGGTCGACGGCACGGTGGTCCGGGGCATGCACGACCTCGACCTGAGCGGCGACCGCACGGCCCATACCCGCCTCGACCTACGCCAAGGGCTCCTGGTGCAAATCCGCCTCGACGCAACGGGCGCATCCATCACGGCCCCGCCGGTTCCGTCGGGCTGCTGAGCGAGCGCGGCGTGTACGAGCTCGACGAGGACACGCGGGTCGAGGCCGACGGGGAGGGGCGCTTCCGGGGCCGCATCACCGACCGGTGGAGCATCGGCGCGGTGCCGAACGGCGGCTATGTGCTCGCGGTGGGCCTCGCCGCCGTGCGACGCGCCGTCGAGGCGCCCGATCCGATCGTGGCGACCGCTCACTACCTGCGCCCCACCCTGCCTGACGGGGTCCGGATCGACGTGGAGGTCGTCAAGGCCGGCAAGCGCTACGTCACGGCCGAGGCGCGGCTGGTGCAACGGGGCGAGGAGCGCGTCCGCATCGTGACGACCTTCGGCACCTTGCCACCCCCCGAGGCCGGGCCCCAGCACGTCGACGGCGCACCGCCGCCCATGCCGCCCCCCGAGGCGTGCATCACCGCGCGCCCCGCGGCGATGGCGCCCGCGATCGCCGAACGCTTCGACATGCGGATCGACCCGGCGAGCGCGCCCTACCTCGAAGGCAAGCGGGGCACGCGCGCCGAGCTCCGTGCCGAGGCGCGCCTGGCCGACGGTCGGCCGGCCGACCTCTTGTCCCTCGCGGTGTTCGCCGACGCCTTCCCGCCCGCCGCGTTCAACGTGATGCCCATGGGCTGGGTGCCGACGCTCGAGCCTCCGTGCACTTCCGCGCGCGCCCCGCGCCGGGCTCGTTGCGTGCCCGCTTCACGACCCGCTTCCTGTTCGGCGGGCACCTGGACGAGGACGGCGAGCTGTGGGACTCGAAAGGCCGCCTCGTCGCCCTCTCGCGTCAGATTGCCGTCGTGCCCCGCTGAGCCGGCGCGCGCCTCACCGCCCCGCGGTCAGCTCGACCAGCCAATCGATCAGGAAGCGCGACTGCTCGAGGGCCTCGGCCGTGAACTCGCCGAAGAACGCGCGCACCTCTTCGAAGACGGCATCGAAGCGCGCCTGGTCGCCCGCCTTCAGGACCTCGGCGATCTCGTCCGCTGCCTCGCGGAACACCCCCGTGATCTCGGCGGTGCGCGGATTGAGCATCTCGATCGGACCGTGAGAGCTCGGGCGACTGGGCGAAGTGGCGCGCCGTCACGTAGGTCTCGAGCAGGTAGGCCGGCGAGGTGAAGGCGCGCGTGCTTTCCATCGGTGTGCCGAGGCGGCTCAAGGCGCGCCCGAGCACCTGGGTCTGGTAGTGGTTGAGCACCTGCACAATCGCCATCATCCGGTCGTGCTCGACGGCGCTCGCCTCGGTCACGACGAGGCCGCGTGCCCTGAAGGTGCGCCGCACCCACTCGAGCCACGCGTCGCCGCGCCCCTCGCAGACCACCACGCGCTGGCCGAGGAGCGTGTGGACGCCCGGTCCGAACATGGGATGGGTAGCGACCACGCTCGCACGCGTGGCGGCGAGCATGGCGGCGAGGGGCGCCTCCTTGAGCGACGTCACGTCCATGAGCAGCGCGTCCTCGCGGACGTGGGGACCCAGAATCGCGGATCACCTCTTCGGTGACGCGGATGGGCACGCTCACGACGACCACGTCCGCCTGCGCGGCCGCCTCCGCCGGACGCAGCGCCGTCGCCACGTCGCTGACCAGCACGTGGTGGCCGAGGTCCTCGAAGAGCCGCTTCATCGCGCGCCCCATGCCGCCCTCTCCTCCGATGACGGCCACGGTGCGCGGCTCCACGTCGGCCGGCACCTCCACCCTGAGGAGCGCCTGCCAATCGCGGCTCGCGAGCAGGACGAGCCGCATCATCGACTCGATGACCCCCACGGGCAGGCCGAGCGCCTCGGCCCGACGGCATCGATCGCGCAGCACCTCCTGCTCGCGGGCGAGGTCCCGGAGGGGCGTCGCGTGGGCGCGTTTCACGGCCGCCACCTCCTCGACCAGGCCCATGCGCCGGGCGAGCAAGTCGAGCATCTCGTGATCGATTTCGTCGAGATCGGCGCGCAGCGCCTGCAGGGTTCGTTCGTCGGTCATGGGCGTCTCGCGGTGTGCCACGCGGGCGCCGTTTCGTACGCGCGGGCGCCGGGATTGGCAACCCGGTGGCGCCCGGCCTCCGTGCCCATTGACCCGCCGCACCGAAGGATTAGCTGATGTATATGGGCACCCGTTCCGAAGAGAACCTGGTTCGCGCGCCAGCCGAAGGAGCGCCGTCGCCCGGGCTCCAGCAGATCGTCGACGCCTACCATCACCTCACGGAGGAGCATCGCCGTGAGGGCGCGCATGGGAGCTGGCGCCGTCGCTTCGAACGGCGGCTCGCGGCGCTCGAAGCGAAGTTCGAGAACCTCCTGGCGCATACCGTTCCCGATCCGGAAGACAAGGCGCGATGGCGTTCGAGCCTCTTCCACGAAGCGGCCATGCCGGCGCGCACGGTGGAGCGACGCTACCTGCGCTTCAAGGGGAAGTCCGAGGCGGGAACGTGCGCGGAGGTGTGGGAAGACGAGGGCGGCGCCGTGCTGCTGCTCGACGGCAAGCCGACACGGCGCAGCCCCGGACCGGAATGGACGAAGGACGTGACGGCCGAGGGGCTGCGAATGCGCGTCGACGGCATCGTGTACGAGGAGCGCTTCGACGCACCCGAGCCGGCGATGGAGGCGCTCGCCGCCCACGCGGCCGACCCGACGAGCACCGCCCCCTGGGCGTGGGCGCCCGAGCTGTGGGCCGAGGGGCTCATCGACCAGACCTTCGCCATCACGCCGCGCGGCCGCCGTCTGATCGGAGCGCGGCGCCACGGGCGCGGCTGACGGCGCGTCGCTCGCGCGCACCGAGGGCGGCGGCCCGCGCGGAGCCGCACGGAGGGCGACGCGCACGTCCGGTATCTGTCGATCATTCCGCCGCGCTACCACCGCGTGCGCCCGGACGCGGCGTTTCGCATGAAGCTTCCCACCGATTCGGCGTCCTTCGTATCGGTCCGCGGACAGCCGTCGTAGGATCGGGTCGAAGAGCAGCACCGAGGAGGAACGAAGCATGCGACTCGCCATCATCGCGCTCGCGCTCACATCGAGCATGGCCTTGCGCATCTGCGGATCGTCGGACGCGCCGCCTCCGACGAGCGCGGCCCCTCCGACGAGCGTCGCCGCACCGGCTGCCGGAGTGGACGTGCAGGCCCAGGCCCAGATCGCGCCCACCCACGGCGGCACGGTCGTCACGGTGCAGGACCAACCGGTAGAGGTCGTTCCGCAGCGGGACGGCGTCATCCGTGCCTACATGGTCGGCTCCGAGCCGCCCGCGGCGGATGCCCGAGTGATGGTCGAGGTGAAGGGCAACGATGGCCAGCAGCACCCGGTGAACCTCACCTGGGATCCCACCGTCCACTATTACGTCGGCCGCGCCGACGTGCATCCGGTCCCGGGCCCCGTGGTCGTGGCGGTCGATGTCGGCGGTCGCGTCGAGACCGGCCACGCCACGCGCGTCGTCGTCGTGCCGCCGCGTGTGGCCGTCGACGTGGTGGGCCCCCACGGCGAGGTGCGCGTCCACGGCGCGCCGCCGCCCGTGCGGGCCGGAGTGGACGTGCGCGTGAACGTCCCGCCGCCTCCCTCCCTGAACCTGCGGATCGGCCTGCCCGGCGTGCGCGTCGTCCACGAGCAGGACCGCGAGATCGACGAGCACCACGACGTCCGGGTGATCCACGAGGTGCGCGTCGTCCACGGGCACGGCCACCACGACAACGGTCTGCACCTCGGTGAGGTCCGGCACCACGGTCACCACGGGCACTGATCGTCGCCCGAGCCCGCCCCGCTCCCACGCGTCATGCGCTCTTCGCTTGTCGGGCCCGGCGGGCTTGGGCATGCTCGTCGCCGCGTGGAGACCCTGCCCCAACGCGTCGAGGTCGAAGATCGCGTCATCGGACGGGCGGGCGCGACGCCCTTCATGAAACGGACGGCACGCGCGGTGGCCAAGACCCTCTTCACGACGCGGGAGGGCCCGCCGCCGGCCGCGCGCCTCGACTGGCTCGTCGCGGAGATGGACGACTTCATCGCGCAGGCGGGCGGACAGGCCCGACTCGTCCACCGCCTGTGTCTGTTCGTGATCGCGATCGTCGCGCCGCTCCTCTCTGTCCGGTTCCCACCCTTCGATCGTCTCGATCCCGAGGACCGGCATCGCTGCCTCGAGCGATTCGAGCAGAACCGCCTGTTCGGCCTCGCCTTCTTCGGTGTGAAGGCCCTCCTGTGCATCCTCTATTACGAGCATCCGGCCGTCGCACGGGCGGTCGGCTTCGACGGTCTCGCCCTGATCGACGAAGAGGCCGACGAGGTGCAGGCCGCCGCCGGTGCCGACGGATGAGCGACGCCGTTCAGAGCATGCGCGATCACCGTGGCCCGCTCGAGCTCGACACGGACGTCGTGGTCGTGGGCTCGGGCGCTGGCGGCGCTGTGGTCGCGACCGAGCTCGCACGCGCGGGGCAACGCGTGGTCGTGCTCGAGGAGGGCCCCCACGTGCCTGGCGAGCTGCTCGGGCGCATGAGGCCGAGCGAGTCGCTTCGCCACGTGTGGCGCGACGGGGCCACGACGCTCGCGGTCGGCGTCGAGGACACGCCGGCGATCAACGTGACCATGGGCCGCTGCGTCGGCGGCTCCTCGGTGCTGACGGGCGGCGTCTGCTTCCGCGTCCCCGAGCACGTGCTCGACGTGTGGTCTCGGGAGCATCGCCTCCGGGACCTGTCGCCGAAGGGCCTCGAGCCCTACTACGACGAGGTCGAGCGCGCCTGCCACGTCGAAGAGGTGCCGGTCGCCATGCGCTCGCGCTCGACGCGCCTCTTCGCCGATGGCGCCGAGCGACGCGGCATCGAGATCAAGCCCATGCGCCGCAACACGCGCGGCTGCAATGGCGCAGGGCGCTGCAACTTCGGCTGCCCCCACGGGGCCAAGCTGAGCGTCGACCGGAGCTACCTTCCGCGCGGGATGGACGCAGGCGCCGAGGTCTACTCCCATTGCCTCGTCGACCGCATCCTCACCCGCGGCGACTGCGCCGTCGGCGTGCGCGGGCGCCTCCTGAACCGCCCGGGCGGCAAGCGGGGCGACCGGCTCACCGTGCACGCCCGCCGCGTCGTCCTCGCGGCCGGCGCCTGGCACTCGCCCCTGCTCCTCGCGCAGAGCGGCGTCGGCCGTGCCTCGGGACAGGTCGGCAAGGGCCTCACGCTCCATCCTGCGTTCCGCGCGGTCGCGCGCTTCGACGAGCCGGTGCGTGGCTGGCGCGGTGCGTTGCAGAGCGCCTACACGGACGCCTTCGAGAGCGAGGGCATCACCCTGATGGGCCTCTTCGTCCCGCCGGGTGTGCTCGGCGCGACCATGCCGGGCATCGGCGTCGAGCACACCGACAACGCCTCCCACATCGACCACCTAGCAATCTTCGGCGGCATCATCCACGACGACGGCGGCGGCACGGTCCGTCGCGGCCTGGGGCGCGAGCCGGTCGTCACCTACCGCATGTGCGCACGTGACCGCGCGCTCGTACCGCGCGTCATCCGTCTGCTCGCCGAAATCTTCTTCGAGGCCGGCGCGCGCGAGGTCTTCCTGCCCGTCCTCGGCATGCGTGGCGTCGACGCCGACGGCCTCCGCGCCCTCGACCTCGAGCACCTGCCCGCGAGCCGCATCGAGTGCTCGTCCCAGCACCCCCTCGGCTCCTGCCGCATGGGGGTCGACCCGTCGCGGTCGGTCGTCGACCCGGACGGCCGCGCCTGGGACCTGCGCGAACTCTACGTCGCCGACGGTAGCATCGTGCCCACGAGCCTCGGCGTGAATCCGCAGCTCACCATCATGACGCTGGCCACGCGCATCGCCTGGAAGATGCGCGAGCGCCCCTTGCCCGCCTGAGCGCGCCTCACCCCGACGCCTCCGAGCCCACCGCGTCCTGCACGCGTGCAAGATCGGATCGGGCGGCGGCGCGTGCGAGGCCGCGGGCCATGCCGCGCGGGAGCGAGGGCCCCTCGTAGATGAAGGCCGTGTAGACCTGCACGAGCGTCGCGCCGGCGCGGATGCGCGCGAAGGCCTGCTCGGTCGAGCCGATGCCCCCGGCTGCGACGAGCACGAGGCGATCGGCGACGCGCGCGCGCAGACGGCGGAGCACCTCGAGGGCCCGGGCCTCGAGAGGCGCACCGCTCAGGCCCCCGGCGCCGCACTCCGCGATCTCGCCGGGCGAGCTCTGTAGCCCCTCGCGCGAGACGGTCGTGTTGGTGGCGATGATCCCGTCGAGGCCGATCTCGAGGGCCAGGTCGGCAACCGCATCCACATCCTCGTTTGACAGGTCGGGCGCGATCTTCACGAGCAGCGGCACCCGCCGCCCGGCCACCACCCGCTCGACGGCCTCGCGCACGGCGACCAGGAGCGGGCGCAGCCGCGAGACCGCCTGCAGGTCACGCAGCCCCGGCGTGTTGGGCGAGCTCACGTTGACCACCAGGTAGTCGGCGTGGGGCGCGACCTGCTCGGCGCTCGCGACGTAGTCGGCGATCGCTTCCTGCTCCGGGACGACCTTCGTCTTGCCGATGTTGACCCCGACGACGGTGCGATGGGCCCGGGACAGGCGCAGGGCGGCGTCGGCCGCGCCCCGGTTGTTGAAGCCCATCCGATTCACCAGAGCGCGGTCGCGCGGTAGCCGGAAGAGGCGCGGTCGCGGGTTGCCGGGCTGGGGCCTGGCCGTGAGCGTACCCACTTCGACGAAGCCGAAGCCCAGGGCGCCGAGGGCCTCGAAGCCGCGGGCATCCTTGTCGAAGCCCGCCGCCAGACCGATGGGGCTGTCGAAGGTGAGGCCGAGGGCGGTGACGCGGAGCGCCGGGTCGCGAACGCGGAAGAAGCGACCGAGGAGCGCACGCACGCCGGGGACCCGTGCCACGAGCCGCAGGGCGCCGAAGGCCAGGTGATGGGCGGTCTCGGCCGGCAAGAGCCAGAGCAGGGGGCGGAGAACGAGGCGGTACATGGGTGCGAAATGACGCGAGGCGCGCGCATGGTGCATCGACCGTGGGCGCCAATCCAGCAGGAGGCGACACCTACGGGCGTGGAGGACGGCGCAATCGGGTAGGAGCCGCCGCGCATCTTCGTGTTAAGCTGAGCAGGTGCTCTCGCGTCGCGCCCCCCTCCCACGCCGTACAGTGGGCCCCGTGGTCGCGGTCGCGGTCGCGATGCTGTTCGGCAGCGCGGCCCTCGCCGACCCGTCCCATGGTCCGAGGAGCCCCAGCCAGCGGTTCATCGGACGCACCCCGCCTCCCCTCGAGCTCACGCGCCTGAGCGGCTCCGATCCGGTCACCCTGAGCGCCCTGCGCGGACGGGTCGTCATCCTGGACTTCTGGGCGACCTGGTGTCGTCCGTGCCACGAGATCGCGCGGCTGCTCGAGGCGCTCCACCGCCAGCACCACGGCGACGGGTTGACCGTGCTCGGCATCACGCAGGAGTCCCCCCGAGCGGTCCTCGCCTCGGTGCGCGCCTCCTCCATCGATTACACCGAGACGCTGGACCACGGCCGCACGATGCTTCACTACGGCATCCACGCCATCCCGACGCTCGTGCTGATCGACCGGGCCGGACGAGTGAGGGACGTGACCGAAGGGCTGAGCGAGCCCATCCTCGATCACGTCGTCCACGTGGTGAACGACCTGCTCGCCGACCGCCCCTGAGGGCGGGGCGATCGGCGCTGCAGGGGACGACGACTCAGGCGCTCAGCACGCGCTCGGGTCGCAGGCGCCGGTGCGGATGGTCGCGTTGCCCTGCCCGATGGCGCACCAGGACGGCGTGTACGGCGGCAAGCCCGTGGCGTTGAAGGGCGAGGCGCCCGCCGGCAGCCAGTAGGGATGATCCAGCATGAACTCCCACAGGGGCTGGATCGTCGTGTCGGGCCCCATGATGGGCGGCACCGAGTGGCCGCAGTTGTGGACGCACTCGACGAGGAAGTCGCCGTCCGCAGTCATGTGGGTCTCGAGGTCCATGGAGGCAGCCGCCATGTTCACGACGCACATGTCGATCGGCCCGCCCCAGAGGACGAGCCCCGGCAGCGGGTGGGACGGGGCCGTGAAAGGACGCACGCCGCTGTTGTTTGTGCCACCCGACATCGACATGAACGACGAGAAGTACTGGCCGCGTTGCCCGATGAGCTTGGTCGGTCCACAGGGCCCCCGCGCTCACGCCGCTGGTGGTGACGCACTCCCGGTTGATCGAGTACTGGGCCGAGACGCACGCGAACATGTCGTCGAAGAACTGGAGCTCCTCGTTGATCCGGCTCGCCGAGTCCAAAATGATGTAGGGCCACGTGTAGAGGAGATCCCCCTTGGCGTCGGGGATCACGGCGATGAAGTGCATCAGGTTCGCGGCGTTCTGGACGTCACCCTTGTCGGCGAACCCGTCGGACGAGCCCTTGAGCCAGTGCCAGAGGAAGAAGAGCGGATAGCTCTGGGACGGGTCGTAGTCGTCGGGCACGATGAGCAGGAAGGTGCGCGTGTTGCCCGAGCTCGTGATGTCGTTGTGACCGGGCATGAGGGTCGGGCACGTGCCGCCGTAGGTCGGGGGCGGCGGCGGCGTCGGGGCACCGGGCGGCGGCGGCGTCGCGCAGGTGACCGCGGCGTAGGGCCCACCGTCGACTGGCATGCTCGCCTCTGCCGGCATGCTCGCGTCCACCATCGGTCCCGCGTCCACGCCCGGCTGCGACGCCTCGACACCACCTGCGTCCACCTGCGCATCGGGCACTGCCGTGTGGCCGCCGTCCGTGACCACGCCGCTGTCATGGGTGGCTAGCCCCCCGTCCCCCATGCCGCTGCTGCAGCCGGTGCCCAAGCCGAGAACGAGAAGCAACCCGAAGCAAGATTGTCGCCGCATGAAACAGCCCCTCTGGTCTAGCGGTGCGCTATGGATAGCACGAGGCCACCTGTCAAGCCGATGCCGGGCGGTCTCCCGCTCGACGCCAGCGTCGCCTCACGGCGCGCGCACCTCGATGAATCAAACGTCTCTCGAAGAGTGGGAAGACCTTTCGGCACGCTAGCACGCGCTCCCGCTGCACGCGCCGGAGCGCATCGTCGCGCTGCCGGCTCCGACGCCGCACCACGACGGAAAGTCGGACGGTAGGCCGGACGTCTGGAAGGGCGAAGTACCTGCCGGCAGCCAGTAGGGATGCTGCATCACGAATTCCCACAGGGGCGAGTAGGTCGACGTCATCCCCATGAAGGGCGGCGTCGAGTGGCCACAGTTGTGGATGCACTCGAGGACGAAGTGGCCCTCCGAAGTCAGGTGGCTCTCGAGGTCCATGGACGCCTGGGCCATGTTGACGACGCACGTGTCGCTCGGCCCGCCCCAGAGCACGAGCGCCGGCATGGCGTGGGAGGTGCTGTGCCACGACTTCACGTACGAGCCGCCGGTTCCGCCCGAGAGCGAGACGAACGACGAGAAGTACTGGCCCCGCATGCCGACGAGCTGGTCGGTCCACAGGGCGCCGGCGCTCACCCCGATGGTGGTGACGCACTCGCGGTTGATCGAGTACTGGGCGGCGACGCACGCGTACATATCGTCGAAGAACTGCGCCCCCTCGTTCAGGCGGGAGGAGCTGTCGAGGATCATGAAAGGCCAGGTCGTCGGGAGGTCGCCCTTGGCCTCCGGGATCACCGCGATGAAGTGCTGCGCGTCGACCGCCGTCTGGAGCATGCCGTCGTCATAGAAGGCGTCGGCCGACCCGTGGAGCCAGTGCCAGAGGAAGAAGAGGGGGTAGCTCTTCGACGGGTCGTAGTCCGTGGGCACGACGAGGCGGAAGTTGCGCATGCTGCCCGAGCTCATGATGTCGTTGTGGCCGTTGACGAGGGTGGGGCACGTGCCCCCGTAGGTCGGCGGCGGCGGCGGCGTGGGCGATCCGGGCGGCGGCGCCATCCCGCACAGGCCCGTGTCGAACGTCGCGGGCGATTGGCCCGCGTCCGAGAGCGGCCCCTCCACGGCGCCCGCGTCGTCGGGCGGGCCGGCATCGGCCAACGCGACGAAGCCGCCGTCAGACATTGGCGTGGAGGAGAACGCCCCCTGGCCCGCGTCGGCCTGGCTGCGGTCGAGGCTCCCGCTACAACCAAGAACGAACACCAGCCCGATGCAGCATCGTCGTCGCATGGGACGCACGGGGGCTGCAGCAAATGTGCCGCCAGGAATCTCGGCCTGTCGGCCCCCCGAGGGGGGTCAGATGACCCCACTGATCGCCGGCGCGCTTCGGCCCACCTGGACCCACATCGAGTCACTCGGGGGGCCAGCTGGGGATTGCAGACCGTCGCGTGGCAGCCGTCCTTCATTCTGCGCCCGCTCCCCCCACTCTTCGGATCTCGTGCGATCTCGGTAGCATAGCTCCCTCCCCGCCCGGGCTCGTGCCCGACGGCCCACGCGCTCGCCCCCGTTACGCCCGATCCGTGCTCAGCACGCACTCGCCGGACAGGAACCGGTACGGGGCGTCGCGCTACCGGCTCCGATCCCGCACCAGGAGGGGAAGTCCGAAGGGAGACCCGAGTTCTGATACGGCGAGGAGCCGTCCGTCAGCCAGTAGGGATGCTGCAGCACGAACTCCCACAAGGGCGAGTAGGCCGAAGTCGTCCCCATGATGGGCGGCACGGAATGACCGCAGTTGTGGACGCACTCGACGAAGAAGTGGCCCTCCGAAGCCAGGTGGCTCTCGAGGTCCATGGAGCCCTGGGCCATGCTGATGATGGAGCACGCGTCGCCCGGCCCGCCCCAGAGCACCATCGCCGGCATGTGGTGCGACGTGCTCTGCCACGGCTTGATGAAGCGGCCGCCCGTACCGCCCGACAGGGAGATGAACGACGAAAAGTACTGGCCGCGAACGCCGACGAGCTGATCGGTCCACAGGGCGCCCGAGCTCACGCCCACTGTCGTGACGCACTCGGTGTTGATCGGGAGCTGGGCCGCGGCGCAGGCGTACATGTCGTCGAAGAACTGGACCTCCTCGTTGAACCGCGCCGAGCTGTCCGCGACCGTGTAGGGCCAGTTCTGGGGGAGGTCGCCCTTTTCCTCGGGGATCACTGCGATGAACTCCTGCGTGTCGGCCGCGGTCTGGACCTGGCCGTCCGTGTAAAAGGCATCCGCCGACCCGGCGAGCCAGTGCCAGAGGAAGAAGAGGGGGTAGCTCTTCGACGGGTCGTAGTCCGTCGGCAAGACCAGGCGGAAGTCGCGCGTGTTGCCCGAGCTGGTGATGTGATTGTGGCCCGCGACGAGCGAGGGGCAGGTGCCCGAATAGGTGGGCGGCGGCGGCGGCGTCGGTGAGCCCGCCGGCGGCGTCATCGCGCACATCCCCAGGGTCGGCATCGGCATCGCGGTCGTCCCCGCGCCGCTGTCCGGCGTGCCGGTGGTGGCCGACGTTCCCGCATCGAGCATCGACGCCGTTCCGGTATCGGTGGTCGAGGCATCCTCGAGCGGCACCTGTCCGTCCCTGGAGAAGTAGCTGTCGGAGCCGGCGTCGTCCTCGGTGCTCGGCGCCCCCATGCTTCGACCACCGTTCCCGAAGCCTCCGTCGGCACAACCGAGAACGAAGATCAGCCCGATGCAGAATCGTCGTCGCATGACCGACGGGTCGTCTGCAGCAAATGTGCCGAGCAGGAACCGGGCATCGGAGCCAACACGCGGGGTCAATCGACCCCATTTCGCGCACTTCTTGATCGAACCGCGCGGCGCGATTCGGCCCATCATGGCCTACGATGGATCAGTGGCCGGGACGCGGGCGGGGACAACAGACCCATCGCAGTCCGGGTCGGCATGATTGGCCAAGCCGTCGCCGTCGTTGTCGACCAGGTCGCTGCAGCGGCACGCGTCGGGGGCCCGCGGGGTGACGCCGTGCCTCTGGAGCAGCTCCGCCTCCGCCGTGATCTTCGCCGCGAACGTGTCGGCGAGCGGGGCGTCACGGAGGACGAGCGTGTTCTCGTCGTTCTCCTCGGCGCCCCGTTGGCTCAGGTTCATGCTGCCGTCGAAGACCGTGTCATCCACGACCACGGTCTTGTGGTGGTTGCGTACCTGCGGGCTGCCGCCGCCCCAGTTGCTGATGTACGTGGGGACGCCTTCGGCGCAGAGGTAGTCGTCGCGGGAGTAGGGGTTCTCCGCCTGGACGAGGTCCCAGATTGTCATCACGTCGACGCCACGATGCGCCACCCGCACGAGGTCGAGGGCGAGGCACGCGTCGGTCATGGAGTAGGCGTCGAGCAGGACCCGGTGACGGGCCCCGCCGACGAGCCCCCAGCCGGTGTCGTCCTGGGCGCAGTAGTCGCAACTCCAGCGCTCCCCCGAAGTGCGGCAGATGCACGTGGCGTCGGTCCCCGTGCACGCCGGATCCGGCTCGGAGCGCGAGCGACTCACCGCGGCGCCGCGGAGGACGCGCAGGGCGTCGTCGGAAGGCGAGAAGTAGACGCTCGTCTCGATCCCCGCCTCGTCCCACGGCCCCTCGCCGCTCACCTTCTCGGTGCACGCCGGGGTGCACTCGTGGCAGACCCGGTCGTCGAGACGGCCCGTGGCGCAGTGGCGCAAGAGCTGGTCGATCTCCGTCTCGTAGGCCTGGAAGACCTCGGGCATCCCGCGGATGAAGTCGGCGTGGTTGTGGTTCTTGTCGAGGCCGGCGGTCGTGAGGTTGGTCGATCCGGTCACGAGCAGCGCCTCGGGCGTGCCTTCATCGATGAGGAGGAACTTGTCGTGCATCAGCCCGGAGCTGCGCACGACCTCCACGTGTGCACCGCACGCAGCGAGGCCCTCCGGGCCGAAGAACGCTGGGTGGTAGGTCCGGGAATTGTCCGGGTCCGCCGCGCTGTCGTCGGTGATGACGCGCAGCCGGACCCCGCCCTCCACCGCGTTGCACAGGGCCTGGTGGATCGTCTGGTCGTCGAGGCCATAGATGGCCAGGTCGATGGTCCGGCGCGACGATTGGATGGCACGCAGGATGGCGTCGCGCAGGCCGCCCTGCGGGTCGCAACCGTCGTCGCAGTCGGGCTGATTGAACACGACCTTCACACCCGGCGTCCCGGCCGGGGGGCTCGGTCTCGACGTGCAACGTCCCGGACACGGGAGCGTCGCCCCAGTCGAGCACCTTCAACGTGTACTCGAGACAACCGTCCCCGCGATTGCCGGGGACGTCGAGGAAGGGGCTTCGGCCGCGCCAGCTCCGACGGCGGTAGGCGGTCGACTCGACGACCAATTGCAGCCGCTGTGGGCTCCCCGTCGCGTCCTGGTCGGTCGTGATGGCGAGGCGACCGCAGGTGCGGAAGAAGAACGGCGCCGTCTCGCCCGGCGTGGTCTCGGAGGGGCTCGCCTGCACCTCGAAGGGCACGTCGACCGAGAGGACCCCGTCGGCCTTGGCGACGTATGGGAACTCACCAATATCGAGGCCACCAGAGGCTCCCTCGGAGCCCGCCGTACACGCGGGCCCGATCAGGGCGATGGCGAGGAGAAGGGGAAGGAAGCGAAGGACCGAACCCATCGGATGAGATCCCGCTCACGCAACCATCGTGCCACGGTTTCTTCACACGAATGTGACGGGATTTCAGGCACTTTCAGCGAGGCCGCTGGCCAACGCGGTGGCCGCCGCGGGTCCTCCGCCGACTACGGGGACAGCCACTCGCCCCGCTGCAGTTCCCGATTCGCCGGTGCTTTCGCCGAACCGCGACTTGGCCGAGTCCTTGCTTGGCGTCGCCGCATGGAAACCCGGAAGCGTTCCCTTCTCCCGATCCTCCTCCTGCTCGCGGCGCCGGCGTGGGGCGGCTGCGTCGCGGCGACGGCCAGTGGACCCGGCGGCGGTGCGCAGGACCTCGGCGCGATCGGGTCGAAGACCGACAGCGCGACCTCCAGGCGCACGGTCCACGTCGACATCGCGGCGGGGGCGTACGCCTCCTTCGTCGTGCACGCGGTCCGCTTCCACGCCGCGATCGCACAGGACGGGACGGTGCCCGGCCACCTGTCGGCGAAGAGCAGCGACCTCTCGATGGACGGGGACACGGGGACGGCTCCGCAGATCGACGTCGTCGCCAGCGACGACATGCAGCGCACCTGGACCCTCGTCGTCCACAACGACGGCGACGCTGCCCTCACCGGCACGCTGACGGTGACGGCCATCGAGGAGATCGGCGACAGCACAGGGCTCATCCGACAGACGCAGGTGATGCTCGCCGCAAACGAGACCCAGCGCTTCCGGGTGCGGGCCGCCAGCATGCAGGTCGACTTCAATGAGGACGCGGCCGTCACGACCAAGCTCGCCGCGAAGAACTACGACGTGGAGGTCGACGGCCAGGCGGCGGCGAACCCCACCCTCGTCGTCCACAGCCCCGACGACGAGGTGCGCAACTGGACGCTCACCGTGACAAACCTCGAGAGCACGCCCGTCGGAGGAACGCTCGTCGTACACGTACTCGGCTCCACGTCGATGCCGCCTCCGACGAGCACCAACCACGGCCTTCCGACGGTGAGCGACCCCGTGCAGTACGAGAACGACTGGTGCGTGTACCAGGACACGATTCCGTACGTGAAGTCGGTCAAGTGGAACAACCCCGACGTCCAGGCCGCGATGGCGGCGATCGCCCCCGGCTGGCACAGCACCTTCTCCTACAGCGAGTGGAAGGTAGCCTACGGCCTCGAGAACGACCGCACCGGCACCGAGGTCGAGCGCATGCAGAAGATCGCCCGCAACTACCTGCGGGTGCTGTGCGGCGAGCACCGTGACTACCCGGCGATGCTCGCGGCCAAGCTGCACGTGCTCATCCACGGCCAGCACTACGCCGGGCCCGACGAGATGACCTCGGTCGACACGACCACGAACCTCTTCACCCAGCTGACGCTGCCGGCCTACACGAAGATGGTCGAGACGATGCGCGTCATCCACGCCTACCGTCAGAGCCAGATGCCGGGCGACAAGGACGGCTTCAACTACGGCTTCGGCGAGGCGGGACACGGATCGAACCGCGTCGATCACTCGGTGCCGCCCTTCACGCAGTGCGAGATGAAGTTCATGTTCACGCACTACATGACGGCCGATGCCCCGAGCACCGTCGATCCGGCCACCTACGAGACCGAGTACGGGGACTACGAGGCGACCCAGTGCTCCGCCGAGGACCTCGGCACCATGTTCAACTTCCGCGGCCACGTGGTCTTCCAGCCCATGTGGCTCGAGTCGAACGCGTTCTTGTTCAATTCGCGGCGGGCGCGGGGCGCCGAGACGTCGCGCGGAGACCGGAGCTACTACCTGCATCCCTTCGCCACGCGTCGCGCCGAGTCGCGCAGCGCCTTCGGCACCTACCTGTTCTACCCGGACGCGGACCAGGCCAAGATGGTGCGCGCCTCGGAGAACGGGGGCGGCCCGATCCTCTACATCACCGACCAGGACACCGACCGCGACGGCCTACAGGACTACCGCCTGTTCGACATGGACGGCTGCGGTGACAACGGCGTGAGCTCGGCTGTGCCGAGCCAGAACTGCAACATGGTTCCCTGGGACCTGGCCTGGAGCACGCCCAGCACGACGGGCCACGCCTCGGGCTGGGACCCGTCGTACATGAGCGAGCCCGGCATGGGCTTCATGAAGGCGTTCACGACCTTCGACCAGCGCATGGCGCGCTTCAACCAGGCCCTCGACCGGCACACCAACTGGGGCCCGACGGGCTACTACATGCTCGACGCCAGCGACCCGGGCGACACGAGCCCGCGCTACTTCGACACCTACTCGCCGGTGGTGGCCGCCAGCTACGACGTGAGCGCGAGCGACTACTTCGTACACCGCGACTTCCCGTCGACCTCGTCGTTCGAGCAGGGGCGCGCCAAGTGGCTCTACGTCATGCGCTTCCCGACGTCGGAGTACTACGACGAGACGGCCATGGCGGCGGGGCGACCGATGGACTTCGACGCCGACTACTTCAACGAGACGTCGCTCTCGAACGACTTCTACCGGGAGCGCGCGCTCGACCACTTCGGCTACATCCCGGCGAGCGACATGTACGCCCAAGTCTACCTGACCTACGGCGACCGCGGCGAGCAGCCGCCGGCCCTCCCCGAGATCCCGGCGCCCTCCACGCCCTGAGGCCGAGGCGCCTCACTCACCCGAGCGACGTGCCCGGGGCGGCCGGCGCCTCCGGCCGCGCGTGGGCCTGCCACACGGTGCCGGGCGAAGGGACCGAAAGCAGCTCCGGAGCGAGGGCGGCGATGTCGACCGGCGCCGCTTGCTCGAAGCCGGCCTCCCGAAAGAGGGCGCGCACCGCCTCGTCGTCCTCGATCTCCTTGCCGGCACCGCGCCCGCGCGTGAGCAGTCCGATGCCCGCACGTAGGCCGCGCGATGCGAGGGGCATGCGCTCGTGGCCTTCGCGCGTGCGCAGGTCGGACAGGAAGATGCCGCCGTTCGCCCCGAGCGCCTGCCGCACCCGAGCGGCGAGCCGCGCGCGTTGTCCGGGCGTGAAGTAACCGAGCACACCTTCGGCCACGATTGCCGGCCTGTGGGCCCCTGCGAGCTCGCGCCGGAGCACGGCCTCGAAGCCCGGGTCGAGCGCGTCGCCCTCGATCAAGCGCAGCCGCCCCGCGAGCCGCAGGCGCAGCGTCTCGGGGGCGCGCTCGGCGAGCAGCGCCGTTTTGACCGCGATCATCGCCGGCAGGTCGATCTCCACGTAGGGCACGCCCTGGTCCGCCGCCCAGGAGGTGCCGCGACGGGACAGGCCCGCCCCGATCTCGACGATGCGGTCGGGCCCATGGGCTTCGAGGGCACGGTCGATGAGCAGGTGTCGCCGCTCGAGGTAGCGCGTCATGGACGGCACGCCCGGGGCCATGGCCGCCATCCACTCGCCCAAAAGGCGCATCCCCCAGAAGACCGCAGCGCCTTGCGCCGTCGCGTAGAGGTCGGCGTGGGGCAGACCGAGGCGGTGCCAGACCCAGGCGGTGTAGTGGGCGGTGGGTGCGATGCGGTCGTCGCTGGTGGGGCGGGCCACGGCGTGGGTCCTACCGCGACGACGGACGCCGGTCGAGGAGCCGGGGCCCATGCTCCCGCGCGGCCCGCTCCGGGTCGTTTGCACCCGCTCCCCGTGCCCTCTACGCTCCCGCACACCATGTGCGGCATCGCGGGCAAGGTCTACTTCGACCGGGAGCGCCGCGTCGATCCGGGCATCCTCGACGAGATGACCGATTGGCTCGCCCACCGTGGTCCCGATGCGCGCGGCATCTACCTCGACGGCCGTGTCGGCCTCGGCCACCGCCGCCTGTCGATCCTCGACCTCAGAGCCGAGGCGAACCAGCCGATGGTGGGAGCGTCCGGAGCGGTGCTCACCTTCAACGGCGAGATCTACAACTTCCTCGAGCTGCGCGCCGGGCTCGAGTCGAAGGGCCACCGCTTCCGCACGCGCTCGGACACGGAGGTGCTGCTCGCTCTCTATGAGGACCGAGGCGAGCGCTGCCTCGACGACCTGGTCGGCATGTTCGCCTTCGCCATCTGGGACCCGCGCCGCGAGACGCTCTTCTGCGCGCGCGACCGACTCGGCAAGAAGCCCTTCTACTTCTACGCGAACCACCAGGGCTTCTCCTTCGCTTCGGAGCTCGCCGCCCTGCTCGTCGATCCGCATGTGCCGGTCGAGCTCGAGCCGACCGCGATCCACCACTACCTGACCCTGCACTACGTGCCCTCGCCCATGACGGCCTTCCGCGGTGTGCAGAAGATCCCGCCGGCCCACGCCCTGACCGTCCACCGCGGGCAGGTCGACCTCCGCCGCTACTGGCGGGTCTCCTTCGAGCCGAAGGACGACCGCTCGCCCGAGGTGCTCGCCGAAGAGGTGTGGCATCGCATCGAAGAGGCGACGCGCCTGCGCATGATTCGGACGTGCCCCTCGGCGCGTTCCTCTCGGGCGGCAAGGACTCACCGGCGATCGTCGCCGCCATGGGCCGGATGGGCGCTCGGGCCGTCCAGACCTTCACCATCGGCTTCCGCGAGGCGAGCCACGACGAGGTCGACGATGCGCGCCTGTCGGCCCGCCACCTCGGCGTCGAGCACCACGAGCGGCTCGTCGTACCGAACGCGGTCGATGTGCTTCCAGAGCTGGTCGAGCACCACGGCGAGCCCTTCGCCGACCCCTCGGCGATCCCGACCTACTGCCTTGCCCAGATGGCGCGCGAGCACGTGACGGTGGCGCTCAGCGGCGACGGCGGCGACGAGGTGTTCGGTGGCTACAGCCGCTACACATGGGCCTGGGGCGCGCGCACCCTCGACGCGATGCTCGGTCCGCTCTTGCCCTTCGCACGGAACGCCGTCGGTCGGCTCGAACGATCCCGAAGGCTGCCGCCGGCGCTCTCCCGCGCAGCCCAGAGCGCGGCCGTCGGTCTGGCGCCGGAGGCCGAGCGCTACCTGGCCATGGCGGGCCACTTCCCGCCGAGCGCGCGTGACGCCCTGTACACCCCCGACTTTGCCCTCGCGATCGACGGCCCCGACACGGTGGAGCGCTTCGACCGCGCGGTGGCGGGCTCCGACGCGCGCGCGCCCCTCGACCGCTATGTCCAGTCCGACCTCGATGGCTACCTCACCGACGGCATCATGGTGAAGGTCGACATCGCCAGCATGATCCACTCCCTCGAGGTGCGTGCGCCCTTTCTCGACCACCGCCTGGTGGAGCTCGGTGCGCGTCTGCCCGTCGCGCTCCGGCAACGCGGTCTGCGGTCGCGCGTCCTCTACCGCCGGGCCGTCGCCCCCTACCTGCCGGCCGAGATCCTGACACGCAAAAAGCGCGGCCTGACCCTGCCCGTCGATGCCTGGCTCCGCGGCCCCTTGCGCTCCCTCGTCGACGACACGGTGCGCGGCGGCCGCATCCGGGCGCGCGGTCACCTCCGGCCCGAGCGGGTCGAGGCTCTGTGGGACGAGCACCTTCAGGGGCGCGCGAACCACGGCCTCGCCCTGTGGAACCTCCTGGTCCTCGAGCTTTGGATGCGGCGCTTCCTCGACGCCGACGCGCCGCCGCGCAGGTCGGCCGCCGCCGTCACCACGACGACGCGCCCGGTCGGACGCCCATGAGCGAGATCGATCTCAGCGTGGTCGTACCGGTCCGGAACCGCTCCGGCCAGCGCCTCGACAACTGCCTCGGCTCCCTCGCGGGCCAGGCGCTGCCCGAAGGTACGGCGGCCGAGCTCGTGGTGAGCGACTTCGGCAGCGATCCGGAGCACGCGGCGTCGGTCGCCGAGCTGTGCGCGCGCCACGGCGCTCACGTCGTGCGCAGCGACACCCGTGACCTGTGGAACCGCTCGCGCGCGCTCAACATCGGCATCCGCGCCGCGAGGGGTCGCTTCGTGCTCTGCACCGACGCAGACATGATTCTTCGGCCCGACTTCCTCGCCACGGCCCTCGAGACCTTGCGTGCTTCACCCGACGACACGCTCGTCCTGTGCCGCTGCCGCGACCTCCCCGAGAGCGTCCCCGAGCAGGCCTGGTCACCCGAGGACTACGCGGCGCTCGAGACCCGCGCGACCTTCCGCAAGGAGCAGGGGCTCGGCGCGTGCCAGGCCGCTGAGCGGGCCTTCTTCGAGCGCGTCGGCGGCTACGACGAGCAGTACGTCTTCTGGGGCTTCGAGGACAAGGACATGGTCGAGCGCGCGCAGCGTGGCGGCCTGCGCGTCGAATGGATCCACGAGCGGACCAGCATGCTCCACCAGTGGCACCCGTCGGTGATGAACGCTCGGCGCTGGCTGAAGTGGAAGAACAAGGTGCGCTTCTACCTCACGAAGAGCGTCGTGACGAAGAACCGCCGCGGGTGGGGGGAGCGCTGAGCCGGGAGGCGGTGGACGTGGCTCACGGGTGGGCCGCGCCACGGAACGACGCCGCCCTCCTGCCGCTCCTGAAGGCGTGGTATGGATTGCGCGGTGGACCGTCCCCTCGGCATGCCACGGCTCCGCGCCGAGCCCGCCGAGGACGGCTGGGCAACGGAGTGTCTGCGCTATCGGGTGCGGCCGCGGGACAAGAGCAAGTTCCGCACGGTGCTCGACGCCCGGACCGTGTTCGGCAGTGGCGGCCGGGTCGAGGTCACGACCCGCGCTCGCTCTCCGGCCGAAGGTCACACGGTCCTGTCGCTCTCGGTGCGGACCGAGATCGGCGGAGCGGAGATCGAGGACCACCTCGACTGCGGGTGGCGTTCGGGCCTCGTCGCCGAGCGCCTGTCGCGGGTGGTGGGTGACGCGCGCCGTGAAGAGATCGACTTCTCGAAGAACGTGTTTCCCCTCCCCTCGAGCACCTACCCGGAGGTGCTCTTGCCGTTCTTGATGCGGGGCCAGCCCCTCGACGGACGCCGGCGCGCCCTGTACGCCTGGACCTCTGATCGGTTCGTCGCGCGCGTCTACTACGAGAGCCGCGGCACCAAGGTCCTCAACCTGCACGCGGGCAAGCTGGCCGCCACCGAAGTGTGGATGTACCCGGACCTCAACGATTGGGTGAAGCTCGGGGGCGTTCTGACGAAGATGGTCAAGCCGCTCCTACCGCGGTACGCGATGTGGTTCGATGCCACAGAGCCGCGACGCCTCCTACGCTTCGAGGGATCCTACGGTCCCCCGGGTGCACCCGAGATCGTCATCGAGCTCGCGTGAACGGCGCGCGGGCGGCGGCGGGAGCACGTCGGACGCATTCGGCACCGCCACGGACCGCCCGGAGCGGGAACGACGGTTCGAAGCGGGCGCGTCGCTCAGAAGGTGCCGCGCGCACCGAGCACGGCGCCCTGCCCGTCCGCCGCGACGGCGACGGTCGGAGCGATCCGCAAGGCGGTCGTTACCGGCGATGGCGGATTGGCAGGTGCGTGGTTGTCGTCCGACGAAACCTCGTAGCCGAGGATCGTTCCGGCCGCCTGGCCGACGAAAAACAGCATGCCGCCGGTGGCGGTGAGGACATCGTCGTTGGTCGCCGCGAACCCCCCCGCGATCAACGCGCCACCCAGCGTGCCAGCCAGGTAGCCGAGCACCGTCCAGCCCAAGCCGCCATCACCGCCGCCCAGGTCGCCGGCGATGCGGACACCGAGGGGCGCCAGCACCAGGGAGCTGATTCCGCCGACGACGGCGCCCAGGCCGATCCCGGCGAGGGCGCAGAAGTCCCCGGACGCGGTGCCCGTGCAAGACGCGGCTGCACCGGCGAAGGCCACGAGGAGCGCAGCGGCCCCCGACGCCGTCATGCCCGCCAAGTAGCCGATCACCTCGCCGCCCACGCGGCCTGCCGAGACGCCCGGCCCCGAACGAGACCGCTGCGTCGGCCCAGAGACGGGGGCGAGTTGCCCCGGTGCGGTGAGCAGATAGCCGGACGGCGGTGGAGGGGGTGGCACCGTCTGCAGGACCAGCACGGCGGGCGACCCGGCAGGCGCGGGCGCCGTCGCCGGGGACGACCCGGGGGGCGCGGGCACACTCGCCACGGGGATCCCGGGAGGCGCGGGCACCGTCGCGTCGGACGACCCGGGAGATGCGGGGACCGTCGTCGGGGGCGACCCGGCAGGCGCGGGCTCCGTCGCCGGGAACGACTCCGGAGCGAGAGGCGTCGGGCGCGGCGCACCGAGACCAGCAGCCCCGCCGACCGCGGGGGATCCCTGGGCGGCGGCAGGCGCCTCCTGGGCGGCGGCGCGCGCCGCAGGGAAGGGGACGAAACTCATCAGGGCGAGCACGACGATCGAGGGCGGGGGCGCGTGGCGCACGGACTCCATGGTAGCAGGCCGCGAGGTCGCGGGCGCCCCTCGGCCGAGGACCTGGCGAGCCAGACGTCGCCCCCTCGCCTACGGCGCTCTTTCGTGCCATGCAGCGTTCGGCGGACGCCGAGGGGAGGTGCACCGCCCTGCCCGGCCCGCCCCGTGGAGCCCTCCATGGAATCTCGCCTCGCGCGCTTCGCACCGATCTTCGCCATCGTCTTGCTGCTCACCGGCCCGTCCGGCTGCTCGGGCGGTGGTGGTGCTGCGCCGGATCGGGACGGCGGCGTCACCCTCGATGGAGCGCCGGCGCAGGATGGCGGCGACGCGCTCGATGGGGCGATGCCGCCGGATGCGGGGATGCATGCCGAGCCCTGCGCCGCGACCGACCCGCGCCCGGAAGCGCCCGCGGTCTTCATCGGGCCGGACGGTCTGGCCGCTCGCTTCGTGAGCCTCTTCGGCATGGCCACGAGCCACCTGGACGTGGCGGTCTACGAGATCGACGATCCGCAGATCCTCGACGCCCTCGGTGCGGCCGCCTCCCGCGGCGTCGCCGTGCGCGTGCTCCTCGACGGCAACGCGTCGGGCAACGACGCGTCCCAGGCCACGCTCGAGGCAGCCGGCGTGGCGGTCCATCACGCCTCGTCCACCTTCAGCTACTACCACCCGAAGCTCATGCTCGTGGACGATGCCATCGGCGTGGTGACCTCGGCGAACCTCAACCAGTACTCGACCGGAACCGAGCGCAACCACGGCGTCGTGCTGCACGACCCGGACGACCTCCGCGACCTCGCCGCGCTGTTCGAGGCCGACTGGTCGGGCGCACCGACGCCGGCCGACCTCACGTGCACCCGTCTGGTCCTGTCGCCCGACAACAGCCGCGCGCGCATCGAGGCGCTCATCGCGAGCGCAACGACGGACTTGCGCCTGCAGGAGCTCGAGCTGAGCGACACCCACGTGCGCAGCGTGATCGCCGACCGCGTCGCGGCAGGGGTCCACGTTCGCATCCTGCTCGCCGACCCCGCGTGGATCACCTCCAACACCGCCGCAGCCGACGCGCTTCGCATGGCGGGCGCCGATGTGCGCTTCTTCACGCGCCTCGACAACCACGCCAAGCTCATCGTCGCCGACGACGCCGCCGCCTTCGTCGGATCGGAGAACCTCTCCTACACGTCGCTCCAGCGGAACCGCGAGGTCGGCGTCGTGCTGACGAGCACCGCCCCGGTCGCCACGCTCGCTGCCTCCTTCGACGGCGACTGGGATGCGTCGGCCCCCTGACCTTTCCGTGCTCGACCCACACGCCTGCGGCCGCTATCCTCGCCGACCCTCGCCCGACGAAGGCCGCCCCCCGTGCGATACGACTGCATCCTGCTCGACTTCGACGGCACGTTCACCGACGTGGAACGTGAGGGCGCGCCTTTCGTCGAAGCCTATCGCGCAGACCTCGCCGGCGTGCTCGGGGTCGACAACGTGGATGAGGCGTGGCGCGAGGCCGAAGCGCGGGTCCACGCCCATCCGGCCGACTTCGGCTGGCACCACGGCGACCGTATCGTGGCCCCCGCCGACGCCGACCCCTACATCCGCGCCACGGCGGTCGCCCAGATCCTCATGGACGAGCGGGGCGCCTTCATGGATGGCGACGCGCGAAGCGAAGAGCTGCAGGCCCTCTACGCGCGCAACTACCTGGCCTCGGCCACCGTGTTCCGCCCCGAAGCGCGGGAGGTGCTCGAACGCCTCCTCGCCTCGGACGCCTTCGTGTGTGTGGTGACCAACTCGCGGACCGACGCGGTCTCGAAGAAGCTGGACCGGTTGGCCCCCGCGGGCCGCAACGCCCTCGACGTCCGGGGCGACGCCAAGAAGTTCGTCGTGGCCGAGCCCGCACACGTCGATGCGGTGTTCGCGGCACTGCCGGAGACCGAGCAGGTCCCGGGCCTGTCGCGCCCCCTGTTCCTGCGCCGCGGCTACTACTACGAAACCCTGCGCGACATCTGGAAGGGCTCGGGCACGAGCGCCGCGGCGACCCTGGTCGTCGGCGACATCTACGAGCTCGACCTGGCCCTGCCCGCGCGCCTCGGCTGCGCCATCCACCTGGTCACGCGCGCCACGACGCCGGCCTACGAGCGGTCCGCCGTCGACGCCCACTCCGAAGGGGCGACGAGCGACTCGCTCGATGGCGTCCTCGCCCGCGTCGACGCCTGAGCCTCGACGCCTGAGCCAGGGTCCAGGTCTCCGGCCGCCCCTGGGCTCCCGCCCGACGCAGCGGCGCTGCGACCTCCGACGCGTTCATGGCACGCATGTGCCTACCCGATCGTTCCTCGACGCATCGGCTCCTCCGTGTGCAAGGGCGAAGGCGCGCATGAGCGGGCGGCGCACCTCGGCGCTCGAGGCGCTCTTCGGGCCAGTGGCTCCCGTGGCGCGGGATTCGGCGCACCCCGCTTTTCGTCCGGCCTGGTATGCTCCGCCCCCATGAGTGACCGGCCGAAATGGGAGCGTCATCGAAGGGTGGACGCACGGGTGACGCGACCGGCTCGCGCTCGGCTCGCCGCCGGTGTGTGCGCGCTCTGCCTCGCCATCGGTTGCGGCGGCGCGAGCACGACGGCGGGAACGTCGAGATCCGCGCCGGCAGCCGTGCCCCAGGCCCCCTGGCTCACGGGGCTGCACGACGGCGACATCCTGATCTACGACGTGCACACGCTGGACGGGACCCACGCCGAGGTCCGGCTGCGCGTCGCCCGTCTGATCCGGCGGGGGGGCGGGGTCGCGGCGCACCTGGTGCCGGAGGACAGCGGCCCCGTGGCCGTCGACATCTTGCCGCGGTGGCTGGCCGGAGACGAAACGGGCCTCTATCAGATTCGACGCGCCCGATGCGCCCGATGCGGCGGGCGCGGCGGGCTTCGCACCCCTCGGTCCCGACGGACACGTGCGCCGGCCAGCCGCGTCGGGACCCACCTGGCGCATCCCGTCCAACTGGCAGGATCCCGAGGGGCAAGCCCTGTCGAGCGAGTGGTCCATCGACGAGCTCGACATGCGCATCGATGGGCCGGTCCGGGGGGCTCGCTGTGCCGTCCTCACGAAGTCCAAAGATGGTTTTCAAACCCACCTTTCCGTTTGCGGCAATGTGGGTGTCGTCCGGGCCACCCGCTCCCAGGCCGATTCCGTCGAGGCGGAGACGTGGCACCTCATCGAGATTGCGAGGCCGGCGCCTGGTGCCTGAGGTTGGTCGTTTCCCCCTTCCCCGACTCTTTGAAGCCATGTTAGAACGGGTCTCGGCTCGGTTGCCCGCTCCTTTCGCCACCGCTCCCGACGGTGGCCAGTTGTAGTGTCGGGTCGAGGAGGGAACACGATGCGTGCTCGCGTGCTCTGCGTGATGCTGCTAGCCACCTTGACGGTACCTGTCACCGTGCGAGTCGTGCACGCGCAGGCGACCGAGGCGGATGCCGGCGGCGATGACGTCGCCCGACGCCACTTCCGGCTGGGGCGTGCGCACTACGCGAACGGCGAGTTCGCCCAGGCGGCGACGGAGTTCGAGCAGGCCTACCACCTCTCCAATCGTCCCGCGCTCCTCTACAACGTCTACGTCGCGTACCGGGACGCCCAGGATCTGCCCCACGCCGCATCGAGCCTCAGCGAGTACCTCCGGCTCGTCCCGAACGCGCCCGATCACGATCAGACTCCAGGCACGCCTGGCCGCCATGCAGCGGGCCCTGGGGTCCAGCGCATCGACGTCGGGCACCGCAACGGGCCCGTCGGGAACGACGGACACCCATCCTCAGACCACGACAACCCAGTCGTCGGGGACCACGGCCACGACGTCGGGTACGTCCACCGCCACCGGCCAGCAGGGCACCGCGGCCACGACGACCGGCGGGGCGACCACCCCCGCGGCCACCGGGGACACGACCTCGACTTCGGGCGGAACGACGGCTACCGATACGTCGTCCGGGTCGAGCGGGAGCGCGACGACGAGCTCGGGCGAAGGGGGGGAGGCTTCCCCGTGGTGCCGGTCGTCGTCGGCGGCGCGGGTGCCGCCCTGCTGATCGGGAGCCTCGTGACAGGCCTGGTCGCGTCCGGGGCCCAGTCTGATCTCCAGTCCATGTGCCCCACCAAGCACGGCTGCTCGCCGAGCTTGAAGAGCACCGAAGATCGCGGGCGGACCTTCGCCCTGGTCAGCGATGTGCTCCTCGCCGGCGGGATCGTGGGGATCGGCGTTGGCGCCCTGCTCCTCGTGCTGAGGAAGGGATCGAGCCGGGAGCAGGCACCCGACAATGTCTCGCTGTCGTGCGGCTTCGACGGCTGCCAGGGGTCTTACCGTGTTCGGTTCTGAGCAGGGGAGAGCACGAATGAATCGGGCCGTACTCGCTTGTGTGCTGGTGCTCGGGCTCGGCGGCTTCGGCTGCAGCGCCCTGACGGACTTCAGCGGCTACACGTACGGGAACACCGACGGTGGTGGTAGCCAGGACGGCGGGGGCAACGCCGACGCGAGCCACGTGGATGGCGGCCACGTGGACGCCGGCAACCTGGACGCCGGCAACCTGGACGCCGGCAACGTGGACGCCGGGCCGGATAGCGGCGTCGATGGCGGCCCCCCGCCCGTCCGTCGCCCGACCGGCATCATCCAAACGTCTGGCGGGGCGCTGTTGATGTCGTCGAGCTACCGCCTTCGAATCACCATCGGCGCACCGCAGCCGATGGGGTCGGGTTCAGATGCTACGCACCACCTCGTAGTGGGACCGGAGGGACTCTGATGCAGGGCATGCACGGCTTGGGCTTCGGGGCGCTGGCACGTGGGGTGTTGGCGGGGCTCCTGGTGACGCTCGCGGGCGTCGGCGTCGCGCAGGCCGACGCGCCTACGACAATACCGATCCAGGGGTACTTGACCGATAGCTCGGGCACGCCGATCGACGGATCGGTTTCCCTACAGATCGGCCTGTACACCTCCGACACGGGCGGGACTGCGATCTACACCGAGACCCAATCGATCATGGTCTCGCAGGGCGACTTCGTGGTCTACCTCGGCGACGTGACGCCCCTCGACCTGTCGACCTTCCGCGACAACGGGAACCTCTGGGTGGGCATCACGATCGACAGCGGCACCGAGATGCCGCGCCTCGCCCTCGGCACCGTGCCTTACGCCGGCTTCGCCCAGTACGCAGGCGACTGCTCGACCCTCAACGGGGCTGCGGCCTCGAGCTACGCCATGGCGTCGGACCTGCCCACGGCGGGAGCCGGCCTGTCCATGTCCGGCGGCGCGTTGAGTGTCGACACGTCGATGGTGCAGTCGCGCCTCTCCGGCATGTGCGACCCGGGCACGGCCATGCACTCCGTCGCAGCCGGCGGCGCGGTGGCCTGCACCCCGGTGCTCCAGGAGCGCGTCGGCGGCACGTGCCCGGCGGGCCAGTCCATCCGGGTCATCAACGGCGACGGCACGGTCACCTGCCAGCCCGACACCAACACCACCTACACGGCAGGCTCGGGCCTCTCGTTGTCGGGCACGACCTTCAGCGTCAACACGTCCGCGATCCAGGCGCGCGTGTCGATGGCGTGCGCCGCCGGCTCGTCCATCCGCGCCATTGCCGCCAACGGCACCCCCACCTGCCAACCCGACACCAACACCACCTACACAGCAGGTGCCGGCCTCAACCTCTCCGGGGGCAACGCCTTCAGCGTCGACACCGCGGCGATCCAAGCCCGCGTCGCCGGAACCTGCCCGGCGGGACAGGCGATTCGGTCGATTGACGCCACCGGCGGCGTGACGTGCCAGGTGGTCCCTGGCACGCTGGCCCGTCAGCTCGTGGTCACCTCCTTTTCCCTCCCCGCGAGCGGGAGCAACTCGAACATCGAGGCCAGCTGCAACGGCCTCGCTGGCGGACCCTTCTTTATCGTGTCCGGGGCGTGCCATCCCGGCAGCACGAATGCGACGATCATCAATCAGTTCCCGAACCTGGGCTCGAACTCGTGGCGCTGCGGCTTCCAGAACAACGTGGCCGCCACGACCAGCGTCTGGGTCTATGCGGTCTGCGGGAAGCTGCAGTAGCCAAGCCAAACAAGGTACGTCGTGGGTGAAGGCAGCACCCGTTCCGGCAACACTCGTGCGGGGGCTCGCCTTTCTCTTCCGCGCCTCGAGTGGTGGCTGCTAGCCGGCGTCTCGGCGTTCGGACTTTGGGGCTACTGCGATCTGAAGACCGAGATCGGACGCCTCCACCAGCAGGTGCAGCACGCTGCGGTGTACGATCCGACGCCGGCCGCCGCCCCCACCATGCGCGCCGCGAGCACCGCGAGCACCGCGGGCACGGCGAGCACCGCGAGCACCGCGGGCACGGCGAGCACCGCGGGCACCGCGAGCCCGAGCGCGAAGCCGCCGGATGTGCCGGTACCTGGGCAGACGGTCGCTGCCTCGCCATTTCCCGAGTGCACGGCCCAGGTCGACCCCGGCGACCTTCACGAGGTCGTCGCACGTCATGGCAGGGAGGTCTTTCGTTGCTATGACAGCCATCGCGCCGCCGTGCCCGGCCCGTCCGGAACGCTCACCGTCCGAGCACGGGTCGAGCCGAACGGCACCGTGTCGACCGTGTCCCTCGCGGGCTCCATCCTCGATCAGGACATCTATGCCTGTGTGAGCGAGCACGTGAAAAAGTGGCGGTTCCCGGGGCACCGCAGCACCTGTGCAAACGTGAGCATTCCGTACCTGCTCGGGCCGCCGGCCGAAGGCCGCTGAGGCCCGCACCGACGTGCGGATTGCGCGCTGCGTTCCGAGAGGGGACACACGCGACAGCTCACCGCAGCGATGCGAGCGAGGCGTCCAGCGCAGGAAGGACGACGTCCACCTCGGGGGGGTCGTTCGGCCAGTGGGGGGCGAAGCGTAGGACGCCGTCGGGGATCGTGCAGGCGATGCCGCGCTCCGTGAGGCCGGCGTGAAGCCGGACGATGTCGACGCCTTCTGGCGGAAGGACGCCGAGGGTCGCGGAGCGGGCGGCGGGGTCGCGCGCGCGCAGGCTCGTGAAGCCGCGATCGACGAGGGCGGGCTCGAGGCGATCGAGGTAGGCGCTCACGTGGGCGAAGATGCGCTCGACGCCGAGAGCGAGCAGGAGCTCGACCGAGGCTTCGAGGGCCGCGTAGCCGACGGTGCTCGGTGCGCCCAGCTCGAGGAAGTCGGCGCGCATTCGTAGGGGGCGGTCGTAGCGCAGATGCCCAGGGCCCTCGAAGAGGAAGCCGATGCCCTCCTCGTGGCTGAGCCAGCCGGCGACGCGGGGCTCGAGGCGCGCGACGCGCTCGGGGCGCACGTAGAGGAAGCCCGCTCCCTCGAGGCCCATCAGCCACTTGTGGCCGCCCGCGCTCAGGTAGTCGATGCCCGCGGCGCCGACGTCGATGGGCACCGCCCCGCAGGCCTGGATTCCGTCGACGAAGAGCTCGGCGCCGTACGCGTGGCAGCGCTCGGCCATGGCACGGAGGGGCATGCGGAGGCCCGTCTGGAACTGGACGGCGCTCGTCGCCACCAGACGCGCGCCGCGGGCGAGCTCGGCCTCGAGCATGGCCAGCCCCTCGGCGTGGGCACGGGCGAAGGGCGCGAGCGGGAGGAAGCGCACCTCGAGGTCGAAGAGGGCGGCGGCGCGCTGCCAGGGCGTGACGTTCGCGGGGAACTCGCCCTCGAAGAGCAGTACGCGATCGCCCGCGTGCCACGGCATGCACAGGGCGATGTCGAGGACGCCCTGGGTCGTGTTCTGCACGAGGGCGAAGTCCTCCGGGCGCGCGCCGAGCAGGCGGGCGAGCACCTCGCGCAGACGCGCGCGCTGCTCGAGCCAGCTCGCGAAGGCAGCCGCGCCGCGCCGGGCGTAGTCGTCGAGCACCTCGCGCACCGCGTCGCGCACCGGAAGGGACGGCGGCGAGATGGCCGCGTGGTTCAGGTAGGCGCGCGCCTCGAGGTCCGGGAAGAGGCTCCGGTCGCCGAGGCGAGGCTCGTACGTGGAGCGCGCGTTTCGCGGACCGTCGTTCATGCCGCCCTCCGCTCATCGATACGGGCGAGCGCTTCACCGACCCCCGCGTCGCTCACGACGCCCTCTCCTCGCGAAAGATCGCGAGCGCCTCGTCGATCTCGTCGTCGGTCACGTAGGGGGCGGGGCCGAAGCGGAGCACGTCACCGCGCGCATCCACGTAGACGTGGCGGGCGCGCAGCCGCGCCACCTCGCCCGCCGCGTCCCTCACGCGCACCGCGACGAACCCGCCGCGCGCCTCGGCCTCACGCGGCGAGACGAGGTCGTACCCGTCGAGGGCGTCGATGATGCGTTGGGTCTGCCGCTGGTAGAGGCCGCGAAGGCGCGGCACCGTGAGCCCGTGCTCGTCGAAGAAGCGTGCGACCACATCGGCGCGGTAGTGACTCGCCGGGTCGTAGGTGCTGCCGGCGAAGCGGTCGGCGCCGCGTGGACCGTAGTCGACAGGCCCCTCGCGACGCACGTCGCCGAGGTGTGCGAAGTCGCTGAACCAGCCGGTGTAGACGGGCCGGAGCGTGCAGCCCGGAGGCACGCGCAGAAAGCACACGCCCTCCCCCCACTCGGCGTACTTGTAGCCGCCCGCCGTCACGAAGATCGGATCGGGACCGAGGTCCCCGACGGCGAAGGGCAAGAGCGAAAAGGCGTGGTAGGCGTCGTAGAGCACCTCGGCCCCGACGCGGTGGGCAGCCTCGGTGGCCTCGGCGAGCCCCGGGACGATCGACGACGACTCGAAGAGCACCGTCGAAGCGAGCAGGGCCGCCGTGTCGGGGCGCACCGCGGCAGCGAGGCGCCCGGCGAGGGTCGCCACCGGATGTGCCTCGACGAACGTCACCTCCACGCCTTCCTCGGCGAGGCGCATGAGCTGCCGACGCAGGCTGTGGAACTCGCCCGTCGTCGTCACCAGGTGCCGCCGCTTGCGCAAGTCCAGCGCCGACAGGAAACGTGAGGCCAGCTCGTGGCTGTTCTGTCCGAGGGCGATGTCGTAGGCACGCGCGCCGATGCGCACCGCAACGGCCGCCCGCACCCGGTCGGCCACCTCGAAGGCCCGCGCCCACTTGTCGTCGACCCAGAGCGCGGCGTCGTCGAAGGACGCCACGAGCCCCTCGCGGGCCACGTCCGGCCACCCCTGGTGGGAATGCCCCGTCAGCAGAATCCGCCCCTCGCGCCGAAACGCCCGGTAGTGCTCGGGGATGGGCTCGAGCGGCCCTTCGGTCATGCCTTCACCCTCCCACCGGGGCGAGCTCGACGATCGCGTCGCCCGCGTCCAGGTCCGCGCCGTCCTCGGGCACGATGCGCACGACGCGCGCCCGCTCCGGCAGTCCTCCGTCCGGCTCGTAGACGATGCGGTTGAAGGTCTTCATGACCTCGAGCAAGCACAAGGTGCGCCCCGCCTCGACCTCGTCGTCCACTGCGATGAAAGCGTCCTTGCCCGGTCCCGGCCGCACGTAGAAGCGGCCGCTCATGGGCGAACGGAAGACGAGGCCGTCGCCCGTCCCGTGCGCCGCGTCGGGGCGCGCCGGGGCATCGCGCACCGCCTCGCCGGCCGCCTCCGGATCGAGCACCAGGAGCGTGTCGCCCCAGGCGACTGGCCGCCGCGCGACACCGCGCTCCGGTCCCTCGACGACGATCCCCTCAGCGCCGGCCGGCGCCTCGATCCGGTGCAGCACCGAGAGCACCTCGAGCTCGCCGATGGGCTGGCCCTGACGGACGAGCGTCCCGCGCGCGGGCGCCCCCCGCCACAGCCCCACGCCCGGCGCGCCCAGGGCCACGCGCCCACCCTCCCGCGCCTCGAGCACGGCCACGAGCTTCGGCTCGAACAGGCGCCCCCCGTCCGCGGCGCCGCTCATCGGACGCCCCCCGTGAGCTCCATGAGGTCGTGCATGGACCAGATGCGCGGATTCTTGATGCGGCGGTAGCCGATGGCCTGGTAGCTCATCTCGACGAGCACCGCCAGCCAGGCGCGCAGCTCGCTAAGCTCGACGATCTCGTCGGTGTCGAGGCGACTGGCTGCCACGAGGGGGTCCATGTCCGCGTCGATGCGCCGCTCCACTTCGCCCATGCCCTCTTCGATCGTCGCGCCGCTCCTCGGGGTCTCGGCCACGATGCTGGAAGTCGTCGTCGAGCTTCGTGTTGTAGGCTGCGATCGCTAGCGTGCGCCCTTCCATCACGCTCAGGCGCGAGATGCGGCGTCGAGAGCTGCACCACCGGGTCATAGGGCAGGCCCGCCATGGCGTAGTAGCCGGCGCCCGACGCCTTGCGCAGGAGCACGGTGAACATGGGCACGCGGTTTGTCGCTGTTGGTGTAGATGAGGCTCGAGCCGTAGGCGAGCAGACCGTGACGCTCGGCCTCCCGCCGATGTCGAAGCCGCAGATGTCCTGCAGCCACACGAGCGGGATGCCGTCGTCGTTGCAGGCGCGGCTGAAGGCGCTGACCTTGGCGATGCCCCCCCGGTAGAGGATGCCGGCCGGCCGCCGCCGTCCCGGGTGCTCGGGATCGTCCACGAGCCCCTGGCGGTTGATCGACGAAGCCCGCGTAGAGCCCGCCCACGCGCCCGACGCCGCACGATCATCTCCTCGCCCACCTCGGGCATCAGCTCCCAGAAGAGGCTCTGGTCGACAGACGCGCGAGCACCTGGCGCGCGTCGTAGGCCTCGCGGTGGTCGGCCGGGAAGAGGCCCGAGAGCTCGCTGCGGCGTGAAGCGCGGATCGCCGGCGCCGACGCCGCCGCGGTAGTAGCGCGCGGCCGAGGCCGGCAGACGCGCGACCTCGCGCGCGGATGGCACGCGAAGGCAGGTCGCGTCGTCGGGCACGCGCGCGTCGGCGCAGCCCGACTGGTGCACGTGCACCTCGGGCCCGCCGATGTCGAGCGAGGTGATCTTCTGGCTCTTGGCGCCCTTGATGAGCGCCGCGCCGGCGATGACCATGTAGGCCTGCTCGGTCATGTAGACGCGGTCGCTGATGATCGGCATGTAGCCGCCGCCGGCGATGCAGTCGCCGAACACGCCCGCGACCTGCGGCACGCCGCGCGGCCGACAGGCGGCTGTTCATCTTGAAGATGTGGCCGGCGCCGCGCGCGCCCGGGAAGGAGCGCGACTGCTCCGGCAGGAACAGGCCCGAGCAGTCGACCAGGTAGACCGTGGGCAGCCGCAGGCGGAGCGCCATCTTCTGGGCGCGCTCGATCTTCTCGGGCGTCCGCGGCCACCACGAGCCCGACGCGACCGTGTTGTCGTTGGCGATGACCATGCACCAGCGGCCCTCGACCGCTGCGAAGGCCGTGACCACGCCGGCGGCGGGGGACCGGAGGCCGCTGCCGAACTCCTCGCCGTAGTTGACGAAGGTGCCGACCTCGAAGATGCGCGTCGCCGGGATCGCTTGAGCCGCTCGACCCGCTCGCGCGCCGTGAGCTTGCCCTTGTCGTGGACGCGCACGACGTACTTGTCGCCCCAGCCGCGCTGCGACCTCGTCGCGACGCGCCCGAAGCCGTGCGTCGATCGCCGAGAGCGCCTCGCGGTGCTCCTCGAAGGTGCGGTCGTCGAGCGACGCGCGTCCGCGGACCGCCGATGGGTACGAGCGGGACGTGGGCCATGGTACCGGGCCGCGACCCTAGCACACCCTCGGGCCCGGCGGCCGCCGCGCCACCCAGGATTGGGCGCCCCGGAGGCGGGCGCCCCGTCGCCCTAGGCGGGCGGCCAGCCGGGGATGGCGCGCGTGTCGTAGCGGCTCTCGCGGAATGCCGCGGACCGGAGGATGGCGAGGTGCATGGGGATCGTCGTCGGGACGCCCCTCGCACACCAGGGCCTCGAGCGCGCCGACCATGCGGTCGGTCGCCGCGTCGCGGGTCGGCCCGTGGGCGATGACCTTGCAGAGCAAGCTGTCGTAGTAGGGCGGCACCTCGTAGCCGCTTGCCACATGCGTGTCGACGCGGAGGTCGGCCTTCGGCCCTTCGGCGCGACCCAGCGGACGATACGCCCCGGCGACGGGCGGAAGCCGTCAGCCGGGTCCTCGGCGTTGATGCGGCACTCGATGGCGTGCCCGTCGAAGCGCACGTCGTCCTGCGCGATCCCGAGCGGGTGGCCGGCAGCGACGAGGATCTGCTGCGCGACCAGGTCGACGCCGGTGCGCATCTCGCTGACCGAGTGCTCGACCTGCAGGCGCGTGTTCATCTCCATGAAGCGCAGGGTGCCGCCCTCGTCGAGCAGGAACTCCATGGTGCCGGCGCCCACGTAGCCGATGCGAGCGTGCCGCCCGCACCGCGGCGCGCCGAGCGTACGCGCGCGCTCGGCCGCGTCGAGCACGGGGCTCGGCGACTCCTCGATGAGCTTCTGGTGGTTGCGCTGGATGGTGCAGTCGCGCTCGCCCAGGTGGATCGCGTCGCCGTAGCGATCGGCGAGGACCTGGATCTCGACGTGGCGGCCGCCCTCGACGAGCTTCTCGAGGTACATGCGGCCGTCGCCGAAGGCTGCCGCGGCCTCGGCCTGCGCGTCGGCGAAGGCGTGCTCCACCTCGTCGGCCGCCCGCGCGACACGCATGCCGCGCCCGCCGCCGCCGCTCTCGGCCTTGAGCAGGACCGGATAGCCGACCTCGGTCGGCGACCGGCACGCGCCTCGGCGGCATCGCGCAGCACGCCGTCGCTGCCGGGGATGAGCGGCAGGCCTGCGCGCGGCCATGGCGCGCTTGGCCGGTGTCTTCTTGCCCATCAGCTGCATGACGTGGGCGGGCGGACCGACGAAGGTCACCCCGTGCTGCTCGGCGAGCGCGGCGAGAAGCGGGTTCTCTGCGAGGAAGCCCCAGCCCGGATGGAGCGCGGTGCAACGCGTCTGCGTCGCGGCTTGCACGATGCGCACCGGGTCGAGGTAGCTCTGGGCCGAGCGCGCCGGACCGAGCAGCACGGTCTCGCGGCCCTCGGTGTACGGGCGCGTCACGATCGGCTTCGGACACGGCGAAGACGGGCGTGATGCCCAGGGCGTCGCAGGCCGCGCGCGATGCGCACGGCGACCTCGCCGCGGTTGGCGACGAGGAGGCGGTGGAAGAGCCGCGGCGGGAGGGGACCCGGCGCGGATGCGAGGGCCGGCGCGCGCGACCCGTCGCGCCGGCGACCACGGGACGTGGACGTCATCGGGCCCGAACGCTACCACAGCGGCGCTTCCCCGGGCGTGGTGGCCCCTCGGGCTTCCCACCTGCCGCACGCCGCCGTCCGATCACCCGTCAGTCGTCGCTCGGCGGCCCCTCGAGCCGATGGCCCTCGAGGCGGCGCGCCGACAGTTCCCGCTGCCGGGCGATCCGATCGCGCTCGGCCGGCGTCAGAATGCGCGTGCGGCGCCTGAGCTCGGCCTCCCGCGCGACCTCGCGTCGGTGCTTGCGTTCGCGAAAACGTTCGATATCGATGAGGTCCCCCATGACCATGCCCGTCCCGGTGACGGCGCCGTCGATGCCACCCAGAGCGCCGATCGAACGCGCGTCCCGTCGTCGATCACCATAATGCGTCTCCCCGGGCGATCACCTCCCGCCGGGCGGCTCCGCGTCATCGTCCGCGCCGTTCTCGTCGGACGTGGCACCGGGCGCCCCGTCGTCGCCGTCTCCCTCGTCGTCCTCGGCGACGTGGCCGCCCAGGGCCCGCTCGATCTGCGCGAGCTCGGCCGGGTCGACGTCGAGGTGCGCCGCCAGGTCGCGCGCCTGGGCGATGAGGGAGCCGAGGTCCGGCATCGCAGCCTCTTCGGGCACGGCCCCTCCCTGCCCCTCGCCGGGCACGCCTTCGACGCCCGGCGGCTCGCCCGGGCGCCGTTGCATGGCTGCCGCGAGACCACGCATGTGTGCCACCACGTCGTCGAAGCGCGGCTGCGCCGGTGCCCCTTCACCCCTCGCGGCCGCGACCTCGGCGGCGGGCGGACCCTCGCCCGCGAGCGCTCCCAGGAGCGCGTTCGCCATCGCCTCCATCTGCTCCGGCCCGCCCAATGCCTGCTGGAGCCGCGTCGCGAGCGACAGGACGTCGACGCCGCCGTCTGCCGCGAGCGCGGTCTGGACATCGGCCAACCCCGCCATCATCGCTTCGACGGCCTCCGGTCCCTCCGGCCCGGCCTCCGCGTTCATGGGACACCAGAAGCCGCCTTCCCCCATCTCGTCGAGCACGGCGTCGTAGGTCCGCCCCTGCGCTTCGACCACGTCCGGGTAGACGAACACGCCGCGGGGGTCCTGGTGGAGATCGAGCGCCTCACCGAGCAGCAGCCGCAAGGCGACACCGATGGCGCTCGGCGGGCTGTCGAAGCGCGCTCCCGTGGCGACCAGCACCCCGTCGTCGAGCAGGCGCACGATGTAGGGCGACCCCTCAATCTCGGGGGACGTCGCGCGGAGGACTGCAATCGCGTCCATGGCCATGCACCCACTTAATAGCCAGCGTGGGGCACCGCTCAAGGGCCGGCGACCTCTACCTCGAGGCTCGGCGCTTCTTCGCACGGCCGCCGACCGCCGAAGATCCCTCGCCTTGCGGCCCGCGGACGGGGCGCGCATGGTGCTCCGGACGCATGAAGGCGCAGCCGCCCGCAAGACGACGCCGCCGGATCGCTGTCCTCGCGCTCGTCGCGTCGGTCGCGACGCACCTCGCCCTCGTTCTCTGGTCGCCCACACCGCGTCCACCGGCGCGGCGCCGCCCACGCAAGGTGGCCGAGGTGGAGTTTTCAGCCTGGGAGCCTCCCCCGGCGGTGCACCCGTCCGAGTCGCCCGCCAAGGAGACCGTGCCCACGGCCGTCGCCGCTGCGCGCCCGGTGCGGCGAAGACAACGGCCGGCGGAGCCCCAGACTGCGCCGCCCCTGCCCCACACCGCCGAGGTGGCGGTCATCGCGTCGCCGACGCGCAGCGCCGAGACCACCCCCACGCCGCCCGAGTCCTCGAGCTGCACCGTGACCGAGCCCTCGGGCGCCACCGTCCACATCCCCGGCTGCCTGGCGCCGGATGCGGGGACCGAGCGCGCGACCTGGGCGCGCATCGCTCCGGACGCGGTGGCCCGCTCGGCCGTGCCGCCCGACCGCCCGACCTCGCCCGACGCGCGCCAGAGCGCCGCCCTGACGCGCGACCTCCGCGCCCAGGCCAACGTCCGCCCCTGGCTGAGCCACCGCGCGCCGCCGCACCTGACCCCGACGCCCGATGGCGGCTACGCGTGGGAGGTGCCTGGCCTGGCCGCGGAGATCGCTCCCGACGGAACCGTACACTTCCACGATCGCCACTTTTCCATCGCGAGCGCAGGGGCGGGTGGCGTCGTCGGCTTCGAATCTCACCGACGAGCTGATGCGCGCGAACGGCCAGGACCCCTACTCCTACGAGCGAAACTGGTTCCTCGACCAGACCCAGGCCCTACGCGACCGACTCGCGGACCGGGCCGCGGTGCTCGCACGCGGCGCCGCCCTCGCACGGCTACCGAAGCGACTCCGAGCGATCTGGAGCGACCCCTCGCGCTCCGCCCATGCCCGACGCACGGCCATCTTCGCGCTCTGGGACGACTGCGCAGACGACGAGGTCGGCGCGCGCGCGCGGCATATCGTCGAACGTTTCATACGCACGAACCTCCCATCCGGCTCCGCGGACGCTTACACTGCGGAGGAGCTGCGTGCGCTCAACGCGCGGCGCGCGAGCCCCGTTCCCTTCACCCCCTACGCCTGACCCTCGCCCTCGCCGCCCCCCCGCCGATGCAAACCACCACGTCCCTTCGACGGAGCCTTTCCTTCTACTACCGCTTCGATCCGGACGAGCAGGCCGAGCGGGACACCTTCACCGTCTACCTGCAGCCGGACACCCTGTCGCTCATCCCGAAGCGACGCGACACCTTCCCCCCCTGGACCGCCCTTTCGTTCCATCAGTGCGAGGACTGCCCCCTGCGCGAGACGGAGCATCCGCGCTGCCCGGTGGCGGCAAACCTGGTCGACGTGGTCGAGCACTTCGGCGAGGCCATCTCGTGGAGCGAGGCGACGGTGGAGGTGACCGGACCACGGCGCACCTATCTCAAGCGCGTATCGCTGCAGGAAGGGCTCCGCTCGCTCCTCGGCATCTACATGGCGACCAGCGGCTGCCCAATCCTCGACCCCCAGCGGCCGATGGTGCGGACCCACCTCCCCTTCGCCGACGAGGAGGAGACGCTCATCCGCTCCCTATCGAGCTACCTGCTCGGCCAGCTCTTCCGCGCGCGGCGCGGCGCCCACGCCGACTTCGACCTTCAGCAGTGGGACGCGATGTACGGCAGGATCCGGCGTGTCTACCGGAGCTTCCTCGCGCGCCTACGCGCCGCGAGCATCGAAGACGCAATGGTCAATGCCGTCGGGCAGCTCGAGGTCCTGGCGGCCATCTGCTCCACGAAGTCGGCGCGGGCGTCGTTCCTCCAGCGCATCGAAGGCTACTACGCCGCACTCCTACGGGAGTGAGGCGGCTCGAGCGCACGCCCGAAGACGGACGTCAGGCGAGCTCGGGGGTGGGCTCTGTGAGGGATTGCACGAAGGGTCCCTTCATCGGGTGAAGCGGGCGCCTCCGAGGTCGCTGTTCGCCGCGCCGAAGCTGGATGGGAACGTCGCGCCGCCCGCCGTCGGACCGACGGGGTCGAGGCCCGCACCGCCCGCGGCCGCGTTCCAGTAGACCGCCTGGTCTCGGTTGCCCACGTCGGAAGCGGAGCCGGGCTGCGGGGCGGGCGCCGCGGGGGCACCCCAGTCGTAGGGCGCCTCGGGCGCCGTCTCGATGGTCGTCGTCCTGTCGACCTCCGCCACCTCCGGGCTCGTGCAGCCGGTCGACGGGAGCTGGGCGTTGCCGCCCGCACACCCGCCCGCGAGGGCGAGGGCCGAGGCCACGGGCAGCGCCCGTGCGGCCCGCTGGCATCCTTCGGGCACGTGCGGAAGGGGAAGGTGGGCATGGGCGCAGGCGCGACCGACGGTCGTCATCATGCGCGTGGAGCTCTCGATGGCGTGATGCAGGGATGTGAGCATGGCTCGACTCCTCGTCGTCCCCCTCGAGCATCGGCCATGCCATCGACGGCCAAGGCGCTCGAACCCATTGATATCGTTGCGCTCGCTGCCCCTTCCGCCCACCGTCCCAGACGCGGTCCGCACGCCCCGGGTGGACAGCTCACGAGCCGCAGGGAGGCGTCGAACGGTCAGCCCGGAAGCCAGGTCACAGGATGCGCCGGGCCGCCACCCCGAATCCCCCGTTGACGTCTCGACGCGCCTTCGTCGAGTCTCGGAGCCGATGCGATCCGCCACCCCCACCGCGTTCCTTTCTAGAGGCCGCCGCTGACGTGCCCCCCGTTCTGCCCGACGCCGTCCTCGCTTCCCTCGCCGCGCGTGGTGTCGTCCTCGACGCGGCGCAGCGGACACGCATCGAAGCATTCGTGGAGCGGCTCCTCGAAGCCAACACCGCCTTCAACCTGACCGCCGTCCGCGACGCGGACACAGCCTTCGTGCGCCACGTCGAGGACAGCCTCACCCTGCTGCCGCACCTGACCGCCGCGGGGGCGAAGCGCATCGCGGACCTGGGCTCGGGCGGAGGGCTTCCCGGTATCCCCATCGCCATCGCCCGGCCCGACCTGGAGATCACGCTCATCGAGTCGACCGGCAAGAAGGCGCGCTTCCTCGAGCAGACGGTGGCGGCCCTCGGCGCGACCCGCGTCCGTGTCGAGTGCGGGCGGGCCGAGACCATCGGTGCACCCTCGGGCGGACACCGCAACCGCTACGATGCCGTGGTCGCCCGCGCCGTGGCGCGCCTGCCGGTGCTCCTCGAGCTCGCCCTGCCGCTGGTGCGGATCGGCGGGAGGGTGCTCGCAATCAAGGGAGCGCAGGCCGAGACCGAGATCGAAGAAGCGGGCGCGGCTCTGCGCCTGTTGCACGCGCGCGTGGTCGCCACCGAGCGTACGCCGACGGGCACCGTCGTCGTGGTGCAGAAGCTCCGGTCGACCCCTGCACGTTTCCCGCGCCGCCCCGGCGAGCCCAGGCGCTCACCATTGAGTTGAAGGCCGTGCGCCGCGGCGTGGGGTCGATGCTCGGTGATCGTCCACTGCACCAGCTGCACCGCGGACCAGATCGCGATGCCGAGCAGCACCGCGCCTAGCACGCGCACAATCCAGGTGAGCAGACCCTGGGGCAGGTGCGCGTGGTAGCGGCGCATGATCGCGACGAGCAGGACGAACCAGAGTGCAACCCCCACGGCCGCACCGAGCCCGAAGTAGGGGGTGTAGGCCGGGTGCATCGGCACGAGGCTCTTCGAGTAGAGCGCCGTGACGACCGCGGTCCAGGTCGCCAGGAACGAGGGGTTGAAGGCCGCGAGGCCGAAGCCCACGAGCCAATCCGGCGCGCGTCGACTGGTCCCTCCCTCGTCCGCCGCCTCCGCCTTGGGCCGCCAGAAGAGAAACCGGATCCCGATGAGCGACAAGAGGAGCGCGGTCACGCCGTGGGCGAGGGGGACGACGGTCGGGTGGCGCGCGAAGAAGGTCGAGAACCCCCAGTAGGAAAGGCCCGCATAGATGCCCTCCCCGACCGCGGCGCCGACCGCCGTCCACAGGGCCCGCCGGAACTCCCCCAGCGTGCCCCTCGCCACCACGAGCACGGCCACGGGCCCGGCAATCGGCATCGAGCCGACGAAGCCGCAAATCAGCGCGACCAGGGTCACCCGCACCATCGCGCCCCCGCTTTAGCACGGATCGCTTCGGCCGCGCCCTTCCCGTAGACGCGCACGCTGCTATGGTGGCCCGATGCGCACCTTCCGACGCGTCTGTGTGTATTGCGGCTCGAGCAGCCGCGTGGACCCGGCGTACCTGGACGCGGCGCGCGGGGTCGGACGCCTGCTGGCCGAGCGTGGGATCGGCGTGGTCTTCGGCGGCGGTCGCGTCGGCCTGATGGGCGCCCTCGCCGACGGCGCCATCGAAGCGGGCGGCGAGACGTGGGGCATCATCCCGGAGAAGCTGCAGGCGCGGGAGCTGGCCCACACCGGTGTCGGCGAGCTGGTCGTCGTCGACAGCATGCACGCGCGCAAGTCCGTGATGGCCGGCCTGAGCGATGCCTTCATCGCCCTGCCCGGCGGCTGGGGCACGCTCGAGGAGCTCTTCGAGGTCACCACCTGGACCCAGCTCAACTACCACGACAAGCCCGTCGGCCTCTTGAACGTGCGCGGCTACTACGACGGCCTCCTCGCGTTCCTCGACCACGCCGCCTCCGAAGGATTCATCCGCCCCATGCACCGGGGCCTGGTCGTCGATTCGACCGAGCCCGAGGCGCTCCTCGATGCCCTCGCCACGGTGGAGATCCCGCCCCTCGAGCGCTGGATTGAGCGGCCCTGAGGGGCGCCCTGCGCATGGCGGGAAGCACCGGGCCCCGTCCTCCTTGACCGGCGCGAGATGATACCCACCTTGGGGCGTCTGCTTCACACCGAGGAGGCGCCATGCGAGCCGTGGCGGTGAACGTGACCAGCAGGCAGGTCGGCCTCGTCGACCATCCTGCCCGTCGCTCGAGGGACACGGACGGGCACGCGTACGTGTGCTGGACGTCGGCATCTGCGGGACCGACAGGGACATCGCACGCTTCGAGCACGGCGCGCCGCCCACGGGCTCGGACATCCTCGTCATCGGGCACGAATGCCTCGGACGGGTCGTAGAGACGGTTGGCGTCGCACCCCTGGTCCGGGTCGGACAGCTCGTCGTGCCGATGGTCCGACGCCCCTGCCCCCACGACCGCTGCACGGCCTGTCGGAGCGGCCGTCCGGACTTCTGCACCACGGGCGACTACACCGAGCGAGGGATCAAGGGCCGGCACGGCTACATGACCGAAGAGATCGTCGTCGACGTACGCTATCTGGTGCCGGTGCCCCACGCCCTGCGCAAGGTGGGCGTCCTCACAGAGCCCCTGACCATCGCCGAGAAGGCCCTCATCGAGCTCGACCGGATACAGGGACGGCTGCCCTTTCGCTGCCGTCGCCCGCGTAGGACCGAGCCGGGAGACCACGCAGGACGGCGGCGCCACCGGGCGCTCGTCCTCGGCGCCGGACCCGTGGGCCTGCTCGGGGCGATGGCTTTCGCCGCGGCGCACTACGATGTGTGGGTCTACTCACGCGAAGCTGCGGGCGGGCCCAGGGCGCGCATCGTGGAGGCCATCGACGGTCACTACCTCTCGGCGCGCGACCAGGAGGTCGAAACCCTCGACCGCGTCGTGGGCCCCATCGACGTGGTCTACGAGGCGACCGGTGCCTCGCGCCTCGCCTTCGAGGTGATGGAGCAGCTCGGCCCCAACGGCGTCTTCGTCTTCACGGGGGTGTCGGGCCGGCGAGGGCCGGTCGAGCTCGACACGGACGCCGTGACGCGAAGGCTCGTGCTCGACAACCAGGTCGTGCTCGGCACCGTCAACGCGGGACGCGATGCCTTCGAGGCCGCCGTCCGCGACCTGGCCCTGTTCCACGCGACCTGGCCCGACGCCCTGAGCGGCCTCTTGACGGACCGCCACTCCCCGGAGAGCGCGCCCGACGTGGTCCGGGAGCGACGCCAGGGCAGCATCAAGGAGGTGGTCGTGTTCGACGGGAGCGAGGGGAGGTCATGATGGAGATCGGCATCGTGGGGCTCGGACGGATGGGCGGGGGCCTCTGCCGCCATGCCCTCGAGGAGGGCGTGCGCGTCGTGGGCTTCGACCGCGCCTCGGTCGATCGGGAGCTGCTCGACGCTGGCCTGGAGCGCGCGCCTTCGCTCGCCGCGTTCCGCGATCGGCTCCGGCCGCCGCGCATCGTGCTCCTCTACGTTCCGGCCGGCGCTGCGGTCGACGAGGTGCTCGGGGGCCTCGGCGAAGACGGCCTCGAGCCGGGCGACCTGCTGGCCGACGGTGGGAACTCCTACTGGGGCGACTCGATCACGCGCCACGCGCGCCTCGCCGAGCGAGGCCTTCGCTTCGTCGATCTGGGGACGAGCGGTGGCCCCTCGGGTGCGCGAAGCGGTGCGTGCTTCATGGCCGGCGGCGAGCGTGAAGCGGTGGCGATGCTCGAGCCCGTGCTCGCGAAGCTCGCGGCCCCGGGTGGCTACGTCCACGCGGGCGGTCCGGGGGCCGGCCACTTCGTCAAGCTCGTCCACAACGGTATCGAGTTCGGCATGCTGCAAGCAATCGCCGAGGGCGTCGACCTCCTCGAGCACTGGGACGCGTCGCTGCCGGTGGCCGACGTGCTCCGGTGCTTCCGCCATGGCTCGGCGATCCGCTCGTGGCTCATGGACCTCATGGAGGCGGGCTACCGGCAGGAGCCGGGCCTCACCGACGTCTCCTCCCACGTGGACGACACGGGCGAGGTCAACTGGCTGGTCGCCGACGCGATGCGCATGGAGCGCCCCGTCCCCGTGATCGCCGAGTCGATCATGCAGCTGTTCGTCTCGCGTGACGACGATCGCACGGCCGCCCGCGCCATCGCCGTCATGCGTCGCGGCTTCGGGGGCCATCCCTACGGAGCCAACGACGCAGCGCGGCAGGAGAGATGGTATGGTCGCGTGGGCGCCGTCCGGCGCGCCCCGGGAGAGCCCCCGGGCGACGAAGGGAAGGTGCCTGCCCCCACCTAGGTTGGAACCCCGCCCTGCCGGGAGCCACGGAGCCCCATGACACAGCGAGCCATCGAAGACCACGGCGTCATCGGAGACCTCTACACCGTCGCGCTCGTCGCCTCCGGTGGCTGCATCGACTTCATGTGCTTCCCCCAGTTCGACTCGCCGACCATGTTCGCCTCGCTGCTCGACGAAGAGCGGGGCGGGTCGTTCCGCGTCGCGCCTTCCTTCGACGGTCACGCGAAGCCGGCAGATGTACATGCCCGACACCAACGTGCTCCTCACGCGCTGGCTGTCTCCCTCGGGCGTCGCGGAGGTGACGGACTTCATGCCCGTCGAGGAGGTAGGCCAGGCGCACAACATCGTGCGGCGGCTCCGGACGGTGCGCGGCGAGATCACACTTCCGCATCGTGTGTGACGCCGCGTTTCGACTACGCGCCGTGCCGAGCCACACGCGTCGAGCTCGACGGCACCTCGGCCATCTTCAGGTCGAAGGGCGAGGACGGGCTCGTCGCTGCGGCTGCGGAGCACGGCCCCGCTCCGCGTGCACGAGGGCGCGGCGGTCTGCCGAGCTCGACCTGCGGCCCGGCGAGAGGGCGGAGTTCATCCTCGAGCAGGTCGAAGACAGCGACGAGGGCGCGGCCCTGACGCCGGACTTCTGTCACCGAGCGCTTCGCCGAGACCGTTGCCTTCTGGCGGCGCTGGGTCGGCCAGTCGACCTACCGCGGCCGCTGGCGCGAGATGGTCAACCGCTCGGCGCTGACGCTCAAGATGCTCTTCCCCGAGGAGTACGGCTCCATCGTCGCCGCCCCCACCTTCGGCCTGCCGGAGCTGATCGGCGGCGAGCGCAACTGGGACTACCGCTACACGTGGATCCGCGACGCCGCCTTCACCGTCTACGGCGCTCACCGGCCTCGGCTACACCGACGAGGCCGACCGCCTTCATGGAGCTGGGTCGAGGGCGCGGTGCAAGAACCTCGGCGACGACACTCGGACGGCGCCGCTCCAGATCATGTACGGCATCGACGGCCGCACGCGAGCTGACCGAGACGACCCTCGACGCACCTCGAGCGGCTACAGGGGCTCGCGGCCGGTCCGCATCGGCAACGGCGCCTACGACCAGCTTCAGCTCGACATCTACGGCGAGCTGATCGACGCGGTCTACCTCTACGATCAAGCTACGGCGAGCCCATCTCCTACGAAATGTGGCAGACCGACGCCGCCTCGTGGACTGGGTCTGCGCGAACTGGCGGCAACCGGACGAAGGCATCTGGGAGGTCGCGCGGCGGCCGGCAGGAGTTCCTCTACTCGCGGGTGCATGTGCTGGGTCGCGATCGACCGGGCGGCTGCGGCATCGCGAACAACCGCTCCCTACCGGCACCCGTCGAGCGGTGGCGCACGTGCCGCGACGAGATCCATCAGCGACATCCACACCGCCTTCTGGGACGAGGAGCGCGGCGCCTTCGTGCAGCACAAGGGCACGCGCGCCCTGGACGCGGCGAGCCTGCTCATGCCGCTCGCCCGCTTCATCGCGCCCACCGATCCGCGCTGGGTCTCGCACATGAAGGCCGTCGAAGAGGACCTGGTCGAGGACTCGCTCGTCTATCGCTACCGCCCCGAGGACTCCTCCGACGGCCTCCAGGGTGGCGAGGGCACCTTCTCCGTGTGCTCGTTCTGGTACGTGGAGTACCTGGCGCGCGCGGGGCGGGTCGAGGAGGCGCGCTTCTACTTCGAGAAGATGCTCGGCTACGCGAACCCCCTCGGCCTGTATGGCGAGGAGCTGCGGCCCGACGGGCGAGCAGCTCGGCAACTTCCCCCAGGCCTTCACGCACCTCGGTCTCATCAGCGCCGCCCTCGCGCTCGACGCAGCTCTGGGCAAGGAGGCCTGAGGCGCGGAAGCGACGCCCCTTCGACGGGAGCGGGCCTCGGAGGGGGCGCCCGAGAAGGGGCCCCCATGCTCAGGACTCGGGCTCCTCCGGAGGCGGCGGCCAGGAGGACGACGGCGGGGGGCTGGGCTCGCCAGGATCCCCCGGCTCCCCTGCGCGCGCCGCCACCGGCTCGCCCTCGTCCTCGAGCAACAGGCGGCTCCGGTCGGCGGCGTCGAGGACGGATTCGAACACGCGGGTCGGCGGCGAGGCCGTCCCACAAGAGCCGCGCGCGCTCCCGGTAGGCCGCGCGATCGAGTCGCCCGCGGAGCAGCTCTGTGCGCAGGAACACGAACGCCGTCTGCACCACGTCCTCGAGACAGTAGGCGCGGATCTCCTCGATGCGCCCCTCGGCGTGCATGGACTCGACCATGGAGCCGTCGACCCCGAGCTTGCCGGGCAAGCCGACCAGGTGCGCGACCGCGTCGAGCCGGGGCTTTCGCGCCGCGCCGTGGTCGCTGAGAAGGTCGGCGAGGTCGATGTGCCCGAGGTCGCTGTAGCGGTAGCGGTAGTCTCGATCCGCGTAATAGATGGTGAAGGGCACCCCGTGCTTGAGGCAGCGGTTGACCAGCACGGGAAGGTCGAAGCCCCGGCCGTTGTAGGTCACGAGGTGGGGGCGCGCCTTGCCGACGAAGGCGGCGAAATCGTCGAGCACGGCGGCCTCGGACACGACGTGCCCTTCGCCCGCGTGGGGTACGCCGAACACGCCGAGCCGCTTGAACCGGAGGTCGCCGTCGAGCAGCAGCGCGCCGAGGGCGACGACCTCGTGATAGAGCGGCGGCGGAAAGCCGTCCTTCGCCGCGTCCCAGGCGAGGTCCGGGTCGGGCACGGTCTCGAGGTCGAAGACGAGGTAGCCGCGGGTCACGCCCCATTGTAGCGCGGACGCGGGCGCGTTCACGGGTCGGACGCTCTCGGCCCGAATGCCCGGCCGCCCCACGGGGGCATCTGTGGCAGAATGGACCGGTCATGTGCAGGCTCTTCGGCTTCCGCAGCGTCATCCCGAGCCAGGTGCACCGTTCCCTGGTCGACGCGGACAACGCCCTCGGCGTGCAGAGCAACGCGCACCCCGACGGCTGGGGCGTCGCCTACTACGTCGACGGCGCGCCCCACGTCACCCGCAGCCCGAGCACGGCCCTCGGCGACCAGATCTTCCACCGTGTGAGCGGCGTCGTGTCGTCCGAGACGGTGCTGGCCCACGTGCGCCGGGCGACCGTGGGCGGGCTGACCGTGCTCAACTGCCACCCCTTCCAGTACGGGCGGTGGACCTTCGCGCACAATGGTCAGATCCCCGACTTCGAGAGCCACCGAAAGACGCTGCTCGCAGAGATCGCACCGCGGCTCCGGCGCTTCATCCTGGGTGAGACCGACAGCGAAGCGATCTTCTTCCTCTTCCTGACCCACCTGTCTTCCTTCGGGCCCCTCGCCGGGAGGCTCGGCATCGAGGAGGTGCAGGAGGCGCTCCGGACGACGATCGCCCAGGTGCACGGGCTCTGCGATGGCGAGGACGAGGCGTCGAAGGCGCTGCTCACCGTGATCGTCACCGACGGGACGGCCATGGCGGCCCACCAGGGCGGCAAGGAGTTGTTCTGGGCCACCTACAAGAAGCGTTGCCCCGACCGCGATGCCTGCCCGAATCTCGCCCCCGAATGCGAGGCGCCGAGCACGAGCGGTTTCGTGAGCCACCTCATCTTTTCGAGCGAGCCCCTGAGCGGGGAGAACGTCTGGAACGAGATGGCTCCGGGCGAGATGGTGGGCGTGGACTGGCGCATGCGCCTCGCGCGCAATGAGGGCGCGCGCCGTCACCTCGCCGTCACCTCGGACTGATCACCGGCCGATCGCGCTGGCCGACCGGCTTCTGCATCCGCCACCTCTCGACCGGCGATTGCCCGAGATCACTCGGGTTTTTCCGCTCTCCGTGACGAGACACCCTGGCCCGTCTCTTGCGTAGGGGGCTCCGCGCGTAGTGCAGGCGCTTCCGCCCGGGGAGCGCCCCCTTTTCGAACATCGAGGGGCAGGGACATGCAGAGCAAGTGGGCGGCGGTGGCGACGGTGCTGATGCTCGCCGGCGGATGCACGGCAGCGATCGACTCCGCGGGCGCGTCTCCGGACGCGCGCGACGCGGTCGGGGTCAGCGCGGGCAAGGCCGACGGCTCGGGCTTCAGCGACTGTGAGCTCAGCGCGGTGGTGACCTGGCTGAACGATGCGGCGACGACCCAGCAGGTCGTCCACGACGCGGGCGTGCACATCCGGGCGTCGCGGAACCTCATGGCGCACCGCAACGGCCCCGATGGGGTCTTCGGCACTTCGGACGACGATCTCTTCGACGACATAGGGGAGGTCGATGCGGTCTCCTGGGTCGGGCCGATTGCCATGCGCGAGTTGGTGGCGGCGGTCGAGGACAGGTGCACCGGGCCCACGCCCCCCGCGGCGGACATCTCGGCCATCTTCTCGCCCCAGCCCTACGACCAGAGCCACCTCGCCCGGACCGCCCAGCTCATCGACGGCGCCCAGCACACCATCGACATCGCGATGTACAGCTTCAGCGACGCGAAGATCAAGGACGCCCTGACGCGCGCCGTCGCGCGCGGCGTGTCGATTCGCATGGTCTCCCAAGCCGCGAGCACCGACCGTACGAGCCCGGCCGGTACCGCCAGCGCCGACCTCGAGGACGCCGGCATCGACGTGCGCTGGATCAACAAGATCATGCACCACAAGTTCCTGATCATCGACGGCCCGCGCGACTCGGTCGACCAGGCCCAGACCGGGACGCTGGCCACGGGCAGCGCGAACTGGTCGAACGGCGGCGGGACGCGCTTCGACGAGAACACGCTCTTCATCCACGGCGTGCCGGAGCTCCTGTTGCGCTACCAGCGCGAGTTCAACTACCTGTGGGAGCATTCCCGCGACCTCGTGTGGAACCACGACCTCAGCTACTTCACGTCCATGCCCATCACCGACGCGGACATCATCGACGACCCGACCGTGGACGCCGTCTTCACCTCCGCGAACTTCCGCACCTACGAGTCATCGACGTACGGCTGGACCTTCAGCCTGGTGCGCGGGAACGACACGGTCGCAGACCGCTACGTCCAGCTCATCGAGAGCGCGCAGCACTCGATCCGGCTCGCCTCGGCGCACCTGCGCTCGCGCCCCATCGCCGAGGCCCTGATGGCCAAGCACGCCGCGGACCCCGACGTGGACATACGCGTCTACCTCGACGACCAGGAGTGGCTCAGCGAGTGGTCCGAGAACCAGCAGAACCACGACCTCTCGAGCTGCCTCGACGCCGCGGGGGACAACGCGAGCCAAGTCCAGGACTGCTACACCGGCGGTTACATGTACAGCTACGACGTGGGCCAGGCGGGCATCCCGGTGCGCTTCAAGTACTACGCCTACCGGTGGGACTACAGCTACGCGCCCCAGATGCACGACAAGTACATGGTTATCGACGACCGCTTCATCGCAACCGGCAGCTACAACCTATCGGACAACGCCGAGCACAACACGATGGAGAACGTGTCGATCATCGACGGCGCCGCGTATCCCGACCTCGTCCAGGCCTACGACGACAACTTCGACGGCATGTGGACGACGGGCGCGGACAAATACCAGGCCCTGCTCGACGAGGTCGAGCACGGCACGGATGCGAGCTTCCCAATCGTCTTCGACTCCATGGCGCTCGACTGGTCGCAGATCGACACGCTCAAGAACGCCATCCGCACCGCCTGCCCCGACGTCGATTCCTCCGCCTATCGGGACAACGCCGCCTCCCACCGCTACTGCACGCGCTGAAAGGGCTGTGCCCGCACGCCGCTCCCGGCACGGGGCGGCGGCGGGCACGAAGCCGGAGCCAGAGCACTCCCGGGCCCCTCCCTCCCCGGGAGGTGCTCGGACTCACGTCGTCGGGCTGTTGATGACGCCCTGAATGGAGTCGCGGTAGAAGTCCTGAAGGCGCCGGATGTCGCCCTTGGTGACGGCGTAGAGGACCGCAGCGGCCGCCGCGCTGGAGGTCGAGCTACTCGACATGCTCGCGTCCGCGGCACCGGTCGCCGGGTTCCAGCCCGTGACGTTCCCACTGCGATCGATCCCCCCGAACCAGCCCGTCTTGAGCTGACCGGCGCCGAGCACGTACATCCAGTTCGAGTTGCCGGGCGTGCTGTCGGGCCAGTTGTTCGCCGTCAGCGGGTCCTTGGGCGTGTCGCCATGGATCGACAGCACGGTGTTGTCGCCGATGGAGGTCCCGGCGCAGGTCGGGTCGTCCTGCGCGTTGAGGTCGGCGTAGAACGCGTCGAGGGACTTGCCGAGGGTCTGCACGGTCATCATCAGTGTCCCCATGTCGGCGAAGGCCGCGTGGGGGTCGTCGTCGAAGGCCGGGAAGATGACCGAGTTGGTCAGCCCGAGCGTGAATGCCTTGGCCGTGATGATGAGGGTTTCGGCGATGTCGCGGTTCTGGGAGGGCGACGAGCCGTCGATGCCGTAGCGCATGAAGTCCGCGTCCGTCGGCTGCAGGGCATTGGCGAGGTTCTTACCGAGCAACTGGGCCGATGCAACGCCGGTCTGGTAGCCGTCGTGCGTCGTGGGCAACCCCGCGGCCGCCTGCAGCTCGACCCAGGAGCTGTAGCTCGACGCGAACAGGTTCGCGTTGTCCGTGTTGCTGAGCAGCCCGCCAGCGCGCGAAGCGGCACTGTTGAACAGGGAGATGATGTCGCTCGCCGATCCGACGCGGGCGACCCGAGGCGCGCCGGATGCACTCGTGTAGGGCGCGTCGTCAACGGCGATCACGGGCGTCAACGTCGGGCTTGCGGTCTGCACCGCGGCACAGGCGGCGAAGAGCCCGTTGCTCATGCCGAGGCTCGCGTTCGACGCCGGCGTACGCGTATGGGTCTCGTTCGTGCCCGCCAAGAGGGCCGTCACCTGCCGCGCACCCGGGAACGACTGAAAGGGCGTCTCCGGAGCGAGGGTCAGGGGGCGGTCGGTCCCGGTGGCCATCGTGTAGCTCGAGGCGTGCAACGATGCGCCGGAAGGCATGCCCGCGGCGATGTCGTTGTGGGGCCACAAGAGGGTGAACCAGGCGATCCCCCCTCGCCCCGCGATGATGTGGACCGAGCGGTTGCAGATGGTGCAGGACGCCTGCTGCGCGAGGGCCTTGCCGCCGGTCAGCTCGAGCACCTCGAACACCTTCCAGCGGGGAAGCCCGAGGGCCGCTCCGGCGGCGAGGCTCCACTTGATGAGCGCCCGACGCCCCATCGCCCGTGCTTCGTCCTTCTTCATCGGCTTATCGCGCTTGGTCATCGGAAACCTCATTCACAGGTGTAGGCGGCAGCCAGGAGGGATGCGACCGCAATCTGCTGCCCCTCGGTGGGCGTCGCGGCGGTGGAGACGATGTGGTTGCAGAACTCGACGTGCGCGTCGGTCGCGGGCGTGCCGAGGAGGCACGAGATGCCGTCCTTCGTGCAACTCCCGCTGGAGTCGAACATCTGGGTCCCCACCCCCATGGCTCCCCCGAGCCTGCAGCGGTCCATCGAGGGCAGGTTCGCGATGATCTCCGGTGCGGCCTGGACGAAGATGTCGAAGAGACGCGACGCGCTGGAGCTGGTGAGCGCGTTGGTCTCGGGCACGCGGGCTCCGTAGTTCGGCGCGCCGAGCGCCTGGTCGGCGACGCTGTACATGTAGCCTGCGCTGGTCTCGCCGGTGGCCGCCATGTCGACGCCGAGATCGCTCAGGATCCGGCCCACCGTCGCGTAGGAGATCTTGCGGCAGGAGTGGAGATGCTCGGCGTAGGCGGCCGGTCCCTGCTCCTCCATACGGGCGAGGGCTTCGCTCGGCGAGGTCTCCGGACCGCCGAGCGTCTCCGGGTGCCGGAAGGCGTTTTCCGCGTCGGCGGCCTCGGCCCCCGTCGGAATGAACGTGGAGGTGGTCGGGTTCGTCGGGTCGGTCATCGTGGTGTCGGTGGTGCCGCCCGTTGGCGTCCGTCCCGCGCCGGAGGCGGCACCGTTGCAACCCGCGAGAACCAGGACGAGCAGTGCCGCGAGGCGTCTCTGAGGAGTGTTTCGGGAGCTCATCACGTCTGCCTCCTAGTACCGCACGAAATCGTTGCTGGTGAAGATGGCGCGCAGGATCGGCTTCACGCGCTTTCCGTTGGACTGGTAGGTCGCCACCATGTCGCGGATGACCGAGTCCGGGACCGCCTCCCGATCCTGCACCACGTCCCCCTTGCCCAGGGCCCAGTTCCAGAGGCGGGCCACGGTGCAGGAGTCGACCTGAGGATCCGCCGCCAGGTCACGGCCGAGGCTCGGCAGGTCGGGGGCGGGGACGCCGAGGCGCCAGGCCGTCGTCTCGCCGGAAGGCAACCAGTCGCTGAGCATCACCGGGTCGCCGCTCGGCAGCTGCACCGCGAAGTCGCTCTGGTATTGCCCCTGGTCGTCGAAGTGTCCGAACAGGGGGGCGATGTGATTGATGCTGGTGTGGCAGTTGGCGCAGACGACCGACGAGGTGTCATGGAAGTCGACGCGGCCACCGTTGTCCGCCCCGGCGATGCTCTCGAAGGGCCAGGGCGAGGTGTAGGGCGCAGCGCCGCCGATGTCGGTCGGCGTCGTGACCTCGGCGGGGAAGGGGTTGCAGGCGAAGGTCTCCTGCACCCAGCGCACGCGGCGGAACGCCAGGTGGGAGAAGTACTGCTTCATCACCGCCGGGTTGGTCAGGATGCCGGCCGGGTTGGGCGCGCCGTTCATGCAGTCGGCCGGGACGATGTTGCCGCTGCCGTCCATGGTCGGGCAGGTGCCCGAGGTTGCGGTGAACAGGTCGGTGAAGGGGCGATCCTGGACGACGAGCTCCGCCGCGAAGAGGGGCGCGGTGTCCATGTCGGGGTCGCCGCCCATCTTGAGGGTGTTCCGGAAGTAGGCGAGCATTTGCCCCGTGAAGGCAGGATCGTCGAGGTAGGCCTCGATGGTGGCGTTGTAGGCCGCCTGCTTGCTCGCATCGTCGGGGGCCTCTGCCAGCGCATTGATGTCGACGAGCGACGGCAGCTCCCCGCGCAGCTCGAGCGAGGCGGTGCGGAGCGCCGCGCTGTAGTCGACGGTGCGGGCATCGAGCCGAGACTGGTACTCGGGGCTCAGCCCGCTGCCCGCGCCAGGCGCTGCGACGGCGCCGTCCGTCGCAGGCATCCCGGCCTCACTCCCCGTTCCGTCCAGCCCGGTTCCCGGGTCCGTGGGACCAGCATCGGGCGCTGCGGTGGTCCGGCTGCTGCCGGAGTCCGGGCTCGGCCCGTTGCACCCGGCAACCAGACCGACGAGCGCGGCGGCGATGCCCAGGGCGGTCCAAGAGTTACTGTGAGTCATCTTGCTCATTGTCTTGTCACCTTACTCGGATGCGACCCAGCTATACACGGCGACCTGGAAGGCGTCTGTCGATGCCGCGTCGGGGAAGTGGAACCCGTGCCCGTTGCTCGTGTTCATGTAGTCGGACATCTGAAGAATCAGGCTCGCGGAGCGGTCCCCCGACAGGTCGAAGCGGCCGAGGATGTTGTTGCACGCCGTCTGCTGGGCGGTCGGGCTCGTGTCGCTCATCATCGACATGTCCACGGCGGACATCGCCGAGGCGTTGCCCCCGCCGTGGCAGCCCACGCAGTTGGCCATGAACGCGGGCTGGGCGTTCGCGGTGAAGCCCGACACGTTGCGGCAGCCGCCGGTTCGGACGGTGCCGGCGTCGCCCATGGGCATGCCTGCGTCGCCGCCGCCCGTGCTCGTCGCCAGGGGACCAGCCGAGTCGAAGTGCCAGCTGATCTGGCCGTCGGCGGGGAAGAGGACGAAGGAGGCGGACCCGGCGCCGACATCGCCCATGCGATCGGGCTGGACCTTCACCTCCGTGGAGAAGCGGTCGACGGGGTCGGGCGTCGACATGCCGCTCTCGACCGTCAGGAACCGCGGGTGGAGCAGAATCGGCCCCGTTCGGCCCGGCTACCACCTGGATGTGGGAGAGGCTGATGCCACCGCCGGTGGGATGGTCCATCACGAAGTCCAGCTCCGCGTTGATCATCCCCCAGCTCGCGGGGAACGGGATCCGATTCGGACCCTCCACGGGCGCGAGGGGCGGGGTGGTGTAGTCCATCGGTCCCGCTTCGCCCCCCATCGACGCCGCGGCAGCCTCCATCTGGATCCAGGTGAGGACCTTGTCGTGCTGCGAGCTCGACAGGGGGAGGGGGTGGGTCGTCTCGGTGCTCTTGGTGAGGATCAGGCTGGCTTCGGGGTCGCTCAGGTCGACGAGGGTGTCGGGCCAGCCCAACACCGTCGTGTACACGTCCGGAGGCGCCACGAAGGCCTTGCCGCTGCTTCCGCCGGGCGTGTGGCAGGTCGCGCAGGGCCCGTTGAGGATCGGCAGCACGTTCGCGTCGAAGTACGCCTTGGCGGCCGCGTGACCGTCCACCATGCTCCCGCCGTCGTCGATCATCGCCATGCCGCCGTCGCCCATGTCGACCGCCATGCGGCGAGTCATCTCGATGGAGCCGGCGTTGCAGGCCGTGAGCCCCGATGCCGCCAGGGCTCCAACCAGGATTTGAATCGACAAGGACCGCATACCGGGCTGTAAAGCAGGCACTGTGCCGACTCAGTACACCCGCGTGGCCGCTGGGCAATAGTCGTTTGATCTCGGTCAACTACATGTGCCGCCCCACGAGCTATGGGCCGCGGGGCCAGCCCGATGGCGACCGGGGACCCCAGCACTGGCCACTCCAGAGACCGCGATCGTGGGAACCGGCGACCCCAGACCTCCGCCGCGAGCCGCATCGGCGCGCCTTCACAGCCGATTTCGGCTCGCGCCCGGGTGCTCTGGGACCCGCGGTGCCGCGGAGGGGGGTGCACCCGAGGCCGGGAGCGCGACAAGCGAATAATAGCTAAGGTTTTCAGTGTGTTAGAAGCAGCGCCTGGACGAATCCCGCCGAGCTGAGAAGCAGCCAGCGCCCGAGTTGGTGGAGCGCTGGATGCTCCGGAGCCGCTTCGGACCCGTCGGGGGGGCCAGCCGGGCACAGCGGACCCCATCGGCGACCGCGGCGGGGGTCGCACCGGTCATGACCCTCCGCTCAGCGGTGGACGGTCAGTTGCAGCCGCAGCCGCCGCCGCCGCCGCCGAAGCCGCCCGATGCGCCCTCACGCACCTCGGTCGCGTGCTGCTCGGAGGCGCTCACCGCCGGGTTGCTGTCGAACTGCATGTCGGAGCGCGCCAGGGTCTCGCGCTCGTAGGGCTGCACCGCGACGCAACCGCTGCCACCGAGGACCGCCGCGACGAGGGCGGCCCCGAGGGCGAGACGGAGTCGAGCACACGACGTCACCCGCTCACGGTACCGCTGGATCGGACCATGGGCCAGCCCCTACACTTCGCGTGTGGACAGCATGCGCGGCCTGGGATCGATCGCGGCCGTCGTGGCGCTGCTGGCGATCGCGCCGGCCTGCTCGAACGCCGTCGAGCCGTCGAGCCCTCCGCCGACGAAGCTCGACACGTTTCAGTGCGACGTCTACCCCATCCTCTTGCGCGATTGCGGCTTCGCTGGCTGCCACGGAAGCACCGGACGCTTCTTCCGCATCGTCGGACCCGGGCGTGTGCGACTCGATCCCGCCACCAGCATCACCGCAGCCGTGAGACCCGAGGAGGTGATGTTCACCTACCAGCGGGCTCGCTCCATGCTCGACACGACGAACGCCCCCGACCGCTCCTGGCTCTTGCGCAAGCCTCTCGCGGCGAACGCCGGCGGGAGCGCCCACAAGGGGTTGGACGTGTTCGGGCGCAACGTCTTCGCGAGCAAGGACGACCCGGACTGGAAGATGCTGTCCGACTGGGCGCACGGGAACGCGCCACTCTGCGGCAATGACGGGGGGACCTCGCCCGAGGCGGGCACCTCCCCCGAGGCGGGCACCTCCCCCGAAGCCGGCACCTCGCCCGAGGCGGGCGCCTCCCTCGACGGGGGGATGTGATGGCTCGCACAATCACCGTCGGTGCGGCCGTCGTCCTCTCCCTCGCGATCGTCTGCGGCATCTCGGTCGGGCGGGCCCACGCCTTTCCCGGGATTGGCACCTTCGAGACCCCCGCGACGATGGGAGGCGGCGGAGGCAAGTACTTCACGGGCGTTCCGTCCGACGGCTACACCTGCATCGTTTGCCACCACGACGCCACGCCGGCCACGTTCAGCGTGACCGGCCTTCCCGACAACGGCTTCGACCCGGGCCGGAGCTACGAGCTCACCGTCCAGTGGCCGGACACCGCGCAGCAGGGGGTGACGGAAGCTCGAGGTCCAGGATGCGAAGGGAGCTCCCGCCGGCACGCTCGACGTGCCGGCCCCGAGTGAGCTCGACGCGACCGAACAGTGCTCCGGGTCGCCGCCCTCCCCGGCGACGTCCATCAACCCGACAGCGAGCGGACGTCAGATCGCGGTAGCCTCGTGGAGATTTGGCTGCGGCACCACGAAGATGCGCGTGCGATGGACGGCCCCCATGAATACGAGCGTCCCGGTGTGGGTGAGCGTCGTGACCATCCAGAGCAACAACGACGCCAAGCCGGAAGGAGATGCGTTCGGACGCTCCGCACGGCTCCTCGACGCCTCGGGCAAGCCGACCCCCGAGCTGTCGGTGACAAAGGGCGCGTGCAGTGCTGACGGAGGGGGCTCGTCCTCGGGCCGCGCCACGGCCGCCTGGTTGCTCTTCGCCTTCGGTATCACGCTGGCTCGGGGGCGGCGCGCCCGGCGGCACAAGGGACGCCGCCCCACCCGGTGACACCGCCGGCCCGACTCACGGCCGGTAGACAGCCTCCAGGGTGACGTACCGTTCCACGTCGCTTCCGCCTCCTGTCGGCGCCGACAGGAACGCGTGGGACTCGTGGTAGAGCCCCTCGACCGACAGGGTCTCGCTGATGCGCACGCGGATCCGGGCGTCGACCCCGACGGCCACCGAGGCGCCCACCTTCTGCTGGGAAAGCTGGGAGCCCACGAGGGCGACCCAGCAAAGCTCGCCCCCGACGGAGAGGGTCACCCGTCCCTTGAGGATCGGGATCTCGAGCGCGCCCACCAGCTCCGGTCCAGACAGGGCGTAGTCGGGCAGCGAGACCGGAGCCTCGGAGCCGAAGGAGCGCAGGGCGAAACCGGCGGCGCCCTCGAGGGCGATCGCGTCGAGGGCGTCACGGAGGCGATAGTGGGCGCCACCCAGGAAGTCGATCCGCTGCGAGCGGGACGCGGTCGTACGGATGGATCCGTCGATGCGCTGGTCCTTGGTAACCAGGCCGACAGAGGTGAGGTAGCGCACGTCGGCGAAGAGGTCGAGGCGGCCGCGGGCGCGGGGCTCGAGGTCGAGGCGGAGACCGAGGTGGATTGTGGGGAACGGTGTCGTCGCGAGGCGGACGAGGCCTGCAAGGACCTGCACGTCGATCGAGCGGGTCCCGAAGCCGAAACCGGCGCGCAACCCCACGCGCACGGCGGCGCCCGGCGCATGGTGTACGTGGGGTCTCGCGCTCTGGGCTGCGGCGATCGACCGAAGGCCCTGGGAGTTGTTCGTGCTGGCCGCCCCCGAGCCGCGGGGGCGAGTGATCGCCGCTAGAGCGAGCCGCGCCTCGCCGAGCACGCGTTGCTCGGTCGTGTCCCCCAGCCGATCCCCGGCGAAGGCGTGCTCCTCCTCCAGCAGCGTCAGCCCCATGCGACCTTCGCGGTACGCGAGCCGGACGTAGCGATGGCTGCCTTCCGACCGCATCCCGACGACGACCACCATGTCGATGCCCCGGTGAGGCAGGAGCGCCGCAAAGGCGTCGTCGCTCGTGGGAGGCAGGCCGCGCGCCCGGGCTTCGCGTTCGTACGAATCACCGCTCTGGGTGTCGCCGACGCGACCGAGGAGGTCGAAGATCGCGCGCACGATCGCGATGGGGGTGCGCCTTTCGGCGACGACGAGGACCTTGGGCGCGTGCCAGCCGGGAGCGCCCCCTCCGTTGCCTCCGTTGTCGCCGTTGCCTCCGTTGTCGCCGTTGCCTCCGTTGTCGCCGTTGCCTCCGTTGTCGCCGTTGCCTCCGTTGTCGCCGTTGCCTCCGTTGTCGCCGTTACCTCCGTTGTCGCCGTTACCTCCGTTGTCGCCGTTACCGTTACCGTTACCGTCGCCGTTACCGTCGCCGTTACCGTTACCGTCGCCGTTGCCTCCGTTGCTCCCGTTGCTCCCGTTGCCCCCATTGCCATCGCCGTAGCCGTTGCCTCCGTTGCCTCCGTTGCCCCCGTTGCCCCCGTTGCCCCCGTTGTCGCCGTAGCCCCCGTTGTCGCCGCCCCCGCCCCGGTAACCGCCCTGGTCCTGGGCGTGCACGCCCGCGGCCCCTCGGGCGGCGAGCGCGCCGAGCGCGAGCAGCAGCACGAACGGGAGGCGTCGGTAGCTCCTCACAGCTCCACCGTGGCAGCCAGGGTGAGGTCGAAGGCCCAGATGTGATCGAGCCCGATGAACTCGCTGTAGCTCAGGTACGTCACGCCACCCGCGATGGTGCCGCGCACGGCCGGACCGGCGGCGGTCAGGTCGAAGTTCCGCTCGTAGCTGACTTGAAAGCGGTGGTTCGAGATGGACGACAGCTCCCGGTCGTGGGTGCGGAAGCGGAGGTCCGTGATCGACGACGGCATCTCGGTAGATCTTGCGATAGAAGGACGCGCCCGACTGGATGTAGAAGCGGTAGCGAAACGAGAGGGTCGAACGGTCGTCGGGCAGCCAGCTGAAGTCGGCGATGGCGGTGTGGGAGAGGAGCCCCCAGTCATCGAGGTAGAGGCGGTAGCCGAGACCTCCCGACTTGTCAGCACCGAACGCGCGGCGCACCCGCACGACGAACGCGTTGCGCAGGCGCGAGCCTGGGACCGCCTCGGAGAGGCAGAACTGTGCGGTCCCCGAGCACAGGCCGTTGCCACCGATGCCGACGAAGCGGTAGGGGCTCGATTGGAACCCCTCGATGTGTGACATCTCCCAGCCCGCTTGCATGAGCATGCGTGGATCGATCACCTGGGTGAACATGACGCGGGCGCCGAAGGTGGACACACCGCGTGCGAAGCTCGGGTCGCCCGAGCGGCCCACCACGTCGTGCTCGGCCGACAGGAGCGTCTCCACCGAGGCGTTGTTCTGGAAGAACTTCTGCTTGACCCCCACCGAGCCGCCGTTGGCCAGGTAGTCGTTCTCGTTGGAGTAGCGGTAGCTCGCGCTGAGCGACGTGTCCTGGAGGTCCCGGCTGATGCCGACGTTGATCTCGTCGCGCTGCTCGCTGACCACGCGCGAGGCGGCGGTCCGGATGTCGATGGAGGCACTCGTCCAGATGTCCGCCGCGTAGGCGACGTCGACCGTGGTGCGGTCGTCGATGACGTTGGCCGTGGCGGCGATGCGGGGGGTGATGACCTGGGTGTGGTCGGTGTCGGTGCGGATGAAGAGGCTGGCCGACACGTCGTCCGCCCGGCCGGTCTCGGCGGGCAGCCAGATCGAGAGCAGGAGGGCCACGAGGCCCAGGCGAGACCGCCGCCCCGGGAGGCGGTCGCAGCGACCTTCGCCGGCGGGCCCGCACGGGCCCGGAACCCGCGCACCAAACGACGCGCCCGCGTGGGCATTCGCGCTCCGCGAACGCCCGGTCAGCGTCCGGCGACGGCCATCGGCGGGACCCACGCCCGCACCATACTCGCCCCGGCGATTCTTTTTAAGCGCGGGATGCACCGCGCCGGGCCCCCGGGGCGGCACGGCGCCCCGAAAACGGAGAGCGGGCCTCGAGCGCGCTCAGAGGAAGAGCCGATAGCCGATCTGGGCGGACAAGGCGGTCGCCCCCACGTCACCGGTGATGCGCTGATCGAGCTTGGCCCACTGGAAGCCCAGCTCGAGCAGCGCCGTCCCGGGGCCGAGCCGAAGCTCCCCCCCGAGCGCAGCCGCGAAGCCGATCTCGGTCGACTGCTCGGTGTTCTGGCCGAAGGCCTGGCCACCTCCCGTACCGTCGGCGGTCGTCTTCATCATGAAGAGCCGCCCGAACGCGCCCACGTAGGGCACGAAGGTGCTGCCGGGCGGCAGGAAGCGGAAGACGGGCCCGATGGAGACCAGCGCCTCCTGGGTGGTCATGTGGAAGGTCCACGGTCCACCCATGTCGCCGATGCGCGGATGGGTGCCGCCGCCCGATCGGCCCGCCGAGGCGTAGCTGCCGTCGGCTACGATCGCGAGCCGCTTGTCGGCCACGGGCAGGAGTAGCCCGACCTCGAAGGTCAGGTCGGGCCCGACGCCGAGCTGATTGAACACGCTCGGCACCAGGACGCCTGCCCGGAGGCCGAGCGTCAGGGTCTTGTGGCGGAAGTCCTGCGGGCCGCTGTCTTGGGCCATGGCGTGACCCGACCCGAACGAGGTCGCGAGGACGAGAACCGAGGCGATCGCTGCACGCAGTGTACGCATGACCATCCTCCTCACCAGACCGTCGATTCGGTGGACGCGAGGGCACCGCTGCCGCTCGTGCCACCCAGGATGAACACATGGGCGCTCTCGATGGCACCCCCGGGGAGATAGCGGCTCGCCTGGAGATTGAAGCCCTGGTTGTTCCAGTTGACGATGTTGGGCACGGTGCCGCAAGCTGCCGCCCGAGCACACTTGGGCGCTGGCCGCGGCGGCCGAGGGCGACGGACCGCCGCCGAACTCGTAGAGGAAGTTGTTGCCCGTCATGTTGGCGAAGCCGGCGTTGTGTGGGCTCAGGTTGTCGATCGCCTGGAAGGCGCCGAGCTGCCCGCCGGCCTGCACCAGTGCGGCCGCCGCGGACGGAAGGGCGGAGCCTGTACCGCCGACGCCCCCGACGACGTAAATCCACGCCGAGCTGTCGCTGATGCTGCGCGGCGCGCTGTGGCTGTCGACCGAGTAGATGCCGAAGTTGTCGCGTGGGTCGTCGACCGTCCCCATGCCCACGCGCGCAGGCCAGGAGAGCGTTTCGGTACCGGCGGTCCACGACGCCGCTGGCGTCTGCGTGCCATCCGAGGCCACGTCGATCCGGAACACCTCATAGCTGTCGAGCAGGGCGCCCGAGGCGTCCTCCCCATCGACGGCGTAGAGGTAGTGGATGGATGGGTCGGACGGGTCCTGGGCATGCCCGACGCCGAGACCGGCGCGGGGTGTGCCGAGCGACGGCATCACCGCCCAGGTGCCGTGGGCCCCGAGGGGCAAGGGGACCCTGCCCGACGTGGTCGTGCCGCCGGTGTCCTGGTAGGAGGTCATGGATGCGTCGACGGTGTCGAGCAGCTCCACCATCCCCGAGCCCATGTCTGGCGTCGGGCTCCGATAAATCTCGTACTGGCTCGCCCCCGGCACGCTGCTCCAGTAGAGCGTGATGTCGAGATGGCGGGGCAGGCTCGCCGGCAGGTCAACCACGAGGGGATCGCTCGCGAGCGACTCGCCGCCAGGGTTGTCCGGATCGCTCGACGGGAAGACCGCCGAGACGCGGTAGTACCAGACGCCCGGGCCGATACCCGAAGTGGCCATGGCCGCGAGCGGGTCTACCGAGATGTCCTCAATCTTCGGGGCCGCGAGGGGATCGAGGATTTCGGTTCGCCAGACATCGCCGACGGCCGAGCCGCCGTCGTAGCCCCCCACCACGTAGATGTAGCGGCCGATGCGCCAGGCCCCGGCGCGGGAGAGGCCTTCGGGCATGCCGTTCGGATCGGCGACCCAGGCCCCGAGCGCACCGAAGGGATCCACCGGCGCGGCCTCCGATGTGTCGAGCACGCCCGCGTCCGTACCGTCGTCGCCGCCCAGGGCAAACAGGAAGCGCGCCGCTCTCGTGGCTCGCCCCGAGACCGCCGACAGGCCGCGGCGGCCGGTCGTCATGTCGGTGGCCGCGACGGTCGCGGCCAGGTTCGACGACGGCGCGGTGACCGACACGGCCGAGAACTCACCGTAGCTACCGTCCGGGTTCGTCAGGCGCAGAACGCACACCGTCTTGTCGGGAAGGGACGTGGGGTCGAAGTCGACGACGGCGCTGGTCGCGTCCGAGGAGGCCACCGAGCTCATCAGGTCCATGCTCGAGCCGTCCGGCAGCTTGCATCGCCAGGTGACCGTGGGGCCGGCGAAGCCGCTGCCGCTGGCGTTCACCGTCGTGGCCGCGTCGTTGGTGACCTCGCCGGGGGCCACCTCGTCGATGACCGGCGGCGGGGCGTCGGTCACCGTGAACGCGTCGCTCAGGACCCCCACCTCGCCGCTCGGGTTGACCACGATGAGGTCGTAGCTGCCCACGGGCAGCCCCGACGGCACCACACCGGTCAGGCGTGTCCCGTCCACGAAGCCCACCGACGCGAGCGCGGTCGCGACCGTGGTGGACGTGGGCATCGACGGGTTCAGGTAGGCCCGCGGCGTCGAGACGAAGCCGGTGCCGAAGATCGACACGGCCGTGTCGCTCCCGTTGTAGCCGAAGGTCGGGTCGATGGACGAGACCGTCAGGCCCATCGTGTCGGTGACCCGGAGGCCGCCGGGCAGTACCGTGTCGCACCCACCGGACGAGGCGTGGACGTCGTAGGTCCCGGCCGCGGTACCCGCGGGGACGGTGGCCTGGATGCGGCCGCGCGCCGCGTCATACATCGCGTCGAGCATGATCGGCGAGCCGCCGCCCATCGGCACGATCGACACGTCGCTCACCGACGTGGCACCGGAGATGTAGATGGTCACCTGGGTCGAGATGCCGCTGTAGACGACGGGCGGATCGACGAAGAACATGATCGGCCCGCTGATCACGGTGATCACGTTGTCCAGGGTGTCGGAGCAGCCCTCCGGGTTCGTCAGGGTGATGCTGTAGGTGCCGGGGTTGACGGGTCCGAAGGTCGACGTCGCGCTCATGCCGCCCGCGTCGACGTTCACGCTCCCCGCGTCGGCGCTATCGGTCGCGTTCGAGAGCGAGACCGTCACTCCGGGCATCTCGCTGAAGTTCATGCCCGTAAGGCCAATCGACCCGCCGCCGCTGCAGATCTGCGTCGGCGTGACGCTCGCCAGCGTCGGAGGTGGGACGACCTGCACCGAGACGGCGTCGGTCGACGCGCAGTTGGCCGGCGCGGGATTCGTCACGACCACCGAGTAGGTGCCGGGCGGCACGTCCCCCATGGGGATGGTGAGCGCCATGGTCTTGCAGGTCTCGGTGTCGGCGGCGGGCTGCATCAGCGTGGTGCAGTCGTCCAGGCTGTCGGGCATGTAGGTCTTGACGACCATGCCGCTGGCATCGCGGAGGTCGATGCTCGGCACGCGCGCCCCGCTCGCGTCGGCAATCCGGAGGAACCCCGAGCCAGCGAGCTGCAGCATCTGGTCGCCCTGATCGACGCAGATCGCCATCGGGTTGATCGTGTCGAGGGTCGGCGGGGGCACCACGGCGAGGGCGCTGTCGAAGCGGGTCCCATGCCCGTTCGGGTTCTGCACGTCGAGCCGATGGTAGCCAGTGGGAAGCGCGAGGCCGGGCGTCACGTCGAAGGTCATGAGCGACTGGCTCGTCCAATGGACCTGGCTCGAGGACGGATCGGCGGGGTCGTCGGGAATGACGACCGGCGTCGCCATGTCGGTGGGCGCCCCCGTGAGGTCGGCGCTCTGGGTCACCGTCACCTTCGGAAGCTCGAGCTTCGGCTTGCTGGTCGCCGTGTCGACGGGCATGGGCGAGAAGCCGCTGCCGGCGATTGCGACCCGTGTCGTGATCTGGGCGTTGCAGACCAGATGGGGTGTGACGGCCTGGGCGATGGTGGGAGCAGGACCACCAAGCTCGTGGGAGCACCCCCCCGAGAGGCATGCGAGCACGCATGACAGGACCAGGGCCGAAGCAGGCAAGCGCATCACGGGTCCCTCCGTCGGACCGAGGCCGCACGTGGGAGCGGGCCACCGGTCCGGTTGTCGAAACTTCCCTCCGGATACGAGAGGCAAGCCGGCCTGGATACGGGGAGCGGCGCGACGAGGAGCGCCATGCTAAACGCTTCGCCGTCGTGCAGGAGATCTACAGGGGCGTCATGAACCGCGATGTTCCGCCCGCCCGGGACGGGGAGATGGCCCCCCTGTCGATCGGCCCCCTGCGCGTGTGGCCGCCGGTCGTGCTCGCGCCCATGGCGGGTGTCACCAACTGGCCCTTCCGCGCCCTGTGCCGGCGCTTTGGTGCAGGCCTCTACGTCAGCGAGATGATCACCGCGCGGCCCCTGGTCGAGGGGCGTGAGAAGACGCTGCGGCTCGCCGACTTCGGGCCCGACGAGCATCCCCGCAGCCTCCAGCTCTACGGCGTGGACCCCCATTACGTCGGCGAGGCGGTGGCGCGGCTCGTCGGCGAAGGCAAGGTAGATCACATCGACATGAATTTCGGCTGCCCGGTGCCCAAGGTCACCCGGCACGGCGGAGGTGCGGCGATCCCGGTGCGGCCGAAGCTGCTCTGCGCCATCGTGCGCGCAGCGGTGAGCCGCGCCGGCACGGTGCCCGTCACGATCAAGTTTCGCATGGGCATCGATGAGGACCTGCTGACCTACCTGGACGCCGGGCGCATCGGCGAGGAGGAGGGGTGCGCGGCGGTGGCCCTGCACGCCCGCACGGCGGCCCAGCTCTACGACGGCGAGGCGCGCTGGGAGGCGATCGGTCGGCTCAAGCAGGCCGTGCGGACGATCCCGGTGCTCGGCAACGGTGATGTGTGGGAAGCGTGGGACGCGCTGCGCATGATGCGAGCGACGGGGTGTGACGGGGTCGTGGTCGGGCGCGGGTGCCTCGGCCGTCCCTGGCTCTTCCGCGACCTAGCAGATGTCTTCGAGGGGCGCGAGCCCGGCGATCCGCCGCGCTTCGGACAGGTCGCGAACGTCATGCGCGAGCATGCGACGATGCTCGCCCAGTGGCTCGGCGAGGCCCACGCCATGCGCACCTTCCGGCGCCACACGACCTGGTACACCAAGGGCTTCCGGGGCAGCGCCGATCTGCGCCAGCGGCTCGTGCACATCGAGTCCCTCGCGGACCTCGGCCGGGTCCTCGCGGCGATGGATCCGGCGGAGCCCTTTCCGCCGTCCGCCATGCGCGTGCCCCGCGGCAAGACCGCCGGACGGCAGCGGGTGGTGCTCCCGGCAGGCTTCCGCGAGAGCCGAGACGAGTCGAGCCCGCCGCCCGCCCTGGCCGCGGCGCTCGCCTCGGGGGGCTGACGGCTCCGCCCCCGTCTCGCCTATTCCTCGGAGGCGACGGGGGCGCGGTGCGCGTCGACGGCGAGGGGGCGACCCTTTCGGCGCCGAGCGGCACCCTCGCCCTTCCCGGCGGCACGAGCGATGCGCCGCTCGAGCCGCGCCACGCGCCGCGCGTTCGCCTCGGGCAGCTCGGCGTCGACCGCCTCCCGCGCGTGAAGCAAGGCGCGCCCCGGGTCCTTGCATCGATGCTCGTAGAGCTTGGCGAGGCAGAGATGCACGGTCGCACGCACGACGTCCTCGTCGGCGGCTGCGAGGGCGGACGAGAGCGCCTCCTCCTCGGCGTCGGCGGCGCCCCGCGCACGGGCGAGGCGCGCCGTCAGGAGGAAGGCCTCCACGGTGCACGCCGCGTCGCCCCCTCCTTCGGCCGCCGCCTTCGCGAAGGCAGCCGCCCGCTCGGCGTCCTTGGCTCGCGCCGCCACGTGGGCGTAGCTCAGGTGGTCGCGCGGATCGTCCTCGAGGTGCAAATGCTCGAAGCGGCGCGTGAGCCGTGCCAGCAGGCCGGCGAGCGCGACGATGTCGTGGCCGTTGTGCTCGATGACGGGCGCGAGGGCCGATCCGTCGGCGCCACGCAAGAAGTCGATGTACAACCCCGGGATCTCGGCGCCGTCCACGTCGTGCTCGCGACGCATGCCGAGCACCTCCACCTCCATGTCGACGAGGCGCACGCTCGACAGGCGCCGCTTGAAGATGCGGCGCGCGCAGTGGAGCAGGTCCAGGTGAGGAGGCGATGGGGGCATGGGCACGCGATTGAGGACGAAGCGCGTGCGCAGGAGCGGCCAGTCGAAGGACTTGCCGTTGTACGAGACGAGACAGCTCGCGGCGGCCATGCGCTCGGCGAGCAGACGGAGCATGGGCCCCTCCTCGCCCGGCCGCCGTAGCAAGAGCTGCAACAGGTGCAGCGACTCGTCCTCGAACCAGGCGAGACCGATGAGGAAGGGGATCGTCCCCGCACCGCCCGACAGCCCCGTGGTCTCGGTGTCGAAGAGCAGCATGCGGCGGAAGTCCACGGACTCGAGGGCCGGATCGAGGGCGAGCTTGGCCACGTGTGCGGCGTCGACGGCGAGCGCGTCGCGGATCGGCGTACGGCCGTGGGCATGGTGCGGCTCGAGCCAGCGCTCGACGAGGTGCACGGGCCCGTGGGGCGTCTCCCGGAGCTCTCCCGGCAGTCGCACCTCGGCCGACGCCCTCGCCGTGCTCGCCGGACGCCGCGCGGTGCGCGTTCGGTCGCGGGTGACGAGCGCATCGATGAGCCCCCGCATCCGCTGGACGCGCGCCCGCGTGTCCTCCCGCGCGGCGGCCGGCTTCGGAGTCGCCTCGCCCCCGGCCACCCGGCTCCCGGGCCCTGCACCACTCAACCTCGACAGCTTACGCTTGAAATCCATCGCACATTTCCAAGCACCCTCCCCCAACCCGGACGGGTCGGATGTCACACATCTCCGAGCGGGACCTATCCAGACTCAATGCACGGCGCTCACCCCCACTGCCTCGAGCACCTCGAGTGCCACGCGCTTGCGCGTGATCGGCGGCACGGGCAGCGGCACCTCGCCCGCCGCGATCTCCGGACCGATGCACGCCGGACAGCCGTCGTCACAGGCGCACCCTTCGACGAGCGCACGCGTGCGCCGGAGCAGCGCCTCCCGTTCGTCGAAGAGGCGTGGCGCGAGCCCGACCCCGCCCGGCACGTGGTCGTAGAGGAAGATCGTCGGGTCGAAGCCCGGCCCCTCCCCGCCCTTTTCCGGCGGCCCCTCCGGATCGGATCGATCACCGAGCGTCCGACCGAGGTCGCGCGGGTCGACCATCAGCCCGACGGCGGCAACGGTGTGCATCGCGTGGGAGAGCCCCCGCAGCGCGTCGATCACGACCGGCCGCGCCACCCGCTGCACGCTCACCAGCGCCTCCGGGAACGTCAGCCAGAAGCCGCTCGTGTGCATCTGCATCTCCGGCAGGTGCACGTCGCCGTAGCCCACGTTCTCGTGCGTGTGGAACTTGATCTTCTTGTAGCCGACCACCTTCTCGACCACGCTCACCTCGCCGACGCCCGCCGCGAGCGAGTGGGTGCCCCCGAGCCGCACCGCCGCGCCGTCGTCCTCTTCGATCACCGACACGCGCGTGTGCGTCATGGCGTCGGTGTAGTAGTCGGGCGCGACCTTGCGTACGAAGGCCTTGTGGTTGTCGAAGTCGAGGCGCTCGACCTGATACTGCTCGCCATCGTGCTGATAGATGGCCTGCTCGTGCAGCATCGTGTGGACCGAGCGGTAGTCCATCTCGGCGATCGCCCGGCCGCCCTCGTCCGACCCCTCGCCCTTCGGCGCCGCGCCGCCGAGCTCGACGATCACGTAGTTGTCCCAGCCGACGCTGCGAAGCGACACGTGGTTCGCCGGGTAGGAGTCGCTCGCCCAGTGGAAGACGGTGCGCCCACCGCTACCCGGAACCGGGTGCACGACCGCGTGGTCGGCGAGGAAGCGCAGGGCGTCGCCGATGGCCTCGCCGGGCACGTCGCCGAAGCCATCGCCTTCTTCGAACGGCAGCTCGAAGGCGGCGCACTTGAGGTGCTGGATGAGGATCTCCACGTTGTCCGGGTCGATGCGCGCCTCCTCGACGGGCGCCCCCACGAGCCAGCGCGCATCGCGTGCGACGTACTGATCGAGGGGCGCGCTCGAAGTGACTAGCACCGCCAGGCTCTCGTCGCCTCGCCGTCCGGCGCGTCCGAAGCGCTGCCACAGGCCCGCCAGCGTCCCCGGGTAGCCGGCGCACACCACCGCGTCCAGGCTGCCGATGTCGATGCCGAGCTCGAGGGCGTTGGTCGACACGACGCAGCGCACTTCGCCCGCCCTGAGCCCCGCCTCGATGCGACGTCGCTCGGCCGGCAGGTACCCACCGCGGTAGGCGAAGATCGACTCCGGATCGACCTTGTCGCGCGCGAGCCGATCGCGCAGGTACTTGAGCATCACCTCCACGCCGTTGCGGCTCTGGCCGAACACCAGTGTGGGCACGTCGGCACGCACCAGGTCGCTCGCGAGACGCACGGCCGTCTTCAGGTAGCTCGCGCGGATGCCGAGCTCGGCGTTCACCACGGGCGGGTTGTACGCCAGGATGCGCCGCGGGCCCGTCGGCGCACCGCTCTCACCCACCAGCTCGACGTCGCGCCCGAGCATGCGCGAGGCGTGCTCGCGCGGGTTGCCGATGGTCGCCGAGGCGAACACGAACACCGGATCCGAGCCGTGGAAGCGCGCGATGCGCACGAGGCGCCGGAGCACGTTCGACAGGTGCGAGCCGAACACGCCGCGGTAGGTGTGGAGCTCGTCCACCACCACGTAGCGCAGGTTCGCAAAGAGCCGCGCCCACGAGGCATGGTGGGGCAGGATCCCCGCGTGCAGCATGTCCGGGTTGGTGAGGATCACCCCGCTGCGCTCGCGCGCCGCCCGCCGCGCGTCCCCGGGCGTGTCGCCGTCGTAGGTGACGGCACCGTGGTGGATGCCCGCATCGCGCATGAGCGCTCGCATCGCCTCTTCCTGATCGCGCGACAGGGCCTTGGTGGGGAACATGTACAGCGCGCGCCCCTCGGGCTCGCGCGCGAGGCGATCGAGAACCGGGAGGTTGTAGCAGAGGCTCTTGCCGGACGCGGTCGGGGTGGCGACGACCACGTCCCTCCCCGACGACGCGAGCTCGAAGGCGCGCGCCTGGTGCGACCAGAGCCGCTCGATGCCCCGTACCTCGAGCGCACGCCGCACCTCGGGGCCGACGGTGTCGGGGATCGGCGCGTCGCTCGCCGGGTGCGGCGGCAGTCGCTCGTGGAGGACCACGTTGCGCCACAGCCCCCCGTCCCCCTGCCAGCAATCGAGCACCGACCCGAGCCCCCGCGGCGCCTGCCACGGAGCGGACCGCCCCCGTCCCAACGCTTCCGGCCGCACGTCGCCCATGACCCGCCACTGTACGGATGTGCAAGTCGGTGATCAAGCCACAGATTTCCCTCGTATCTGGGGAGTCCCTGCGCTCGTACGCGTTCCCGGAGGCCTTGCATGACACGCCGCTCCTGGACCGTCCCCATCCTTTCGTTCCTGCTCTCCCTCAACGGCTGCAGCTGCAGCAGCAGCAACGGGGCCCCCGGCGATGGGGGCGGCGACGGCCAGGTGGGCGTCCTGCCCGACGGCTCGGTCTTCCTCCCCGACGGGGCGGTCCTGCTGCCGGACGGAAACGTCATCCCGGCACCGGACGGCGCGATGCCTTCGGCCGACGCCGGATCGGGCGGCGACGCCGGGCCGGGGGTCGACGCCGGGCCTGCGCCCGACGGGGGACCGACCGCGGATGCCGGCGGCGACGGCGGCTGGGGCATGTTCCCCGACGGCGGCTGCCACCCGATCGCCTGCCAAGGCCACATCTACGCCTGTGGCGACTGCATGGACAACGACGGCGACGGCAAGATCGACGCCTACGATCCGGACTGCCTCGGCCCTTGCGACAACAACGAGTCGGGCTACGGCTTGATGATCCCGGGCGGCGATCCCGCCACCTGCTCCCGTGACTGCTACTACGACCAGGACTCGGGCTCGGGCAACGACGACTGCAACTGGGACACGCGCTGCGAATCCGCTCTCGCCCGACAGCAGCCCGATGTGCGCCTACCAGCCTCCGGCGACGCGCAATCCGTCGGTCCATTGCCCCGACCCCCAGAGCGCCATGTGCCACAGCTTCTGCAGCCCCCTCACGCCGAACGGCTGCGACTGCTTCGGCTGCTGTGAGCTGCCGGCAGGCTCGGGCGAGTATGTATTCCTCGGTACACTCGGTTCCGACGGCAGCCCAACGTGCACCCTGGCCGCAGCGGAAGCGGGCGACCACACCGCCTGTCACCCGTGCACACCGGTCGCCGACTGCCTCAACACCTGCGACCACTGCGAGCTGTGTCTGGGCCGCACCACCCTGCCGCCGGACTGCTTCCCGCCGCCCCCGCCCCCGCCCCCCGTCGACGCCGGGCACTACCCGGACGGTGGCGTGATCCCCTACGACGCGGGCCCGACGCCTCCCGACGCCGCGACCCCCGACGCCGCGACGCCCGACGCCGGCCCCCCGCCGCCGCCGCGCTGCGGGACCGGCATCCAGCCGTGCGGCCTGCCCACCGACCCGGCGTGCCCCACCGGCCAGTACTGCATCACCGGGTGCTGCGTCGTCTTCGGCTGACCGGAGCCGAGGCGTGGCCGCGGTTTGTCAGGGACGCACCGGCGGCGTACAACCCCGGCCATGCGACGCGCCCTCCCATGGCTTGCCCTGCTCGCCCTCGCGGGCTGTGACCAGAACACCACCGTGCCGCCCCACGCCCATGAGGACGTGGCGCCGAGCGCCGCTGCCCCGGGCGCGCCGGCGATGCCCGCGGGAGACCCCGCGTTGCCCGCAGGCCATCCGGCGTTGCCTGCAGGCCATCCGGCGTTGCCCGCAGGCCATCCGGCCGTGGCGGACATGGGTGGCGGTGCCGGGGCCCCGGTCGACCCGGCCCACCCGTCCGCGGGCGGCGTCACGTGGCAGGCCCCGGCGCCGTTCCAGTGGGAGCATCCGTCGAGCTCCATGCGCGCGGCCGAGTACGTGGTGCCCGAGCAGAGGGCGGGAGAGGACCCGGCCACGCTGGCGGTCTACTACTTCGGGCAGGGCCAGGGCGGCACCGTGCAGGACAACGTGGAGCGCTGGGTAACCCAGTTCACACCGCCCGGCGGCAAGGACCCGCACGACGTGGCCGCCGTGAACCACCAGACCGTGCACGGCATGGCCGTCACGACGGTCGACACCCACGGCGACTTCCGCGGCATGGGCATGACCGGTGCGCCCAACGCGGGCGTCAAGCAGGACCAGCGTTTGCTCGGCGCGATCGTCGAGGGACCCCAGGGTCCGATCTTCTTCAAGCTCATCGGACAGCGCAGCGTGGTCGGCCGCGCCCAGGGCGCCTTCGACGCTCTGGTGGGCTCGCTTCGGCCGAGCCAGAGCTGAAGCGACCCGCGCGAACCGACCGCTCAGCCGACGAGCAGGCCGCCGTCGACCGCGAGCACCGCGCCCGTCGTCCACGGCGCGTCGAGCAGGTAGAGCACGGCCTCGGCGATCTCTTCGGGGCGGCCGAGGCGACCCAGGGGGTGCAGCGTGCGGAGGGCTTCGAGCTGCGCGGCGATACGCGCCTCCCGGTCGGCACCGGTCGGCTCGAGCTCACCCGGCGCGAGACGGAGGGTACGCACCATGTCCGTGTCGACGACGCCCGGCACGACGGCGTTCACGCGCACGCCGTCGGCCGCGAGCTCGGCGGCGAGCGTACGGGTGATACCCAGGATCCCCGCCTTCGCGGCGCTGTAGGCCACCGTCCCGACGGCAGGTCGAATCCCGAGGGTGCTGGCGACATGCACGATGGACCCCCCGTGGCCCACGAGGCGCGCATGAACGGCGAAGGCTTGCGAGAGGAGCAGCGGGGCGACCAGGTTCACCTCGAGCTGGGCGCGCAGGTCGGCCTCGTCGATGGCGCCGACGGAGGCGTGCCGGGCCACACCCGCCGCACACACGAGCCCATCGAGCCGCCCGAGCGCCTCGACCGCCCGGGCCACGACGTCGTGAAGCCGGCCCGCAGCGAGGTCGGCGACCACCGGCACGATGCGTCCGTCGCTGCCCGCCGCGAGCGCTTCGAGCGCCGCCCCATCGCGCGCCACGGCGGCGACCCGGGTCCGGCGTGCGACGAGTGCCTGCACCACGGCGCGGCCGATACCGCGGCTCGCACCGGTCACCAGCACGCGGCCCGGTCTCACCTTGTTGGCACCGCTCACCCGCCCCCCGTCGCGAAGCGCAGGTAGCCCGGCTCGGGATCGACGTCGGCCGGTGGGCCGTCGACCGGGATCTCGTCGCCCTCGTCGAAGCGCGGCACGTCGACGCAGAGGATCGTCTGGGTCCGGTCGGTCGGGTTGTCGTAGCCGTGGGCCGCGCCGAGGGGCCAGCGGTGCACGGTGCCCGGGGCCGCCGGTCGCCCCTGGCACAGGAGCCCGTCGCCCAGGATCATCTCGCTTTCGCGCATGCTCCGGTGCACGTGCAACGGGATGCCGCGGCCCGGCACCACGTTGAGCCGGTAGATGCCCGCGTCGCGCGTCTCGTGGATGATGTCGACCGTCCCGAAGGGCTTGTCCTCGTGGCCGAGCACGACCCAGGACGCGGGGCGCTCGATCTCGAGCGACGGAACACCGCGCCCCTCGAGGGCACCCGGCTTCTCGAGGCGAAGGCGCACCGACTCGATGGCGGCCCGCTGCTGGCCCGGCGCGGGCGGCGCGAGCAGGTGACGGGCGAGCACGTGGGCGGCCGTCTCGAGCAACCGGAAGCGCGCGCTCTGTAGAAGGAAGACGACCTGGGCGGTGATGACACCGTAGTCGACGCTGCGGCTGAGGCGCTCGGTGGCCGCGGCGCGCTCGGTGTCGAGGCGTAGCTCGATGTCGACGCGCAGGGGCTGAAGCGTGTCGCGCTCGTGGGGGTGGACGCCGACGACGCAGTCGACCGTGAGGCCTTCGATGCGGATGAGGTCGCGCATGCTCGATGGTGCGATCATGGGGCCCGGGCCCTGGGGCGTCACGGCGACGAGACCGTGAGGAGCGTGGTGACGTTCGAGGGCATGGTGGAGTCGTCCATGGGGACGGTCTGGTTCGACAAGGCGGTGCCCATCGCGTTGGTGATGCGCGCGAACAGGGCCAGGGTCCGCGCTCCGGTCGCGTTCAGCATGGCGCGGGGGATGCGCGTTTCGCAGGCCGTGTCGCTGCACGCGGCGGGCGCCATGTCGGCCGAGATCCAGGAGAAGTCGCCGGGGTTGGTTGCGATGTCGCGCCAGCCCATCTCGTCGTCGGCGCCGGCGGCGGCGCGGCCCATCACGCGGGTGCCCCAGGCGAAGTCCGCCTTGAAGGTGTCGGGCGTGGTGATGCCGGCCGACAGGGCGTCGTCGAGGGAGCCGGTGCCGTCGCTCAGGGTGAACAGGTCGTTGACGCCGTCGGGCCCGCCCATGTCGTTGTCCACGTAGACGACGATGGCGTTCGTGGGCTCGATGACGCCGGTCACACCGAGGTAGACGTCGGTGTCGGTGACGAGCACACGCATCTCGCTGAGCTCGTTCTGGCCCGCGCCCCAATCGGTCGCGACCGTGTTCGTCGCCACCTGCGCGCTCGCCCAGGCGGGCTCGTCCAGGTGGCCGTCGATGACGATGGCGCCCGGGCCGCCGTCCGGAGCCGGCCCGGCGTCGTGACCGGGACCCGCGTCGTGTCCCGTGCCCGCGTCGTGCCCCACGCTCCCGTCCTCGGGAGACCCCGCCTCCGAGACGCTGCCCGCGTCCGGACCGTAGCCCCCGTCCTGACCGCCATCGACGAAGCCGTTGTCGCGCGGAGCACAACCACCGCACGCCACGGCGACGAGCACGCAAGCCATCGCCGCCTGCACGAGCCAATCCATCGAACACCTCCTCCGGCACGGCGCCCTACCCGTCCGAGGGCGCACGCGCACCGAACCGGCCGCCCGAGAGCCTAGAGCGCTTCGGGACTCTAGCAGCCGACCAGGGGAGGGGCGACCTCGGCCCTTGCGTGCCGTCGGGGCGACTGCTACCCGTCGCGTGGATGGCGACAACGCTGGCCGGACGCCGGATCCTCGTCACCGGAGGCAGCGGCTTCTTCGGATCGCACGTCGTCGGCGCTCGGGGCCCGCGGCGTGACCGACATCGTCGTGCCGCGCTCGCGCGACTACGATCTGACGAACGCGCCGCCACCCGCGCGCCTCTTCGACGAGGCGCGCCCGGACCTCGTCTTCCACCTCGCGGCCTGGGTCGGCGGGATCGGCGCGAATCGCGAGCACCCCGGGCATGTTCTTCCGCGACAACATGGCCATGGGCCTCCACGTGCTCGAGGAGGCGCCGGCCTCGCGAGACGTCGCCAAGGTGGTCATCGCGGGCACGATCTGCGCGTACCCGAAGTTCGCGCCCGTGCCGTTCCGCGAGGACGATCTGTGGAACGGCTACCCCGAGGAGACCAACGCGCCCTACGGGATCGCGAAGAAGGTCTTGCTCGTCCATGGCGCAGGCCTATCGGCAGCAGTTCGGCATGCAACTTCGTCATGCTGTTCCCGGTCAACCTCTACGGCCCGCGCGACAACTTCGATCTCGAGGACTCGCACGTGATCCCGGCGATGATCCGCAAGTTCGTCGACGCGGTCGCGCGCGGCGAGCGTCCGAGATCAGCTGTGGGGAGACGGCTCGCCGACGCGCGAGTTCCTCTACGTCGAGCGACGCCGCCGAGGGCATGGTGCTCGCCGCCGAGCGCTACGACGACGCCGATCCGGTCAACCTCGGCAGCGGGCGCGAAATCCGCATGAAGGACCTGGCCGCCGACCATCGCCACGGCGACGGGCTACAAGGGCGCGGATCCGGTGGGACGCCGACAAGCCCAACGGTCAGCCGCGGCGGATGCTCGACACGTCGAGGGCGCGGGAGCGCTTCGGTTTCATGGCCCAGACCGGGCTCGATGCGGGGCTCGCACGCACGGTCGGGTGGTACGTCGACCACCGGAACGAGATCCTCGAACGAGAGGCCACGCGATCATGAAGCGAGCGCTCATCACCGGCGTCACGGGACAGGACGGCTCGTATCTGGCCGAGCTCCTCTTGCAGAAGGGCTACGAGGTCCACGGCATCATCCGTCGCTCGAGCTCCTTCAACACCGACCGCATCGAGCACCTCTACCGCGATCCCCACGAGCCGGGCACGCGCCTGCTCCTGCACTACGGCGACCTGCAGGACGGCTCGTCGATCCAGTCGAGTCGTCAGCGACGTCCGCCCGACCGAGATCTACAACCTCGGCGCCCAGAGCCACGTCCGCGTCTCCTTCGACATCCCCGAGTACACCGTCGAGATCGTCCGGGCTCGGGTGCGTGCGGATGCTGGAGGCGATGCGCAAGCTCGGGCTCGAGTGCCGGTTCTACCAGGCGAGCTCGAGCGAGATGTTCGGCAGCTCAGCCCGCCGCCGCAGAACGAGAACGACGCCCTTCCATCCCCGCAGCCCCTACGCGGCGGCCAAGGTCTTCGCCTTCTACGCCACGGTCAACTACCGCGAGGCCTACGGCCTGTTCGCCGTCAACGGCATCCTGTTCAACCACGAGAGTCGAGCGCCGCGGCGAGACCTTCGTGACGCGCAAGATCACGCGCGCCGTCGGCCGCATCAAGGTCGGGCTCCAGGAAGCCTGTTCCTCGGCAACCTCGACGCGAAGCGCGACTGGGGCCACGCAGCGCGACTTCGTCGAGGCGATGTGGCATGATGCTGCAAGCGGACCGACGCCCGACGACTACGTGATCGGCACCGGCGAGACGCACACGGTGCGGGAGCTGCGTCGAGCTGGCCTTCGGCACGCCGGCCTCGAGTGGCAGGACCACGTCGAAGATCGACTCCGCGCTACTTCCGCCCCGCCGAGGTCGACATCCTCCGGGCCGACGCGCGCAAGGCGCAGGAGAAGCTCGGGTGGCGTCCGCGCGTGGGCTTCCAACAGCTCGTCGAGCGCATGGTCGACTCCGACATCGCCCTGGCCGAGCGGGAGAAGCGCGCCGCGGGGTGAGGGGGGGCAGGCCCTTCGCGCCCCCGGACAGCGACGCCCATCGGGTGGTCCTCGGGTGAGGAGGGAGACTCTCGACGGGCTTCGGGCCACGGTATATTCTTCCGCGACTCGGTCCCAACCGCCTCGGTGCCTCCTCCTTTACGATGCGCAGATCTGCCGTCCGCCAGTCGAACGCGTCGCTCGCGCAGCGGGGACCCGCCGGGCGAGTCGCGGGGGATCTGGCGCCATCGGGGATGTCCAGGGAGCGCCCGCGGGCGGTGGGCACATGGCGTCCCCTCGCATTGAGCGGCCGCCCTGCCCGGCTTGCCCTGACCGCCTTGAACTCACGGCACGCACGAACCCTTCCGGCGGCCGGCCCGGCCCCTCGGGAGACGACCGCTGCGCGAGGTACCCATGAGCGAAGATTTTCCGCCCGAACTCCGTGATCCCGACCGTGCCCACGTCGACCTGCGCACCGGCGCGCCGCGTTCCACGCCCGTGGACTGGCCCAGCGCCGGCCCCATCGACCTCGATATCCACGACCTGCCGCACCACTCCTCGACGGTCGAGTGGTGGTACGTGCACACCCACCTGGAGTCGCCGGACGGGCGTCCCTTCTCGCTCTTCGCCTCCTTCTTCCGGGCGCGCGACACGCGGGACAAGGACTCGGGGGAGACGCCGCCGCCGAGCCACTTCATGGTGTGGGGCGTCGTCGACGTCGCCGCCGGGCGGTACCTCTCGGGCACCCTGCTCGATCCCCGCACGCCCCGCGACGCGCTCCGGCAGCTCGACGATGGCCACGGGCCCAAGGACCCCCGCGTGCACCGCGCGCTTCGCGAGGTGTTCGCCCGGGGGAACGTCCCGCTTCCGGATCGCTTGCTCGCGGGCGAGCCGCTGGTGGCCGAGGACCGCCTCTTCATCGACCTCGACGGCAACCGCTTCGAGAAGCTGCTCGACGGTCGCTACGAGCTCGAGCTGTGCGATCCCGCCGGGCAAATCGAGTGCCGCCTGCGCTTCTCGCTCGAGAAGCCGGCCATCCGGCACGGCGACGACGGCATCGTGGCGGGGTTCACGGCGAAGCGCATGTTCTACTACTTCGTGCCGCGCTGCACCGTGGAGGGCACGATCCGCGTGGACGGCGTGGACGACGCCGAGCGCCTCACCGTGTCGGGGTCGGGCTGGTACGACCACGAGTTCGGCAACGACGGCGGCGAGCAGGGCGAGGACGTGGCGTGGAACTGGCTCGCGGCGCAGCTCGACGGCAACCGCGAGCTGTCGGTGTACGAGACCTTCAACGGACCCGTGAAGGACCGCAAGACGCTCGAGCGGCGCGTCGTGATGATCGACGCGCAAGGTGAGCGACACGTCTATCGTGATTTCACCTTCGAGCCGAGCGGCTACTGGACGAGCGTGCGGACCTTCGCCACCTACCCCACGAAGTGGCGCCTCGAAGTGCCGGGCCCCGGCATCTTCCTCGACGTGGAGGCGGAGCTGCCGGCCCAGGAGCTCGGGACGATCCTCTCGCCTCCGGCGTTCTGGGAAGGGCGCATGCGCATCGACGGAAGCATCGCCGGCGCGCCCACGTCCGGCCTCGGGTTCGTCGAGCTCAGCGGCTTCGCCAACGTCGAGGACCTGGACGATTTCTTCTCCGCGGTGGGTCAGGAGACGCGCCGACAGATCGACGTGCTGCTCCCCGACACGCCGACCGAGCAGGACGCGCGGCGGCTGCTCGCCAACGGCATCGGGACGGCCCACTACGTCGACGGGCTCGACCTCGAGCGCGTCGCGAGCACGCTCCTCCGCCCGATCCGCGAGGTCGTCCTACGTGGCGGCAAGGCGTGGCGTTCGTTCGCGGTGCTCGCGTCCCTCGACGTGGTCGGGGGCGACTCGGAGCGCTTCCGCCACTGGCTCGCCCTGCCCGAGCTGCTCCATTCCGGCTCCCTGATCGTCGACGACGTGGAGGATCACTCGGACGTGCGACGCGGCGGCCCCGCCTGCCACACGGTCTACGGCGAGGCCCTGGCGATCAACGCCGGGACCGCCTGCTACTTCCTCTCGCAGGTCGCCATCCTGCACGAGGAGGGCGACCCGAAGAAGATGATCCGGGCCTACGAGTGCTTCTTCGAGGCGATGCGCATGGCCCACGTCGGTCAGGCCCTCGACATCTCGGGCCTCGATCACCTCATGCCGGCGGCGATCGAGGGAAGCGGCGCCGCGCTGCTCGAGAAGAGGCTGCTCACCACGCACCTGCTCAAGTCCGCGGCGCCCCCCGCGGCCCTCGCGCGGATGGCGGCCTATGCGGCCGGCGCCACCGACGAGCAGATGGAACGGACGGCGGCCCTCTTCGAGTCCTTCGGCCTGGCGTTCCAAATCGTCGACGACGTGCTCAACCTGCGCGGCTTCCAGGGCGACCTCAAGACACGGGGCGAGGACATCACCGCCGGGAAGATCACCGCTCCGGTCGCCAAGGCCATGACGCTCCTCCCCCTCGAAGAGCGGCGCTGGCTCTGGGAGACGCTCCGTTCCAAGCCGACGGAGCGAGCGGTGATCGAGAAGGTGATCGAAAAGCTCGAGGGCTGCGGCGCCCTCGATGCCTGCCAGGCCCAGGCGCGCAAGCTGGTGGAAGACGCCTGGCGCCGGCTCGATCCGCTCGTGCCGGCCTCGAACGCCAAGGTGATGCTCCGGGCCTTCGGCTGGTTCGTCCTCGAGCGCCACTACTGACTGATGGGCGAGCACGCCGTCGATATCCTCTACTTCGAAGGAGGCTCGGGGCACCGTTCCGCCGCCCGCGCGCTCGAACGAGCAATCGCCGACGCGCGTCCGGGCCTTCGGGCGCGCATGCTCGACATCGTGGACGTGTTCGACGAGCACCCGCGGATGGGCCCCGTCGTCCGCCGGGGCATCCGTGACTTCAACGATCAGCTCACGCGCGAGAAGGTCTTCGACCTCAGGGGCCGCGTGAACCTCGGGCTGCTCTTCCACGATCTTCTGCGCGAGGCGGGCATCCGGCGCATCGGCCGCTTCTTCGAGTCCCGCGGCACGGACGCCATCGTCTCGGTGACGCCCATGTGGAACCCGGCGGTATACCGGGCGGCGCGGGCGGTCGACCCGAATGTGCTTGCCATCACTATTCCCGTCGACTGCGAGGAGTTCAAGCGGCGCTACTGGTTCACGCCGCGCGTCGAGCAGCACTACCTCCTCGGCACCCGGCGCCTCCTCGATCAGGCACGCAAGCGCGGCCTGGCCGAGCGCTACCTCCATCCCCTCTCGGGCATGGTGGTGGACCCGGCGTTCTACGAGCCGCCCCCCGCAGACCGCGATGCGGAGCTTTCGGCCCTCGGGCTCGACCCGTCCCTGCCGACGGGCGTCCTGTCCTTCGGCGGGCAGGGCTCGGTGGTGCTCGAGCGCATCGTGCACGCCCTGTCGTCGCACCGGCGGCCCATGAACCTCATCGTGCTCTGTGGACGCAACGAGGCGGTGCGAGCGCGCATCGGCGCCATCTCGACGCCCGGGCCGAAGGCCGCGCTCGGCTACCTGCCGGACACGCCGGTCAAGCATCTGCAGATCGCCGACTTCGTGGTCGGCAAGCCGGGCGTCTTGACGATCAACGAGGCCCTGGTCGCGCAGAAGCCGATGGTGCTGGTCAAGGCCCGCGGCATGCGGCCCGTGCAGGTCGGCAACGAACGGTGGGCGACCGAGCAGGGCATCGGGGTCATCGCGAAGGACGCCACGGCGGTGCCCGCGGCCATCGACGAGGTGCTCTCCTCGCCGCGCTACCGGGAGCGGGCGGCCGAATGCACGCACCGAGGGGTCTTCGACGCCGTCGAGCGCATCGTCGCGCTGATCGACGCACAAGAGGGCCGCTCCGCGCGGCCGAAGGGGGCGGTGGCGCGATGATGGTGGAGGCACGCGACGAACGGGTTCATCCCCCGGACGACAACCGGTACTGGAACGAATCGCACTTCTACATGTTCTTCGACGACGCCGGCCGATGGAGCGGCTTCATCCGCATCGGCATCTCCCCGTCGGTCGACATCGCCGACGGGTTCATCGCGATCACGTTCCCCGACGGGAGCCTGGGCGTGGTGCACGCCTTCGGCCCGGCGGCGCAGAAGGAGGGCGACGTGCTGCGCGCCGGGGGTCTCACCTGCGAGATCGTCACGCCCCTCGAACGCTGGCGCCTTCGCTACGAGGGCGAGCTGTTCCGCATCGAAGACCCGTCGAAGCTCCCCCTGTTCATGCAGTTCGGGCTCGCCGACCTGCCGCGCACGAAGGTCGACCTCGACCTGACCTTCACCGCGACCCACCCGCCCATCTACTCGCGCTTCGTCCGCGAGGGGCTCGTGCACCGAAGCCGGGTCGGACGCGTGCTCCGGGAGCCGGGCAAGCTCGTGCAACGCGCGGCGGACTTCGGCTATCGCCTGGCCCAGGCCAAGCAGATGGAGAGCGCGCGGCACTACGAGCAGCTCGGCGCCTACGCGGGGACCCTGCGCCTGGGCGACGAGACCGTCGCCTTCGACGGGGGCGGGGTCCGGGACCACAGCTGGGGCGTCCGGGACTGGAAGGTGCCGAGCCGCTGGCGATGGCTCTCGTGCCGCTTCGGCGACGAGATGGCCTTCAGCATCTCGCGCGTGGAAATCGTAGGGTTCCGCACACGCGCCGGCTCCCTGTGGCACGACGGCCGCACCGTCGAGGTGCGCGACTGGCAGCTCGAATCGCCTCTACGAGACGGCCGACCTCGGGCGGCGCGACCTGGACCTCTCCATCGAGACGGTGGACGGTCGCCACTTCCACGTGACGGGCAAGGAGCTGGGCGTCGTGCCGACGATGGTCGCCGAGGACGGCTTTCGCACCGTCGTACACGAGGGACGCGCCCTCTATCGATGGAACGGCCTCGAGAGCTACGGGAACTCGGAGCTCGCCGAACAGGTGGGTCGATCGATCATCGCCCTCAGGAGCTCGGAAGCGACCGATGCGCGGCGCACCGGCGGCAAGGGCAGCTCCCTCGCCACGATGCACGCCGCCGACCTGCCGGTGCCGGACGGCTTCGTCATCCCGACCGAGACCTTCGTCGAGCGGGTGCTCGAGGGGCTCGGGCTCGACGAAGGTCTGCGAGCGTTGCTCGAGGGCGACGGGCCGAGCGACCTCGACGCGATCGAGGAGGCGGTGCGTCCCCTGCGTGAGCAGGTGCTCGGCATGGAGCTCGGCGAGGCACTCGACGCGGCGCTCGCCCAGGCCGTCGTCAATGCCGCGGACGGCGTGCGCTGGGCGGTGCGCTCCTCGGCGGTCGCGGAGGACCTCGAGGGCGCGAGCTTCGCCGGCCAGTACGAGACCGTGCTCGGCGCCGCCACACCCGCGGAGCTACGCGACGCCATCCGTCGCTGCTGGGCGTCGTTCCTCGGCGCCCGCTCGCTCCACTACCAGCGCCAGCGGGGTATCCAGGCGCTCGGGGGCGCCGTGGTGGTGCAAGAGCTCGTCCTCGCCGATGCGGCCGGCGTGGCCTTCACGGCCGACCCGATCACGGGCGCGACCGACCGGGTCGTGATCAACGCGAGCTTCGGGCTCGGCGAGTCGGTCGTCTCGGGCGAGGTGACGCCCGACAGCTTCACGGTCGCTCGCGAAGGGGGCGCGATCGTCGACCGCCGCATCGGCGACAAGCACCGCATGACGGTGCTCACCGACGACGGAGGCACCGAGAGCGTGGCGGTCGCCGCCAATCGGGCCGCGCTCCCGTCGCTCACCGATGCCCAGGTCGTGGCGGTCGCTGCCCTCGCCCTCGAGGCGGAGGCGCGCCTCGGGCAGCCGGCCGACGTGGAGTGGGCGCTCTCGGGCGACGCGGTCTACCTGCTCCAGGCGCGTCCGATCACGACCCTCGGAAGAGGGGGCGAGGTCGACGTCGGGCACCCGCCCCCGGGTTGGGCGCCGGAGCTCAACACGCCCATCAATCCGCGCTACCCCCACTACTCGAGCGGCAACATCGGCGAGGTGATGCCCGGATGCATCACGCCCATCTCGTGGAGCGTGGCGGGGCCGGGCCTCGAGCGGGGCTTCCGCGGGATCGGCGAGTCCCTCGGCACGATGCACGACGTGGGGCCGGGCCGAGATCGTCGTCGGCTTCTTCTACCACCGGCTCTACCTCTGCGTGTCCTACTTCATCGAGGCGGCGGACAACACGCCCGGGGCCAACCGCGACACGGTGCTCGACGAGCTGGGCGTGGCGACGATGAAGGAGACGCGCCGCCCGTCCACGTCGTGGAAGGACCTCTTCTCCCTGCGCACCGTCAAGGCCCTCGGCCTCCTCGCCAAGGTCAAGGCGCAACAGAAAGAGCTGCCGGCGCAGCTCGTCGAGTGTCACCAGCGGCTCGCGCGGCACAAGGCGATCCTGGCGGCGCCCGGCTTCGGCGACCAGACGCTCGAGGAGCTCGTCAAGACGCCGCTCGTCGAGGAGGACGACTGGCGCGCGAGCATCCTCCACATCCGCGTCTCCCAGTTCGCCGTCTCGAACTTCACGTTGCTCCGCAACATGACCCGCGACTGGCTGGACGACCCGAACGGCGTCCTGGCCTCCGAGCTCGTCACGGGCCTCGGCGTGATGAGCGCCGACCCGGCCTTCGAGCTCTACGCGATCGCGCGGGTCATCGAGCGCGAGCCGCACCTCACCGAGGCGTTCGCGCGGGAGACCGACGATCGGCGCCTCTACGCCCGGCTCGCGGCGGACGACTCTCCCGCCGCCGCACGCTTCCGCGACAAGCTCGCCGCCTTCCTCGAGCGCTTCGGGCACCGCGGTGTGTGTGAGGCAGAGCTCCGCAACCTGTGCTGGCGCGACGACCCGGCCCAGGTGATCGGGCATTTGCGAAACCACCTGGCCCTCGGAAGCACGCCGCCCACGACAATCGTCGAGCGACAGCGCAAGGTGGGCGAGGCGGCGCGCAAGAAGGCGCTCGCGCGCGTCGGCCTGCTCCGCCGGTCGCTCTTCGCGAAGGCCCTCGAGGACACGCGCCACTTCATGGCCCTGCGCGAGGAGACGAAGGACCTCCTCATGCGCCTCGCGGACATGACGCGCACGGTGGTACACGCCTGCGGCCGGCGCCTGCTCGAGCAGGGCTTCATCGACGACTTCGACGACGTGCACTTCTTCGTGATGGACGAGATCGCGCGCATCGCCCGCGGCGAGATCGACCGCGACCAGGCCCACGCGATCATCGCGCGGCGGCGGCGCGACTACGCCTGGTCCGAGTCCGTGCGCGTCCCCAAGGAGCAGAAGGGCGCGGCGCGCTACCTCGAAGGCGACGAGGCGCTTCCGGAGGGGGCGGCGGCGCTCCGCGGGCTCGGCGTGAGCCCGGGCCGAGTCACGGGCACGGCGCGGGTGCTCCTCGACCCGCGCGACGGCTGCACCCTCGTGCCAGGAGAGATCCTGGTCGCCCCCTTCACCGACGTCGCCTGGACGCCCCTCTTCCTCAACGCCGCGGGCCTCGTCGTCGACGTGGGCGGGCTCCTGTCCCACGGGTCCATCGTGGCGCGCGAGTACGGGATCCCGGCAGTCGTCGGTGTAGGCGACGCCACCCGGCGCATCCGCACCGGCGACCGCATCGAGGTCGACGGCTCCGGGGGCGTCGTGACCGTCCTCGAGCAGCCCACGAGCTGAGGGCCACATCGTGAAGACGATCACACTGCCGAACGGCCTGCGCGTAGTCGGCGTGAGCCCGACCGAGACCGACGTCCTCTACCACGAGATCTTCGAGGAGCGCGCCTACGAGCGGTACGGCATCGAGGTACACGACGGCGATTGCGTGTTCGACGTGGGCGCGAACATCGGTCTCTTCTCACTGCGGGCGGCCCAGCTCGGCCGCCATCTCTCCATCTTCGCCTTCGAGCCCATCCCCCAGCTCTTCGCGGCCCTCGAGGGCAACGCCGGGCGGCACCTCGAGGGCCACGCGGTGCAGCTCTTCCCTGCGGCCTCTCGGACCGGAGCGGCACCGCCGACTTCAACCTCAATCGCTCCGCGACCTTCGCCTCGACCATGGATCCCGCCGCCGTGAAGGCGAGCATCCGGCGCGACGCGACCGCAGCCGACTGGGCCCTCGCCCTCGTGCGCGACGGTGCGCGGCTCGGACGCGTCTCGGAGGGCCAGGCACGCCTCGCCGAACGCGCCTTCACCCATCCCCTCCTCCGCCCGCTCGTGAGCCCGCCCGTCGCCCTCGGACTTCTGAGCCTCGACCTCCGACGGCGCCTCTTCCGCAAGCGTGTCACCTGCCGCCTGCGCACCCTCTCCGAAGTGATCGAGAGCGAGGGCGTCACGCGGATCGACCTGCTCAAGGTCGACGTGGAGGGCGCCGAGGCCGCCGTGCTCGACGGCTGCGCGGAGAAGGACTGGCCGCGCATCCGCCAGGTCGTCGTCGAGGTGCACGACGCGGACGGAACGGCTCGAGCGCCTCGAGGCCCTGTTGCAACGCCACGGCTTCGAGACCGTCGTCGACCAGGAAGACTGGGCGATCCACGACCTGCTCGGCATACGCACCCTCTACGGCCGCCGCCCCGGCTGAGGCTCCTCGCTCCCCTCTCCCGCTTGCAAGAGGGGCAAAGGGGAGGGACTCCGCGACAGAGAAGGCTAAAGCGCCTGCTTGGCTGAATTGCATGCGCGCCTTCCCGACAGGAACAGTCAAGCAATCACTTGACTGTTCCTGTCGGCGCTCCAAGCACCTTGGCCTCGGGTGTGATCCAGCGTGAAGGCCGGACGGGAGGCAGCCCCGCCCGGGCCGTCGCGCGTGCTCGCCCTCCAGTTACCACCGCGAGTTGGCACGCGCGCCGAGGGGGCCCTGCGCGAGCGCTCCCCGACCACGCGTGCAGTCTCCGAGCGCTCGCATGTGCAGGGCCCCCGCGCCCCGGCGGGGCTGCCTCCCGTTCGGCCGTTTTCGAAGACGATCGCTACACCGCATTTCGCATCTCCGGAAACGGCGGGTGGGGGCAGACGGTGGTAGGCTCGGGCCGCCCCACGATGAAGAGCACACGCACTCCCGCGGCCCTCCCCGAGGCACCCACCGCCTTCCGACCGGTGCCGCGCACCGGGGTCATCTACGTCACGACCGAGGCGCACACGCGGCTTCCGTGCCGGCGACCCGGACTGGTGCAACCTCGGCCAGGGGCAGCCGGAGACCGGGCCGCCCTGCCGGGCGCGCCGCCGCGCGCGTCCGAGCATCGCCGTCGAGCCGGCGACCAGGAGTACGCGCCGGTCGCCGGCCTGTGGGAGCTGCGCGAGGCGGTGGCCGGCCTCTACAACCACCTCTTCCGCCGCGGCCTGCCGTCGAAGTACTCCGCCGAGAACGTCGCGATCTCGCGGCGGCGGCCGCGTCGGCGCTGACCCGCGCCTGCGCCGCGCTGGGCAACGATCAACCTCGGCCACTTCCTGCCCGACTACACCGCCTACGAGGAGCTGCTCGACATCTTCCGGCTGCTTCCGCCCATCCCGATCCTGCTCGAGCCCGAGCGCGGCTACGACTTCTCGGTCGCCGACCTGCGCCGCGAGGTGCTCGGGCGCGGGCTCGGCGCGCGTGCTGCTGTCGAACCCTGTCAACCCGACGGGCAAGCTGGTCGACGGCGACGAGCTCGCGCGAGTGGGTGGCGGTCGCGCGCGAGCTCGACTGCGCGCTGATCCTCGACGAGTTCTACTCGCACTACGTGTGGGCGGGCCGACGTCGCGCCCGGGCGGTGATCGACCGCGGCCCGCTACGTCGAGGACGTCGACCGCGACCCGGTGGTGATCCTCGACGGCCTGACCAAGAACTGGCGCTATCCGGGCTGGCGCGTGACCTGGACGGTCGGGCCGCGGCGGGTGATCGAGGCGGTGCGCGAGCGCCGGCTCGTTCCTCGACGGCGGCGGCTCGCGGCCGCTGCAGCGCGCGGCGATCCCGCTGCTCGAGCCCGAGCACGCCCTGGCCGAGACGCGCGCGATCCGCGACGTGTTCGGCCGCAAGCGCGGCAGGTCATGCTCGACGGCCTGCGCGACCTCGGCGTGCGCGTCGACCGCGAGCCCGAGGGCACCTTCTACGTCTGGGGTGGTCTCGCGGAGCACCTGCCGGAGTCGCTCAACGACGGCGAAGCCTTCTTCCGCGCCGCCCTCGAGCGGAAGGTCATCATGGTCCCGGGCGACTTCTTCGACGTCGACCCGGGCAGCCGCCGCGTCGGCCGCCCGTCCCGCTTCCGCCACCACGTCCGCTTCAGCTTCGGCCCCCCCGAGCCCGTCCTCACCGAAGCCCTCGGCCGCCTCGAATCCCTGGTCGGCGACGCGCCCTGAGTCGGGCTCGCGCGCGCCTCGCAGGGCGGAGCGTGATCGAGAGCGAGCGATTCCCTACACGGAGTCCAGCTCCCTTTTCGGATGGGCCCGATCGCGGGCGCGAAGAGAACAGTTAAGTGATCGCTTGACCTTTGTCAGGGGTGCGCGAAGGGCGCGCGAACGACGGTTCCGGATCACATCCGGCCGCGCGCCGTCGACTTCTGGAGCAGTTCCAGAGACGTTGCACACGTCCGCCGCGCTCCCCCGCCATCGCCCAGACGCTTTTTTTGGAGGTAGGCTCATGTAGGCTAGTGTCGCATGCGTGACTACCTCTGCCGCTGCCGCCCTTGCCAAGAGAGCCCCCGAACGCCGCCGCGCGCCCGCACCCCTACGGGCCCCCGCGCCCTTCCTGAAATGGGCCGGCGGCAAGGGCCGCATCCTCTCGCAGCTCACGCCGCTCCTGCCCGCAGGCATCGACCGCATGCGGCACGTCGAGCCCTTCGTCGGAGGCGGCGCCCTCTTCTTCGCCCGCCGCGCCGCGCGCGCCCTTCTGTGCGACGTCAACCCCGCGCTCATCGCGACCTATGAAGCGATCCGCGACGACGTGGAGCGCGTCATCGACATGCTCGCCCCACTGGCCGCGCGCCACGACGCCGAGCACTACTACGGCGTGCGCACCCGCTACAACGAAGGCCGAGGCGAAGCGTCCGCCGAGCGCGCCGCCATGTTCATCTACCTCAACAAGACCTGCTTCAACGGCCTGCACCGGGTGAACAAGAAGGGCGAGTTCAACGTGCCCGCCGGCCGCTACAAGAACCCGCGCATCCTCGACCCCGACGCCCTGCGCGCCGCGAGCTTTGCCCTCGCCAATACCGATCTCCGCTGCGCCGGCTTCGAGGCCCTCCTCGCCTCGGCGCGCCCCGGCGACTTCATCTACCTCGACCCGCCCTACGAGCCCGTCAGCGAGACCGCGAGCTTCACGAGCTACGCCCGCGGCGGCTTCACCCGCGACGACCAGACGCGCCTGCGCGACGTCTACCGCGCCCTCGACCGCCGCGGCTGCCGCCTCATGCTCTCGAACAGCGACGTCCCCTTCATCCGCGATCTCTACGCCGCCTACCGCATCGACACCGTCGCCGCCCCCCGCGCCGTGAGCTGCGACGGACGCGGCCGCGGCAAGGTCAGCGAAGTCGTCGTCCGCAACTACTGAGCCAACGCACACTGCCCAGGGGGTGGCTGTTCACCCGCCGCCTGCAGGCGGCACCGGGCTACCAGCCTTCGTCCGGGCCGCCGACGTCGCCTTCGAGCAGCGCGATGTCCGCCTGGTCGCGGAGGGCCTTGCTGCGGCGGCGCTTCGGGTCGGCCGCCAATCGCCGCTTCATCGCGATGAGGTCCTCCCGCGTGACCACCGGAACGGTCAGCTCGCCGAAGGCGACCGGCTCGGCGCGGAGGATCATCGGGTCGAATCCCTCGTCGAAGGCGAGCTGGACGGGCTCACCGCTCGGGTGGCGGAAGTTGATGCTGTGCGCGAAAGAGCCGACGAGCGCGAGCCCCTCGGCCCGCATCGCCTCGGTGATCGCGTGCTTGTCGGCGCCGCTCTCGATGGCGAGGTCGACATCGAGTGTCGCCCGCGGCACGCCGGACCGCAGCCCGACGGCGAGCCCTCCGATGAGGGCGTACCGCGCACCGACCGAAGAGAGGGCGTTGGCCGCAGCCGCGATGGCCGCAGGCTTGTCCGGGAGCTCGCTCACGAGCCCACCATAGCCCGATGCACGGGCGAGCAGAACCTGCTCCCTACGCGTCACGGCGACGATCTGCTCGAAGATCGACGGGGCCACGCCCCAGGATAGCACCCCGTCGTGCAGAGAGACCGTCACCGAAGCTCGACCGGGGCACGCGATCCGTACGTGGCTTCCCGTCTGCCACGGTGACTTCGACAATCTCGCCGCGCGGCCCCTCGTCCGCCTCGAGGCACAACTCGATGGCTTCCCGGATGTTGGCAAGGGCCTCTTCCCGGGTGCGCCCTGCGAAATGCAGCCCTCGAGGATCGGGCCCTCGGCGACGTTCCAGCCATCGTCACCAGGTCGAAGGACCACCGGAAAGGTACGGGCAGGTGCGCGGGCAGTCTCGAACGTCGAGTGCCTCATCGTCGGCGGTTGGGCAAGGACAGCGCCCTTCAGAGCGTCGTCGCCACGCCGACGCCGCTCGCTTCGAGGAACTCGCGCACGGCGGGGTTCTTGCTCTGGACGAAGGCCGGGGGCACGTCGCTCTCCTCGATGCGGCCCTTGTACAGGTACACGATGCGGTCGGCAATCTTGAAGACGGATGCCATGTCGTGGCTGATCACGATCGAGGTGACCTGGAAGCGCTCCTGGGTCTGCTCGATGAGCTCGTCCACGGTGCGCGCGGTGATCGGATCGAGGCCCGTCGTCGGCTCGTCGTAGATCGAGGATCTTCGGCTCGAGCACGAGCGCCCGCGCGACGGCCACGCGCTTCTTCATGCCGCCCGACAGCTCCGCCGGCATCTTGTTCGCCGCGTGATCGACGCCCAGGGCCTGGAGGCGATCCATCACGCGCGACCTGATCTCCTTGCTCCGCATGTGGGTGTGCTCGCGGAGCTGGAAGGCGACATTGTCGAAGACGCTCATGGAGTCGAAGAGCGCCGACATCTGGAACACCATGCCGAACTTGCGCCGCACCCGCGCGAGCTCCACCTCGCCGAGGGGCACGATGTCTTCGCCGTCGACCAGGATCTGTCCCTCGTCGGGCCGCTCGAGGCGGATGAGCTGACGCATCAGCACCGTCTTGCCCGAGCCCGAGGCGCCGATGACCACGTTGCACAGGCCGCGCGCCACGTCGAAGGTGACGCCCCGCAGCACGTGGTGCTGCCCGTAGCTCTTGTGCACGTTCACCACGCGCACGTGCACCGGATCGTCCGGTTCGGGCGGGGCCGCCACCTCTCGCTTTCGTCCGAGGGCCATCCTCAGCTTCCCACGATGATGCTGGTGATGACGTAGTCCAGCAGCAGGATCGACACGGCGCTCTGGACGACCGCCCGGTTGGTCGCCTGGCCGACCCCGGCTGCACCGCCCGACGCGAAGAATCCCTGACGGCAGGCGATGAGCGTGATCACGAAGCCGAACACGGCCCCCTTGAGCAGGCCCTGAAAGAGGTCACGTCCGTCCACGTACCAGCGCACCTTGTCGATGAAGATGCCGCGGATCGAGCCCCATGAACTTCACGGCGACCAGGTAGGCGCCGGCGATGCCCACCAGGTTGAAGAGCATGGTCAGGATCGGGACCATGATGAGGCCGGCGAGCAGACGCGGCACGACGAGGTACTGCACCGGGTTGACCGCCATGGTCGACAGGGCGTCGATCTGGTCGGTCACGCGCATGGACCCGAGCTCGGTCGTCATGGCGCTGCCGGCGCGGCTCGAGACCATGAGCGCGGAGAAGACCGGCGCGAGCTCGCGCGTGAGGGCCAGGCCCACGACGGCGCCCGCCTGGTTCTCGGCGCCGAACTGGCGGAAGCCGTCGACGAGCTGAATGCCGAAGACCATGCCCACGAAGGTGCCCGTCAGGCCCACGATGAAGATGGAGCCCACGCCGACGAAGTCGAGGGCCTCGATGAGCAGCCGCAGGCGGTAGGGCGGGCGCACGCCCCAGAACAGGGCCTGACCGAGGAGCGTCGTCAGGGTGCCGATCTCGGCGAGCAAGCCGAGGGGCACCGCGATCAGGGCGTCGGCGATGCGCTCGAGCCGCCCCGGGCCGCGCTCCTCCTCGGGCTCGTCGTCCACGTCTTTCGAGTCCGTTGCCGCCGGCTCGGCCACGGCCAACTCATACCACGTCGGGGGCTCAGCCGCGGAAGAAGCGGGGCACGCGCCGGGACACGTTGGTCAGGACCTCGTAGGGGATGGTGCCGGCCGCGCGCGCCAGCTCGTCGGCGCCGATGAAGGCCTCGCCCTGGGCGCCGAGCACGACCACCTCGTCGCCGCGCTCGACGCTCGGCACGTCGGTCACGTCCACGGTCGTCAGGTCCATGGAGACCGCCCCGGCGATGGGGCAACGATGGCCGCGCACCAGGACGTGCACGGGGGGCGCGTCCGGGTCCCGGTTCGACGAGGCGCGCAAGAGGCCGTCGCCGTAGCCGACGGGGACGGTCGCGACCCGCGTCGGACGGCACGCGCGGAAGGTGCCCCCGTAGCCGACCGTCGCGCCGACGGGCAGGTCGCGGAGGTGGATGATCTCACTGCGCAGGCGCATGGCCGGCATTAGGTCTTCGCCGGTGCCGGGTGCCCCGGGATACCCGAAGAGCGCGATGCCGGGGCGCACCATCTGGTAGCACGCCTCCGGGTGCCGGAAGGTGGCTGCCGTGTTGGCGGCGTGGACGACGCGCGGGCGATGGCCCGCGGCGCGGACGAGGCGCAGGGCGGCCTCGAAGCGCGTGATCTGTAGCGCCGTCATCTCGGGGTCTGTGTCGGCGGAGGCGAGGTGCGTCATCACGCCGTCGATGCGGGCGGTCGGGATCGCCGCGAGGGCCTCGAGGAAGGTGTCGAGGGTCTCGCACGGGACGCCGAGGCGGGACATGCCCGTGTCGACCTTGAGGTGAAGGCCGAACGGCACGTGCCCCGCCGCGCGCGCGAACGCGACCACCTCGTCGAGCTCGTAGACGACGGGCGTCAGGCCGGCAGCGAGCACCTCGCGGTGGGCACCACCGAACACGCCGTTGAGCACGACGATGTCGGCGCGGATGCCCGCCTCGCGCAGCTCGAGCCCCTCCTCGGCGAGGGCGACACCGAAGCCGTCGGCCCCCTCGGCCTGCAGTCGCGACGCGACCGGCACGACGCCGTGGCCGTAGGCGTCCGCCTTGACCACGGCGAGCACCCGCGCGCCTTTCGCCGAGCGCCGGACCACGGCCAGATTGTGGGCGATGGCGCGGAGGTCGACCTCGGCACGCGTGGGGCGCACGCAGGCATCGGAGGGCTGCACGCGCGGGCGCAGCGCGATGGTCGACAGGGGCGAGTTCACGACGGCTCCTCGGCGAGATGGGCTAGCCGGAGCCCTCCGAGCCGTCAAGGGCCGGACGGACGGTTCGGGCACCGCGGGGACCTGGGGCGAGGTCATGGCCATCGTTTGTGCATACGCCTGGCCAGCCCGAAACGCGCACTTTGCGGCGGGGAACCGCCCGCCCGGCGTGTCAGGGGGTACGCGCCGCCGTGTCTTCCTCGTCGAGCAGATCGAGGAAGAGGCGGGCGGCACGGCCGAGGGGCTGGGCGCGGCGGTGGACTCGGTGGGGGACGAAGACGTGGCGATCGCCCTCCTCGAAGCCCACGGGCGCGAGGCGGCCGGCAGCGGAATCGTCGCCCACCAGATGGATCGGCATCCAGCCGTAGCCCACGCCCTCGAGCAAGGCGTCGCGCTTCGAGTGGAAGTCGCTCAGGGAGAAGACGTGGGGGCTGCCGAGGGCGAGGCGGCCGGTCCGGCCGACGCCGCGGCGCGACGAGTCCTCCACCATCAGCTCGACATGCTCGGCGAGCCGCGCCCAATCGACGGGCTGCACCGCGCGCACCGGGTGGTCGGGCCGCGCCAGCAAACGCATCTCCACCGGCGCGAGGGGGCGCGCCGCGAGCCGCACGTCCCCCGCGAAGTCCAGGACGAACATGAGGCTCGCCCCGTCGTCCTCGAAGCGTTCGGCCACGCCCGAGAGGTACTCGACGTGGAGCTCCACCCGCGTCGGCAGCCCGTGCCGGCTGAAGCGCGTGATGGCGCGCATCAGGGGGCGCATCGGCAGGATGCCGTCCACCACGATCTCGAGCAGCGGCTCCCACGCCTCGCGCAGATGACCCGCGACCTGCTCGAGGCGCGCGGCGTGCTCGAGCAGGCGGCGTGACTCCTCGAGCATCGTGCAACCCGCGTCGGTCAGCTGGGCTCGATGCCCGCTCCAATCGAACAGGGGCACGCCGAGGGTGTCTTCGAGGGCCTTGACCGCGTAGCTCACGGCCGAGGTCGCCCGATGTAGCTCGCGTCCGGCCGCCGCGAAGCTCCCGAGACGGGCGATGGCATCGAGGACCCGGAGTTGGTCGAGAGTCATTCGAAAATACCGAACGACTTTATCAGATATTTGCGCTTTCTCGTAACGACTTGCCGGCCCAGGTTGATCCAGCGCAATCGACGAGGAGGACACGATGGCGAAGGACACGACCGAGGCGAGGGCACAGCACACCCAGAACCCCGTGGGCATCGACGGGATCGCCTGCGTGGAGGTGACGGCGCCCGACGAGGCCGGCCGCGCCGCCATCGCCAACCTACTGTCGACCCTCGGCTTCTCGCGGACCCACCGCCACGAGGCCCAGCACATCGACCTCTACCGGCAGCACGACATCGTCTTCCTGCTCAACCACGAGCCCACGTCCTTCGCCGCCGGCTTCGCGGACGCCCACGGCCCGAGCATCCCGTCGATGGGCTGGTGGGTGCACGACGCGGCCCACGCCCTCGGCGAAGCGGTGCGACGCGGCGCCGAGCCCTACAGCGGCCCCTCCCCCTTCGGCGATGCGCCGGCGATCCGCGGCATCGGCGGCTCCCTCATCCACTTCCTCGAGAAGGGTGGCGCCCTCGAGCAGGCCTTCGTCCCCCTCGAGTCGCCCGACCTGGTCCCCGACCGCGCCTTCCTCACAATCGACCACCTCACCAACAACGTGCCCAAGGGCACGATGGCCGACTGGCAGCGGTTCTACATGAACGTCTTCGGGTTCACCGAGGTGCGCCGCTTCGACATCGAGGGCCGCTCGACGGGGCTCTTGAGCTACGCCCTGCGCTCACCCTGCGGGACGTTCTGCATCCCGATCAACGAGGGCAAGGACGACCGCTCCCAGATCGACGAGTACCTGCGCGAGTACCGCGGCCCGGGCATCCAGCACATCGCGTTCCTGTCGCGCGACCTGTTGCACAGCCTCGAGGGCCTCGGTGACGCGGGCGTGCCGACCCTCGACATGGACGACGCGTACTACGCGACCGCCTTCGATCGTGTGCCCGGCCTGCGCGAGGACCCGGCCGCCATCCGCGCGATGCAGGTGCTCGTCGACGGCGACGCGGACGGCTACCTGCTCCAAATCTTCACGAAGAACGTCATCGGGCCGATCTTCTTCGAGATGATCCAGCGCGAGAACCACCTCTCCTTCGGCGAGGGCAACTTCGGCGCCCTGTTCCGCTCCATCGAGCGCGACCAGGAACGCCGCGGCGTCCTCTGAGCAATCGTCTCGCTCTCAGCGACGGCGGCGACGGATCAGCAGGGCGGCGAGCAGGGTGAGCCCCGCGAGGGCGAGCGGCGCTTGGCCCCCGGGGCCCGAGCCGCCCGGTGCTCGGCAGGCGCAACCCGGACTGCTGGAACGGCGCGACACCCGCCCCCCATCCGGGCCCCCGGCACTCCCGGCATCGAAGCCCGGGCCTCCGTCCACGCCCGGTCCCGCGTCCACGCCCATGCCCGTCCCCGCATCCGGCGAGGTCGACGTCGTGGCCACGCAGGCGCCCATGGAGCACGTCTGACCGGTCGGACACACGGCACCGTCGCACGCGTCGACGCACGTGCCGGCACGGCAGTACTGACCGGCGGGACAGGTCAGCCCCGCGCACGCCGAGTCGACGCAGTGGCCGTCCGGATCGCACGTCTGCCCCGCAGGGCACGGGCTCATGTCGCAGCGGGTCACGCACTGGCCCGCCTCACACACGGTGCACGCCGAGTCGCAGGTCGACCCGCGCACAGGTCGACGCAGCGCCCCTCGCGACAGCTCAGGGGCGGCGGGCACATCACGCCGTCGCAGGCCCCGACGCAGCTGCCGCCGCGGCACACCTGGCCCGCGGGACACGTCATCCCCGCGCAGGCCGTGTCCTCGCACACACCCGTCGACGAACAGGTCTGCCCCGCGGAGCAGCCCCCCTCGAAGCAGGGATCGACGCACACGCCACGGTCGCACACCTTGGGCGAGGGGCACAGCCCGTCGCCGTCGTCCACCATCCCGTTGCAGTCGTCGTCGAGGCCGTCGCAGCGCTCGGCCGAAGGCATGACGTCCTGGTGGCACTGGGTGCCCATGCCGACGCACTCGGTGTGGCCCGAGGAGCACACGCCCGGCATGCCCGTGTCGCACGCCATGCCCGCGTCCGGACACATGATGGCGCCGCTGCGGATCTGGAACCGCCACACGCCCGGCATGCCGACGTTGGAGCCCGTGCACAGGTGGTTCGCGATCCCGGCCATGCGCGAGCCCATGATCTCGACGAAGTCATGGTCGTTGCCCGCGTCGAAGCCCGCCTGGGCCTGGGTGCCGCCGAAGCCCCCGCTGCCGCCGCTCGCGTCGCCCGTCTCCCAGTCGCACTGGTGGTAGCGGAACTCCACGTCGAAGTCGCCCGCCCCCGCGCAGCCGCCGCTCGCCGCGGTCAGCACGAGCTGGAAGCTCATACGGTGATCGTTGTTGCAATCGAAGTAGCCGACCCGGTCCCAGGTGAAGACCGCGCGGCCGGGCTCGAAGTACCACCACACGCCGTTCTGGCTCGGGTTCTGGCAGGGGGTGCAGACCGAGCACGTCAACCCCGCGGACCCCATGCAGTAGCCGCCGGTGTTGCGGATGTCCACGTCGCCCCAGTAGGGCGCGATCATGGGCTGGGAGGCGACCGGGAAGGCCGACGGCGTGAAGGTCGAGACCGGGCCGTTGAAGGTGATGTTGCCGTTGGTGTTGACGTAGACGCGCGTCTGGGTCGCGGTGAAGAAGCGCAGGCCCCCGGGGAAGTAGGGGGTGATGTCGATGGAGGCGCTCGAGCCGTCGTCGTTCGGCGACAGGCACTGGGTGGGCGGCCCGTAGCCCGCGGCGCCGCCGAAGCCGTTGATCAGGGTGGCCTGGGCCGCCGCCGAGGCGCTGACGCCGAGGAAGAGAACGACCGTGAGGACCGAGAGCGAGGCTCGGTCGTCGGAAACGTGCCAAGGAACACCTCACCCTGCGCGAAAACGGCCCGAAACCGTCAGCATAGCGCAGGGGGCGAAATAGTCATGCACGCGCGGTCACCCGGCGGGGCACCCCAGAAGGCCGTCGGCTCAGGTGATCCAGGCGCCCGTCGACACGAATTGAAAGGTGCCGTACGGATCCCGATGGCCACGCCAGCCCTCGTTGTCAGTCTCGCGGGACGAGGTGCCGGAATGTGAGGTTGAGGCGCGGGCCCACGGGGCGGCGCGTCTTCGGCACGCCGTGGCGGTAGTGGCTCTGGGTCGTGCCCCGCATCACGAGCAACGTGCCCTCGCCCAAGCTCGAGCACGCAACGCACCTCGCGCTTGCGCACGTGGGCGAGCACGAAGCGACGCGCGGCCCCGAAGGACACCGAGGCAATCCATCGGTCGTCGTCGCGCGGCCCCATCTCGGGCTCGGCGTCGGCGTGAAACCCCATCGAGTCGTTGCCGTCGCGGTACAGGTTCGCGAGCACCGAAATTGAAGGCGAGGCCCGTTGTTCGCTCGAGGGCGGTGCGTACCTCGCCGAGGGTCGGCGTCCAGGCCAGGGCCCGATGGACGGTCCCGGAGTAGGTGTAAGCCAGCCCTCGATCGCCGTGGAAGGACACGAGGCGGGGCGAGGTCCGCGTCGCGCCGCCCATGCGGTAGGACTCCTGGGCGAGGGGCAGCTCATCGAGGAGCTGCGCCATGAAACGCCCCATGGGATCCCGGGAGAAAGCCGGGCAACACATCGAGCCATGCCCCCTCGCCCAGATCCACCCTGCCCGCGGCGGGCTGCGCGAGGGGCAGGCGCTGTTGGCGTCCCATCACGGGGGACTGTCCCACGGGGCCGGCCCGGACGCAGCGCTCGGGGCAGCGCAACCGGGCGCCCGCCCTGCCCGCGGCAGGCCGGAAGCGGCGCGGGGACGCGGACCCCGGCCCCGGTTCCATCTTCGTGATGCGGGTGCTCATCAGGTGCCCATGTGGGCGGGCGGTGGTAGGCTCGCTGCCGGGTGGCCCCGCGTAGGAAAGGCAACGGTTCCCGGATCAAGCCGGCAGGGCGCGCAGCCCCCCGAGCCGGCCCCGGCCGAGCGCGGCCGCCGCCCCGTGCGCTGGCTACCCTTTGCGATCGGCCTCGGCGTCGTCGCGGTGGGCGCGGTGGCCTTTGCCTTCGGACAGCCCACGGGCCCGACGGTCCCCGCAGCCCTGAAGGTGCACGTCCTGCGCTCCTACCCGCACGACCGCGGGGCCTTCACCCAGGGCCTGGTGTGGAACCAGGGCCACCTCTACGAGAGCACCGGGTTGCACGGCCAGTCGAGCCTGCGCGAGGTCGACCTCCACACCGGGCACGTGCTGCGCAAGACCGACCTCGACCCGTCGCTCTTCGGTGAGGGACTCGCCCTCGTGGGCCACCGCCTCTGGCAGCTCACCTGGCAGAGCCACCGGGCCTTCGTGTGGGACGTGGGAAGTTTCACCCGGCGGGGCGAGCATCGCTACGACACGGAGGGCTGGGGCCTGTGTTACGACGGCCGTCACCTGGTGATGAGCGATGGCAGCGAGATGCTGACCATCCGCGACCCGCACGACTTCCACGTCCTGCGCGACGTGCGCGTGATGGACGGCGGGCTGCCGGTGCGGCAGCTCAACGAGCTCGAGTGCGTGGACGGGGAGGTGTACGCCAACGTGTGGCAGACCGACCGCATCGTGCGGATCGATCCGAGCAGCGGCGCGGTGACCGCGAACATCGACGCGGCCGGCCTGCTCACCACGAGCGAGAAGGCGGGCGCCGACGTCCTCAACGGGATCGCCTACCTGCCGGAACGCCACCACTTCCTCATCACCGGAAAGAAATGGCCGAAGATGTTCGAGGTCGTCTTCGTGCCGCGGTGAACCCGAACGGACTTCGCTCCGCATGGGTGCGGAGCCTTTCCACCTTGCTGGCCCGTATTCGGTGCAGATGAAAACGATAGCTACCGGCACGGGGAACTCGATGGACGACATGGCGCAGCGACGAGGCTCGGTCGAGACACTCGACTACTACGAACGGGAGGGCTGGGACCGCTCCGATGGGGGCGTGCTCCGGGACCACCTCCGGTGGGGCAGCACGCAGACCGGGCCGGTCCGTGCCCGCTCCCACGTGCTTCGCCGCCGTCGCGTGCGCGAGGCCCTCGGGCGCGCCGGCCTGCCCCTGTCCATGCTCGAGTGCGGCTGCGGCGGCAACCCGGCGGTCGACCTCTTGCCCCTGTGCGCGCGCTACACGGCCCTCGACTTCTCCGCGCGCGGCCTGGGGCAGGCCCGGAAGGTGCTCTCCGGTCACCCGATCCCCTTCGGCCTCGTGGAAGCCGACATGTGTGCCATGCCCTTTCCGGACAGCGTCTTCGACGCGGTCTACTCGGCGAACGCCCTCTACCACATCCGCGATGCGCAGGGGCAGGCGGTGGCGCTCACGGAGATGGCGCGGGTGACGCGGCCGGGGGGCGTCGTCGTCCTGATCGTCGCGAACCCACGCCCGCTGCTCTTTCCGGGGCGCCTCCTCGTGCGTCTCGCCGCGGACGCGCCACGCCTCGGGCCCCTCGTCGACCGCCTTTGCACGCCCGCCCCCATCCCCTACAACCCGCGCCCGCTCTCCTGGATGGCCCGGACCCTGGCGCCCCTCGGCGAGGTCACGATCACCAGCTACACGATTCCTTCCATGTGGTTCAACCAGCGCATCGCCGAGAAGCGGGGCGTCGGGCGGCTGGCGTGGCACGGCATCGAGTGGCTCGAACGCGCCCAGCCCGTCCTCGCCGGTCGGCTGGGCTGCTACGTGCAGATCACGCTCCGGGTGCACAAGAGGGGAGGCGCTCAGGACGTCGGGTCGGGCACGTCGTCGGCCTCGTCGTCGCCGGTCTCGCCGGGCAGCACTTCCTCGTCCGCCGACGCCGGCGCCAGCTCGGACGCGCCCGCCGCGGCAGCGAGCCGCTCGGCGAACGCCTCGTCGTAGGACCGGTCCACGTCGGCGTGGGTCAACACGCCCACGTGAACGGGCGCGCCCTCGCTCTGGTCCACCACCGGCAGGGCGCCCGCCCCCGTGACGACGAACGCGTGGACGGCGGTGTGCAGGTCATCGTCGAGCGACAGGGCTGCCGGCGGCGAGAGCACGTCGGCCGCGACCGCCACGCCGTCGAGCTCGATCGAGCAGCACACCCTGAACGGACTCGACCGAGACGATGCCGCGCACGCGGTCGCTCGGGTCGACGACCAGCACCGCGGGCAGGGCCGACGCGCTCATCACGCGCAGGATCTCGCGCACCGGAGCATCGAGGGGCACCCGGTCGAGACGCACGCCGGGGCGGTAGATGTCGCGCACCCGGAGCGCTTCGAGGATGTCCACGGTCGAGTCGCTGCGGTGGGCCGGCGAGTCGAGGCGCCCCGGTACCTGGGCGCGGTAGATCGTGACGCCGCGCAGGAGCACGAAGCACACGCCCTCGGTGAGCATCAGGGGTGCGAGCAGGTCGTAGCTGCCCGCCATCTCGCTCACCATGATGAGCGAGCTGATCGGCACGTGGGCGATGCCGCCGAAGAACGCGCCCATGCCGACGAGGGCGAAGGCGCCCGGCTGGGGGACGAGGTTGGGCGCCAGGTGATGGAAGAGCATGCCGAAGGCGCCGCCGACCAGGGCCCCGATCACGAGGGACGGTCCCATCTCGCCGCCCGAGCCGCCCGAGCCGATGGTGAGTGAGACGGCTAACATCTTTGCGGCGGCGAGCCCGAAGAGCAAGAGGTAGGCCGAGTTGCTACCATCGTGCAGCCAGTCGGCCCCCGTGATCGCGCCCTGCACCCAGCCGTAGCCGGTCCCGAGCGCGGGCGGCACCACGAGGCTGAAGATGCCGAGGGCGAGGCCGCCGATGGCGGGCTTGGCCCAGAGCGGCAGGGGCGAGGCGTCGAAGACGTGGTCCTGCAGGCCGTGGCGGATCTTGGTGAAGACCACGCCGACGAGGGACAGGCCGAGGCCCATCACGAGGAAGAGGGGCAAGGCCGCGGGCACGAAGGCGTAGCTCGCCTCGGTCACGAAGAGGTGCCCGGGTCCGAAGACGAGCGTGACGATGGCGTAGGCCGTCGTCGACGCGATGATGCACGGCACGATCGCGTCGGTCTCGAAGTCGTCGCGGTAGAGGACCTCGGTGCCGTAGAGGGCAGCGCCGAGGGGCGTGCGGAACATGGCACCGGTGCCGGCGGCGGCCCCGGCGACGAGGAGGATGCGCCGCTCGCGATCGCTCAGGCGCAGGAGGCGCGCGAGCTTGGGAGCCGAGGCCGGCCGACACCTGCAGGGTCGGTCCCTCGCGGCCGGCCGAGCCGCCCGAGGCGATGGTGAGGATCGAGGCGACCGCCTTGACGAGCGGCACGCGACCGCGGACCCGGCCGTTGTGGACGTGGAACGACTCGATGTAGGCGTCGCCGCCGGGGCCCGCCGCCTCGGGTGCGAAGTAGTGCACGAGCAGGCCGCAGCCGAGGCCGCCGAGGGCGGGCAGGATCGCAACGACCCACCAGCGTGTGGCACCGAGGATCGTGCTCGGTGCCAGGTGCACCTCGCCGCCGGCGTCGGGCATGGGCAGGCGCGCCCAGACGTCGATGAGCAGGTACTTGCCCCACTGCAGGCCGTAGAAGAAGGCGACGGCCACGCCACCCGCCATCAGGCCGACGAGCACCGAGTGGAACAGGACGCGGCCGAGGCGCCGGAGGTCCAGGTCGCGCCAGGGCGAGAGCAACGGGCGCGGACGCCGCGCCAGGCGCAGGAGAGACTCGAGATGGGGGGGCAGCCCGCCGGGAGTCGCCATGCAGGCCAGAGGCTAGCAGCACGCCGGGCAACTGGATACATCGAGGGGCCCGGGGGCACCCGGGACGCGAACGGGGGGATCGGGGACGGTTGCTCGGGGGAGGCCCGCAACAATCAAGTGATCGCTTTACTTTTCTGCGTTCCGTCCCGCGCGGGGCGGGCTTCGAGGCGCCGGTGCATGGGGTGCGCTCCGCGCGATGGGGGCATGCACGTCGCGCGATCCCCGCTATCGTCTGCCCCGATGAAGGCCCCCCGCCACGAGGTGGATCCCCCGCGGCCGACCCTGCGTGGCGCGGGCCGGGGTATGGGCCGATGGCCCGCGGTCGCGGTCCTGTGCCTCGTGGCCGCCCTGGGCTGCCACGGCGCACGTAGCGCCGGCGCCCCGGGTGCCGTGACCGTATGGGCGGCGGCGAGCCTCACCGACGTCCTGCCCCAGGTCGCTCGTGCCTGGGCAGGCCACGGCGGCGGCCCCGTGCGCTTCAGCTTCGATGCCACCTCGCGCCTCGCACGTCAGATTGAGGCCGGCGCCCCCGCGGACCTGTTCTTCGCCGCCGATGAGAAGTGGATGGCCGAGGTGAAATCCCATGGCCGCATCGAGCGCGGCACCGACCAGCCGCTGCTGGCGAACCAGCTCGTGGTGGTCGTGCCGGCCGCCCACGGCAAGGCGACGATCCATCGCGCATCGGACCTCGCCTCCGCCGCCGTGCACCGCGTGGCGGTCGCGGGCGAGCACGTCCCGGCGGGCCGCTACGCGGACGCGTCCCTGCACGCCCTCGGCCTGTGGGACGCCGTGTCGAGGAAGCTCGTGCGCGGCAACGACGTGCGCACCGCCCTCGCGTGGGTCGCGCGCGGCGACGTGGACGCGGGCTTCGTGTACGCGACCGATGCCCGCGTCGAGCCGCGCGTGCGCGTCGCCTTTGCCGTGCCCGGGGACGCCCACCCGCCGATCGTCTATCCCGTCGCCGTCGTACGCGGCGCGCGGCATGCTGCGGCGGCGGAGCGCTTCCTTCGCTTCTGCCGCGGCGCCGCGGCGCGTCGGCTCTTCGCCGCGGCAGGCTTCCACGTCCTCGCCCCATGAACGCCCCCAACCCCCTCACCGCGATCCTGCTCTCGCTCCAGGTGGGCCTGTGGTGCACGTTGCTCGGCGCGCCCCTGGCCATCGGTCTCGGGTGGCTGCTCGCGCGGCATCGCTTCCCGGGACGCACGGCCCTGTCGACGCTGGTGCTCGCGCCGCTCGTCATGCCGCCGGTGGTGACGGGCCTCTTGCTCTTGCGGCTGTTCGGTCGCGGCGGCCCCCTCGCGATGGTGCACATTCCGTTTACGCTCGCGGGCGCGGTAGTCGCCGCCTTCGTCGTCGGCCTGCCGCTCTACGTCATGGCCGCGCGTGGCGCCTTCGAGGCGGTCGACCGGCGCTACGAAGAGGTGAGCTGGACGCTCGGCGTGCGGCCGCGGCGCACGTTCTTCCGGGTCACCCTCCCCTTGGCGGCGCCGGGCATCGCGGCCGGTGCGGTCCTCGCCTTCGCGCGCGCCCTCGGCGAGTTCGGGGCGACAGCGGTGCTGGCCGGCAACGTGGAGGGGCGCACGCGCACCATCGCCCTCGCGGTGTACACGCTGTTCGAAGCGCCGGGCGGCGAGCCGGGCATCGCGGTGCTGGTGTGGGCGAGCCTCGGCGTGTCCTTCGCCGCCTTGGCCGGCTACGAGATGTTTTCGCGATGGCAGCGACGCCGGATGGACGGGGGCCGTGGCTGACGACGACGCCTTCACCCTCGAGCTCGACGTCGCCCTGTCGCGCGGCGCCCTCGCCCTCGACGTGCACCTCTCGACGCGAGCGTCTCGGATCGCGATCGTCGGTCCTTCGGGCGCGGGCAAGACGACGCTCCTTCGGGTGCTGGCGGGCCTCGAGCGACCAGCGCGCGGGATCGTGCGCGTCGAGGGCGAGCGCTGGCTCGACGTGGCAGCCGGCGTCGATCGCCGGCCCTGGGAGCGCGGCGTCGGGTGGGTTCCGCAGGACGCCCTGCTCTTCCCGCACCGCACCGTCGCCGAGAACCTGGCCTACGCGGGCCGCGCGACCGAGCGCGAGGTGGCGGAGACGGCGAAGTGGCTCGACCTCACGTCCCTGCTCACGCGGCGTCCGCGGCGCCTCTCGGGCGGCGAACGCCAGCGCGTGGCCCTCGGCCGGGCGCTCCTGTCTCGCCCACGCCTGCTCTTGCTCGACGAGCCCTTCGCGGCCCTCGACCCGACCCTTCGCGCGAGCGTGGCGGCCGGTGTGCGCGCTCGATGCGACGCGCACCGCGTGCCCCTGGTGCTCGTCAGCCACGACCGGGAGGACGTGGCGGCTCTGGCCGATGAGAAGTGGGAGCTCGTGGGCGGGTGCCTCGATCGCGCGGGCCCGGTCGAGTGAGTGAAATCACGGGCGTGGTCGCGTCGGGGCGTACAGATTGCGCCGCTGATGTCCCCCCAACGGCCCGATCGGGAGCTGATCCAGGCGACCCGCTCGTTCGTCGGTGAATCGCGTCCACAGAGCTGGTGGCACGTGATCTCCACCTTCGCGCTCATTGGCGTCGCCGCCGCGGTCGCCGCCGCCGCGCCCTACTGGCCCGCGCGCCTCGTCGCGTCGGTGCTCGAGGGCCTCGTGGCCGTGCGCGGGTTCATCCTCTTTCACGACTACATGCACAACGCGATCTTGCGTAAGAGCACGATCGCGCGGGCGCTCATGTACAGCTACGGCGTCCTCGTGCTGACGCCGCCGCGCGTCTGGCGCGACACCCACAACTACCACCACAACCACAACAGCAAGATCGTCGGCTCCCACGTGGGGGCCTACCCGATCCTGACGACCGACATGTGGCGGCGACTGCCGCGAAGCCAGCGGCTGCGCTACCGCATCGCGCGCCACCCGCTGACGATCCTGTTCGGCTACGTGACGATCTTCCTGTACGGCATGTGCGTGTCGTCGTTCCTGCGCCGGCCCAAGCACCACTTCGACTCGGCGATCGCGCTCGTGGTGCACGTGGCGCTCGTGGCCGTGATCTGGGCGCTGTGGGGCCCCTCGGTCCTGCTGCTCGCCTACGTCGTGCCGCTCGCCATCGCATGCATGGCGGGGGCGTACCTCTTCTACGCGCAGCACAACTTCGAAGAGATGGAAGTGCGATCACGCGAGCGCTGGACCTTCGCGGGCGCGGCGCTCGACTCCTCGAGCTACATGCCCCTCGGGCCGATCGGCCGTTGGTTCACGGGCAACATCGGCTACCACCACGTCCACCACCTGAACCCGGCGATCCCCTTCTACCGCCTGCCCGAAGCCTTCGCGGCCATCCCGGAGCTGCAAGCGCGAGCGAAGGTCACGCGCCTGTCGATCCGCGACATCGCGAACAACTTCCGCCTGGGCCTGTGGGACCCGGAGCAAGGCCGCATGGTCGGCTACCCGCCCCGCACCGCGGCCCCCGCCGGTCACGGTCCGCAAGAGCTCGGCTGAGCCGTACGTGGCCGTCGACCGCGCCGGAGCGCTCCCCGCTGCAGGGCGCGCGTTCGCGATGCGAGGGGCCGCGCATGGACCGTGAGCGTCGTGTCGCGCGAGGAACGCGGGCGGCTCACTCGCGGTCGGACATCTTGTGCATGAGCAGGGTCGCTTGCTCGGCAGTCGCCGCGTCGGCGGGTGAGCCGGAGTCTCCGGGAGCGGGAGCCCCGTGGACGGCATCGCCTCCCTCGCGCGCGCGGATGGTCGAGGTCGGAGGTGGCGGAGGGGCGGCGGCCTCTCGGGGCGGGGCGCGCGTCGATGCGTCGGCGTGGGGGTGCTGCTTGTCCGGATGGGCGGGTGCGAGGGCGCTCGTGTCCGTGCGGACGAGCTGTCTCTTCAGGATGGGGAATCCGGTGGCGAAGATCAGGATCGTCGTGCACACGCAGGCGAACACGACGACCGAGAGCGACTCGGTGCCCGCCATGCCGGCTTGCGCCGGGACCAGCGCGAGGACGCCCGCGGCTAGACCGCGCGGGAGCGACACGGCGACCAGACCCTTGGCCGGACGCGAGAGCTTGCTTCCCGCGAGCGCCAGAGCGACCGCAGGCACACGTGAGACGAGCAGGAGCACGCCGAGCGCGGCGCCGAGCGCGATGTGGGCCCACGGCGGGCTCAGCATCGCGCCGATGAACGTGAAGAAGAACGACTTGATGAAGAACGTGATCTGGTCGTGCACGTTCTGGACGCCGCGGCCGATGCTCGCCGCCTTCGCCAGGCCGACCACGTGGGAGAGCTGCGGCGCGTTGCCAGCGATGACCGCCGCCGTCAGGATCGCGAGCGGGGCGCTTCCCCCGAGCTCCTGAACCGTGACGTAGAGCACGAGGAGCGCGCCCAGCAAGGCGGGGTAGCCGTAATGGCTCCTCTTCATGCGTCGGAGGGAAAAGAGGCCGGCGAAGCCGACCACACCGCCGCCGAGCACGCCGATCCCGAACGACTTGGCGAGCGCGATCCCCGCCGTCAGCGCGGTCACGTGGCCGCTCGCGGCGATCCTGACGCACGCGACGGTGCAGACCACGCAGAGCACGTCGGTGATGGCCGACTCGAGATTCATGAGATTCGCGATGCGCGGGGCGAGCCCGGCCTCACGTATCGACGGCATGACGACGACCGAGCTCGACCCTCCGAGGATCGCCCCGAGGGTGATCGCGTGAAGCCAAGTCCAGCTGTCCTTCGGGAGCAGACCCGTCCAGGCGGCCACCATCGACGCGGGCGCGATCACCGCGACTGCGAAGAGAAAGCTCGCCAGGGCAACGGCGACGCTCCTGCCGGCGGCAGCTCGGATCTCGCCCAGACGCAGCTCGCTCCCGCCGTCGAAGAGGACGAACACGAGCGTGAGCGCGCCGAAATAGGGTGCGATGGCGAGGAGCTCGTGCCGGTCGACGAGGCCGGTCAGGGGCCCGACGACGATGCCGACGACGATCAGCCAGATGACATCGGGAACCCCGGTCCGCTCGAACACGAGCTCGCCGGCGATCCCGATGATGAAGATCGCCGCGATGGTGAGGAGGAACAGGTCGACCGGATCCACGACCGCATGCTCGCACGCCGCTGTGACAGGACGAAGCCCACGTACCTGGCTTTCATGCCGGGGGGTGACCCGGGGCTCCGCCGCAACGGCGGCTGCCCGGCCGAGCTTTCACCCCGGGACGCGGACGCAGAGCTGATTCCACTATGTGGAACGCGATTCACACACGCGTGCGGAGCGAGGCGCCCAACGGGGCGCCTTCGCGCTTTGGCCCCGGCCCTCGGGCTGTCGAGCACGGACGACCGACCGGGGATGACCCACGGGCCGTCGCCGTTCTTGACACCATGCCGGCCCGGGGGAGATACGCTCAGAGAGGCGCCTTTCGCCGGGTGAGACGGAAACGTTGCGCGAGCTCTCGAAGACAGTCTTCAAGTTCCTGCTCTGGGTCGCGGCGGTGCTGCTCGTCTTCGGCGCCGTGATGAAGCTCTTCTTCGTCGACCGCGCCATCGTCACGCAGAACGGCATGGCCCCTACCCTGCTGGCCGGCGACCAGGTGCTCCTGTGGCGCCACAGCAAGCCCGACATGGGCGACATCGTGATCTGCGAGCACCCCCAGAAGCCCGGCGAGTACGTTCTCGGCCGCGTGGTCGCCATGAGCGGCATGACCATCCGCGCGGTCCGCGGGCAGCTCGACGTCGCTGGCACCAAGCCCGACTACGACATCCGCGGCAACGTGGAGTTCCACGATGTGGTCGTGGGGCGCACCGACACGATGATCTACGGGGTCGAGAAGCTCGGCAATACCAATCACTTCTTCTTCAAGCCCAAGGGCACCGACCTGAACTTCCCCTCCGTGGCGGTCGAGCGCGGCCTCTATCTGCTTGGCGACAACCGCGCCCAGCTCGGCGAGGACAGCCGCGCCTTCGGCGAGGTGGACCCGAGCACATGCCTCGGCACCGTCTTCATGCGGCTCGTCCCGACCGAGACCCCCGGGGCGGACCTCGGCCACGGCTACCTCGACATCCTCAAGTGAGCCCCACGCCGTGGCCGTGACGCCCGTGGACCCCGCCACCTCGAAGCTCGTTCCACGCACGCGCGGTGCCGCCTCCGTGCAGAGCGCACCTGCGACGCGGATGTGCACGCGCCTCGTCGCGCCCGCCCTCGCCTTCGCCCTCGGCTCGGCGACCGCAGCCGTCCCCTGCGAGGCGCAGGGTCCCGCCCGCCACACACCGGCGACGGGCAGCGTGCACCTGTCGAGCGCTGCCGGACCGCCCCGCTACCTCGCCGCCATCCGCGGCGAGCTCGACGCCATGCACCTGCCCTACGCGTGCGAGACCGTGACCGCGTCCCACGCCTCCTGCAGCTTCCGGCAGGAGAACGATGCCGGCGTCGCCGCCCTGACCATCCGCATCGCCGAGAGCGACGTGACCAACACGGTGTACCTCTACGTCGACCACTACCTGCTCGCACCGCCCGACGCCACGACGACGCCCCGCCTGCTCGCGCGCCTCATGGAGCTCAACTGGCAGATGCTCGGTACCAAGCTCGAGTGGAACGCCGAGAGCGGCGAGGTGCGCCTGTCGGCGGTGCTGTCGACCGCCTCGAACTTCAATCGCAAGGCCTTCCGTTCCCTCGTGCGCACGCTCGTGGGCGTCGCCGATCGCTACCGTCCCGAGCTGCGCGCCCTCACCGGCCGTCGATGAGGCTCGACCGGGCCGGGGCCGAGGAGTAGATTCGCCGACGATCGTCGATGGAGCCCCGGCGCGGCGGAAGCGCGATGCCAGGCGAGGCCCGAGATCGACGGCACGCTCGGGAGACGAACATGGCACCTGACAGCCCATCGAAAAACCACGTTGGTCGCCGCGTGGAGCGGAGGCCGTCGACCTCGTCCACGCCGACCGCAACACGCCGCACCGCGCACGCGTGGGCCGGGGCGGCGCTCGCGGGCACCCTCCTGTGCGCGGGCAGCGGCTGTGGGAGCGAGGTGGCCCTGACGCCGGCCGGCCACCACGTCGTCGAGGTGTCGGAGGCCGATCTCCCGGACAACTGCACGCTGCTCGGAGACGTGGCCATCGGATGGCCCCCGGACGCCGCACGGCCACGGACGCAGAAGCAGCTCGTCCTGCTCATGCGCAACAAGACGGCCGAGCAGGGCGGCAACCACGTCGTCCTCGACTCCGCCCAGGAGCGCCACGAGAACGGCCACCCCTACTACGTCGGCCGCGCCCGCGCCTACGACTGCCACCGGGGCGGGGAAGCGGCCCCTCACGAACCGCACATGCATGGCTCCGCCACCGACCTGAGTCGCCACGACGACGACACGAGCGGAGGCGCGGCCAACGGGACGAGCGGCGGGTCCGGCGGGGACGACGGGCTCGGCGGGCTCGACGGGCTCTGACGGGCCTCGCGCGCTCAACGCGCGAGGCGCACCGGCACGCTGATGTCGACGGTGCCGGACGCCGCGCCGGGGGAGAAGCGGAGCGCGCTCTTCACGGCGGTCGCGATGCACGCGTCCTCGGCGTCGTTGCCGATGGACGAGAGCTCGACCGCGGCGTGTTGCACGGCGCCGCTGCGCCCATCGACCGTCATGCGCACGACGACCTGTCCCCGCCCCGCGGCCCCGTGGCGCAGGCCGGCGGCGTGGCACGCGGCCAGGCCGCGGCGCACCGGGCCCTGGTTCGCGGCCGCGACCGTCTGCTGAAAGCCCGGTGGCAAGGGCCCCCCGCCGCCCGAGCGCAACGCCGTGCCCAGCATCCCGCGCGGGCCGGTGCCGGGGACCTCGTCACGGCGCTGGTCGTCGCGGAAGGCGCGGTAACGGCCGGTGTCCTCACGCGCGAGCACCTGGCCCCGGCTGTCCAGCATCTCGAGGAAGGCCGTGTCCATGCGGACGGTCGTGACGGCCGCTACGGAGCGGACCACGCAGGCCGTGCAATCGGGATCGTCGAAGCCCAGGAAGAAGCCGACCCGGAGCGAAGCGCCTCCGGCCGCACGCCCTAGCTCTCGAGCGCGCGCGTGTGATGCGATGAACCCGATGGTCTCGAGACCGGACGGGTAGAGCTCGGCCGCGCCGCCGAAGATGCGCAGGTTGTGGCGCGTGTCGACCGGCAGCAGACCGTCGTCGCCGTCGTAGGCGCCGAAGGACCAGTGGCCGGGGCCAACCGTGACGACGTAGAGGTGGCGCGGGCCCGGCTGCGCAGACGCATGGCACGCGGTGGCGAGGGCGCCGAGGCCTTCGAGGGTGCGACCTTCTGCCCGCGCCGCAGACGCAGCCAGCACGGCGAGGGTTGAAAGGACGGCGAACGCGCCGCCGGTGGCGCGGGGGCCCATGCGAAACGGCATCGCCCTCCATGGTTCGACGCGCGGGCGCGGCCGTCAACACGTCGGAGGGTCGGCTCAGGGGTCCGACTTGGGATCGGCCCCGTCCTCGCCCTCGTGCGCTGCCTCTCGCTCGGCCCGCTTCTCGGGCCCGGCCTCGCCCTCTTCCTCCGCTTCTCGCGCGGCCTCTTCCCTGGCCCGCTTGCTCGGCTTCCGCTCGGCCTCGGCCTGCTCGCGCGCCGCGACCTCCATTTCGTGCGTGACGTGCTCGTGAGCCGCCTTCTCGTCCGCGGTCGTATCGCGAACGACGGGCTGGGCATGGGGCGCCTCGCCCATGGGCGCCGGCGCCTGGGCACGCTTGGCCTCGGCCTTGCCGCCCCGTCGCAACATCTCGAGCCCGTCGATGATGTGCAGGTCGCGCTGCGGAAACGGGATGTTAATCTCCCGCTCGCGGAACGTGCCGTCGATTGCAAAACGCAAGTCGCTCGTGACCGCCGGCTCGGGCTGGGGGTCGTCGAGCCAGACCGCGAGCTCGAAGTCGAGGGAGCTGTCGCCGAAGTTGCGGAAGAAGACCGTGGGCGGCGGCGTGTGCAAGACGGCCGGGTGGGCGTTGGCCACGTCGAGGAGCGTCGAGCGGACGAGCTCCACGTCGCTCCCGTAGGCCACGCCCACTCCGATACGCACACGGTAGGTCGCCGTGGGCTGGCTCTGGTTGAGGACCCGGTTCGACACCAGCTCACTGTTCGGCACGATGATCGACACTCCGTCGCGCGACACGACGCGCGTGGCACGCATGGAGATCTCCTGCACGGTGCCCACCGTGTCTCCGACGACGACGAAGTCACCCTTCCGCACCGGCCGCTCGACCAGGAGGATCACACCACTCACGAAGTTCTGGGCGATGTTCTGGAGCCCGAAGCCGATGCCGACGCCGAGGATGGCGCCCACGGCGGCGAGGGCCGTCAGCCGCACGCCCAGGGTGTTGAGCGCGATGAACAGGCCCCCCAGGATGATCAGGTACTGGACGATGCGAGCGACCGAGTAGCCGACCCCCGCGGTATCGTGCTTGCCCCGTCGAAACCAGGCCTCGACGCCCTTGCGCGCGAAGCGTGCCAGCACCAACGTGACGACCACGATGGCGAGGGCAACGACGAGCGTCAGCAGCGTCACCGTCGTTCCGCTGATGCGGAACACCGCCTTGTCGAGGTGGCCCAGAATCCAGTGCATGACCCTCCGGGTCACGCCTATAGCGCACGTCGACCGAAGGGGATAGGGGCGACCATGACCTCGCCTGCCGAGCTCCAGGACCGCCTCCGCACCATCGCCGTGACGGGCACGAACGGCAAGACGACCACCACCTCCATGGTGGCCGCCGTGGTGGAAGCGGCCGGTGAGCCCTCCGCGCGCGTGACGACTCTCGGCGCGTGGGTGAACGGTGCCGAAATCCCCGGCGACAGGAGCTGGGCCGCCTTCCTCGACACCGCGGCCCGCGCGACCCGTGCGGACGTGCGCACCCTCGCCCTCGAGACCACGTCCCGCGCCCTCGCGGCCGGTCTGGCGTCGCGCTGGCCGCCCCACGTCGCTGTCTTCACGAACCTCACGCGCGACCACCTCGACCGCCACGGCACCCCGGAGGCGTACCTGGCGGCGAAGGCGCAGTTGTTCCTCGCGCTCCGGCCGGGCGGCACCGCCGTCCTCAACGCCGCCGACCCGGCCTCGGCCCTGCTCGACGAGGTCATCGCCGACGGCATGGAACGGCGCTGGTATGGCGCCGAAGCCTCACCATCGCCCGACGGTCCGACCCGTGCGCTTCGCCTCGCGGCCGAGCGTATCGATGCCTCCCGCGAAGGCACCACCGTCACCCTCGCCCCCTCGGAGGACTCGGCGCGCGCCTCGGAGGCGTCCTGCGCCTTCGGGTCGTGGGCAGCGTCCACGCACACAACGCCCTGGCCGCCGCCGTCGCCTGCGAATCGGCGGGCTACGACCCAGGCGCCATCCAGCGCGGCCTCGAGTCTTTCGAGGGCGTGCCCGGACGCTTCGAGGTGATCGCCCGGGCGCCCCTCGTGGTGGTCGACTACGCCCACACGCCCGACGCCCTCGAGCGCACCCTCCGGGCCGCGCGCGCCCTGGTCGCGCCCGACGGCGGACGCGTGACGGTGGTCTTCGGGTGCGGGGGCGACCGGGACCGTGGCAAGCGCGCCCAGATGGGACGCATCGCCGACGCCGCCGCCGACCGCGTCGTTCTGACGAACGACAACCCGAGGAGCGAGGCGCCCGAGACAATCGCGGACGCGGTCCGGGCGGGCGCCGACGGCCGTGCTGCCTGGTACCGCGAGCTCTCGCGGGACGGGGCCATCGCCTTCGCCCTCGAGCGTGCCGCACCCGAGGACGCGGTCGTGATCGCCGGCAAGGGCCACGAAGAGTGGCAGGAGATCGGCGGTCGCCGCCTGCCCTTTTCCGACGCCGCCATGGCCCGCGCCGTTGAAGAGCAGCGCCGTCGCTGCGTCTGATAGGCTGATGCCTTGGAGGTGTGACGATGCGCTCGAATCTCTCGGGGATATTGGCTTGTCTTGCCCTCGTGCTCTTGGTCGGCTGCGGTGGCGGTAGCACGCCGAGTGGCGTGACGGCGACCTGCACCGGCACCGGCTGCACCTGCGGCGCGGGCAACGCGTGCATGTGTGTCGCGGGTGCCGACTGCATGACCGACTGCGGCGGCGCCGACTGCTCGCTCACCTGTCAGGCGTCCGCCAAGTGCAACGCGATGGGCACCGGCGCCGTCACCCTCACCTGCAGCGATTCCTCCCAGTGCAAGGGCAACGGCGGTGATGGCAGCACCATCTCGTGCACCGGCTCGTCCGACTGCAACCTCAAGGCCGGTGCAGGCTCCACGGCGACCTGCAACGATTCCGCCACCTGCAAGATCAACCTGGGCCCGGACAGCATGGTGACGTGCACGGACAGCACCACCTGCGACATCAAGTGCGAAGGCCAGGGCTGCACCGTGACGTGCGGGCCAAGTGCGAATTGCCAGCTCGGGTGCCCGACCGACGGCGGTGTGGGCGTGATGGTGTGTCCCGACGGCCGCCTGGTCTGCGGCACGAGCTGCTGACGCTCAGGCAGGGCGGGTCGCCTCGACCAGCACCACCCGCCCGAAGGGCGCGGGGAAGGCCGCGGTGTGCTCCTGCACGCTGAAGCCCCGCGCCTCGAGCAGACGCCGGCAGCGCGGCAGGGCGAAGGTCAGGTAGTACATGACGAACTCGGGCTTGATGAGGGCGTTGCGCACGTGCATCGCGGCGTTGAAGCCGTGGGCGACCCAGAACGCCGCATGGCTCGGCGGCGGCTTGCGACCGGTCGCGAAGAGGAAACGCCCCCCCGGCGCCAGGCAGCGCCACACCTGATCGACGAGCTGCGGCTCATCCTCCTCGAGGATGTGCCCGAAGGCGCCGAAGCTCGTCACCAGGTCGAAGGTTCGCCCGAAGGGCAAGGCGAGGGCGTCGCCCCGCACGAAGGCGACCTCCGCGTCGCCCTCCGCTGCGGCGACACGGCGGCGCGCCTCGACCAGCATGCCGCGGCTCATGTCGAGCCCCACGAGCAAGTCGCGCACGCGGGGGCGAAGCCAGGTCATGGCCGCGCCCGTCCCGCAGCACAGGTCGAGGGCCCGCGGAATGCTTCGCACGGGCCCGGTGTGCTCGGCCACGGCGCGCAGGATCGCATCGGGCGTGCGGAAGGGCGTGCGGTCGAACTTGGGCGCGAGCAGGTCGTAGCCGCTCTCGGTCGACGAGAGGGCCTGGATCACGAGCTCGACGAAGGTGGGACCGCCCGGTCCGAACATGACCGAGCCATTATGAGTCCGCCCGCCGCCGGTTGCGACGGCCGTGCCCACGGACGCCCCCAATCGAGGAACTCGGCCACCGGCTGATAGACGTCGCGTCCCACATCGGCGGCGATGGCCAGGTCCCCGTGCCCGTAGTCGGCGGCTGCACCGCTCGCGCGCCCGACGACGACGAGCTCCTTGGACGCGCCCGAATCGCGTCCCCAGAAACGATAGGCGTGGGCGACGGCCGCTGGCGGGGCGAGCCGGTCGGCGGCGCCCGCGATGAAGAGGGCCGGCACGGTGAGTTCCGTCAAGCCCTCCACGATGGGATGGCCCTCGAAGCGGACCTCGCCGTCGCCCAGGGCCCAGCGTGCGAACTCGAGCGCCAGGTCGGGTGGCACGTCGACGAGCGCGTTGACGATCGCGCAGCCCACGGTACCGGAACCGCAGTTGTCCGGATTGTAGAGCCAGCGATGCACGGGGGTCACGACTTGGTCGGCGACGGATGCAACGGCGCACACCGACCGGGCGACGGGGACGTTCGGAAGGCGGCCGGGCAAGGGAAGGTGCATCCATCGCGCCCATCGGACGGGCGCCATCAGCGGCGTGAGACGCCCGGGCGAGCCGATGAACACGGCGCGGCGGATGCGTGCGGCCGGCACCGTGCGTCCGATCCCGGCGTAGAGCAGCATGCCGCCCATGGAGAAGCCGAGGTAGTCGACCACGTCGCAACCGGTGCGCAGGCGCACCTCCTCGACGGCCATCGGCAGGTCGTGCTCCACCATCGGCGCGAACCGCGCGGCCGGCCCCGCAAGGGCACCCGCGTCGCGTGCGGCGCAACGCAACGTGAGAAGCCATACGTCTCTGCGCCGCTCCGACAGGTGGCGGGCGATGGACGCACCGGCGTACAGGTCCATGTTGCGGTGATTGACACCGAGACCATGCACCATCAGCACGGGCGGCAACCCCTTCGCACGCTCGGGAGCCGGTACGCGTCGCAGCTCGAACACTGCGCCGTCGGGCGTCGCGATCCGGGCCTCCGTCGTGTAGGGCATGTCGAACGAAAGGCGCTCGACGCTACGACGGTGATGGACCCAGAGCGCGACCGCTGCGACCGAGCCACTCCCGAGGGCGAGGGGAATCCAGCGGTTCCCCTTTTTGCCCATTTGGTTTCCTCGACACCCACAATGTGGGTCCTTCGCGCAGCGGCGCCAGCCCTCGTGTAGGATCCGACGCGGAATGGATCGCGCACCCGAGATAGATCTCGACTGGGACGCCGAAGGCACGCGCTGCGTGGAGCTGCTCCAGGACCTCGTGCGCATCCCGACGGTCAACCCGCCGGGCCACGAGCGGCCCGCCGCCGAGCGTGTCGCCGAGTGGCTGCGCGAGGCGGGCATCGAGCCCACGCTGCTCGAGCCCGAGCCCGGACGGACCAGTCTCGTCGCGCGCGTGCGCGGTGACGGTAGCGCGCCGCCGCTGCTCCTGACCGGCCACCTGGACGTGGTCGAGGCCGACGCGTCCGAATGGCAGCACGACCCCTTCGGTGCGGAGATCGTCGATGGCTACGTCTGGGGACGCGGGGCCATCGACATGAAGCACATGGTCGCCATGAGCGCGTCGGTCCTCGCGTTGCTCGCCCGAACGAAGGTCCCGCTCGCGCGCGACGTGATCTTCGCGGCGGTCGCCGACGAGGAGGCGGGCTGTACGAAGGGATCCCACTTCCTGGTCGACGAGCACCCGGACCTCGTGCGCGCCGAGTACATGCTCGGCGAGGTCGGCGGATTCTCCCTGCACATGCGGGGGCAGACCTTCTACCCCATCCAGGTCGCCGAAAAGGGCGTGGTCTGGATGAGGGCCCGCTTCACCGGCGAGTCGGGCCACGGCTCGATGCCGCGCCCAGACAGCGCGGTCGTCCGGGCCGCGAAGGCCATCGCGCGTATCGGCGCCACGCGCTTGCCGATCGATGAGACCGAAGCGGTGCAACGGTTCGTGCGCGCCCTCGGCGAGCATCTCCCCGGGGCGGCGGGCCTGGTGCTCCCGCGCCTGTCGAGCCCCTTGCTCGGCGGGCTCATCCTCGACCGCCTGATCACCGACCCCGAGCAGCGTCGCATCTTCACGAGCTACCTCTCGAACACCGCCAGCCCCACCGTCGTGCGCGCCGGCGACAAGATCAACGTGATCCCGGGCGAGGCCACCGTGGAGATTGACGGGCGCACCCTCCCCGGCCAGACCGAAGCCCAGCTCATCGAGGAGCTGCGCCCCCTGATCGGTCGGGACACGGAGATCGAGATTCCTCACCTCCCAGCCGCCCGTCGAGACGTCCCCCGACACGCCCCTGTTCCACACGCTCGCGCAGACCCTCAGGGCCCACGACCCGACCGGCCACCCGGTCCCCTACCTAATCCCCGGCTACACCGACGCCAAGGCGTTCCACCGCCTCGGCACCCGGTGCTACGGGTTCGCCCCGGTGCGCTTCGACCCCGCCGACGACGTGTCCTTCGCCGCCATGTTCCACGGCAGAGACGAGCGCGTGCCGGTCGAGGGCCTGCACTGGGGCCTGCGCGTGCTGTGGGACGCCGTCACCGCCTTCTGTGCCAAGCCCTGATCCGCCCACACACAGAGAGGCCAATTGCCACTGGGCAGCACCCTCTCTATCATCCGCGCACCCGCGATGCCCGCTGCCTCGCTCGACGTCGCCGTCCTCCAGTTCCCCGGCTCGAACGCCGACTGGGACGCCCTGCACGCCGTGCGCGACGTGCTCGGCCTCGGTGCCCGCTACGTCTTCCACAAGGAGCGCGGTCTCGGCACGGCCGAGGCCGTCGTCATCCCCGGGGGCTTTTCCTACGGCGACTACCTCCGGCCCGGTGCCATCGCCTGCTTCAGCCCCATCGTGCCGGCGCTTCGGGAGTTCGTGGATCGGGGAGGCCCGGTGCTCGGCATCTGCAACGGCTTCCAGATCCTGACCGAGCTCGGTCTCTTGCCCGGCGCCCTCACGCGCAACCGCCACCTGCGATTCGAGTGCAGCGACGTCTTCGTGCGCGTCGAGGCGCGTGGGCCCTTCACCGACGACCTGCCGGAAGGCACGGTCCTGAGGCTCCCGATCGCCCACGCCGACGGCCGCTACCAGTGCGACGCCGAGACCCTCACACGGCTCGAGCAGGAGGGCCTCGTCGCCTTCCGCTACTGCACGGCGACAGGCGATGTCGTCGACACGCCGGCGGTGAACAAGAACGGCTCCCTCGACAACATCGCCGGCATCTACAACGGGCAACGGAACGTGCTCGGCTTGATGCCGCACCCGGAGCGCGCCGCCGAGGCGATCCTCGGCAATGTGGACGGGCGCCGGATCCTGGCCGGTCTCACCGCGCACCTCGCAGGGGCGGCACGATGAGCGGTCCCGAGCATCTGCCGGGCGACGCGGAGCCGACGGCCGAGCTCGCACGCGAGCACGGACTGAGCGCCGAGGAGTGGCAGCGTGCCCTCCAGATCCTGGGCCGCACGCCCACCTGGGCCGAGCTCGGCGTCGTGAGCGTGATGTGGTCGGAGCACTGCTCCTACAAGTCGTCGCGCGTGCACCTCCGCCGGCTGCCGACCGAGGGCCCGCGGGTCGTGCAGGGCCCCGGCGAGAACGCGGGCGCGGTCGACATCGGCGACGGCTACTGCGCGGTCTTCAAGATGGAGTCCCACAACCACCCGTCCTACATCGCGCCCCACCAGGGCGCGGCCACGGGCGTGGGCGGCATCCTGCGCGACGTCTTCACCATGGGCGCGCGCCCCGTCGCGTCCCTGAACTCCCTGCGCTTCGGTCGGCCCGAGCACCCCAAGACGCCAGCCCTGCTCCGCGGCGTGGTCGCCGGCATCGGCGACTACGGCAACTGCATCGGCGTCCCGACCGTCGGCGGCGAGCTTCCGTTCGACCCGAGCTACGACGGCAACATCCTCGTCAACGCCTTCACGGTCGGCGTGGCCCCCATCGACGGCCTGTTCTTCGGCCGCGCCTCGGGCGTCGGCAACTCGGTGATCTACCTCGGCGCGCGCACCGGCCGCGACGGCATCCACGGCGCCACCATGGCGAGCGCCGAGTTCGGCGACGAGACCGAGAGCAAGCTGCCGACGGTGCAGGTCGGCGACCCGTTCATGGAGAAGCTCCTGCTCGAGGCGTGCCTCGAGATCTTCGCGACCGGCTGCCTCGAGGGCGTGCAGGACATGGGCGCCGCCGGCCTCACCTCCTCGTCGGTGGAGATGGCGGCACGGGCGGGCAACGGTCTCGAGCTCGACCTCGACACGATCCCGCGGCGGACGCAGCGTCTTTCGCCCTACGAGATGCTCCTCTCCGAGTCCCAGGAGCGCATGCTGATGGTGGCCAAGCCCGGCCGCGAGAAGGAGGTGCTCGACCTCTGTGCGAAGTGGGACCTGGAGGTCGCGGTCATCGGCAAGGTGACCGACACGGGCCGCTTCGTCTGCAAGGCGACACCGGGCCACGACCCCCTCGACCCGACCTCGACGCCGCGCGACCCGGTCGTCGTCGTCGATCTGCCCATCGCCATGCTCGCCGACGAGGCGCCCCGCTACGAGCGACCCAGGAAGACGCCGGAGGTGGCCGAGGAGCCGACCGGCGAGATGGCCCCGGTACGCATGGGCGGCGCCCGACCCGGCTCGGTCGTCTTCGACGTGGGTCGCGAGCTCGTCCGGATGGTGGGCCTGCCGAACCTCGGGAGCCGCCGCTGGGTCTACCGGCAGTACGACCACATCGTACGCGACGGGACGGTGCTCGGCCCCGGCGAGAGCGACGCGGCGGTCGTGCGCACCGTGTGCGAGGTGGAGGGCCGGAACGTCGACAAGCTGCTCGCGCTCGCCGTCGACGGGAACGGGCGCCATGTGCAGCTCGACCCCTTTCAGGGTGCTGCCATGGCGGTGGCGGAGTGCGCGCGCAACGTCGTGTGCGCGGGCGGCGAGCCACTCGGCCTCACCGACTGCCTCAACTTCGGCAGCCCGGAGAAGCCCGAGACCATGTGGCGCTTCGCCCGGGCGGTGGACGGCATCGCGGAGGCGTGCCGCGCCCTCGAGCTGCCCGTCGTGAGCGGCAACGTGAGCTTCTACAACGAGACCGACGGTCGCCCGATCCTGCCGACGCCCACGGTGGCGGTGGTCGGCCAGCTGCGCGATGCGGACGATCGCCTCGGGCTCGCCTTCCGCAAGACCGGCGACCTCGTCGCGCACCTCGGCGTGCCGTCCGAGGGGGCGATGGGCGGCTCGGAGTGGCTCACCGACCGCACCGGACGGGTGACGGGCGAGCCGCTCCAGATCGACCTCGTGGCGGAGGCCGCGCTCCAGAAGGGCCTCCTCGCGCTCGCACGCGCGCACGTCCTCGAGAGCGCCCACGACGCGAGCGACGGCGGCGTCGGGGTGTGCCTCGCCGAGTCCTGCATCGCCGGCGGCATCGGTGCGGTCGTGACGCTGCCCGACCCGGCCATGCTGCCGGTCGAGGAGCTCCTGTTCAGCGAGCAGCCCTCCCGGGTCATCGTCAGCTTCGCCCCGACGGCGCGCGCCGAGGTCGAGCGCATCTGCGCAGACCACACCCTGCGCTGCACGCTCCTCGGAACGGTCGGCGGCAACGCCCTCGTCCTGCACGGGCTCGGCACGGCGCGGGTCGCCGACCTCCGGGCCGCCCACGAGGCCGCGCTCACCTCCATCGTCGGAGACGACTGACCGTTCGACACGCCCGCGCCACGCGGACGGGGGGACGGTATACTGGCGGCGATGCTGGAGGTCGTCGTGCTCTTCTGGCTCGCGAGGAGCCTCTCGCGCGTCGCCAGGCCGAAGGGGCGATCACGGTGGTGGGGCGCCCTCGGCGTCGCCCTCTGGGTCGCGGGCGAGCTCTTCGGCTTCGTCCTCGGGGGAGCGCTCGGCTTCAGCACCATGGCCTCCTACGGCCTCGCCTTGCCCCTGGCAGCAGCGGGGGCGGCCGCGGCGTACTTCCTCGTCCTCGGGCTTCCGCCCCATGCTGACACGCTCGACGGCCAGCCGTAGCGCGATGGCGACCGTGCCACACCGCGGGCGTTCCGAGCGTGCGCCTACCTGAGAACGGCCTATGATGCCCCCCGCCCGACGGGAGCAGCCGCATGCGCATCGCCTTGACCCACAATCTGCAGATCAGCGACAGCGAGGACGAGGCCGAGTTCGATCGGCCCGAGACCATCGCCACGCTCACCGCCGCCCTCGAACGGCTCGGGCACGAGGTCGAGCCCATCGAGGTGAGCGGCCCGGCCTCACGCACGGTCACGCGCCTCGAAGCCCTCTCGCCCGACCTCGTCTTCAACACGGCCGAGGGTCGCCGCGGTCGCTTCCGCGAAGCCTTCTACCCGGCCCTCTTCGACGAGCTCGGCATCCCCTACAGCGGCTCGGACGCCCATGTGTGCGCGATCACACTGGACAAGCGGCTGACGAAGGTGCTCCTCGCGGAAGCCGGCGTGCCGACCCCGGGGTGGCTCTTCGTCGACGCGCCCGGCCCGGTCGATTCGAGCGGCCTCGGCTTCCCGGTGATCGTCAAGCCGAACTTCGAGGGCAGCTCGAAGGGCATCACCCAGGACTCGATCGTCGAGTCGGCCGCGGAGCTCGACCGGGTGGTGGCCAGCCTGCTCACGCGCTACCCGACCGGCGTGCTCGTCGAGGAGTTCATCTTGGGCCGGGACGTGACGGTGCCCTACCTCGAGCACGCGCGCACCCCCCACGCCGGCGTCCTGGTCCCGGCCGACTACGTCTTCGACGCCCGCGAGACCACCGGACGCAAGTGGCCCATCTACGACTACCACCTCAAGCAGGAAGCCTCGGACGCGGTCTCGGTGCGCGTCCCCGCCGACATCCCGGTCGACACCAAGCAGCGCCTTCAGGAGATCAGCACGCGCATCGTACGGCTCTTGTCGGTGCGCGACCTCGGGCGCGTCGACTTCCGCATCACCGCCGACGGGAAGATCTACATGCTCGAGGTCAACGCGTTGCCGAGCCTGGAGCCCGGCGCGGCGATCTACCTGTGCGCCGCCCAGGCGGGCCTGCGCGGGACCGACGCGGTCCTCGACGCCGTCGTGCGCAGCGCGGCCGCGCGCTTCGGCCTCTCGGTCAAGACGCGCGGCAAGCGCCGCTCCCTCAAGGTGGGCCTCACCTTCAACCTCAAGCGCATCAAGCCCGAGGCGAGCGGCGCCGAGGACCAGGAGGCCGAGTACGACGCGCCCACCACCATCGAGGCGATCCGCAACGCCATCGCCTCCTACGGCAACGAGGTCGTGGCGCTCGAGGCCAACGCCGACCTGCCGACCGCCGTCGCCGCCTCGGGCGTGGACGTGGTGTTCAACATCGCCGAGGGCATCCAGGGTCGCAACCGTGAGGCCCAGGTGCCGGCGCTGCTCGAGCTGCTCGGCATCCCCTATACCGGCTCCGATCCGACCGCCCTGTCCCTCGCCCTTGACAAGGCCCTGGCCAAGCGCATCGTGCGCCAGGCGGGGTTGCCCACGCCCGACTTCTTCGTGATGACGAGCGGGCGCGAGCGCCTGCCCAAGGGCTGGTCCTTCCCCGCCATCGTCAAGCCCGTCGCCGAAGGAAGCAGCAAGGGTGTGCTGGGGACGAGCGTGGTCGAGGACGAAGCGCGCCTGCGGGAGGTGGCCCGGGAGATCGTCGGCCGCTACAGCCAGGGAGCGCTGGTCGAGGGCTTCCTCCCGGGGCGCGAGTTCACGGTGGGCCTGCTCGGCGAGCGGCGGCCCCGCGTCCTGCCGCCCATGGAGATCATCTTCGCCGACGCCTCCTCGCGCTTCCCGGTCTACTCCTTCGAGCACAAGCTCGCGTCGGGCACCTCGGTTCGCTACGAAGTGCCGGCGAAGGTCGAGCCGCCCCTGCTCAAGGATCTCGAACGCGTGGCGCGGGGCGTCTTCTCGGCGCTCGGCTGCCGCGACGTGGCCCGCGTCGACCTGCGCCTCGACGCGGCAGGCAAGGTCCACTTCATCGAGTGCAACCCGCTGCCGGGCCTGACTCCGGGCTGGTCGGACCTGTGCCTGATCGCCGAGGCGGCGGGCATGGACTACCGCAGCCTCGTCGGAGAGATCCTGGCGCCCGCGATGAAGCGGTGGCGGCAGGGGCGACGCCCTGCTCCGACCGAGCGGACCGCGTCGGCCGCCGGCACGGCGCGACGCTGACCACCTGCACCCACATCACCTCACGGAGAAAGCTCACACCACCACCTGCGGGGGGGGGGTGCAGCGATACAACGTGTTGGGCTGTTGTTCTTGCGCAAGTCCGGCACAGCCGGCCTGCGGCACCCGAGGAGGCTTCACATGGATTCGAGCTCGGACAAGGGGGTAGCGCTTCCAATCGTGGAGGAGCGCGCGATGGCTCCCTGCACGCGGCGTCACGCCCTGCGCGGCATCGCCGTCGCGGCCCTCGCACCGCTCGTGACGACGGGGTGCGCGGTGCGCAGCCGCGAGCTCACGGACGCCGGCTCCATGCCGCCCGGCGATGGGGGGGGCGGCCTCTCCGATGCGGGCCCCGCCGACGCCGGCAGCGCCCCGCCGGACGCCGGCATGATGTCGCCCGACGCGGGCTCGGGCGGCTCGTGTGATTCGTCGGTCAACCTGTGCATCGACCTGAGCGATCCGATGAACCAGTCGATCCTCGGCTCGGTCGGCTCCTCGGGCTACGCGATGCTCGGGAGCGACACGGTCATCATCATGCACACCGGCTCGTCGATGTTCACGGCCGTGTCCGCGATCTGCACCCACGCCGGCTGCACGGTGCAGTACCAGGCCTCCGCCCACGACCTCTACTGCCGCTGCCACGGGTCCACCTTCAACGAAGACGGCAGCGTCGTCAGGGGACCGGCCTTCTACCCGCTCCACCAGTACCGCACCCAGCTCATGGGCACGATGCTCACGGTGTTCGCCGGCTGAGCTGTCGCTCTGTTATCTGTTGCCGCGCGGCGGAGACTCCTCCACGCTCCCCACGTGCCCGACAAGACCCGCCCCGTTGCCCGTCGCAGGCGAGCCCGCGATCTGGGCATTCGCATCGGCTCCTTCCGTCCCGGCCGCCACAACGCGATCACCGACGTCGGTCGCATCCGCGTCGGCCACTCGACCATCATCAAGGGCGAGGGCCCGCTGCGGGCAGGTGAGGGTCCGGTGCGCACCGGCGTGACGGCGATCCTGCCGAACGCGGGCGACATCTTCCACGACCGGGTGCTCGGCAACGCCTTCGTCCTGAACGGCGCCGGCGAGGTGGCGGGCCTCACCCAGGTGACCGGGTGGGGCCTCATCGAGACGCCCGTCCTGCTCACCAACACCCTGTCGGTCGGCAGCGTGGCGGACGCAACCGTCAAGTACATGCTCACCCAGTTCCCGGGCATCGGCAGCGAGCACGACGTCATCATCCCGGTGGTGGGCGAGTGCGACGACTCGTGGCTCAACGACATCGCCGGCCGTCACGTCAAGAGCGAGCACGTCTTCGAAGCCATCCTCAACGCGCAGAGCGGGCGCATCGAGGAGGGCAACGTGGGCGGCGGCACGGGCATGATCACCTGCGACTTCGCGGGCGGCATCGGCACCTCCTCGCGCAAGCTGCCGCAGGAAGTCGGCGGCTACACCGTGGGCGTGCTCGTGATGAGCAACTTCGGCCGCCTCGAGGACCTGCGCGTCGACGGCGTGCACGTGGGACACATCCTCGCCCCCCGCTATGGTCACGAGCCCCGGCGCGTGACGATCTACGGGAGCATCATCGCCGTGGTGGCGACCGACGCGCCGCTCCTGCCGCACCAGATCGGACGCCTCGCCAAGCGCGTGGCCCTCGGCATCGGTCGCGCCGGCTCCTACGCGGCTCACGGCTCGGGCGAGATCGTGATCGGCTTCTCCACGGCGAACACAGTGCCCCGCGTCACGAAGAAGATGGTGGCGCAGGTGAAGTTCCTGCTCGACACGCAGATGGATCCCCTCTACCAGATGGCCATCGAGGCGACCGAGGAGTCGATCCTCAACGCCATGTGCGGCGGGACGGACATCGAGGGCGTGGACGGCCATCGGGCACCGGCGCTCCCCCTCGACCGAGTGCAGGACATCATGGCCCAGCACGGCGGCCTCGACGCCGCGCTCACCGAAGTCCACGGGCGCGAGAGCTGAGGCGCGATCAGCCCGCCGCTACCTTGGGCTCGCGGATGGTGGCGCCGCAGAGATAGGCCCGGAGCGCCTCGCTCACCGCCTCGTTCATGGCGATGCCGCGGGCTCGGCAGTGCTCGACCATGTGACCGGCGAGCTCGTGGGTCACGCGTACCGAGAGGGTCCGCGCATGGGGCCGCGGCAAGTCGGTAGGGGGTGGATCGATGCGAGGCTTCGACGACATGGCGGCTCCATGCTGGCCACCGAGGGGCCAGCTGTCCAGGCGACGAGTCCCCAGGAGCCTACCCCGTCCTCGGATGGACGCCAATTTGTCCGCCGACCCGCCCGAAACGCGGCGGATCAGCGGCAGTAGGAGACCATCCAGGTCCGGGCCATGCCGACGCAGCTCTGGGTCGCATCGGTGCAGCTCGGGGTGCCGCTCGGGCTGCAGACCTGGTGGCAGCGGGGCTGGCCGTCCGCGTCGCGGATGCAGACCAGGCCGTGGTCGCAGGTGCCGGCCATGCCGCTGCAGGGATCGCCCGACGCCTGGGTGCCCGCGGCGAGGCAGCCGGTGTAGGGCGCGAGCGTCTCCGGGTTGCGCGCGAAGGTGCACGTGTCGGCCGAGTCGGGACAGTCCTGGGCGTAGATGTCGCACGGGGCCGCGATGGGGCGGCAGACGCGGATGCAGGGGCCGCCGAGGGTGCCGATGCACGCCCTGCCGTCGCCGCAGAAGCCGATGGAGCCGTCGGGGCACATGCGCTGGCAGGTGAAGCCGGCGCCGGCGCCGAAGTCGAGGCACAGAAGGCCCTGCTGACAGTCCTGGGGCGAGGCACAGGGCGCGTTCTCGGCGGCCGGCGATGCGGTGGTCGCCTGGCACGTCACGCCCATGGTCGTGCTCGGCCGGCAGGACTCGCCGGAGGGACAGGCGGTGGGGTCGAAGGGATCGCAGGTGCCCGCCGCGGTGCAGGGCATGGACACGGGGCCCGCGTCAGCGCCGCCGTCGATCGCTCCGCCTTCGCCCGGGGTGCTCGCGTCGACCGGGGGCCCTGCGTCCGGAGTCGCGCCGTCGCCCACGCCGCCGCCGTCCATGGGCTGGCCGCCGTCACGACCCACGCCCGTGTCCGCTGCGGCTGCGTCCGCCGTGCCGCCGTCCGTGTGTCCCGCGTCGACGCCGAGGGGCGGACCCGAATCGGTGGCGCAGCCGGCCGACAGGACCAGGAGAAACGAAGCGAGGCAGGCGAAGAGCGAGCGCATCATCCCCCGAGCATACAGCGGTCTCCCATCCGGCGCGCACGGAGTAGCCATGCGCGGGCACGCGCTTCATGAAGTGCTTCGCGATGTCGGCCGCAAGTGGAGCCGTCCATCCGACGGCTCGTGACAGGGACCGACCGCCGCCGTGCGGTCAGCGCTCGGTTCGCTCGAGGGTCTCGAAGGCGATGCCCGCGTCGCGAAGGCGTGCGAGGAGGGGCTCGGCCATGGCGGCGGCCGGTGTGAGCACCCCGAACCAATCGGGCAGGAGGGCTCGGTCGTGGGCGAGGCATAGCGCCGACTCGGCGCACATCTTGGAGGTCTCGTCGTAGCCCGGGTCGCCGCCCGACACGCGCGTGGTGACGTGGACGCCGCCCGCCTCGCCCACGAAGGTCACCTCGAAGCGGCCGCGTGCGCGCTCCTCGTCGCTCGGGCCCGTGCCGGCGGGACGCAAGCGCGCGAGCAGGGCGCGAGCCGGCGGGAGGGGCGCGAGGGCGGCGACGGCGCCGAGCCCCGCGGCCGTGGCGGCGAGCATGGTCAGCGAGCGGAACAGGGCGTAGTGACCGTAGCGGAAGTCGGGGCCGTAGGCGGCGATGGCGGCGGCGCTGCGCAGCACGATGAGCGGATCGATGGTGGGCAGGGGCACGGCCCATCCGTTGGTGAAGGGCGGGTGATGGATGGCCGAACGGACGCCATGGACGTGGCGTCCCGGCGGCGGCGTGGCCCGGAGCGAGCGCACGGCCTCGGCCGAGGCGGCCGGATGGGCGAAGGCCAGGAGGGCGGAGGAAAAGGTCCCGCCCGAGAAGCGACCGCGTGCGCGCACGAAGGCTTCGATCTTCATCGGGGCGTCGGCGGGAAGCTGCCGCGCCGTGAAGTAGGCGCCGAGGTCGTGGGGCACGCTGTCGAAGCCGCAGCAGTGGACGATGCGCACGCCCCGCACCCTCGCGACTTCATCGTAGCGGCTCAGCATGTGCGCGACGAAGGCCGGCTCGCCCGTGATGTCCACGTAGTCCGCGCCCCCTTCGACGCAGGCAGCCACCACCGGCTCGCCGTGGCGTTCGAAGGGACCGACGGTCGTGAGCACCACGCGCGTCGAGGCCGCCATCGCGGCGAGCGACGCCGCATCGGTCACGTCGGCGTGGAGCAGCGGGAGATCGGCGCGGCTCGGGTCGAGGCCGAGCAAGGTGCCGCGGACCTCGGCGAGCTTGCCGCGGTCGCGGCCGGCCATGGCCCAGCGGACCCCCGTGCCCCGCAGGCGGCGAGCCAGGTAATGGGCGACGAGCTTGCCGGTGAAGCCGGTCGCGCCAAGGAGCACCACGTCGAAGTCACGCGCAGCCATGGAGCCCAAGCTAACCCGTTTCGCTGCAAAGTCCCGTGGACAACCCCCTTGACGCCCCCTTCGGGGACGACCATAGTCCGCTCCCGGTATTTGGAATGGTTCTCAATCAGAGCGAGCAGGAAAGGGACACCATCGTCCGCGAGCTGCGCGAGGCGGGGCTCAAGGTCACGCGCCAGCGGCTCGCCGTCGTGGGCGCTCTGGCCGGCGACGAGACCCACCCGACGGCGCAGGAGATCTTCGACCGGCTGCGCCCCGACTTCCCCACCATGTCCTTCGCGACCGTCTACAACACCCTGAGCGCCCTCGCCTCCATCGGTCGCATCCGTCCGCTCTCACTTGGCGGCGCCACGCGTTTCGACCCGAACGTGGGCCCCCACCACCACGCGATCTGCGATCGATGCGGCGCCGTGCGGGACGTGCCGAGCCGCGGCCGGCCGCTCACGCCCCGCAAGGATCGGGTCGTGCTCGAGGGCTTCGAGGTGCACCGTGTCGAGCGGTTGTACCGGGGGCTGTGCGCCGATTGCCGCGAAGCGTCGCGGCCTTAGGTCCCGCAACACATCACCGCCGTCCCGACCGGGCGGCGTACCGTCTACGAAGGAGCGAAACACATCATGGCCAACCTCAAGGGATCGAAGACCGAGCAGAACCTCAAGGACGCGTTTGCGGGCGAGTCGCAGGCAAACCGCCGCTACCTGTACTTCGCCAAGGTCGCCGACGTGGAGGGCTACCCGGACATCGCCGGGCTGTTCCGCGACACCGCGGAGGGCGAGACGGGCCACGCGCACGGCCACCTCGACTACCTGAAGTAGGTGGGCGACCCCGCTACCGGCAAGCCCATCGGCACCACCGACAAGAACCTCAAGCCGCCGCCATCGCCGGCGAGACCTACGAGTACACCGAGATGTACCCGGGCATCGCGAAGACCGCGCGCGACGAGGGCTTCGAGGAGATCGCCGAGTGGTTCGAGACCCTCGCGCAAGGCCGAGAAGTCCCACGCCGGCCGCTTCCAGAAGGGCCTCGACGAGCTGGACTGAGCGCGAGAGCGCTCGCGGAGCGCGCGGGGGGTGGGTGAGGTTTCGGTTTGATCTCGTTCTGACCGGCCCGCCGCCCCGCGCCCTGCCGAGGAGCCCCCAGGGCCGCTCGCGTGACTCGAGGCCTGGGCTCCGCGATCGCCGGAGCGAAGCGATGAGAGATCCTTCGCTCGCATTGGCGGCTACTTGGACGGCTTGCTTCGACCGCGGTGCAACGGTGCCGCGCTGAGGGACCATGCGACCGGACAAGACGCCTGCATTCGACGCGAACGACCCGCGCTACTTCGACGCGCGCGACCTCGAGCAGGAGCTCGAGCGGGTCTTCACCGTCTGCCACACCTGCCGGATGTGCGTCGGCTTCTGCCCGTCGTTCCCGGCGCTCTTCTCCCGTGTCGACGCCTACGTCGATCGGGGTGCCGGCGAGGTCGATGCCTTCGACGACGAGGATTACCGCGTCGTCAACGACCTCTGCTACCAGTGCAAGATGTGTTACTGGAAGTGCCCTTACACGCCGGACGACGATCACCCCTTCATGATCGATTTCCCGCGGCTCATGCTGCGGTTGACGGCGAATCGGGCGAAGCGTGACGGGATCGCCTTCGAGGACCGCGTCCTCGGCGAGCCCCAGCTCCTCGGCCGCATGGCAAGCGGCCCAGCGGCGCCGATGGCCAACCTGGTCAGCCGGAACCGGCTTCTGCGCAAGGTGCAAGAGGCCGCCACCGGCATCAGCGCCGAGTTCAACACGCCGCCCTTCGCGCCCGAGACCCTCGCCCACTGGCTCGAGCACCGGAGGCCGCTCACAACGGCCGGCGAGCAGGGCGAGGTCGTGCTCTTCTCGACGTGCACCACCAACTTCAACATGCCGTCGGCGGGACGGGCCGCCGTGCAGGTGCTCGAGCACAACGGCCTCGCGGTGCTCTTCCCCAAGAGCCAGACCTGCTGTGGCATGCCCAACATGGACGGCGGGGATCTCGACGCCGCGCGCGAGAAGGCCGAGCACAACGTGGCCCTGCTCTACCCCCACGTGAAGGCGGGCCGGGCCGTCGTCGTACCGGGGCCGACCTGCAGCCACGTCATCAAGAAGGAGTACGCCCACCTGCTGGGCCGCCGCGAGGACGTGGTCGCCGTGGCGGAGAACACCTTCGACCTGATGGAGTACCTGCGCAAGCGCATGCGCGACAAGACGCTCGTGCGCGAGTTCGAAAAGCCCCTCGGTCGCGTCGCCTACCACGCCGCCTGCCACCTGCGCGCCCAGAAGATTGGCTTCCCCGGCATGCAGGTCCTCTCGAAGGTGCCGGACACGGAGGTCGAGATGGTCGAGCAGTGCTCGGCGGTCGACGGCACCTGGGGCATGAAGGCGCGCTACTACGACCTCGGGCGGAAGTACGCGCAGAAGCTCGTGCGTGACGTTAAGGCCGTGGCCTACGACCGGGTCGCGAGCGACTGTCCCCTGAGCGCGCTCCGGCTGGCCCAGGAGCTCGGGGCCACCGAGGTCTTCCACCCGGTCGAGCTGCTCAACGAGGCCTACGGTCTTCCGCCCGTGCGCGAAGGCACGAGCACCGAGACGACGAACCTGCCGGCGGACGGGAGCAAGGCGATGGCGATGAAGGAGGAGGCAGACGATGCGTGAGATAGAGCGCTCCGAGATCCTCGACCTGGGTGCTTACGAACAGGTGCGTGACCGCTTCCGCGATCGCGTCATCGCGCTCAAGAAAACGCGGCGCGTCGCCGTCGGCGAGCACATGACCTTCCTCTTCGAGAACCGCGACACGGTGCTCTTGCAGATCCAGGAGATGCTGCGCACCGAGCGCATCACCCGCGAGGAGGGCATCGCCCACGAGATCGAGACCTACAACACGATGCTTCCGGGCGAGGGCGAGCTGTTCGCGACGCTCATGATCGAGGTCGAGGACAAGGTCGAGCGCGCCAAGCTCCTCGACGCCCTCGCAGACCTGCGATCGCACGTCGTCCTCGACCTCGCGGGCCAGCGGGTCGCGGGCGAGTTCGAGATGGTGCCGGGCGAGGAGGAGGGGCGGCTACCAGCCGTCAACTACGTGCGCTTCCGAGTCGGGCCAGGGGCCGCCGCGGTCCTCGAGGACGAGGCGCAGGCGGCAGCGCTGGTCGTGGACCATCCCGCCTACCGGGTGCGCACCGAGCTGTCGGCCACGACGCGTGCCGAGCTCGCACGGGATCTCGCCGAGGGCTGACGCCGCGGCCGGGTGGGCCCTCGGCCAACCCCTCCCGCGAGCAGGAGGGACGCGCGGACCGGTGTCAGGGGCGACGCTGCGCCGCGGACCTGCGGCGCGGACGCGCGGGCAGGAGGCGCAACAGGCCGAAGGCGGCGAGCGTGCCGAAGAGAGCGAAGATGACCGCGCGCGGCGCGAAGGGCGAAAGGACCAGGTGCTCGAGCACGAGCAGGGCCGCGACGTAGCCGAGGCGGTGCAAGGGTTTCCACAGCCGGACGTGCAGACGGCGCACCAGCCACGGGAATGACGTGAGCAGCATTACCGTCAGGATCAGGAGCGCCACGAGTCCTGCCCGAAGATAGGCGAAGGACAGGAGGGCACCCCACGCACCACGCAGGGTTCCGCCGAGCACCGTCGTGGCGTGGATCAGGGCCAGGCTCGCCGCGGCGATGCCGAAGGCGCGACGAAAGGCGGCGACCCAAGGTGCGAGGCGAGCGTGGGGCGCGAGGCGGGCGAGGAGGCGACCCGCAGGCGTCGCCGAGAGGGCGAGCGAAAGGGCGACGAGGGCGCTCCAACCGGTCCCGCGCGCGAGCCAGAGCATGCGCGTCGGCTCCCAGCTCCCGCCCCGCCGCCACACCAGGATCCCCACGACCGAGAGGGCGGCGAGCGCGAGCCCGAGGACGGTGAGGGCCGCGATGCGGTGGATGCAATCTCGCCTCCGCGTCATAGGGACCCGAGGAAGTAGATGAGGTCGGCCCGCCCGCGCGCGCTCAGCCGTCGCGTGTCGCCGTGATGGTCGGTGCGATTGTCCTTCTCGATGACGTCGCGCAGGGTCTCGGCGCGACCATCGCTCAGGTAGGGCGCGTTCCAGCGGACCGACAGGAGCGACGGCGTGTCGAATCACCGCGTCCGCCGAACGCTTGCCCAGGTGGTCGGGGAAGACCTCCGCGAGGGGATGCTGCCCCAGGTTCGTGAAGGCCGGGAAGGCGTGACACGTCGGACAGCGCGCCTCGACGAACGCGCGCACCCCCGCCCGCTCGCGACCGAGGTCGCGGTCCTGCGCCGTGAGCGGGCTCGGCAGGCGCGGCAGCCCCTCGACGTAGTTCTCCATCGTCAGGGCGCGGCCGGGGGCGATCCGCAAGAAGCCGCGGTAGAGCGTCCGCGACAGCTCGTCGAGATCGCGAACGCGCGGGTAGCTTCCGTCGCTCAGGTAGGGCGCGGTGCCGGCGACGCCCCGCACCGTGAGGGTCGGCGAGAGGCGGTGCTCGCCGATGTCGTGCATGCCCCAATCGCTGTCGGCGTGGAGGTGGCAGCTCTGGCACGACACCCCCGAACGCGTTGCCTCGTAGAAGTCGTGCTCGCCCATGCGGCGCGCGAGGGCGGCCTGGTCGGTGCGCAAGAGGACGTCGTCGTCCGGGGCGAGGCGCACGAGGGTCGCGAGGGAGCCGTCGTGGCGGAACACGCCGATGGTCCCCGCCGACGGCGAGGTCACGGCGAAGCGCCCCCCGGCGAAACGCACGATGCCGTGGGGCGCGGAGAGGGGCAGCCCGTCGAGGGAATGGATGCGCGGGGCGGGCTCGCTCGGCACGACCTCCCAGACGCCGTCGGTGCCCGCGAAGGCGATCAGGAGCGAGCCGTCCGCGGCCGCGTCGATGCCCATGGGCGAGGCGCCCCAATCCACGTTGCCCGGATCGTTCTGGCGTGCGCTCCGCCGGGCCGTGAGCCACTGGCGAACGACGCGAAAGGCGCGCGTGTCGACGGTGAGGATCTGGTCCTGGACGAAGTGGTTGCCGGGGTTTTGGCCGCCGGTCGGGCGGTAGTCGGTGGTCGCCACGAGCAGGTGCCGGCCGTCGGGTACGCGCGCGAGCGTGACGGCCGGACGACCGAGCACGAGCGGCGCACCGTCGGCGTGAAAGCCCTTCGGTCCGCGATGGAGCCGCAGAAGCTCCGCCGGGCGCCGCGTCGAGACCAGAAGCGTGTCGTCGTCGGGCCCGAAGGCGATCCAGTCGGGTGATACCGGCAGGGGCACGAAGCCTTCGACGTGCATCGACGGAAGCGCGAGGCTGAAGACGCCGCGGCGCAGCCCGTCGACGGCCACGGCGAGATGTTGCCCCGAAGGCGACACGGCGAGGCGCACCGCGAAGCGCGCGAGGTGCGTCTTCGACAGGACGGCGCCCGTGCGCGCGTCCACGACCCAGAGGGTGTCGTCGAAGCGGTGGCTCACGGCGATGCGGTCGGCGCCGAGGAAGGCACAGTCGGTGGGTTCGTCGCCGACCGCGGTGCGCCGCACCAGGCCCTGGGCGCTGACGACGACGAGCGCGTCCGTCTCCTCACTGACGGTCGCGGCGAGACGCCGGTCGGGCGAGGGGCGTAGCCATCGCGGATGGGCGAGGGGACGGACCACGGTCAAGGTCCGGTGCACGCGCTGGCCGTCGACCAGGAGCGTCACGTCGGTGGGCCCCTCCCCGCGACGCGGCACGCCGTCGCGCCGCGGATCGTAGCCCACGCGGAAGAGCCCTGCGCCGAGGGAGACCGCCGCCCGCTCGGCCGCCCGCGGACCGATGCGCACGCGCACCCGCCGCGCGCCGGGCGCGTCGATGTAGAAGGTCTGGGGCGCGTCGGTCACGACGACCGGTGGGGCGATGGAGGGCGTGTCCTCGAGGCGCAGCCGATCGCGCACGTTGGCCGACAGCCCCGTGAGCGACTCCTCGTCGAGTAGCGCCCCGCCATGCCGCCACAGGATCGCGAGGGACGGAAGGGCGAGGAGCGCCAGGAGCGCGAGCCCCTGGGGCCGAGCGAGGGAGACGCGGACCAGCGCCGGGCGCCACGCGGCGAGCGCGTTGATCGCGAGCCAGGCAATGGCGTAGGCGAGGACGAGCGCCCACGCCGCCGGTACCGGGCGGAGCGACCAGAGCGAAAGGGCGACGACGATGACCATCGCCTGCCGCCGGAAGGGACGCCGGGTGGACGAAGGCATCGAGCCTCGGCCGAGACGCTACCACAGAAGCCAAGGGAGCACGGACGTGGTACGAGCACGGTCCGACGCGACGGTCGCCAAGGGGACCGCGCGCGGCCGGCAATGGAGGTGCAGGTGGGTGCGGTGACGGCAGAGGTGGACGAAGCGGGGGTGGCGGTGGTGACGATGGACGACGGGCGCGCCAACGCCCTGTCCTTCAGTCTGCTCCGCGACCTCTCGGATGCCCTCGACCTGGCGCGGGCGCGAGAAGCCCGGGCGCTGCTTCTCGAAGGCCGGCCCGGCCGCTTCAGCACCGGCATCGACCTCGATGGATGGCTCGCCATGGACGACAAGGAGAGGGCCCTGTTCACGCGCTTCCTGGCGAAGGTGCTGATGCGCGTCCTGACCTTCCCGCGGCCGGTGGTAGCCGCGGTCACGGGGCACGCCATCGCGGGGGGCGCCCTGCTCGCCCTCGCTGCCGACGTGCGCCTGTGCGCCGAGGGAGGTCACAGCTTCGCGATCAAAGAGGTCGTCCTGGGCGTCGACCTGCCGAGCTTCGGCATCGAGATCGCGCAGGCGCGCCTCGCGCCGCCGGTCCGGACCGATCTGGTGCTGCTCGGGCGCGCGTTCTCGGCCGACGAGACCCTGTCCCACGGGATCGTCGAAGCCGTCGTCGCTCCGGACGAGCTGCACGCGCGCGCCCTCGAGCGCGCCCACGCCCTGGCCACCCTCGATTCCGAGGCCTACGCGACGACGAAGGCGCGTCTGCTCGGAGACGTCGAGCACCGCGTCGAGCACACCGTGAGCGGCGAGCTTCCCGGCTTCCTGCCCCGGCTCACGCGCGCGGCCGAAGCCCGAGCGCGGCGCTGAGCGCGCCACGCCGCCGAAACCGCCGCTCCTCGGCGGCCCGGCGCGCTCCTCTCCCTGCGACGGCTCCCATCTTTGCCGCGTAGAGGTCCGTGGTTACGGATGAGGCATGGGATCCATCCTCGAGTCCCTCGCGCACCCGACGGCGGGAGCGTTCGTCGTCCTGGCGTTCGCCCTGGTGGTCCTCGTCGGCGGCGTGGTGGCCGTCGTGCAGAGCTTCCGAAAGCCGACCTACGACGCCGCCATCGCCTACGGCGTCGGCGGCATGTTCGCGTGCGTCTTCCTCTTCGCTGTTGGCAACATGGCCTACGTGCTCGACATGGGCCTGGCCCAGCAGACCATCATGAAAGCGCCCGTCGCCGCGCGCGCCGCGATCCTCGCAAGCGCGGAGCGCAGCGCGATGGCGAGCATCTACGTCGCCTTCGGCGGCGTCCTCGGGGCGCTCCCCATGGCGACCTACCTCTTCATCCGCGCGCTCATGCTGCGCAAGAAGACGCCGGACGCCGAGTCGGCCCAAGGCGTGCGCCCCCCGAGCGTTGGCCGCCCCGGCAGCTTCGGCCCCGCCGAGTCGCATTGAGCCGCGTCAAACGCGCCGCTCGCGCCGAGGAGCCCGCCCGTGCCGTCGCGCGCGATGGCGAAGGTAGGGGCCCAGCGCGCCGACGCGGCACCCCGGAACCTCGGCGGGTCTCCCCCACGGGCGACGACCGGCGGGGGTGGGCGTCAAGAACAGAATCCCGACCCTACGCCACTGCGATCTGCTCGGCCGCGTCGCCCTCGGCCGGCGCGGGGCGCCTTTCGCCGCGCAGCTCGACCGAAACGAGCTTGGAGATGCCCGGCTGCTCCATCGTGACGCCGTAGAGCACGTCCGCAGTACTCCATCGTCTGCTTGCTGTGGGTGATGACGATGAACTGGGAGCGGTCGGTCATCTGGCGAATGGCCTCGTTGAAGCGGCCGATGTTCGCCTCGTCGAGCGGCGCGTCCACCTCGTCGAGCAGGCAGAAGGGGCTCGGGCGGTACTGGAAGAGGGCGAAGATGAGCGCTACGGCCGTCAGGGCCTTCTCCCCGCCGCTCATCAGCTCGAGGGAGCCGAGCTTCTTGCCGGGCGGCTGGGCGATGATCTCGACGCCGCGTCTCGAGCATGTCCTCGGGGTTGGTGAGCTCGAGCTCGCGCCCGACCGCCGCCGAACATGCGCGGGAAGATCACCTTGAAGCGCTCGTTGACCGCTACGAAGGCCTCGCGGAACAGGCGCCGGCTCTCGCGATTCATCTGCCGGATGGCCCGGTCGAGCTGGGTGAGGGCGTCCTCGAGGTCGGCGCGCTGCGAGGTCAGGTACTCGTGGCGCTGGGACTTCTCCTCGTACTCCTCGATCGCCATGAGGTTGATCTCGCCCATGCGCTCGATGAGCCGGAGCAGCTCGTCGATGCGCGCGCGCACCGCCGCGTCCGGGATGTCGCGCAGGTGGTAGTCGCCGATGACGCGCCGCAGGTCGAGCCGGTGGCGCTCCTCGACCTGCTCGAGCAAGTGCTCCATGGCGAGCCCCAGCTCCCGCTCGCGCAAGGTCAGCTCCGAGTGCTCGGCCGTGAGCCCTTCGAGCTGGTCCCGTAGCTCCTTGAGCTGGACCTCGGCGTCGCCCATGTCCCTGCGCGCCTCGTCGTAGTGGGCGCGGGCCCCGCCGAGCACCTCGTGGGCGCCCATGGCCGTGTGCACCGTCTGGGCGAGCTCCTCACGCGAAAGGAGCACCTCACCCAGGAGCTGCCCCTGCTGCTCGGCGCCCTGCCGCACGTCGCCGCGCAGCCGCTCCTCGCGCGTGTCGAGCTCTTCGATGGAGCGCATCAGCCGCTCGAGGGCCGACCGGTCGCTCTCGGCCCGCTGCTTGGCCTGGGCCGCACGCACGCGCACCTCGGTGACGCGCGCCGATTGGGCGTCGACCGCCTCGCGCCGCTGCCGGGCCACCTCGCCGGCCGCGTCGAGGGCCTGCTCGGCCTCGGTCTTGGCGCCGTGGGCCGCGTCGATCTCGGAGCGCGCCTCCGCCTCCTCGTCGCCCGCGACCTCGAGGGCGCCCGACAGCTCCTCCACCTCGGCGTCGAGGGCCTCGCCGCGCGTGTGCGCCCGGTCCCGCTCGTCCTCGCTGCGACGCACGTCCTTCTCGGTCGCCACGATCGCGAGCTCGGCGTCGTGGGCCTCGGTGCGCGCCGCATCCAGGCTCGCCTGACGCTCGGCGATGGCGCGCCGGAGGTTGCCGTGCCGCTCGACCGCCGTTGTCAGCTCGGCGTCGAGCCGCGCCACGATGCCGTGCAGCTCGCGCACCTCGCGCTGCACCTCCAGCATGTGCGTGCCCACGTCGTCGCCCGCGCCGCCCGTGAGCGTGCCATCCGCGTCGAGCCGGTCACCCTCGAGGGTGACGATGCGCCCCTCGAAGCGTCCCGCGCGATGCAACGCGAGGGCCGTCTCGAGGGAGTCGACGACGAGCACGTCCCCGAGCAGATGCCGCATCAGGGCCTCGTCCTCGGGACCCGACTGCACGCGGTCCGCGAGCCGCCCGACGATCCCCTCGCCGACTGGCACCGCCGGTGCACAGCCGACCACCCGTCGCGGCGAGCGCGGCACCAGGGCCGCACGCCCGCGCTCGCCCTCGCGCAGGAACGAAAGGGCGCTCACGCCGGACTCGAGCCGGTCGATCACCACCGACGAGAGCCGGTCGCCGAGGGCCGCCGCGAGAGCCGCCGTCAGCTCGGCCGGGCACTCCACCCGGTCCGCCACGAGCCCGAGGAGCCCCGCCTTCGCGCGTTCCGCCGCGTCCGGCGACAGCTCGGTCATCAAGGCCCGCACGCCCGCGCCCACGCCCTCGAAGCGTTGCGACAGCTCCTCGAGGGAGCGCAGCCGCGATCGGCGCAGCGACAGCTCCTCCCGCAACTCCTCGACGCGGTGGTCGCTCTCGCGGATCTCCACGCGGAGCTGCTCGAGCTCCCGCTCGACCTCCGCCTTCTGCTCTGCCGTCCGCTGCCGCCCGCTGCGCAGCCCCGCGAGCCGCGACTCGAGCTCGGCACGCTCCTGGCCGAGCTCCTCGATCCGGAGGGTGACCGACTCGCGCTCGGTGCGGAGCTTGTCGAGCCGCGCGCGCGCCTCCGTCCGCCGCCGCTCGAAGCCCGCGAGCACCGTCTCCGCACGGGCGATGCGCGCGCCGGCCTCCGTGACCCGCGCCTGCACCGCCGCCACGACCTCCTCGGCCTCGGTCGCGCTCGCCCGCCGCCGCTCGAGCTCACCCGTCTCCTGCTCGAGGGCCTGCTCCTCGTCGGCCTCGACGCGCTCGAGCTCCTCGAGGGCCGCACGCAACCCGTCGCGCTCCTGGCCGAGGGCCCGGCGCTGCCCGACGAGCTCGCCGAGCTCCCGCTCCGCGAGCCGTTCGCTCTCCTCGAGGCCCTTGAGCCGTTCGAGCTGCTGGTTGATGCGCCCCTCGAGCATGCGCACCGCGTTGTCGAGCTCGTAGGCGCGGTTCTGCGCCTGCTCGACCTGCGACTCGGCCTGCGAGAGCAGGGCCCGCTCCCCCTCGACCTCCGCCTCGCGCACCCGCAGCGCCATCCGTGTCCCGCCGACGCGCGCTTCCGCCTGGTCGAGCGCGCTGCGGACCACCCGCTCGTTCGCCGTCAGCTCGAGCCACCGATGGGAGGCGACGAGCAGCTCGAGGTCGCGCACCTCGGCGCGGTAGGCCTTGTAGCGCTCCGCCTTCTGCGCCTGCCGCTTGAGCGACGCCAGGTTGCGCTCGATCTCGGTGATGATGTCGCTGACGCGCAGGAGGTTCTGCCGCGTCTGGTCCATCTTGCGCTCGGCCGCGCGCTTGCGGGCCTTGAACTTCGTGACGCCCGCCGCCTCCTCGATCATGGAGCGACGGTCCTCGGGCTTCGAGGACACGATGAAGCCGATGCGGCCCTGCTCGATGATCGAATAGGCGCGCCGGCCGACGCCCGTGCCGAGGAAGAGGTTGGTGATGTCCATCAACCGGACGGGCGTCTTGTTGATGAAGTAGTCACTGTTGCCCTGCCGATCGAGGCGGCGGGTGACGGTGACCTCCGCGTACTCCTGATACTCGGGGGGCGCGAGGCCGTCGGTATTGTCGAAGGTGATCGACACCTCGGCGAAGCCGTGGGGGCCGCGGGTCTCGCAGCCATTGAAGATCACGTCTTCCATGGCGCGGCCGCGCAGGCGCTGGGCGCTCTGCTCGCCCATGGCCCACTTGATGGCGTCCACCACGTTCGACTTGCCGCAGCCGTTGGGCCCGACGATGCCCGTCACATCGTGGTTGAAGTGCAGGACCGTGTGGTCGACGAACGACTTGAAGCCGAGGATGTCGAGCTTGCGGATCTTCACGTGGAATCACCGAAGGCGGGGCCCGGGAGGACGCCGGCCGTCAAGGAGCGGGATGGCCCGTCGCCACCGAAGCGGCGAGCCGCGCATGGTTGATCCCCCGTACCACCGGCCCCTCCCTGACGCAACCGTTTCCGCGAGGAACGGTGGGGGTCAGGGAATGACATGCCCCACATGTTGTGCCTCGTGGACGCCGACTTCCATATCGCAGGTGGCGAGCTCGAGATCGGAGTGCTCCCAACGGGGCGCTTCCACCGACGCCAGGTCGAGGGCGCCGAAGCCGGCGTTGGTGAAGAGGAAGGTCCCCTCGATCCAGGAGGCCACGCGCCGGCCGCCCGGCTGGCGGCCGACCACGAGGGCCCTGTCGAAGACCCAACCGTCCTGCTTGAGCCCGAGGGCGCCCCCCTTGGTCGCCACCCGGGCGTTCTGCAGGCACACGCCCGCATAGCGCGCCATGCGGAAGGGCTCGAACTCGGCCGGCCGGAGGGCCAGGCGCTCTCCCACGCCGAGGCGGAGGGCCGTGAAGCGGGAGGCCGCGGTCGGGGCGAGCAGGGAGTGGAGCGCTTCGTCGTCGAAAAGGAGGGCCTGGGGGTGCCCCGCGGCCATGGCTGCGTAGGCCTGCCGGCCGAAGCCGTCGAGGGCCCGCTGGCGGGCGGCGTCACTCGAAGGCACGCCCCGCGGCTGCTCGGGGCGGACCTCGGCGGTCGCGCCGGCGCACCCTGCTGCCGCGGTCACCGCGAGCGCGACGAATAGACCGCGGGCAGAGCGGCGAGACCCGCCCAAGCGGGGGTGCCGGGTGGCCGTGGACGAGCAGGCACGCAGCAGCCAGGACGAGGCCACGGGCCGGCCCTCACATGGCGGGGCGAATCGAGAATGGGTAGGTGATGCGGAAGGTCGTCTGCTTGAACGGCGGGAAGTGCGCCCGGCGGACCACGCCCTCCATGCACGAGCCCTGGGGCGTTCCGCCGAAGGGGCTCCCGCCGATCGAGACGCTGCCGACCGAGCCGTTGCCGCGCACGAGGATCGTGGCGGTCGCCAGCCCGACCTGGTCGCCCGCGCACTGGCGAATGCCGGGCATGAGCCCGCCGAGCGCGTGGGCGATATCCATGCGGCCCGGTGTGTCGGGGAGGTTCGCGTTGCTCGGGGGCGCCGCGGGGGCGGTGTGGGTGGGGACCGTCTGGGTCCCTCCGGCGGCGGGACGTCCCCCGAGGGCTTGGTCGAGCAAGGCATCCATGTTGCCGTTACCGCCGCCGCTAGAGCCCTGGTGGGCGGCCTGGCCGTGCCCGGACCCAGCAGCCGTCGGAGTGTGGCCGCTGGCCGTGCTCCCGCCCGAGGGCGCCGCGGCCTGGGTCGGACTGTCGTGGGCGGCGGGTGCCGCGGCGTGGGTGTCGGCGGCCTGGGCGGTCGCGGCGTGGTGCCCGTGATGGCCGTGCTCGGCGCCCGCTGCGTGCGCGGGCGCAGCGCCGTTGTCCGCTGCGGCGGCCGGGGCAGCCGGTGCCCCCGCGGCGGCCGGAGCCACTGCATTTGGATTGGCCGTGGGAACGGGGACGTCTGCCGCGGGCGCGGCAGGCGCGGTGGGTGCCACCGGTGCGGGCGCAGCCACGGGGTGATTCGTCCGCGGGCCCAGCCACGGCCGTGGCTGCCTGGGCCACGGGCTCGTTCCCCACGGGCGCCGCCGGCGGCGTGCTGGTGTCGGTGTTGCGCATCACGAAGAAGGCAGCGGCGGCGATGCCCACCCCCAGGACGAGGCCGACCCACAGCCCCGAGCCCGAACGCTTCGGCTCGGCCGGGCGCGCGACGGGGGCCTCGGCGGCCTGGACGGGGGCGGGCCGCGAGGATGTCGTCTTGGGCTTCGGCTTTGTTTGTGGCTTCGACTCGGCCTCGGCCTCGGCCTTGGCCTCCTCCGATGCACCGTCGGTCCCCTCACCGTCGCCCTCCGGCTCCTTCGGGGGAGGCGCCATCGAGGACGTGAGCGCCTTGAGATCGAGCACGGCGTCGTCGTTGTCGTCCGAGCTCGCCGACGGCGCCTCGGAGGGTCGCGTCAGGGCCGCCAGCGCGGCGTGATCGAACTCCTGATCGTCCTGGTTGTCCTTCGAGTTCTCGCTCACTTGGACCTCGCGCAGCGCGCCATGGGGCGGCGCACACTAGCATACCTGGCACCGCGGGCGAGCCGGGCGCCGCTACCGACCGCACCCCTTGGACAACCCGGGTGGCCTGGTCCTTGGCCGAGCGCAGGCAAAGCTACTGTGCTCCCCGGCTCATCGCCACCGCCACCACCAGCAACACGACCAGCGAAAGGAGCACGCCGGCCGCCACGCCGAGCGGACGGAAGCCCCGCGCACCGAGCCGATCGGCCACGGCCATCCCGACGAACGCGCCGGCCAGGAACAGGACGAAGGTGGTCGGCACCGCGGGGTAGGCCTGCCCGACGACGAGGAACGCGCCGTAGCTCGTGAGCAAACCGAGGCAGCCACCCGCGATCCAGCCCAAGACCGTCGTGAGGCGGTGGCTCGCCCTGCTGGCATCGACCATGCGGTGCATCGTAGCAGGCGCCGGGGCCCGGCTCACCCGAGGACGCGCACCATGACGATCGCGTCCTCCTGGGTGTCCGTGTAGTAGCCGGGACGCACACCGATCGACTGGAAACCGAGGCTCCGGTAGAGGCGCAGGGCCGGCGTGTTCGAACGACGCGCCTCCAGGGTGACGTAGCGCACCAGATGCGCGCCCGCGAGGGTGAGGGCCTCTTCCATCAACAGGCGGGCGTACCCGCGACGACGCGCGCTCGGGTGGGTCGCGATGTTGAGCACGTGCACCTCGTCGCGCACGAGCCAGGAGCTGATGAACGCCGCGGGCGGGGCGTCGGCGCTCGGGCGGAGCACCCGGAGGTGGGCCCAGGGGCGCGACAGCTCCTCGACGAACGTGTCCCGTCCCCAGGGGGTCGCGAAGGACGCCGAGGCGATGACACAGAGCGCTTCCAGATCCACTTCCCGCGCGGGATGGATCAGCGGTTGCTCGGGCTCGATCATGGCTCCGCTGGCATCGTACTGCGCCCGCGGGACCGGTGCGAACGGCCGCCGTCGGCCGGCGCGCAGCTCCGCGTCGTTGCCGTTGACGGACGGTCCGGGGCGCGTACCTGCTGACAGGAGGAGCCACGTGCACAGCCGCCTCGGGCTCGAGAGCGCCTCGGGCTCGAGACACACCGCGTCGTGTCGGCAACAGCGACTGCCCGTTCCACGCAGGCGCGCCGTCTCTGACCATCCGTGACGCACATGCGTGCCTCACCCGTCATGCGACCTTCGAGCGACACCCATCCTTTCGCCGGCGACCCCGCGGTGGTCGAGACGCTGGGCGTCCACAAGCCGAAGGGTGTGCATCGTGCGCGCAACGTGGTGCTGCTCGTGCTCGCCGTGGCCGCCCTCGCGGCGACCATCGCCGCGGTCCGCACCGCGACCCGCGACAAGGCGTCCCCCTACCGGACCGACGCCGTGCGGCGCGGGGACCTCACGGTCACCGTGACCGCAACAGGCACGGTGGAGCCGCGCAACACGGTCGAGGTCGGCGCCGAGGTGTCCGGCCGGGTGGTCGAGGTCGGGGCCGACTTCAACGACGTGGTCAAGCGCGGGCAGGTGCTGGTGCAGATCGACCGTAGCGTGCCCGAGTCGCGCCTCGAGCAGGCCCGGGCGAACCTGGCGGCCGCCCGTGCCGCCGTCGCCGAAGCGCGGGCTACAGCGGCCGACGCGCGCATCACCCGCGAGCGCAACGAGACCCTCTTCGTCCGGGGCGCCATCTCCGCACAGCAACGCGACACCGCCCGGACGAACCTCCTGCGCACCCAGGCCGCGGTGCAGAGCACCCTGGCGCAGGTGAAGCTCGCCCAGGCGGCGGTCGACACCGCCCGGACGGACCTGGACAAGACGACCGTCCGCTCGCCCATCGACGGAGTCGTGCTCTCGCGTCACGTGGAGCGCGGCCAGACGGTGGTCGCCACGTTCCAGACGCCCCTCCTGTTCTTGCTCGCCGAAGACCTCTCGCGGATGGAGCTCGACGCCGACGTGGACGAGGCGGACATGGGGGAGGTCCGCGCCGGACAGCACGCTACCTTCACGGTGGACGCCTACCCGAACCGCACGTTCGACGCGGTGGTCACCTCGGTGCACGACGCACCGCAGACGGTCCAGAACGTCGTGACCTACGAGACCGTCCTGTCGGTGGACAACCCGGACAAGCTGCTCCGGCCCGGCATGACGGCCACGGTCGACGTCGTGACCGAGACGCGGCACGACGTGCTGCTCGTGCCAAACGCGGCGCTGCGCTTCCGCCTCCCGAACACGGAAGAGCCCGTCACGAGCGGGCGTGCCCAGCGCGTGTGGATGCTCCGCGACGAGACGCCCCGTCGAGTGGTCGTGCGCATCGGTCCGACGGACGGACGCGCGACCGAGTTGCTCGGCACGAGCATGGCGCCGGGAGACCGGGTCATCGTCGACATGGCGGGGAGCGGGGGGTAGCGATGGCCACCCTGGCGCGGACCACGCTCTCGGCCGACCGCGGGGGAGCGCCGCGCGACGAAGCCACGAACGCGGCCGAGCGCCCGATCGCCGGCGCGCGCTTCCCCCTCGTCGAGCTGTCGAGCGTGACGAAGGTCTACGGGACGGGTGACACCGCGGTGCACGCCCTGGCCGGCATCAATCTCCGCATCGAGGACGGGGAGATGGTCGCCATCATGGGCGCGAGCGGCTCGGGCAAGTCGACCTGCATGAACGTGATCGGCTGCCTCGACACGCCGACGGGCGGCTCCTATCGCTTCCGCGGCGTGGATGTGGGCGCCCTCGACCGGGACGGCCGTGCCCTCTTGCGCCGCCACTACATCGGCTTCGTCTTCCAGGGGTTCAACCTCCTACCGCGCACCTCCGCCCTCGAGAACGTGGAGCTGCCGCTGCTCTACCGCGGGCAGCACGGCGCCGAGCGCAAGCGGCGGGCGGTCTCGGCCCTCGAGCGCGTGGGTCTGGGCGACCGGATCCACCACACGCCGAGCGAGCTGTCCGGCGGACAGCAACAGCGTGTCGCCATCGCGCGGGCGATCGTCAGCGAGCCCGCCGTCGTCCTGGCCGACGAGCCGACCGGCAACCTGGACTCGGCGACGAGCGATCGAGATCATGGGACTGCTGTGCGCGCTCAACGCCTCGGGCGTGACCGTCGTGATGGTCACCCACGAGCCGGACATGGCGGCCTACGCGCGGCGCGTCCTGCGCTTCAGGGACGGGCGCATCGTCGAGGACGTGCGCAAGGAGGCGACCGGATGCTCCTGAGCGCGCTGCTGATGGCCCTGCGCGAGATCCGGCGCAACGTCATGCGCTCGGTGCTCACGACCTTGGGCATCGTGATCGGCGTGGCGGCCGTCATCGCCATGGTGCACCTCGGCCAGGGCGCCACCGCGCGGGTGACCGGCGAGATCGCGAGCCTCGGGCCGAACATGCTCATCGTCGCGCCCGGTTCGGCGCGCCGGGGCGGCATGGCCACCGGCGCCCCTCTCTTCGACAGCGCCGACGTGGACGCCATCGTGCGCGACGTGCCGGGCGTGAAGGCCGCGGCGCCCATCTCGGGGCGCGGCGTCCGCGTCGTCTACGGCAACCAGAACGAGACGACGGTGCTCGACGGCACGACCACCGCCTTCTTCGAGGTGCGCGACTGGCCGGTCGTCCTCGGCCGCCCCTGGAACGAAGGCGAGGAGCGGTCGGGCTCGGCGGTCTGCGTCATCGGCGAGACGATCCGCAAGGAGCTCTTCGACGGCCAGGACGCGCGGGGTGCCACGGTCCGCGTCGGCAACGTGCCCTGCCGGGTCGTTGGCGTGCTCGAGGCGCGCGGCCGCTCGACCTTCGGCGAGGACCAGGACGATGTCGTGCTGATGCCGCTGCTCGCCTTCGAGCGTCGCATCGCGGGCTCCACCGACGTCGGGATGATCATGGTGTCCGCGCTCAGCGAGCGGACGACCCCGGAGGTGCAGCGCCAGATCGAGCTGCTGCTGCGCCAGCGGCGGCACGTCCGCGAGGGCCAGGAGGATGATTTCGTCGTTCGCAACATGAAGGAGGTCGTCCAAGATGCTGCAGACCGCCACCGGCGTCTTGACGACCCTGCTCGGTGCCATCGCGGCGGTGAGCCTGCTCGTGGGCGGCATCGGCATCATGAACATCATGCTCGTGTCGGTGACGGAGCGGACGCGGGAGATCGGCATCCGGCTCGCCATCGGCGCACGGGGGCGGGAAGTGCTCCTGCAGTTCCTGGTCGAGGCCGTGGTGCTGTCGACCCTCGGCGGCGTGATCGGCATCGGTCTCGGCCTCGGCGGCTCCTATCTGGCGGCGCACCTCCTGCACCTGCCCTTCGTCTTCGTGCCGGGCATCGTGGTCCTCGCCTTCGCCTTCTCGGCGGCGGTCGGCGTGTTCTTCGGCTTCCACCCGGCGCGCAAGGCCGCGCGCCTCGATCCGATCGACGCCCTGCGTTACGAGTGAGGCGCAGGCCCGCCGGGCGCGGGCGCACCGAAGGCGGCGAGGATTCGGACCGGCGTACGCGCGCGCAGCACCTGGACCCAGCGCGCCACGGTCTGCTCGAGCGCCTGGTGGGCGACGTACGCGCGCAATGACTCGCGGACCTCCGCCAGGGGCTGCCCCACGAAGGGATGGTGGCCCGAGGCGTAGACGCGCTCCACCTCGGCGTCGGTCACGGTCGTGGTGCCCTCGAGGTTCGCGCGCAGGAAGGCGCTGACGAGCGCCCGCCGATGCGCCATGCCATCGATCTCGGCGCTGCTCGCCCCCATCACGTCGAGCAGCTCGCGCAGCCGCGCCGCGCCGCCGACGGTGCGCGCAATCTCCGCCCGTTCGGCCGCCACCTCCGCCCGCGTCGGGAGCACGACGCGCACGCGCTCGGCCTCGCGCGCGATGAGCGCCTCGCCGAGGAGGGCGTCGAGGGTCGTTCGGAGCACGTCGGGCGCGATGGGCCCCACGGGCAGGGGGCCGCTCTGGCCTGCGAGGCGGATGCGCGCGCGCAGCTCGACGTCGCTCTCGTAGATGACGTCGACCCCTCGGCCCGGGGCCATCCCGCCCACCAGGGCGGCGATGCCGTCGGCCCGCACGCCGCCGGCGACGACCGGCACCTGGGCTCTCGCGGTCGCCGACGCGGCCAGCATGCACACGACCACCGAGCAGATCGAGCCGAACGGAGCTCTCGTCGCTTCGCTCCTGCGATGCCGGAGCCGCGGGGGAGGGAGCCGGTGTGCGTTCGGAGCTGGTGCCCACGGCGACCGCGAGCCACCGCGCACGGCGGTCACTGCCCGCCGGCGTCCTTCGGCTTGGTGGCGGCCCCGTCGCCCGTGCTCGGCCGCTCGACCTCGGTCGCCTCTGCTTCCGCCTCCACCTCGACGCGCGCCTCGGCTTGCTTGGCCCGCGGACGAGGCATGTGCTTGCGCTCGCGCAGGAACTCGAGGAACGCCACGGCCGCGTCGAGCTCCCGGCCCGGCAAGGTGTCGGAGAGCTCGTGAAGCCGCTTGCGCATCGCCTCGTGCATGGCTGCACGGTTCTGGCGACCCGGCCGCTCCTCCTTCTGCTGCTCGACCTGAGGCAAGACTTCCTCCGCTGTCGGCACATGCCACTCGGGCCGCTCGACGGCCGCGATGCCGTGTGCGTCCAGCCACGCTTCCATGCAGGCCTTGAGACGCTCCGAACGGAAGGTGAACCAGCGCTCCCGGTCCACGGGGAAGCTCATGAGCACGTCCTTGAAGCGACGGAAGGCACCCTTGCCGTCGATCGCCGCGGTGAGCTGGCCCGCGAGCTCCGGCTCCTCGACCGTCACGATGAAACGCTCCATCCAGCGGTACTGCTCGCGGGAGGAGACCGGGTCGACGCGCAGGTACTGAGAGTCGCCCATGATCCGCTGGTGCATGCTCGGGTCGGCGATGCCATCGACGATCCGGATGACCTCGCCGTTCTCGAGATGCAGGTAGCTGTGGACCTCGGGGGCGTTGTTCTCGAACGCGTCCTCCAGCGCCTCCCAGGCGATGGGCACTTCGCGTGCTTCCGTCTCTCCCCGACCGTTGTGGTTGCTATCTTTTGTCATGACGTGCCGAGCTCGCTCCGAGCGCGTGCCACCGCGCGCCTCCACCGTTCGAGGTGGGCGGCCCGCTCGTGTTCGTCCATTACGGGATGGAATGTCTTCTCGATATGGTGCGCCCGGACCACCGCGTCCAGGTCTGGAAAGATCCCCACCGCCAATCCGGCCAGGTAGGCAGCGCCAAGGGCGGTCGTCTCGACCGATTGAGGGCGGTCCACCGGGACATGCAGCAAGTCCGACTGGAACTGCATCATCAGGTCGTTCCTGGCCGCGCCGCCGTCGACCCGGAGCCGCCGGATCGGCCGCCCCGCGTCCTTCTCCATGGCCTCCGCCAGGTCCGTGATCTGGAAGGCGATGCCCTCGAGGGTCGCCCGGGCGATGTGGGCGGCCGTCGTGTCGCGAGTCAGGCCGTGAATGAGGCCGCGGGCGTCCGGGTCCCAGTAGGGCGCGCCGAGGCCCGCCAGGGCGGGGACGAAAACCACGTCGCCGGCCGAGTCGACCTTCGCGGCGAGCGCCTCCACGTCGGCGGCCGAACGGATGATGCCGAGGCCGTCGCGGAGCCACTGCACGGCGGCGCCGGCGATGAAGGAGCTGCCCTCGAGGGCGTAGACGGTCTTGCCCTCGATCCGCCAGGCGATGGTCGTCAGCGAGGCCGTGGTCGCGAGGTGACCGGCTCGGCGCCCGTGTTCATCAGGAGGAAGGCGCCCGTGCCGTAGGTGCACTTCGGCGTCGCCCACCTCGAAGCAGGTCTGGCCGAAGAGCGCGGCCTGCTGGTCGCCCGCGATGCCGGCGATGGGGATGCCGTCGGGCGAGGCGGGTACGCCGTCGGTGTGGGCGTAAACCTCGAGCAGGACGCGCGGACCTCGGGCAGCATCGCCCGCGGGAACGTGGAGCAGCTTTGCAGCAGTTCCTCGTCCCAGGCGCCGGTCGCGGATGTCGTAGAGCAGGGTGCGCGAGGCATTGGTCGCGTCGGTGACGTGCACCGCGCCGCCGGTCAGCGTTCCAGACCAGCCAGCAATCGATGGTGCCGAAGGCGAGCTCGCCCTGCTCCGCGCGCTCGGCGCGCGCCGGCGACCTCGTCGGAGCATCCACGCGAGCTTGGTGCCGCTGAAGTAGGGGTCGATCACGAGGCCCGTGTGCGTCGCGCAACGTGATCGGTCGAGGCCCGCGGCGTGCAGCTCGCGGCAGCGGGCGGCGGTGCGGCGGTCCTGCCAGACGATCGCGTGGTGGACGGGCTTGCCGGTCGCGCGGTCCCACAGGACCGTCGTCTCGCGCTGGTTCGTGATGCCGATGGCCTTGCAATCGTCGCGCGGCGCACGGCGGCCTGCGGCGAGGGCGTCGCCGAGCGCGTCGCGAGGCTCGCCCATATCTCCTCCGACGTCGTGCTCGACCCAGCCCGGGCTTCGGAAAGTGCTGGGGGAATTCGCGCGTGGCGCGGCCGAGGATGGCGCCCTCGGCAGACAAGACGACGACGGTCGACCCGGTGGTACCCTGGTCGAAGGCAAGAATGTAGCCCGACATGGCGAACAACCACACTACGGAGGGACGGCCCTGGTGTAAAGGTGCGCAATATGGCGCAGACCGATCCGTGCGCACCGGCGGGACCGACGCCATACTGAAAGTGTGACCCGGTGCCGTGGCTTTTTCGTTTGGGTCCTGGTCTTCCTGGGGGCGTGCAGCGGAACCTGCCAAGGGAGCGCCCCGATCGAGCGCGCCGGACCGTGCCGGGCCCCGCCGCTCCGGGACGACGAAGGGGGCGCCCTCGTGCTGCGGGGAGCGAGCGTCAGCTCGGCGTCCAAGTGGACCGCGGAGCACTTCCCGCCCTACGACGCGGACGACCTCACGCGCGTGCGCGACGAGATGGGGTTCGACGCCATCCGGCTGCTCGTCTTCTGGCAGGCCATCGAGCCCTACCCGGGCGTCTACGACGAGGCGTACCTCGACTCGGTGCGCGCATTCGTCGAGATGGCGGGCGGGCTCGGGCTGCACGTCATCGTGGACATGCACCAGGACCTCTACGGCGCGGGCTTCGGGCAAGCGGGGGCGCCGCGATGGGCCTGCGACGAGTCGCTCTACGCGACCTTCCGCGCGCCCAAGCCGTGGATGCTCGGGTACGCCGAGCCCGAGGTGTCGGCGTGCTTCGACCGGCTGTACGGCGACGGAGACACGCGTGCGGCCTTCGCGGCGGCCTGGGCGAAGCTCGCCAATCACCTGCGCGGCACCGACGGCCTCTTCGCCTACGAGTTGATCAACGAGCCCTTCTGGGGGTCGACCACGGCGAGCGACTTCGAGCGCAAGGTAGCGCCCGACTTCTACCACTACCTGATTGACGTGATTCGCGGCGTCGACCCGAGCACGCACATCGCCGTCGAGCCCGCGCCGAGCGCGAGCGTGGGCGTGCCGACCGACCTGCCGAAGCTCCGGCGCGAGCGCCTCGTCTACGCGCCCCACTTCTACCCGCCCGCCGTGGAAGCGGGAAAGGGTACGCGGGCTCACCCGACAGCCTGGGGCAACAGCTCGACGTGGCGTGTGCCGACGCGGAGCGGCTCGATCTGCCGCTGGTGATCGGCGAGGTCGGCGTCCGGCGTGACGTGCCTGGCATGGAACGTTATCTGAGCGACATCTACGACGCGCTCGACGACGCGCGGGTGGGCGCGGTGTACTGGGACATGTCGAGCGGCGGCCGGACGAGCTACGGCCTCTTCGACGCGGAAGGCCATCCGTCCGAGCAAGCGCGCCTCGTGGCGCGGCCCTACCCCGAGCGCATCGCGGGCACGCCGGAGAGCTGGGACTACGCCTCGGTGGACGGCGTCTTCGTCGCGACGTGGAACGAGGACGGCACGGCGACGGGCGACACCACCATCGCCCTCCCCTCCCTCGCCTTCCCGAACGGCCAAGACATCGAGATTGACCCGCCGGGCCCATTCACCGTCGACGGCAACGTCCTCTACATCGACCAAATCGGCGGCGAACGCCGCGTCACCATCACCCGCCGCGAAGCCGTCGCCGAGAGCCTGCCTGCGAGCACGCGGTAGTGCTCATGGCCCGCCGGACGAGGGCCACGGAACGAAGCCGATCCGCTCAGCGAGAGATCGCGCTCGGCTGTCCCTCCAACTCACGGCGACTCCTTGCTGGGTAGGCCAGGAGTTGCCCAACTCCATCGAAGTTGGGGCTCCGTATGTACGCACCCTGGCCCCCGTGCTCGCCGATAGGATCTTCAAGGCCCCTACCGACGTAAGGACCACCCAGTCGCCACAAGAGTCGACATATCCCGCCGCACCGCGACTCTCCCACCGCGGCGAGCCACTGCTTGGGTCGAGGCACAGCAATAGATCATGTGGTCCACCCTGCGGGCGCGCGATGACACACGAGCGGGTCGATGCGTGAACGCGCCATGTTCCGGGCAAGGTCCTCAGTTGCCGTCCGGTGTTCGGATCCACGATCCGAGTCACGCCCCCGACGGTCGCGAAGAGCAGAGCCGAAGGCCCGTTCCACCATACCTGGAGGTTCCCTTGCCGTCGTCGCCTCCAAACCACGCCGCCGTCCCGCACCGACCGTCCGAGCCAATCGCCACCGGGGTACAGGCGGGTGCCGCCCACGCTGAAGCCCTCGTCCTCTACGGCAACCGATCCCGTAACTGCGATTACCTCTCCGGCCTTCGGGACCCGCCAGCGTTCTTTGCCCGACTCGAGGTCGATTCCAACGTCGCTCCCCTGGCGGTCCGGGACAACGAGCAGGGCTCCCGACTTGCCGAATGGAGCGGCACCCACGGGCACGGTCGCGCGCCACAGAATCCGCCCGGTCCCAACGTCCACCCGCGAAATGGCGATGTCCCGGACCGTGTTGAAAGTCGCGACGGTTCCTCGGGTGGGATCGGCGATCTACGCGACAGCCACCTCCTGATCAACCTTGCCGTCGAGGCGGGCATCGTTCGCGCGTAGGGCGGCGACCAAGTGCTTGATGCCCTTGCGGCCGCGCAGTGCACGAAAGCTCGCTGATCGCTCGATGACGGCGGCGCCGACCCAGCGGAGGATCATCGCGCCGCCGCGCCATCGCTTGACGCGTCCGGTCGGTGGCCCCCTCCCAAAGCCCCAAAACGTGCTTCTTCCCCGCTTCGTCGACTCCCATTGCGATCAGCACCACGTGCTCGTCGATGTGGATGCCGTCGATCAGGATCGTCACGATGCCGAGCCCTGCGAGGTCCCGATGAAGCAGCGCACCGAGTTGCTTCTGCGTCGCCAACTTGAAGCGCCGGCTCACCGCGCTGCGACTCGTGCCGCGCGACCGCACCTCGTCCGGAACGTCCTCGAGCGAGCGGGCGTACTTGCGCGTCGACACCCCGATGACCATCTGCTCGAGCGCACGTTGGTGCAGCGGATCCTCGGCGGCGAACTGCCTCCACGACGGCAGCTCCACCTCGCCCTCCTCGTCACGCGCGCGAGGGCGGCGGACCTGCACTCGACGGCCTCCCATCACCAGCTCGCCTTGCGCACTGCCCGCTCGGCGAGGCCCCTTCCGGCGTCCTCGGGCGTAAGAGGGGCGCCGCCAGCCCCTGCGCCACCACGAACTCCCGGAAGCTCTCGCCGGACCACCTCGGCCAACGGCACCAGCAACTGCAGCGCCTTGGCCGCTTCCCTCGTCTGCTTCTTCCTGTCAGTCTTCCTCATGGCGGTTTTCCTCTCTCAAAGCAGCCCGATCATCCGATCGGGCGAGAGGAACCGCCTCTTCAAATTTCAACAGCGCTCGGGACTACGCCCCCGAGACGGCGCATGTCGCGCGGGTCCCCGGTCGCGATGACGGCGGCGTCGAAGAGGCCTGCTGTCGCGACCACGAAGGCGTCGACGGCGTGGGTGGAGGAGCGCTTCGCCTTCGCCAGCAGATGACCGGCGCGCCGGGCCACCTCCCCGGTGCACTCCGAGACCACGATCCCGCGCTCACGGAGCAGCCGGTCTATCGCGGGGTCGAATCGAGGGACGCGGTAGACCTCCGCGAGGACCGGTGCGGGGACCCGCACGAGCGCCCGTCGTTCGTGGGCAACGGTCGGGGTCGGAGAAGTTCGAACCGTCCCCTTCTGCGGTGCGCTAGGGGACTTGGCAGAGGGGGGTGGGCGTCGAGCTCACCACACCGTCGATTGGACGAGGGCGGGGCCATGCCAGTGGGAGTCCCGCCATAGGGAGTAGAGCTTGTCGCCGACCCGGGCGATCACCTCCAGGTTGCCCGGTGAGCCGTAGTTGCTCTGAATCATCGTGACCGCGTCCACCTGCCCGAGGCCCTCGCCGAAGGGCGTCGGCTCGCTCCAGGGCAGGCCCGCGTAGTCGTTGTTTCGCCACATATGAAGCAGCCCCGACCCCGTCGACGGCACGACCAGCTCGAAGTTCCCCTTCTGCCCGAAGCGGCTCTGGATCAACACCGGGTTGCCGCTGACACCTCCGCCGATCTGCACCGGCGGTCCCGCGTGCGCGTGCTCGGCAAGGGTGTAGACGCGGTGGCGCGCAGGGCTCGACGTCGATCCGGGTGTACGGCGGTCGACGGACTCGAGGTGCAAGTCGACCACCGTGTCGATACGCTGAGCCGACCGGACCGGGGCGCCTTGACCGTGTGATCGTCGATCGCTAGGACGCCGCGATCCGCACCGTCGCGGCACGTAAGCTGACACCTGGAGGATCGGTCATGTCCAAGAGCAGAATCGTTCGTTCGTGGGGTCGTACGCTCGCCTATCTCGGCGGTGGCTTGGTGCTCGCGGCGATCTCGGCGGGCCTGTTCGCCACGATCGTCAGCGGAGCGATCACGTTCGGGATCGCGCTCATCCCCGCTGTGGTGGCGCTCGTCCTGGTCTGGATGGCTGTCGCCGGGGCCGCCTCGGCGCCCTGTCCCGGGTGCGGCGCCACGCTCGACGGTCTGTCGACGGGATTGAACGACGGCGTGTGCTGCGGCGGGTGCCATCGCTTCCTCGAGGGCAAGGGCGGTGAGCTGTGGCTGACCGATCCGAATCGCATCGCGGGGGAGCCGCTGTTCGGCACCCGGCTCGGCGAGTCGTTCGACTGGCCCGACGGCTGCTGCCAATGCAGCACACCGGCAACACGCCGTCTCCCGACGAGCATCAACATCACCACCGGTAGCTCCTCGGCAGGCAACGCTGCAGTCGGCGTCCTCAGCGGCGGGACGGTGGTCGCCACCGGCGGTGGCACGAGAATCACCATCGAAGTGCCGCACTGCGAGCAGCACGACAACGGCGCACGCCTGAGCGCACCGAACGGTCTGAAGGACGTGCGGATCCTGTTCCGCTCCTATCCGTACCTGCGCGCCTTCTGCGAGAAGAACGGCAGCGAGCCGGTCTGAGCCCTCGGGGTCACCCGAGATGCGGGTGACCCCTTCGCACGGCGTGGGCAGCGACGAAGGGGGGACGGTTCGAACTTTCGGAACCTTTGCGGGGGGTCGGAGAAGTTCGAACCGTCCCCTTCTGCGGTGCGCTAGGGGACTTGGCAGAGGGGGGTGGGCGTCGAGCTCACCACACCGTCGATTGGACGAGGGCGGGGCCATGCCAGTGGGAGTCCCGCCATAGGGAGTAGAGCTTGTCGCCGACCCGGGCGATCACCTCCAGGTTGCCCGGTGAGCCGTAGTTGCTCTGAATCATCGTGACCGCGTCCACCTGCCCGAGGCCCTCGCCGAAGGGCGTCGGCTCGCTCCAGGGCAGGCCCGCGTAGTCGTTGTTTCGCCACATATGAAGCAGCCCCGACCCCGTCGACGGCACGACCAGCTCGAAGTTCCCCTTCTGCCCGAAGCGGCTCTGGATCAACACAGGGTTGCCGCGCACGCCCTTCGCGATCCGGACTGGCTCGTGCCATTGGAACTCGGGCCCCGAATCGCGCCAGAGGAAATGCAGGTGGTGGTTGACGCGGGCGATCACCTCGAGGTTACCGGGCGCGCCGAAGTTGCTCTGAATCATCGTGACCGCGTCCACCTGCCCGAGACCGTGGCCAAAGCGCGTCGGCTCGCTCCAGGGCAAGCTCGGGTCGTCGTTGTTTCGCGACATGTGAAGCAGCCCCGACCCCGTCGACGGCACGACCAGCTCGAAGTTCCCCTTCTGGCCGAAGCGGCTCTGGATCAACACCGGGTTGCCGCGCACGCCGCTGGCCATCTGGGCCGGCAGCGTCCAGTGGTACGGGGACTCGGAGCTGCGTGAGAGGAAGTGCAAATGGTGACCGACACGGACGACCGCCTCGAGGTCCCCCGGCGAGCCGTAGTTGCTCTCGATCATCGTGATCGCGTCCACGTGCTCGAGGCCCTCGCCGACAATACTCGCGGCGCTCCAGGGCATGAAGGGGTTGTCGTTGTTGCGCCACGTGTGCAAGAGCCCCCTCGGCGACCCCGCCACGACGACGTCGAAGTTGCCCCTGGTGCCGAAGCGGCTCTGCACGAGCACGGGGTTGCCCTGGACCTCCGGCAATGGTCGAAAGACGGGGATGACGCATCGTCCATCGGCCTCGGACCAATACGCCTCCTGCGCAGCCCCGTCGACGACGCGCCAGGTGGCGTTGCACACGTCCCCAATCTCCTTCGTGTCGTTGACGATGATTCCCGTGCCCGGCTGCGGATCGGAGAGCGCTTCGGCCAACTCGTGAGAGAAGATCTTGGGTATGGAGGCGCCGCTGACGAGGTTGCCGTCATTGGTCACCCAGGCCCAGTAGAGGGGGATGCCGTTTCGCCGCCCCGGCATGTGCGCTCCAATGATCGCGGGGTTGTGCCACGAGTAGCCCTGCGGCATCAGGACGCAGTACAGGCGATCGACACCCGTCTCCGGCGCCGGAACGTGGCCGGCGTCGATCCGTCCGTCGATGAACGTACGCACCTGCAGGTTGGTGAAGCCCCTCTCCGGATCGGAGTCGCTGGCTTGATCGGTCGCTTCGAGCGTCGCCGGACCGATGCCGCGGTACTGGCCGAGCTGCGTTCCCCACGCACCCGAGAGGATGCTCCGGATCGCGTCCTCGACCGCCGCCCTCGAAGGGCTCGTCGCGGCGTCGGCCCACGCTCGGCCCCAGAACATCAGGATCACGCGGGCATGCTTCAGCACCGTCCCGCCCCGATCGGCGAACGAAGTCACGTCACCGTCGCCGACATCCATCGGAGCGTCCGGATTGTCCAGCGCCATGACGACGCCGTGTGGCAACGCCCCCGCGGCCGGCTCGTCGGGCGCATCTCCGCCCTGTCCATCACCCCTCATCGCTTCCTCCTGATGGCCGACCGGAGAGGCAGACGGGTCCCCGTCGCCGCTGGCTACTCGCCGAGCTCTTGCAGGAACGCCGACGCCTCTTCGAGCTCCGGGTCTTCGCTCTTGGCCTTGCGCGCCCACAAGAGCGCGCGGCGTGCTTCGCCCCGGTGGTGGGCGATCTTCGCCTGCAGCAGGAACGCCATGGCGCGGCTCATGGGACCGTCGCTCTTCATCAGGGTGACGGCGCGCAGCGCGTTGAGCGCCACGTCGTGCTCGCCCAGCTCCATCGCCAGGTGCGCGAGCTCCGACGCGACCTCGCCGTTGTTCTTGTCGCTGTCGAGGGCCGCCCCGAGCCACTGCATCTGCAAGCTCGGGTCGCCCGCCGCGGCCGCCAACCGTGCCATGCGGTGCTGGAGCATCGACAGCTCCGGGGAGCGGCGGCGGGTGTGGCTCGCGATGGCCTGCTCGAGAAGCTGCCCCGCCTCTTCCCAGTGGCCCGCGCCCATGTACCCGTCGGCCAGGTACACCGTGACCTCGTGGTCCTCCGGATTGAGCTGCGCCGCTTCCGCGAGCGGGGCGAGCGCGGCCTCGGGATCGCCGTCCGGCCCAGCGAGGAGCCTGCCCGCGTGCTTGAGCAGCTCGAAGCGCGTGGCCGGGTCCTCTTCGCTCTGGGCGTCCTGCAAAAGGATCGCCGCGAGCTCGCGGTGCGCACCGATCTGCTCATAGAGCGCGCGCAGCCGCGTGCCGAGGCGTGGGTCTTCGGTATGGGCCAGGTACGCTTGCTCGAGCCCGGGACGGGCATCCTCGGCGCGACCTGCCCGCTCGCACGCATCGGCGAGGCCGAGGGCCGCCTCGATCTGCGCGCCGCCCTCTTCGAGCCCGACGAGCCGCGCGCAGGTGACCGCCACGGCGTCCCAGCGCTGGGCCGCCTCGTCCATGCCGCGCAGCCGCACGAGGGCTTCGCGATCCTCGGGCGACCGCTCGACCCAGGCTGCCATCACGTCGCGCGCCCGCTCGCCGTCGCCCGCGTCGCCCAGCACGTCCACGAGACGCAGGGATGCGGCCCGCTCGGTCTCGGCATCACCGCCGCCGATGGCGTGCCCGCGCAAGCGATCGAGGGCCGCGATGAGCTCCGGCGCCACCTCGGGCGGGTCGAGCAGATAGGCCTCCTCGAGGTCCGCCACGGCCGCCGCATCGTCACCCGCCTCGAGCCGGAACCGGGCGCGCAGACGCAAGAGCTGCACCCGCATGCTGCCGCCCGCGTTGGCCTCGAGGGACGCCGTCACCTCCTCGATCGCGTCCCCGTGGCGGCCCGCCGCCGCCAGCGTCGTCGCCAGCTCTTCGAGCAGGTCCGTGTCGGTCGGGACCATCTCGCGCGCCGACCGCAGCGCCTCCACGGCCCGCGCCGGATCCCCGAGGTCGTCACGCAACAGGGCGGCGGCCGCGCGCATGTGGGCGACCTTGTTGCTCGGGTCCTCGACGCGTTGCGCCTCGGCCTCGAGGAAGGTCGCCAGGTTGGCCCAGTCTTCCCGCTGCCGGTACCAGGCCTCGAGGCGCTCGCGCAGCTCGGCGTCGTCCGGATGGCCGCGGTAGCCGAGCTCGAGTGCGCGCTGCATGCCCGCCTCGTCTTCGTACCCCTGCCACGCGTCGAACAGCTCGCGTGCGAGGGCACCCGCCCGCTCGCCCTCTTCGGTGGCCAGGAGCCGCTCGCGGACCTCGGTCCGCTCCCGCGCGTCGTCGTCGGGACCGAGCAGGGCGAGCATCGCCTCGATGACGCGCCGCTCGGTGGGGACCCAGTCGAAGGCGCGCCGGTAGACGTCGACGGCATCCTCGCGCCGCACCTTCTCGAGCAAAGCGCCCAGGCGCAGGGTGAGCTCGGCGATCTGCTCGAGGTCCTGGTTGTCGCGTGCGACATCGAGCTGCCGCTGCAAGAGCTCCACCAGGTCCTCGTCGTAACCGCTCTTCTCGTAAAGATCAGCGAGCCGCGCGGCGGCCTCGGCGTGGTCCGGCGCGTCGAGGAGCACGTCCTTGAGAACGTCGACCGCGTCGAACTGGCGTTCCGGGCTCGCGAGCAGGTGCTCGGCCCACTTCATCCGCACCGCGTTGCGCGGCTCGGGATCGAGCAACGCGTCGAGGAGGTTGCGGACCATGTTGGCCATGCGGTCCTCGTCGCCGAGGCGGTGGTAGACCGCGAGCAAGGGCTCGAAGACCTGGCGGTTGGTCGGGTCCGGCTCGAGCAGCCTCTCGTAGACCTCCGCCGCCGTGCCCAGGTCGCCCCCCTCCCCGCTCGCGAGCGCCGCGAGCCGGAGACTGAGCTCGAAGGCCTCGTCCCCCTCGCTCAGGGCCACCGCGTCGCGCAGGAAGCCGATGGCCTCGGCCATCTCGCCCGCCGCCTCGCGCCGCTCCGAAAGCGCGAGCAGCGCCCAGCGTGCCTGGCCGCCGGCCCCCTCCTGCGCGCGCGCGAGATCGACGGCGCGCTCGAGCAGGGCATCGGCCCGCCCGGTCTCCTCGAGGGACGTGGCACGCTCGACGCCTTCGCGGATCTCGCGCAGCGTCACGTCGGGGCGCGCGGCGCGGCGCTCGATGTAGTCGAGCATCAGCGCATCGTCGCCCGATGCCCGCGCGACCTCTTCGTACAGGCCGAGCACCGCGTCGTCCGACGGGTCCGCCTCCGCGGCGCCCCGCAACATGGCCCCGGCGCGGGCGGGCATGGGATCGCGGTCGAGGGCGACGCGCAGGTTGGCGACGCCTTCCTCACGGTGCGCCTCCGACGCGAGCTGGACCTGGGCGAGCTGATAGCAGGCCTCGGTGCGGGCGTCGGCGGGCACGTCGGTCGCGTCGACCAGCTTCGACAGCACACGCAGCTGCTCGTCCGCCTGACCGCGGCGCCCCGCGACCCGCGCGAGACCGAGCCATGCATCCACGCTCCGCGCGCCCGTCTCCTCCGCGCGGGTGTAGAGCGTGCCGGCGGCCTCGAGGTCGTCGAGGTCGGTCTCGTGCACCGCGGCGAGACGCAGGAGCATGTCGGCCGTCACCAGCGCGTCCGTGGGGCGGCGGAAATTGTCGAGCGCGGACTCGACCGCCTTCACGTACGCGGGCACCTTGCCGGCGCGACGCGCGATATCGAGGGCCGCATCGTGCAGCGCCGCATCGGTGGGCGCCTCCCGAAGCGCTTCGAGCCGCCGCTCGAGGGCCTTGTCGGGCGCGCCAAGGGCGCGATCGAGCACATCCGCGAGGTCGGCGAGCACGTCCGCCCGTTCGCTCCCCGCCTCGGTGAGGGCGAGGCGCCGCTCGAGGGCTTGCATCAGGAGCTGGGGCTGCCGCTGCTCGAGCAGCGCCTCCTTGAGGCGGCGCGACTCCGCCGCGCTCTGGGCCGCGGTCTCGAGCGCCGACTCGAGCAGCTCGTTGGCCTGGGACGCATCGCCCCGGTCCTCGGCGATCCGATGCAGCTCGTAGAGGACCTCGGCGACACCCACGTCGGTCGGCGCGTCGTCGCTGCGACGCCGGACCACGAGCAGCAACGTGCGGTAGGCGCGCTCGGCCCAATCCGGCTCGTTCCGCTCCCGCGACAGGTCGCCCAGGGTGCGGAGGATGGACGCGTTGCTCATGTCCATCTTGGAGGCGAGCTCGAGCTGCTCGAGGGCCGTCTCGAGGTCGCCCTGGGCCCGCGCGACGCGCGCGAGCTGATGGTGGATGGCCGCGCGGTCGGCGTTGCGGCGCCGGCCGAAGGAGGCGACGATGTCTTCGAGGATCTCGCGGGCCTCGTCGTGGCGGCCCGCGGCGCGCAAGCTCTCGGCGAGCATGGTGCGGATCCCGCGGTCCTTGGGGGCCAGGGCGGCGCCCTTCTCGAGCACGCCGATGGCGAGCTCGGGCGTGCCGAGGCGGTGGTGGTAGAGGTCCGCCGCTTCGCGCACGAGATCGAGCAGCCCCTCGCCCTCGGGGACGTGCTCGGTGGCATCGCTCAGAAGGCGCGCCAAGGGCTCCCAGCTCTGCTGCGCGCGATAGGAGGCGGCGAGCATCTCGCGAACCTCGGCGTTGGCTGCTTCCTCCGACCGCGCCGTCTCGAGCACCTGGATGGCGCGCTCCTTCTTGTCGGCCGCGAGCAGGGCGCGCGCCAGACGGAGCGCCACGTCGGTGCGGGTGCCCGGCTCGAGCCCCGAGAGCCGCCGCTCGAGCCACTGGGCCGCGGCCGCGTGCTCGCCGCGCGAGGTGTGGATGCGCGCGAGGGCTTCGAGCGACTCGGGCCGGGGCGATAGCTCCACGACCTTGCGGTGGGCCTTGAGCGCGCGCTCGTCGTCTGCGATCCGCGTCTCGCACAGGCTCGCGACCTCGGCCCACAAACGCGCCGCCTCCTCGCGCTCCTCCGCCTGCTCGAGGCGATCGGCCTGGTCGCTCAGGAGCTCCACGAGCTCGGCGACGCGACCCTGCTCGGACAGGACCTTGGTGATGGCGTCGACCGAGGGCGCGTGGCCGGGACGCTCGGCGAGGTTCGCGCGCAGCGATTCGACACGGCCGCCCTCCCGATCGATGGCGTCGACCAGCTCGGCCACCGCGAGGCGCAGCACGAGGCGTCGGTCGGGGTCGCTCGTCTCGGCGAGCTCCCGCTGCCGGAGCGACAACAGCTCGGGCAGGCGCCGCTCCTCGGCGTAGAGCGCGGCGAGGGCGTCGAAGGACCTCGCATCGTCGGGCGCGTCTTCGAGGATGGCGCGGTAGAGGCGCATGCCCCGCGCGCGGTCGCCCAGCTCTTCGACGGCGATGGCCGCCGCGCGACGCCGCCGCGCGAGGGACGCCGCAGGATCGCCGGGCAGGCTCGCCAGATCGACGAGCAACGCGAGGGCGCCGGCGTGATCCCCCGCCTCCTCGGCCATGCGCACCAGCTGGTCCCCCGCCCAGGTCGCGCACTCGGCCGGGGTCCGCTCGCCGCTCGCGCCCGCGCCGCGCCGGACACGCCGGGCCGACTCGTCGTAGAGGCGCGTGAGCACCTGACCGGCGAGGGAGCCGTCCTCGAGCGTGTCGAGGGCGAGCACCGCGGCCTCGTGGATCGGGTCCAGGTCGTCGGGACGCGCCTCGGCCAGCCCGAGCAGCGCATCGAACAAGGGACGCCCGGGCGCGCGCCTCCGGATCGCCACCAGGTGGGCGCGCGCTTCGGCGCCTGCACCCGCCCCGACCGCCTCGCCGAGGGCCGCCTCCGCCGCTTCCCACCACTCGGCCTTCTCGGCCGTGCGCACCACGCCATTGGCGGCGTCGACGCGGGCGGGCTGTTGGGCGAGGGCCGCGCTCCACGCGGCGAGGGCGCCAGCCGCGTCCTCGAGGCGTTGTTCGCGAAGTGTTGCCTCCGCTACAAACAGCTCGGCGGCGCGACGCGGCTCGATCGCTACCGCCGCCTCGGCCGCCTCGTGCATCGCCTCGGCGGCCATGTCGAAGCGTCTGGTCACCTCCGCCAAACGACCGACCTCCGCCTCGAGCCGCCCGTCCTCCGGGTCGAGGGCGAAGGCGCGACGGATGGACGCGAGCGCCTGCTCCGGCGTCTCGCCGCGCGTCTCCTGGACGCCGGCCGCCTCGCGCAAGAGGCGCACCTGGGCGCGAGGCCCGCGCGCTGCAGCGAGGCGGTGCTCGAGCAGGCCGAGGGCGGGCTGCCAGTCGTCGGTCTCTTCATAGGCGGCGGCGAGGGCCTCGACCGCATCCGCACGCGCCTCTTCGATGTCGAGCAGGGCCGTGAGGCCGGCGCGGGACGCCTCATGATCGGGCGCGGCCACGAGGGCTCTGCGGTAAGCCTGGGCCCCACGGGCAGGCTCGTCGAGGATGGTGCGACACACGTCGCCGAGACGCGCGAGGACGTCCGCCACGTGGGCCGACTCGCGCGAGGTGGCGCGCTCGAGCAACGAGGCCAGGTCGGCCGAACGCCCCGTCGCCTCGTAGAGCACGCTCAGGGCATCGACCACGGTGGCGTCCTCACCGGACTGGCTCGCGATCTCGGCCCAGGTCTCGATGGCCTCCTCGGGCGCCTCGAGCTTCTGGCCTTGCGTGCGCGCGATCCGCTCGAGGTCCGCACGCCGCTGGAAGGCGGGCACCTCGCTCCGTACGCGGCGGCGCAGCGCATCGACGAGCGGGGCCCAGCGCTCCTCGCGCTCGAGCAGGTCGATGGCCGCGTCGAGGGCTTCGCTGTCGCCCGGGTCGGTCTCGAGCCGTGCCTGCCATGCACCGAAGGCGCGGTCCGCGTCGCCGAGGCGCTCGGCCAGACGCGCGGCGCGGCCGAGCACCGCACGTCGCTCCGCGGGCTCGGGCTCGAGGCGGGCGAGGCGCTCGAGCATGTCGAGGCGTTCGGCGTCACGGCCGGCCGCTTCGTAGAGGTCGGCGAGGCGGCGCGAGACACTGCGCGCCGCGGCGGGCTGCCCCTCGGTGTCCGGAAGCGCCGTCGACAGGAGGGCGATGGCCCCCTCGGCGTCGCCCAGGGCGGCACGGCGCACCTCGGCCGCCTCGGTGTAGAGGTCGACGCGCAAGCTCGCGTCCCCGCATGCCTCGACCGCGTCGATCAGGGCCTGGGCGAGCCGCGCGTGATCGCCGGTGTGCTCGGCGAGGGAACGCAGACGGTCGCGCGCATCGACGGCGTCGGGCGCGAGGGCCAGGAGCGTCGCCCAGTGCTCCGTCGCCTCGGCGTGGCGGCCGAGGACGGCCAGACGCTCGCCCGCCTCACGGTGCAGCGCGATGGCCTCCTCGCGTCCCGCGAAGCCGAGGGCGGTCTCGAGGGAGCGCACCACGTCCGCGCCCCGGTCGTCCGCGTCGTAGCGCGCCTTGAGCAGGGCGAAGGCCTGGCGGCGCACCTCGGCGGGCGCCTCCTCGCTGTGCATGATGCGTTCGAGCAGGGCACAGGCGCTCTCGGCACCGGCGTCGTCCTCGAGCAGCGGCGCGGCCTCTTCGAGGGCGCGATCGGTGCGGCCCAGGGTGTCGAGCCACAGGGTCGCGATGCGCGCGCGCGTCTCCCGCGCCTCGGCGGGCGAGAGCCGGTCGAGCCGCGTCTTCCAGAAGCCGACCAGAATCCTCCCACCGCTCCATGCGCTCGTAGAGGCGCTCGAGGGACGAGGCGAGCTGGGGGTCGTCGGACCTGAGGGCGAGCAACTGCTCGAGGTAGGCGATGGCGCGGTCCGGCTTGCCGGCGAAGTCCTTGGCGGCCTGGACCGCTTCCTCGAGCAACTGGATGCGGCGCTGCTCGTCACGTTCGGCAGTGAGCAACTCGTCGTAGAGGCCGAGCAGGTCGTCCCACCGCCCCGCACCCGTCAAGAGCACGGTGAGTCGCTGGAAGGCCCACTCCGGGGCGGTCGGGTCCACCCGGAGCACGCGCGTCAGCACGTCGACGAGCTGGGGCGCATCCTCGCCGAACCACTCCTCGTGGAACTGGACCGCGCGCTGGGCGACGGCGCTCACCGCATCGGCGTCGAGCTTGCCCTCGAGCGCCTCCCGGTAGAGTGCGCCCACCTCGTCCGGCCGCTGCAATGCGGCGGCGATGTCCTCGAGGGTGTCCCACACCTCCTCGGCGGCGAAGTCATTGCGGACCGCTTCGAGGGCGGCATCGAAGCTCTCGGCCGTGGCGCCTCCTTCGGAGCCCGAAGAAGCGCCCCCCTTGGCCTTCGCGCCCCCCGAGCGCGGTCGCTGCGTCCTGGTCATCGTGCCTCCGATGTCGGTCCAGACTTCGAGGCGACGAGGATACCAGTGATCGCCGTCCCGGATCGCGCCTCATTTTCGGGCCCCGAGGAGGCACGGGGCGCCGGAAGGGTCAGGGCGCGCTAGTCGAAGAGCGCGGCTTGCTCGGGCTCGAGGCCCAGGGCCCGGCGGACCGGTGCGAAGGAGCGGCGGTGGATGGGCAGAACCCCGAGCCGCTCGAGGGCCTCCTGGTGGGCCCGGACGGGGTAGCCCTTGTGGCGCGCGAAGCCGTAGCCCGGGTAGCGGGCGTCCATCTCGATCATGATGGCGTCGCGCGTGGTCTTCGCGATGATCGACGCCGCGGCGATGGAGAGGCTCAGGGCGTCGCCGTGGATGATGGACCGCTGCGGGAGGGGGACGTCGCGCAACGGTCGCGCGTCGATCAGCAACGATTCGGCAGCCGGGTCGAGCCCCTCCACCGCGCGCCGCATGGCGAGCAGACCCGCGTGGTAGATGTTGATGCGGTCGATCTCCTCGGGCGTGGCCATCCCGACCGCCCAGGCGACCGCCTCGCGCTTGATGTGCACCGCGAGACGGGTGCGCGTGTCGGCGTCGAGCTTCTTCGAGTCGTCCACCCCCGCGCGCCTGTAGCGCACCGGCAAGACGACCGCCGCGGCGACGACCGGCCCGGCAAGGGGGCTCATGCCGGCCTCGTCGACACCCGCCACGCGCGTGACGCCCGACGCCCACAGCTCCGTCTCGAAGCGCAGCAGACGGCGAAGGCGTTGACCCTCTGCGCGGCTCTTGCGACGGCGGCGCTCCACCGCGTCCAGGATCGTGCGCGCCCCCGCCCGCCCGTCGGCGCGCAGCCGCTTCTCGAGCTTCCCGCGGCAGCGGGCGCCCCTGCTCGACGTACCGCTCGCGCATCTCGGCGAGCGTCATCGGACGGCGCGGTCCCATACCCGCTCGTCTACACGAAAGGCGCACCGGGCGCACGCGCGCGCCGAGCTCGCCTCTAGGGTCGACGCGGATGGGTTGGTGCAGGCCCACGGGGGTGATGCTGGAAAGCGGCCCGAGCCGTGCCTTCGCTCTCGCGCCCATGATCGCTCCTCCTGCCCCGCGTGACGCGTTCGAATCGCACGGTCGCAGAATAGATAGCGTAGCAAGCCGATGGTCCTGGGCGCCGCCGGGCGTCGCCGGACCGCGTTGCACCGCGGCTACATCGGGGGGGGCGCGCAGACCGATCCGATGGTTCCGCCGACGCTGAGCGGTATGCCCCCGCACTCGAATCCGCAGGGACAGGAACCGCAACGGCACGTGTACTGCGTGGCGCCATTGATGGTCACCGGGTCGCAGCTGTCGGGGCAGAGATCACAGTTGGGGAACAGCCCATCCGCGCCCGCGCAGCGCGGGTCCTGCGGCGCGTCGACGCTCGCGTCCTGCGGCGTGAAGACGGGCGAGCACTCGGGCGGAGAATCGCAGTCCGTGAACGTGCACTCGCTTAGACAGCCCGAGGCCGGGTGGCCGTTGAAGGACGCGGCGTGACATCCAGCCGCCGCCGCAAAGCGTTGGCAGTCATCCGCCGTGTACGCGGTTCCCACGCAGGCAGAGCAACTCGCGCTGCTCACGTTGGAGCTGCTGCCGCATGCGCTGAGGAGCGTGACTGCGACGCCCGCGAGACCGAACACCGCTCCAACGTGGATCCGCGTCACGCCCACCTCCATCAGGCCCCTAGAGAGCAGGGTCACGGAGGACGTCCTTGGGTGTCAAGCGCTGGGAGCGGAGTCGCTTCTTCGTTCGTCCGCGCCCTCGGTAGGCCGTGGTGCAGTGCGTGCGAGCGGTGCCCCAACTCAGTGCAGGAGCAGGGCGTGGCCGATGACGTCGTTCTGGTCGGCGCTCAGCTGATCGCCGCTCGCGGCCCAGAACATGAGGTTGTCGGCCCCGTGACCCACGCACTCGTCGGGCGTCAGGTTGCCGTCGCCGTTGGCGTCCTCACCGATGCGGCACTCGGGCGTGTCGGGCAGGGGCTCGAGGATGATGCCGTTGACCTCGCTCGTGTGGAAGAGGCCGAGGTAGTGGCTCGTCTCGTGGGCCATGGTGCGGCCCAGGTCGAGACCGGGCGGAAGGGAAGGATCGTGCAGGAGGTCGACCGCGATGGCGATCCCCGAGGCGGTCGTGCCTGCCACGTCCTGGGGCCCGGGCACGTTGCCCGAGAGGCCGAGGGCGCCGTCGATCGTGCGCACGAAGAAGATGCTCACCGAGGGCCTGTTCACGCCTGCGCTCAGGGTGAACATCGACTCCAACTCCGGGTAGGTCTGATCGGGCGCCATGGCGATGACCTGGTAGCGCGACCGGAGGCCGCCGACGATGGTGTGCTGTCGTACGTCGCCGATCTCGATGCCCGCGCCGCCCAGGATGCGCCCCACCTCGGCGAGGGCGCTTTGCACCCGGGGTGGGGGCCCGCCGCTCCCGGGCGCGAAGCCGCCGCCGCCCACGTAGAAGAGGTCCAGGTCGAGGAGGTGGCCGCGCCCCGAGCGCGAGAGCACCGTGACGTCGATGGGCTGCGGCGCGACCGGCGTGTCGGAGAAGAGCAGGGCGTCGTAGCCGAGGTCCGAGACCACCGCTCGCGGGCCGTTCGGGATGAGGGCGACGATGGGCACGGATCCGGGGCTCACGGGGTCGAGGGGCGCGGGGGAGCTCGCGTCGATCGTGAAGATGTCGAAGAGCGTGACGGTCGGCGAGCGGGTCGTCGTGAGCTGGCCGAGGATCGGCCTCACGTCGGGGCTGGTCTGGAGCACGGCGAGCATGGTGCCGGCGTGTCCGGACAGGTGCACCGGATCGCCGGACGCCGCCCCCGTGATCTCGGCTGCAGCCGCGTCGTGCTCGACGTTCACGTCCGAAGGCGCATCGACGCGGTGCACGCATGCCTCGAGGGACTGGAGCGACGAGGGGCCCGTGCGCGCCCACACCGAGGCACAGCGTTCGGCCGTGCTGCAGTCGCTGTCGTCGACGCAGGGCGCGACGCAGCTTCCCGCCACGAGGCAGATGCCCCGTTCGCAATCGCTGGCGTTCTGACAGAAGTCACCGGGCGCGGCACCGGGGCCGCCCATGCCGCAGACGAGGGGCAGGGGCGACAGAATCACGGGGGGGAGGCGCCTGGTCGGCGATGCACGGCTCGCCCAGCGCCGAGCAGTCCGGATCGTGGCGGCAGCCGACCGTCGGACCCGCGTCCCCGCCCGCATCGGGCGCGATGCTCGCGTCGCGGCCTGCGTCCCTCTGCACGCCCGCGTCCTGGGGAGGCACCGCCGCCTCGCCGCCGTCCGGCACGGCGAGGGGGCCGAGGGGCACGGCCGTGCGACTGCCGCAACCAGCGCTCGCGGTGAGCATGAGCAGTGCAACGAGCCCTTCGAAACGCAGGACGCGCAGGCTCGGTGGTGCTCCGGCCGCCCTCCCGCCGGCGACGGCCACCGCGCCGGGGGGCCTCACCCCTGCCCCTGCCGCGCGTCAACCGCGCGCGTCCGGAGTGCCTCGCGGAGGGCGGGCTCGGTCACGTGGTCGGCGAGCCACGCGAGGACCTCGGCGTCGCGAGGGAGGCGATCCACCTCGACGAGCAGAGCGGCAACGCGGGCGATGCGCGCCGACTCCCCGTCACGTCGCGCGGCGGCGAGGAGGGTCGACGACAGGCGCGCAGGCGCCTCTTCGCGCTGCATCACCTCGAGCAAGGCGTCGGCCAGGGCGCCGGGCGCATCGGTGGCCTCGACGAGACGTTCGAGCAGGTCGGCATCGGCATGCATGAGCGCGTCCACATCGCGCGCGAGGGACCGGCCGAGGGCACGATCGAGCGCGAGCCGCAGGGGCATGAGGCGAGGGTCGTCCGGAGCCCGCCGACCGAGCTGCGCGATGAAGGGGCGCGCGGCTTCCGCGTCGTCCGCCTCCTCGAGGTAGTGACGCGCCGCCGCGACGTAGCCCTCGACGCGCGCCTCGGCTCCGGCGTCCGAGGCCAGGAGCATTGCCCAGGCTGCGTCCGCACGGCCGTGGGCGCCGAGATCGGCACGCACCCGCGCGAGGGCCGCGCAGGCTTCGGGATGGGCGCCCTGCCGCGCCGCCTGCTCGAGCCGCGCCTCGGCGGCCTCCCCTCGTGCGAGGGCGACGAGCAGCTCGGCCGCACGGACGCGTGCATCGGAGGCGGCGTCCTCCTCGCCTCGCGCGTCACGGGCCGCGGCCGCACGGTCGAGCCATTCCACCGCCCGCGCCTTCGCACCGGTCCGCGCCTCCAGGTCGGCCCAGGCCGCGAGCACGTCGGGCTGTTCGGGCAACAGCTCGCTCGTCTCCTCGAGGAGCGCCCGCGCTTCCGTCTGTCCCTCGGGGTCGAGCCCCAGAAGGGCGAGGGCCGCACGGGCCGCGAGCCGAGCGCGGCCCGGCTCATCGCGCACCGCGCCGAGGGAGCGGCGGGCGATGCAGAGGAGCGCGGCCCCGTCCCGCGCCCGCTCGGCGGCGTCCATGGCGCGGCCCGCCCGCTCGGGATCGGCGGGTCGGCGCGCCGTCACTCGCATCCACAAGTCGAGGGCCACCGACGACGACTCGACGAGCGCGGTGACCGCCTCGAGGGCCTCGGCGGCGACCGCATCGGAGGGGTCGATGTCCGCGAGGCGTCGCGCCGCCCGTGCCGCCTCTTCAGCGTCGCGGCCACGGAGGGCGCGTCTGAGGGCGATGGCGCAGCGCTCGACCTCGCGCAGGTCGGCGGCCCCACCCGCGGCGACCAAGGTGATGTCCTCCGCCGAGGCATCGCGATCGAGGGCCACCGTCGCCGCGAGGGAAGCGAGGGCATGCCCCGCGAGGTCATGGCCCGGCCCCTGCCCGCCTGGCCGCGATGCACGCCGCCGCGCCGCCGCCAGCAACGCGTCCCACGCTCCGTCCACGTCGTCGCACGCCAGGCGCCCGATGGCAGCGGCGCAGGCGCTGGACGCCTCCACGCGGGCGAGGCGCCGCTCGGCCCTCTCCTCCTCGCGCCCATCCTCGGGCAGCCCGAGCTCGAGGTGGATCGCTCCGTCGGCAACGCGCACGTCGGTCGGCTCGGCCCCGCGCTCGTCGGGCACCCGGTAGCCGTAGGGGCAGAGCGCCTCGGCGAGCAGCCTGCGCGCGGGTCGATCGAAACGCAGCATGCCCCGCTCCTCGTCGAGCTCGAAGCCGAGACGACGGGCGGCCCGGAGCACGCGCCGGAAGGGGGTGGCCGGAGCGTCGACGGCCGAGCGCACGGCACCGAGGTGGACGAGCAGGTCGTGACCTTCGGTGCAGGGATGAACCTCGAAGGCGACGGCACCGGCCTCGTCCTCGAGCGTGGCCTCGAGGGCGCCGTCGCGCGCCGCGTCGATCGCGATCGCCACGCCGCGCTTGCGAGCGGCTTCGGCGAGCCCCGTGGGATCGATGGCGATGCGAGCACGCCGCACACGGGTGCGGCGGGTGCGAAAGCGCGCCGGCCCGTTCGTCATGTCCAGGGGGAAGCGCATCGGGCCGAGCGACAGCTCGAGCTCGACGATGCGGACCGGGCCCACCGAGAGGGGGCGGGCGAGCCGCAGCATCCCGGCCCCGCTCTCGAAGCGCAGGTCGAAACGGGGCCCGGACGGGGCCGCGCCCTGCATTGCGGGCCCGCGCGTACCGACAGGGCGGCGTCCGGCGACCACGGGCGTCATCCTATCCGGCCGCCGGGCCCATCGGCAGGGCGAGTCGCTTCCTCGGGCCGGAGGCGCAGGCCCCGCGACGCGCGGACACGCGTCACTCGTCGGCCGGCGGCGGGAGGGTCTTGGCGGTGGGCTTGGGCATCGGCACGCGCTGCCGGAAGCGTTCCCAGGCGTCCCCGAGCTGCTCCATCGCCTGGGCGCGCACCGTGGCGACCACCTCCTCCGCCGCGCCCGCCGCGAGGGCGTCGTCCACGCAGGCCGCCGCCGCGACCCACTTGCCCCGCTCGGCGTAGCATGTCGCGAGCAAAGGCATCACCACCGCCTCCCGCGCCCCGAGGGCCAGGGAACGCCGCAACAGGCCAATCGCCTGACCGTGCCGCCCGCGTTCGACATGGGCCTCGCCGAGCCTGCGGAAGAGGTCGCTCGCGGCGGGGCCGTCCTGGCTCCACTGGATGCCGAGGCGCATGACCTCCTCGGCCCACTCGTGCCGTCCCGTCTTCGCGTAGGCGGTGCCGAGGAGCCCCAGGGAGTGGGCGAGGGTGCCGCGCACGTCCGGCGTGAGGCGCTGCCCCTCGGCGGTGCGCAACAAGAGCGACAGGGGCCCGGGCCACGCACCGAGCAAATCGATGCACCGCTCCCAGTCGCTTGCCTCGGCCGCCTCGTCGACCTTCGGCAGGATGCTGAGGTCGAGGCTGAAGGGGGTCGAGGGACGATGGCGCTCCACCTCGCTGCGGATGCGCATGTGGATGAGCTCGCGCAGCGCCTCGACCGTCAGCTCCTCGACGCCACGCCCCTGGTCGATGAGGATCATGGGCGAAAGGCCGGGCGCGAGGGCGAGGGAACGAAGGGCGATGCCGAAGATTGGGGAGAGCAGCACGTAGCGGAAGCCGATGAACGCCTGGATGTCCTCGGGGCTCGGGTCCTCGGGCAGCTCTTCGGCGAGGGGCTCGTCGGCGACGAGAGCCGCACCGAGGCGACGACGGAACTCGCCGAGGGGCAAGCGCTGCTCGTCCGGCTCCTCGCCCACGATGAAGTCCACGAGGGTGGCGTCCGGCGCGCGCCAATCGACGGTGAGGGCGGTGACGCGCACGCCGGCGATCACCGAGAAGGCGACGAAGCGGTTGCCCACGACGTTGCAGAGCTGCTTGAAGTTGTTCGAGCCCTCGCCGAGGCGCTCGAACCACCCGTCGGCGCGCACGTCGTCCAGCGGAAGAACCCGTCGCTCGGTCGTGGAAGTCACGGACCTTGCATGGTCCCAGGACGAGAGCACCTCGGTCAAGCACGAGCCGCTGGAACGCGGTGGGGGGAGCACACCCCAGCGGTCCCTCCCAGACGGGGCCCCACCCGGCCCGTGCCGTAGCCGTCGGCTGTCAATCGCACGGTCAGGCCGCGGGCAAACCGGGCACGACCCCCGCGACCAGGCCGACGACCAGGAGCGCGCCCCACACGGCCGCGAGCACCACGACGGTGATCCGGGCTACGCGCGCTCGCCGCATCTCGCTCCTCGCTCGCCCCCGGCGGGAGCGCCTACACCTTGGCGCCTGCGCCGAGCTTCTTGCGGTACCAGTCGATGGTGCGGGCGAGGCCGTCCTCGAGGTCAATCTGGGCGCGGAAGCCGAGCAGCCGCTCCGCCTTCTTCACGTCGGGGATGCGTAGCTCCACGTCGGGGAAGTCCCACTTCACGAACTCGATGGGCGAGGCGCTCCCGACGAGGCGCACCACGAGCCGCGCGAGCTGGTAGATGGTGACCGAGCTGCGGGCATTGCCGATGTTGAATGCCTCGCCCACCGCCTCGTCCCGCGTGAGAGCCAGCTCGATGCCGTCGACGATGTCGTCGATGTAACACCAGGCGCGGATCTGGTCGCCCTCGTTGTGGATCTGGATCGGCTCGCCCCGAAGGGCGCGCACGACGAACGCGTGCACCGCCCCCTCCCCCACCTGCCCTGGGCCGTAGATGTTGAAGGGGCGGATGGAGCAGGTCGGAAGACCGTGCTGCTTCCAGTAATTGTGGGCGAGGTGCTCGGTGGCGAGCTTGCTCACGGCGTAGGTCCAACGCGCTTCGCCGACGGCGCCGAGGCTCGTGACGTCGGCTTCGCGCACGCGGAAGGCGTAGGAGCCGAAGACCTCGCTCGTCGAGAAGTCGATGAGCCGCCGGATGCCGCCCGCCGCCACCGCGGCCCGGAGGACGTTGATCGTCCCCTCGATCGAGACCTCCATGGTCGTCACGGGGTTCTTCAGCACGGTGTCGACGCCAGCGATGGACGCCATGTGGACCACGTAGTCGACGCCGGCGACCGCCCGCTCGACGGTGGCCGCGTCCCGCACGTCGCCCACGACGAGCTCCACGTTCGGGTGCGTGTCGAGCCCCGCATCCGCCAAGGCGTTGCGCCTGAGGTTGTCGAGGATGCGGATGTGGCAGGAGTCGGCGAGCCGGCGGGTGAGCGCGGTGCCGATGAACCCGGCCCCGCCGGTGACGAGAAGTCTGGCGCCCTCGAGCATGCCTCCCCGCTATCATGGATGCCGTCGGCGCGTCGAGTCGGTAGGATGCGCCGTGATGCGATCCCCGGCGCCAATCTCCTGCATCTGGCCTTCCCCCTGCGCGGCAAGCCCGGCGCGCCGCCGGGGACGATCGACGTGGAGCCGGGGGCGCCGCCGCCGAGGATCCGCGCCATGGGCTGGTCCGAGGAGGCCCTCGAGGAGGCGACCCTCGAAGCGCCCGAGGCGATCGACGCCTGGCGCGAGCGCTGGCCCCTCTGCTGGATCAACGTGAACGGGCTCGGGGATGCGGACGTGCTTCAACGCATCGCCGACCGCTTCGGCCTGCACCCCCTCGAGCTCGAGGACGTGGTGCACACCGACCAGCGGCCCAAGATGGAGATGCACGCGGGCCACGTCTTCGTGGTGCTCCGGATGGTGCGGCTGGTGGACGGGCACATCGCCTCCGAGCAGGTGAGCCTCTTCTTCGGCAAGGGCTTCGTGCTCACCTTCCAGGAGCGGGCCGGCGATTGCCTCGACCCGGTGCGTGCGCGTGCCCGCCAGTCGCGGGGCTACATGCGGGCCCGGGGCGCCGACTACCTCGCCTACGCGGTCCTCGACGCCATCGTCGACAACTACTTCCCGGTGCTCGAGCACATCGGCGACGAGCTCGACGATCTCGAGGACCAGGTGCTCGTCGATCCGTCGGAGGATCTGGTGCGAGGCATCCACCGGGCACGGCGTGCGCTCTTGGCGATGCGCCGCGCGGTCTGGCCCTTGCGCGAGGCCCTGTCGAGCCTGGTGCGCGAGCACATCGAGCTCATCGACGAGGGCACGCGCGTCTTTCTGCGCGACTGCTACGACCACGCGGTGCAGGTCATCGACCTGATCGAGAACTACCGCGAGATCAGCGCCGGCCTGATGGACGTCTACCTGTCGAGCGTGAGCAACCGGCTGAACGAAGTGATGCGCGTGCTGACCGTGATCAGCACCGTCTTCATCGTGCCGACCTTCCTCGTCGGCGTGTACGGCATGAACTTCCGCTACATGCCCGAGCTGCGGATGAAGTGGGCCTACCCGGCCGTCTGGGCGATCATGCTCCTGAGCATCGCCTTGATGCTGCGCTACTTCCGCAAACGCGGCTGGCTCGGCTCGCTGCGGACGAAGCCGAAGGGCGAGAAGCGCTGAGCCGCCGTCCGGTCCGTCAAGCCGCAATCGGCAAGACGGGGGCATGGGGACGGTTCGAACCTTTCGAACCTTCTGTCTTCGATGGGGGAAAGTTCCAAAAGTTCGAACCGTCCCCTTCCGCCTCTCTTCTTCGGCAAGGGCTTCGTGCTCACCTTCCAGGAGCGGGCCGGCGATTGCCTCGACCCGGTGCGTGCGCGTGCCCGCCAGTCGCGGGGCTACATGCGGGCCCGGGGCGCCGACTACCTCGCCTACGCGGTCCTCGACGCCATCGTCGACAACTACTTCCCGGTGCTCGAGCACATCGGCGACGTCGACGATCTCGAGGACCAGGTGCTCGTCGATCCGTCGGAGGATCTGGTGCGAGGCATCCACCGGGCACGGCGTGCGCTCTTGGCGATGCGCCGCGCGGTCTGGCCCTTGCGCGAGGCCCTGTCGAGCCTGGTGCGCGAGCACATCGAGCTCATCGACGAGGGCACGCGCGTCTTTCTGCGCGACTGCTACGACCACGCGGTGCAGGTCATCGACCTGATCGAGAACTACCGCGAGATCAGCGCCGGCCTGATGGACGTCTACCTGTCGAGCGTGAGCAACCGGCTGAACGAAGTGATGCGCGTGCTGACCGTGATCAGCACCGTCTTCATCGTGCCGACCTTCCTCGTCGGCGTGTACGGCATGAACTTCCGCTACATGCCCGAGACTGCGGATGAAGTGGGCCTACCCGGCCGTCTGGGCGATCATGCTCCTGAGCATCGCCTTGATGCTGCGCTACTTCCGCAAACGCGGCTGGCTCGGCTCGCTGCGGACGAAGCCGAAGGGCGAGAAGCGCTGAGCCGCCGTCCGGTCCGTCAAGCCGCAATCGGCAAGACGGGGGCATGGGGACGGTTCGAACCTTTCGAACCTTCTGTCTTCGATGGGGGAAAGTTCCAAAAGTTCGAACCGTCCCCTTCCGCCTCCCCTTCCGCCTCCCCAGCACCAGACCTCGCCCGCCGACGAGCGCGCGCAGACGTGCTCGAAGCCGGTCGCGACCTGTGCGACGTCCGGGAGCCCGGGCACCACGGTCGGCGGCTCGTGGATGCCATCTGCTAGCGGTCCGAGCCCGAGCCACGGACCCGAGACGCCCCAGCAAAGCACGGTGCCATCGGCGCGCAGTGCGCAGGTCGGAAAGGCCCCCCCCGACTCGAGATCGGTGATCGGCCCGAGACTATCGAACGCGTGGTTGGTCGGCTGAACGGAGCGCGGCAAGCCGCTCGATGTCCCGTCCCCCCAGCACCACAGCGTCCCGTCGGTGGCGGCCGCACCGCAGAGATAGGGGCCCTGCCGCACGATGTGAGAGACGGCGGGCAGGCCTTCGATGGCCAGCGGCCGACTCGATTGATCGAGACCCTCCCGACCGAGCGCTAGACCATCGCTCGCGCCCCAGCAGGCCACGTCGCCGTTCGCCAGCAGCGCACAGGCGAGGTGCCCCCCGCGACCACCTGCAGGGCACGGCAGTCTTCGGGAGGGCTACAGATGGGCGCGGGCCCCGCGTCCGGCGCGCCGGCGTCTGGTGCGCCGGCGTCCGACAGGGCCCCATCCACCGCACCGCCGTCGACACCGGCATCGGCCGTCGACACCGGCGGACGGCTCGACGCGCCACACGCCGACAGGAGGACCAGCGCGGCGACCACGACACCGCATCGCACAGGGCTATGGAGCGTCGTGGACACAGTACTCGGTATCCCAGACGTCGCACGGGCCGTCGCCGTAGACCGGGCAGGGGCTGGTGTATTCGTTCTCATCAAAACTGTTGGCGTACGAATAGCTCTCGCACGAGGTGCCCGCCCAGTCGTAGTTCGTGGAGTCGTCGCCTCCATTGCAGCTGTCTGTGCCCGCGCCGCCGAACAGCCACTCCATGTACGTGGCGCTGTCGTCATGGTCGCCGTAGAGATGGTCGTCGCCCCCGTAGCCGCACCACGTCGCGACTCGAATCGGCGGGCAGTGGGTTGGGTGGAGAGACGGTCCCGAAGTAGTTGGAGTACAACGCGTCGTCGTTTCCCGTTCCAAAGACGTAGTCCGCTCCCGTCCCGCCGTCGGCCTGCATGCCGAATGACCAGACGCTCGTGTCGAAGGGACCTTGGTAGTAGCCATTGCAGTCGTACACCGAGTTGATCTGGGGCGAGATCTTGTCGTTTCCCGCGAGGCCCTGCACGTAGATGTAGTCGCTGGAGGTCGTGCTGGTGTCGCAGTCGCTTTCGAGCACGAAGTATTGGCCGGCGCTGTTGTCCCAGCAGATGCTCGCCAAACACGATGCCAATGCCGCCATTCTACGATTGAAGTTCATCGTACCCTCCTCGCCCTGTCCATACCAGCCTGACGCTTCCCGGGGGGGGGGGTGGGTCAAGGTCCATGCTTGGTGACCTATGTCACCCCTAGGGGTGACATGCTGGCTCAACCGCGCGAGTTTGCTGGGAAGCCATCGTTTGATGGCTTTCGTTCTTTTTACGAGGGTAGCGAGCGTCTCCGCTCCGGCGAACCGCGGGGCGGCGGCGCACGGGCGCGGCTTCGCTCCGTGCCTCACCGGCCAGCGCATGTGCATCTTTAGGGGCCTCTTGGGGTCGGCTTGAAAAGGCTCGGGGGGCGTGAAACGCTGCCCAGCGCGAGGCACCACCATGGGGATCTTCAGCCGGCTCAATACCGTCATCAAGTCCAACCTCAACTCGCTCGTCGACAAGGCGGAGGACCCGGAGAAGCTCATCGGGCAGACCGTCACCGACATGCAAGCCGAGGTGAAGAAGGCCCGGCGCGAGCTGGTCACCACCCTCGGCACCGCCAAGCGCCTCGACAAGAAGAAGCAGGAGCTCGCCGAGGAGGCGCATCGCTGGGAGGACAAGGCCACCCTCGCCCTCAAGCAGGACGACGAGGACCTCGCCCGCGAGGCGCTCCGCCGCAAGATGAAGGCGCTGCGCGACGCGGAGGCGGCCGGCCAGCAGGCGGCCACCCAGGCCGCGGCGGCCAATCAGATGAAGGACACGCTCGATCGCATCGAGCACAAGATCGAGGACCTCAAGGCGCGCAAGGGCACCCTCGCCGCCCAGGTGCGGCGCGCACGGGAGGCCCCGAGCGCCGAGGCGTCGGTCGGCGGTGGCTCGCGCTACGGCTCGGAGACCTTCGACGACCTCGAGCGCATGAGCGGCCGCATCGATCAACTCGAGGCGGAGGTCGAGGCGTCCCAGGTGCTCGACGACCCGAAGCGCGCCGACGTGGACGCCAAGTTCCGCGCCCTCGAACGCGGCCACGAGGGCGGCGAGGTCGAGGACCAGCTCGCCGCGCTCAAGAACAAGCTCGGTCGCTGACGCGCCGGTGCGGATGATGAAGCGTTCACACCCCGGGAAGGCGCCGTCGCGGGCCGGGCGGGCGTAGCCGATGGAACGCCTGGTCCTGTGGCATCGTGTCATCCCGGTGGGACCGGGCGGGAGTGACGACGCGGAGGCCGCCGCGACCCGGCTCGCCTGGACGCGCCGCGTGGCCGCCCGGCTGCGTGCCGCAGGCGCAACCGTGCTCGGGACCTGCGGGGGCGCAGTCGCCGCGGTCTTCGAGCCCCCCGACCTGGTGGACGCCCTCGACGTGGCCCTCGCCCTGCTCGACGAGGCGGATCGGGACGAGGGCGGCCGGCCGCCGATGCGGGTCACCATCGGCGCAGCACTCGGGGTGGTGGACAACGCGGCCACCGAGGGCGAGCTGCCCCTGTGGACGGGCGCGGCCATCGACCGGGCGCAGCTCATCGCGAACCGAGCGCGCCGTGGAGAGCTGGCCCTCGACGCCCAGGCCCGCAATCTCTCGGCCTACACGTTCCTGTTCGGCCGGCACGTCACCACCGGCGTCTCGTCCCTGCGCGGCCACGTGATCGACCGCCGGCAGCCACGACGCGACGCGTGCCGCCTCATGATCGGCGCCCTGCACCCGGCACCGGCGATGCCGGCCTCGACCGAAGCGGCGCTCGCGCCCCTGCGGGCGGCGGCGCAGGCAAAAGAGGGGACGCACCGCTTCGTGCTGCGCGGACCGCCGGGGGCCGGGGCGGAAGCGGCGCTCCAGGCGATGGAGGGCGCGCTCACACCGCCTCTCGTCCTCCGGCTCGGTCCGGTGCCCGCCACCCTCGAGCCCCTGGGCAGCCTGCGCCTCGGCCTTCTGCACCGATGGGGCTCGGCGGAGGCGGTCGCGCATCGGGGGGGCGCGGTGCTCGGCGCGGTGGCGCGTGGTCAGAGCGCCAAGGTTGACGCGGTCGTCGAGGCGCTCGGTGCGCTGCTGCGCGGGACGGCGGGTACGGGACGGCCGTGGATCGTGCTCGAGGAGGTGGACGGCATCGATCCCGCAACGGTCGACGTGATCGGCGAAGCGGCGCGCGATCCGGACACCGGCGTGCTGCTCCTCTCCACCCTGTCCATGGAGGCACGCCTGCCGAAGGCCCTCGGTCAGGGCTCCCACGAGGAGATCGTGTTGCCGGCGCTGCGCAACGCCGACGCGCGCGCCGTCGCGGCCGCCGTGCTCGGGAGCGCCGAGGACGACGACGTCACCCGGCGCGTCGCCGTGCTCGGCGGGGACACGCCGCTCGGTCTCGAGGAGGCGGCACGCACCTTGGTGGCCGCGGGCGATCTGGTGCAGGACGGGGGACGCTTCGTGTGGCGTGCGACCCCGCGGCGCGGCGTGAGCGCCATCCCGACCGAGTCGCTCATCGAAGAGCGCCTCGCGGCGCTCGAGCCCGCGCCCCATCGGCTGCTCGAGGTGATATGTGTCCTGCCCCACCATGTTCCCGAGGGTTGGACCCGCACCCTGGCGACCGTCGACGGCGTCAGCCCCGCGCAGCAAGAGGCCCTCTTCGGGCGGCTGCGCGCGGAGATGCTGCTCGCGCCCGAGCCGCCGCTTTCGCCCTCCTCGGCCCTGCTCCGGAGCGTCGTGATGCGCTCGATGCCGCCGTCGCGGGCGGCCGAGCTGCACCGCTTCGCGGCGGAGGCGCTCGAGGCGTCGCTGGATCCCGAGGCGACCTTCGCCCGGGCGACCCTGGGCTACTACCAAGCAGAAGGCGGCGCGGAGAACGAGGGCGCCGAGACGTTGCTCTCGGCCGCGAGCGCGGCGAGAGAGAGCGGCTATGGGCGCTCGGCCATACGCCTCGCGGCCGCTGCGGTGCAGTACGACCCGAGCGACGCGACGCGCGAGGACGCCGCGCAGCTGACGCGCAAGACCGTGCCGCCGCCTTCGGCGAAGGAGGGAAGGATGACTGCCGGCGCATCGAGCGAAGAGGTGGCCGACGTCTTCCAACGGGCCCTCGAGGCGCTGCGCGCGCGCGATTTCGAGACCCTCGACCGGTGCGTGGACACGGCCATCGCCGAGGGACGCGATCCTGCGACGGCCGCGCGCGTGCGGGCGATCGCCCACCTGATGCGGGGAGACACCAAGGGAGCCATGCGGGCCCTGGCGCGTGCCCGGGCCGTGCAGGGCAAAGACCGGCGCCGCGCGGCGCGGCAGGCACTGGCCCTCGCCCTCGTCATGCTCCACGCCGGCGATCCCTCCCGCGCGCTGCGCGCCACTCTCGAAGCCCTGGCCCACGCGCGGACGCTGAGGGACCCGCGTGGCGAGGCGGCGGCCCTGCACGCCCTCGGGGCATGCTTCCGCGCCCTCGGTCGTGAGGGCGACGCCCAGGCGGTCGACGAGGCGTCCCCGGCCTGAAGAGCGCTCGTATCGCGTCTCACGTTTCGATCGATCGCATGTTGCTTCACACATGAGCGCGCGGGCTTGCCAACGGACGCCCGGCCGACTCGGTGGATGTGCCGGCTCCATCGGCGTGCTGGTCTTTCCCGTCCATCGCTTGCGCCTCGCCCTCGCCGGTCGTCGCCGAGCCTGACCCCGGTCTCCCGCCTCGCACGCGCCCCCGCCCCCGCGCAGCAGGATCGGCTATGGTCCCGGGCTCGACCACAGCGATCGCCCATGACCTACCACACGACCGACGGGCTGATGCGCCACACGCCCGACGCCCGCGCCTTCATCGAGCTCGCCGAGACGAAGGGCGTACGCGCAGCGGTCGAGCCCCGCGACGGCCCCTTCGGCGACTACGCCCAGGCGCCCGCGCGCGAGCGGCCCGACTCGACCCACCTGCTCCCGCTCGAGCGGCCGAAAGGGTGAGCGGCTCCCGACAGCGCGCATCTCGGCTCACGCCGCGGCGCCTAGCGTGGGTGGTGGCGCTCGCCCTCGCCGGCGCGCTCGGAGCCTACTTCTCGCGGCCGCACCACCCCGACCGTCCACGGAGCGCGCCGTCGAAGTCACGTCGCGCCGCGCCACAGCGTCCCCAGCCCCTCACCTTCGACGTGCGCGAAGGCGCCATCCACGACGTCTTCTACCAGCGCGGCCCCATCGCCGCGCACCTGCTGGCCACCTCGGGCACCGATCCGCGGCTGCTGGTCGCCTTTCCCGCCGGCAACGGGGGCGCCGCCGTGTGGTTCGCGCCCACGAGCGCACCGGTGCACTTCGACGTCGAAGGCGCGCTCGAGGGCGTGAGCGGTCGCGACGGAATGCGCGGCATCACCGCGACCCTGCGCGCGGATGGGAAGGAGCTCCAGGTCGACCGCGCGGTGCTCGGCTCGATCCGCGTGATCCGCAGCGTGCAGCACGGCGCGCCGATCGAGCCGCAGCTCGCCCCGAAGGTCGGCCTGGGCCCACCGCTCCGCTGGACGCACACGAGCCTGGACCGGGTACACCACTACGCCCTCGAGCTCGAGCCCCTCGACGGCGCGACGGCTGAGATGCATGGCCGCGCGATCACGTTCCGCGGGGCGCATGGTGCAGGCCCGATCCGCCTGCGCGTTCGGGCCACGAGCGACGAGCCGCCCCTGACGCCCCTCGCCCCGGACGCGCTGTTGACGCCCGCCGCACGCCACGGGGACCGGGTCCTGCGCCATGCGCTTCGCTTCCTCGGCTACCGCGAGAAGGTCCTCGCCGGCTCCTGGCGCTTTCTGACCTACTTCGGCCGCGACACGCTGCTCTCGGTGCGTCTGCTCATGCCGGTGCTCGAGCCGGAGGCGATCGAGGACGCCCTCGGCTCGGTGCTCGAGCGGCTCGACCCGACCGGCAGGGTCGCGCACGAAGAGGACATCGGCGAGCAGGCAGCGCGCGATCACCTCGCACGGCACGACGGCGCCGAGGACCTGACGGCGCCCACCTACGACTACAAGATGATCGACGAGGACTTCCTGCTCGCGCCCATCCTCGCGCACTACCTCCTCGACACGGACGACGGGCGGCGGCGCGGCCCGGCCTTCCTCGCGCGGCATCGCTCGGACGGACGCACGTATGCGGACGCGGTGCGCACGAACCTCGATCGGGTGCTCGCGCGCGCACGGCCCTACGCCGCTGCGCCGGGACCCGCCACCCTGATCGCCCTCCGAGCGGGGCAGACCGTGGGCGACTGGCGCGACAGCCAGGAGGGGCTCGGGGGCCGGCGCGTTCCCTACGACGTGAACGTCGCGCTCGTCCCGGCCGCGCTTCGTGCGGCGGCGCGGCTCTACGCGAGCCCGTTGCTCGGCGCCGACGGCGCGCGGGCGGCCGAGGCGAAGGGCTTGGCGAAGGCGTGGAGGCATGTCGGCGCGCGCTTTCGCGTAGAGGTTCCGGCCGCCGACGCGAAGACGCGCGTCCGGAGCTACGCCCGAGAGGTCGGCGTGCCGGCGGGCCCCGCCGTCGATGCGCTGGACGGCCCAGTGGTCTTCGCCGCCCTGGCGCTCGGCACCGACGGAACGCCGCTTCCGGTCATGAGCTCGGACACAGGCTTCCTGCTCCTGTTCGACGAGCCGCCGCCCGAGACCCTCGAGCGCATCGCCGCCCACATCGTCCGTCCGTTTCCGGCAGGGCTGCGCACCCCCATCGGAATGATGGTCGCGAACCCGGTCTTCGTGGACGACGCGAAGCTCCGGGCGACGTTCGGTCGCGACCGCTACCACGGCACGGTCGTCTGGTCGTGGCAACAGGCCCTGATGGCCGAGGGCATCGCACGCCAGCTCGCGCGCCACGACCTCCCGCCGCGAACGCGTTCGGCGCTCGTCGCTGCCCAGGGCGCCCTGTGGGCCATGATCGACGCCGGGCGCTCGGCGCAGGTCTCGGAGCTATGGAGCTGGGCCTACGACCGCAACGCAACCCAGTGGCGCATCGTGCCCTTCGTGCAAGTGTCGAACGAAGGCACCGAGTCGGACGCCGTCCAGCTCTGGAGCACCGTGTACCTGGCTGTGCACCGCCCCGAAGCGCCACCGGCGACACGATAGGCGCTTGCAGACCCCTGCGATCGCGTCCCATGTGGGATCGTGGTCAAGTCGGGCCGAGTACGGGACGACGTCGACACCTCCAGCGCCCGGCCGACTGCGTCACGCTGACAGCGAGACGGATCGGGCAGGTTGGTCAGCCGGCGCCGCGCCCAGCGCAACCAACTGGCTGGCGTCAGGTGCCTTCCGCCGAAGGGCGAGCGGCCCCGGGCCGCCTGAGCACGACGACATCGCACGCCACGGGCTTGCCGTCGCAAACGCCAACCGTGCGCTCGTGTCCCGGGTGATCATTGCTCAACCCCGAGTATTCCCAGAGCCTATCAGCTGCAGCGTTCCACGCGTGGGCGGCCGACTCGACCATCGCAGCAATCACGGTCCGCCTATCAAACGAGAGAGCGCCGTCCTGCAGGTGAGGCCAACGGCCAACGGGGTGCAGCTCACGGGCTGATCATGCGGCGTAGCGGGTGGCCTGCCTGAAGGCGAACCCATCGTCGAAGCGGTCCGACTGCAGCAAGGAGCGCAGATAGAGGACGCCGGCCGCGCCTTGGCGAGACCAGGACGCGCCGGAGACTTTGAGGCGCTGGGTGACGAGCGTCTTGCACCCGGCCTCGACCACACCGCTGCCGAGCGCAGCGTTCGCCGCCACCGCCTGTGGATACTTCATCCACTCGCGCTGGTTGTAGATGTATTCGGCGTGCTTCTCGATCTCCTTGCGTGCCCACGAGGACACCGGGTCGTCTTCACGCTGCATCTCGTCGCGCAGCCACCGCCACAGCCTCCACGGCGTGCCCTGCCTGTGCTTGAGCTTGTGGCACCAGCGCGCGCGTTCCGCGGCACGCCGTGCGTCGTCTTCAGGGAAGAGCAGCCGGAGCGCCGCGCCCAGGTGCTCGGCGACGTGGAAGAAGTCGGTGAGATGCCGCGCCTCGGGGAAGCGCTCGAGAAGGTGCGTCCGCAGGTCCGGTGCCCCGTCGATCACGACCTCCAACGCGAGGTCCGGGCGTTGCGCGACGAGCGCGGCCACCTCGCGTTCGATGCGAGCCATGATCGTGAGCTTGCCGGCCTCGGGCATCTCCGCGATTCGTGTCGTGTGCGTCCCGGCTCCGCGTCGAATCGGATCTCCCTCGACGTCGAGCAGCGTCACAGTGCCCACCGTCGCCTGCTTCCAGCCCTCCTCCCGCAGGCGAAGGCTCAGCCCATCCGCGCTGATCACGACCGTCTTCGCCTCGGCCGGAACCGGCTGCTCCGCGAGTCGCGTGTCGAACAACTCCTGCTCCTGAGCGAGCATCGCCGCGGACTCGTCCACCACGAAGCGCTTGATCCGCGAGGACGAGATCACGTGGCCCGTCAGCGCGGTGAGCAGCTTCGCCGCTTCGTCGCCCGGAACGTTTGCGTACGTCCTCAGGATCGACTCACCCAGGACGGGCATCGTGCTCCGCGATATCACACCGCGGCGCTCGTCGAACAGACAACGTGTCGGTCCATTCCGCGCCGAGCGATGGCGCTTGCGTTTCACCCGAATCGAGCCGCGCAGCGTGTGGTACGTGCGGGCGTCCTCGGTGACCGCCCTCCACACCACCCCGTGCTCGTCGGCGAATAGGTCCGGGTCCTCCTCCGCCTCTTCCTCCTCGACCGACTCCACGATCGTCTGGCCTACCTCGTCCGTCGCCGCCCACACCGACTCGTACGCCTCTTTCGACGACGCGGGGTCGCGGGCTTCGTGGAGCTTGTCCTTCGCCAGACGGTACGCGCGTCGCGCGGCCTCCATCACGCGAGCCTCGCGGTCGTCCTGCGGAGCCATGAACTTCAGCGGGCGCTTGCCCTTCTTCCTTTTCGCCATGCTCCCCGCCATCACGGGACGCGCGGGATTAACAGCGCCAATCGCTCAGGCCGTGATCTGCACCCCGCCCGACTGGCGGGCGGGCCACGATCGACTGGGCCGGATATGCCGGCGGCGCGCGACCCTCGACGCCGAGGAGGCTGTCTGGCTCGTGGTGTGCGAGAGGCTCGGGGCGCACGAGCAGCTCGGCTATGGAAGTTTCGTCGAGTACGTGTCGGTGACGCTCGGGTGCGACGTGCACACCGCCCACGAACAAATCCGCGTCGCCCGCGCGTTGGTGGTGCTGCCCTCGGTGCACGCCGCGCTCGCTTCGGGCGATCTCGAGCTGGTCGGCGGCGCGGGAGCTCAGCCGCGTCGCGGTTCCGGAGAACGAGGAGGCGTGGCTCGAGGCGTGTCGCGACCTGCCGGTGCGCGAGATGGAGCGGCGCGTGTCGGGGCGGGGGCCCGGCGACTTCCCGGATGCGCCGGCGGATGGGAGCGTGCGGCGGCACGTACTGCGCTTCGAGGTGGAGGGCAGCATGCGGGCCCTGATGAGCCAGGCCCAGGACGAGCATCGCAGGCGCACGGGGCAGAGCGCCGACGACGATGCGCTGGTGACGGCGCTCGTGCAGGCATTCATGGCCGACGGCGATGAAGCCTCCTGCGGTGCGGCCGCGCAGGTCATGGTGACGCTGTGTCCGGAATGCCGGGAGGGGACGGCCGATGCGGGAGGGCGATCGGTGGCGCTCGGGCCGGCCGAGTTGGAGACGCTCTGCTGCGACGCGCAGGTGCTGCCCACGGCACAGACCGAGCGGGGGCGGTAACCACAATCCCGACCGGCTCATCCCCCTGTGCAGCAGCCACCACAGGCGGGTACACGACGGAAGGCTGCTCATCGACGGCTCCTGGTCGACCGGCTTTCTCTTTCGGCATGCGGACGGCACGCCCTACGGGGCGCCGACGCCGAACGCACGACGGGTCGACGCGGCGCAGGTCGCCTACGATGCACTGTGCAAGAGCGGCTTTCGGCAGGGCGAGGCGCGCAGGGCGCTCGACGCCGTCCGCGACCGAATCGGCGCCGACACGACGCTCGAACAGGCGGTGCGGATGGCGTTTGTCGCAGCGAGCGAGCTGCCGTCTCGTCGGCGTGCCCGCTGCGCGCGTGAGGCGCTCGCGTCGTATCACCCGAGCCACGCATGGGGCGGTCGCCCTTCGTGGGCCCGGCCCCGCGGCCACGGCAGCGAGGGCCCTCTTCCAGGCCGGGCGGCGTGAGCCGGCGACGCCCGGCCCCGACGCGCGGTCGCCCCGAGTGATCCGTCTCCGTACGTCGCCGCGCTCCCCCGGCGGTGATCCCGACGCTGGCTGGTCCCGAGCCGCCGCCATACTCAAGCATTCACTTTAGTTTCCTTCTGCCCCTCGTCACGACCGCTCCTGCTCCCTTCGCCCTTCCGTCCGGCGCCCCGCTCGGTCTACCCTCCCTCGGTGGCCGGTCGGCCGTCCGACGACATGACCTCTTCCGCCCTTTCGAGCAGCGACGAGATCGCGCGGTTCGCGGAGCTCCAGAAGGAGCTGGTCGACCGCTGGATGCGCGTCCGCGATGTGGACTCGGGGCCGCGCGACATCGTGGTGGTCCCTTCCCTCTCCCTCGAGGGGCTGCACATGTCCTCGGTGCCGGGCGTCATCCACTACGAGGAGCGGATGCTCTTCACGATGATGCTGCTCCGCCATCCGCGCGCGCACCTCGTCTATGTCACCTCCCAGCCCCTGCACCCCGCCACGGTCGACTACTACATCGCTCTGGTCTGCGGCATCCCCGCCGCCCACGTGCGCGAGCGGCTCACCCTCCTGTCGACCTACGACGCCTCACCGCGCAGCCTGACCGAGAAGATCCTCGAGCGCCCGCGCCTCATCGAGCGCATCGGCCGCGCCATCGATCGTGAGCGCGCCCACATGACGTGCTTCACCGTCTCGCCCCTCGAGCGCAGCTTGGCCGTCCGCCTCGGCATCCCCCTTTACGGCGTCGATCCCAAGCTGCTCGACCTGGGCACCAAGAGCGGCTCTCGGCGCCTCTTTCGTCGCGCGGGCGTGCCGCTGCCGCCGGGCGTCGAGGGCGTACACACCGAGCAGGAGATCGCCGAAGCGGTCGATGATGTCGTGCAGAGCGAGCCCTCGCTCGAGCGTGTGGTGGTCAAGCTCGATCACGGCTTCAGCGGCGAGGGCAACGCGGTGCTCGAGCTCGGCGGCGTCTTCGCAGGCGAGGGCCGGGCGGACATGCCCCGCGCACGTCGCGTCGAGCGCATCGGCGAGGCCCTGCCCCGCCTGCGCTTCGCCTCGTCGGTCGAGACCTGGGACCGCTTCCGCAAGCGCATGACAGACATGGGCGGCGTGGTCGAAGCCTTCGTCCAGGGCCGGCGCACGCGCTCGCCGAGCGGGCAGCTCCGTATCAATCCGCGCGGCGAGCTCGAGGCCATGTCGACCCACGACCAGCTCGTGGGCGGCCCCGACGGCCAGACCTACCAGGGCTGCCGCTTCCCCGCCGACCCCGCCTATCGCATGGCGATCCAGGAGCTGTCCCTGCGCGTGGGCGAGGAGCTGGTGCGGGAGGGCGCCATCGGTCGCATGGCCGTCGACTTCATCGCCGTCGAGCGCGACGAGGAGCCCGGCCGCTGGGATCCCTACGCCATCGAGATCAACCTGCGCATGAGCGGCACGAGCCACCCCCTCATGCTGATGAAGATGCTCAACGACGGCCGCTACAATCCCGAGAGCGGCCTCTATCTCACGCACCGTGAGGAGGCGCGTTCCTACGTGGCCACCGACGTGCTCACCGCCCCCTCCTACCGCGGCCTTCTGGTCGAGGACGTGCTCGACATCGCCGCGGTCCACCAGCTCCACTACCGGCCCTGGACGGACACCGGCGTCGTGTTCCATCTCACCGGCGCCATCTCCGAGTTCGGCAAGCTCGGGATCACCGCCATCGGTGCCACGGACGACGAAGCACAACGGTGGTTCGAGGCCACGCGCCGGGCCCTCGACGACGAGACCGGGCCCCCTGCCGCATCCCGCCCATGAGCCCCCTCGTCCTCGTACCCGATGGCGACGTGGCGGGCGTGCTCCGGATCAGCCACGACTCCGCCCTGCCCCGACCCCACGTCGCCGTCCTCGGCGGCGTCCACGGCAACGAGCGCTGCGGCGTCGAGGTGATTCGAACGGCTCGCACGCGACGCGCGCGAGGGTCGACTGCCGCTCGGCGAGGGCACGCTGGTGCTCGTGCACGGCAACCCTACCGCCATCGCTGCGGCACGCCGCTACAGCCGGGGGGGCGCCGACATCAACCGTCTCCTCGACTACGGGTTCGTCGACGCCCTCCCCCGCAAGGCATGGACGCCGGAGCACCACCGCGCCCTCGACCTCCGGCCCGTCCTCGAGGGGCTCGACTGCCTGCTCGACCTGCACTCGGCCACGGCCGACACGGTGCCCTTCGCCATCCTCAACGACGCCCCCGGCACACTCGACCTCGGGCGCCGCGTCGGCGTGGGACACCTGTCGCGGGGCTGGGAGCGCGTGCTCGCCGATCGCGCGACCATCGGTGTGCTCGCGCGACGAGGACGGCCCGCCCTGTCGATCGAGTGCGGTCAGCACGACGCCCCGGCCACGGGGGAAGCGGCGTGGGGCTTCGCGATGCGCTTCCTCTCGGCCAGCGGCGTCATCGGCCACCCGCGGCCAGCGCCAGAGCCGGTGCAGGTGTTCGAGCTCGCCGAGGCCATCGACAAGCCGGCGGCGGACTTTCGTTTTGTGCGGCCCTTGCGCGGCTTCGAGCGGCTCGAGGCGGGGGCCGTGCTCGGCACCCACGGCGGCGGCGAGCTGCGCGTCGGCTACGACTGTGTCGTGATGCTGCCGAACGACGCCGTGCCCGTAGGCGTCCACGTCGCGTATCTGGCCCGGACCTCGTCTCTCACCTGATTTGAGGTCGCGGCGGGACGCGCAGCGACGCTCGCCCTCAAGGGCACGCCGGTCCCGTGCAACCGTTGTGGCAAGACTGGAGGCAGCACTTGGCCGTACCGGTCAGACACGTCAGGCCGCAGGCGTCGTGGCAGTCGACGGTGCAGCTCGAGCCCGTGGCGCACGTGACGGTGCAGCGGTTGTGGCACGCGAAGGTGCACGTCGCGCCGGTCGCGCACATGAAGGTGCAGGCATCGTCCCCCGGGTGGGTACCGCAGGTGGCCGTGCACGCAGACCCGGTGACACAGACGAAGTCGCAAGGGGGTGCCAAGCAGACCAGGTCACACGTCATGCCGACCGGGCAGGTGCACAGCGTCCCGACGCCCCCCGTGCACGAGCCCGGTGCGATGCCCGCGTCGCTCCCCGCATCCAGCGTTCCGCCCGCGTCGCTCCCCGCGTCCAGCGTTCCGCCCGCGTCGCTCCCCGCATCCAGCGTTGCGCCCGCGTCGCTCCCCGCGTCCAGCGTTCCGCCCGCGTCGCTCCCACGGCCGGCGTCGGGGCCACCGCGCCCGGCGTCCGTCCTCATGCCGCCGTCCACCGCGCCCGCGTCGCCCCGCCGCTGCACGAGGAGCCCGCTGCGCTCGACCGAGCATCCGCCGAGCAGCACGCAGAGCCCGAGGCCCGCCGCGGTCCATCGTCCCATCGCGCTCCGATGGTAGCGCCATCGGGCGGGCCCAGGCGAACGACGGAGGACCGGGCGCTGCATGCTAGTCGCCCTCCGCCGCGGGCTCTCTCGCGGCCCGCGTCACCTCGGCCTTCTCGTCCCCGACGACCAACGGCGAGAAGAAGTTGTCCTTCTTGGTGTACTCGTCGATGCGGTAGTGGAACTTCAGGCTGGGCGCCGAGCGCATGTTGCAGTCGGTCCGCTCGCAGAAGCGGCACGTCGTCCCGACCGGCACCGACATCTTCCTCGGGTCCACGAAGGGGATGTCGTCCGCGTAGACGAAATGCTTGGCATTGTCCGCGACCGAGCCCAGGCCGATGGCGTAGACGGTGCCCTTCGCCAGCGAGCCGCGGTCCGGCTCGCTCACGACCTTGGCGAAGCAGAAGTAGCGGGAGCCGTCCGGGAAGATCGAGTACTGCCGGGTGATCACGCTCGGCGTGAGGAACGCGAGGTGCACGGCGAGCTTGGGGCACGAGCCCGTATGGTGGGAGAAGTGGATGCCGTCGCCCGCGTAGCGCTTGGAGATGTTGCCGGCGACGTCGACGCGCAAGAAGTGCATCGGCACGCCGCGACGGGCCGGGTCGCTCAGATTGCAGATGCGGTGGGCGACGGTCTCGTAGGACGACTCGAAGACGTTGGCGAGGTGCTCCACGTCGTAGCGGGTGCGCTGCACCTCGCTGTAGAATGCCTCGTAGGGCAAGAGGAGCGCGCCCGCGAAGTAGTTGGCCAGGTGGATCTTGAGCAGCTTGCCGGTCTCGGTGTGGCGCGACGGATGGCCCGCCAGGATCGCGTCGTGCAGCCGCTCCTCGTCGAACAGGCGGAGGCCGATGGTGTGGGCGAGCTGAAACTTCATCCGCTGCTCGAGCAGATGGCTCGACAGGGTCAGCACCCCGCGCTCGGCGTCCCACCTTCGAACGACGGAGCTATGGCCCTTGCCCGAGACGCGGCGGACGTCGACCCCGAGGCCGCGCAGCACGGGCACGAGATAGTCGCTCGTGACGCGCTGGCCGAGCCGGTGTTGGCGCCGATCTCGGTGGCGCGCGCTTCGAGGGACGCAAACCAGTTGCGGTGCCGCTCGAGGAAGTCGGTCACCTCGTCGAAGGGGCTGTAGTCGAAGCGCAGCGAGTGGCCGTCGTCCTCGCCGGCCCGGTTCTCCTCCGCGATGCCGGCAAGGACGTTGTCGAGCTGGCTGCGCGTGTTCTTGTAGAGGTTGAACAGGGCCGTGATCGTGGTGACGACCTTCGGCTCGGAGCCGAGGCTCGCGATGTCCTCCTCGCTCAGGTTCAGCGAGCGCAAGAGGGGCTCGTCGAGGAGACGGGCGAGACCGTGGTCGACGTGCTTCTCGCCCAGGCTCGCCATGAACGACTCGATGCCCACGTCGTAGAGCTCGAGCGCCTTGAACAGCAGCGGGAGCTGGACGCTGCGCTTGCCCTTCTCGATCAGGCTCAGATAGGCGGCCGAGATCTCGAGGCGGCGGGCGACCTCGCCCTGGGCCAGGTCGCGCTCGAGGCGCAGGGCCCGAAGGCGCTGTCCCATGGCGGCGTTGGGTGCGGTCACGGTCGGTCTCCGCGGGCGGGCTGCATCAACAACGACATTGACACGTCGAGCGTGTTGTAACAGCGGAAGCGCCCCAGCGCCCCATGGCTGTCCTAGCGACGATCGTCCCGTCGCGTCACGAGCGCCTCACGGAAGGCAGCCACCATCGCCTCGCCGAGGGCGAGGGGCGCCTCCCCCACCGCGAGGGCCGCGTCGATGCGTGCGCGCACCGCCGCCTCGCCCCCGAGCACCTCGACGCCGTAGGTCCCGTGACGACGCACGAGCAGGGCGAAGGCCCAGGCCGCGTCGCCGGCCCGACGTCGGGCCGCGAGTCCCTCGACGCCGAGCGCCGCCCGATGGGCTCTGAGGGCGTCGGCGAGGGCGTCGATCCCCGTGGCCGAGACGGCGCTCGTCAACACGATGGGCACGGGCGCACCGCCCTCGTGCACCACGCCGACCGACGCCGCCGTGCGCAGCGCGCCGCGCAGATGGCCGAGGGTGCGCTGCGCGAGCTCGACCTGGTCGGCCTTGTGGACGACGAGCACGTCCGGGATCTCCATGACGCCGGCCTTCAGGAACTGGAGCACGTCGCCCGAGCCCGGCTGCACGACGAGCGCCACCGTGTCGGCCACGTGGGCCACGTCGGTCTCGCTCTGGCCGACGCCCGTCGTCTCGACCAGCACGACGTCGTAGGCCGCCGCGAGCACGCGCACCGCGGCGTTCGCGGCCCAGCTCAGGCCGCCCGGCTCGCCGCCGGTCGCGATGGAACGGACGAAGAGGCCGGCATCCTCGGGATCGAAGCCCATGCGCGCCCGGTCCCCGAGGAGCGCACCGCCCGAGCGCACGCTGCTCGGATCGATGGCGAGCACGCCGACGCTCGGGCCGCGGCGGCGCAGCTCCCGGGCGAGAACGGCCCCGAGGGTGCTCTTGCCCACGCCGGGCGGGCCGGTCAGGCCGACGCGGTGACCGGCGCGGGCACGCGGTGCGTCGGCGAGCAGGTCGAGCAGCGCCGCGGTGCGGCCACGCGCCTCGGGTCGGCGGTCCTCGACGAGGTCGAGGGCGCGCGCCACCGCGCCCCGGTCGGCAGCCCGAACGCCAGCCGCGAGGGCCGGGAGGTCAGCTGACGTCATGACGGGCGCCCGCACCCTCGGCGACCAGCGCCACGAGCTCGGCCATGATCGCCTCGATGGCGAAGTCCTTCGGCGTGTAGACGCGCCGCACACCCGCCTCGCGAAGCCGCGCCGCATCGGCCTCAGGCACGATGCCCCCGACCACCACCGGCACCCTCGAGAGCCCCGCCTCGCCCATGCGCCGCATCACCTCGGGCACGAGCGCGAGGTGCGAGCCGCTCAGGATGCTGAGGCCCACGAGGTGCACGCCTTCCTCGAGGGCCGACTGCACGATGCGCGCGGGCGTCAGGCGGATGCCCTCGTAGACCACGTCGAAGCCCACGTCGCGCGCGGCGAGGGCGATCTGCTCGGCGCCGCTCGAGTGCCCGTCGAGCCCAGGCTTGCCCACGAGCATCTTCGGCCGGCGGCCGAGCACCATGGTGAGCCGCGTTACCTCTTCCCGCAGCCTCTTCACCTCCGAGCCGGCCTCGCGGGGCCTGCCCGACCCGCCGCCGGCGAGACCGGTCGGCGCGCGATACTCGCCGAAGACCTCGCGCAGAGCCGCGCCCCACTCGCCCGTCGTCACGCCGGCCCGGGCGGCCTCGACCGACGCGGGCAGCACGTTGTCGCCCCGGCGCGCCGCATCCCTCAGCCCATCGATCGCGCGTTCGACGGCCGCCCCGTCCCGCGCCCGACGCCACGCCTCGAGCGCCGCCACGCGCTCCTGCTCGACACCCGGATCAACCGTGAGGATCGCTTCGGCGAGGCTCGTCGTCAGGGGCGAGGGCTCGGTCTCGGTGAAGCGGTTGACGCCGACGACCACCTGCTCGCCGCGCTCGATGGCATGCAGGCGCGCCGCGTTCGACTCGACGAGGCGCTGCTTGATCGTACCGCTCTCGACCGCAGCGACCGCCCCACCCGCGGCGAGCACCTCCTCGACCTCGGCCCATGCCGCGTCGGCGAGCTCGGTCGTACGGCGCTCGACCACCTCGCTCCCGCGCAGAACATCGTCGTGCTCGAGCAGGTCGGTCTCGTAGGCGAGGATCTGCTGGGCCCGGAGCGACCACTGCTGGTCCCAGGGCCGCGGCAAACCGAGGGCCTCGTTCCAGGCCGGGAGCTGGACTGCGCGGGCCCGGGCGTCCTTGCCGAGGGTCACGCCGAGCATCTCGAGCACGATGCGGATGACGTTGTTCTCGGGCTGCTGCTCGGTGAGGCCGAGGGAGTTGACCTGCACGCCGTAGCGGAAGCGCAGGAGCTTCGGGTCGGTGACGCCGTAGCGCTCGCGCCCGATGCGGTCCCACAGGCGCACGAACGCGCGCATCTTGCACGCCTCGTCGACGAAGCGCAGGCCCGCGTTGACGAAGAACGAGATGCGCCCGAAGACGCACTCGAAGTCTTCCCCTGCGACGCGCCCCGTCTCCCGCACCGCGTCGAGCACCGCGATGGCCGCCGCGAGCGCGTAGGCGAGCTCCTGCACCGGCGTCGCCCCCGCTTCCTGCAAGTGGTAGCTGCAGATGTTGATCGGGTTCCACTTCGGCACGTGCTCGGTCGTATACGTCACCAGGTCCGACACGAGGCGCATCGAAGGGGCCGGCGGGAAGATGTACGTCCCACGCGACAGGTACTCCTTGAGGATGTCGTTCTGGGTCGTGCCCGTGAGGCACGCCGGATCGACGCCCCGCTCCTCGGCGAGCGCCACGTAGAGGGCGAGCAGCCACGCGGCTGTCGCGTTGATCGTCATGGAGGTGTTCATCCGCTCGAGCGGGATGCCCTCGAAGAGCGCGCGCATGTCGCCGAGGTGCGCGACCGGCACGCCGACCTTGCCCACCTCGCCACGGGCGAGCGGGTGATCGGCGTCGTAGCCCGTCTGGGTCGGCAGATCGAAGGCGATGGAGAGCCCGGTCTGCCCCTTTTGAAGGTTCTGGCGGAACAGGGCATTCGACGCCCGGGCGCTCGTGTGCCCCGCGTAGGTCCGCATGATCCAGGGCTGGCGCTCGTCGCGGTCGGACACGGGCACGATGTAGCCGCGCCCCCGAGGGTTTTCAACCACGCTCCCCTCCCGGGTACCGATGCGCCGGGCGCAACCGGGCTTATGTGTTGGGAAGGAGAGTGCATGAGCAACGCGGCCCAGAGGAAGAGTCGTCCACCCCTTCGTTCGGTGGAGGCCTCCGGGGTGGTCCCGGTCGGGGAGCTACCGAGGCTCGGCGAGGTGCCCGCGCGGATGCACGCGTGGGCGATCCGTCGCGACCGGCAAGGGGAACCGACCCAGTCGTTCCGGGAGGAGATCCTGCCCGTCTGGGAGGCCGGACCGGGCGAGGTGCTCGTCCAGGTCATGGCGGCGGGCGTGAACTTCAACGGTGTGTGGGCGGGGCTCGGCGAGCCGGTGAGCGTGTTCGACATGCACGGGGGCGACTTCCACATCGCTGGCTCGGACGCCTCCGGCGTGGTGTGGAAGGTCGGCCCCGGCGTGACGAACTGGTCGGTCGGCGACGAGGTCGTGCTGCATTGCAACCACACCTGCGGCGAGTGCGAGTTCTGCAACGGCGGCGAGCCCCTCGCGTGCCGTAGCCAGCGCATCTGGGGCTACGAAACCCCCGACGGCTCCTTCGCCCAGTTCGCGCGCGTGCAGGCGCAGCAGCTCCTGACCAAGCCGCCCCAGCTCACCTGGGAAGAAGCGGCGAGCTACGGCCTGACCTATTTCACCGCCTACCGCATGCTCATCGATCGCGCAGCGCTTCGGCCCGGCGAGGACGTGCTCGTGTGGGGCGGCGCCGGAGGCCTGGGCGTCTTCGCCATACAGCTCGCGAAGCTGGTGGGCGCTCGCGCCATCGCCGTCGTTTCGAGCGAGGACAAGGCTCGGCTGGCCCGCGAGCTCGGCGCCACGGGCGTCATCGATCGCCGGGACTTCCCGGGGCTCCCGTACCGTCCCGGCGAGAGCGCCGAGCAGACCCGCGAGCGCATGGCCGCGACCAGGGCCTTCGGGCGGCGCATCTGGGAGATCCTCGGCGAGAAGAAGGGCCCGGACGTGGTGCTCGAGCACCCGGGCCAGGCGACCTTCCCCGCCAGCGTCTTCCTCGCGAACCGCTTCGGGCGCATCGTGATCGTCGGCGCCACGACGGGCTTCGACCTCACCTTCGACGTGCGTCACCTCTGGATGCACCAGAAGTCAATCCTCGGCTCCCACTTCGCCGACGCGGGCGAGGCGACGCGCGCCAACCGGCTCATCGCCCAGGGACGCATCAAGCCCGTGATGACCCGCCTGTTCACGTGGGACCAGATCCCCGAGGCCCACCAGCTGATGTACAAGAACCAGCTCTACGGGACCGTCGCGTGCCTGGTGGGCGCGCCGCGGCCCGGGCTGCACGACCTCGCCGAGACGCGGGCTGCGCTCGGAGGGACCGAGTGAAGTGGGGGCACGGACCTCGGTACCGGGCTTGACCCGGGCGAGCTGCGTGCCTACGCCCCCGAGGAGAGCCATGACCCACGTGAGCATCCAGGAACCGGCCGAAGAGCGAAGCCACGACCTCTTGCGCCACTACGAGCGCCGATTCGTCGAGCTGCCACCGCGCTTTCTAGTGCAGATGGCACACCTGACGACGCCCGCCACCGTGTGGAAGTACGTCGAGACGGCCTGCACACGCTCCAAGGCGAACCTCGTCATGCTCGATCTCGAGGACTCGATCCCGCGCGGCAACGACACCGTGCTCCGGCAGGGGCGCGAGAACGTCATCCGCGCCTACCGCGAGCTCGACTGGGGCCCGCGGCTGCGCTTCTTCCGCCCGCGGGGGATTGAGCTCGACCCGGGGCACGCCGACATTCAGGCGGTGGTCGAGGGGGCGGGCGACCGGGTGCAGGGACTCGTCTACCCGAAGATCGAGAGCGCGGACGAAGTGCGCTCCATCGACGCGACCTTGACCGCCCTCGAGCACGCGCTCGGGCTCCCGGAAGGGCACGTACGCATCGAGGTGCTCATCGAGAGCGTGGCCGCCGAGGAGCAGGTCTTCGAGATCGCCCGTTCGAGCAAACGCCTGGTCGGGCTCATCTTCGGCTCCTACGACTACTGGGGCTCGCTCGGCATGCGGCCCGACCTCTACCGCACCGACCACCCGCTCATCGACCACGCGCGGGCGCGCATCGTGAAAGCCGCCGCCCACGTGGGCATGCCGGCCATCGCGGAGATGACCCTCAACTACCCGACGAAGGACAAGAGCGAACAGGAGCAGCGGACGGCCCTCGAGGAGTGCATGCGCGACGCGATCCACGCACGCACCTTCGGGTTCGCGGGCAAGTGGACGGGCATCCCCCAGCAGATCGACATCGCCCTCGAGGTCTTCGGTGTGCCCGACGCCCTCGTCGACCGCGCCGTCGAGGAGGCGAGGGCGTTCCTCGAGGCGGAGCGCGCCGGGCGGGGGGCGACGATGATCAAGGGCAAGATGGCCGACCGCGCCACCGACCGCATGAACCGGGTCGTGCTCGAGCAGGCCTTCGCCCTCGGACGCATCGACCGCGACCTCGCGCGCGAGCTGGGCCTCGGTCGATGAGCGCGGCCGGCATCCACGAGGTGGTGGACGCCCTGAGCAGGCTCTACGAACGGGCCCTCGCGCGGATGCGCGAACGGGTGGCCCCGGACGGCAGACCGACCGCCGAGAAGCTCGAGCAGGCCCAGCTCCCGGCCCACGCCCTCGCCTATCTCGCGACGGAGCTCGAAGCGTGCCGCTGCCTCGACCGCTGGGCCCACCGCGTATCGGGTGAGGCCGAGCAGCGCATCGCGCGCGCCTACGTGAGCCGCATCGCCGGGATGGTGCGCGGCGGCATCGACCTGGGCGCCTGCGAGTCGGTGCCCCTCTTCGACCTGGGCCTCACGGGCGACGACCTCGCGGACACGGTCCTCACGCCCGAGGTCGCCGCCTTCGTCGAAGCGCACGGCAGCAGCGACGCCATGCTGGCCATCGCGCGCCACGCTCGCGACGGAGAGCTCGGGGGGCTCGGGCTCGACGACACCCACGACGAGGTCCGCGCCCAGTTCGCGCGCTTCACCGACGCGGAGGTGATCCCGCGCGCGCAGCGCATCCACCTTCGCGACGTGCTCATCCCGATGGATCTGATCGAGCAGATGGCCGAGCTCGGCGTCTTCGGGCTCCACGAATCCCCGAAAGCCACGGCGGCCTCGGCCTCGGCAAGGTCGCGATGTGCGTCGTGACCGAGGAGCTGTCGCGCGGCTACATCGGCGTGGGCTCCCTCGGCACGCGCGCCGAGATCGCCGCCGAGCTCATCCTGGGCGCCGGCACCGACGCACAGAAGAAGCGGTGGCTGCCGGCGATCGCGTCGGGCAAGGTCCTGCCCACGGCCGTCTTCACCGAGCCGAACCACGGCTCCGACCTGGCACACATCACGACGCGGGCCGAGCGCCAGCCCGACGGCTCCTATCGCGTGAGCGGTCAGAAGACCTGGATCACCCACGCGGTGCGCGCCGACCTCATGACGCTGCTCGCGCGCACCGACACCGGCGACGACGGCTACGGCGGCCTGTCCATGTTCCTGGCCAAAAAGACGCGGAGGAGCGGTACGGAGGGCGAGGCGGCCTTCGTCGACGAGGGGCTCATGGGCACCGAGATCGAAGTCCTCGGCTACCGCGGCATGAAGGAGTACGAGCTGTCCTTCGACGGCTTCCGCGTGGGCGCCGAGGGATTGCTCGGCGGGGAGGAGGGCGCGGGCTTCAAGCAGCTCATGCGCACCTTCGAGAGCGCGCGCATCCAGACCGCGGCGCGCGCCGTCGGCCTCGCCCAGGCCGCCCTCGACGACGCCCTGCGCTACGCCCTCGAACGGGTGCAGTTCGAAAAGAGCATCTTCCACTTCCCGCGCGTCGCCCGGAAGATCGGCGACATGGTCGTGCGCGTGCAGGCCGCCCGTCAGCTCGCCTTCCACGCCGCGCGCCAGAAGGACTCGGGCAAGCGGTGCGATCTCGAGGCCGGGATGGCGAAGCTGCTCGCGACGCGGGTCGCGTGGGAAGCGGCGGACGCGAACGTGCAGATCCACGGCGGCAACGGCTACGCCACCGAGTACCTGGCCTCGCGCTTGCTCGTCGACGCGCGCGTCCTGAGCCTCTTCGAGGGCGCGAACGAGATCCAAACGCACGTCATCGCGCGGCGCCTGCTCGAACGGTGAATGAAGGGGACGCTTCCGTGACCATCCGAACGCTTCGCTACGGCCGCATGCTCGAGGACTTCGAGGTGGGCGCGACCTATCCGCATCCCTGGGAAGTCACCGTCGACGGCGGCACCATCGCCCTCTACCAGGCCTCCTTCCTCGACGCGACCCCGACCTACGCATCGGCGCGCTTCGCCCGGGCCCTCGGCCTGCGCGAGCGCCCCGTGCACCCGCTCTTGCTGATGAACCTGGGCCTGTCCTTCTCCGTGCACGACGTGAGCGAGCAGGCCATCGCCCACCTCACCTACGAGAACGTCCGCTTCCCGATGGCGTGCTATCCGGGTGACACCGTGAGCGCCTCGTCCAAGGTGCTCGGCAAGAAGCACGCGTCGAGCGGTGACCGCGGCGTCGTCCACGTGCGCACGCTCCTCGAGACGGGAGACGGTGTGCCCGTGTGCATCTTCGAGCGCAAGGCCCTGGTGCGTGCGAACCAGACGCTCGATGGCCGACGCGAGGCGCCCTTCGTCTACACACAACCCGAGGTCGACGAGGGGCTCGACCGGCCCGAGCCCTTGCGCCGCCCGGTGCCCAGCCTCGAGCGCCGCGGCGGCTTCGCCGGCTTCCTCGAGGACTTCGCCGAAGGCGACGTCTACTACCACGGCAACGGCAAGACGGTGAGCGAGGGCGAGCACATGCAGCTCACGCTGCTGATGCGCAACAGCCACCCGCTGCACTTCGACGAGGGCTACTGCCGGGAGGGCCACTCCTTCACCGGAACGCGCGTCGTCTACGGCGGCCTCGTCTTCGCCCTCGTGGCGAGCCTCGCGAGCCGCGACATGGCGGGCAACGCCCTGTGGGACCTGGGCTGGGACAAGGGGGCCCACCCGGCGGGTGTCGCGGCGGGCGATACGATCTACGCCGCCTCCAAGGTGCTCGGGGTGCGCGCCCTCGGCGGCGGCGTGGGCGAGGTGACCTCGCGTCTGGTCGGCCTGCGCAACCTCCATCCCGAGACCCTCGGCGACCCCGACGCCCTCTTCCTGCCCGAGCGCGACAAGCCGAAGGACCGCCGCATTCCGCAAAAGGTATTCGAGATCACACGGCGCCTCCTGGTCCTCGCGCGCCCCCTCTGACGCTTAGACGACGCTCGCCCGGCGTCGCAGAAGGCGGGAACAGGGGGCCCCGCTTGCGAGGCGGCCTCCCTTCGCCCACGATGCAATCCACCGAGGGGACGGATGGTTGTGGGTCAATGTGGGTGCATGCGACCCCACCGAAGGCGCCTCCCCACGGCGGTGTGCAGAATTGCAGCCGCCAGTTCGCCAGTTGCTTGGAGGGGTTGTCGTGTCCGAATCACGCTCGCCGGGTCGTGGCCTTGGTTTCCTTGTTCTCGCCGTCTTTGCGATGGCTTGTAGCGCCCAGACGGGAGCCCGGCGAACGGGCACGGGCGACGGCGGCACCTATGGTGTGGACTCGGGGCCCCCTCGCCCTGGCTACGACGCTGGCCCCGGCGGAAACCCCGTCCCCATGGGAGTCGACTCCGACCAGGACGGCCTGCCGGACGACTACGAGCGCGCCCACGGCACCGACCCCAACAACCCGGACACGGACGGGGACGGCGTGCCGGACGGCGTCGAGGTCATCGCCGGCACCGACCCGACCAGCGCGAGCAGCACGATCCCGGCGAGCGACTACTACGTCGTGCTGCCGTACATGGATCCCGCGCAGCACCGCAGCCTGACCTTCCGGGCGCGCCTCGGGAAGGGCGATATCTTCTTCCTCGTCGACACGACGGGCAGCATGGGTCTCGCCATCAGCAACGTGAGCTCGTCCCTGGCGACCACCATCGTGCCGGCGATCAACGACTCCATCGCCGACGCGGTGATGGGTGTGGGCGACTTCCGCGACTTCCCGGTCGACCCCTACGGCATGGCGGGCGACTGGGACTTCCAGCTACGTCAGGGGCTCACCAGCGACACGATGGCCGTGCAAGCCGCCCTCAACGCCCTGCACGCGGGCGGCGGCGGCGACGAGCCCGAGGGCACCCTCATGGGCCTGTACGCCTCCGCGGCAGGCGACTCCCGATGCGGGCCCGACGGAGGCTTCGGCGCGGGCTGCTTCCGCGAGCGCAGCCACCCGATCATCGTGGTCGTGAGCGACGCCCACTTCCACAACGACCCGAGCGGCATGTACGACTACGGCTCCACGGTCTCGGCTCACAGCTGGATGGAGACGATCAACGCGCTCAACGCCAACTCCGTCAAGATCGTCGGCGTGGCGGTCGCCTCGTTCTCGATCCCGGGCATCCCCATCACTCTGCCGATCGCCAGCGAGCAGGACATGCATCTGCTCGCCCAGGCGACGAGCTCCCAGGCGGCGGACGGAAACGGACACGGTCTACAAGGCGCCCAACGGATCGGTGAGCGACGCCGTCGTCAACGGCATCGCCGATCTCGTGGGCGCCGACACCCAGGACGTGAGCGCCCGCGCCCTCGACGATCCGAGCGACTCGGTCGACGCGACCCGCTTCATCCGGGCCATCACGCCCCAGAGCGCGAGCCGACCGGGCGTCCGCTTCGACGCCACCACCTTCTACGCCGTGCCCGGCGGCACCCAGGTCACCTTCGACGTGACCTTCGTCAATGACTTCCTGCCCGCCACCTCGACCGTGCAGCTCTTCAAGGCCCAGATCGAGGTCTTCGAGGTCACCTCGGACCAGCAGCTCGACCTGCGCAACGTCTACATCGTGGTCCCACCCGAGGGCGGCATCCTCATCTGACGGGGGCGGGGCTCGCGCGCCGAGCCCCCACGGCCATGCCGTGCGTCCGGTCCGTTGTGCGTCCGCGGGCCGTGCCTACATCAAAAGCAATGGCCATGTTCCACGGCGAGGTGCGTCGGATCATGAGCGCGCCGGTCCGCATGGTGGCGGCGGATGCGCCTGTCGCCGAGGTGTGGGCGCGCATGGAGCACCACCGCATCTCGAGCGTGCCCGTGGTCGATCCCGGGGGGCGCGTCCTCGGGGTGATCAGCCGCGCCGACCTGCTTCGCGAAGGACGCGCCCGTCCGGTCGAGGACGGGCACCGCTTCACCCTGGAGCTTCCACGCATGCGCGCCGACGGCTCGTCCTCGGCGTGCTCGTGGCGGTGTCGCCGAGGACGCCCCTGTGTGCCGCGGCGGCGCGGATGGTCGAGCAGCACATCCACCGCGTCTTCGTGCAGGACGGGGAGCGCCTCACCGGTGTGGTCGCCATCCGGGAGCTGCTCGATGCCCTGGTGGCGAGCGAGGTCGAGCTTCCCCTCGCCGACTTCGCCCACCGCCCGGTCGTGACCCTGGACGCGGACGCGCCCCTCGGACGTGCGACCGAGGCCCTCGCCCCCGGCGGCATGCGCGCCATCGTCGTCGTGGAGGACGGCGTACCGGTCGGCCTGGTCGGCCGCCTCGAAGCGCTGCTCCACAGGAGAGCCCCGCCCGAGACGGCCCTGCGTCGCGTGATGCATCGGGGCATCGTGGTGCTGCCGCCCTCCGCCTCCCTCCGGCACGGCGCGATCGAGGCGCTGCGCAATCACCAGCGCCAGGTGGTGCTCGTCGAGGAGGGGCGCATCGTCGGCATCGTGGGCTCTCTCGACTTCGCCCGAGCCGTCGCCGATCTGTAATACCCGTTACCTGCGCACCGCGTCGCCCGCCGGGGCGTGGGGGACGACGCGGTTCACGTCGACTGCCCCGGGCCGCGACAGGAGACCCGAAAGGCCCGGCACCGGCACCGCCGTCTCGCGATCGGTCGTCGTGCCGTCGCCGAGGCGCCCGTCCCCGTTCGCCCCAAAGCAGACGACCGATCCGTCCTCGCGGATCGCGCACGTGTGGCGGACGCCGGCCGCGACGGAGACCGCGTCCTGCACGCCGCGGACGGCCACCGCCGCGCGGCGCAGCTCCCTGGTCCCATCCCCGAGCTGGCCGTAGCCGTTGTAGCCCGCACAGCGGGAGCTGCTTCGAGGCGAGGCGCACGCAGATGTGGTGGGCGCCGAGGGCGAGATCCGTCGCCCCCCGGAACCCCGGGACCTGGACGGCGCGGTGCTCTGCGCTGTCGGGACGGCCACCGCGTCCCACGCCGATCTGACCCGAGTCGTTGCGGCCCCAACAGGAGACCTGACCGCCGCGTCGGAGCGCACAGGTGGTGCCGCCCCCGGCAGCGAGGGCGATGGCATCGGGCACGGCGGGCCCGGCGACCGGGCGCGGGCGCTCGATGTGAGCGGCGGTCGGGCGATCGCCGAGCTGGCCGGCCAGGTCCCAGCCCCAGCACCGGATCGCTCCCGACGCTTCGAGGGCGCAGGTGTGGTAGCGGCCAGCCGCGATCGAGATCACATCGTGGAGCCCCGGCACCACGACGGGGGTCGCGTGGTTGTCCTCGGAGCCGTCGCCGAGCTGACCGAGATCCCCCCGCCCCCAGCACACGACGGTGCGGTCCGCCCGCCTCGCGCAACCATGCCCCTCGCCGAGGGCGATTCTGCACCGCATCCTCGAGCCCCACGACGGCCACCGGGGTCGCCTGGTCGTCGTGCCCTCCGTCGCCGAGCTGTCCCCAGGCGTCGTGGCCCCAGCAGGCGACGCGGCCGGTGCGGCGGAGGACGCACGTGTGGAACGTGCCGGCAGCGATGCGCACGGCGTCGTCGATCCCCGCGACCGGTCCGGGTGTCGGCCGGTAGGCCGCGAAGCCCGCATCGAGCCCCGGGTCGCCGAGCTGCCGGTAGTGGTTCGAGCCCCAGCAGAAGACGTGGCCGTCGATCGTCAGGGCGCAGCTGTGGGCGCCGCCGAGGGCGAGCTGGGCGCGGGGCGCGGGCACCTCGTCGTGGGGCGCGGCGGACCCTCTGGGGCGGACCTGACAGGGGCGTTCGGCGCGGCGTGGGACGACGTCACCCGTTCGTGCGTCGACGCATGGGCCGCCTTCGGCACCCGCCCATGGCTGCACCCGCCAACCGCAACCACCACCGCCAGCAGAACGAGCGCGATCGAGCCGAAGGCGAGCCGCGAGGGTGGGAGCCGGGGTGCGTTCCCCGATGGCGTTGCACGAGCGGATTGCATGCCCGTTTGGGCTTACCCGCCCCGGCGGCCGGTGGCCAGCGCGACGCAGGGTCGTACCATGGGCCCATGGAATCCACCGACCCGGGCGATGCGCGCCTCGCCTTCCCCGCCGCCGAGCGCAACCGCGGCCCCATCCTGGCCGTGCTCGAGCGCATCCTGCCAGCCCGCGGGACCCTCCTCGAGATCGCGAGCGGCTCTGGACAGCACGCGGTCTTCTTCGCCGAGCGGCTTTCGGGGTGGACCTTCCAGCCGAGCGATCCCGAGCCGACGCGCCGCGCGAGCGTCGCCGCCTGGACCGCCCACGAGCGTCTCGACAATGTGCGCCCTCCCCTGCGCCTCGACGTGACCGAGACCCCGTGGCCCGTCGAACAGGCCGACGCCATCCTCTGCGTCAACATGATCCACATCGCCCCCTTCGAGGCGTGCCTCGCGCTCTTCGACGGCGCCGCGCGCCTGCTCGCGCCGGGCGCGCCGCTTCTCACCTATGGCCCCTATCGGATCGGCGGTGCGCACACCGCACAGAGCAACGCTGCCTTCGACGCGGACCTGCGAGCACGCAACCCGGCCTGGGGCATCCGCGACGTGGACGATCTCGACGCGCGAAGCCGAGGCGCGGGGCCTGCTTCTCGAAGAGCGCGTGCCCATGCCCGCGAACAACTTCACGCTCGTCTTTCGCCGCACCGCAAGAGGACCGATCGGGTCGGTGCCGTAGCGGGCTACGGACAGCTCTCGCTCGCAGGGACCGGAGGCAAGGGCTCCTGGGTGAAGTCGAACGCATCCAGAAGCGACCCGGCCACGTCGTCGCGCGCGGCGGGGTCCATGGCGTGGAGCATGCCCACGGCGCCGGGGCCGCCGAACAGCTCCTCGATGAGGCGCACGACGCTCGCCTGCTCGGTGACGCCGTGGAAGACGCCGGGGCGGACCCATGGCGAGATGAGGATCGCGGGCAGTCGAAACCCGAGGCCATAGGGGTGCGTGGCATCGCACCCATACTGCACGGGCGGCGGCACGTGATCGTGGAAGCCGCCGAAGTCGTCCCACGTGATGAGGACCGCGCTGGTCGACCAGTAGGGGCTGTCGATGATCATGTTCGCGTAGTGCGTCGCCCACGTGACCGAGGCGCACATCGACAGGGGCGGATGACCGCTGTCGAGATCCTGGTCGACGAGCCAGGAGACCGTCGGCAGGGTGCCGGCGGACACGTCGTCGGCGAAGTTCGAGTAGGTCACCACGTTCCCCCAGTCGCTGCCGTCCCGCACCGGACGCACGGCGTCGAACATGCTCCACACGATCGAGCCGACCAGGGGCACGTTCAGGCCCGTACCGTAGAACTTCCACGTCATCCCCGGACGCAGCACATCGGGCGCGCTCGGGATGTCGAAGCAGGGCGCGGGCGTGTCGACGGTGCAGGTACCGTCCGACAGCACGTCGATGGTGGTGCCGGAGGGGTCGTCGCAACCCCAGATCGGCAAGGTGATCAAATAGGACGGATTGCCGAGCGCCCAGCCCGCCTGCCCCGCGACCAGGAACGTGTGGCCCGGGAAGCTCGGGCCGAGCATGGAGCTGAAGAAGTGATCGGCGAGGGCATAGTGCTCGGCGAGCTCCCAGAAGCCCGGTACGTCGGCGCGCTGGTACTGTGCCCAGGCGAGGTGATCGCCGCTCTGGTCGGCGCGGGGGACGCTCTCCCATCCGTCCATCGCGCCCCCATCCCACGCCGTGAGCGCGCAGTCATGGGTATGGCACAGGTCGCGCGGCAGGCTGTCGGGCGCGTGGGGCGCGTCGAAGGCGGCGCCGGTGGACTCGACGAAGTGGGACTGGGTGTCGGCCCCCGGGAAGCCGGCGAAGACGCTGTCGAAGGTGTGGTTCTCGAGGACGATCACCACGAGGTGATCGATGTGGCCCCGGGGCGTCGCCCCCGCGTTCGTCGTGCCGGCGTCGGTGCCGGCCTCGCCTCCCGCATCGCGCATCGCGCTCGCGTCGCGCATCGCGCTCGCGTCGGCCGCACCCCCTTCGGGGGCTGCCGCGTCCATCGGGCCCGACGCGTCGGCCCGAGCGCCTCCGTCGGGCGTGCCCGACCGCGCCGATGATCCCGCACAACCGCCGAGCAGGGCGAGGGCAACGAAGCAAGAGAAGTAACGCATGATGTCACGTCACCGTAACACTCCGGCCTGCGCGTGTCCGGCGCCGCTCCTTCAGGACCTCACGAGGTACAGCAGGACGACGTACGCGACGAAACACGCCGTGAGCAGCGCTCCCGCCACGCGCCCGAGCCGAGCCGGGGGCCGGAGCCCGCGAGCCAAGACCAGGAAGAGCAGGGTCACGCCGAACATCACGGGGAAGTCGCGATAGAGCACGGCCCGATCGACGGGCCCGGGCGCGATCACCCCGGGCAGGCCGAGCACGCCGAGCAGGTTGAACATGTTGGAGCCGACCACGTTGCCGACCGCGATGTCGTGCTCGTCGCGCAAGGCCGAGATCACGCTGGCGGCCAGCTCGGGCAGGCTCGTCCCGACAGCGACGACGGTGAGGCCGATGACCAGGTCGCTGATGGCGAAGTAGCGCGCCACGCCGACTGCCCCCCAGACCAGGCCCCTCGAGCCGCCGAGCAACACCGCGAGCCCCACGACGAGCGAGAGCAGCGCGCGTGGCGTGGAGACGCCAACCGGCACCTCCTTGTCGAACTCCTTCGCGAGGGCGTCTTCTTCCGTCGCGTCGCGCTTCGACAGACCCTCCCGCACCACCCACGCGATCATCAGGCCGAGCCCCCCGAGCAGCAACGCTCCATCGAGACGGTCGAGCGTTCCGTCGGCCAACAGGGAGGCCGCGAACCCCATCGTCAGGAGCAGGAGCGGGATCTCGCGCCGCACGAAGCGCGAATGCACGTCGAGGGGGCGCACCAGGGCGGCGACGCCGAGGACCAGCGCGACGTTGGTGATGTTGGAGCCGATGGCGTTGCCCACGGCCAGAGCCGGGCTGCCGATGTGGGCTGCCATCGCCGAGACGAGCAGCTCCGGTGCGGAGGTGCCGAAGCCCACGACCACGAGGCCGACGATCAGGGGTGCGACGCCCAGGTTCCGGGCCGTCGCGGCCGCACCGACCACGAACCGATCGGCGCCCCAGACGAGGGCGACGAAGCCGCCGGCGATGGCGAGCAGGTGGAGGGCAATCGGCACGATGCACTTCGGTCGGGAGCGGGCTCGAGGCCCCCCGGCACCCGGCCCCGGGAGCTATTTTCCGCGCTGCAATCCGGTCATGTCGTCCCACGAAGGCGGCCGCTCATCCGGCTCCAGCGTCACGACACGGAGGCGGATGACGACGCGGACCACGGCCGACGTCTCGCTGAAGCTCACGCGACGACCCACCGCGCGTTCGAACACCGCCGCCGCGCCGATGCGTGGCAGCGGATGGGAGACCTCCAGCCGCCGGCCCTGGCCGGGCCGCCGCTGCCCCCCGATTCATGCGTGAGCCGATGATCTTGTGCTCCCGGTTGGACTCGCCGGTGGCGCGATTGATGACGTCGATGCACACGAGGCCCGCATCCAGGGCATAGATGCGGTTGTTCGTCCACACCTCGACGGCACGCCACGGTCCGTCGAGGAGCGAGGTCGATCCCGTCTCGTGGACGTGCTCGATGTCCACCGCATGGGGCGCGGGCGCTCCGTCGGGGGCCCCGATGACGTCGGGCCGGACGGGGTCGATCACCGTGTCGTTGTCGTCGTCGTCCGGCGAGAAGGGTGTGCAGTCGTCGGCCGCGCTCGCGTGCGCGTCGATCTCGTCCTGTACGTAGGACTGGGTCGTTCCGAAGCCCCGTCGCGTCGTCTTGCCCGCCTTGTCTCGACCACCCATCGCACTGCAGAATACCTTACCAACAGCGCTTTCGGCCAGGGTCCTCGACCCGAGGACGCGCCGCTGGCACAGTGCGCGCCTCCTGGCCCCATGAGCGCGCTCCTCGCCATCGCCCTCGTCCTGGGCCTGATCGTGTTGCTCGCCTTCGCCGCGGTGGCCCTGATCCGGACGGTCCAGGCGGTCGACGAGCTGTCCGACGAGGTGTGCTTCACCACCACGACCGACGGCGTGCGCATCGCCCTGACGCGATGGCGCCCCCGGGGCGATCGGCGACACGCCCTACCGGTGCTCGTCGTTCCCGGCCTCGCGTCCAGCCGCCTCTCGTTCTTGTCGGATCCGCCCCGCTCCCTGCCCGTCGACCTCTCGCACCACGGATGGGACGTGTTCTGCTTCGAGCCGCGAGGTAAGGGCCGTAGCGACCACCCGCCCCCGGCGCTCGGTGGCTTCTCCTTCGACACGGTCGTCACACTGGATTTGGCCGCGGCCATCGATGCGGTGCTCCGGGAGACGGGCCGCGATCGCGTGCACCTCGTCGGGCACAGCATGGGCGGTCTCTTGACCTACACATGGCTCTCCACCCGGCCCGAGCCCCACGTGAGCGCCGCCGTCGTGCTCGGCTCGAGCCTCGACTACAGCGGCACGCCGAGCGCCTTCGCCCCCTTCGCCCGGGTCGCGTGGATCGCGCGCGGACTCGGCGTCGTGCCCCTCGGGTTCTTCGCGGCCCTCCTGTCGCCCCTTGCCCTGCGCTGGGGAGCCACCGTGCTCGATCGCTTCAGCGTCTGGCCCCCCGACGTCGACCCGAAGGTGTACCGGCGCCTCTTGGCCATCGCCTTCGAATCGGCGAGCGGCCCGCTCCTCGTGCAGCTCGCGTCGGCGTTCGGGCCGGGCGGGCTTCGCTCCGCCGACGGCCGTGTGCGCTACATGGAGGGGCTCGCCGAGGTCGCGGTGCCCGTCCTGGCCTTCGCCGGAACGCGCGACGCGCAATGCGCGGTGGACGCCGCGGCGCGCACGCTACACGCGGTCGGAGCGGACGGCTCGGAGCTCCGGGTCCTCGGCCGTGCGAACGGCCAGGCCGAGGAGTACGGTCACTTCGACATGGTGATGGGACGGAACGCGCCGAGCGAGGTCTTCGAGACCGTGCGCGCTTTCCTCTCACGACATGAAGGATGAGGGACGCGATGAGCAGCGGACGGCTCGAAGACAGGGTGGCGATCGTGACGGGCGCGAGCCGCGGCATCGGCGCGGCGACGGCCAAGGCCATGGCGCGCGAGGGAGCGAAGGTGGTGCTCGCGTCCCGCAAGATCGAGGGGCTCGAGGAGGTGGCCGCCGAGATCGCGGCGGAGGGCGGCGAGGCAGTGGCCGTCGCATGCCACATGGGCAAGGCGGACCAGATCGACGCGCTCTTCGCGGAAGCCGTCGGCCGCTTCGGCGCCATCGACGTGCTGGTCAACAACGCAGCGACCAACCCCTACTTCGGTCCCATGATGAGCCTCGAACAGGCCGCGTGGCAGAAGACCTTCGAGGTCAACGTGGAGGGCTACTTCGCCGCGGCGCGCGCCCTCGCCCGTCAGCTCGTCGAGCGGGGCGCGCCGGGCGCCATCGTCAACGTGACGAGCGTGCTCGGCTCCATGGCCGCGCCCATGCAGGGCATCTACGGCATGACCAAGGCGGCCGTCATCTCCATGACGCGCACGCTGGCCTACGAGCTCGGTGGCGCGGGCATCCGCGTGAACGCCGTCGCACCCGGCCTCATCGAGACGCGCTTCTCCCGTACGCTGGTCGACAACGCGCTCATCCGCGACCCGATCGTCGAGCGGACCGCGCTCAAGCGGACCGGCCAGCCCGAGGACGTGGCCGGTGCGATCCTGTTCCTGGCGAGCGACGAGGCCGCCTACGTGACCGGCCACGTGCTGACCGTCGACGGCGGCTGGACAATCAGCTGAGCACCCGCGTTCGGACAACGCCGCCAGGCACCGCGGTGATATGCTCCGTGCCCATGGAGGACGACTCGGACGACACGCGCGAGAGCCAGGGCACCCTGCGCGGCTTCGGCCCGGATACGTCGCCCACCGACGCTGCGGTCGAGGAGGCACCCCTCGAGAAGCTCCCGCGGGAGACCCTCGTGGACCCAACGCCTCCCCCAATCCGGCCGGCTCTCCCTACGACCGCGTCCCCCTGGTCGAGATCGAAGTCGTGCACGAGCACGGGCCAGCTCCCCGCGGCGAGCAGCCGTGGCGCACGGTCGAGGTGTGGACCCAGAACCGCATCTACATGACCGACTCGACCATGGCGTGCGTCGAGGTGACGGACCGCGCCTCGCGCAAGAGCGTCCCGGACCATCCCTTCCTCGGACGCCGGCTCGTCGGCGGTCAGCACCAGAGCCGGGGCGTCATGGAGCTCAGCCATCCGTTTCCGCGGCCGGGCACCGAGGCCGTCTTCGAGGCGGGCACGAGCCGCCACGGCGGGTTCTCGCGCACCTCGACGGTCACGCGCGTCGTCCTTCGCCTGCACGTGGTCACGGTGTCGCCGTCGTCGGTCGTACCGACATGGGCGGAGATCTCGGAGTCGCTCCTTCCGCCGCCGCCCGACGACCCGTGAAGCGGACGCGCGGGGCCCTGGCCGCGCCTCACGACAAGGGGCCGAGGTCCTCCTCCACCGCCGAACGCAACGCGCCTTCGGCGAGCAGGCCGACGCACCGCTCGATGTCCACGTAGAGCGGCCGGTCCTGCGTGAGGCGTGGCACGACGGCCCGGATCGCCCGATGGGCCGCGGCCACCCCACGCCCCGGCGAGAGCGGGCGGCGCAGATCGAGCCCCTGGGCCGCGACCAGAGCCTCGATGGCGAGCACCTGCCGCACGTGCACCACGACCTGGGCCGTCTTGCGCGACGCGATGCTGCCCATCGATACGTGGTCTTCCTTGCCCGCCGACGAGGGGATCGTATCGACGCTCGCCGGATGACAGAGGATCTTGTTCTCGCTCACGAGGGCCGCCGCCGTGACCTGCGCCATCATGAACCCGGAGTCGAGCCCCGTGCGCGGCGCGAGGAAGGGTGGCAGGCCGCTCGACATGGCCGGGTTGACGAGTTGCTCGATGCGTCGCTCGGCCACGCTGGCGAGCTCCGCGACGGCCATGGTCGCGGTGTCGAGGGCAATGGCGATGGGCTGGCCGTGGAAGTTGCCTCCACTGATCACGTCGGCCTCCCCCGCGTCGTCGACGAAGACCAGGGGGTTGTCGGTCGCCGCCATGATCTCGCGCTCGAGCACCGAGCGCGCCCAAGAGAGGGCGTCGCGCGTCGCGCCGTGGACCTGGGGCATGCACCGGAGCGAGTAGGGGTCCTGCACCTTCTTGCAGTCCCGGTGGCTCTCCATGATCTCGCTGCCCTCGAGCAGGGTCCGGAGGTTCGCGGCGGAGGCGGCCTGCCCCGGATGGGGGCGCATCGCGTGGATGCGCGGGTCGAAGGGGCGCTTGGACCCCTCGAGGGCCTCGAGGGACATGGCCCCAATCGCGTCGGCGTCGCGACACAGCCGCTCGCCGTCGACAATCGCGAGGCCGCCCACGGCGACCATCATCTGGGTGCCGTTGATGAGCGCCAGGCCCTCCTTCGCCTCGAGCGCGAGGGGCGCGATCCCGGCGGCCTCCATGGCCCGGCCGCCCTCCATGCGCTGCCTGCCGAACCGCGCCTCGCCCTCGCCGATCAGCACGAGGGCGAGGTGGGCGAGGGGCGCGAGGTCGCCCGAGGCGCCCACCGATCCCTGGGACGGGATACACGGATGGACGCCCGCCTGGAGCATCTGCGCGAGCGTCTCGATCACGAGCGATCGCACGCCCGAGCAGCCGAGGGCCAGGGTCTGGGCGCGGAGGGCGATCATGGCGCGCACCACGTCCTCGGGCAGCTCCGGCCCCACACCGCAGGCATGGCTGCGAATGAGGTTCCTCTGCAGGGCCCGGACGTCGTCGGCGGCGATGCGGGTCTCGGCGAGGGCACCGAAGCCCGTGTTGACCCCATAGACGTTCGGGGCCTCCTCGCCGGCCTCCGCCAGACGCGCCACCACCGCTCGGGCCCGCTCGACCTTGCCCCGCGCCTCGTCCGTGAGGGCGATGCCGCGTCCCCTGCGGGCGACGGATTCGAGGTCGTCGAGGGTGAAGGGCGTGCCGAGGGGCAAGGGGGTGGCGCTCATCGAGGCGGCAGGTTGTCCCACCCGCCCCACGGGGTCAACGCGTCCCGCCGCACCCATCCGGGGGCCCCGAGGGCCCACGGTTTCGGTGTGAAATGCACCTGGCGCGCGGGCGGTTGGGCCAGGGGGCCGCCGGCGGGGAGCGGCTCCATCGAAAAAACCGCGCCCACACCGATCCATGAGGCGCGCAAATGGGTACAAAGGCTGGCCGTGTGCCGCTATAGTGCCGGCCGAAGCTCGAGCGGCGAGGTTCCCCGAATTTCGCTCACTTCCGGACGATGACCCACCCTTCGCCCACCTCCGCTGCACCGCCTGGACGAGACCCCCGCGAAGCGATCGAAGAGCGTATCGCCACGCTGCGGGTGGAGATCGAGGCGAGCCCGGACCGGCCCCGCCAGGCAGCCCTGCGTTACGAGGTGGGGCATCTGCTCGAACAGCAGCGCGGCAACGAGGCGCTCGCGGTCAAGGAATACCTGGCCGCCTACAACCTGGACTCCAGCTTCCGCCCGCCATTGCACGCGCTGGTGCGCATCTTCGAACGCCGCAGCTCGTTCAAGAACCTGGCCCGGCTCTACGAGGCCCAGGCCCGATCGGCAGGCAACCCGGAGGAGGCCGCCTCCGCCATCGTCGACCGGGCGGCCCTGGCCGAGGACCGCGACAAGCAGCCCGACGAGGCCCGGCGCTTGCTCGCCGAAGCCTTCACCACCGACCCGGCCTCCCTCGCCGCCGCCCTCGCCACCGAGCGCATCGCCTTCGCCTCCGGCGACGTGGCGACCGCCGAGAAGGCGATCGCGCAGCGCGCCGCCCAGGTCGAGGACCCGGTATTGCGTGGGATGCTGCTGGTGGAGGTGGCGCGCGCACGGGAGGCGGCCGGCGACATCGAGGGTGCCCTGTCGACGATGCGAGAGGCGGCCAGCCTGCCCGCCGGACGCCTGCGCTTCCTCGACCAGCTCGAGCGCCTCGCGCGCCGTCACGAACGCGTCCCCGAGGTGGTCGAGGCGGTCGAGGGGCGGGCCCTCCTGCTCGGGGCGGGTGCCCGCGGCGAGGACATGGGCCAGGGCTCGGGCACCTTCGCGGTGCCGCGCTTCGACGACGCCACGCACGCCGCCGCCCGCTCGGCGGCCCTGTGGCGGGAGGGCGCACGACTCCGGCTCGTGCAACTCGGGGACGCCGCAGGCGCCGTCGCCGCCCTCGAGCAGGCCCTCGCCCTGCGCCCCGAGGACACCTTCCTGCGCGAGGAGCACATGCTCGCCGCCGAGCTCGCAGGTGATCTGGAGCGCGCCGCCGACGACGCGCGTGTCCTGATCGAGCGCGGTGTATCGGGTCGGTTCGCGGCCTCGCTCCACTTCCGCATCGCCGAGCTCGCCCTCTCCCAGGGCGACGTCGAAGGGGCGCACACGGAGCTGGCCGCGGCCATCGAGAGCGATCCCGGCTCGGCCCCGGCCCTCGCCATGCTCGACGACCTCCTGCTCGACGCGGACAACCACGAAGAGCGCGTCGCCCGTCTCGAAGCCCGGAGCACGAGCGGCGAGGCCCGTGCACGCGCGTTGTGGAGCGCCGCACAAATCGCCAGCGTTTCCCTCCACGACTTCCCCCGGGCGCACCGGTTGTACGACGCGGCCATCGCCGCGACGGAAGAAAAGGCCCCCGTCCTGCGTGCAGCTCTACGGCGCGGCGGTCCGCGAGGGCGCGTGGGATGCGGCCCGCGATGCGGCCCGCGCCCTGCTCGTCATGCCCATCGACGACGAGGAGCGCGGCGCGATGCTGCGCTCGCTCCACGACATCTCGCGTTTCGCGCTCGACGATGCCGACGGGGCGACGGCCGTGCTGCTCGAGGCGCTCGCCGTCCCCGCAGCTTCGGCCTGGGCCCCGGACGTGGCCCGCCTGCGCGCCGCGGCCGCCGGGGATGCGGCCCTGCTCGCCCGAGCTGCACGGGGCGCTCGCCGAGCACGCGACCGACGCGGAGGCGGCTGCAGCCCACCGCTCTGCCGAGGCGCGCGCGCTCCTGCGTGCAGGCGATGAGGCGGGCGCCATGGTCGCCGCCCGCGCCGCCCTCGATCGGGTCCCGGGACATCGCTACGCGGTGGCGCTCCTCGAGGAGATCCTCAAGTCGCGCGGCGAGGCGGAAGCGGTGGTCACGCTGCTCCGGGAGGCGGCCGTGGCCCAGGGCGGTGTGCGGGCCGCCGAGCTGTCGCTCATGTCCGCGGCCGCGGCCGCAGAAGCGGCGGGGGACGATGGCCTCGCGGCGCGCACCTACGAGGAAGCGGCCGAACGCGATCCGGCGGCGGTGGGCCCCCTGTGGTCCCTTCACCGTCTGGCGCGTCGCACGGGCGATGGGGCCCTCGAGCGCCGCGCCATGGAGTCCCTCGCGGAGCGCGAGATCGCCGTCGGCGAGCCCGGACGTGCCACCTTCGAGCTCGCCGAGGCCCTCGACCTGTCCGGCGAGTCGGACCGCGCGGCCGAGGGGCTGCGCTCCGCCCTCGACAGCGCCGAGGTGGGCACGGCGGCCGCGGCAGCGCTGCTCGCCCTACCCGACCGCCGCACCGATCCCCGTGCGCGCATCGCGGCGGGCGAGCGCCTCCTGCGCGAGGCAGTGGAAGAGGATCGGGTCGCGCTGCTCGGCGAGATCGGGGGTCTCGCCCTGCACGGCGGCATCGATACGCCCAGGGCCGCCCTCGCGTCCGAGCAGATCCTGGAACAGGACCCGGCGAACGCCTGGGCACGCTGGGCCCAGATCCGCGGCCATGCGGGCGACCGGAGCCGGCTCGAGGCCCGCGCCGAAGCGTGGCTCGCCCTCGGTCGCGTCTCCGACGTCGACCCCGAGGCGGCGGCCGACCTGGGGCTGCTGGGCATGCGTGCCCGCGCGGTCGCCCTCGGGGCCGAGTCCTTCGACGACGCCTTCCTGACCGCGATCGACCTTCTCGAGACTAGCCCCGACGCGGCCGCCACCGGCGTGGCCCTCGACGAGAGCCTGGGCGGCGGCGACGACCCCGACTCCCGCGCCGACGCCCTCGGCGCACGCCTCGTCCACGCGGGACCGGAAGGGCGCGCTTCCCTGGAGGCGGCCCACGGTCGGGCCTTGTTGGCCGCCGGACGTTCCGCCGAGGCCTACGAGGTCCTCGGGCGCGTGGTGGCCGACGACGCCGACGATCTGGCGTCGTGGGAAGCGATGCGTGTCGCCGCGCGCGAGCAAGAGCAGTGGGGCGATGTCGTCCGCGCCTGCGACCAACTCGCCGCGGCCCTCGAAGGCGAGCTCCAAGCCCAGCTTCTCGAAGAGGCCGCCGCGGTGTTGATGGACCATTTGGGCCGCGACGCCGATGCCGAGAAGCGCCTGCGGGCCGTCGTCGAGCACGACGTCGACCGGCCCATCGCGTACGGACGGTTGCACGACCTGCTCGCCGAGCGCGAAGACACCCGCGGCCTGATCGATCTGGTCACCCGTCGCATCGACGCCAGCGACGACGAGAAGGATTCTCGAGAAGCTCTTCTACGAACAGGCCCGGCTGCGCCGCTCGGAGGGCGACCGGGAGGGTGCGCTGGGCTCCCTCGACAACCTGCTCCTGCTCAACCCCGGGCACGAAGGCGGCACGGCCCTCACCGTCGAGATCCATGTGTCGCTCGAGCACTGGCAAGACGCCGTCGATGCCTTGCGCCGCCTCGCGGCGTGCGATGTGCCCAACAAACAAAAGCGCCTCGTCCTGGTCGGCGCGGCGGACTTCCTCGAGAAGCATCTCCACGATCCCGCCGGCGCCATCGCCGAGCTCGAGAAGGTCGACCAGCTCGGGCTCGGGGACGCAGCGCTGCATCTGCGCATCGCCAACGTGGCCGAGCGCGCGGAGATGTGGAAGCGCGCGGTCGCGGCCTTGATGCAGGCCGCGGAGGCGAGCGCGGGCGCCGAGCGTGCGGCCCTCGCCCGACGCGCCGGCGCGTTGCAGTCGAACCAGCTCGGCGACAGCGCGAAGGCCGAGCGCTCCTACCGCATGGCCCTCGTCGAGGTGCCGACGGACATCGAGGCCGCCCAGGCCCTGGCCGACCTGCTCGTCGAGCCCACCGCACGCCAGGCCCTCAGCATGGCCTTCGAGGCAGCGGTGCGCGTCGGGCTCGAAGACGACCCGACCGACGCCGACGCCCTGCGCAAGCTGCGACGGGCGGCATCCTTCCGGCGTGACGAGGACCTGGGCCGCGTCGTGCTCGCCGCGCTCGTGGCCCTCGGTGTGGCGACGCCCGAGGAGCGCGAAGCCCTGGCCCGCATGCCGGCGCCCGGCGTTCCGCGAAGCACCCTGTCCGAAGCGTCCCTCGCCACGCTCCGTGCCGAGGGCGATGACGGAGCCGAGGCCGAGCTCGCGAAGCTCGCCTTCGAGGGCGTGGCCGCCATGGATCCGCTCGACCCTTCGACCTGGGGTGTGGGTCGCGGCGATTTGATCCGCGACGAGACGCCGCTGCGCGCCGAAGTGCAGGCCCTCGCCGGCGCGTTCGGACTCGAGCCGGGCGACTTCTACGTCGGCGGGCCCGATGCGACCCTGGTCACCTGCATCCCCGGCAAGCGGGACCGCTTCACGTGGATCGTCGGGTCCAACGTGCAGACGCCCCTGAGCGCAGCCCATCGCTTCCTCGTGGGTCAGCTCGCCATCGCCGCCCGGGATGCGACATTGCCGCTCGTGCAGCGTCCGCCCGAAGAGGCGGCCACCGTGCTCCTGGCGGCGGCCGCCGCGGCCGACGCGGTGTTGCCTGCGGCCCGCGGTCGCTCGGGGCTCGAGGAGCGCCGCACGGCCCTCGCACGTACCCTGTCCCGCAAGGCACGTCGCGCGATCGCCGAGCTCGCGCCGCGCCTTGGCGACGGCGCACGCATCGAGCCCTGGTGCCGCGCGGCACACGGCACCGCCCTCCGTGCGGGGATGCTGCTCGCTGGCGATCTGGCGGTCGCGCTACAGGCCGTGCTCGGCACCGAGTCCACCGTGGAGGCCGTGCGTGGCGCCGCCGTTGCGCGCCGCCTCCTGTCCTTCTGGCTCTCCACCGAATCGCTTGCGCTGCGGCGTGAGCTGGGCCTCTCCACGTGAGCGACGACGACAAGCAAAGCGACGAGCTGGAGCTCGACTGGGACGACGCCCTGAGGGAGTGGGAGGACGAGCTCTCGGCCGAGGACGCCGTCAAGGCCAAGGCCGCGCCCATGCCCGGCGTCGCGGACGAGGCGACGCGCATCGCACCGCCTCCTCAGGTGCCGCCACGTCCGCTTTACCGCCCGCCCTCGACGCGGCCCGAGACGCCCAACAACGCGGAGGAGGACGCCCACCTCAAGCCCACCAAGCCGCCTCCGGCCGAAGCGAACGGGACGGGCGGGGGCCTCCTCTTCGGCGATGACGACGACGAAGAGGACGAGCCGGCGACCCGCATCGCCGCCGTGCCCCAGGATTCTGATCAAGTCCCTCACGCTCGATCTCGAGGAGACGCCGCCTGCCCAACGGTCGCCCATCGCGGCGTCCCCCCCGGCAGCTCCCCGCGAGCGCAATTCCGGCGTCGACCTCGATCTGGACGACCTCCTGTCGGGTTTCGACGAGCCGGACCCCGACTCGGGGGCGACCCGCATCGCTGCGACGCCCCTCGAGTCCTTGTCCGAAGACTTCGATGCAGGGTTCGAGGAAGAGCCCACCCGCATCGCCCATTCGGTCCATCCCTCCGCCCCGCCGGCCGCCACGCCCGCCCTCGAGGACGAAGCCACCCGCATCGCCTCGATGCCCCTCTCGACGCCGTTCGATGCGGAAGAGCAACCGGGCCCGAAGGTCGCCGAGTCCTCGGTCGAGGAAGACTTCTTCTTCGACGTCGTCGGCAGCGCTGCACCACCGCCCCCGCCCGCCGCCATGCCGCCCCTGGCGCTCGACGACGAGGCCTTCGATCCGTTCGCGGACGAGGACGCCATCGAGATGGGTGGCGCAGCCGTCGGTGATCCGGGGCGCGCCTCGGGCGTGGTCGCGGCCGAGACGCCGGACCACGAGCCCGCGAGCGGCATGGTCGTCAAGATGCCGGCCGTGGAGCAGGCCGCCGAGCAGGCGGCGCCTGCCACGGGGACCGCCCTCGGGATGGACGCGTCCGGTGTCGCCCCCGCCGCCACAGAGGCGAAGGCGCCTGGCGTCATCCCGAAGCCGTCCCTCCCCGGCACCGGACCGATGCCCCCGAGGCCACGGGTTCCGGCCGGTCCGGGTGGACCGCGCCCACCCGTTCCCCGACCCCCGGCGGCGTTCCGCCCGCCGGCCCCCGCCGTGCCCGGACGCGCCGTGCCGCGCCCCCCCTCGCCCTCGGCCTTGCGCGAGCGGCTCTCACGTCCGGACGGGCCGCGGCCGCCCAACCCCCCGCCCCCGGCCTTCGCGAAGAAGCCACTGCCCCCGGCCGGCGTGCCAAGGCGAACGCTCGACTCCCTGCAGCCGCGAAAGGCGCGGCCCCTCGAGGCCCCGGACGAGACGGCCAAGCCGGATGCGCTGGCCGTCGACAGGCTTGAGACCCGATCCTCCGCCCCGCCCGGGCCCGAGGCCGCGCGGGATGAGGCGGCGACGGCCAAGGCTGTCGCAATCGAGCCCGGCCTGGCCGAGGACCCGTCCCCGATCGGGCAGGCGCGAGACGCCGGCACGGCCGAGCCCGATCTCCTCATCGCTGACGACGAGCCCGAGGCCGAGGTGCTCATCGCCGACGATGACGAGCCCGAGGCCGGGGTGCTCATCGCCGACGATGACGAGCCCGAGGCCGAGGTGCTCATCGCCGACGACGACGAGCCGGCCGAGACCGAAGCGATTGCCCCTGAGGAGGAGGAGGAGCCGACGCGACCCTCCTCTCCGGCCCCCGCGCGTTCCATCAGCCGAGCGCCCACCGACGATCAGGGCGCGGCCGCCGCGCGACGGACCGTCAGCTACCGCAAGCCTCGCAAGGAACATTTCCCCCTGGTGGGGCGCAGCACCGAGACCCAGCGCGCCCGTCGCGAGCTGCTCGAGCAGCTCGCCGAGGGCGCGACCGGTGCAGCACGGGCGCGCCTGCTCTCGGCCTCCGCGGAGACCTGCGAGCAGCTCGGCGAGGAGGACGCGGCACGCGCGCTCTACGTGACGGCCCACGAGGCCGACCCCCGCGACGTGATACCCCTGCGCGCGCTCCGGCGCGACGCCATCGCCCGGGGCGACTTCGCAGAGGTGGCGCGCTTGCTCGAGGGAGAAGCGGCCCTCGCCCTGTCGCCGGCGGACCGCGGGCTGGTCTCGGCCGCCCTTGCGGAGGTCCAGCTCAGCCACCTCGGCGATCCGGCCGCGGCGGAGAAGAGCGCGCGGAACGCGATGATGCTGCGGCGGGATTCGGTGGGCGCCGCTCTGCTTTTCGCCGAGACCTGTTTCGCTCAGGGCAAGGACATCGAAGCGCTCGCCGCGCTCGAGCGTGCGGCCGACGCATGGCATCAACCGAAGGCGAAGGCCGCGCTCCTCTTGGAAGTCGGGCGCGCCATCGAGCACACGGGCCAGGCCAAGCGGGCGCGCGACTACTTCAGCCGCGCCCTCGAGGCCAATCCGAGCGCGCTCGATGCAGCCATCGGGGTCGCGCGCACCGCGCGGGCGACCGGAGACGTGGACGGCGCCATCGGCGCGCTCATCCAGGCGGCCGGGGTCCTGCACGGGCCCGTGATGCCGGAAGCCTTCCTCCGGATCGCGGGACGACTGGCGCACGTCGCCGTGGGTCGCCCTGCCGACACCATGGCCCTGCTCGCGGACGCGCGCAGCATGCCGGCCCTGCGCGCCCGTGCCCAGGCCGCCCTCGCGGCCGGCACCCCCGAAGAGCAGATGGGTGCCGTCGAGGCATGGGCGCAGGCGAGCGGCGGCACCGAACGGGCCCTCGCCTTGGTGCAGCTGGCCGACCTACGCGCCCAGGCCTCCGATTTCGACGGCGCCGACCAGGCCCTGCGCGATGCCGCCCTCGCCGACTCTGCCCTCGGCACCGTGCGGGTGGTACGCGAGCTGCTCGCACGCAAGGCAGGTCCCGGCTCGAAGCTGTCCCGCGTGCTCGACGGCGCCGACGTGGAAGGCGCCGCCCTTGCGTCGGCGGCCCGGGTCGCCCGCGATCCCTCCGCCGTCACGCGCGAGCGGGAGTTGCTCGAGCGCGCGGCGGACGAAGCCGAGTCGCCCGTCTGCGCCGACGTGCTGATGCTCGACGCCGCGGCCCAAGTGGGCGATGCGGAGGCCGTCCGCGCTGCCCTGCGCCGGCACGCCGATCGCCTGAGCGGCGACCGGAAGGTGGGGCCGCTCCTCCTCCTGTCGGAGCTGGCCTCGCAGGAGGACGTGATCGAGGCGGCCGAGGCCCTCTTGCAGGAAGCGCGCGACGTGGCCCCGGGGGAGCCGCTCGTGTTGCGTCCGCTCGCCGACGTGGTCGGGCGGCGTGACGGAACCGAGGCGGCGAGCTACTGGCTCGAGGAGGCCTCCTCCGCCAGCGGCGAGCGCGCCGCCTTCGCCGCCACGGTCGCAGGCCGCTTGCTCGAGGGGGCAGGTGCCGACCCGGCGCCCGCCTACCGTCGCGCCCTCGACGCCGCACCCGGCTACCCGCCCGCCGTCTGGGCCCTCGAGCCCGTCGCGCGCCGCGCGGGCGACCTCGAGACGCTGCTGGCCCTCAACGAGCGGCTGGCCGAGACCGCGCCGGATCCGACGGAGGTCACGGGCCGGCTGGTGCGGGCGGCGCTCCTGCGTGCCGGGGACAATCCGGCCTCCGCCGCAGCGTTGCTCGAGCGGGCCCGCTCCACGCGGCCCGACGACGTGATCGTCCACGAGCTGCTCATGCGCCTCGGCGACGCGACCGCGGTCTCCCAGCGTGCGGTGCTGCTCGAGACCATGGCCGAGAGCGCGCCCGACGACCTCGCGCGCCCGGCGTGGCTGCGCGTGGCAGCCGCCTGGGAGGACGCCGGCGATCCCGGCAAGGCGGCGGAGGTGTACCGCAAGCTCCTCGCCGACCACCCCCTCGACCCCTTTGCCGCCGAAGCCCTCGACCGCGTCGAGATCCAGCACGGCGAGCACGCACGCGTGGCCGAGCGCCGCTTCGCTACGTTGCGTGCAGCCGAGGACGACAACGCCAAGATCGCCGCCCTCGAGGCCCTGGCGGACCTCGACCTGTACGACCGCAACGATCCGTCGAGCGCGATCCTCTCGCTCCAGTCGATCCTCGAGATCGCACCGGGACACATCCCGAGCCTGCGCGTGCTCGAGCGCTACTTCATGGCCCAGGGTCGGGACCAGGAGGTGTTGCCGATCGAAGAGGCCCTCGCCCGCCACCTCGAGGCGTCGCGCTCGGTCGCGGCCCACGCGCGGATGGCTGCACGCCTGCATCTGGCAGCGGAGGGCGCCCATGGCGATGCGGCCGACGCCCTGCTGCTCGAGGCCGTCGATCGCGCGGGGGCGGACGGGTGGATCGCGCGGCGGGCCGAACCTGCGGCCGAGGCCGCGGGGGATCTGCCACGGCTCGTGGCGGCAAGGACGGCTCTCGCCTCCCGTGTCGCGCCGCCCCTCGAACGGGCCTCGTACGAGGTGCGGGTCGCGGAGGCGGAGGAAGCGCGCGGCGATCGCGACGCTGCGATCACCTGGCTGACGCGCGCCGTGGCGACGGCGGAGACCCATCCCATCGCAGCCGCGGAGCTCGGGCGACTCGAGGAGGTTGTCGGTCGGCCGTCGGAGGCCGCCGAGGCGTTCGAGCGGGCGGCGCGCGGGGCGGCTGCACCGCGGCACGCCGCCTCCTTGTGGCACCGCGCCGCGGCGCTGTGGCAGGACGAGCGCGAGGACCTCGCCCGCGCGAAGGCCGCCCTCACGAGCGCCTGCGCCCTCGACGTGACGTGGGCCGACGCCTTCGATCGCCTCCGCCAGATGCTCGCCGACGCAGAAGACCTTCAGGGACTGGCCGACCTCACAGCAAAGCGCCTGGAGGCAGGAGGAGAAGCGGCGGTCCTGGCGGAGCTGCACCTCGGCCACGCGGATCTGTGCCAGCGGCTCGGCGACCGGGACGGAGCCCGTGAGGCACTGCGGGCTGCCCTCGCCCTGTCACCGGAGCAGATCGACGCCCTCAGACGCCTCTCGGAGCTCTCCCTCGAAGAGCAGGACTTCCGGGGCGCGGCCGAGGCACTGATCCGCATCGCGCGGCTGCGCAAGGACCGGGAAGAGCTCCGGCGCGTGTTCTTCACGCTCGGCGACATCTACGACCGGCACATGCCCGATGCGCGACGCGCCGAGGCCGCTTTCCGGCGGGTGCTCAAGCTCGTGCCCGACGACCTCGATGCGATGGCCCGGCTCGCCGAGCTCTACCGCAAGCAGGGTGACATGGCCCAGGCCGCGGAGCTGCTCCAGCAGCTCGCCAACCTGGAGGTCGATCCCGATCGGAGCCGGGGCTTCCGCCTTACCCTCGCCGCGACGCTCGAGGAGCACGGCGATGCACGCCAGGCCGAGGCGGTCCTCGAGCAGACCCGGCGCAACACGCCCACCGACATCGTGGTCCTGCGCGCCGTCGCTGACTTCTACGAGCGGCAGAACGCGCAGGCGGCCCTGGCCATGCACCTGAGCCGCGCCGTCAACGACTTCCGGCAGGTCATCGCCAACGACCCGGCCGACGCGGAGGCGTGGCCCGGGCTCGTGAAGGTCCTCGAGTGGCGCGAGCATCACGACGAAGCACGCGCGTCGGCATCGGCGGCCGGCGCGATGGGCGTCATCGACGTGGAGCTAGGACGTCTGCTCGATCCCCATGGCGGTGTGCCCGGCGCAGAAGAGGCGGCCGCGAACGCGGAGTTGGACGACCTCTTGTCGCCACCCTCCCTGACCGCTCCGACGCGCGCCGTCTTCCGGCTGGCGGCCGAAGCGCTCGAGAAGGTGCTGCCCTTCGATCCCAAGGCGCTGCGCGCCGAGAAGGTCCATCCGCGGGACACGCCCTTCAAGGACGCGGCGGCGGAGGTCGGGCGCTGGTTCGGAACCGGCGAGGTGCAGCTCTGGGTCACGGGCTCGGCGCCGCGCATCTGCGTGCCCATCGGTGACTCGCCGGTGGCGGTCCTGCTCGGGCGCGATCTGTTCACGACGACCGAGGAGAACGAGCGCCTCTTCCTGCTGGTGCGGGCGGTCAAGATCGCCGCGTCCCGCATGTCCGTGGCCGTCCGCTCCCAGCCCCAGTATCTCGCGGCTGCCCTCGGTGGGTTGATACGCAACTACGACCCCAACTACACCACGCCCGGCGTCGATCAGGAGACCCTCGACGAGATGACCCGGCGCGTCGGCAAGGCGATCCCGCGACGGGTGCGCGAGGAGCTCGCGCCGATCACGCTCGAGATGGCGGGCGCGCCCAGCCACGACCCGGGGCGCCTCGGCCTCGCGGCTTCCGAGCTCGGCGATCGGGCGGCCCTGCTCGCCCTTGGCTCGATGCCAGCGTCCCTCGGCGCCCTGCTCAAGCTCGCCGGACACGAGCTCGCCCTGCGCGGTGGAGCGCGCGAGCGGGCCGAGGCCGTCCGTCGGGTTCCGGAGGCGGCCTCCCTGCTCGCCTTCGCCATTTCCGATGCTCACTTCGAAGCGCGCCGTCGCACCGGGGCCGCCCAGCGATAGCGATGCGCATCGGACTGCTCGGACCGGCGGGAGACGACGAGGGCGCGCTACGCGAAGCGGCCGAGTTCCTGCTCGGGGATGCGGCGGTCGACCAGGCGATCTACCTGGGCCTCGATGACACGGTCGAGCGCGTCGTCGTCTCGTGGGCCAAGGAGATCACCCACGGGCTCGCCGACGAGGACGCGTTCCTCGAGCGCGCCGCCTCCCTCGCCTGCAAGGGCACGCCCGAGGAGATCGAGACGCTCCTCGCGGCCGACGCGCAGCTCGAGCGGCTCTCCCTGTTGCGCACGCTTCCGCCTCCACCCGCGCGGGCGATCGAGATGATCGACGATCGCATCGTGCTCGTCGTCCACGACAAGGCGATCCTCGACGAGGAGGACATCGCCAACGCGAGCCTCATCGTCTACGGCAAGTCCGACGAGGCCTTGCTCAAGCGCTTCGGGCCGCGCTGCTTCTTCACGCCCGGCCCCCTGTCGGCGGGCTGCGTGGGCATGGTGGAGCTCGAGCGCGACGGGCTGATCGTCGTCGGTCTGTTCGACCCTTCCGGCGTGCCGCTGTGGCGAGAGCCCCTGCAAGGTCGCACGGCGAAGGTGTCGGTGACCTCGTGAGCGCGGCCCGAGAGACCGTCGCGATCTTCGGTGGCAGCTTCGATCCGCCCCACGTCGCGCACGTGCTCGTCGTCGCCTCGGTGCTCGCCACGACCGACGTGGACCGGATCGTCGTGATCCCCACCTATCAGCATCCGCTCGAAAAGCGGGCCCACGCCCCCTTCGAGCATCGCGTCGCGATGTGCGAGATCGCGTTCCGCGACCTGCGGCGCGTCGAGCTTTCGCGCATCGAGCAGGAGCTAGGCGGAGCGAGTCGTACCCTGCGCACCCTCGAGGAGCTGCGCCGTCGCATGCCCAGCGTTGCCATGCGACTGGTGATCGGCGCGGACCTGCTCGCCGAGACGTCGCGCTGGTACGCATTCGACCGCATCGAGCGCCTCGCCCCGCCCCTCGTGGTCGGTCGCGCCGGCTACGCCGCTCCGCCCGAGAACGAGGTCGCGATCCCGGACGTGAGCTCCACGGAGATCCGCGAGCGCCTGGGCCGCGGCGCCGACCTGGACGGCCTGGTGCCGCGCGCGGTGGCGGCCTACGTCGAGGAGCACGGCCTCTACGGCGCGGAGCCGACGGCGTGAACGTGGCGGTGCTCGGGCGCGGGCGCGTGGGGCGAGGCCTCGCCAGCGCCCTCGCACCGAAGGGCGGACCTGTCGCCGTCCGATGCGTGTCGGGCCACGCCCCCCCTGCCCGCACCGTGCGCTGGGCGGACGCGGTCGTCCTGGCCGTGCCCGACGGGGCCATCGCCGCCGTCGCCGCCGCCGTCGCCGACGTCCTGCGCCCCGGCACGGCCGTCCTGCACTGCGCTGGCGCCCGTGGACCGGACGAGCTCTCGGTGCTGCGCGATCGCCGCATGCACGTCGGCGTGATGCACCCCCTGGTCTCCTTCGCCGATGCGCATCATGCGCCGGCGCTCGCCGGCACGACCTTCGTCGTCTCGGGCGACCGTTCCGCCGTGAAGGCGGCGCGCGCCATCGGACGCGCGGTCGGGGCTCGGGTCGTCGTCGCCGACGTGCACGGGCCCGCCTACCACGCGGCCGCTGCGCTGGTCGCGAACGGGGCCGCGGCCCTCGCCGACGCCGCCACCCGGGTGCTCATCCGCGTGGGCCTCCGTCCGCGCGAGGCCGAGCGTGCAGTCGGTGCTCTCTTGCGCACGGTCGCCGACAACGTGGAGCACCTCGGAATGCCGCGCGCCCTCACCGGACCGGTCGCCCGTGGTGACGCCGCCACCGTCTCGGCCCACCGCCATGCCCTCGCCGCCGTCGACCGCCGCGCGAAAGACGCCTACGACGCCGTGGGCTCAGCCATCATCGAGAGCGCGATCGGCGCAGGCCTCCCGGCGGCGCACGCACGCCGCGTGCGGCAGGCGTTCGGCGCCGTCAGCGCGAAAGCAGGACCACCGCACCCCCGAGAAGGAGGAGCGCCGAGACCGCCGCGGCGATGAGCCAGAGCCGCCGCGAGGGCTGCAGGGGCGACGGGGCCCCACCCTCCGCAGCGGCCTGCTGCTCCGAATCGTCCTCGTCCTCGTCCTCGGCTGCGACCATGGCACGGGCCTCGGCGGGGATCGGCGCGGCCGGCGGGATCGTTTCGATCTCGATCCCGGGGTTGTCCGGTGCGGGCGAAGGCGGCATGGAGCTGTCCTTCACCATGCCCATCTCGAGCAGCTGCTGGGCCCCCTGCTCGCGCTCACGCCGCACCGCGATGATCTCCTGGGCGAAGTGGTCCGTGAGGAACGCGCCGAAGCGGAGCTGGGAGGCCATCAGGCCGGCACGCATGGCGTACTCCTCGAGCTCGTCGAGCATGCCGGCGGCCGTGAGATAGCGCTGCTCACGCTCGGCTTCGAGGGCACGCGAAAGGATGCGTTGGAGCTCCTCGGCCTCGGGGAAGCCGCGGTCGGGCAAGGGCGGCACGCTCCCGGCGCGCGCCTGGGCCAGCATCTCCTCCTCGGTGCCGCGGTAGAGGCGGCGCCCGGCACACAGCTCCCACAGGAGGATGCCCGACGCGAACAGGTCGGCGCGGGCGTCGATGGCTTCGCCGCGCGCGTGCTCCGGCGCCATGTACGCGCTCTTGCCCGCGACACGCGTCCTCCGCAAGAGCCCCTCGTCGTCCTCGGGCGCCTCCTCGCCGACCCGAAGCGCGCGCGCGATGCCGAAGTCACACAGCTTCACCTCCCCTTCGAAGGAGATGAGCACGTTCGAGGGGGACACGTCACGGTGCACGATGCCGAGGGGCCGGCCCTCATCGTCGCGCGCGCGGTGTGCATAGTCGAGGGCACGCAGCATCTCCCGCACGACGAGGATCGCGAACTCGGCGGGCAGGGCGATGCGCGCCTTCGACAAGCGGCGAAGGAGCTGGTTGAGATCGAAGCCCTCGACGTACTGCATCGCGAGGAAGAGGCGCCCGCCCTCGCGCCCGAGGTCGAGGACCTGCACGACGTTCGCGTGGCTGAGGTGGGCCGCGAGCTTGGCCTCCTGGATGAGCATCTCGCCGAAGGCGGGGTCGTCCGACAGGGACGGAAGGATCTCCTTGAGCACCACGCGCCGTCCACCGCCCCCGAGCTCGGTGCGGGCGCGGGCGAGGTAGATGTCCGCCATTCCCCCCCGACCGATGTGATCGAAGAGCAGGTACCTTCCGAAGTTGCGCGGAAGCCCCTCCTCGTCGTCCGGAGGATGGGGCAGCGCGGTCGGCGCCCACGAATGCACGGGCGGGCGTTGTGACACGGGCGGGCGCTGGGGCGCAAGGGTCGCCGCCCTGGGCCTCCGGGGGCAGGCCGGCGGCTCCTCCCGCACAGCAGACCCACGGCGGGGCCGAAAACGACCCACGCCGCGGCTGCCCTCGGTGCCGCGCTCGTGTAGCATGGGCGGGTGGCAGACGAGGGCGACCGCGCCGAGGCGATGGCGACCCTGTTCGCGCCGGACACCGGCAGCCTTCGGGCGGGCGAACGATTCGCCGACCGCTACCGCATCGGAGAGCTCGTGGGCCGGGGCGGGATGGGCGCGGTCTACCGTGTGTTCGACGAGGCCGTGGGCGACACCGTCGCGCTCAAGACCCTGTCGACGCCCCAGGGTTGCACCGAGGCGGTGGTGGAACGCTTTCGCCGGGAGGTGCGGCTCGCCCGACGCGTGACGCATCCGAACGTGGCCCGCATCCACGACCTGGGCGAGCACCGCGGCATCCACTTCCTCACGATGGAGTACGTCGACGGGCGCGACCTCGGCAGCGTGGGCGAGACGGAGGGCCGGCTCGCCCCGGCCCAGGCCGCCGCGCTCCTCCATCCGGTGGCCGAGGCGCTCGCGGCAGCGCACGGCGCCGGGGTCGTCCATCGCGACCTCAAGCCCGCCAACATCCTCCTCGAACGGACCGGTCGCGTCGTGCTCACCGACTTCGGCATCGCCCGGGGCCTCGCGGGCGAGGCGACCGCCCTGCACACCAACGGTCCCATCGGCACACCCCAGTACATGGCGCCCGAGCAGCTCGCTGGCGAGCCGGTCGACGGACGCACCGACCTCTACGCCCTCGGCCTCGTCCTCTACGAGCTGCTCACCGGGCAGCACGCCTTCTCGGGACCGACGCCCATCGCCATCGCCTTCGCACGCCTCAAACAGCCGGCGCCCGATCCGCGCGCCTCCGTGACGCTGCCGGACGAGCTCGCCGACCTCGTCGTCCGATGTCTCGCCCGGGCCAAGGACGATCGGCCGGGGACGGCGGCCGAGGTGGCCGAGGTGCTCGCGCGCTTTCGCGGCGACACGCCCGCTCCTTCCATCGATGCCCCCCGCGCCCTTGCTGCAGCCTCCGCCTCGAAAGTCATCCCGCTCGCCCAGGCGCCCACCGGCTCGGCGTCAACCCTCGGAACGGTCTCTCCCGGCGACCGTACGCTCGCGGTCCTGCCCTTCCGCTTCCGCGGCCCGAGCGACCTCGACTACCTCGGCGAAGCGCTCAGCGACGACCTCATCGACGTATTGACCCGGACGCGGGGGCTGCGCGTGCTGGCCAGCGGCGCGACCCACCGCTTCGTCGACGAGCGCGACCCGCGCACCATCGGCTCGGCCCTCGGCGCGGACGTGTTGGTGGACGGAACGGTGCAGGCGTCGGCGGACCGCGTGCGGGTCACCGCCCGCCTCAGCGAGTCGCACTCCGGCACGCAGCTGTGGAGCGAGCGCTTCGAGGGGACGCTCGGCGACGTGTGGCAGTGGCAGGAGACGATGAGCCAGCGCATCGCGGAGGCGCTCCGGGTCGGCCTGACGACGGAGCTCCATCGCGGCCAGGCGCCGCCCGGCGCCATCGACGCCTACCTCCGGGGACGCCGCGCCCTGCGCATCACGGGGGTCGGCTTGAACGCCTTGACGGACGCGATCCAGTTGCTCGAGGAATGCCTGGCCGCCGCGCCCGATTTCCAACCCGCCATGGCCGCCCATGCCCGCGCGTGCCTCATGGCCTGGTTCATCCCGGGCTTCGACCAGCGCGACTGGGAAGCGGTCGCCCGCGAGAGCGTGGCGCGCGCCTGTGCCCGTGCGCCGGATCTCGCCGAGACGCACCTCGTGGCCGGGATGCTCCACGTGCAAGACGGGCATCTGGAGGAGGCGGCACGCAGCCTCGGCCAGGCCCTCGAGATCGCGCCTACCTGCGCCGATGCCCACGACTACCTGGGCCGGCTCGAGGTCGAGGCGGGGCGGGCCAAGCAGGGCGTGCGGCGCCTGCGCCTCGCCATGGAGCTCGATCCGGAGCTGCACCTCGGCCTCATGGACGTCGCGCGCAACTACGCGCTCGAGGGCGACATGGAGACCGCGAAGAAGACCGTGGCCGAGCTTCGCGCGGCGGGCCGTGACGATCACCCGGCCATCTTCTCGACGCGGATGCGGCTGGCTGCGTGGTGCGGTGACGAGGCCGAGATCCGGGCCGCGCTCGAGCAGGCCGATAGCGGCCGCTCCCCCGCCTACGCGATGCTGCAGGTCTACGGGCGCGTCGTCCTACGCGAAATGCCTTTGGAGGAAGGCATCTCCCTCGGCGAGACGTCGCTCGCGTCGCTCACCAACGGCCGCTTCCGGAGCGTGATGCTCCAGCTCATGGCCGAGGCCTGCGCCGCCGTGGGGGCCGACGACGAGGCGCTCGGCTACGTGAAACGGGCCGCGGACGCGCTGCTCGTGGACGTGGAGTGGATCGAGCGCTGCCCCCTGCTCGCAGCGATCCGCCACCGGCCCGAGCTCGCCGCCGCTCTGCGCATCGTGCAGGCGCGGGCCGAGGCGATCTGGGCGGCCTGAGGCGCCCCGTCTCCGCCCCTACTCCGCCGCTTCCGCGCCGTCGTCCGAGAGGTCGAAGCGGACCCGGTCCCCGTCACCCCGCAACACGACCGTGTCGCCGGAGGAGAGGCGGCCGGAGAGGACCTCGGTCGCGAGTCTCGCTTCGACGAGCCGGCCGATGGTGCGCCGCATGGGGCGTGCCCCGAGGGCGGCGTCCCATCCCCCCGCCGCCACCAACGCGTCGATGGCGGAGGGATCCACCGTGAGCCCGATCCCCTGCTCGCGGGCGAGGAGCGCGCCCACCGAGGCGAGCATGCGTTGTGCGATCTCCCGGACCTCCTCTTGGGAGAGGGGCCCGAAGTACAGGGGCTCGTCGATGCGGTTCCACAGCTCCGGAGGCAAGGCGCGTCGTGCCGCCGCGATCGCACGCTCCGCCCCCGAGCGCCGTGCGGCCGTGTCGTCGCCGGCGGCGCCGAAGCCGATGCGCGCCGACCTGTTGTCCGGCGCGGCACCGAGATTCGACGTCATGAAGATCACTGTGTTGGTGAAGTCCACGGTGCGCCCGCGGCCGTCGGTGAGCCGCCCCTCGTCGAGCAGCGGAAGGAGCGCGAGCAGCACCTCGGGATGGGCCTTCTCAATCTCGTCGAGCAGGAGCAGCTGGTAGGGGCGCCGGCGTACGGCCTCGGTGAGCTGTCCGCCCTCGTCGTGTCCCACGTAGCCGGGGGGCGCGCCGAACAGCCGCGCGACCGAGTGGGCCTCGCCGAGCTCGCTCATGTCGAAGCGCGTCATGCCGCCCGACGGGAAGAGCACGTCGCTGACCGCCTTGGCCGTCTCGGTCTTGCCGACGCCCGTCGGTCCGAGCAGCAGGAAGGTGCCGAGGGGGCGGCGTCCCCGGAACCCGGCCGCGCCCTTGCGCAAGGCGTCGGCGATCCGCGAGAGCGCCTCGGGATGCCCCACCACGCGCTCTCCGATCAGGCGCTCGAGGTCGAGCAGGCGCTCGCCGTCGCGCATCATCAGCCGTTCGACGGGCACGCGGGCCTGCTCGGCCACCACCTCGGCGACGGCCATGCGATCGACGACCCCCCCGCCGCGCCGTCGCACGCGCGCCGCCGCCAGGTCCGCCACGCCGATGGCCTTGTCGGGCAGATGACGTTCGGGCAACCAGCGCACCGAAAGCTCCACCGCGGCCTCGAGCGCGTCGGGCATGTAGGCCACCGCATGGTGCAGCTCGTAGCGGGGCGAGACGCCGCGCAGGATCGCCAGGGCGTCGGGCGCCGACGGCTCCTCCACGTGGATCGGTGAGAAGCGTCGCGCCAGCGCCGCGTCCCGTTCGAAGCAGCGACGCAGCTCGGCCTCAGTGGTCGCGCCGACACACGGCAGCTCGCCGCGGGCGAGGGAGGTCTTGAGCGCGTTGGCCACGTCGTCCGGTCCCTCGCCGCCGCCGACGAGCGCGTGGATCTCGTCGATGAAGAGCAGCACCCGCCCCTCTTCGCCCTGCACCTCGTCGCGCAGCTGCCGCAGGCGTTGGGCGAGGGCGCCGCGCACGCCGGTGCCGGAGACGAGCGCGCTCGCGGACAGCTCGATCAAGAGCCGCCCCTCGAGGCCGCGCACGCCGTCGCCCCCCCGAGCGAGACGCGCGGCCAGGCCGAGGGCGATGGCGGTCTTGCCGACCCCGGGTGGCCCGACGAGCAGCGGGTTGTTCGAGCGGCGGCGTGCGAGCACGTCGAGCAACTGCTCCACCTCCGCCTCGCGGCCGACGACGGGATCGATGCCGCCGCGCGCCGCCAGGGCCGTCAGGTTACGTCCGAGAGCGCAGAGCAGGGGCGTGCGTTCCGGATCGAGCTCGAGGGGATCGGGGCTCGCAGCACCGACGCCGAGGTCGCCCGGCGCCGCCTTCGCCGGGGGTCGACGGGCGCGGGGCTCGCGACGCACGTTCTTCGGCGCAGGCGCGGGCGGAGGCGTAGGGGCCGGCAGCGGGTCGTGGGACGCCGCAGGCTGCGCGTCGGCGAGCGCCTCGACCGTCGGCGGCGAAACGCGCAGGGGCCGAGCGCGACCGCGGGGCGGCACCGGGGTGCGGGCCGACTTGGTGCGCGGAGATCGGCTGCGCTTTCGGGGCGCGCGGGGAGCCGCCGGGTCAGGGCCACTGGGAGCGACGAGGCTCGCCTGACGGGCGCCGAGCACCGTCATGACGTGCTCGCGCACGGCCGCCGCGCTCGCCCCGATCTGCTCGAGGCAACGGTGGGCGACGGTCCGCCCGTCGCGGATGATGGCGAGCAGCACGTGCGCCGGGTGGGGTCCGTCCTCGCCGATCGCTGCGGCGATCTTGTGGGCCCGCTCGATGGCGACCTCGAGGGCGCTCGACGGCTCCGGCTCGACCACCTTGAGCGCGCTGAGCAGGTCGCCCTCGCGCACGCCGCCCGCGGCGAGCAGGCCCGACAGCTCGCCCCCGCCTTGCAGCATCACGAGTAGCACGTGCCCCGTCGACAGCCGCTGGCCGCGGCGCTGGGCAGCGCGCCGTGCCTGTGCCACGAGACCCTCCACGCCACCACCAATCGCGGCCATCCACTCTCCTCCGCCCGAGACGCGTTCCCCCTCGTCCGATACCGGCTCGTGGCGCGGCGGCCAACTTTTCGGCCTTGCATGAATGCGCTCCCTGTCCGGCCGTCCAAGGGGCTCCGGGCCGGGTGGCGGTTCACGTGGGGCCGGTGATTTGCTAGCCTCGGTGCCCTGCTCCAAAGGGAGGGAGCGAGCCCTCGGCTCGTTCGTGCCTTCGGACGGGAGGAGAAGCGTCGTGAAGAAGTCGTCCGGACTCGTTCCCAAGGTCGCCCTCGTCGCCGTCGTGGCGGCGCTCGCGCTCGCCGTCGGCGCCTGGCCCCGGTCGGGGTCCGCTCAGAGCCGCCTGCGCGCGAGCATCTACCTGACGCAGGCGCGGATCCCGCATCACACCTCCGAGCACGGGCTCATCGGCTTCGCGCGCCGGCACCGGGCCCGCCGCCTCCAGGAGCGAACGGACAAGCCGATCGCGCAGCGCTCCTGGGACGCCAACCTGGTCCTGGTCTTCAACCGGGCGCCCGGCGACCTGGAGTTCCACGCCCTGTTCTACGACATCGAGGATGGGCCGCGGCACTTCATCCAGGACATGAGCACCTTCGTCAACGACGAGCACCAGAAGACGTTCCTGCAGCGCATCCACCTCGACCGGCCGAGCTTCAAGCCGAACCGTCGCATGGAGATGGTCGTCACGGTGGACCGCCAGGAGGTCGGCTCGTTGAAGTTCGATCTGATCGGCGAGCGTGTGCACAACACCGGCCAGGTCGACTTCACGAACGGCTCGCACTGACGTCGACTCAGTCCTCGATCGCGCGATGGACATCCACACCCTGATCGCCGAAGCGCGGGCGGGCCGCTTCGGTCCCGTGCACGTGCTGGTGGGCGCCGAGCACTTCCTCGCGGAGCGCGCGGCGGGGCTCTTGCGGAACGCGGTCGTCGGCGAGGGGCCGAAGGGCTTCAACGAAGACGTGTTCCACGGCAAGAGCCTGTCGGCCCGGCCGGTCCTGTCGGCGGCACGCACGATCCCGATGATGGCGCCGACCCGCTTCGTCCTGGTGCGCGACCTCGACCACATGGCCGCGGCCGAGCTGGACGGGCTGAGCACCTACCTGGACGACCCGCCCCCGAGCACGTGCCTCGTCGCCGTCGCGACGAAGCTCGACGGACGGAGCCGCTTCGCGAAGGCTGCCAAGAAGGCGGGCGTGTGGATCGACGTGGAGCCGGTCCGGGGCGGCGCCCTGCGGCAGTTCGCCATGGCCGAGGCCCGGGGGCGTGGCCACCGCCTCGCCGAGGACGCCGCGGACGCCCTGGTCGACGCCGTGGGGAGCGACCTGGGCGCCCTCGACGACGCGGTCGAGCGGCTCTCGCTCTACGCGGGCGAAGGGCGCCCCATCGGCATCCAGGCGGTCGAAGCGGTCGTGACGCGCGTGCGGGTCGACACAATCTGGGCGCTCGTCGACGCGGTGAGCGCCAGGGACGCGCGACGGGCCCTGGGGGCCGCCGGGTCGCTCTTGGCCGACCGGGAGCCCCCGCTACGCATCCTCGCGATGATCGCCCGGCAGCTGCGGATGGTGGCACGCATGCGCGAGGCCCTCGCGTCTGGCATGCGGCCTCCCGACGCCGCCAAGGCCGCCGGCGCGCCGCCCTTCAAGGCGCGGGAGCTGACCGAGGCCGCCCGGCGGTACCGCCTGCCCGACCTGGCCTCGGCCTTCGACGTGCTCGCCGAAGCGGACCGGTCGCTCAAGGGCAGCAAGGTGCCGCCCGCCATCGTGATGGAGCAAGCCGTCCTCCGCCTCTGTCACCCGTGACGCCGGGATACGCCGCTTGCGTCCCTACGGCGACGGGTGCGCTCCCAGCCCAATCCCCGAAAGGCGGCTGGATCCGAAGCGGGCCACGGGCCGCCGACAGGGGCGCTAGGGAGATCGCACCGGAGGCGCCTGGCGGCCCCGTGGGGTGCCGCCGCGCGGGCAAGGACGCGCCTACTTACCGGTCTCGTGGACTTGGTGGGCCAACCGCGAGATGTAGCGCGAGCCGGTCTTGCGGTGCAGGACGCCGCGCGAGACCGCCATGTCGATGCGACGGGCCGCCGCGGCCAGCGCAGTCTCGGCGTGCTCCGCGTGACCCTCCGTCAGGGCGGCGCGCACGCGCTTGACCAGCGTCCGGACGGACGTCCGCATGTTCTTGTTGCGTTGGGTGCGCTTTTCCGTCTGACGGACGCGCTTTCTCGCTGAGGCGTGATTCGGCACGTGCTTCTCCCGCTGTGGGGTCCGGGGTTGTACGCAGGCGACCGACAACTGTCAAGTCGGGGCGCCGCCGGTAGGGGCCGGCGCCGCGGGCGTCACTGCCGGGGGATCTCCTTGTACAGGAGGCCGGCGGCGGGGAGATAGCACTCGGTCACGTAGTCGCGGACCATCCGGGCGCCGTTGAAGCGCCACGCCATCGTCCGGAGCGACCGCTTCATCCGGGCGATCCAATCCCGCGGCAGGGCCTCGCCGTCTCGGTCGTAGTACAGGGGCACCACCGCTTCCGACAGGGCGCGAAGGAGATCGGCCCGGTCCCGACGGTCCTGCACCTCCACGTCCCGATGGGTCAGGCCCGCCCCGATGGCAAAGCCGTTCGAGCCGTCGTAGGCCTCGGCCCACCAGCCGTCGAGGATGGAGCAGTTGAGCCCGCCGTTGAGCACCACCTTCTGCCCGCTCGTGCCCGAGGCCTCCTGGGGCCGGCGCGGGTTGTTGAGCCACACGTCGACTCCCTGCACCAGGTGGCGCCCCACCTCGATGTCGTAGTCCTCGAGGAAGACGACCTTGCCGAGCGAAGCGTGGGTCGCGGCTGACCTCGTGGATGCGCTGGAGCAGGGCCTTGCCGCCGTCGTCCCGCGGGTGGGCCTTGCCGGCGAAGACGAAGCTGGACGGGGCGGCTCGGGTTGTTGACGAGCGCGTCGAGACGGTCGACGTCCTCGCAGGATCAGGTCGGCGCGCTTGTAGGTCGCGAAACGCCGGGCGAAGCCGATGGTCAGGGCGTCGACGCTCAGGGCACTGCGCAGGGCCTCGATGGTCTCGGAGGCCTCACCGCGCCGCTCGGCCTGCTGCGCGGCGATGCGCCGCACGTAGGCGATCAGGCTGCCCCTTGAGCGTGGCGTGGGTCTCGCCACAGCTCGGCGTCGTCGATCGTGTCGATGCCGTCCCAGATCTCCGCCTCGCTGCTGCTGCTCCTCCCAGCTACCCGGCAGGTGCCGGTCGAGAAGCCGCTGCATGGGCTCGGCCAGCCAGCTCGGCACGTGCACGCCGTTGGTGATGTGCCCGATGGGCACCTCGAAGTCGCGCCGGGCAGGGCCACAGGCGCTGCCACATGCGCCGGCGCGACGTCGCCGTGCAGCGACGAGACCCCGTTGGCGAAGCGCGAGAGCTTGAGCGCCAGCACGGTCATGCAGAACAGCTCGTCCGCGTCGTCGCCGCGGACCCGGCCGAGGGCCAGCAGCTCGTCCTCGCGCAGAGCCCGATCGCGTCGCGCAGCGGGCCCGAGGTGCTCGTCGACGAGCGCCGCGTCGAAGCGGTCGTGGCCCGCGGGCACCGGCGTGTGGGTCGTGAAGACGGTCCGGCTGGCGACCCGCCGCGCGCGCCTCGTCGAACGTCGAGCCCCTCGGCATCCATCCGCTGGCGGACGCCCTCGAGCAGGGCGAAGGCGCAGTGCCCCTCGTTGAGGTGAAGAACGCTCGGGCGCGACACCGAGCGCCGCGCAGGGCGCGCACGCCGCCGACGCCGAGGAGCAGCTCCTGGCGGATGCGCGTACGGTTGTCGCCGCCGTAGAGGTGCGCCGTGAGCGCCCGGTCCTCGGGGCGTTCTCCGCCACGTCCGAGTCGAGCAGGAAGAGCCGCATGCGCCCGACACGGGACCTCCCAGACCGCCGCGTGGATGCGAGCCGTGCGTCGTCTCGACGGCGACCTGCACGGGCTCGCCGCGCGCGTCGCGCAGCGGGCTCGCATGGGCAGGCGCGTCGACGTCGAGGGCCGAAGTACTCCTCGTGCTGCCAGCCCGTCGGCGTCGATGCGCTGGCGGAAGTAGCCCTGGCGGTAGAGCAGGCCGACGCCCACCAGGGGCACGCCCAGGTCGGAGGCGCTCTTCAGGTGGTCGCCCGCCAGCACGCCGAGGCCGCCGGAGTAGATCGGCAGCGACTCGTGCAAGCCGAACTCCGCCGAAAAATAGGCGACGGGGGCGCCGCCGAGCACGTTCGCGTGGCGATCGGCCCAGGCCGTCTGGGACCCGAGGTAGGCCTGCATCTGATGCCACGCCTCGTCGACGCGGACGTGCAAGCCGCGCTCGGCCGCGACGGACTTCAGCCGCTCGGGCGGGGTCTCGGCGAGGAGCGCCACCGCGTTGTGGCGGACGGCGCGCCACAAGGCCGGGTCGATGTCCCGGAACAGGCGCGTGACACGCGGCTGCCAGCACCACCAGAGATTGCCCGCGAGCTCGTGGAGCCGCTCGGCGAGGATTTGGTTTCGCGGATCGGGCATGGGGTCTCGCTCCGGCGCGCACCCTTCCCAGATGCGGAGCCGACCGTCAAGGGGGAGGCCGTTCCGCCGGCCGAACGGCCGACCCCGGACAGGCGGGCCCTCGACTTGACGCCAACCGCCCCCCTTCGCAGCTTCTCCGCCATGAAGATCACCGTGCAGGGGCCCACCGACCTGGTCCTGTCGGACGTGAACGCCGCGGGCCTCGAGATCGACGTGACGGGCGAAGGCGAGGAGGAGGGGTTTGGCGCCCTGCAGATGTTCGCCGCCTCGCTCGCCCTGTGCACGGGCGCGGTGCTCCACTCCTACAGCCACGTGATCGACGTGCCCCTCGATCCGCTCCGCATCCGCCTGCGCTGGCAGTACGTCGAGCGCCCCTACCGCGTGGGCCGCATCGAGGTGGACATCGACTGGCCGGGGGTCCCGAGCGATCGGATCGAGCCCGTCCGGCGCGCGGCCGCGGCCTGCACGATCCACCACACCTTGCAGAAGCCGCCCGAGATCATCACTCGCGTCCGGGCGGAATGATGCCCGATGGCAGCGCTGCGCCCGGGCGCTATGATCGTGGTTGATGCCCCCGCTCACAGACAGCGCCGTGCGCGCCATGACGGATGACGACGCCTTCCGGGTCATCACGGCCCGCACGACGGACACTGTCCAGGCCGCGATCCGTGCGCAGGGCGTCACGGGAAACACGGCCCGCCGGCTCGGGGAGCCATCACCGGCGCCATCCTCGTGCGCGAGACCATGTCGCCACGGCTACGCGTCCAGGGCGTGCTCCAGGGCGGGCGGGGGACCGGGCAGATCGTGGCCGACTCCCACCCCGACGGGTGGGCGCGCGGGCTCGCCAACCTGCGCAAGGGGGCCAAGGACATCGACACCGGACAGGGCGCCCTCCTGCAGATGATGCGCACCTTGCCGAACGGGGAGCTGCACCGGGGCGTGGTGGAAGTACCGCCCGAGGGTGGCATCTCGGCGGCGCTCATGGGCTACATGCAGAACTCGGAGCAGGTCGTCTCGGTCATCGCCGTCGGGTGCGCGCTCGAGGGAGGCACGGTCACCGCGGCAGGTGGCTACATCGTGCAGCTCTTGCCGGGGGCGCCCGAAGGTCCGCTCATGGTCATAACCGAGCGCCTCGCGGACTTCACTCGCATCGAGCCCCTCTTGCAGGCGACCGACGCTTCGCCCGAGACGTTGCTCGAGGAGTTGCTCTACGGCATGCCCTTCGCGCGGCTCGAGGAGAGCGACCTGCGCTTCGACTGCAATTGCTCCGAGGTGCGGGTGCTGGCGAGCCTCGCCACCCTCTCGCGCGAGGAGATCCGGCAGTTCGTGGCCGAAGCCGAGCCCCTCGAGATGAGCTGCGACTACTGCGGCAGGGAATACCGCGTCGAGACCGAGCAGCTCCGGGGCCTGCTCGAGAGCAGCTAGGTTAGGCGCCGCCTTTCTTGCGTCCCCCCCCGGTCGGCGGATACTCGCTTCATCCCCGCCTCCATCCCCCCGCCCCGCGCCGTGCCGCCCGACGACTCCCCTGCCCGTCCCCCGAGCGCCGACGGCCTCGAGCGCGGTGATCACGCCCGCACGGAGATCGCCCGGCGGGCCGGCATCGTCGCTTCGGGCACCCTGTCCTCGCGGCTCCTGGGCGCGGTGCGGGACGCCGTCATCGCCGCGAGCTTCGGCCTGGGCGCCACCGACGCGTTCTTCGTGGCCTTCACGATCCCGAACGCACTGCGCGTGCTCCTCGGCGAGGGAGCCGTATCCGCCGCCTTCATCCCGGTCTTCTCGGAGGTACGCGAGAAGGAAGGCTTCGAGGCTGCGCGCCGCTTCCACGCGTCGCTGACCGGCGCGATGCTCGTTCGTGCTCGGCCTGGTGGCGGTCGCCGGCGTGGCCCTGGCCCCGTGGCTCGTGAACCTCTACGCCGCCGGCTACCACAACGACCCGCACAAGTACGCCCTCACCGTCACCCTCACGCGCATCCTGTTCCCCTACATCTTCCTGATGGGCGTGGTGGCCCTGGGCATCGGCGGCCTCAACGCCCTCAAGCGCTTCGCCGTGCCGGCCTTCGCCCCGGCGATGCTCAATGTGGCGCTCATCGCGGCGCCCTTCACGCTGGCGCCGGTCGCCGTCGCCCTCGGCTACCCGCCCATCACGGCGCTCGCGGTGGCCGCCATCATCGGCGGCGTCCTGCAGATTCTCGTTCTTGCTCCCCGCGCTCTCGGGCGTGGGGCTCCTGTCGCGCCCGCGCTTCGGCCGCCCCAGCCCCTACGTCCGCAAGGCCTTCAGGCTGATGGTCCCCCTGCTCGCCGGAGTCGGCATCTACCAGGTCAACGTGATGATGGGGCGCCTCTTGGCGTCGTTCCTGCCGACCGGCTCCCAGAGCTTCCTCTACTACGGCCAGCGCGTCGTCGAGATCCCCCAGGGCATGTTCGCGCTCGCCATCGCCTCGGCGGCCCTGCCGACCCTCGGCGACCTGCGCAACCGTGGCGATGACGCGGAGGTCAAGCGCCTCTTCAACTACGGGCTGGGCCTCGCCCTCTTCGTCGCCGTGCCGGCTACGGTGCTCTTGATGCTGCTCGCCGAGCCGACCGTCACCGTCCTCTTCGGGCGCGGCCACTTCGACCTGCACTAGTGCAGCAGACCACCCGGTCCTTCGGGTGGCAGGCGGCGGGATGTGGGCCGTCGCGTCGGTGCGCACCGTGGTCCCGCTCTTCTACGCCTACAACGACACCCGCACGCCGGTGCATGTGCAGCGGAGTCAACCTGGTGGTCTTCTTCACCGTGTCGCTGCTCCTGATGGGCCCGATGCACCACGCGGCATCGCCCTCGCCATCAGCCTGGCCGCGGCGGTGCAGCTGACGGCCCTGCTGCTCCTGCTGCGCCGGCGCGTAGGGCGGCTCGGGCTCACCGAGGTCGGTGGTCAACACCTCGCGGGTCGCCCTCGCGAGCGGTGCGATGGGCGCGGCGATGTGGGTCGTGGCGCGCCTCGCCACGCTGGGACGCGGGGGCGGCAACGACCCGCGCAACTCGCGGTCTTCCTCGCGGCGGCAATCGTGGCCGCGGTCGTCTATCTCGGCAGCGCGTGGCTCATGCGCGCCCCCGAGCTCGCCGACATCACGAGCGCCCTTCGGAGACGCAGGGTGCCGCGCGCCTGAGCGCGGGCTATGCTCGCCCGACCATGGGTCCAAGCCACGCCGTGCCCGAGGTGATCGACGCCCGCTTCGTCGCGGCGGCTCGCACGCCGCGCGAGCTCCGCCTCCCGCCTTCGCCGAGGTCGCCTTCGCGGGTCGCTCGAACGTCGGCAAGTCGAGCCTGATCAACACCCTCGTCAAGCGGCACAAGCTCGTTCGCACCAGCTCCACCCCCGGCTGCACGCGCGCCATCCAGATCTTCCGCATCGGGACGGGCGGCGCCGTGCTCGATCTGGTCGACCTGCCGGGCTACGGCTACGCGCGGCGCAGCAAGGCCGAGCGCCGGGGATGGGGTCCCCTCGTCGAGTCGTTCCTGCGGGAGCGACCTGGCCTCTTCGCGGTCGTCCTCATCATCGACGTGCGACGCGGGCTCGAGGAGGACGATGCGGGGCTGGTCGATCTGCTCGATCACCTCGGGCGGGAGACGATCCTGGTCGCGACCAAGCTCGACAAGCTCTCGCCCAACAAGCGCAAGCCGGCCCTCGCAGCGGTCCAGAAGGCCTCGGGTCGGCGCGTCATCGGCTTCAGCTCCGTCGAGCGCACGGGCGTCGCGGACCTGTGGCGCGTGCTCCTGCGTGCGAGCCACCTGGGCGCGCCCGAGGCGTAGGCAGAGTCAGAGGCTCCGCACGTACAAGGCGTGACCGCGCCCCTCGACGAACTTCTTGATCGTCGACGGCACACGCAGGATCCACTTGTGCACCTGGGGCCTGAGCAGCCCCGAGATGATGCCCTCTCCCACGTCCGCCATGATGCCGAAGGAGATGAGGCTGCGGCCGCCGTAGGGCTTGATCGCGAGGAACCCCCAGGCGGCCCGGAGCGAGCTCGGACGCGTGTTGTCGAGAGTGAACACGATCGTGCGATGGGACTCGTCGTAGTGCATCGTCAGCGCGTAGGCGACGTGGATGGGACCGTAGTGGTGCCGGAACTGCACCGTGCGCATGGACCCGTTGCGCGCGATGACCCGCGCCTCGTCGAGCTTCGGGAGCATGTCGGGCAGGTGCCCGGTGTCGTGGAGCGCGTGCCAGAGGGTGGTCGCCGGAAGGTCCACGACCTGCCAGCTGGCGCCACCGATGAGATGCAGGGGGCCGCGCTGCTCTTCGGTGGCCCGCACGACCAGGTGACCGGACCCGAGAGCGCTTCGTTCCGCGGAGGTGAAGGGGCGCCGCGAGAGATCGACCTGGGCCGAGGCGACAGGAGGCGTGAGCGTCGAGACGATCATGGCACCGGCCAGCACCGCGGCGGGGCCTCGGATGGAGCAAACCAAGCGGTGTACCGATGGACGCATGGGTGCGGCGGAGCCTACGGGACGGACGGGGTGGGCGCACGTCGATTCAATGCCCGGCGTAGCGCTGGCGCCAGCGCGGCGGAGCCGCTAGAGGTGGGAGATGCATCGGCGCCACGAGGGCTCGGTCCTGACGCTGCTCGCGGCCGCCCTCCTGGCCGGCTGCGGGGGTGGGAGTGCGGCCGCCGGCGTCGGCGCGCGACCGGCGACGGCCCCCTCCGGCACGCACGCGGCGCCCGAGGCGACCGAATCCGACACCTGCGCCCGCGGAAGACCTGCGCGGGCTCGCCCTCGGCGCCACCTTCGCCGACCTGGTCACCGCGGCACGCCACCTCGACGATCATCACGCGGGGGACGCGAGCGCGCGCTGCGTGCTGCGCGGCGACGGCCCCTTCCGCCTCGAGGCGGACATCGCCATCGGTGTGCGCCCCCTGCCGCCCACCCCGGCGGACCTCGACGACCGCCTCGGGAGCGACGGCGGTGGGGCGGTGCGCGTCTTTTCGCGCTGGGGTGACGTGGGCAGCGGAAGCGACCTCGCCCTGGTCGACTTCACCACGGCGCCACCGCCGGGGGACTCCCCCCTGCTCGTGCTCTTCCTCACCGACCGAGGGGTGACGGCGCGGTCGACGGGCGGAGCCGTGCCGGACGCCCAGGCGGGCGCCTTCCCCGTGGCCCAGGCCCACAATCGCGTGGCGGCGCTCCTCACGACGTACGGCGCCGGGGGCGTCGTGGTCACGGCCGAGGCGGCGGTCGGCCTCAATCGCGTGCACGCCCTGCTCGCGGCCCTGCCCGAGCCCGCCGAGAGCGCCGTCGCCCTCGCGGTCCCCCTCGCCGAGGGCACCCGCCTGCCGTCCACGGCCCCACCCCTGCGGCCGACGCACCGAGCGGGAGCGACTCCTCGCGCTGTCCCGACGGGCTGCCCGATCCGGCGGCGGGGACGGCCGAGGGCACGCTCGACAGGGACGCGCTCGTCGGCGCCCTCGGCCCCCTTCGCGACGGCGCCCGTGCGTGCCTCGAGCAGGCGACCGGGCGGGCCGCGGCCGGGGGGCGGCTCTCGCTACTGCTGCGCATCGGACCCGACGGTCATGTCGAGCGCGCGTGTGCCGACGAGGACCCAATTGGCGATCCGGTCCTGCGCAGCTGCGTCGTCGCCGCCGCCCTCGCCACGCGCTTCCCCGTGCCCGACCCGGCGGGCATCGTCGACGCCGCCCTGCCCCTGCACCTCGCGCCCGACGCCTCGGTGCACGAGCACGCCCTGTGCCCGTGACCGAGACAGTCCCTTCGAGCGACGTCCGGCGAACGCCCCCCGCTCAGTTCGGTTGGAGCTTGCTCCGGAGCGCCTTGTTGAGCGACGCGTGGGTGCGTTTGAAGTCGTACCAACCACGGGCGATCTTGCCGAGCTTCTCGCTCGCGGCCTCCGGGTCGTAGGGGCCCGAAAGGCCGTCGACGTAGGCGATGTAACCGCTCCAGGCGCTCTCGAGAGCCGGCACCGAGGCGGCCATGGCCTGGAAGTCCTTCTGCATCTCGGTCGGCGGAAGGAGCTTGGTGAGGCCGTCGTCGAGCTTGCCGAGCATGGGCAGGCACTGCTCGCGCACGTGGTCCGCGTAGGCCTTGCCCCCCTGCTGCGCACGCAGGTTGATGTTGTCGCGCAGGTCCTGATCGTTGTGGAGGTTGCGCAAATCGGTGCCGCGCAGGGCACAACCCCAGAACTGGTCGAAGTACTTCTCGCCCAGGCCGTTGATGTTCCTGCCGAAGGTCGCGTAGGCCTCGTCCTCGCCGCCCGATCCCATGTACCAGACGAGCGCACCGACGGCCAAGACGACGGCGACGATCATCGCCGTCATCATGCGCCAGCGGCCGCTGTGCATCGCCTTCTCTTCGTCCTCGAGGGACGGCCCACCCACGGGGCCCAAGGGCGGCGTTCCGCCGCCTATCCCGACGTCGTTGTCGGCCATGTTCTCACCCCAAAAGTCAGTGACCGAGCTGGAGCTGCAAATGCTGGCTCGGTCCGCGGAGGTGCAGTTTCGATTGGTCGCCGGGCATTAGCAAGGGCTGACCGCTTCCACCGCCACCGCCGCCCAGACTCAGGCCCGACGCGCCACCGCCGCCCAGGCTCGGCCCGGCCGCGCCTCCGCCGAGGCTCGGCGCCTGGTCGTTCCCGCCGAGCAGCGGAGAGCCCTGTCCGAGCTCCAGGTGCCCGGTCGACGGCAACCCGCCCGGGCCCGCGTCCTCGTCGCCGCCCCCGAGCATGTCATCGTCCTTCTCGAGTGCGGTCGGCCCGAGCGCCTGCTTGATGATCTGGGTCACCTGATCGCGCTGGCTCGCCGGTGCCGACGCGAGCGCGGCCTGCGCTTCGTGACGCATGAGATCGTACTTGCCGGCCACCCGGTAGACCTGCCCGGCCTGTACGTGGACCTGCCAGTCGTGGGGCCTGCGCTCCACGGCCTCGGCGACCTTGGCCGCTGCGCGATCGGGCTGGTGCGTCGCCAGGTAGTAGTTCGCCCACAGCATGGGGAGGTTGGGGATCTCCGGGTCGAGCCGTTCAGCGGTCTGGAGCTTCGGCCTCGGCCTGGTCGGTCTCGTCGTTGGCGAGGTGCACCGCGGCGAGCGTCGCGTGGGCGCTGCCGAAGTCCGGATGTTGCTCGAGGGCGCGGGCCACGTCGCGCGACGCGTCGTCCAGGTTCTGCTGGGCGATGGCCATGCCGGCCAGGTTGTTCAGGCGCGGGGCGTCGGGCCGAAGCTGGGCCGCCGCCTTCATCTCCTTCAGACCGTCCTCCATGCCGCCCGACGCGATGAGGATCACGGCGCGGGTGCTGCGGATCGACGGCGAGCGCGGGTCGAGCTTGCGGGCGCTCTCGATCCGCGCGAAGGCCTTCTGGCTCTGGCCTCCCTGGCTCAGGGCGTAGAACGCTTCGTGGTCGAGCCCCGCGGCGACGGCCTCCACGTCCGTGAGCACCCGGTAGTCGTCGCTCTTCGGCGCCGTCCCGCGACCGCCGTAGGGGTCGAGCACGACCGGCTTGCCCTTGCCCACGTCGCCCTTCCACACGGCGATGCCGAAGTAACCGAACTCACCGGACGGGTCGGGCGGCGACTTGTCTCCGGGGAAGGCGTAGATGGCGGTCAACATCGCATCCACGTCCGCCGAGCGAAGCGCCGCAACCGCCACCGCCGCCACCTCGAGCGGGTAGAGCCGGGCGTTGGCGCCGTCCTTCCGGAGCACGGCGAAGGTGCCCCGCGCGTCCTTCGGCGCCGACTCGCGCGGCGTATGCATGGGCCACTGGAGGAAGGCGCGCTTGCTCTTGCGTGCGCCGATGGCGTCGACCACCGCCTTGGCCTTGTCGACGGGCGAGGCCTTGCCGGCCGTGGCCTTCTCCGCGAACGCCTCGATGGCGTCGTCGGCCTCGAAGAGGTGGATCATGTCGCCTGGGTCCGCCCCGAGCTTGCGTGCGTAGCCGCGGATCGTGCTCTGTGCGAGGGGGTGGAGCGGCGGGTCGCCGCTCACGACGTCGGGCGCGCGCTTCGACCACCAGGCGTAGCCGCCACCCAGGAGGCCGACGAGCACCAGCGCCGCGACGGGGAGCACCCACCGCGGGCGACTGCGCCCTCCGCCGCTTCTGCCCTCACCCTCGGCAATGGGCTCGATCCCGTGACGGCGCATGCACTTGGGGCAACGGGGCTTGTCCTCGCCCTCGTGCTCGAACCGGTGATCGCAGTGGACACAGAGATAGCGCATCGTTGTCGTCCGCGGAGCCGCGGCGCGAGGCCCCTGGCATCAACACGCCGGGGCCGGCACCTGTTCCTCGGCGGCGCTTTGGCACCGTCGGCGGCGCAGCATAGCCAATCGCCGGCGGAGGTGCGAGGCGCCGGCGCAACGGGAGACCTCGCGCATCGGCGAGGCCTCCCGGCGACCGTTCTAGGAAGAGCGCGGCCGAACGCTACATCGCGACGTTGGCGGCGCCCGGCGTCGACATGCCCGTGCCCCAGTCGACTGACGCGTCGTCGGTGTCGCTGCCGTTCGGCAGGCGGCTGAGGGAGCCATCGCCGCTGTCGGCAACGGATGTCGCGGTGCCCTCGACCAGGCTGACGGATCCCGTGATGCCCGTGATGGTCGCAGCCGTGATCGAGCCCTCGTAGGAGAGGGCATCGAGCACGGTGCCGGCCGAGGTGTCGATGAGGGCCACGCCATCGGGCGCGCCGTTCTGGATGCCGCTCACGGCGCTCGCCCCGTTCATGAAGTCGACCACCGTCACGCCCGAGGGAAGCGTGAGGGTCTGACCGGAGATGCCGCAGATCATGTAGGCACCGCCCGCGAGGCTACCCGTCAGGGTGGCGCGGCCGTACTCGGCGGGTGGCGAGGAGCCACCGTTGACGAGCACGACGGCCATGTTGTCGATCGGGACGGAGCTGGTGCCGGGGTTGAAGAGCTCGACGTACTCGGCGTTGTCACTGCCGGCGTTGTCGTAGTCGACCTCGTTGATGAGCACGCGCGAGGCGGGCGGCGTGTAGCCGTCGAAGGTCGCCGTGTTCATGGTCGAATCGACGGCGACACCGAGCACGTCCATGATGGTCCCGGCGACCGTGACCATGTACGTCGTGCCGCTGGTCTGCGTGTCGGTCGTGATGGTGACCTGGTTGGCGCCAGGGCCGGCGATCGCGCCCGTGACGCCGAGCCCCATGTCGACCGAGAACTGGCTGCCGTCGCCCAGGATGGTCGACGGGTCGATGGAGCGGTCGAAGGTCACGATGACGGTGTTGGCGTCCGCCGCCACGGCGCCCGTCACGGTGGGCGCGGGGCAGGTGACCGACCCGATATCCGCCGGAATCCCAGGCGGAGACCTGGGCCGTCGTCATGAAACGCCAAAGCGGCGCCGTCGTGGTCGCCATGCAGCCGTTCTGCAGGTCCGTCGCGTCACGCAGGCTGGTGGGCACGCGGACGCGCAGGTTGCTGCTGCCCGTGACGCCAGCCGTGTCGATGTCGGCCGCCATGTGGCCGGTCCCGGCGCCGGTGAAGTCGGCGACGATCGCGAAGGTCGTCTGGACGAGCTCGCTGTCGTAGCTGTCGAGGGCGCTGACCAGGTCGGCGGCCGAGGAGACGTCCTGCACGAGGCCGCTGATGTCGTTGCCGCTGCTCAGCACGGTGAGGCCCGAGATCATGGTGGCCATGCGCAGCCCGGTCAGGGTGCCCATCTCGGTGACCGTCAGGCTGACCTCGTCGCCGACGGCCGGCGACGGCGTCAGGGTCGTGGGGTCCACCGCGACGAAGAGCGCGGGGCCGGCCATGTCGGCCTGCAGGAAGAAGCCGGCCGGGTCGTCGCCGATGGCGGGCAGGAGGTAGGTCACGAAGGCGCCCGAGATGGCGACGTCCGTGGTGCCGTCGGCGGCCGAACGGGCCGTCATGATCATGGCCGAGGCCGAGGAACCCGCGTCGGGCGGCGCGCCGTCGGGCCCTGTGCTCCCGTCGGGGGTCGGGCCCGCGTCGGGGGTCGGGCCTGCATCCGGGCTCGGGCCGGCGTCGGGAGCTCGGGCCGCCGTCCGGGCTCGGGCCGGCGTCGGGGCTCGGGCCAGCGTCGGGGCTCGGGCCGGCGTCGGGGCTCGGGCCAGCGTCGGGGCTCGGGCCGCCGTCCGGGATGGTGGCGTCGCCCCCACCCGCGTCATGGGTTGGGCCGGCGTCGGGCGCCGTGCGGCCGTTGTTGCTGCTGCAGCCGGCAGAGAGCACCAGGGACAGGGCGGAAAGCAAGGCAAGTCGTCGCACGGTCATCGTTCCCTCCTAGCGGACCGTAGGCAGCCACGGGGGCGGGCTACCGGAGAAAATGGGGGCGGGGGCGCCTCCCAGCGGGCCGGAGCTTGGCACGATTCGACGTAGACGCCAGTGGGGCAGAGCGATGCGTCACCTAGTGGTCACGAGCAAGGATCGCGGCTTGCCGCACTCCCTTGCTCTCCTTGGGGATGCTTTCGCTTCGCTCGGAGAGGGCTGCACGTTCGCGTTTTGGTGACCAGACTCCCCTTCGGACGCCGGGCGGTTCGCCGGCTCCCTCCGGGCGGCTCGCCTTCGACGCGATCTCCCTCGGGCGGAGGAGGTGAGAGGAGGTGAAGGGCGCCACGGGGCGTGCCATGCTGCCCGGCGCGATGCCGGAGCTCGACTGCCTCGCCTGCGGCGCCTGCTGCCGGACCGGTCACGACGGCCGGATCCTCATCCCGGCGGAGGACCTCGCCCGCTGGAGGCGGTCGGGGCGCGAGGACATCGCCGACGCGGTCCAGCCCGGCCACTTCGGCCAGGTCGCCTTCGCGACACGCCCCGATGGCGGCTGCGTATGGCTCGGCACCGAGGCGAGCCCGAACGCCTGCCGTATCTACGACGAGCGCGGCACCACGTGCCGCACCTTCGAACGGGGCAGCCCCCAATGCCTCGAGTTCCGCCGCGACCAAGGCATCGACTAGCGAGCCGAAGGCGAGCCCGGCCGCGAGCGAGCGGCCGAGAGGGGGTCTCCCCCGGGAGGACTACGGGTGGGGGTGGGTGGTCATCGACAAATCCGACCACCCAGACTCTCTACGAGATCTCAATCACTAAACAGATCATCCACATCCGCCCGGGTCAGCCCCTTGAGCGGGCTGCCCTCGGTGTTCAGCACGTTCGCCACCAACGCGCGCTTCTTCGCCGAGAGCTGCAGGATCTTCTCTTCCACCGTGCCCCGCGCGATGAGCCGGTAGACCGTCACGACGCGCGTCTGGCCGATGCGGTGGGCGCGGTCGGTCGCCTGGTCCTCGACGGCCGGGTTCCACCACGGGTCGAAGTGCACGACCGTGTCGGCGCCTGTGAGGTTGAGCCCCGTGCCGCCCGCCTTGAGCGAGATGAGGAACGCCTGGACCGACTCGTCCTCGTTGAAGTGGTCCACCCGGTCGAGCCGGTCTTTCGTGGAGCCATCGAGGTACTGGTAGGTGATGCCGTCCTGGTCGAGGGCGTCGCGGATCAGCTTGAGCATCTCCACGAACTGGCTGAACACCAGCACGCGGTGCCCGCCGGAGACCGCCTCTTGCAGGATCTCGCGCAACGCCGCCAGCTTGCCGCTCTCGTCGTGGTCCCAGTCGCCCGAGAGCTTCATCAGGCGCGGATCGCACGCGACCTGCCGCAGGCGCGTCAGCGCGGCCAGGATCTGGATTTGGGACTTGCTGACGCCCTGCTTCTCCACCTCGCTGAGCAGGCTCGTCCGGATCTCGCGCAGGATCTGCTTGTAGAGCTTGCTCTGCTCGTCGGCGAGCGGCACCACGATGTCCTGCTCGATCTTCGCGGGCAGGTCCCTGGCCACCTGCTGCTTGGTGCGCCGGAGCACGAACGGATGGATCGTGGCGCGCAGCTTGGCCGCCGTCTCCTCGTCGCCCCGGTCGATGGGCCGCGCCAGCTTCTCCTCGAACGACTTGAGGTCGCCGAGCAGGCCGGGCGAGACGAAGTCGAAGATGCTCCAGATCTCGCTCAGACGGTTCTCGATGGGTGTGCCCGTCAGCGCCAACCGTCGCTCGCTTCCGAGCCTCTTCGCCGCCCGCGCCGTGGCGCTCAGCGGGTTCTTGATGTGTTGGGCCTCGTCCAGGATCACGTAGCGGAAGTCCACCTCCGAGAGCATCTCCTCGTCGCGCCGGAGCAGGGCGTAGCTGGTGATCATGATGTCGGCGCCGTCGACCTGATCGCGCTGGCCGTGGCGGTCGGGCCCCTGCCAGACGATCGTCTTGAGCGACGGGGCGAACTTCTCGATCTCGCGCTGCCAGTTGGGCACGACCGAGGTCGGCGCCACGACCAGGCTGACCTTCTTCTTGAGCTTGCTCTTCGCCCACAGGAGCAGCGCGATGGCTTGCACCGTCTTGCCGAGGCCCATGTCGTCGGCGAGGATGCCGCCGCTGCCCAGGTTGTGGACGAAGACGAGCCAGCTGAACCCTTCCTTCTGGTAGGGACGCAGCGTCGCCTTGAGGTTCCTGGGCTTCGCGATGCTCTCGATCGCGCCCAGGTCCTCGAGCTTGCCGAAGAGCTGCTTGGCCGTGGAGGTCGCCTTCGCGCCCGACACGAGCTGCATCAGGTCCTGGACCCGTCCCGCCTGCGACAGGGGCAGCTTGTCGCGTCCGCCGCTCGTCGCGTAGATCTCCGCCATGCGCGTGAGCACCTCGCTCACGTTGGCCGGATCGACAGGGGCGTAGGTGCCGTCGTCGAGCTTGACCAGCCGCCGCCCGTGCTCGAGGCAGGCGCGCAGCTCGTCCTCGCTCACGGCGACGCCCTCGGCCTTGAACGACATCTGCAGGTCGAGCCAGTCGACGCCGCTCGAGACGCGCATGTTGGGCGCGACCGACTCCTTGCGGATGGTCACGTCCACCAGATCGTCCGGAACGAAGCGGTCCCACTCCTCCGGTAGGGTCCCGAGCCCTTCCGTCCAGAAGTGGATCGCGTCTTGACCGTGGGCCACCAGCTCCTCACCCGATTCGTCAACCGAGAAGGCGAGGTCCATCACCTGCTGCACCGCCGCCATCTCCGCCCCCACGTCGCGGCGCACCACGCGCGGACGACCGCCCTTGCGCGTTGGCGGCAGGAAGGCGAGCGGCGAGGGAAAGCCCCGCACCGGGACCTCGAACTCGTGCTCGTTGTAAGTGGCCTTGAGGCGCACCCGCGCGTCGACGATGTCGCCGTTGGCCCGGAGCTGGAACAGGGGGTGGGCGTCGAGCAGATCGGCCACCGAGCTGAGGTCCGGCAGGTCGGTGGCGAGGGAGGTCGCGACCCGCGGGACGAAGTCGGTCAGAAGGCGCGGCAGGTCGTGCATCGAGCACACCAGGGCTGGCGAACGGTAGAGCCGCTGCAGCCAGGCCGGCGTGACCGGGTCGGCCACCGGGCGCGCCACGCCCTCGACCGTGTCGATGTGCCAGCCCGGCGTCCCTTCGAACCAGGCGCCGCTCGAGAGGGGGAAGCGACGGTTGACGCTGTCGAGCTGGAAGACGACACGCACACGCACCGACCCGCCGTTGGCCAGATCGAGCTCGATGCGGGGCTTGAGCGCCTCGTCCATGAAGCGCAGCTCCATCGAGGCGGGCTCGAGCAGCACGCGACGGCTGCGCAGCATGTTGAGCACCTCGGCCGCGTCCTCACCACGCATCTCGGCGGCGGCGGGCTGGCCGCGCGTCGTGTGCCGGGCGAGCGTGCGGAGCAGCGGCCGGTCGGCGGTGGACACCATGTTGTAGCTGGCGATGGCGTCGTTGATGGGAACGGCGGAGCGCGATCCCGCGAGCACCGGCGTCACGGTCAGGGACGCCGAGCGCACGACCATGCGGTACTCGAACTCGTGGGGCTTGGGCAGCGCGTCGTGGGGCAGCCACTGGTCGAGCACCCCGCGCGACTCGGGCGAGACCGGGCTCGCGATACCGAGGTCGCGTGCCGACAGGACCTCGATGGCGGGCGCGTTCACGGCCTCCGCCGAGCCGCCTGCGCCCCGTCGGCGCCGGCGCGAGCGGCGGCGCTTGCCGCCCACCGAGACCGTCTGGGGAACGTGGACGGGCGCGGGCTTCTGCTGCCTCTCCTGCGGTGGGGTCTTGGGCCTGGGCGGACGCTCCCAATCCCGGAGGGCCACCAGCACTGCCGCGACGTGCTTGCAGTGCCCGGTGGGCCCGCGCCAGCCAGGGCAGCTGCACTCGGAGACGAACTTGCCTTCTTCGGTAAGCTGCACTTCGGTGCGGTAGGGCTCGTCGGCAGACCGAACGAGGATCTTGCCATGCACGCGGTGATCTTCCGCCGTCAGATCGTCGACGGCGTTGCGGCGTGCGTAGAGCCGCCCCCGCAGGAACGCGTTGCCGCCGACGACGCGCTGGATGGCGCGGTCGGAGAGCTTGGCGACGTGCTGCGAGAATCGGCGGCTTTGGCGCCGCCGATGAAGCGGTGTCGCTCGCGTCGGAAGGGACCTCGGGTTTCTCGGCAAGCTGGGATTCGGCCATCCTTTGGCCTCCCGCGGTGCGTCCGACCACCTCCCCGTGGTGGACCGCCACCTCTTCATACGTGGTATGCGCCGCTCTCGACCGCCACCGGCCGAGGCCGGCGGTGCGCCCCTTGGGTGAGAAGCGGCGCGACGGTGATCAGGCGCGAGGAGCCCGACTCAAGGCCGTCAAGCGGCCAGGGGAGCTCGGCGCAGTTCGAACCGGGCTATGAAACAGTGCCTGACGGGTGCGATATTACACAGCGTGGAGCGGACTGCAACAGGGGACCGTTCCCTTGTCGTTTCCCCCCGGACCCTCTCCATCGTGTGGTCCCCGAGCCCTCTCGTCCAGCCTTTTTTTGCCGAGGGGCCGTGACTCCCTCCAATCGGGCACGCGCGCGTGTAGTATCCGCGGCCGTGTCGCCCGCCGCATCGTCGTCCGCGCCGCCCTCCCGGCCGGCCGAACCCGAACGCCCTCGGCGCCTGCTCTTCATCGCCCTCGGCGGCCTCGCGGCAGCTGCGATCGCGGCTGTCGTCGTGCTGCACTTGGGGGGCGGGGAGGCGGCCGGGCCTGGCCCGCTCGTCGCAGCCCTACGCGCCACCGACTTCCGCTATCCGGCCGATCCGCGCACGGGCTACCGGCGCCTCTCGACCCCCTTTGCCCAGAACATGACCGTCACCGGCGCGGCGCTCGGACGGGACGGCACCGTGGCGATCGCCCTCGAGGACGCGGCCGGTCGCGGCGAGATCGTGGTGTGGCGGGCGGGGCGATGGCGTGATGCGCCGACGGGCACGGTGGGAGTCACCTCCATGGCGGTCGGGCCCGGCGGCGACGTGTACGTCGGCCGACGAGACGATTGCTTCGAGCGGCTGCCGCGGGACGGGCAGGCGAAGACCGAGGGACCGGTGGCCACCGGCTACCCGGTGGTGGGCTTCGCATTCGACGAGCGCTCGAAGCACGCCGCCCTCGCGCTCGCGGGAGGCGAGGTCCGAACGGCCCTGCGCCCCTTCACCGCCCGCTCGCTCCGGCCGGTGCACATGCCGCCCCGCGTACGCATCCGTGTGGCGACGTTCGATGCTGAGGGACGGCTCGTCGTGGGTGGCGACGCGGGCGCGCTCTTCGTGGCGACCGACGATGGATGGGACGATCACTCCCTGCCGAGCCATGGGCGCGTCGTGGCCCTGGGCCAGGACCAGGACGGCCATGTGCTCGTTGCTGAGGACGACGGAAGCATCTTCCGCATGAAGGGCGCGGTGGCCGAGCACGTCGGCCAGACGCCTTCGGCCCCCGTCGCAGTGGGCGCGATGCCCGGCCGTGGCGTGGTCGTGGTGACCGACGACGGCCGACTCTTCGCCAGCGGGGGAGGCGATCACTTCGCTGCGGTGAAGGGCCGCAGGGTGCCGCTTCACATGCACGTGCACGCGGCGGCGATCCTCGGTCACGACGTCATCGTCACGAGCCGCGACCGGGTGCAGGTGCTCGACGACGCCTCGGACGCGGTGTGGGATTCGACCGATGCCGCCGTGCGTGCGCCCGCGGGTGTCGCCGCGACCGGCTGCCACCCGGTGGGTCCCCTTCCACGCGGGGCCAAGGCCGGCGAGCCAGCGCCGATGCTGCTCGGCTGCGACGACGGCAGCTTCGCCGTCCTCGACGCGAAGGGGCTCACGCCCGTGACGCACGTGAAGGTGGGGGACGCGTCCGTGCCGGCCGGCGCCCTCGCACACGCACTCGAGACCGCACGCACCCCGTCCCCCGTGTGGCTCGGGGGCCGCCTCGTCGCCCCGAAGCCGGCGTCGGAGAGCCCGGGGCTCCGGCAGTGGGATCCCAGGAGCCAGAGTTGGGACACGCTGGCGTCTTTCGATCCTTCGCTGGGCAGTGTCGCCTTCCTGAGCGGGCACGCGACGGGAGACGGTCTCTCGCTCTTCGCCGCGCTCCGGACGGACACGGTCGTGCACGCGGTCGTCGGAACGAGCGCGGCGGGGCCCGTCACGCCGACACCGGTGGTGAGCGCCGCCGATTTCGCGACGGTCTACGGCGCCAAGTTCGCTCCCTTCGGGATCGGTGTCCACGCGCTCGGAGGCGGCCACGCGCTGGTCGAGCACAGGACCTTCGACGGGCTCGTCCTGTCGCGCATCGACGTCGCCGCGCCGCATGCCGCGACGCGTGTTGCTGTGCCGAACGCCGACCCGAGGGACCTCATGGTCCTCGAAGAGGGCGGGCGAGCGTTCGTGGCGAGCGCTACCGGACTGTGGGAGGTATCACAATCTGGCGCCCCCGCCTCAATCTCGGTGCCGGGGGGCGTGCGCTTCGGCAGCCTCTCGGGCGAGCCCTTCGCAGCCGCTCCCGCGGGCACCGATGGCCTCGTCCTCGTCGGTGAAGAGGCAGACGACGGGAGCGCAGTCCTCCTCCGTTGCGACGCCCATCGATGCCGGCGCGTGCCGCTACCCGCGGGGACGCGCGTCCGGGGGACGTGGCTCGAATCCGGCCGGCGATGTCGTCGTGTGGGAGAGCACCGACGTGCTCGGGCTCGTTCACGGCCCCGCGTAGCGCACCAGGCCCCGCCCGCTTGGCACCGGCGGGTCACGTGATCATACTCCCGCCGGTGGAGGGAACGCCCGCCGACGGATCCGGATCGGTGGCCGACGGGTGCCCGTGCCCGGTGCACGCCGGGCGAATCGCCTTCATCACCTGTCCGCGCTGCGGGCGCCCCGCCTGCGAGTATTGTCTCGTCCAGGTCGAGGGACGCGAGCTGTGCACCGAGTGCGGGCGCGTCGAAGACGGGGGCGGGGTGATCGCGTGGGAGCGACGGGACCTGGACTGGCTGCGGCGCTTCACCCGGACGCTGCGCGACACGCTCGCCCGTCCGGGCGCCACCTTTGCGGAGATGCGCCCCGGCTCGGTCGGGGCGGCCCTCGGGTACGCGGCCCTGGTGTTCGCGGTGACGAGCCTCGGCGCCCTCGTGATCCTCTCGCCCTGCGTCCTGTTCGGCTCTCTCGGCTGGTCCACGCCCCTGTCGGCCGGCAACCATGCCGGCGCCGCCGCGTTCGCGTTCGCGGCCTTGTGCGGCGGCCCCTTCCTGCAGGCGTTCAACGGCGTCATGGCGGCGCTGCTCACGGGCGCGACCTTCCACTGCGCCGCGCGCCTGCTGGGCGGTCGGGGCGACCTCGGGACGAGCCTCAGGGCAGCCGCATACGGAACGAGCCCCGTCATCGTCTGGCTGCTCCTCGGCGTCGCGGCCCTGTTGCCCGGCGTCGGCACCGCCGTCCTCGCCCTGGTCTTCCTCTTTCAGCTCGCCTACGGCGGCATCGTGCTGACGACGGTGGCGCGCGCACACCACGGCCTGCGCGGCGCGCGCGCAACCCTTGCGGGATGGGCGACGCCGGCCATCGCCCTCGCGGCGGTCGCGCTGCTGGTGGCGGCGGGGATCGCCCTAGACCGCGCGGTCACCCCGTCCCACGCGCCCGACGTGTACCTGCCGTCGAACGCCGTTGCACCGAGCTGAGCCCGGACAGCCTCTCCGGGCGGCCACGCCAAGATCGGTAATTAGTTCACATTTAATCAGGAAGCCCGTCCATGGTCATCTTCATCGTCCGCCACGGCATCGCGACCGAACGCAGCGCGCGGCTGCCGGACGAGTCACGCGCCCTGACACCCAAGGGCATCGAGCGGATGGAGGGCGTCGCGCGCGGGCTCGGGCGGCTGGGCGTGCGGCTCGACCGCATCTACCACAGCCCCTGGACACGCGCGTCCCAGACGGCCGACCTGCTCGCCCCGCTGCTCGACGGAGATCGCGTCGCGACCGAGCACCTGGCCGGCCCCCCTACCCGCGCCCTGCTCGACACGCTCGAAGGCGAGCACGTCGCGCTCGTGGGACACGAACCGTGGATGGGCGAGTTGCTCGCCCTGCTCGCCTGCGGCGACGCGGGGCTCGGCGAGCGCTTCCTCTTCAAGAAGGGCGGCGTGGCGCAGCTCGAGGGCGACCCCACCCCCGGCGGCTGCGAGCTTCAAGCGCTCCTGCCGCCGAAGGTGCTGCGCAGGGTGTGACCCCGGCCGCCGATCCCCGTCGTGACCTCAGACGCCGAGGCGGGTCTTGAGCCAGTCGAGGTCGAGGCGGGCGGGGTTGTCGATGAAGGGCTTCGGGTTCTTCACGACGTGGCGCAGGTGGTCTTCCTTGACCCTCCAGGTGATGTCGACGTCGGCCTTGCCGTGCTGGGCGTGGAAGGTTCCACCCTCGAGCGTCAAGGTGAAGAAGTCGTGCGGTTCCTTCGGGTTGGTCTTGTAGACCGCCGCGCCGATGCGCTTGTTGCCGACGAGTTTTTCGCCGGCGCCGAAGAGCTGCTTCCAGGGGGTGTCCTTCCGATGCGCTCCGAGGGCGCGGTTCACGATGTCGACGTACTGGGTGAACAGGGCATTGGTATCGAGATCGGGTGTGCCGGTCTCGGTGGTCTTCTGTGGCTCCATGATGACTCCTTTGCGTCACGCCAGCCGTAAGCACGCGGCGGCGAAGGTCAACTCAGCGCACGGCGACGAGGAGCGAGGCGAGGTGGGGCTCGGTGCCCGGCGCGGGGGGAAAGTCGGGCGGCACGGGCAGGTCCTTCATCTGCAGGACCTCACGGCCCGCGTCGCGCGCCGCGTCATGCAGGTGACGTCGGAAAGCGCGTGCGCCCATGCGCCGATCGTTGCTGCAGGCGAGCAGGCGGCCGGCGGGGGCGAGCACCCCGAGCGCGAGGGCACCGAGATGACGCCACGATCCGCCAGAGGTCCATCGCGAGGCGTGCGTCGTGCTGTAGGTGGGCGGATCGGCGATCACGATGTCGAAGCGTTCGCCGGCGCGCGCGAAGCCCTCGAGGGCCTCGAAGACGTCGGCCGCGACGAGGCGATGGGCGTCGCCTGCGAGATGCGCGAGCTCGAGGTTGTGGGCGCCCCGGTCGAGGGCGGCGCGGGAGGCGTCGACGCTCACGGTGCGCACGGCGCGGCCGGCCGCGGCGGCCACCGTGAAGCCGCACGTGTAGGCGAAGAGATTGAGCACGCGCGTACCCTCGGACAGGGCGCGCACGCGGCGGCGGTTCTCCCGCTGGTCGAGGAAGAGGCCCGTGCTCAGGCCGTCCCCGAGCCGCACCGCGAAGGGCAGGCCGTGCTCGCGGACCACGATCTCGTCGGGCCCTCGGGTGCCGCGTAGCGGAGCGGGCGGCGCCAGGTCCGATCGCCGCGCGTCGACGATCACGTTGGCCTGCTTGGGGCGTCGCTTGACGTACACACCCGCGAAGCCCAGTGCGTCGAGGGCATCGAGGAGGACGTCCTCCACCGCCTCGGCCTCATCGCCGTAGAGGTGCGCGACGAGGTGCTCGCCGTAGACGTCGACCGCGAGACCCGGCATGCCGTCGCCCGCCTCGTGCACGAGCCGGAACGCGGTCGTCGGCTCCTTCGCTTCGTCGGCGTGCGCGAGGCCGAAGCGCGCCTCCATCGCCCGCGCGAGCCCTGCGCGCAGTGCAACGGAATCATCGAGCGCGATCGCGTCCTCGCCCGCGAGCCAGCGCTCCATCTCGGGCGGCACCGGGTCCTCGATGCGCAGGGGCGCGCCCGTCTCCGGGTGCTCGAGGGTGAGGGCCGAGGCGTGGAGCATGAGGCGCGCCGCGGGCGCGCCTCCGTAACGGCGATCGCCCGCGACCGACGCGCCGGCGTGGGCGAGCTGGGCGCGGATCTGGTGCGTGCGCCCCGTCTCGATGCGTACCGCGAGCAGCGCGCGCTCGCCCCGTTGCGCGATCATGCGGACGTGCGTCACCGCTTCGCGCCCACGCTCGGCCGGGCCACCGCGACGCCGCGTGCCTTTTGCCCCGCCATCGCGCGCGGGGTCCGGTCGCCCCCCTCCGCGTCGCCCTTCGCGCTCCGATCCGGGTCCCCCGCGCCCCTTCCGCGATCCACCCCGCCGCTCCGCAGGCCGCCCCCGATCACGCGGGCTTCGAAAGGCCTGGCGGGCGCTCGACGCATCGGAGCCCACGACCCGCGTCCCGCCCTGCCCGTCGGGCTCGAGCCAATCGCGGAGCGTCGCCTCCGTGCGACGCGCGTCCCACCCGACGACGCCGACCACGTACTCCTTGTGCACCGCATGGCGCTCGAATTGCCGCGCGAGCCCCGCGTTCGCCTCGCGCCGCCGCGCGTAGACGAGCACGCCCGACGTCTCGCGGTCGAGCCGCTGGTGCACGCCGAGGTACGCCCCCTCTGCCGCGAGCCCATCGCGCCGGGAGAGGAAGCGCCCGAGACGCGTCACCACGTCGTCCGGCTGCTCCGGATCCACCGCCTGGCTCGGCACGCCCGCCGGCTTGTGCACGGCCACGACCGACACGTCCTCGTAGAGGATCCACGCCTGCCGGAAGTCGGGCCAGAGCGCCGAGCGGTCCATGGCCCCCATCCCTGCGCGCCCGACGCCCGACGCGCAACCCGCATCCGCATCCCGATGCACCTGGAGGGGCGGCGGTTGCCCGAGATCGGCGCGGTCAGTACTCGCGCTTGCGCAGGTCGTCGGGGAGGAGGTGGGAGGGCTCGCCTGTCGTGGTGACCCAGAGCTGGTGGGCGGCGCGGGTTGCCGCGATGTGCAAGAGGTGCCGCGCCTCGTCGCTTTCCGGGTAGCTCGGGCCGCTGACCTCCGCGAGCACGACGTAGTCGAACTCGAGGCCCTTGACCTGCCGCACGTCGGTCACGTCGACGCCCGCCCTGAAGGGGAAGTCCTGCTCGGCGATGCGCCGGAGGTTCGGCACCTCGCCCTGGCGCAGGCCCGCGTAGTACATGTCCGCCTGCTCCGAGTAGCGCGTGATGACCGCGACCGAGGCGCGCGGCTCGGTCTGCACCAGCTCGCGCAACGCCTCCGCCAAGAAGCCGGCCGCGTCGCCGCTGTGGGCGAAGCGGAACAGCTCCACCGGCGCACCGTGCCGCGTCGCCTCGCACCCCGAGCTCTCCTTGCGCAGGGGGCCGAGCACGCCGCGCGCGAAGTCCATGATCTCGTGGGTCGAGCGATAGCTGAGCTTGAGCGGCTCGATGGCGATGTGATCGAGGCCGAGCTCGTGCAGCACGGTCCGCCAGTCGCTGAAGCCGTTGTCCATGTGCAGGCGCTGGGCGATGTCACCCGCCAGCGTGACGCTCTGGTGCTCGCTCGCCGTGTCGAGCACGACCGACAGCTCGACGGGGCTCATGTCCTGCGCCTCGTCGACGAAGATGTGCTCGTAGCGGAGCACACTCTTCTTGCGGCGCAGGGGCCCGCGCATGCGCTGCAGCAAGCGGAGCAGGAGCGTGTCGTCCTCGCGATCGAGCGCAGCCCGGTCGAGCTCCTCTTCGATGTCGGCGCCGTCGATCCCCTTGTGCCGCTCGTCTTCTGCGCCCTCGCGCTCGCCGTGCTCGCCGCGCCCGCCGCGCTCATCCGGCTCGGTGTGCGAGAGCACCTCCTCACGATGAGTCACGACCTGCACGCAGCGGCGCGTGCACCAGGCGTGGGCCTCGTCGAGCTCCTCCTCGGTGAAGACGCCGGGAGCGTGCTCGGCGAAGGTCGCTCCGAGCAGCGCTCGGTCGGTGAGCATCTCGGACCAGACCCCGACGACGTCGCGCGCGTCGCGCCGCACTTCGCCGAGGACGCGTTCGAGGGCGTGCCGCGTGGCGAGCGGGAGCTTCTGATTGTCTCCCTCCGGATCGGCCAGCCACGACAGGAGCCTGTCGGCCCGCCGGCCCGGCGCGGCCCCCGCCGTCTCGCGCCACACGCGCAGGGCCTTGCCGCCTCCGTCGAGCTTCGCGCCCGTCCCGACGACCTCCTTCTCGACTCGCTCCGCCAGCGCGTCGGCCCGCGCGTCGATGAGGCGGAGCATGGCCGGGTGCTTCTTGAGGCGCACCACCACGGAGGGCGTGTCCTCGGTCGGCTCCGCCGGGAGCCCGCGCACATGCTTGATCCGCAGCTTCTGGGCCCAGCTCTCGTAGGTCGTCACGGACACGTCCGGCGCCCCGAGGGCCGGCAGCACCCGTGCGACGTAGCGGGCCAGGGCGTCGTTGAAGACGACCACGAGCATCTGATCGGCGCGGAAGCGCTTGGGCTCCTGGTAGGCGAGCCAGGCCAGGCGGTGCAGGCCGATGGTGGTCTTGCCGCTGCCCGCGCCGCCCTGGATCACGACGAGCCCGGAGCCGGGCCGGCTGATGAGGTCGAACTGGCGTGGGGTCGATGAGCGCCGTGATCTCGCTCAGGCGCTTGTCGTCGCTGCCCTCGGCGCCCACGCCGAGCTGGCCTGGACGGTGGTAGGCCTCGGGGCGCAGCGCCGCGCCCTGGCCGCCCGACAGACGGGTCGCGCTCGCGGCGGCGCGCCGCCAGTGGCCTTGGCTGTCGCGGATGAACGTGCCCTGGGGCGTGCCGATGCGTCGGAGGCGGCCGTCCGTGATCACCAGGCTGCGTCGGACGAGCACCTCGCCGTTGACGTCGCGGCCGCCGAAGGTCTCGTCGTAGTCGTCGCCCTCGTCGTAGCGGTAGTAGACCCGGCTGACCGGCGCGTCGCGCCAGTCGACGATGCGGATGCCCGTCGTCGGATCGAGGAAGGTGCCACGGCCGATGAGCACCTCGCGCTTGCGATCCGCCTCCTCGAGCACCAACCGCCCGAAGTAGGGCGACTTGGCGTCCACGTGGCCCTGGGTGACCTTGGCGCGGCGCGCGGCCACCTGCTGCAGCCGCTCCATCTCCTCGATGAGCGGCGGGATGTCCTCGACGCGCGCTTCGTTGATCTGATCGCGCAGTGCGATGAGCTCCGCGTCGTAGTCGATGCCGGGGTTTCGTCGTGCCGCGGTGCGCGCGGCGAGGGTGCGCAGCACGCGCGACAGGGCGCGCTCCTCCTCGGCGACGATGCGCTCCATTTCCGGATCCGCACCCGGAGCGCCGCCATGGACGTCATCGTGATGCTGTTGCGTGGTCACGTGGTCGTCCCCTGCCCGGCCTTGCTGGCTCGTTTCACGGAGTAGACGCCCTTTCCTTCTGCCACGACTTCGTCCCGCCTAGACGGGTGGTACACGCGTATCGTGGTCACGGCGACGCGGTTGCCAACCCTGATGACATCCGCGGTAGCCTCCACGGTCTCGAGGCGCGCAGGCAGGAGATAGTCGATGCGAATGTCGATCGTCGACACCCGATCGGCCTGTCCGATCGCCGTCCACACGGCGGCGCCGCCACAAGTGTCGGCGAGCGCGGAAACGACCCCGCCGTGCAGGGCGGGACGCGCCGGATCGCCGACGAGGCCATCGCGGTAGGGGATGGACAGGATCGCCCTGCCGTGGCGGAGGTCCACGACACGCAGACCGAGCTCCCGATTGAACGGGATGTGCTGCTCCATCAGCTCGCGCACGCGCGCGAGGTGGGCGCCGAGGTCGGGGGGCGTTTCGGCCATAAGCGCCTGGAACTAGCACCGGTCGGGGCCTGGGGCCAGCGTCGCCCGTCACCTTGCCGCCCCCAGACCGAGCCACTAGGCTTCGAGGTCCCTTTGCATTGCCGGGGGAGCTTGCATGAAGCCGTCCGCCTCGAAGTCCGCCAAGGGGAGCTCCCGCGCCGCAGAGCACCCTGTCCCCCCGCTGCACACGAGGGGCCCTGGACCGGATCGGGGAGCCACCGGGCACGCCTGCGCACGTGCGCTCGTCCTCGCCCTGCTCGCGGCTTCCTCGCTTTCGCTCGCGTCCTGCGACACGTCGAGCAACTACAGCCACCTCTATCAGACGGCGCCCCGCGCCCCGAGCTACACCGATCAGGAGGTCCAGAACCTCGACCACATGGGCCCCACGGTGGTCGACCACGGCGTCAACTTCAGCGTCTACTCCGAGCACGCGACGCGCATGGAGCTGATGCTCTTCGACGACCCGGACAGCGACCGCTACAGCCAGCGCTTCCCCATGCACCGCTTCGGCAATGTCTGGAACGTGTATGTCGAGGGGGTGGGCTACGGCCAGCACTACGGCTATGCCGCCTGGGGCCCGAACTGGACCTACGACCCGGCCTGGTATCCGGGATCGATCAAGGGGTTCGTCGCTGACGTGGACGCGGACGGCAACCGCTTCGACCCGAACAAGCTGCTCACCGACCCCTACGCGAAGGCGCTGCACCGCGACCACGACTGGTCCGAGGGGAGCGCCGCGAGCGGCCCCTCGCGCACCGAGTCGGACTACAAGGCGGCGAGCAAGAGCGTCATCGTCCAGAGCCACTACCAGTGGAGCCCGAACGAGGCGACCTGGCGGCAGAACCGGCAGAGCGATCACTTCGACGGCCACGACTGGAACGACCTCATCATCTACGAAGTGCACCCGAAGGGCTTCACGAAGAACCCGGCCTCGGGGGTCGACCACCCGGGCACCTTCCGCGGCGTCGGCGAGATGGCGAGCTACCTCGAGGACCTGGGTGTCACCGCGGTCGAGCTGATGCCGACCATGTCGAAGGGGATCGACGGAGGCTACTGGGGCTACTGGACGATCAACTTCTTCGCACCCGAGATCACCTACTCGACCACCATGGACCCGCTACGGGTCGAGGACGAGCTCAAGTGGATGGTCGACCAGCTCCACCAGCACGGCATCGAGGTGCTCCTCGACGTGGTCTACAACCACACGGGCGAGGGCGGGCTCTGGCAGTCGCGGAGGTACATCGACGACTTCTCCCTCGACCCGAGCCTCGACACCCAGTCCGTGATGTTCGAGCCGAAGGAGATCGCCGCGCTCTACTCCTTCCGCGGCCTCGACAACCAGGCTTACTACGCCCTGTCCACCGACAACCAGACCTACTGGGACAACACGGGCGTCGGCAACGAGACGCGGCCGAACCACACGCCCTTCCGCCATCTCATCCTCGACTCGCTGCGCTACTTCGTGCAGGAGATGCACGTCGACGGGTTCCGCTTCGACCTCGCCGCGATCCTCGGCGAGAAGGACATGGACTACAACCACTGGGACATGGCGGCGAACACGGTTCTGCAGGACATCATCGACGACCCGGTGCTGAGCCAATACAACACGCGCATCATCGCCGAGCCCTGGTCGGCGGGCGGGAGCTACGGCTCGCTGGTCGGCGCCTACCCGGCGTCGAGCACGCGCCCCGGCGTCGGATGGTACGAATGGAACCCGATCTTCCGCCACTGGTGGCGGTCGTTCGTCAATATCGACGCCTGGAACCTCAACACGCGGGAGGGCGACGGGGACGGCGGCTCCGTGATGACGGGCAGCCACGACACCTACGCGTGGAACGGCCGGCGCCCCTACCACTCCATCAACTACATCACGATCCACGACGGCTTCACCATGTACGATCTGATGTGCTTCAATGCGAAGCAGAACGGCTGCGGCCCGCTCAACCCGGTCTGCTGCAGTCGACCCCGCCTCGACCTGGTGCGAGACCCACGACGGCAACGACAACACCGCTCGCGCGACTGGGGCGCCGACAACGAGGCGATGAAGCGCCAGCTCATGCGCAACCTCTTCGTCGCCATGATGTTCTCCCACGGCACGCCCATGCTCCTCGGCGGCGACGAGTGGATGCGCACCCAGCTCGGCAACAACAACGCCTACTCGACCGGCGCCGACAAGAGTGCAACTGGTTCCAGTGGGGTGCTGGCGGGCGACGACGAGCGCAACCGCATGCACGACTTCGTGCGCAAGGCGATCCGCTTCCGCAAAGACCACCGCTACGCCTTCGCGCCGACCGACTGGGATAGCGGCGCCCCCTTCGCGTGGAAGGAGGCGGACAACACCAACAAGAGCGATTGGTCGAACCGCCACCTCATGATCCACTACTACGACTCGAGCGCCGGCCCAGAGCTGCTGCATCCTGATCAACATGGACCGGGACTGGACCACCTTCACGCTGCCCTCGGGCGTGACCTGGCAGCGCCTCATCGACACCCAGAGCTACTTCGAGGACATGGGCACGGACCCGAAGAGCAGCGGCAACATCACCCTCGATGCGCCCCTGACCCTGACCGACCCGACCTACCGCGCCGCCGGCTCGAGCATCGTGGTGCTACAAGAAGCGCCCTGAGGCGCGGCCCGACCTCGGCGGCGGCGCCGAGGTGCTCGCGTGGTATGTTCGCCGACCATGCCTCACGCTTTGGCCTTCCGCTCTGTCCGGACCGCCTGCTGGCTGTCCATCGCGACGCTCTCTTGGGTCGCGTGCGGCGGCTCTTCGACGACCGCTTCGGATGGAGGCGGGACGGATGCCGCGGGCGGCGGCGGCTGCACCTGCACCCTCACCAACGCGGGCCTCGACACCCCGATCGCCTGCGGGGTGAGCGGATGCTTCCCCGTCATGGGCGCGCCACGAAAGGTGAGCTGCACCGCCTCGGGCCTGGCCGACCAGGGGGCGTGCGCTCCGGACGGTGGCGACGGCGGCGAGCCTGGGTGCAACGCCGGAGAGATGCGCTGCCTCGGCGACACGCCCGAGTCGTGCGATACGACCGGCGGCTGGCAGCCCGGGACCCCCTGCCCGGGGAACCAGCGCTGCGCCTTCGGGGGCTGCAGGGGCGTGATGCCGTCGTCCTGCACGGAGAGCTCGGGCGATGGGGGCTGCGCCCTCCTCTGCTCTGCCACGAGCGCCTGTCAGTTCACGGCCGGAAGCTGCCGGGCAGGCGAGGCGTGCTCCGCGGACTGCAGCGGCACCTCCGCCTGCCAGTTTACCTCCGTCGATTGCAGCCCGGCCACCTCCTGTGACCTCCAGTGCGACGGCCGCTCGGCGTGCCAGTTCGCGGTGACACGCTGCGGCACGGGAGACTGCAACGTGCACTGCGGCGGGCCGTCCGCCTGCCAGGGCTCGCCCCAAGAGCCCGTGATCGTCGACTGCACGACCGCGTCGTCGTGCGAGGTCACCTGCACCGACACCTCGTCGTGCCAGAACATGCTGGTGCTCTGCGGCAGCGGGCCGTGCACGGTGCAGTGCCAGGGGCTCTCGTCGTGTCTCGGCACGAGCGTCCTCTGCGGCGACGGGCCGTGCAACGTGAGCTGCACGGGCCCCTCGAGCGGCATCGGCTCGGTGACCTGCGGCCCGTCGACCTCCTGTCACGACATGTGCACCTGACGGGTCCGCCACCGCGCGCCCGCGGCACCTTCGGGCCGTGACGTCGGTGCGGGGACCGGTGCGCGTCGACGACGTGCTGCGCGAAGCGGCGCGCACCGGCCCCGAAGCCTTCCTCGGCGAGCCAGCGAGAGCGGCGCGCGGCCGCTGCCGTTAGGCCAAACGACGGCCCGCGAAGAGCCGAACCACGACCGCGATGAGCGCGAGGGCGAGCAGGACGTGGATGAGACCACCCCCTGTGATGTGGAGTGCGAAACCGAGAACCCACAGCACGACGAGAACGGCCGCGACGGCCCACAAGATGTTCAGCATGACGCTTCTCCTTTGATTGTTCAGGGACGCTTGCTACTTCCGCTTCGCGTCGGTGGCCTTGTCTCGGCGCTCT
>CAWHLB010000036.1:0-93963 GCA_963830115.1 uncultured delta proteobacterium
ATCACACTCCGGCGCGGGGCGTGCTCGCCCGGCTGCGGGCGCACGATCCCTCTCCCGCCGTGCGTGCCGAGGCCGCCGTCGCGGTCCTGTCCCTCGGCGCGCCCGAAGCGGCCGCTCAGGTGCGGGCCTTCCTGATCGGAGCGCGCGCGACGCCGACCGCCGCAACCGTCGAGCGCGCCCGCCGCGCAGCCCTGGCGCTCGCGGCCCTCGGTGATCCGACGGGTGCAGAGGAGCTGACGGCCCTCGCGGCCAATCGGGCTGCGGACGGCTCGCTGCGCCAGCAGGCCGTCGAGGCCCTGGGCCGCCTCGCGCTGCGCACGGCCGAGCCGGTGCTCGTGGACCTGCTCGGCGACCTCCGCCTGCGCACCGCGGCGGCCGACGCCCTCGGCCGCATCGGCGATCATCGAGCCGTCGCGCCCCTGCGCCACGCCCTCGAGGGCGAGCCCTATCCGGCCGCCCGCACGGCCGAGGCCCGAGCGCTCGCACGGCTGCACGCACCGCGTATCGTCCCTCTGCTCCGCCAACAACTCGCGGCCTCACCTCCCCTCGGGGACGGTGTCGCACTGCTCGTCGAGGCCCGCGCCCTCGACCGTCCGAGCGGTCGCGGCGCAATCCTCGCTTCGTCTCCGAGCATCCGGCGAGGCGCGTTCGAATGCGACGGGGACGGTTGCGTTCCCGGGGAGGGCGCGGCCCTGGTCCTGCCCGCCGCCGGTGCGCCCGAGGGACCGGCCACCCTCATCATCCGCCTGGTCGCCCGGGACGGGGAGGTCTTGAGCGTCGACGGGCACGCGAACGTGCTGCAGCAAGGCACGCGAGGAAATCGCCGTGCCCTGTCGATCGCATGTTGGTAAACGCACAATTTCCATAACCGCCCGCTGCACCCCCCGCGTCCAAGCGCTCGCCCTCGTCGCCGACGCAACGCACGGGACCCCCCGCGCTCCGACTTCCGTCACGGTACCGCCTCACGCCTCCGGGGCGGGGACCGCACCTCGCCGGTAGGCCTCGAACAGGGCCTGGACGACCTCCACCGGGGCTCCGAGAAATGCATCGTCGTAGCGGATTGGCGGCGCCTCCGCACGCTCGATGACCAGCCGCTTCTTGAGGTGGTAGCCCTCGACAGATCGACCAGGTCGGGTTCGCTTCGACGTAGACCCGCGCGAGCCGCGCCCACGTCACCCGCAGCACGCCAGCCCGTGTGCGCATCAGCGCCTCGGCCGGAGTCAGCACGAGGGCGAGACCCTTGCGCGGAAGGATCTCGCGACGCGTGATCCAGATCCAGACGAGGGGCACCGCCGCGAGGCACAGGGCCAGGCCGATCGGCAACAAGGGACTGATCTGCCGCCAGGCACCACCCGGCACGCGCACGAACCCGTCGAGGACGGCAACGGTCAACAGCAGCGTCGCGTAGGGGCCCCGCCGCCACCACCCGCGCCCGTGGCGGATGACGTAGCCCCCCTCGGGCGCGCGGCCGGCCGCGGCGTCGTCGTAGATCTGGCTTCCGAGCCGGTGGGGCTCGGGCGCCTTCGGGCCGTGCGCATCCACCGCGGGACCTCGCCAGCGCATGAGCCGTTCGGCCAACACCCCGGGGGTCCGCTCGAAGATCGGCGGCAGGGCGATCCACGCGGTGTTCAGCCCCGGCGCGAGCACGACGAACACGTGGGCGAAGCGCCGCGCCGAGCGCCGTGTCCGCCAATCCCCCTCCTCCCGCACGTCCACGACCGAGGCGCGCGGAACGACCGCGTCGGGCCTGCCCGGACTGCGGTGCAGGAGCCCCTCGTCGGTGAGGACGAGGGCGTGACGTGGGCGCGGGTGAACAGGGCGATGCGTCGGGCGAGGGTCATCCCGAGCATCACCGAGCGCACCGGAGCCCAGGCGACCAGGCGGAGCAAGAGTCCCCCACCGGGTCGAGGGGGACAGTCACAATCTGCTCAACGGACCACGACCGAAGCCCAAGCACGAGCCGTCATCACGAAGGAGACGAGGGCAGCCGCACCAGCTCCGTCGAGGATCGGTGGACGGTGGCCGTGGAGCACCTCGGCCTCTCGGAGCGGCTCGGCGCTCTCGTTCGAGAGCCGCGCCTCGGCGGCGGCAATCCAGCTCGACGCCGCCACCGTCAGGACCCGTGGACCGGCGTCGGGCAGGCGCAGCGGCGGTGGGCGGCCTGTGTGCTCTGGTCGCATGCGTACCGCGCGTCGCGGCACCGTGCCCGCGCATCGGCGTCGGCAATCCGCGAGGCAATCTCGCAGAGCCGTGCGGTCGCGTCGCACACCTCGCGCCCCGCGGCGCAGGAGTCTTCGCAGGACGCCGCCGGATTCCCCGCCTCGCCCCGCTCGGCGTCGATGGTGTTCTCCTCCACCTCGATCGCGTGAAAGTCCTGGCTGGTAGCCTGGCGCGGCCCCTCTGGGCCGCTCCACATCCCCCGAGGAGCAGGAGCGCGAGCCACACGGTCGAGCGAGCCATCCCGCCCGCTTAGCCAATGCCCGGCCCCCAGATCAACCCGAGAGGCCCCATCCGGCTCGACGAGGCGCCCGTCTCCGTGCGATCGTGCTCAAGAGCCCCGAGGGTTCACCATGCCGTTCGTCAACCACGCACGACACGAGATTGACCTCAAGCTCGTCTACTACGGCCCCGGTCTCGGCGGAAAGACGACCAACCTGGAGTTCATCCACGGTCACAGCCGCCCGGAGAACCGGGGGCGGCTCATCTCCCTGATGACCGAGTCCGAGCGGACGCTCTTCTTCGATTCCCTGCCCGTCGAGCTCGGGACCTTCCGCGGCTTTCGCGTGCGGTTGCACCTGTGCACGGTGCCTGGCCAGATCGCGCTCGACCAGACGCGTCGGCTGGTGCTGCGCAACGTGGACGGAATCGTCTTCGTCGTCGACAGCCAGGAAGGCCGGCTCGAAGCGAACATCGATAGCATTCGCAACCTCGAGACGAACCTGATCGCCCAGGGGGACGAGCCGACGCGGATGCCGCTGGTGGTCCAGTACAACAAGCGAGACCTGTCGACGGCCATGCCGGTGGAGGTGCTCCACGACCAGCTGGCCATCCCCGACGGCGTCCGGGAGATTGAGGCCTGCGCCCTTGAGGGCCGGGGCGTCTTCGAGACGTTCAAGACGGTCACGCTCGATTGCCTGAAGCTGGTCGGCGATCCGGGGAAGGCCCGCGAGGGCCGCTCCCCGTCGATCCTGCCGGGTCGCCGCGCCTCCATGTTCCCGGGCGGAGCGCCTCCAGCGGCGCCCGGAGGGCCCGAGCAGTCGGGCGTGTCCATCCCGCTCGCGCCCCCGCTTCCCCGCATCGACGACGGCACGTGGGACGATTGACGGGTCTGGCGCGGCGGCTTGCGAACCGCGGTCGCGGTGCTCTAGAGGATCCCCGATGACCGCCGAGCCGCGCCAAGTCGCACGAGGCATGTGGATGCTTCCCCTGCGCACGCCCACCCTGTGCCGGCGACCCACACCAACGCGTTCCTCGTCGGGACGGCGACGCCGTCGTGGAGCCGGCCTCTCCCTGGACGACGAGATCGAGCGCGCTGCCTCGCCCCGTCCAGCGGCGCAAGGCCGAAGGCTCGCTCCGCCTCCTCGCGCCATCCTCGCGACGCACCATCACCCCGATCACGTCGGTGGCGCCGAGCCGCCTCGCCGAACGGCTCGGGGCACCCCTGTGGGCCCATGCGGCGACCATCGAGCGGCTGCGCGGACAGGTCCGCTTCGACCGCGCCATCGAGGATGGCGACCGCCTCGACTTGCCGGGGCCCGTGCCCCTTATGCCTCGAGGCCCTGTACACCCCGGGCCATGCGCCGGGCCACCTCTGCTTCGACGCGCTCGGCTCCGGCGCGATGATCACCGGCGACATGGTTGCGTCGGTGGGCACGATCCTGATTCAGCCCGAGGATGGCGACATGGCGCTGTACCTCGCGTCGCTCGAGCGCATGCGCGACCGCCAGCCGCGCGTGCTGCTGCCCGCCCATGGTGAGCCCATCGACGATCCGCGCACCTGCCTCGACCGCTACGTCGCCCATCGGCTCGCGCGGGAGGCCAAGGTGCTCGCCGCCCGACTGACCGGCCCGGAGCCCGGCCCGAGGATTCCTTGCCGGCGGCCTACGACGACGCCCCGCACGCGGTCTGGCCCCTCGCCGCCCTCTCGATAGAGCCCCCACCTCCGCAAGCTTCGAGGCCGAGGGGAGGGCGGCCCGCACCGAGCAGGGATGGCGCGCCCTGTGAGCCGCGCGGGGCCTCATCACGATGCGGCCTTGGGCTGCGCCGATCGGGCGACGAGGACTTGACGCCGGGGCCCCCGCGGGCCGGGGACGTCGCCGTGTCGAATGAAGCCCAGGCCGAGCCCACGGCCACCACCCCGGCCCTCGAGCCCCTCATCCACGATGGCGCCATCCACGGCACGTGCCCGAGCGACGGTGAGGTCCTCGAGCCCGTCCCCGCACCCCGACCGACGCCCTCCCTGGGCATCGTCACGGCCGTGCGTGCCGCCGCGGTCGCGCACGCCGCCCGCGACCTGGAGGTGCGCGCTTCCATGCTCCGGCGCTTCAAGGATGCCCTGTTGGCGCGCGGGGATGCGCTGGTCGCTGCACTGAGCGCCGAAACGGGCAAGCCGGAGGCCGAGTCCTGGCTCCACGAGGTCGTGCCGACGGCCGACCTCTCCGCCTACTGGTCCCACGAGGGGCCGGCCCTGCTCGCCGCCCACGAACCGGTGCTGGACGCCATGAGCTACCCCGGCAAGCGTGCCGTCGTGGAGCGGGTGGCCCGCGGCGTCATCGCCCTCATCACGCCCTGGAACTTCCCCGTGGCGCTCCCCCTTCGAACCCTCTTTCCGGCGCTGCTCGCCGGCAACGGCGTGGTGCTCAAGCCCTCCGAGTACACCCCGCGCGTCGCCGTGCTCCTCGAGGAGGCGGCGCGCGAGGTCTACGGGCCGGACCTGGTCCGCGTTGTCCAGGGCGGCGGCGATGTGGGGGCCGCCCTCATTGCGGCCGGAGTCGACGCGGTTGTGTTCACCGGGAGCGTGCCAACGGGTCGTCGCGTCGCCCACGCCGCAGCCGATGCCCTTTTGCCCGCCTCCCTCGAGCTCGGCGGCAAGGACGCGGCCATCGTGCTCGACGACGCCGACGTGGAGCGCGCGGCCAACGGCATCCTCTGGGGCGCGATGGCGAACGCCGGGCAGAACTGTGCCGCCATCGAGCGGGTCTACGCCACGCCGCGGGTGGCCGGCCCGCTGCGCCGGCGGCTCGCCGAGCGCGCCCGCGAGCTTGTGCCCGGGCGGGACATCGGGCCACTGGCCACCTCGGCCCAGCTGGAGGTGGTGGAGCGGCACGTCGCGGCCGTGCGGGCGGCGGGGGCCGAGATCCTGGCGGGCGGCGAGCGGCTCAATTGGCCAGGGCGCTTCTTCGCCCCGACGATTGTCGGCGACCTGCCCCGGGACAATCCGGCCATCGCTCAGGAGACCTTCGGTCCCATCGTGCCCGTCATCCAGGTTGCCGACGAGGACGCCGCCGTGGCCGCCGCCAACGACAGCCCCTACGGTCTCACCGCGAGCGTCTGGACGCGCAAGCTGGCCCAGGGCGAGCGCATCGCCCGGCGGCTGCGAGCGGGCGTCGTGGTCGTGAACAATCACGGCTTCACGGGCGCCATTCCCTCCCTGCCCTGGGCGGGCATCGGTGAGAGCGGCTATGGGGTGACCAACTCGCCCCACGCCCTCGACGTGCTGACCAGGCCGCGAACGCTCGTCGTCGATGCCCGCCGCGCCAAGCGCGAGATGTGGTGGCATCCCTACACGCCCGCCCTGGTGCGGGTGGGCCGCAGCATGGCCACCCTTCGCGGCGGCGCGGGCCTGTTCACCAAGATGCGCGCGTTCTTCTCCCTGTTGGGCGGTTTCCTCGGGCGGTGGCGCACCCGCTGAGCGCGGTTCTGACGCGGGGTGGGCGCGGTCAGTCGTGGGGCGGGACCCAGGGCTCCCGGGGGACGAGGAGCCGGCGGGTGTGGGTCCCGCGTTGGATGTCGAGGACCGCTTGGATGCCCGCCGGCCCCCGGAGCATGGCCCGCGCCTGGGCCTCCGCCTGCACGGGTTCCTCGTCGACAGCCTGGAGCACGTCCCCGGTCCGAAGCCCCGCCTGCGCGGCGGCCGAGCCGGGCATGACCCAGCCGCATCCGTACCCGGTTGCCTTCGCGCTGCACCGTCGCCGCCACGCCGGTGCGCGGGCCCGGGCCGAGGTCGGCGCGCGCGGCATCGAAGCGCTCGGGCAGATGGAGACGCAGGCCGGGGCTCTGTTCCTTGGCGAAGACCCGAACCGGGGCGGGTAGGCTCGCCTGGCCGGCGGCGGGATGGCGGGCGGTCACCTGGACCTCGCCTGGGGGGATGCCGTCCAGGCGGAAGCGGCCCCGGGGGTCGGTCCGGACGGCGTGGGTCCAGTCGGGCGGGTCGCCCCAGGCGACCTCGGCCCCGGGGACCGGATCGCCGAGCGCGTCCACCACGTCGCCCCGAACGCCCCCGCCGGGCGCCAACCTGAGCGGGTCCAGGGTCAGGTCGCCGAGCCCCCAGCGGCTGGCGCGGAGCCGGGCGTGTGCCTCGCCCGATACGTATCCATCACGACTCGCAACAACCGTGTAATCTCCAGCGGGTATGCGTGGAAGCTCGAACTTGCCTTCGTCGTCGGTGCGGGTCCGGCCCACGACCGCGTCGTCGTCGCGAAGCTCGATCTTGGCGTCCGCGAGGGCGCTCCCGTCCCAGTCGTCCAGCACCTGACCGGCGACCTCGGCGCCGAGGGCCATCTGGATGCGCACCTCCCGGGCGACCGAGGCGACTCGGCGTACCTCGGTCGGCGCGTAGTCCGGATGGTCGGCTTCGATGCGAAAGGGCGGTGAGGGCAGACCGCCCACCTCGAAGGTGCCGTCGTCCCCGCTCAGGGCGGTCCGCTCCACGGGCGTCTCGGCCCGGAGGGAGCGGATGGTCAGACGCACCCCTGTTACCGGGAATCCCTGGGTGTCCACCGTCCGCCCGTCGAGGGTGACCAACGTGTCCTCGAGGGCGAGCTCCACCTCGGTGCGTTGGCCGGGAGCGACGGTGGCCCGGACGCGCGCTCCGGGGCGGCCGGCGGGCCGGGCGGTGAGGGTGACGATGCCGAGGGCGCCGTCGAAGGTGAAGGTCCCGTCCCGCCCGGCAAAGGCCATGCGGGGACCCAGGGCGTCCTCGGTGCGAAGCTCGACCGGCACGAAGGAGACTGGAGAGCCGCGGCCGTCCACCACGCGGCCATCGATCGTGCCACCGGTCGACAGGACGATTGTCAGGTCGTCGCGCGTGGACCCGGACAGAACGAGCAGGGGGCGGGTCTGGCCGGGGGCATGGCCGCCCGCCCGGGCGACGAGCTGAAGGCGGCCGGGTGGGACGTCGGTCAAGCGGAATCCGCCGTCCGTATCGGATACGAATCCTCCGGAGGCCGGGGTGGACGGCATGGGCGTGGCGCTCGTGGCTGCGGGAGGCAGCCCCCTCGCCGTGCCACCCGACCCGTCGCTTGCCGGCGGGACGAGGGGCAGGGGTGGCACCGCGCCGAGGGTGACACCGAGCTCTCCGCCCGAGTCGACCAGGCTCGGCCCCGATGCTTGGGCGGCGAACAGGGCCTGCTGAAAGTCGGCCTGGGGCCCGGTCACGGTGATGGGTGCACCGGCTTCGCTCGTGCCCACCACCTCGATGCGCGCGCCAGCCACCGGGACGCCATGCTCGTCGACGACATGGCCCGCCAGGACCGCCCCCCGGCGCATCTCGAGGTGCACCGGCGGCCCCCCCGGCTGGACCTCCTGGGCGTCGATGGCAACGTACCCGTCGGCGTGCACCGCGACTCGATGGGGCGTTGGCCGGAGGCCCCCGACGCGGAACGATCCGTCCGCCCTGGTACGGACCGCGCGCGGCATGAAGGCCAGGGCATCCTCCGCCACCCGGACCTGGGCTCCCGAAACGGGGGCGCCGTCGGCCGCGTCCACGACCGTCCCCCTCAGCCTCACGCCGGGGGCGAGGTGGAAGGTCAGGGTGGCGGAGCCGCCGGGAGCCAGGACCAGCCCCTCCCGGGGGGCGGCGACCAGGTCACCGCGGCGGGCCCGGACCTCGTACACGCCGCCCGGAACGCCCTGCACGGAGAAGCGTCCATGGGTGTCCGACGAGACCCGACGGGCCGGCCATATCCCGCTGCCCGCGAGGACCACGTCCGCGCCCTCGGCCGGCTGACCGTCGGGTCCGAGCACCCGCCCGGCGATGCCCCCGGTGCGGCGAAGCCTGACCTCGAGGGGCCGCCCACCACGAGTCGTGGCGACGGCCTGCCGCGTGGCGGTCTCGTAGCCTCGCGCCGAGGCGTCGAGGCGCACGGGCCCCTCCACGAGAGTATCGAACGTGAAGCTCCCGTCCTTCCCGGCGGTGGTCTGCCACGGAGGCGCCGAAGCACCGTGTTCCCGAACCTCCACTTCGGCGCCGGGGATGGGCCTTGCGTCCGAGTCGACCACCGTCCCGGCCAGCCGCGCACCCGGATTGAGCCGTACCACGGCACGGGCCCGCCCCTTGCGGATTTCGATGGTCGTCCGGGCGCGGGCCAGCCCGGGCTTGTCGACGGTCACCTGGGCGCGACCGTCGGGCAGCCGATCGATGCGACCGTGCCCATGGGGGCCTGTGCGGACGACCCCCGTGATGCGGGTGTGATGGGGGCCCGGCATCTCGAGGCGCACGGTGGCGCCGACCACGGGGGAACCCTTCGCGGTAACCCGCACCATGAGCACTCCGAAGGAGGCGATGTCGGTTGCCCCGGCGCGGCGGGAGCCCTCCGCGCCCTGCCCCGGGGGTCCGACGACCCTGCCTGGCAGCAGGAACGGCAGCGAGAGGGCCAGCACCGCGACGATGGCGCCGGCCAGCCTGCGGGGCGGATGCGGGTTCCGGCTCACGTTCAAGAAAAACACCCCGGGTGCGCCGCTCCATTCCCTCCGCGAGGCCGTTCCCCTTGCGGTTCGTGGCAGGGGGTGCTAGACGCTGCGACCTTCCGGCGACACGAGGGCATCATGGCATACGCCTGCGACTACTGTGGCAAGACACGCCAGAAGGCGCACAAGGTCAGCCACTCCAACATCAAGACCCGTAAGTGGCAGGAGCCGAACCTGCAGTCGGTCCGCGCCGTCGTGGACGGCCGCGTACAGCGGGTTCGTGCATGCACTCGGTGCATCCGCTCAGGCCGGGTCGTCAAGGCGGCTTGAGCGCTTCTCCCCCGTCCCCCGCGACGGGCGGAGGCACCGGCTGATGCAGCCCAAGCGCGACGCGCGCCGGCGGGGTCGTCCCCGGATGGCGTTGCCGCCCGGCTGTCCCGCGGATTCCATCGTCCTGACCTTTCCGGTGGCCCGGGAGCTGGCCGGCCAGCGCCTCGACCGCTTCATCCAGTCGCGCATCCCGCGCCTGTCACGCACCCGGGCGCAGGAGATCGTTCGCCACTGCGCCTATCGGTCCGACGGGACGCTGCGCCGGCCGAGCGACCGCGTGCGCGAGGGCGAGGTCGTGATGCTGGTCCGCCCGCCCTTCCGGGAGCCGGAGACACCCCAGACCTTCAACGTCATCTACGAGGACCCCCATGTCCTCGGCGTGGACAAGCCCGCCGGCTTGCCGATGCACCCGACCGCCACCTACCACCGCAACACCCTGACCCACCTGTTGCGCGTTCGATATGGCGACGAGCCTCCGCACATCGCCCATCGGCTCGATCGGGAGACGAGCGGTGTCGTCCTGTGCGGCCGTACCCTCGACGCGGAGCGGGCGCTCAAGAAGTCCTTCGAGCGGCGCCGGGTGCACAAGACCTATCTGGCGATCGTCCGTGGCCGGATGGAGCAGGACGAGGGCGTGATCGACCTGCCCCTCGAGCGCGCGCGCCAGGGCCTGCATGTCCTCATGGAGGTGGCGCCGCCGGAGCAGGGATTGAACGCCGTGACCCGCTACCGCGTCCTCGAGCGACGGCCGGATCGCTCGCTCGTGTCCCTTCGGCCGCGCACGGGCCGGCAGCACCAACTACGCGTGCACCTCGCGGCCCTCGGCCATCCGATCGTCGGCGACAAGCTTTACGGCCCCGAGGGGTCCGCGATCTTCTCGAGTACATCGAGACCGGCATGACGCCCACGCTCCGTCAGCGGGCCGGACACGCGCGCCAGGCCCTCCACGCGCACGCCGTCGAGCTCGCCCATCCCCTGAGCGGCGAGACGCTCGAGGTGCGGGCGCCCATCCCGCCCGACATGCAGGCTCTGTGGGACGGCCAGTGACTTTGGGGCGTGGCCCTTGGCGTGCGGTGGACGCCTGCTACATTGCCGTCGCCACGGAGGCTTCATGCGCATCGAGCTGCCCACCATTGCCACTTTGCTCGCCAGCGTGGCCCTCGGCTGCGGCGGAAGTCGACCGCCGCCCGTAGAGCCCACATCGCCGTTCACGGCGGCGGACGCACAGGTCTTCGACGAGGGTGTGGACTTTGTCACGGACCCGACCGTGCTCGAGGGACGGTGGCGAGAGGACTGGGACCACTCGGCCGTGACGCGCGTCCAGAGGGCGGACCTGATCGCCGTCGTCCAGGTCAACACGCTACGTACCGACACCGACCCGGACCAACAGACCACCTACCGCATCGTCGCCGACGTGCAGAAGGCGATTCTGGGCCACTCGCCCACGAGCGAGATGACCCTGCCGGTGGAGCGGGGCGACTCGGGCTACGCAGCGGTCTCGAGCAACCAGCAGCGCATCCTCGACCACGGTTTCATTCTCTTCGTGAAGTGGTACCGCGATGCCCAGGGCGAGGTGGCGGCGCACTTTCATCTCTCGCCGGCCACCAATCCCATCTCGGCGCGTGTCCACTACCTCATCGGGCGTGCGCACCCCGAGGTGGTCCAGGGCACACGTCGCGTGATCATCCAGCGCTGACGAGCCCTCGATGATCGTCAGTGGGAGCGGCCGCGCCGGTGCGGCGGCGGCACGATCGTCTTGTCGGTGTGGATCGCGTCGGGCGACTCGGTGCGGATGGTGTGCTCGTGATCGTCCGGTAGCGACTCCGGAGCGCCGACCCGAGGGGCGTCGATGATCTCGGTGCGCGCCTGGTGCACGCCGGCCGCCTCGGACGACTCGCCGGTCGGGTCGGTCGTGCGCGTGGGGTTGGGGCTGAACTTGTTGTACGTGGCGTTGGGACCGAGCGCGTCGGCGATGAGGTTGCGGCCGAGGTTCTCCGCGCTCGAGACGTCGACGACGAAGTCCTCGAGCGCCCGCAGCTCCTGCTCGATGTCATCGGCCCACAGCCGCTTCATCAGCCGACCGAGCTTGGTTCGACGGTAGCCGGGGTTATAGCGGCGGAGGAAGCGCAGGAGGGCGTCCCGGAACGCCATGGCCGTCTGATAGCGCCCCGACCGCGAGCGGGACATGGACTTCTCGATGATGCGCCCGAGCTCGACGGGAATGTGGCGGTTGACGTTGCGGCAAGGGGCCGGTGCCGCATCGCGCACGGCGAAGATGAGGTCGATCTCGTTGGCCGCCTGGAAGGGCGCCACGCTGGTGGACAGCTCGTAGAGGACGCTGCCCGCGCTGAAGATGTCGCTGCGCCAGTCGAGCTTGCGGCCGAATGCCTGCTCGGGCGACATGTATTTGACCTTGCCCTTGATGATGCCGGTCTTGGTCTGGACCCGGTTGTGGGTCGCCTTGGCGATGCCGAAGTCGCAGAATCTTCACCATGCCGTCGTAGGCGACGAGGATGTTCGACGGGCTGAAGTCCCGGTGGACAATCCGCAGGGGGTCGCCCGCGTCGTCGCGGGCGCAGTGGGCGTGGTGGAGGCCGTCGAGCGAGCGCGCCATGATGTAGGCGATGTCGTCGAAGCCCAGGGTCGCCCCCATGTCCCGGGCGCGCTCCACGGTGGAGCGCAGGTCCTTGCCGTCGACGAACTCCATTGCGATGAGCAACGCGCCCTCGACGTCGGTGAGCTCGTAGACCTCGGCGATGTTCGGATGGCGAAGATGGCTGACGAGCTTGAACTCGTCGGTCAGCATGTCGATGAACTGCCCGTCCTCGACGTAGTGGGGCAGGAGCTTCTTGATGGCGACGTCGCGGCGATACACGTCCTCGTCGAACGTGAAGCCACGGTAGATCTCTGCCATCCCACCATAGGCAATCCGCTCGGTCAGGTGGTAGCGGCCGAGGCGTGTGGTCCGACGCATGGGGCTGCCCCAGAGTGCCAAAGGCGGGTGCTCCTTCGCAACCGCCAAGCCGGATCGGTCAGCGCACCACCAGAATCGAGTCGGGGCCGTGAGGCGCCGTCCACGGCCCGAGGGGAGGCCAGGTGGATGGGGGAGTCTGTGGTTTCGCTCACAACCCGGATCGCGAGGTAGAGCCGGCCCTGCCCCGGGTCCGGCCGGGCCCCGATGGCCCCGGTGACGTCGAAACGAAAGGGACGAGGGCCACCCGGCGCGAATCCGCGCACCGTCACGGGGGGGCCGGGGGCGGCGGGAGCGCCCCTTCGCGTCAGTCCCTGCCCGAAGAAGGGCAGGGTGGCCTGCACCGCGACGCGGGTCCGCCGATCGAGGCCATGAAAGCTCGGGTGGGGGAACAGGGACAGGGTCGCGCGCGCGATGGGACCGGTGGGCAGCGGGCCGAAGGCGAGGTGAATCACCCCTCCGTCCGGCCCCCCCAGCTCGAGCGTGTCGAGGTCCGCGATGCGGAGGTCACCGCCACGGGTCACGCCCCAGTCGCGCGCCCGGAGGCGTACCAGGCGGGCGAAGCGAGCCCCCGGATCCTCGGCGAGGGGGCGGCAGGTGCCGTCCAGCTCGCAGACCGTCTGGGGCGGACAGCCGTCCGCGTCGATGCAGCCCGATGGTCCGCCGCAGCCCGGCAGCACGAGGGCCCCGGCGGTGACGGTCCCGAGGGCTGCGAGGTGCAGCGCGGCGGCCGCGATCCAGAGGCTCGCACGCATCGGAGCGCCGCTCCGCGGAGTATGGGGCGTGCGGTCGCACGGCTCGGGCGCCGAGCGCGCATGGCCGGTGAGGCGGTCGACCGAGGTGGGCACGGAGCGAGAGCATAAGCCAGCGGCAGCCCCGTGCCTTGCATTGGTTGCAATCGCGAGGGGCGGGCATACGTCTGACGGCATGCGTGTTTCGATCTGCCCCGGCGTGGTGGTTACGATCATCGCCCTCACGGTCGTGCCTCTGGGAGTAGCCTGCAGTGGGGGCGCCTCGGCCGGGGATCCTCCTCCGTCCGCCGATGCCGGCACGGTCGCTGCCGAGTCCGGGGACGCCTCGATCGGCGATCCTCCTCCGTCCGCCGATAGCGGCGCAGCGCCTCCCGAGCCCGCGTGCACCACTTCCTGCTCGACCGACGAGGTGTGCATGGCCGTCGCCGGGCTCGGCTGCGAGGGGGCCGGCCGCTGCGCATCCGTCGCGTCGGACTGCACCACCGCAACTGGCGGCACGGTGTGCGGTTGTGACGGCGTGACCTACGACACCGACTGCGCCGCCGGTCGAGCGGGCGTGGCCTCGAACTACCACGGAGGTTGTGACACGGCCGCGTGCGGGCCCCAGGACGCTCGGGGAGAGGGGACCTGTGGCCGCGACGTCGGCTGGACCTGGAACGGGGCGGCCTGCGTTGCCCTGATGGGATGCAATTGCGCCGGGGCCGACTGCGCCCAGGGCGTCTGGCAGGATCAGGGAGAGTGCCAGCGCGCCCACGCCTACTGCCCCTGACCGCTCCGCCGAAGCATGAGGAAGCAGCCTCGACGTCGGGGCGTGCCGGGGGGATACTCCAGGCCTCGGGTCGAACGAGGAGTTGGAGGTATCGCATGGTGGCATCGAGGCGCTCGTGGACCTTTGGGATCGTGCTCACGGGGCTGCTCGCCGCCGCTGGGTGCTCGTCTCACGAGCAGGCCCCCGCGGCGTCCGGTAGCACGGCGACGGCACCTGCCGCGCACACCAACGCGTCCCCGCCCGCCCCAGCCCACCCGGGCGCAGCGCCAGCGGCGGGCCAAGGGGCAGGCACCGCGGCGGCAGGGCCGGAGGTGCAGGGCGAGGGCTTCGACCTGCGCGCCGTGGCGAGCGGTCCCTACCGCGCGGGCCAGCTCGGCAAGTTCGACATCACCCTCGCGAGCCGCAACGGCTTCCACGTGAACCAGGACTATCCGATCCAGGTGGACGTGACGGCGCCGGCCGGCGTGACCCTGCCGAAGGCGACCCTGCAGCGCACCGACGCCGCCGAGTTCAACAAGCAGGTCGCGAAGTTCGACGTGCCCTTCACCCCCACCGCCGCGGGCTCGCACGAAGTGCGGGCCCACGTGGCGTTCGTCGTGTGCACGCCCCAGAATTGCGTCCCCGACGAACGTACCCTGGCGGTGGTGCTGCCGGTCCAGTAGACGAGGAGGACGATGGGAGATCTTCGCGACGAGCTCGGGCGAATTGGCCGTTCGGTCCTTCACCGGTTCGATGCGCAGAAGCGTGTCCTGTCGTTCGACGAGTACCTGGGCCTGCTCGTCGCCCACCCGGGGCGACACACGCGCGATGCGGCGCGCTACCTGCGTGACTGCTTCGACCACTTCGGCACCTACGAGCTCGAGCGACCGTGGGGGAAGATCACGCGCTTCCGCCTCTTCGACCTGGCCTTCGAGGAGGGCTCGGGCGACGGCACGCGGCGCCGCGATCACCTGATCGGCCACGAGGCGATCCAGGGAGCGGTCTACGGCATCCTGCAGAACTTCGCGCGCGAGGGCCGCCCCAACCGCCTGGTCCTCTTGCACGGTCCGAACGGCAGCGCCAAGACCACCTTCGTCGCCTGCCTGATGCGCGCCCTCGAGGGCTACTCGGCGAGCGACGAGGGGGCCCTCTACCGCTTCTCGTGGATATTTCCCGCGCGGCCGGGACGGCAAGGGCATCGGCTTCGGCAGCCTGGACGAAGCGCCCAAGAACGGCGAGAGCTACGCCCACCTGCCCGAGGAGCGCATCGAGGTGAAGCTCCCGAGCGAGCTGCGTGAGCACCCGCTGTTGCTCTTGCCGATCGACGAGCGGCGCCAGCTCATCGAGGGCGTCTACCGCGAGGCGGGCGTGACCGAGGCGGCACCCGACGGGCTGTGGAACGGGCAGCTCGGTCAGAAGAACCGCCAGATCTTCGAAGCCCTGCTCACCGCCTATCGCGGCGACCTGGCGCGCGTGCTCGATCACGTGCAGGTCGAGCGCTACTACGTCTCGCGCCGCTATCGTTGCGGCGCGGTCACCATCGGGCCCCAGATGGCGGTCGATGCCCACGAGCGGCAGATCACCGCGGACCGCTCGCTCAACTCCCTGCCGGCCTCCCTGAGCGCGGTGACCATGTTCGAGCCCTTCGGCGAGCTCGTGGACGCTTCGGGCGGCATCGTAGAGTACAGCGACCTGCTCAAGCGGCCGCTCGACGCGTGGAAGTACCTTCTGCTCGCCATCGAGACGGGCGAGGTGTCTCTTCCCCTGTCGAACCTGCCGATCAACGCCGTGATGGTCGCCAGCTCCAACGAGCTGCACCTCGCGGCGTTCAAGGAGCACCACGAGTACAACTCCTTTCGCGGTCGCATTCAGTTCGTGCGCGTGCCCTACCTGCTCGACTACACGCAGGAGCAGGGCATCTACGACGCCCAGATCGTGCCGCAGGTGCGCAAGCACGTGGCGCCCCACTCGACCTACGTGGCCGCCCTGTGGTGGTCCTTTCGCGGCTCCGGCGCGCCCAGGCGGATCGCTACGAGACCACGGCCCTCGGGCGGATCGCGGCGGACCTGTCGCCGATGGAGAAGGCCGAGCTCTACGCCCACGGCACCATGCCGCAGCGCCTCTCGTCGGAGGACGCGAAGGTCCTTCGCAGCGGGACACGCGAGGTGTGGCGCGAGTCGGACACGCTGGTGCAGTACGAGGGGCTGAGCGGTGCGTCGCCACGCGAGGTGCGCACGCTCCTGCTCGACGCGGCCAACGATCCGCTGGCCGAGTGCCTGACGCCCCTCGTGATGCTGGACCGCGTCGAGGCCTTCTGTCGGCGCAACGACTACGACTTCCTCAAGCAGACGCCCGACCGCGGCTACCACGACCATCGCGGGTTCGTCGAGCAGGTGCGGCAGAAGTGGCTCGACCGGGTGGACGACGAGCCAGGAGCTGTACGGGATGATCGAGGAGACCCAGTATCTCGACCTCTTCGACCGGTACGTGACGCACGTCTCGTACTGGGTGAAGAAGGAGCGCATCTACAACCGGGTGACCGGCAAGTACGAGGACCCGGACACCGACCTGATGGCGAACATCGAGCGGCAGCTCGACGTGGACGACGCCGACGAGTTCCGGCGCAACCTCATCAGCGCCGTCGCAGGCCACGCCATCGACAACCCGGGCGAGAAGGTCGACTACAGCGCTACCTTTCCGCGCTACCTCATGCGGCTCAAGGAGAGCTACTTCCGCGATCGCCGCAAGCAGATGGTCACGCTGGCCAAGGACGTGCTCGTCCTGCTCGAGGACGGAGCGGGGCTCGACACGGACCGGCGCGCCCGCGCCCAGGCCACCCTCGACGCCTTGAAGCAGCGCTTCGGCTACGAGGACGCGAGCGTGCGCATCGCGATCGGCGAGCTGTTCCGCGACCGCTACGCCCCATGAGCGTCGTCGATGTGGAGCGCGTCGTCTTTCGCCCGGTAGCCGTGCCGCCGGGCAGTGGGGCGGCACAGCTGTTCGAGGTCGCGACCCCCGAGGGCTTCGTCTTCGCTCGGGCCGAGGTGTTCGTGGGCCCCGAGCAGTGGGGCGTGCGCCTCGGCGACCGCGCCCCCGACCTCGACGACGCCACGCTCTTGCGCGTCGTCGCCCGCCTGCTCGTGTGGCACGCGGGCTGTCGCACCGAGACGGTCGACGTCGTCCTCGGGCGCACCCACGCGCACCACCCCCTGGTGCGTGTCGGCGGCGACTACGTCTGAGGCGCAGGTGCTGAGGAGGCGGTCGACGGGGAAGGCCGCCGACGTTACCTTCCAGCGCGGGACGGCTGCCTCCGGCAGGACCGGGTCGCCGAGGGCCCGGCGAAGGATCGATCCATGTCCATCCACTTGCACGTCAACGTCGATCACGTGGCCACGGTGCGGCAGGCACGCGGCACCGACTACCCCGACCCGGTCGAAGCGGCGATGCTCTCGGAGATCGCCGGCGCCGACGGCATCACGGTGCACCTGAGGGAAGACCGCCGCCACATCCAGGACCGGGACGTGGAGGTGCTGCGGCGCACGGTCAAGACGCTGCTGAACCTGGAGATGGCGGCGAGCGAGGAGATGGTGCGCATCGCCTGCCGCATCCGTCCCAATCTGGCCACCCTCGTCCCCGAGCGCCGCGAAGAGCGGACGACCGAGGGCGGGCTCGACGTGGCCGGGCAGGCCGATGCCATCGCCGCGGCATGTGTACGGCTCTCCGACGCCTCGGTGCCGGTGAGCTTGTTCATCGACCCGGACCGAGAGCAGGTCCGGGCGTCCATCGATGCCGGTGCGGCGGCCATCGAGCTGCACACGGGCGACTACGCCAACGCGCGCCGCGACGACGTCCAACGTGAGCTCGACCGCCTCGCCGAGGCAGCGCTCTTCGCCGCGCGCGAGGCCCCGGCCCTGCGCGTCGCCGCGGGCCATGGGCTCACTTCGCGCAACCTGGTGGACCTGGTCGCGCGTGTGCCCGAGGTGGTCGAGCTGAACATCGGCCACGCCTTGATCGCGGACGCGATATACGTGGGTCTCGAGCGGGCCGTCGCGCGCTATCGGGAGGCCATCGCACGGGGCGCCATGCAGCGCGCCATGCCGGAAGGATCCACGCGGTGACGCCGCTGCTCACCCGCGCCGAGGTCCGTGCGATCGACGCCGCCGCTGTCGCGCGTCTCGGGTTGCCGAGCATCGTGTTGATGGAGAACGCGGGGCGGGGGGCGACCGAGCAGATCGCGCTGCGCTTCGCCGACCGACTCACGCGTGTCGTGGTCGTGGCAGGGCCCGGGCAGAACGGGGGCGACGGATGGGTCGTGGCCCGTCACCTCCGAAACCGGGGCCTCGAGCCGCGGTGTGTGCTCGTGGGCGAATCGGCGAGGGTGCGAGGCGACGCGCGCACGAACCTCGAGGTGCTGCGGGCCATGGGAGTGACGGTGCGAGAGGCGGGTGGGGATCCGGGCGCCGTCCTCGACGAGGTCCTCGCCGGTGCAACCCTGGTCGTCGACGCCCTGTTCGGAACGGGGCTCGACCGTCCCGTCGAAGGCCCCTACGCGATCGCCGTGGAACGCATCGACCGGGCGGACGCGCCAGTGGTGGCGCTCGACCTGCCGAGCGGCATCGATGCCGACCGAGGGCAGGAACTGGGAGTCGCCGTCCACGCGACCCTGACCGTAACGTTCGCGGCCCACAAGCGTGGCCTCTACCAGCATCCCGGCGCGGCCCACGCCGGGGAGATCGCCTGCGTCTCCATCGGCGTCCCGGCGCCCCGCGGGGCGCTCGCCGCGCGCATCGACCCCGAAGACGTGGCTCGGGCCCTGCCGAGACGCGCGCCGGATGTGCACAAGGGCGTCGCGGGTCGGGTCCTGGTGGTGGCCGGCTCGCCGGGTCGCACGGGAGCCGCCATGCTCAGCGGGCTCGGGGCCCTCCGGGGCGGCGCGGGGCTCGTCACCCTCGCGGCGCGGGGCAGGGCGCGCGAGGCGCTCGACCAGAAGGTCGTGGAGCTGCATGACAGCCGAGCTGCCCGGAGGACGCCGAGGGCGCGATCCGGACGGCCCTCTCCCTCGCCGGTGGTGTGCAGGCCGCGGTCGTGGGCCCTGGTCTCGGCCTCGACGACGAGGGTGCGGCGCTCGCCCGTGCGCTGGCGGTGGAGCTGCCCGTGCCCGCGGTCCTCGACGCGGACGCCCTCACCGCCCTCGCGACCAATCCCACCGTGCTGACGGGGGCCGCCGCGCCCCGCGTCCTCACGCCCCATCCTGGTGAGGCGGCTCGCCTGCTCGGCGTCTCAATCGCCGAGGTGCAAGCAGACCGCTATGGCGCGGCCCAACAGCTCGCCGAGCGGACCGCCCAGCACGTGGTCCTCAAGGGGGCGGGAACAATCGTGGCGTCTCCCGACGGAACCCTCCGCGTCTCGGGCCTTTCGGTGCCGGCCATGGCGAGCGCGGGCATGGGAGACGTGCTCTCGGGCCTCATCGCGGCCCAGCTGGCCCTCCTCGAGGCCGGTCCGGCGGCGGCTGTCGCCGTGCAGCTCCACGCGATGGCGGGGCGGGAGGCGGCTGTGGGCGATCGGGGCCTGTTTGCGCGCGAGGTGGCTGATGCAGTGCCGGCAGCCCTTGCCCGCTGCCGTGAACAGTGGGCCGCGGCGTTGCTGACACCTTGACACGGACCCCGGCGCGAACATGGACAAGGTGGCAGTCGGCGGCGGGCCGAGGATGCCGAATTCGCTGAAGAAAGTGGCGGAATCGGCCCTGCTGCGCCGTGGAATGGCGATTGCATTCCTGGGCTTGCTCGGAGGCAGCATGACCAACTCTTGTCGCACCACCGAACGCCAGGCGTTCGAGGCCACTGTGCTCGTCCACCTCGACGAGCTGCTACGGCACCGCCGTGCGCCTGACCCGCTCCCGCGCCGAGGCCGAGGACGTGGTTCAGGAAGCCGTGCTGCGCGCCTGGGCCTTCTGGGATCGGTTCGAGCCCGGAACCAACGCGCGGGCCTGGATCCATCGGATCCTCATGAACACGTTCATCAACGGCTACCGGCGCCGCCGGCGTGAGCGCGAAGTGCTCGCCCAGGTGGAGCGCGGGACGCGGCGCGAGCGCGTTGCCGAGATCGCGGTGACCGAGGGAGTCTCGGACGAGGTGGAGCGGGCCCTCTCGTCCTTGCCCGACGAGTTCCGCGCAGTCGTGCTTCTGGTGGACCTGGACGAGCTGACCTACCGCGAGGTAGCGGGCGTCCTCGGCTGCCCCATCGGCACGGTCATGTCGCGCTTGCACCGCGGGCGCCGCGTCCTCAAGCGGCGCCTCAGGGCCTACGCGACCGACGCCGGGTACATCTCCGCCGCGGCATAGCGCGCGCCTCGCTGCAGGTCTGCGCGCTCGGCTGCGCGGGCGCCTCAGAAGGTGGTGCCGCAGCTCGTGTTGGCCGTTCCGGGCGTACCGTAGAATGTGCTGCCTCCGGCGGTCGAGTAGACGCTTGTCGCGTCGCACCACGCCGACCAGCTGGAGTTCATGGACGGGTCGACGGCCGGCGGCAGCTGGCGTGCATGGCCGTAGGTGAACCCGCCGCTCGGCCAGCTCACCGTGTCGAGGACCGTCATGCCGGCCGTCAACGTGAGGGAGTCGGCACCGTTGTTGAGGATCACCTCGTCGGCGCCGCCGCCGACTCCGTAGACGTAGTCCACCGGCAGGCCGTGGTTGTCCATCGCGTCGCCGCTCAGGGCGAAGACGAAGTGCTGCCCGGGCGCGATGGTCCCGGCGCTGATGGTCGCGGTCTTCATCGCGCCCGCGCTGGTGGGGCTCTCGACAATCACGCCCGTGAGGTCGACGCGGCACGTGCCGTAGTTGACCACCTCGAACCACTCTCCCCGGTCGCCCAATCCCGAGGCGGACGCAATCATCACCTCGTCGATGGCGAGCTGTCCGGGCGCCGGTGCGCAGGTCGGGCCCCCGTCGGCGATGGAGCCAGCATCGGTGCCGCTGTCGGGGCTCGGTCCCGCGTCGTGGCCCAATCCGCTGTCGGTCGGGCCGGTCCCGGCGTCGTGGGGCGCGGTCCCGGCGTCGTGGGGCGCGGTCCCGGCGTCGTGGGGCGCGGTCCCGGCGTCGTGGGGCGCGGTCCCGGCGTCCTGAGGCGTGGCCCCAGCATCGTAGGGCGTGGTTCCGGCGTCCTGAGGCGTGACGCCGGCATCCCGGGATCCGCCCGAGTCCGCGACGCCATGGCCGGCGTCCAATGCCTCCTGAGCACCGCCCTGGGCGCATCCCGCAAGGGCGAGCGCGAGCGTAACGAAGCCAACGAGGCCCGGCCTCCAGACAAGCATCGTGGGCAGGATCAGCACCATCGCCGCTCCGTCGCGCGTGCCCGCCCGCTCCGTTACCATCTCGACCCATGGGTGTTGCCTGGTCCATCGACGACGCGCACCTCGACCTGGCCGAGGGCGCCGTGACGCGTCATGCATTGCGCACGCCCCTCGTCCCGGCACCCGCCCTGGGCCGCGGCATCTGGCTCAAGCTCGAGACCGAGCAGGTCACCGGATCCTTCAAGGTGCGAGGCGCCCTCACGCGCCTCGCGGCCCTGCCGTCCGACGCCCACCGCCGGGGTGTGATCGCCGCTTCGGCCGGCAACCACGGCCTGGGCGTGGCCTTCGCCGCGCGCGTGCTGGGGCTCACGGCGCGCGTGTTCGTCCCGCGCGGCACCCCTCACATCAAGCGGGAAGGGATGGTCGCCCAGGGCGCGCATGTCGTGGTGACCGACGCGTCGGGCTACGATGCGACCGAGCGGATCGCCCGCGCGGCCGCCGTGGAGGAGGACGCCGTCTTCCTGTCGCCCTACGACAATCCGTGGGTGGCCGCGGGCAATGGCGGCACCGTCGGCCTCGAGATGCTCGGCCAGATGCCAGGCCTCATGACGCTGGTCGCGCCCGTCGGGGGCGGTGGCCTGATGACCGGCCTCGCCGCGGCGCGTCGTCGCCTCCGTCGCCCGGTGCGGCTCGTCGGCGTCCAGAGCGAGGCCTGCCCGGCCATGGCCGAGTCAATCGCTCAGGGTAGGGCAATCGAGGTGCGCGAGGGCTCGGCGACCCTGGCCGAGGGGCTCGAGGGGGGCGTCTCGCCCACTACCTTCGCCCATGTGCGCGAGGCGGTGGAGCGCATCGACCTGGTGAGCGAGGCAGCCATCGCCGAAGCGATGCGTTTCGCATGGCGAGCCCTGGGCTTGCGGGTGGAGGGCAGCGCCGCCGTGGTCCTCGCCTGGGCCCAGGCCCAGGCCGCTCGCACCGAGGGACCCGTCGGCCTCGTCGTCACGGGCCGCAACGTCAATCCGGAGGTCCTCGCCCGCCTCCTTCGTGAATCCCCATAAAAACGATGCTGGAATTTCACCGTATCCTTCTAACCCGCCGGGACGCTTGACGTCCCCCGTGGTGGATTCCCATACTTCGACGGCTGGGTGCACTGCTGGCGCCGGACCGGGGCGGCACCCGCCGGGAGACATGTGCCATGGGAAAGACCTACTCGGATCTGCTGCAGGAGGTCCGCACGGCGGTCCGGATCCTCTCCCTCGAGGATCTCAAGGCCCGCCTCGATCGGGGCGATCCCGTCACCCTGGTCGACGTCCGCGAGAAGGACGAGTGGCGCCAGGGCTACATCCCCGGCGCGATCCACATCCCGCGCGGCTTCCTCGAGATGCAGGCCGAGAGCAAGCTGCCCGACAAGGGCGCACCCATCGTGACCTATTGCGCGGGCGGCATCCGCTCCGCCTTCGCCGCGAAGGTGCTGCAGGACCTCGGTTACACGAACGTCGAGTCGGCCAACCCGGGCTTCGGCCAGTGGAAGGACAAGGGCTACCCGAAGGAGGAGCCGGTCAAGCTCACCGAAGCGCAGCTCGAGCGGTACTCGCGCCACCTGCTCTTGCCGGAGGTGGGCGAGAAGGGGCAGGCCAAGCTGCTCGCTTCGAAGGTGCTGTTGCTTGGCGCCGGAGGGCTCGGCTCGCCCGCCGCCCTGTATCTGGCGGCGGCAGGCGTGGGCACCCTCGGCATCATCGACAACGACGCGGTGGATGCGTCGAACCTGCAGCGGCAGGTGCTGCACGGGATCGATCGCGTGGGGATGTCCAAGGTCGAGAGCGCCAAGAAGACGATCCAGAATCTCAACCCCGACGTGAAGGTGGTGCCGTTCGACGAGCGCCTCACGAGCGACAACGTCGACCGCGTATTCGATCAGGGTTGGGACGTGATCGTCGATGGCCTCGACAATTTCCCGACCCGCTATCTCGTCAACGACGCGTCGGTGTGGAAGCACATCCCGGTCGTCCACGGGTCCATCTTCCGCTTCGACGGACAGGTCACCACCTTCTGGCCCGGCAAGGGCCCGTGCTATCGGTGCCTCTACCCCGAACCGCCGCCGCCCCACCTGGCGCCCTCCTGTGCGGAGGCCGGGGTGCTCGGTGTCCTGCCGGGGATCATCGGCGTCATCCAGGCCACCGAGGCGGTGAAGATCCTCCTCGGCAAGGGCGAGCCCCTGGTCGGTCGGCTCCTCACCTACGACTCGCTCGGGATGCAGTTCCGCACGCTCAAGCTGCGTCGAGACGTGGACTGCCCCGTGTGCGGAGACCACCCGACGATTCACGAGTACATCGACTACGAGGGCTTCTGCCTGGGGACTGGCGCCCACGCGGCCGAGTAGGTCTCGCCTCTTGGTGCGGTGGGCGTGCGCGGTGCGGGCTTCGCCCGGAGTCCAGCCCCGTGTAGGCTTCGCCCATGGTGGGAGATCCTCGACCCTCGGAACGGCTGCGACGGCGTGAGCTGTGCGCGATCGCCGCGCTGCTGGCGCTCTGTGCCATCGGCTGCGGCGACGATGCGGCCCACGCCCGGAAGATGATCCGCACACAGCAGCTGCCGGCCATGACCAAGGTGATCCGGCAGGACCTGCGCGATCAGCTCGCGGGTCTGGCGATCGCGGCACGTCGTCTCGCCCCCGGCTTCGCCCCGAGGGATGCGGCCACCCGGGAGCATCAGATGCGGCTCGCGCTCTCCTACGTGCAGAAGCCTCCGAAGGGTGTCCACCAGTTCATGGCCTCGCCCATGAGCTTCCTCGCCGCGGTCGGCACGGACGGCAAGGTCATCGCGCGCGATCTCGAGCCGGACCCGATGAAGGGACGCGACTTCGGCGCGCTCTATCCGGTCGTTCACGCGGCGCTCACCGACGGGCGCAGCGGCTACGGCCTCGGGGAATTCCGCGGCCCACCCGGCACCAAATCCGACTGGTCCATCCTGTTCGTCGCGCCGGCGCGGAGCGAGGGGCACATCGTCGGTGCAGTCGTGAGTGGCATTCCCCTGTGGCGGCTCGCCCAGCAGCTGTCGCGCCAGATGCAGCTCGACCACGTCGCGGAGACCGGGTTGACGCTCTGGGCCTATACGTACAAGGGCGATCGCGTCTTCCACTTCGGCACGCCACCGAGCTCGACGAGAAGGTGCCCGATGCAGCAACGCGGCGTACCGGGCTCGCGCGGAGCCCCCACGGCTTCACGGGACACGTCGAGATGTACGGTCGGACCTATGCGTTCGGGGTCGTTCCGACGCCCGTCCTCGGTTCCGACGTCGGGCTAATCCTGATCCGCGCCGACCCGTCCTGAGAAGCGCGGTTGCGCGTCGGTGGGCCGGGCCGCGAGCGGGCGTTGCGCTCGGGACGCAACGTGCGCAGCCTATGGGGAGTGCGGGCCCGCCTTCGGGTGCGTGGCCCGGTCGGCTATCCATCGATGCTCGAGAGCGCTCATTGCGAGAGCTGCGATCGCGCGCTTCCGCTCCGCGGTGCGCGCTGGGAGTTTCGGCTGCCGCCCGAGCGCATCGACTGCCCCGGCTGCGCGCGTGCCATCGACACGACGTTCCCCTACCGGGTCACGTGGATGGAGGCGCTGCTGCTCAAGCTGTGGGTCGTCCCTTCGCTGCCAATCGCCCTCGTCGTCGCCCTTCGCTTCGAGCAACCGGTCCTCGTGCGGCTCGCGATCGCGGCCGCGGCCCTGGCCGTCGGCTGTGGGCTCGGCGGTCTGGTCGTCAGTCGCGTGCTCGGCTTCCCGGCGACCCTGACACTCGACCTGTGGCGTCGCCGTCGCTCCGGTCGACCGTAGACGCCGACCACATCGTGCCCTCTCCGGAGCGGGTAGGCGACACGCCCCTCAACGTGAACGCGCGGGCTCAGAACGTCGTGGGCAAACCAGATAGTTTCGACGTGACTCAGTTCATCAAGTCGATTCGCCCGTCGAGGGCGACGACTCGATGGGCACGGGGGCCGTGGCTACGACCACGAGGACGCCATCAGGACGGTGCCGCCCGATGGCGGGACAATCCTGCTTTGAGCCAGATGGCCTTCTCGTGCGGTGTAGCATTGGATGCTTCGGTGGGGTCTTGAGACCCGTTGCTCGGGCCCCCAGAATGGGATCAGAGCACGGCGCCGGTACCTTCATTGTCCGGCTCTTGTGATTCCGTTTGAATGGTGCTGAACTTGCACGATGGGTGAGTGGGTCCTCGACCTCCGGAGGGTGCTGTGAACCGTGCATGGACGATTGGACTCTCGCTCGCTTGCGTGGTGGGGCTCGGGTGCGCCCCCAGCCCGCTTTCGCGTGGGGGACGCGACGGCGGCACGGTGGGCGGGGGACGGATCGACCGCCGGCTGCACGGGTGTGGACACCGATCACGACGGGATCGCCGATCAGGTCGAGGGGATGGGGGACGCCGACGGGGACGGCATACCCAACTACCTCGATGACGACTCGGACGGGGACGGAATCCCGGACTCGGTCGAGGCGCGGTCGACGGATCCGTGCGCGCCGGCCGACACGGACGGCGACGGGATTCCGGACTTCCTCGACACCGACAGCGACAACGACGGGCTGAGCGACTCGGACGAGGTCAACGTCTACCACACCGACCCGACGAAGACGGACACGGACGGGGACGGGGTGAGCGACCTCGGCGAGGTGGCCGGCTCGGGGACCGACCCGACCGATTCCGACCAGCACGATTCCCCCGGGCGACTTCTTCGTCGTGCTGCCCTACGGCGGCAACCACGAGATGCGCAACCTGCGCTTCGGCACGACCATCTCGGTGGCCGACGTCTTCTTCCTGATGGACACGACCGGCTCGATGTACACCGAGGTCGGCAACGTGCAGTCGGGCATGGAGAGCGTGATCATTCCGGCGTGCAGGCCCTCATCCCGAACGTCGAATTCGGCGCGGGCGGCTTCGACGACTTCCCGGTGAGCCCCCATGGGAGCGGCACCGACCTGCCGTACTATCACCTCATCGACATCGTGCCCTTCGATCAGGACACGGGCGCCTGGACGTCCGGAGGGCCGTTCAGCGATGTCGGGCAGTTCACAGCCTCGGGAGCGAACGGCACCAAGGACATCATCGACGCCGTGCGCAACTATCCGCGCCACAGCGGTGGCAACGGGTGCGAAGGAGGCGTCGAGGCGCTCTACCAGACGGCGACCGGCGAGGGGATCAACTGGGGCAGTGGATCGATCCCAGCCAAGACCTGTCCGTCGATTCCGGACGCGCCCGGTCCGAGCAAGGGCTACCCCTGCTTCCGGCCGGGCGCCCTGCCGATCATCATCTACGTGAGCGACGCGCCCTTCCACGAGCCGCTGCCGGCTGGCTGGCCCCTCGACACAATCGAAGGGAGCTGCACCTACTCGGGGATTCCGGCCCACACCTACGCCCAGGCCCTTTCGGCGCTCCAGTCCATCGGTGCGCGCGTCATCGCCCTGTCGACCGACTCCATCCCGTCGAGCCCGGGCTATCCGGCCACCGCCCAGATGTGCAACCTGGCGAAGGACACGGGCGCGGTGAAGGCCGACGGCTCGCCGCTCTGCTTCGAGCTCGGCACCGACGGCAGCATGATCACGTCGCAGGTCGTCGACGCCATCGCCCAGCTCGTCGGCGGGACGCCCCAGGACGTCAACACCCGGACCGAGAACGTCGCGGGCAACCCGGACGACTTCGACGCGACCCAGTTCATCAAGTCCATCACGCCGGTCGAGGGCTACGACTCCATGGGCCACGCGGGCATGGGCTACGACCACAAGGACGCGACCACCTTCTACGGCGTCATCCCCGGGACGCAGGTCGAGTTCGTCGTCGACTTCTACAACGACGTGCGCATGCCCGCGGCGACCGCGGAGATTTTCAAGGCCAAGATCATCGTCGTGGGCAACGGCGTCGCCGACCTGGACTCGCGCAACGTGTACATCATCGTGCCCCCGGTAGGCGGCACCATCCTGATCTGAGGCGCGCCGAAGCGGGGCTCCTCCCCGCGAGGGGACCCTGGCGCCCATCCCCCTGCCGTGTGCTATGAGCCGGGGTCATGCGCACCCGGATCCTGGGCCTCCTCCTCGCTCTGTTCGTCTTCGCCTGCGGTGGAAGCACCGTTCCCGCAGCGCCGCCCCAGCCGGTGGCGCCGCCTCCGACCGCGGCGCCCGCTCCCGCCCAGGCCGCCGCGCCGGCCCCCCGCCCCCACGCCGGCATGCTCCCCGATGACGTGACGCCCGAGCACTACACGCTCAGCCTCGTCATCGATCCCACGAAGCCCGCCTTCACGGGCATCGCGGTCATCCGCGTGCATCTCACGGTCCCCCGCCGCGTGATCTGGATGCACGGGCAGAACCTCCAGGTGGATCAGGCGGTGGTCGCGCCCGAGGACGGGCAGCCCCTGACGGCCCAGTGGCACCCGGAGGGGACGGGCGGCCTGGTCACCCTCCGGCTCCCGCGTGCCGTCGGGCCGGGGGAGGCCACACTCCGCGTCCGCTACACGGCCCCCTTCGACACCCAGCTCGAGGGCCTCTACAAGGTCCACGCCGGCGACCACGACTACGCGTTCACGCAGTTCGAGCCCCTCGCCGCGCGTCTGGCCTTTCCGGGCTTCGACGAGCCGCGCTTCAAGACGCCCTACGACGTCACCCTGACGGTGCCGGCCGACCAGGTTGCCATCGCGAACACGCACGCGGTCGAGACGACGCCCGTCGACTCCGGGATGAAGCGCATCCGCTACGCGACGACCGAGCCGCTGCCGACCTATCTGGTCGCCTGGGCCGTCGGCCCCTTCGACGTCGAGACCCACGGGCCCATGCCGCCGAACGACGTGCGCCACGCGCCGCTGCCTTTCCGCGCCATCGCGGTCCACGGGCGCGGCGGTGAGCTCGGCTACGCCCTCGACAACACCCCCGGGATCCTGGCCGCCCTCGAGAGCTACTTCGGTACGCCCTATCCCTGGGACAAGCTCGACATCCTGGCCGTGCCCGACTTCGAAGCGGGCGCCATGGAGAACGCGGGCGCCGTCACGTTCCGCGACACCCTGCTCCTGCTCGATCCGGAGCACGCGCCCCTGTCGCAGGAGCGCGGCTTCGCCTTCGACGTGGCCCACGAGCTGTCCCACCAGTGGACGGGCGATCTGGTCACGATGCACTGGTGGGACGACCTGTGGCTCAACGAGGCCTTCGCTAGCTTCCTCGAGAACCGCATCGTGGAGAAATGGAAGCCCGATTACCAACCCATGCTCGCGCTGCAGCAGTGGGTGCTCTCGGCGATGGAGGCCGACAGCCTCGCGAGCGCCCGTTCCATCCGCCAGCCCATCGAGAGCCGCGACGACATCCACAACGCCTTCGACGACATCACCTACGGCAAGGGCGCCGGGGTGATCGCCATGTTCGAGAACTACCTGGGCGCCGACACGTTCCAGCGAGGGCTTCGTGATTACATCGCCGCCCACCGCTTCGGAACGGCGACGGCGGACGATCTGCTCCACGCCCTGTCCAACGCGTGGGGGCACGACGTGACCACGCCCTTCCACACCTTCCTCGACCAGCCGGGCGTGCCCATGCTCGAGGCGTCCCTCGAGTGTGGCCAGGGCAGCCCCACGCTCACGGTGCAGCAGTCCCGGTTCGCACCCATCGGCTCGTCCATCGACACGCACGCGACGTGGCAGGTGCCGGTGTGCGTGCACTACCAGCTCGATGGGCACGACAAGACGAGCTGCCGCCTGATCACCGCCGCCCAGGGGAGCATCGCCCTCGAGGGCGACCACTGTCCGGACTGGGTGATGCCGAACGCCCACGGGGTGGGCTACTACCGCTTCCACCTGCCGGCGGCCCAGACCGATGCGCTACGCCAGCACGCGAGCGCCCTCGATGTGCGCGAGCGGGTGGCCCTGGCCGACAGCCTCGCGGCGGCCTTCCGGTCGGGGCGCGCCCACGGAGGCGAGGCCCTCGGGCCCCTCGCGACCCTGGTTGCCGACCCGAGCCCCGCCGTGGCCTCGGCGCCCATGGAGTTGCTCTCCGATGTGGGAGACCACGTCGTGGACGACGCGCACCGGGCCGCATTCCGGCGGTGGGCGGCGAAGCTCTACCAGCCGCTCTATCGGCGCCTCGGCTGGAAGGCCCATCCCGGCGAGAGCGACGGCACCCGCATGCTGCGGACCCAGGTGCTCGGGTTCCTCGCCCTCGAAGCGGAGGACGCGAAGGTGCGGCGCGAGGCGGCGCGGCGCGGGCGCGCCTATGTCGGCTACCCGCACGCGGGCGGTCTCCATCCGGACGCCGCTCCGCCGGACACGGTCGGCATCGCGTTGAAGGTCGCCGTGCAGGACGGGGACGCGGCCTTCTTCGATGCGGTGCTCGACCGGTTCCACTCGGCGGAGGACGGTCTCGTGCGCCGGCGGATCCTTCTCGCGCTCGGCTCCACGCGCGACCCGGCCCTCGCGGCCCGCGCGCGCGGCCTGGCCCTCGATCCCCAGCTGCGGGTCAACGAGATCTTCCTGCCGCTCTATCCCCAGCTCCACGATCCAGCGACGCGCGACGCGACCTGGGCCTTCATCAAGGCGCACTTCGACGCGCTTGCCGGACGCATGCCGCCCGAGTCTGCGGGCTACGCGCCAGCGGCCCTCGGCGCCTACTGCGACGCGCAGCATGCCGCCGATGTCCAGTCGTTCTTCGCGTCGCGGGTCCACGCCCTGCCCGGCGGGCCGCGCAACCTGGCCGAGGCCGTGGAATCGATCCGGCTGTGCGCCGCCCTGGTCGACGCACAGCGAGCGCCCGTGCAGAGCTGGCTCGCCCACGCGCGCTGAGCGCGGGCCCGGTCAGGGCGATGGCGGAGGAGCATGGGGGCTTACCGCGAGCAGTCGGTCGAGCGCCTCGTCGGGCGTGACATCGAGCTTCCACGTGCCGCGCCGCGTGGGCTTGGCGAGGGCGTGGTGCAGCGCATCGAGGAAACGGCGCCGCGGCCAGTGCCGGGCGCCGAAGCGCTCGAGGTGCGTCGTGTGGACCTGGCAGTCCACGAAGTCGAAGCGCCACTCCATCAGCTGGCCGAGCAGCGTGACGAAGGCCACCTTCGAGGCGTCGGGCGTATGGGCGAACATCGACTCGCCGAAGAAGGCCTGGCCGAGCGAGACGCCGTAGATGCCGCCGACCAGACGTCCGTCCGCGAAGGCCTCGATGCTGTGGGCGTAGCCGAGGCGGTGCAGGCGCTCGAAGCCCTGGCGTAGCTCGTCGGTGATCCAGGTGCCGTCCTGGCCGGGGCGAGGCGCGGTGGCGCAGGCAGCGATCACCTCATCGAAGGCCGTGTCGGCGCGCACCTCGTAGCCCGCCCGGCGGATGCGCTTGCGCAGGGAGCGGGGCACATGGGCCTCGTGGGGCTCGAGGACGAAGCGGGGGTCGGGCGAGAACCAAAGCAGGGGCAGGCCCTCGACGGGCCAGGGGAAGATGCCCTGCCCGTAGGCGAGCACGAGGCGCTCGGGCGACACGTCTCCGCCGACGGCGACCACCCCTTCCTCCGACGCGCCCTCGGGCGGTGGAAAGAGCAGCTCGTCGTTCAGCAGGTACACCGGCACGGGTGCGCGCTCACTCCTCGGGCATTCCTGTCCACGTTGGGTCCGAGGCCGGCCTGCATCCTCGAGCTGACCCTGCGAAATACCGAGGTGTTCCTCGGGTCGGTCTTGCCGGCGCGCTCGCCCTCGGATCCAAGATGAACACGCGGCGCGCCAAAGGAATCACCTATGCCTCGGTGGGTCGTAGGCGAGGGCGAGGGCATTGTCAGAGACCGTGACGTGAGCCGTGCCCCCTTCGAGGAGCTCGCCGAAGACGAGGGCCTTGGCAAGGGGTCGCTTGATCGAGCGCTCGACGAGGCGCGCCATGGGCCGCGCGCCGAAGTGGGCGTCGTAGCCGTGCTCGGCCAGCCACGCGCGCGCGTCGTCACCGAGGTCGAGGTGCACACGCTTGTCGGCGAGTTGCTCGGCGAGCAGGGCGACCTCCTTGTCCACGACCTGCCGGATCACCTCCGCCGACAGGGCGCGGAAGACGACGATGGCGTCGAGGCGGTTGCGGAACTCGGGCGTGAAGGTGCGCTCGATGGCCGCCTGGGCGCGGCTCTCGGCGAGCGATCGGGCGCCGCCGCCCTCACTGCTGAAGCCGACCACCTTCGCCGCCGCCTCGAAGGCCCCGGCGTTGGTCGTCAGGATGAGCACCACGTTGCGGAAGTCCGCCTCGCGGCCGTTGTTGTCGGTGAGCTTCGCGTGGTCCATCACCTGGAGCAGGATGTTGAACAGCTCCGGGTGGGCCTTTTCGATCTCGTCGAGGATGACGACCGAGTAGGGGTGCTTGCGGACCGCGTCGGTGAGCAGCCCGCCCTGGTCGAAGCCGACGTAGCCGGGCGGCGCACCGATGAGGCGCGAGATCGAGTGCCGCTCCGCGTACTCGCTCATGTCGAAGCGCACGAGCTCGACACCCATCACCCGTGCGAGCTGGCGCGCCAGCTCGGTCTTGCCGACGCCCGTGGGACCGGTGAACAGGAACGAACCGATGGGCTTGTCCGTGGCGCGCAGGCCGGCACGGGCCAGGGTGATGTTGCTCGCAACCTGCTCGATGGCTTCGTCCTGACCGAAGATCACCTTCCGTAGCTCGGGCTCGAGGTCGCGCAGCCGATCGCGGTCCGACGCCGTCACGGACTCGACGGGCACCCGCGCCATCTTGCTCACGACCCGCTCCACGTCCGCTACGGTGATGCGGTGGGTGCGCTCGTGGGCAGCACGCATTCGGTCGAGGGAGCCCGCCTCGTCGATGACGTCGATGGCCTTGTCGGGCAGGAAGCAATCCACGATGTGCTTCGCGGCGAGCTTGGCGGCCGCCTCGACGGCGCCGGCGTCGTAGCGCACGTCGTGGTGCTCCTCGTAGTGCTTCTGCAGCCCGCGGAGGATCTCCACGGTCTCGGCGACGCTCGGTTCGCCCACCTCGATCTTCTGGAAGCGTCGCGCGAGGGCCCGGTCGCGCTCGAGGTGCTTGTACTCCTGGTAGGTGGTCGAGCCGATGCAGCGCATGCGGCCCGAAGCGAGGGCGGGCTTGAGGATGTTGGAGGCGTCCATGGAGCCGCCACTGGTGGCGCCGGCGCCCACGATGGTGTGCAGCTCGTCGATGAAGAGGATGGCGTCGTCCATCTCCGACAGGCGCTTCATCACGCCCTTGAGCCGCTCCTCGAACTGCCCGCGGAACTTGGTCCCGGCGAGGAGCGCACCCATGTCGAGTGCGTAGATGCGCGCGTCCTTCAGCACCTCGGGGACCTGCCCCTCGTGGATGCGCCGCGCGAGCCCCTCGGCGATGGCCGTCTTGCCTACGCCCGGCTCGCCCACGAAGACTGGGTTGTTCTTGCGGCGCCGGCACAGGATCTGGATGGTTCGCTCAATCTCGAGGTCGCGGCCGATGAGCGGGTCGATGCGTCCGGCCTCCGCCTCGGCCACCAGCTCGGTCGTGTACGCCTCGAGGGGATTGCGTCGGGGGCCTTCCTCGTCCTCGTCGCCGACCTGTTCGCCCGGTTGCCCGTGGCCCTCGGCGTCGAGGCCGATGCCGTGGGCGATGTACTGCTTGAGGGCGAGGGCGTTCAGGCCCTCCTTCGACAGGAGGTAGACCGCGTAGGACTCCTCCTCCTTGAAGAGCTGCACCAGCACGTTCGCGCCGTCAATCTGGGGCATCTCCGAGGAGATGGCGTGGATCGCCGCGCGCTGCAGCACCCGCTCGACAGCGAGGGTCTGCTGCGGCTCGAGGTCGGTGTCCTCGGGCAGACGCGTGACGGTCTCGTCGAGGAACTGGTAGAGCGCCTTGCGCAGCCGGCGCCGATCGCCCCCGCAGGCGTCCATGGCCTTTGCGGCCTTGGGGTCGTCGAGCAGGGCGAGCAGGAGGTGCTCTAGCGTCACGTACTCGTGGCGCCGCCGCCCCGCCTCGTCGAACGCCTTGCGCAGGGTGTGCTGCAGTTCCTTTGCGATGATCGGCCCAGCCAACTCGTCACTCCCGGTCCACGCCCGCCGTCAGTCCTCGTCGCCCTCCTCGGGCTCCATCGTCAGACGGAGGGGAAACTCCTCTTGTCGCGCCAACTGTTCCACCGTCTTGATCTTGGTCTCGGCGACCTCCCTCGTATAGAGGCCAGCGACGCCGACCCCGGTGTGATGGACGTGGAGCATCACGCGGATCGCGTCGGGCTCGCTCTTGTGGAAGACCGTGCACAGGACGTCCACCACGAACTCGCGCGTGGTGTAGTCGTCGTTGTGCATGAGCACCTTGTAGAGGTGTGGCTTCTTGACCTGCTTGTCGGTCCGGGTCTCGGTGACGACCCCGGAGTCCGTCTCGAACCTTTCCGCCATGACCCACCACGATAGTCTAATCATGGTCCCGAGGACGACCCACCGGGAGGGCAGGACGACGGGACGCGAGCGTTTCCAGCAGATCGTAGACGCCGAGGTCGGCCCACATGGGCTCGATCACCACGCGCGGCCCGTCACGGCGCTCCAGGACGATGTTCAGGCGATTCTCGTCGACCCGCATCTGGGTCACATCCGTCCAGGCGATCGTCAAGGGATTGCCACCTTTGGCGATCTCGAGCCCGAGCGCGTCGAGCGCCAGGTACCAGCGCGACGCCTCGGCGATGCGCCGGCGGCTGCGCTGATAAGCCAGAACCCACCCGAGGGACGCGAGGCAGGCCACGACCACCACGATCCACCCGACCGCGTCCGGTCGGAGGGCGGCGAGCCAGACGGCCCCGATGCCGACGGCGATGCCCGCGGCGAGACGCAGCATCCCCGTGGCGCGCTCGGCGTCCACGGAGAGACCGAGCCGCACCGCGTCGGTCATTGCAGGACGAGCCGCACGTAGTAGCTCCCGTCGGTCTCGTTCGGAGATCGTCACCGAGGTGTCGGTCACGTCGCCCACGTGGGCGGTGTCGCCCGCCGTCAGGGCGCCACCCGTCCCATCGGGCGCGAAGGAGAGGTACACCAGGATTTCCTTGGGCACGCGGCCGAGGGGGTGCTGCACCTGCAGCGTCAGCCGCCCTTCGTAGCGGACCCAGGTGCACTCGGGACGGGAGCCGGGGTGCCACGGGGCGCTCTCCCACAGGCCGGTGGTCGGATCGCTGTCGGCGCAGGGTAGATCGGCAGCGGTCAGCACGCGCCGGTCGTCGGCGTGGGCCTGGCAGCCGGCCAGGACGGGGAGGGCGAAGAGGAGCGCGAGGGTCCACGCCATGCGAGGGAGCGTGAGCCTCATGGCGGCCCGCCGGACGTCGCGAGGGCCCGCGCCGCGTCGACCGCGTGGTAGGTCAGGATGAGGTCCGCGCCGGCCCGCTTGATCGAGGTCAGGGCCTCGAGCACCGCACGCGTCTCGTCCAGCATGCCCGCCTGGGCGGCCGCCTTGATCATCGCGTACTCGCCGCTGACGTTGTAGGCGGCGACGGGCACGTCGACCATGTCGCGCACCTCCCGCAGCACGTCCAGGTAGGGCAGGGCGGGCTTGACCATCACCATGTCAGCCCCTTCCTCGAGGTCGAGCCGCACCTCGCGGAGGGCTTCGCGACGATTGGCCGGGTCCATCTGGTAGGTGCTCCGATTGCTGGGTCCCTCGCGCGGGGCGCTATCGGCCGCGTCCCGGAAGGGGCCGTAGAAGGCGCTCGCGTACTTGGCCGCGTAGCTGAGGACGGCGACGTCGTCGAAGCCCTCGTCGTCGAGGGCGCGGCGGATGGCCCCGATGCGCCCGTCCATCATGTCGCTCGGTGCGACGATGTCCGCGCCGGCTCGCGCATGGCACAGGGCCTCGCGTGCGAGCAGCTCGAGGCTCGGGTCGTTGTCCACGTCGGGGGCACCGTCACGCCGCGTGGTCAGCCTCCCGCAGTGGCCGTGGTCGGTGTACTCGCACATGCACACGTCGGTCATGACGACCATCTCCGGCACGGCCTCCTTGATCGCGCCGACGCTCCTCGCGACCGGTCCCTCCGGGTCCCATCCGGAGGAATCCTTCGGCGTCCTTGTGCTCGGGTACGCCGAAGAGGATCACCGAGCGTACCCCCACGTCAAACGCCTCGCGGCTCGCCTCCACGATGCCGTCGACCGAGAGCTGAAACACGCCGGGCATGGTGGCCACCGGGTGCTTCACGCCACGGCCGGGGACGGCGAAGAGGGGCCAGACGAAGTCCTGGGGATGCAGGTGGGTCTCGCGCACCATCGCGCGCAGGCTCGCGGTACGGCGGAGGCGTCGGGGTCTCTCTTCGGGAAAGGGCATCGCTATCACCTTCGGAAGTGATCGGACAGGGCTCGGACGAGCCCTTCGATCGTGTACTCGGAAGCCGTCACGTCGACCCGAATTCCGAGCTCGGCGGCGGTCTCGCTCGTGATGGGCCCGATGGAGGCGACGGTCCGGGCCGCGAGCCGAGCGGGGGCCTCGTCACCCAGGACCTCGACCAGGTTCTTCACCGTCGACGAGGAGGTGAAGGTGACCACGTCCACCGCGTCCTCGTCGAAGAGGGCACCGATGCGTGCCGACTCCTCGGGGCCGGGCCGGACGGATCGGTAGGCGGGCACCACGTCGACCCGGGCACCCGCCGCGCGCAACCGCTCGGGCACCACGTCGCGGGCGATCGCCGCTCGTGGGAGCAGGATGCGCGCCCCCTTCAGCGTCCTCGCCTCGTCGAGGATCGCATCGACGACCGCCTCGCCCCGGTACTCGTCCGGGATGGTGTCGGCGCGGATGCCACGCGCCTCGAGCGCGTGGGCGGTCTTGGGACCGATGGCGCAGACCCGGGCGGGCAGGGCGCGCGCGTCACGACCGAGATGGTCGAGGGCGGCGAAGAAGGCGTCGACCCCATTGGCGCTGGTGAACACGATCCAGTCGTAGGTGTGTACGGCGGCCGCGGCCTCGGCGAGGGGAGCCGGGTCCTCGGGCGGGACGATTCGGATCGTCGGTGCCACGACAGGCACCGCGCCTTCGTCGCGCAAACGCGCCGCCAGATCGTTGGCTTGTCCAACGGGCCGCGTCACGAGGACGCGCTTGCCGAAGAGGGGCGCCCGGTCGAACCAGCGAAGCGACGCGCGCAGCGCCACCACCTCGCCGACGATGGTGATCGCCGGAGTGCCGAGCCCGGCTTCGGCGACGCGGTCGGCGATGTCGCCGACCGTGCCGACCACCACGCGCTGGGTCGGGAGCGACGCGTTCTGCACGACGGCGGCCGGGGTGCCCGCTGGGCGTCCGTGCTCGATGAGGAGCGCCATCAGGCCGGCGAGCTTGCGCAGCCCCATGAAGATCACGAGCGTCTCGGGACCGGTCGCGAGCCTGGCCCAGTCGTGGCTCGTGCGGTCCTTGGCGGACGACTCGGTAGCTGTGATGTAAGCAACACTCGAGGAGAGACTGCGGTGCGTGAGGGAGATGCCGGCGTAGGCGGTCGCCGCGACGGGGGAAGGGACGCCAGGGACGACCTCGAAGGGGATGCCGGCTGCGGCGAGCACCTCTGCCTCCTCCGAGCCCCGGCCGAAGAGGTAGGGGTCACCGCCCTTGAGGCGGGCCACGACCTTCCCGGCCCGGGCCGCCTCGAGCAGGCGGGCGTTGATGGCACCCTGGCGCTCGCTCGCTCGTCCGGCGCGCTTGCCCACGAAGGCGACCTCGGCGCCCGGCTTCACGCGCGTGAGCAGGTCGGGATGCACCAGGGCGTCGTAGAGGACCAGATTGGCCTCTGCGAGGCGGCGGAGCGCTCGCACGGTCACGAGCTCCGGGTCGCCCGGTCCCGCGCCCAGGAGGTAGACTTTGCCCACGTCGGACATGCGCCTGGCCATTGTAGAGGAGCCCACGCCGCACGCCACGTGGGTGTCCCCGTGCGGGTCGGCGCCGTTTGACCGGAACAATTGCTGTGGTAGGGCGTTTCGCTGGTCGCGGGCGTGCCCGCGTGGCAGCCGATGGGAGCGTTCGGATCCATGAAGCCCGTGGTCGTGGGGCTCGGTGTGTTGGCCGTGGTCCTGTTGGGCTGCGGCGGTGCGACCGCTGCGGAGCCCCCTCCTGGCTACAATCCTCCCTCCGAGCAATTGCCGGAGCCCGAACGTGCAGGCGCATCGACGGGGGTCGCCGCGAGGACGTCCGACGAGGACGCCCGGACGCCTGCGCGGGATAGGGGTCCTTCGCCCGACGGGCGCCCGCGTTCGAGCCAGGCCGGTGTGGCTCGTGCGACCGCTGCAGGCGACGCGGGCAACGCACCCCAGGGTGGGACTCCCACCGCGACCGTCGTGCTCGTGCCTGACGGCCGCGCCCCCTCCAGGGTGCGCGTCGAGATCGCCGTCACCGATGCGCAGCAGGAGCGGGGCCTGATGTTCCGCAGGCATCTGGACCCGGATGCGGGCATGCTCTTCGTGTACGGAGCCCCCGAGCAGCAGACCTTCTGGATGAAGAACACCTACATCCCCCTCGACATGATCTTCATCGGCGCCGATCGCCACGTCGTGGGCGTCGTGGCGAACGCGGCACCGCTCACGACGGTCTCGCGGGAGGTCGATGCTCCGTCCCAGTACGTGCTCGAGGTCAACGGGGGGTTCGCCGCCCATCACGGCATCGGCGTGGGAACGCCGGTCCAGATGCACAACGTTCCGCGCATCATCGAGCCCGAGCAGGGCTCGGCGGGCGCGCCGACCGAGGAAGACCGATGATGACCATTCGCGGGCCGCGCCACGTCCCCTTCGTGCTTTCAATCGTCACCCTCGCGTCCATGGCGGGCGCCTGTCATTCGCACGGCTCGGACAAGCACCACGACAAGGGCAAGAGCCACGGGGCCGCAGCCACCTCCGTGGACCCCCACACGCCCACGACGCTGCTCAACGGCAAGCCGGACCAGGCGGTGACCCAGGACGGGCTCCCCGTCGTCTTCGCCCACCCGAACGGTCCAGGCAGGCACGGCGCGCAGGCGGGCCACGCCGATCGCCACCTCGTCGAGGAGCCCAACACGCCCGATCCGCGCGGCGGCCACTTCACGCTGCAGCAGGCCGTCAAGGGCCTGGGCAACGACGGGACGCTCGTCGCCGAGATCCGCACCGACCTCGGCACCTTCGAGTGCGACCTCTACGCCGACAAGACGCCGAACACCGTCGCCAATTTCATCGGCCTCGCGCGCGGGATGCGCCAGTGGTGGGACGAGCGCGCCGGGGAGTGGGTCCAGCAGCCCGCCTACGACGGGACGATCTTCCACCGCGTGATCCCGGGCTACATGATCCAGGGCGGCGATTACCTCGGCGACGGCAGCGGCGCCGTCGGGTACACGATCCCGGACGAGCTGCGCCCCGATCTCCTGCACGACAAGGCGGGCCAGCTGTGCATGGCCAACCGCGGCCCGAACACCAACGGCGCCCAGTTCTTCATCACCGACGGTCCTGCGCCCCAGCTCGACCAGATGCACACGTACACGATCTTCGGTGAGTGCAGGCCCAACGACCTGGTCGCGCGCATCGCCCGCGTCCCCCAGTCGGGTGCGCCGGACAACCGTCCCCTGACGCCGGTCCGCATCACGAAGGTGATCATCCGCCGTGTGCATGGCGGCGCGGCCAACGCCCACGAGCTGCCGCCCCGTCTGCCGCCGGGGGTTCATCCGGGCCAGCCCCTCGACCATGGTGCGAGCCCCGGGCCGTCCCAGCTCGCGCAGCCCGGCTGGGGCACCGGGGTCCACATCCACCACGGTGCGCCCTCCGGCGGCAACCACTGACGGGGGGTGCGGGGCACCGCTGGCGCTTCGACACGCCGCCGTCGCGGTGACTCAGCTCTCGGGGGCGTCGCCCTCGTGGGGCGGGCCCGAGCCACCGTCGTGGTCCATGGGATCCGATGCCTCTTCCTCGTCCTTGGCGCGCTTGCGCCGCCTCGGCACCGCGCGGGATCGGACGCTCGGCTTGACGCCGGTGCCGGCCTCGTTCGGGATGAAGCGCACCTCGGTGCGGATCTCGAAGGAGAGGCTCGTCAGGGCGCGCTGGAGCTCGGCCGCCAGGTCGGTCGCCTCGAGGAAGTCGCGCACCTCGCGTGCGACCACGCGGACGAGGGAGTTCTTGGTCTCGTCGATCTGGGAGAACAGGAAGCCGACCACCTCGCGCGGGAGGCGGACATCGTCCACGACGCCACGGATGGCCTTGTCGGTCTTGCTGATCGTGTCGATGCCGGCGACCACGCCCCGCTCGATGGCGTGCCGCACCGTCTCGCGCAGCATCCGCTCGAGGCGGTGCCGTCGCGCCTGGGGCCCGTCGTCGTCAGGGGGCGGCTCGGATGGCCGCGGCGGCTCCGACCCGCGTGGCGGCGGCTCGGAGTCCGGCGGCTGCTCCGAGGGGCGCCCCTCGGCCCCGAGGTCGTCGTCTTCGTCGCTGCGCATGGTCGGCTCGCCTTCGCGCGAACCAGCATGGGCCGCCCCTTTCGGGCGGTCAACTTGCGGCACGGGCGCGGGGCCCGTATGAGCGGTCCGGTGCCCGACGTCCTCTTCGTGAGCAAGCCCGTCGCTCCCCCGTGGAACGACAGCAGCAAGAACCTGGTGCGGGACCTCTCGCTCGGCCTGTCGCGCTACCGGCCCGTCGTGCTCGGCCGGCGAGGGAGCGCCACGGACGTCGCCCTGGGCCCCCACGCCCGCGTCGAGCCCCTCTATCCGGCCGCGAAGGGGGGCGGCTTCGCGCCGGCCCTCACCGACCAGCTCCGTGTGATCCGCCGCTTGCTGCTCGGGCGCCGCGCCGACCTGTGGCACTTCTTCTTCGCGCCGAACCCCAAGAGCTCCAGGGCGGGCCGCATGGCCTCGTCCCTGCGCTCGGTACCGACCGTGCAGACGGTGTGCAGCGCGCCGCGTGACGGCGTCGACGTGACGCGTCTCCTGTTCGCCGATCGGACCGTGGTGCTGTCGCGTCACACCGAGGAACGACTGCTCGCCGCGGGCGTGCCGGCTGAGGCCTTGCGGCGCATCCCGCCCGCCATCGCACCGCTCGATCCGCCGGAAGCCGAGGTCCGGCGTGCGGCGCGTCGCTCCCTCGGTCTGCCGGTGGACGCGCCGCTGCTCGTCTATCCCGGGGACCTGGAGTTCGGGGCCGGGGCGCGCATCGTCCTCGAGGCCGCGAGCGACGCGTCGCTCTCCGAGGTGCACGTGGCGATGGCGTGTCGGGCGAAGACGGCGGCCGCCCACGAGGTCGAGGCGGAGCTCCGGCGACGGGCCGAGGCCCTGGGCATCGCCGAACGCACGACGTGGATCGGCGAGACGCCACACATCCACGCCCTGCTCGGGGCGGCGGACGTGGTGGCGCTGCCTTCGGAGACGCTCTACGCGAAGATGGACTACCCGCTGGTGCTGCTCGAGGCCATGTCCATGGAGCGCAGCGTGGTGGTGGCCACGGGCACGCCCGCCGCGGAGCTCGCGGAGCGGGGCGGCGCGCGGGCGGTCGAGCCGTTGCGGGACGCGGTCGCCGCGGCCGTGAGCGATTCTTTTGGGCGACGCCGAAGCCCGTGCGGAGATCGGAGCCCGTGCGCGGCGGACCGTGCTGGGCGCATTCGACCGCGCAACGGTTGCTGCGGCCTACGAGGCGCTCTACGACGAGCTCGGCTGAGAGCGACACGTGCGGCTTGCCGGCGCCGCCGATTCGTCGCATGTCTGCCGCACTTGGGAAGCCATGCCCGACCTCGACACACGCGCCTACTACGACGACTTCAGCGGCTGGTACGAGCGCGAGCGCAGCCGCGGCTACCACGCGCTCATCGACGACCTCGAGATGGAGATCGTCTCTCCGCTCGCGCGCGGCGCACGGGTGCTCGAAGCCGGGTGCGGCACGGGCCTCATCCTCGATCGCGTCGCGTCGGTCGCCCACTCCGCCGTCGGGTTCGACCTGTCTCCCGGCATGGTGCGAAAGGCGCGAGCACGGGGCCTCGAGGTGGCGCTCGGCAGCGTCACACACATCCCCTTCGCCGACGACCAGTTCGACCTCGTGTGCAGCTTCAAGGTGCTGGCCCACGTGCCCGACATCGCGCGCGCCCTCGACGAGATCACGCGCGTCACGCGGCCGGGCGGACACATGGTGCTGGAGTTCTACAACCCCTTGAGCCTGCGTTACCTCGCGAAGCGCGCCGCGGGCCCACGGGCGATCAGCGAGGGGCGCACCGAGGCCGACGTCTACACGCGGTGGGACACGCCTTCGCGCATCCTGCGCCTCTTGCCGCCGCAGGCCGAGGTCGTGGAGTTCCGCGGAGTGCGCGTCGTCACGCCCGCGGCCTTCGTGCATCGAGTACCGGGGGTCGGGCGCGCCCTCGCCGTCGCAGAGCGCGCGTCGTCGCGTTCGGCCCTGCGCTGGCTGGGCGGCTTCCTGGTGGCCGTCTTGCGCAAGGGTGGGTGAGCCTTCAGGGGTCATGGCCACTCTTGCCACTGACCACCCTGCAAGCTATACGAGTTGAGCATGAAGGGCGGGTGCGAAGACGAGACGGAGCTCGACCGGCTCAGGCAGCGGGCCGAGAGCGCGATCCGCCGTGCACGCAGCCGGACGGAAGTCGAGCCCTTGCTCGAACGCATCGCGGCCATCGCGGAAGAGGGCAGTGAGGCGGCAACGTTCGCCCACCGTCACCTCGCCGAGATCTTGCTCGAAGATCATCCGTGGCGCGCCGCGCTTCATCTGCGTTGCGTCGCGCGCGAGCAGCCCGACGACGATGTGGTGCATGCACTGATGGGGCTGTGTCAGGCCTTGCTCGGCAACTTTCAATCCGCCGTCGCGGCCTACCGGCGCGCGCTGCAGATCGCGCCGCGCAACCCCTGGTACCACCACAACCTCGGTCACCTTCTCGACGTCGCGCTGGGCCAGCCCGATCAGGCGGCTCCGCACCTGCATGCGGCCCATCGGATGGAGCCCGAGGAGCACGAGATTACCGCCTCGCTCGCGCACTGCCTGGCTCGCCTCGGCGAGCTCGACGAGGCTCGGGCTCTCGCCGAAGAGGCCGTGCACGAGGCGCCCCGCAACCGCGACCACCGCGCGCTGCTCGCGTGGATCGAGGCGGGCGCGCCGCGTGATGGAGGTCCCCACGGGGCGAGCGGTGGCAGCTCGGACGTGCGCCGCGGGGCGACCGGTGCGCCGACGCGTCGCTCCCCGCGCACGACACCCTCCAGAGGGCCGAGCCACGAAGTGCTGCGCGTGCTCGAGCGCGGCATGCGTGAGGCGGGGTTCTCTCCGGGCCAGCTCGAGCGGGCCCGCGCCCTATGGACTGACTTCCGCGACGGCCGTCGCATCCGCGTGGTCAAGCCCGAGGTGTTTGCCGCGGCAGTCGAGTACGCCATCGCCCTCGTGCACGGCTTGCATGGCGTGACGCAGGCGTCGGTGGCGCGGCGTTACGGTGTGGCACCGGCGTCCCTGTCCAATCGCTACGGCGAGATCCGCGACGCCCTCGCGTTGCGCCCGGGCGATCCGCGCTACGCGTCGTCGAAGTAGGCGGAGGCTCGCGGTCTCGGTGCGCCGAAAAGTGGCGCACGCGTTGCGCTGTCCGTTATTCGACAGGGATGGACCGCCTCCCCGGCGCTACCTCTCTCAGCCGCGCGCTCTTGGTGCTCGACCGCGGGCGGGCGACGGGAGTCCTCGACGTGCGGTCGCACGGGGGCCACGCGCGCCTCGCGGTGCTCGGGGGGACCCCACGGGCCATGGTCGTCACGCCTGGTGACGACACCGTCCTCGGCGACGTGCTCGAGGGGGCGGGCGCGCTCGACGCGGCGGCCCACGCACGTGCCCTGGCTGTGGCGCCGCCGGTGGGCCCCGTCGGACCCTGGCTCGTCGAGGGGGGCGCTTGCACGAAGGCCGCTCTCGCCCACGCCCTGCGCGTGCAGCTGCGTCGGCGGCTCCTTCGTGTCTTTCGGTGGCAAGACCCCGAGTACCGATTCGTCGCCGGGGACGCCGAGCTCGGCGTGCCGCTCCTGCCCGAGCCGGTGCCGGCTGCGGACCTGGTGCTGGCGGCCATGCGAGACGCGGTCGCCGACGTCCCCCTGCCGCGCGTCCGTCGCGCGCTCGGCACCGTGCCCCTCCACCTTCTGCCCCTCGGTGAATCGCTCCTGTCGAACGCCTGCCTCTGGCCAGCCGAGGCCGCCATGCTGCCCTTGCTACGCCGGGGCGAGACGCCAGACGTGCTCCTGTCGGCCGCAGGCGGATCGACCCGCGCCATGCGCGGTCTCTACATGCTCACTCTGTTGCGCGCGGTCACGGCGTCCCCGCAGGGCGCGGCGGCGTATCCGCTCCTCTTGCGCAAGCACCGCCAGATGCAGCAGGCCACCGAGCTCGACGCCTTCCTCGACCTGCCTGCCGGCGCGCCCCCCGCCGAGGCCCGACGTGCGTTGCGCCGTCTCGCGGGAAAGCTGCATCCCGATCGCTTCGGCCGCGATGCGCCGCCCTGGGTGCACCGTGCGTCGACCGATGTGCTGAGCGCCCTGGTGCGCGCCGAAGCGGAGCTGCGTCGCCGGCACGTTCCCTGACCCGCGTGCGAAGGCGGGGCCAGGCGGCATGTGGCCGCCCAGGCCTTCGGGATCTCTTCACCCGCCTTGAGGCACCCACCACTGGTTCGGCGGGTTCTGCTGCTGCGGGTTGTGCTGCTGCGGGTTCTGTTGCTGCGGGTTCTGTTGCTGCGGGTTCTGTTGCTGCGGGTTCTGTTGCTGCGGGTTGTGCTGCTGCGGGTTCTGTTGCTGCGGGTTCTGTTGCTGCGGGTTGTGCTGCTGCGGGTTGTGCTGCTGCGGGTTCTGTTGCTGCGGGTTGTGTTGTGTTGGACGCACCTGCATGCCCGGCGGCAGCTCGGGCCCGGTCGTCGGCAACTGTTCCGTGGGCCGCACAGCCGCCGGGCGCTGGACCCAGAACGGCTTGGCGGCCATGTCGATAGCGGAGCTCGCGGCGTGCTGCTCGTTACGGGCCCACCAGGACTGGTTCGCCGCTGGCTCGTGGGAAGGGTGCGCGGCCTGCTCGCCCCCGTGCAGGTCGAGCGTGAACGAAGCTCGCTGTCGTGTCGCCTGAAAGGCGGGGAACCGGATGCCCGCGAGCTTCGGCTGCATGCACGCGACGAAGGGGGCCGTGTTAGGCGCGAGCGTGAAGTCGTGCCCCGAGCCATCCGACTGGAGGATGAACACGACGCGCACCTGGGCGAGGTGCGGATTGCGCGTGACCTCCTGCGCGACGCACTTGCGCAGATCGTCGAGGTGCTCGGCGAACGCGTGGTTCACCTCGGTCTGGCTGAGCCGCACGGGTCGGGCCGCAGCGGCACGGCTCGCGGCCGCCTCGGCGGCGCGGGCCGCCGCCTCCGCCTCAACGCGGGCATGGACCTCGGCCTGATGCTGCTCGGCCACGAACAGGGCGTTGATCGCGTGGGAGACGCCGTGCAGGGTCGTGGCGTCCGCCATCAGGGTTTGGAGCTCGTGGCGGCCGTCCGCCCCGGCCAGCTTGAACACGCCCTCGGCCGCCGCCGCGAGGGACTGGGGCTTCTGCGCGAAGGCCGTGTCCGCGTGGTAGAGCGTGAGGTAGGACTCGAGCGCCGGCACCACCGAGGCATCGCCTAGCTCGACGACGGCGTGGATGACGAGGGGCAGGACGTCGATGGGCGTCTCGTGGTCCTGCATCTGCTGGATGAGCCCCGGAACGGCGGCCGTCGCATGCATCTCGAGCAGGGACGGGATGATGATCTGCAGCGGCGGAGCCTTCGTGTCGGCCAGGAAGTCGTAGTGCTGGTCGAGGGCCTTGACGAGGTACTGGGCACCGCCGTGTCGGCCGCGCAGAGCCGTCGCGATCGCCTCCTTGAGAGTTCCCGGCATCGAGCGCTGCGCGTAGAGGTCGAGCAGGTCGCGCGTGATCTCCGGCGCGGTCATCGCGGCGAGCAACTGGATCGCGTAGGCGCGGGCGGCGACGAGGCGGTTGTCCGGATCGAGCGCGACCTTGTTGAGGGAGGGGCGCAGATCGGTGGGAGCCACGCCTTCCGGCTGGGTGGGATGGGTAGCCGACGCGAGACCGGCCGCGTCCAGGCCCACCGAGTCGAGGCCCATGTTCATCGATCCGGTCCAGTGGTCGAGCCCGTCGGCGGCACCGAGTAGGTGCATCGCTCCTCGCTCGCCCACCGTCAGCAGGCCGCCGTCGAGCGCCTGGGAGCCGATCACGTCCTGATCGAGCATGCGTACCCAGCGCAGGGTGTGGTTCGTGTCGAACGCGAAGACGTAGCGGTAGTAGACGAAGTAGAAGGTGTCGTCGGCGATGGGCACGCCCTGGTCGCCCTGGGCCGGCGCGGGCGCGAAGAAGATGCGGATGCGGCCGCGCGCCGAGCGCGTGCCCGGCTTGGGGAAGAAGCCGTCGTCGTTGACGAGAGGATCGCGAGGCGCGTCGGGGATGGGCGCGGGACGGTAGGCCGAGCCCTGCTTGGTGCCCGAGGCGGAGCGCTTCGTGAACCGGTAGATGGCCTTGTTGCCGTAGAAGACGCCGGCCGGCGTGGACCGCACCCAGCTGATGACGTCGTCGGTCGACCGGATGCGCGTCTTCTCGATCCCCGTGTGCAGGTCGAGCACGGCGACGCTCTGTCGCTCCCAGGGGACGAACAGGTAGGCGCCTTCGGCCGCCGGCTCACCGAGCACACCCCGGATGTCATGGGCCCACAACTGTGAGCCCGTGCGGGCTTGGACGGCGCGGATGCGACCCACGCGCCGGGCACCACCTGCGGCACCCACGCTGGCCACGTAGGTCAGCACATCGCCGCCGCGCGCGGCACCCACGTAAGCCAGGTCGCCGATGGGCGCCCGCCACAGCTCGTGCCCGTCGTGCAGGTCGAGGGTGACGACCTCCTGGCGCGTGCTCGTCACGACCACGTCGCCCAACACCTGCGGGCGGGTCATGGCGTTGATCGGATGGGACCAGAGCTTGTGTTTCGCGTGCAGGTCGAACGCGATCACGGCGCGCGGGGCGGCGTGGGTCGTCCCGACCGCGATGGGCACACCGAGGGAGTTGTCCGGATGGCTCGCCGTCGTGGGCCTCGGGAGCGCGCGTGCGACACGGGCGGTGGGCTCCCTCTGATTGTCGGCGAAGTGGTAGCTGAAGGCGCTCGCAATCGTGGGCCCGCAACCCGCCGTGAGCAGGAGGCCCGAGGCGAGGAGCCGAGCGCAGAGGGAACGAATCATCGCGCACCTCCCGTCCCGTGGCCGTGCCCCGAGGGGGCGGCGGTCGAGGGGCCTCCCGCCGGAGCGGCGTGGCTCCCCCCGTGGGATGCGGCTGCGGGCGCGGCCTCGCCCCCGGCCGGGGCCGTAGGGGCTGCTGCTGCGGCATGGCCGCCGCCCGCCGGAATGCGCCGGAGGGTGTCCTCCACGTGGCGCTTGAGCTTGCTGCGGTCGTGCTCGGGGAAGTCGCTCAGGTAGTCCTCGAGGAAGCTGCGCACCATCGGACCGCTGACCTCGCCCAGACGGGCCACGATGTCGGTCTTGGTCTCGACGGGGATGTCGTCGCGCTTGAGGAACTGCTCGTAGCCCGAGAGCATGATCGAGAGCGGGCGGCTGCCGAGATAGCCGGTGAACCGGTCGACCGCGTGCTTGTCACCGAGCTTGCCGATGGAGATCGCGGCCTCCACGACGCCGTGCTCGAAGGCCTGGAAGAGCACGTCGAGGGAGTGGCGGGCGCCGATGTTGCCGAGGGCGAGGGCCGTCGTCGCGCGCACGTTCCGGTCGCTGTCGTGCAAGCCCTGCTCGAGCAGGGCCGGGATGCGTGGGTCGTCGATGGCGGCGAGGGCCTTGTAGGCGAGAAGACGCGCCCCCGCGCGACGGTGGTGGGTGAACTCGGTCAAGACGTCGATGGCCGACGGATGGGCCAGACCGGCCAGCGCTTCGAGGGCTCGGTTGGTGATCGCGTTGGGCTGCCCCGAGCGGAGCAGCTCCGCCAGATGAGGGATGACAGCGGGCTTGTCGATGATGCTCAGGAGGTCGATCGCCTCGCGCACCTCGTCCGGGTTCTGGCTGTGGAGCTTGGGCAGGATCGAATCGAGGTCGGCCAGGGTCGGTGCGGGCGCGTCGTGATCGTCCGCCGCACCGGCCGCGGCCTGGCCGTGGGCGCCGTGATGGGCGGTGTGGCCATGGCCGCTCTGGCCATGGGGACGGTGCTGGGCCTCCACGACGGAGGGCAGCACGAGAGCGGCCACGAGCAGGAGGAAGAGTGGGCGGTGCATGGAGCCTCTGAGAAGCGGAGAACAATCGCCGGAGGGCGGCCGGAGGTCGACGAGAGGGGGAGGACCCGACGGCCCCATGAAAACCGGGCTCTTATCAGAGGATCCCCCGCCGCGGCAACCCGAACGGTCCGGGGAAGCTGCTCGCTGCCGCCCCGATATGCTACATCGTCTCACAGGATAAACGGACGCGCAGTGTGACGCACGAGCTCCCGGTCGCCGACGACGTGAGAAGGCGCACGGCGCCGCCGGCCCCAGAGCCCGACGCCCGGGTGGGGCTCTCGACCTTCGCGCGGCAGCGACGTCTGCTCGGTCTCTGCCTCGCGGTCGCCCTGCTCGGGCTGCTGCTCGCGCACCGGGCGGAGGTCGCCGACGCCGGTGGGGTGGAGGCGTCCCTCGCGGCGGTGCTCGCGCGGCACGGGCTGAGGCTCGAGCGGGAGAGCCTCCTGTGGCTCGGCCCTCCCGTCGGCTCCCTTCGCCATCGCCCCGCGCTCTTCGTCGCGCGCCACGCCGGCGAACCGCCGGACATCTGGTATGCAGACATACAATCGACCGGCGGGGGCGCAGTGCTCGACGTGGCCTTTCGCACGGACGTGAGCCACACCTCGGGGGCGGCCGAGCATCGGCCCCTGCGCGCAGGTCACCACGTGCTCTACGCCTCCGAGGTCGACGGCGGGTACGCGGCGCTGGTCGTGCTCGACCTGTCCGGCGAGCCGCGTGCGGTGACGGCCGGATGGCCGCTGCGCGCGCGCGTGCAGAACGCGATCACCGATCTCGAAGACACGGGCCGCTGGTCCGGGTTCGGCCGGCGCCGGTACGCCCTGTCGCCGCCGGCGAAGAAGCTCTCGGCCCACGTGGTGGATGGCCGTTTCGTCGTGGTGGCCGACGGGACCCGCATCGTGATCGACCCACGCCGCGCGATGCCCCTCGAAGGCGCCCACCGGCTCGAGATGGGGCCAACCGGAAAGGGCATGCCCGGCACCATCACCTGGGTGGTCGACACGGTCCGCAAGCTGTCCTTCGTCGGCCCCCGTCCCATCGCCTGGCTCGAGAACCGCGTCTACGGCATCACGGACTTCTTGACCCGTGGCTTCCACCATGTCGTCGGCACCAACACCGAGGCCGAGGTGGCCCGGGACCTCTCGGTGCCGACCAGGAGGGAGCAGGCCCGCCTGCGTGCGGCCCTCGACGCCGCCGGCCCCGAGCTCGGCTGGCCTCCGCGGCCCCTGCGCCCCCAGCTCTCACCGGCCGTCCCGGGGGAGGGCGTCTTCATCCCCGTCGCGGACGAAGCCTTCGTCCGGCGCAACCCGAACGCGCCGCCCGCCCTCTACCAGACCTTCCTCCGCGTCAATCCGGATCGCGACTTCACGCGCGTCTACATCACCGTCTGGGACCCGCGCCAGGTGCAGCTGCACATCGTGAGCGGGACGCGCGAGCCTGAGAGCGCCACCGGCGAGACGGGTAGCGGCATGGTCCCGCGCGACGCGCGCACGCTCGAGCACCTGGTCGGCGCCTTCAACGGCGGCTTCCAGGCGATGCATGGCGAGTTTGGCATGATGGCTCACGGTCGCGTCTACCTGCCGCCCAAGCCATGGGCGGCGACGGTGGCCGTGTACGATGACGGCCGGGTCGGCATGGGCTCGTGGCTGCCGCCGCCCCCCCACACGCGCGACTACGACGAAGCGTGGGCCATCGCGCAGATCCCCGCGCACATGGTCTCGTTCCGACAGAACCTCACGAGCGTCGTGGAGGACGGCCGCTACAACCCGTGGGGGCGCTGGTGGTGGGGCGCCGCGCCGCTCGAGGCCGATCAACAGACCTACATCGTCCGCTCGGGCGTCTGCCTCACGCGCGAGGGCTACCTCGCGTATTTCTGGGGCGAGTCCATGGGTCCGGAGCAGCTCGGCAAGGCTATGCTGGCGACGCGCTGCGTGCGCGGCATTCACCTCGACATGAACTCGCCCCACACCGGCTTCGAGCTCTACCGCGTCGACCGGGCGGGCGCGCCCCGGCCGTCCCTCCCGCACCCCCTGACGGCCGACGAGGCGCAGGGCACGGTGAGCTACGTGCGTGGATTCGTCTTTCGAGCACGCAAGGCGGTTCGCTCCATGACGCCCATGCGCTTCCCGCGGTACATCGAGCGCGACCCGCGTGACTTCTTCTACCTGACGCTCGAGCCGGCGCTCCCCGGGGCGGACCTCGTCGTCACACGAGGCAGCCGGGGGGAGGGCGCCTTCACGACCCAGGGTCTCCCGCAGGCAGGGTGGCCCTTCGCCTTCGCGCGCGCCTGGCTCGGGGGCGAGGCGGGATCGCGCACCTGGCTCGTGCGCGTGGACACACGGCGTGTGGTGCCCGCTCCGGTGCGCGCGGGGCACGGGGGGCGCATCCTCGGCTGGCTCACCGGCGGCAAGGCGCTCGCCGAACCCGCGGCCCCCTTCGCCCTCTACACGGTCCACGCCGAGCTCGGCATGCGCTACGCCGTGGGGCGTCCACCCGAGGGGGCCCAGGTCGTGATCGGCGGGTCGGACCTCTCGACCGTCGCCGACGCGGGCGCGGCGATTGGCGTCGACGGTGAAGGGTTCCTCGTCTACGCGGAGCGGCAGCGGGGGGAGCACACGCGGCTCGTGGACCGGATGGGGGCCGCGGGTGTGCAGCGCGCGATCGCGCTGCCGACGGGCGTGCGGTTGGCGTTCGCGGTCGACGGACAGACGGCAGCGCCCGATGCCTACCTGCGTCCCGTGGACACGAAGACGGCCATGCCCCTCTACGCCGACGAGCAGCCGGCGACCGAGATCCTCTTCCCTGACGTTTCGCCGCGCCCCTATTCCGTGTGGGCGCGCATGCAGGACACCCGCGTGCGCTACTTCCGCAAGGGCCCCCCGCGTTTTACCCGCGACGCCGCCCAAACAGAGCCCCAGGGCGACGGAGGGCACGGAGCTCGAGGGCAGCGGCGATGAGTCCGGGGGCGGCTACGAGGGGGGGGCAGGGGTGGCCGGAGGGTGCCGTTCTCTCGTCAAAGCGGCCTCCTTCGGGCATGATCACGGGCAGATGTGGAATCGGGGCTCGGCCAAGGTTCCGCCCGGCCCGAGGGTCCCTCGAAAAGCCCATGATGACGCGTGGATCTAGGCGCTTGACCGATTCTGTGCAGCTTGGGTACACTCCCGCCGCTTCGGGGTGGCCCCGTGCGACATCGGTCCGTGGCCGTTGCCGCAGCGGCGGAGCACGACTTGGTCGCGCTGCCCCAGCGACGCGAGGATCGCTGTGAAGAAGCCCATCCCGTTCGGCAAGTACTTGCTGCTCGAACGGATCAACGTCGGCGGCATGGCCGAGGTCTTCAAGGCCAAGGCCTTCGGTGTGGAGGGCTTCGAGCGGCTCGTCGCGGTCAAGCGGATCCTGCCGAACATCGCCGAGGACCAAGAGTTCATCACGATGTTCATCGACGAGGCGAAGATCGCCGTCCAGCTCACCCACGCGAACATCGCGCAGATCTTCGACCTCGGCCGGGTCGACGACAGCTACTTCATCGCGATGGAGTACATCCACGGCAAGGACCTGCGGGCGATCTTCGACCGCTGACGCGCAAGCGGGGCGAGACGATGCCCATGCCCATGGCCTGCTTCGTGATGATGAAGGTCTGCGAGGGGCTCGACTACGCCCACAACAAGCGCGATCCGGCGGGCCGCGAGCTCAACATCGTCCACCGCGACTGTCACCCGCAGAACGTGCTCATCTAGCTACGAGGGCGAGGTCAAGCTCATCGACTTCGGCATCGCCAAGGCGGCCGGCAAGGCGCGCAAGACCCAGGCCGGCATCCTCAAGGGCAAGTTCGGCTACATGTCGCCCGAGCAGGTGCGCGGCCTGCCGCTCGACCGGCGCAGCGACATCTTCGCCCTCGGCATCGTGCTCTACGAGCTGCTCACCGGCGAGCGGCTGTTCCTGGGCGAGAGCGACTTCTCGACGCTCGAGAAGGTCCGCAACGTCGAGATCCTGCCGCCGCGCACCTACAACCGCCGCATCCCCGAGGAGCTCGAGCAGATCGTCCTCAAGGCGCTCGCGAAGGACGTCGACGACCGCTACCAGAACGCCATCGACCTGCACGACGATCTGCAGGCGTTCATGTACACGAGCGGCAAGTTCTTCTCGCGCAAGGACCTGAGCGCCTACATGCGCAAGATGTTCTCCGACGAGATCGCCAAGGAGAGCGCGCGGGACGAGGAGTACCGCAAGATCGAGGCGCCGCCGCCCGAGACGAGCCTCGACGCGTTCGCCGATCTCAATCGTCCCGGCCGGCCCGGCCCCGCCGGCACGTCTCCGGCACCGCCGCCCGCGAACCTCTCGAAGACGCCCCCGCCGCCGCCGCCCCGCGCCGCCCGGGCGCCCCGGGCGACCGTGCTCGGCATGGGTTCGGGGCCGCCTCCGCCTCCCCCGCCGCGAATCTCCGTACCGCCGCCGGTGCCCAAGCCGCGACCGCCCACACCCGCGCCGCCCCCGGCCCCCAATCCGATCGCCTACGGTGGTGGCCCCGCCCTCGACATGGACTGGGATGACGACGAGCTGTCGACGCAGAATCTACGACAAGCCCGAGGGCTCGTTCAGCGGCGCGCCGCCGCCCGGTCCCCCTGCCCGAAGCCAGCCCGGTCTGGGCTCCGGCTACAACTCCGGCTCCCACGCGTCGCTGCCCGGCGAGGGGCCCCTCCCACCGAGCCCCACGCCAATCATGCCGAGCGGCGGGGCGCCTTCTCCCTTCGAGCCGGGGCCTTCGTCGCCCCGACCGCTCGCCCCCGAGCCCACCGAGCTCACGTCGCGGGACTCGAAGAAGAAGGGCAAGGGCGTCCTCGGGGCGGTGCTCGCCGCGGGTGGGCTCATGCTGCTCGGCGTGGCCGGGCTCGGCGCCTGGTACTTCCTCAAGCCCGGGACGCCCGGGACGATCCAGCTCACCACCACGCCTGCGGACCCGGTCGTGATGTTCGACGAGCAGGGCGTGCCGGCCACGTCGAGCCCCTTCGTGATCCGCAACGTGATGCCGAACACCTCCCATCTGCTCGAGGTGCGCAAGCGCGGCTTCCGTCCGTGGTCGATGCAGGTGCAGGTGGCGCCGGGAGAGACCCTCTCGCTGCCGGCCGTCGTGCTCATCGCGGAGGGAGCGACGCCCGCCACCGCCGGGACGAACGTGGCAGGCACGGGCTTCACGCTCGACACGGAGCCGAGCGGTGCGAAGGTGACGGTCGACGGGCACCTGCTCGGCGACAAGACGCCCGTGCAGGTGACGGACCTTTCGCCGGGAGCCCACACGATCCGTGTCGACGCGGGGTCCCTGTGGAACGCGTGGCAGACCCAAATCCAGGTGGCGGCCAACCAGATGCTGGCGCTGCCCAAGGCGGTGCTCGATCGGCGCGCCATCACGGTCCACTTCACGTCGGACCCGAGCGGGGCGTCGGTGGTGCTCGAGCGGGGCAGCGACCGGCGAGACGTGGGGTCGACGCCGACCCACACCGACGTGGAGATCGAGGGCGGCGCTGTCACGGTGGAAGTCACCAAGACGGGCTACAAGCGGTGGTCGCAGTCGCTCGAATCTGTCGTCGGGCAAGACGGACGTGAACGTGGACGCGACCCTCGAGCGGGAGCACGAGGTGGCGGTCCATCACGTGGTGCACTACGGCGGCGGTGGCGGTGGCGCGACGCATCACGACTACGGCGGCGGCAATGGTGGCGGCGGCGACAATGGTGGCGGCGGCGACAATGGCGGCGGCGACAATGGCGGCGGCGTCGGCGGTCAGGGCACGCTGCGGATCAACACGACGCCCTGGTCCCAGGTGTTCGTGGACGGTCAGCTCATCGGCAACACGCCCCAGATGAACATCCCCGTGCGGGCGGGGAGCCACCGCGTCACCCTCGTCAACACGGACTTCAACATCCGGAAGACGGTCAACATCATCGTCGGCGCGGGCCAGACGGTGACGAAGGTGGTGAACCTCGTCGGGGGATGAGGGGCGGGGGGAGACCTCCGTCGTCGCCTCGCGTAGCCCAGCCGGATCCGGGATCCCGAGAGCGAGGCGAAGCCTTGCGGCGCCTTCGATGCCGTGGAGCTCCGGGGCGCACGTTGTCGTTGCGGCTACTCGATGCGGTCGACGACGTAGAGCACGCCTGAAGGGACCAGCTCGCCTGCATCCGTGCCACGGGCGGTGCGGACGAAGGTGGAGAGCTTGCCGTCCCCGTCCAAGTCGCCCTCGGCTCGAAAGGTGACGAGGTGCGGCCCACCCGTCGACGGGTCGATGGAGCAACCGTCCGCCGCCGGCTCGAAGCTGTAGCGGTAACGGACCGGGTCCCCGGGCTGGAACCCGAGAGCGCCCCACGTCACGTGCCCGGGCGTGTCCGGCGCTGCGAAAACCACGTTGACCGGTGCCTCGGAGGGCTCGGGCGGGGAGGGCCCCGCGGCCGCGGGCAGGCAGCGTTGCTGCATGTGGCCCGCGTCGTTCGGGTGAAGCGCAGCGTAGTAGGTGGCGGCCTCGTGCTCCATGTCCGCGAGCTGGTCGGGCGCCTCCGAATCTTGCTCATCCGAAGGTGCTTGGCGAACGTCGGCACGAACACCGCGAGCACCACGCCGACGAGGCAGACCACGAGCGCGGCCTCCACGAGGGTGAACGCTTCGGTCCTCGGGCGAGGTCGTCGTTCCACGGCGCCAAGTCTGGTAGGGACCCGCCCGCCGGGCAACGCGACTCCGCAGGCGGGCCACCCTTGGAGAGGGCGCTCGCTCACTGGGCTGGCGGGGCGGCTGCCTTCGTCCCGCGGTCCGCGTCCGCCGTGGCCGTCCAGGGGTGGAGCGGCAGGAAGTGGTTTTGGACCAGCGCCCCCTCGTCGACCAGGGGACGCCTGCCGACCAGGAGGTAGAGGGTCGAGTCCAGGTACGGGAAGTCCCGCTGGCGTCGCTGCTCGACTTCTCGGTTCGCGTGCCGGAACGCCTCGGCGAAGGCCTTGCTGCGCAGCGCCGCCAGCGTGTCGGCGATGTTCTTCTTGACCGCCGGGTCGCGCACCGTCGCGTACATCTCCTCGAGGTGTTGGGCTGCCAGCTCGGTCTCGCCGAGCTTCTGGAGCTGGGTCGCGTTGGCGAGGGCGAGCCACGGTGGTCCGGCGCCGAGGCGCGCCGCCACGAGCATGTGCGCGACGCCCTCCTTCCGGAGGCGCCGCTTCTCGGCGGGGTCGGTGACGTTCGGCTCGAGGTCGTAGAGGATGGAGGCCCCCAGGTCCCAGGCCATGTTCCCGTCGTCGGGGAACCGTCGCGCGCCCTCCTCCAGGTAGGCGACCGAACGCCGGAGGTCTTTGGCCGTCACGTGGCCCGCGTTGTAGCTCGCGGCCATGGCGGCCCAGTGGTAGATGCGCCGGAAGCTCGGGTCGAGGGCGAGCACCGCATCGGCATACTGGAACACGTGCACCACGTCGCGCCTGTGGACGAGCTCGTCGCCGAAGTAGATGAGCACACGGATCCAGACCAGGTCGGCGAGCGCCTCGTGGTAGCCGAGGGACATGACGCGCAGCCAGGCGGGCGGCGGCAGGTAGTAGATGTCCTCGTAGGTGCGGGTCGCGAGGAAGCGGTGCATGGCGGCGACGCGCAGGGTGCGCAACACCGGGAGGGCGCCGAGCAACAGGACGAGGAACAGCGCGGGCGCGAAGGCTGGGCGGGAGGGCACGCTCTTTCGCGGGGCGGACGGGACGGGGGTCATCGGTGTCTGGAGCATAGCGCCAAAATGCGAAACGCCCCCCGGCGCACGCGGCGGCGGGGGGCGTCTCGGCAGCGAGGAGGGTGCGCTACTCGAGCGGGTCGTTCGAGTAGAGACCGGGCGCGTGGTACAGCTCGTTCTCGGCGTTCGAGCCCGTGGCGAGCTCGAAAGTGCTCAGCGTCGAGTCGCCGTCCAGGTCGCCGTTGGCCCGGAACGTGTAGACCGACGTGTTGCTGGCGCTGTGACCGCTGCACACGCCGTCACCGCCGACAACCGCGTACTGGTAGTAGATGGGGTCGGCGATCTCGAAGTTGAGGGCCGCCCATGACTTCGTGCCCGACTCAGTGGTCCAGTTGAGGATGTGCTTGTTGTCGTCGGGCGCCGTGTCCGTCGTCGCGGCCGCCACCTCGCAGTGGCTGGACGCGGCCGACGCAGCGCCGACGGCGGGTGCGCCCCGCGTCCAGTGCTCGGCCTGGTAGTAGGTGTCGGCGCCCGTGAAGAGGGCCTTCAGGTTGGAAGGCACCTCCGAGGTCTTGGAACGCTTGAAGTAGTTGATGAACGCCGGGATGGCGACCGCCGCCAGCACACCGATGATGGCCACGACGATCATGCGAGCTCGATGAGAGTGAAGCCTTCCTTCTTGCGCAGTAGCTTGGACATTCGCTTTCTCCTCCAGAAAATGGATTCCCTGCGCGCCGAGAAGGACGGCAGGACACGCCGGAGCGGGATAGTAGCAACGGCCGTGCCGCGGTCCCAACTTTCTCATCTTGCTGGAATGGCGGGGATCTTTGCCCGGCCGCTGGCGTTTCACGCCACGGGCAGGTCCCTGGGTGACGATTCGCGTCACCCGTGGCGGGGGACGGTGACGAAAAACGTCACTCCCAGCCCTTCGCCTCGCTGCACCAGATGTGGCTCGTGGCGGAGTAGCCCTCGAACGTGACCTGGGTCCCGTCGCCGTCGAGGTCGCCCCTCGCCTGGGAGACGAACCAGAAGTCGGTGCCGTCGAAACCCAGGCCGCCCGGAGGCGTGGTCCCTGGAGGGCCCGCGATGGTCGAGTAGGCAAAACGGACCTGGCCGTCCGGGTGCGCGCCGAGTTGCTGCCAGCCCGGATCGTCCGCAAACGACGCGGGGTTCTCGCCCGGCACCGTGCTGGGATCGCTGGTCGAGAGACTCCCCGAGACGTTGCAGTACTGCCCGTACTCCGCGCGGTAGGCCTCCTGCCGCTGCTTGATCTCGCCGAGGAACGTGGTCGCCTCGGTGGTCCGCGACTTGAGGATGTAGGCGCGGAACGAGGGGATGGCCACGGCGGCCAAGATGCCGATGATGATGACCACCGTCATCAGCTCGGTGAGCGTGAATCCGGCCTGACGTCGTCGTTTGGAAGGTCGCCGCATGGCGCTCGGCGGTGCAAGACTTCAGCCAGTATGCCAGCAGGTGAGGCGCGATCCAAGCGAGCGGGGTCCGGGCCCCGTCACGGACCCTCGTCCTCGTCCTCCGCATCCGCGTCGGCTCCGTCCGCGAGGCCATACTTGTCGAGCCGGTAGCGAAACGAGCGGAAGGACATGCCGAGGAGCTTCGCCGCGGCCGTCCGCACCCCGCCCGCATGCTCGAGCGCCTGCAAGAGCAGGCCTCGCTCGATGGCGCCGAGCCAGTCGTCGAGGTCGACGCCGTCCGCCGGCAAGCTGACACCCGGAAGCGGGCTCGTCCTCGCCGTGTCCACGTCCACGTCCGAGGGATCGATCCGGTCGCCGACCGTGAGTGTGACCGCGCGCTCCATCACGTTCTCGAGCTCGCGCACGTTCCCGGGGAAGGCACGCCGCGCCAGGGCGCCCAGGGCTTCGGGGCCGATGGCCAGGCGCTTGTGCTGCAGCGCGGCGTGCTTGCGGAGGAAGTGATCCGCGAGCAGGGGGATGTCCTCGGGGCGCTCCCGGAGCGGCGGCAGGTGGATGCGGATGACGTTGAGGCGATAGAAGAGGTCCTGCCGGAAGCGTCCTTCGGCGACGTCGGCCTCCACGTCCCGGTTGGTCGCGGCCACCACGCGCACCGAGACCTCCACCTCACTCGCGCTGCCGACCGGGCGCACCTTGCGCTCCTGCAGCACGCGCAAGAGTTTGACCTGCAACGCCGCGGGCAGCTCGCCCACCTCGTCGAGGAAGAGCGTCCCACCGTCGGCCGCACGGAAGAGGCCGTCCTTGCGCCCAGTCGCACCGGTGAAGGCGCCCCGCTCGTGCCCGAACAGCTCGCTCTCCATGAGCGCCTCGGGCAGCGCTCCGCAGTTGATCACGACGAAGGGCCGATCGGCGCGGTCGCTCAGGTCGTGCAGGGCGCGAGCGACCACCTCCTTGCCCGTGCCGCTCTCGCCGGTGATGAGCACGCTGGTGGGGGCGCCGGCCACGCGGCGGACCAGGTCCATGACCCGCCCCATGGCCGCGCTCTTGCCCACCAGGTCGCCGACGCGCCGCCGGTCGGCCACCTCGGCGCGCAGCGCGCGGTTCTCGTCGACGATGGCCCGCTTCTCGAGGGCCTTGTCCAGGGTGGCGAGCAGCTCGTGGTTCTTGAAGGGTTTCTGGATGTAATCGTATGCGCCCTTACGCATGGCTTCGACCGCCTGCTCCGTCGTGGCGTGGGCCGTGATCATCACGACCTGAGTCGCATCGTCGCGTGCGCGGGCGGCCTCGAGCACCGCCATGCCCGAGCCGTCGGGCATGATCAGGTCGGTGACGACCGCGTCGAAGGGCGGCGCACCGGCGATGTGCTCGAGCGCTTCCCGCACGCCGGCGGCGAGCTCGACCGCGTAGCCCGAACGGCGCAGGAGCACGCCGAGCATCTCGCGGAGCCCAGCCTCGTCGTCGCACACCAGGATGCGCGCAGGCATCAGCGGCAGGGTAGCAGACTCGCCCGCTGCACCACGCGAACCCTCAGCCGAAGCCCGGACGGCGCTCGGCTGCCGGGCGGGAGGTGCGGTCCGCCACGGCGGTGACGGTGTCGTAGTCGACCCACAGGGTCGCGCCGTCCTCGCGCAGGATGATCTCGATGAAGGCATCGTCGAGCACGCAGGCCGCGACCTCGCCCACGGCCATCGCCCTGCCGAGCTGCCCGAGGTAGAACGTCACGCGATGGTCCTCGGCCACCTCGTAGCGGCTCTTCGCGTGCTCGATGCCGGGGGCGTGGGACAAGATCTCGGCCAGGGTCTTTCGGTCCATGGGCGGCATGTTCCCGTCCGGCCTCGGGCAGGTCAAGCGGCCCTCGGGCTCCTCGCCCTGTCGGCGCTGTCGGTGCTCGCCTCGGGCTGCGTGCCCGCGGCCGTCGCGCGGGGGCGGCGCGCCATGGACGACGGAGCGTACCTCGACGCGGTCGACGCCTTCCGGAAGGCGTCGCGCGATGAACCGAAGGACCCCGAGCGCCTCCGGGAGCTCGGTGAGGCGGAGGTGGCTGCCGACCTCTTCGGCCCGGCCCGTGAGACCTTCGAGCGGCTGGCCGCGCTCCGCCCCCACGACCCCGAGCCCCGCATCCACATCGGCTTCACGTGGGAGCTTCAGCGCCACTACGACGAGGCACGTCTCGCCTACGAGCAGGCGACGCGGATCGCACCCCGCGCGGCGCGGCCCTACCGTGTGCTCGGCACGCGTCTTCTGCGCTGGGGGCAAGCCCAGGCGGCCATCGGCCCCCTCCGCCGTGCGGTCCAGCTGGCCCCGTCCCACGCGGAGACCTGGAACGCCCTCGGTCTGGCCCGCTACCACGCGGGGGACGCGGCCGGCGCCGAGCGCACCTTCCGGGAAGGCATCGCCCGAAACACCCACGCCCTGCGCTTGCGCCTCGGTCTCGCGGCCCTGCTCCTCGGGGCACGTCGCTATCGGGCGGCCCTCGCCGTTTATGACGCCGTCGTCGCCCAGTGGCCCGACTTCGCCCCCGCCCACGTCGGCCGGGCGCTCCTGCTCGACACCCTCGGCCGGCGTGACGCGGCCGAACGGGCCCTCGAACGCGCCGTCGACGTGGCCGACGATCCGCGCCCCTACGCACGGCGCCTCGCGGCGTACCGCAATCGGATCGCCGCTCGAGGCCACGGCGCGGGTCGAACATCGTCGCCGTGAGCGGATCCAGCCTGTATGCTCCTCGCCCCATGGGCCTGACTCCGCGCTCGACGGCCATGGTGCTTTGTGGGCTCCTGGTCCTCGCTACGGGGCTCACGTTCGGCCCCGGCCTGTTCGGACGCTTCGTGCGCGACGACGGGCCGCTCATCGCGAACAACCAAGACGTGCGCGGGGACCAGTTCGTCGCCGAGCTGTTGACCACGCCCTTCTGGGACGTGTCCGGCGCCAAGCTGCCGCGCAACCCGGCCTACGCCGGGATCTCCCGCCCCCTCGTCAAGCTCGCCTACCGCCTCGAGTTCCAGGTCTTCGGCGCATCCCCCTTCGGCTATCACGTCGTCAATCTCCTCCTGCACCTCGCGTGCATCGCGCTCGCCGTCGTGTGGCTCCGCAGACGCCTCGGACGACCGCCAGGCTCGTACGGATGGGTCGCCGCGGTGATCGGCGCGACCGTGTTCGCGCTCCATCCCAGCCGTCCCGAGAGCGTCTCGTGGATCAGCGGGTCGACCGACGTCTGGATGACCTTCTGGACCCTGCTCGGCCTGCTGGCTCTCGACCTCGAGTCGAGGTGGCTCGCCATCGGCTGCGCCTCCGTCGCCTTCGCGCTGGCGGTCTGGAGCAAGGAGGTGGCGATCCTCGTGCCGCTCGCCCTCGGCGCGGACGCCCTCCTCTTGCCCTTCCTCACCCACCGTCTCAGGCGACCCCTGGTCGCGGCCGTGGCCGGCGGCCTCGCGCTCTCGGCGCAGCTCTACTTCGTGGTCCTGAAGCCTTCGGGCGGGTGGCTTGCCCAAGGCGTTCCGGACTTCTTCGAACGGGTCCCTGCGACGCTCGGGCGCTACGTCGCCGAGACGCTCCTTCCCGCGCCGCGCATCCATCTCGGGTACCTTTGGCGTGACTCCAGTGATCACATCGTCTACGCGACCTGGGCCGTGGCCCTCGGGGTCGTGGCATTCGTGGCGCTCGCCGGCCTCGTGGTCCTCGCGTGGCGTCGTCCGACCGCGCGGCCCTGGGTCGCCGACCTCGCCTGGTGGATCGTGCCGCTCTTGCCGGTGCTCAACGTCGTCCCGCGCGGCGGCGGTGGGCTGATCTGCGACCGCTTCCTGTACATGCCCATGCTCGGCGTCGCCGCGCTGCTGACGCGGGCCAGCGCGCGCCTGGCGGAGCGCTGGCCGAACCGCTTCATCATGCTCGCTGCCGGCGCCCTCCTCGTGGTGCTCGCGGCCAGGTCCTTGCCGCGCGTCGCCGACTTCCGGTCGAACGCGGCCCTGTGGGGCGCCGAGCTCGAGAAGGATCCAGACGATGTGCTCGCGATCGAGAGCCTCGCCGACCTGGCCGTGAGCCAGCACCGCTTCGACGCCGCGTTGCGGCTCGATGAGCGAGGCTATCGAACGGCGCGCGCGCAGCACGCCTACGACGCCGAGATCGAGTTCGCGCTCGCGGCGATCATGGCCGTGGAGTCCACCACGTCAGACGCCGATCAGGCGTCGTTGCGGAAGATCCGCGACAGCTACGAGCGCTTCGAGCGCACCGGCAAGCTCACCCTCGCGTTGCCGCGTCTCAAGCTTGCCATCTCGCCCGCCAAGGACGTGTGGAAAACGATCATGAAGGCCCATGCGCACCTCGGTCTCGCGCGCGCCACGGCCTGGCTTCGCACGGGGCAGCTGGACGTGGCCGTGCGGCTCTTGCAGCGCGTCGTCGCCAACCAGCCGCGCTCCGCTCCGCCGTGGGGCCTGCTCATGCTGGCCTACGCGCGGGGGGGGAACTTCGCGCTGGCAGCACAGGCCGGGACCAAGGCCCTCGCGCGCCTGCCGGACGAGCCTTCCCTCGTCGCGGTTCGCGCGACCGTGGCGCGGGCCCGGGAGATCGCCTCGCAACCGGCCACGGACCCCGTCGACCGGGCGTGCCGCGACGCTGCGGTGCAGCGCGCCCTCGGCGCACCGGAAGCGGCCCGCAAGATCCTCAATCCGCTCCTCGCCCAGCACCCCACGGACCCCCGCCTCGTCCTCGAGCGCACGCGCGCGGACGTGGCCGACCTGCGCTTCGACATGGCCCGGGCTGACCTCGAGCGGGCCCTCGCGGCCGATCCTGCCAACGCCAATCGGTGGCACGCCGCCCTCGCGAACCTGGCGAAGGCCGAGCGCGCCCACGCCCGCAGGGCGCCTGGGCCCATGAGCGCTCCGGTCGGTCCGGGCCGTTGACCCGGGACTCGGCCTCTCCCTATCCTGGACGCGTCGTGCCGAAGATGTGCTCACGCCGCGATGGGTCGCTGGGGATCGTCCTGGCGCTCACATTCGTGTTGGGCAGCCTGGGGTCGCCCTCCGCCGCGGCGGCTCAGCGGCACCATCGTCACCATCGGCAAGAGGTCCCCGGCACCCTGGACATCCGAGGTCCCTACGCCGGTGCCGAGGTGTTCATCGACGGGGACTCCAAGGGCCATCTGCCCATGGATCCGATCGGTCTCGAGCCGGGCGAGCATGCCGTGCGCGTCTCGCTACCGGGCTACACGGAGCTCACCGAGGTAGCGACGGTCCATCCCGGCCGGAGGACGGTGCTGGAGGTGAACCTGATGGCCGTGTCGATGATCGCGCATGTCGCGAGCCAGCCGACGGGTGCCCAGGTCTTCGTCGACGGGAGGTTCGCCGGAAACACGCCCGTCGACCTGGACATGGTCGAGGGCGGGCACTCGGTGCGCATCCACGAGGCCGACTACCGGGACGTGGTGCGCCACGTGGACGCGGTCGCGGGCCACCACGACACGATCCAGGTCACCCTCACCGAGCTGTCGGCGGACGAGCGGCCGCGCATCATCATCCAGCCCAAGCACCCCACGTGGTACACGCGGCCCCTCACATGGGTCCTCGTGGGCGGCGGTGCCGTCGCCGTGGCGGCCACCGTGGTGCTGATCCTCGCCCTGACGTCGTCGGGCCCGAGCGCCCTCGATCAGTTCTGCAAGCCGAGCGGCGACGCCTGCATCCGGATCGGCCTCTGATCGTCCGGGGGGCTGGCGCCGAGGCCCCGGTCTTTGGTACGCCCGCGGCCATGACCGAGACGTCCGACCACGGAGTGCGCCTCGAGCGGCGCGGCTCCACCGCCCTCATCACCATCGACCGTCCCGACCGCATGAACGCGCTCGGCCGCGCCACCGTGCGCGAGCTCGGTCGGCTCGCCCGCGAGCTCACCGTCGACAGGAACGCACGTGCCGTCGTCCTCACCGGCGCCGGTGGCCGGGCCTTCAGCGCCGGCGCCGACCTCAAGGAGCGCCAGGGCATGACCGAGGAGGAGGTGCGCGACTTCCTCGGTCTGTACCGCCCGGCCTTCGGCGCCATCGACCGCCTTCCCAAGCCGGTCATCGCCGCCATCGACGGCGTCGCCTACGGTGGCGGCCTCGAGCTGGCGCTGTGCTGCGACTTCCGGGTCGCCTCGAAGAGCGCGAAGGTGGGTCTGACGGAGGTCTCCCTCGGGATCATCCCCGGGGCCGGCGGGACCCAGCGGCTGACGCGGATCGTGGGCGAGGCGCGGGCGAAGGAGCTGATCCTCTTCGCGCGGCGGCTCGACGCCGACGAGGCCCTCGCTCTCGGCGTCGTGCATCGCGTTGCCGACGAGGGGCAGACGGCCCTGGACGCAGCTCTCGCGCTCGCGGCGACACTGGCCGAGGGGGCGCCCATCGCCATCGCGGCCGCCCTCGAGGCGATCGACGGGGCCTCGAACGTCTCCCTCGACGAAGGCCTGTCCCTCGAGCGCCGCTGCTACGAGCGCACCCTCGGCTCGAAGGACCGCCTCGAGGCCTTGGCCGCGTTCAAGGAGAAGCGCCGCCCTTCGTTCCGAGGGGAATAGCCAGCGTTCGATGCCCCGGTATCTTCGGCACGCGCATGTGGGGCTTCTTGCCGTTGTCCGGCGCGACGAGCGCCTGGAGCGGCGGCGCGATGGGGGGGCGGCTCATGCGGCGCACGTAGTAGCGGGCGAGCCAGCGGTTGCCGCTCCGTAGCTGGATCATGCCGGCGCGCTCGAGCTGGCCGTCGTTGACCGGTGACAGGTCGAAGGTGCGATCGAGCACGACCTGCACCGCGTCGCGGTAGCCGGCCACCACCATGTCGCCCCCGAGCAGACGGAGCGCCTCCGCGTCGTTCAGGGCGGCGATGTAGCGCTTTGTGAGATCCGCTGCTTCCGACGGAGCGATGTGGTGGCGTCGCTCGTCGAGCAGGGCCGTCGCATAGAAGAGGGCGTCGTGGGCGATGCGGCGCCGGGGCTCGAGATCGACCGCGCGCTGGTCGGCGGCGATGGCCCGCGTGAGCTCGCCCGCATCGCGGCGGTACTCACCGAGCTTGAGCCAGGCGTAGGACGCGTCGGGATGGGCAGCCACCGCGTAGGACCACAGGGCTCCATCGCTCGCCCAGGCGCCCTCGTACAGCACCGTCCGCACGCCGAGGGCGGCGACCAGCGCCGTCGCGACGAGCCACACCGGCCAGGAGGCGAGGGCGGTCGCGCGGACGCTGTCCCCCTTGCGACTCACGAGCAGCGCGTCCAGCGCCGCCCCGAAGCCGAAGGCGACCGCGAACATGGGCAGCGAGAGGTAGCGGTCCTGCACCTGCCAGTAGAGCGGCACCACGTTCAGGACGGGCGCGATCAGCACCAGGCAGGCGAGGATGGCGAAGAGGGCGCGCCGTGCGTGCAGGCGCCACGCGAGCAGGATGGCGACGACCAGCACGAGGGGCCCCGTCCAGACGACGGGACCGAAGGAGCCGCTGTCGTGAATCGGGTAGAGTGGAGAGGGGTGCGCGGGCCAGAAGATGGTGGCGAGGTAGTGCGTGATCGTGGCGGCCACGAGCGCGACCCGCCCAAGCACGCCTCCGCCAATCGGCCGTATCATCTGCTCGGCGTGCCAGATGCCGACCACCACCACGCCGAGACCCACCGAGAGGGCGAGGGCAGGGGCTTGCCGGAGGAGGGCTTTCTTCCACGGCACGTCGCGCAAGAGCGCATCGGCGAGGACCAGCACCAAGGGTAGGGGAAGGACCGTCGTCTTCGACAGGGCCGCGAGGACGAAGAAGAGCAGGGAGAAGGCGGCGTACCGGTCCCAGCGTCCCTCGGCGCGCAGGTGGCAGAGCACTGAGAGGGACGCGAAGCCGAGGACGAGGATCTCCTTGCGGCCCGTCGCCCAAGTGACGGCTTCGACCTGGGCCGGGTGCAAGGCGCAGACGAGCGTCGCGAACGTGGCGACCAGGAGCGGAAGGCCGAGCGCGACGAAAACGCGCCGCACCACGAGCAGGGCGAGGACGAACAGCGCGAGGCTCACCGCGTGCTGTACCGGCCCGTTCGGCCCCGACCAGGGCACGTCGAGCCAGTAGCTCATCAGGTGCAGCGGGTGGAACGCTTGGAAGTGGGGCTTGCTCCAGATGCCGACGAAGCTCGCGCCGGAGATGTGCTGGACGAGCGGGTCGTCGATCAGGAAGCGCTTGTCGTCCCACGTGGTGAGCAGCGGGAATGTGACGCCGCGCACGAACACGGCGACGACGCCTGCCGCGACGAGCAGGTCGGCGACCCATGCGCGGGACCTCGGGTCAGAGAGCGCCTTGGCCACGGACGTACTCGAGGAAGTCACGGACATCGCGCCGCAGGCGCCCCTCGGCCTCGCGCACGCCGCGGGCCCCTGCCTGCACCCGGTCCGGGTCGGGATCGTAGCGGTAGGAGCTCTCCTCGAGCACGAGGATCTGGGCGCGCGCGTCCGCGCCGGTCCCCGCCAGGATGCGGAGCTGCCCGTTCGGGTCCGGCCGCGGGATCGCGTCGCCGTAGTCGATCCGGTCCTGGGGTGACACGTACTCGATCCCGTACTCCGTTCCCGCGAGCCGCACGTCCACCCGAAGCGGATGGTCGGCGCCGACGGCGACCTGCCAACCGCTGGCCACGGGAACGCCCTCCTGGGTGACGGCGTCGTCGACAATCTGCAGGGCCCGCGCCTCGTGGACCGAGCGCAGGTCGGCGGCCGTCACGGTACGCGGTGCGGGAACGCCGCCGCATGCGGTGAGCAGCAGGGCGATGAGGGGCAGGCCGCGGGGGCTTGTGGGACGTCGCATCAGTCGAGGGTGATCGGGTAGTGGACGACCATCGTGGGGCCGTCGAAGGACGGGAAGTGGATCGAGCGGGCGGTGCTCCTCAGGCAGTTGCCGCAGTCGCCCGTGGTCACGGCCGCCGGTCCCGAGAGGTTGATCTTGCTGACGTGCCCCGAGCTCTCGATGCGAAGCCCGAAGGTGACGCGGCCGTGCAGCGCCTGGTCGCCGGCCGCCAGCACGAGGCACCGCCGCACATGCGCGAAGACGCCGTCGAAGCCTTGCTCGATCTGGCTGCCGGACAGCTGCTGCTCTCCGCCGGCCGAGCCCATGTCGAGGGTGCGCGTCCCTTCGGTTCCCAGGTTGTCGCCGGTGGTGGCGTTGCCCTGGGGCGTCGGTGCGTCGTCTCGGCTGGCCCAGGTGCCGGATGCCCGACGGTGCCCGTGCCAGCGATGGCGACGGTGGGCATGGTGGCTTGCCGGGTCGGGGGCGTTGTCCGGGGCCGCATCGGTGATTGGCGCGGCGGCAGCCTTCGGGTCGTGGCTGCCCACGACAAGCACGCCGCCGAAGTACAGGAACGCGCCGAGCCCCCACAAGAGCGAGGCGGTCAGGAAGCCGACCAGGAACCGCGACACAGCGCGTTAATAGCACAGGCTGGCCACGCGGGTGGTCTCTCGAGCTCGCTCGAGCTGGCGCGCCCGACTTCCCCGTCGCCCTGGCCCTCGCCGTCCTCTGGCCGCCGCGCCCAAGGGCCACCCATGCATTGTCGGGCTCCTCCATGCACACGTCGCGGGGCACCCTGCCGGCTCGGGCTTTTCTCCGCACGATCGGGAGTCCCGATCGGCTTGACCGCCCCCCGGCGACCCTCTAACGTCGCTCCCCCGTGCACCCCGCCCGACGCCTCATTCCCCTGCTCTTGCTTTCGTGGGCCCTGTGGCCCGCTTCCGCCTTCGCACAGGTCGACCCCGAGCTCGCGGGCGGCACCGCGTCGGCGGAAGAAGCACCCTCGGGCCCGTCCGCCCCTCCACGCGTCTTCGTGACGCTCGGGGCAGGCAGCAGCGTGCGCCTCGTCGCGAACCTGGACTTCCAGCAGACGCGCTTCGCCCCGTCCTTCATCGACGCCTTCGGCGCATGGGTCTTCGGTGGTCGGGGCCGCCTGCGTCAGGGCGTAGGTCTCGGCCTGTCGACCAACCTGAGCGGGGACGGGTCGGTGTACCTGGGGCTCGATCCCTTGAACCAGCTCGTGCTGATGCCGAGCTACCTGCTCTACGTGCCCCTCGGTAGCGGGCCGGTGCCGCCCTTCGTCGCCTTCTTCAAGGCCGGGGTGCCCATGGCGGTGACTCCGGATTTCTCGCCAGGGCTGCTCGTGTCGGCCGGCGCCACTTTCATGTTCCTTTCGGGGCTCGGGGTCTACGTCGAGGCGTCGGGCTCGGGATGGATCGGGAGCACGAACCCCCAGGGCAAGACCACGATCCATCCGATGGCGAGCATCGCGGCCGGATTGACGATCGACTACGAGGTGCTGCCATGAAGCGCCGGCTTTCGAGCGTCGCCCTGATCGCGCTCGCACCTTTGGTGCTGCTGCTCGTGGGGCCGGCGCCGGGCGAGGTGGGGGGCTGCGGCGGCAGCGTGGACTACGCGGACCCTTACCAGTTCTGCGTCGACAAGGAGTCGTGGATCTGCGCCCGCCGGCAGGCGCGTGGCGAGTTCATGACCGTCGACGACTACAACCAGTGCGTGACGGACGCCCACCGCGTCAAGTGCATGGAAGGGCGTACGATGTGGCCCTGCAGCCCGCCGCCGATCACGGCCCAGACCCAGGCATGCATCGACGCGCTGCGCAATCAGAGCAGCCTCTCCACCCCGGACAACGCGTTCCCCGAGTGCGCCATGAGCACGCTCTGTGGTGGAGCGAGCAGCGGGTTGACCGAGGAGGCCTCGCCGTGACCGCACGCATCCGAACCTGTGCAGCGGTGCTCTCTACCGTGGCGGCCCTGGGCGGCTGCTCGGTGCTCGCGACGCGCGGTGACTACGCCGACTATCGCCAGGTGCGCCTCGCCACCGACGACCGCGGCCGCGCGATCGCCATGGCCCACTACGTCGAGCGCCACCCCAAGGGGCACTGGGCCAAGCAGATCACGGCCCAGCGGAGCGATGGGGAGGGCGCGATCTACGACAACAGCAAGTCGACGCGCGACGGGTTGCAGTTCTACCTGGAGGCCTATCCCAACGGCACCTTCGTGCAGCAGGCGCGGGCCCGCCTCGCGGCGCTCAGCGTGGTCGTGGGACGCCAGCACACCGAGGAGCAGCAGGCCCGGCACATCGAGCAGCAGCGCCGCCACGCCATGGCGGAGATGCGCCGCACCTGGCTCACACGCGCGTCGCAGTACTGGCTCAAGACCCTGCTCGGCATCTCGAACTGGGGCAGCCCCATCGCGCAGGTGGCGCAGCACAACGCGGACTTCTCGCGGGCGTTCGGCGAGAGCCCGCGACCGCGTTGCTCCCGCACCGAATGCATCAAGTTCTACCAGAGCGACTACGCCATCCCCGTGCCGGGCGCGACGCGCATCGACCGCGAGATGAAGATGCTGCTGCGGCTGCGCATGGACCACGGGAACGTGGTGCGCGCCGAGATGCTCCTGCCCAACAAGGGCTTCTCGCGATGGTACGAGCAGGAGCACCACGCGCCTGTCGTCGACGAGGACCCGCAGCAGCGCCAGGGGGCGATCACCTGGGCGCTGCAGCGGATCATGCCGACCATCCATCAGGCGCTTCCCCACGCCCACGCGGTCGACGTGGTGCCGGAGCCAATCGAATCCGCCCACCGTGCGCGCGCCGAACGAGCCGGACGAGGGCGCGTCGCGCGCCCCAGGTGATGCGCCGGAGCCGAGCCATGCCGCGGCAGGCCATGCCGCACCGGCGCAGGGCAGCGGGAGCACCCCGCCGTCGGCGCAGGGCAGCACGCCTGCGCAGGGCACGACGCCGCCGGCCCAGGGAGGCACGCCTGCCCAGGGAAGCACGCCTGCGTCGGGCACGACGCCGCCGGCCCAGGGCCAGGCCTCCGCGGGTGGCACACCGGCCCAGGGCGGGCAGGGCCATGGCCACAGTCTCGATCAGCTCCTCAATCAGGCAGCCGGAGGCGACACCCAGGCAGCGGCGCCGACGCCGCAGCCCCAGCAACCGCCGGCGACGGCGACCGAGTCGATCGTGCTGCCGATCGCCCTCCAGGGGTTGCGTGCCGGAAACCTCCGGGTCGTGGTCTTTGCCGCGGCCAATCAGGACAACGGTCCTGCCTACGACGGGGTGTTCATCGAGCAGGTGCAGGACGACCAGGCCGCCACCACGGCCCCGCCGCCGCCTGCGCACCACGGCCATGGCCACGCTCCCGCCCACGGTCATCCCGCCCATCCCGCGCCCCATCACCACTGACGCGTTTGCGACCGAGCACGGCGTGGCGGCGTGGTCGGACTGTCCGAACGATGCCTTCCTCTTCGTCTTCCCCGCTCGTTGCTTGCGCCCTCGCCGCCGGTCTGCTCGCGACGGGGTGCGGCGGGGGCCACACCGACTCAGGCACGCCGGACGCCGGGGCCCTCTTGCCCCCGGCCTACTTGAGCCCCGCCGTCGCCTTCGAGGGTCAGCCGCGCTTCGTGACCATGGTCACGGTCGATGGCAACACCGACCTTTCGAGCGCCACCATCGCGCCGGAGGATCCGTCGGGTCCCCTCGAGGTCGTCGCCCAGCAGTGCACGCGCTCGCAATGCGGGCTGGTCATGAGCGTGCGTGACGTGGCGCCGAACATGGGGGTCGGGGTGCCGCCGCCAATCGACATGCGGGAGGTCTTCGTCGACGTCACGACACCCGACGGGATGTTCCGCGGCCGCCTCGGCGTCGAGCCCCTCGACTCCATCAGCAACGGCGGCACGACGCCGCTTCCGGTCAAGGGGATCGTCCTCGCGTCCTCCGCCGACTCGATCCCCACATCGGTCTTTCGCGGCGCCGTGGGGGATCCGGTCCGCTGGTTCGTCTTCGGCCCGGTGACGCTCCACGGCACAATCGACGTGTCGGGGGAGGGCGCCGAGGGTCGGGCCGGCGGCGCGGCCGGTGGTCCAGCGGGTGCCATCGGTGACGGAGGCGGCGGCGGCGCAGCGGGCAGCGGCGGAGCCGGGGGCGGCGGAGCCGGACACGCGGCGGCCGGCACGGCGGGGGAGGGCGCTGACGGCACCGCGGGCGCGGGGGGAGCGGGGGGCGCAGCCGATGGGAGCGTTGCCCTCGCGTGCCTGACCGACGCCTGGCAATCGAGCTGCGGGGGCAGCGGGGGTGGTGGCGCGGGCGGGGCCGGCGGTGCGGGAGGCGGGTCCCTGCTGGTGGTCTCGCTCACATCGATCGACATGTCCTCCGCGCACCTCGTCGCGAAGGGCGCCGACGGAGCGGACGGCGGGGGAGGCGGCAGCGGGGGTGACCTGCTCCTGGCCGCGCCGGATCTTCACGCCGCCGGCGGACACGGACGTGTCGGGTGGTGCGGGCGGCGCCTCGTCGTCGGGCGGGGGCAGCGGCGGCGCCGGGGCGGACGGCCTCGTGCGCATCGACGGTCCCACGGGCGTGAGCGGCGCGTGGCAGGGCCCGGCCGTGGCCGTCGGCGACGTGAACAGCCTCACGAACACGGCGGCCCTCACCTTGCACGGCACCGCCCAACCCGGGGCCACCGTCGATGTGGCCGCCATCGGGGGCGGACCGCTCGGTGAGACGACCGCGGCAACCGACGGCACCTGGTCGGTCGACGTGACGTTGGCACCGGGCCTCGACCGGCTAGCGGTCACGGAGACGGACACCGATTCGGTCACGGCCCAGAGCTGGACGGGCACGTCCCTCGACCTCGAGAAACACGATCCCGCGATGCCGCCCCTGCCCGTCGGTGCGTCCGTCGACGTGGTCTACCTGCCGCCCGGGTGACACCCTCGGGTCCCTCGCCCATGCCCGCGCGTCCCGAAAGCCCCCTATGGCCGAGTGAGCTCGCCGTGAGCGACGCCATCGGCCGCCTCATGGAGTTCTGGGGGTTCAAGCGGAACATGGGTCGCATCTGGGCCGTCCTGTTCCTGACCGATGATCCCCTGAGCGCCAAGGACCTGCGCGAGCGCCTGCACCTGTCGAGCGGCGCCGTCTCCATGACCCTGGCCGAGCTGATGCGCTGGGGCGTGGTCAAGAAGGTCTGGATCCAGGGCGAGCGCCGCGACTGGTTCGTCGCCGAGGGCAACCTCTGGAAGATGATCTCGCGCGTGCTGAGCGAACGGGAGAGCGTGGAGATCAGCGAGGCGATCGACACGCTCGAAGGCGCCCTGCGCGAGGCGGAGCGGCGCGTGCGCAGCCGGGACGCGGCCGAGCGTCGTCGCGCCGAGGTGCAGCGCGACCGGATCCGCCAGCTCCTGGACCTGGCGCGTCTCGGCAAGCGGCTGCTCGACGCGCTCGTGAACAACGCCCGGGTCGACGCGAGCCCGCTGCTGAAGGTCCTACTCGGATTCGAAGGAGTGAGATGGACGGGGGTGGCGGCGAGCCGGCACGCCGGCCCGATGTGCTCGATTCGGCTTGGTGATCTCCTCGAGACCCGGCCCGTCGCCTTCTTCCTCGTCTCCCTGATCGTTCTCTCGGTCCTGCCGTACCCCGGGATCGAAGCGTCCCTGCGGCCGCTCTTCCTCGTGGGCTTCGGGGTCGAGATCGCGATCCGGATCGCGCTCCTGTCGACGGGGCGCACGAAGGGCAGCCGGCTCGAGTGGGCTTTCCTGGCGATCGACATCGCGGCCTTCGTGAGCTTCCTTCCCTTCGAGTGGTGGCTCTCGCCCGGGGCGCGCGACCTGATCCGCCTCTTGCGCCTGGTGCGCCTCCTCGCGCTCCTGCGCTTCGCCCGGGCGCTGGCCGCCGACGTCTACCAGGTCATCACCCGGCGTGAGCAACTGCAGCAGTTCGGGTTGGTCACGGGCACGGTCGTCGCCCTCGCGTTCGTCAGCTCGATCGTCCTGATGCAGCTCGCGGTGCCCTACAGCTACGACGGGGCAAGCGGCCCCGGCGCGCCCCAAGGGTTCTTGGACGAGCTGTGGTGGGCGTTCCGGCAGCTCGAGGACGGCGGCAACATCGTCCAGAACCTCCACGCCCACCCGCTGCTAATCGTAATATCTCTCACACTCACCACGACGGGCGTCTTCATCATCAGCTACCTGATCGGCATCGGGACCAACATCGTCGACCTCGTCGTGCGCGCCGAGCGGCGGCGCCCGGTGGGTTACCGGCGCCATTCGTTGGTCGTGGGGTCGATCGGCCAGAGCGAGCTGTTGGTGCGCGAGTTCGTCCGCATCTACGAAAAGAACCGTGGGATACGCCACATTCGCTTCCGGCGCGTTTGGGATTGGGTGACGGGTCGGGCGCCCGCGCCGGGCCGGTTCATCCTGCCTCGCATGGCGTTGCTCGGTCCGGACGCTGAGCCGCCGGCCTTCCTCTATGACCGAGGCATGCGCTGGATCGTCTACCGGCAGGGGGAGGGCGGGGACGTGGATGCGCTCGAGGTCGCGGCGGCGGGCCACGCCAAGCGCGCGATCCTGCTGGCGCGGCGGGAGGCGGGGCACGACGCGGACGCGATCACGGTCGCGTCCCTCGGTGCGTTCCGCGCCGTCAACCGAACGGCCCATGCCTTCGTGGAAGTGCTCGACAGCGACAACGAGGACCTGGTCCGGATGGTCGGTGGGGAGGGCACCTTCCCGCTGGACGTGCCGCGTTTCCTCGGCCTGTTCCTCTGCCACCACCTGATCGTTCCGCGCATCGAGGAGGTGTTCGACGACCTCCTGACGGCCAAGGGCTGCGAGTTCTATACCCACATCTACGTCGACCGGGAGGAGACGGAGAGCCTCGCGGCGATGGCAGGGCAGACCCTCTCCTTCGAGCAGATGGCGCGGGCGGCCCTGGCCAACCACGGGATCGTGCTGGCGGGCGTGTTCCTCGGCGATGACTCGGTGGGGCGCATCGAGGCGGACCTCATTCCCGTGGACCGCCTCGTCGAGTGGGTGAACCCGGCGGCGATCCCGTCGGGGAGGAGCTCACGGGGCTTGGGGCCCAGCCGGACCGCATTCCTGTCTCGGCGCTCCGCGGGGTAATCGGGATCGGTGAGACCTACGTGCCGGTGCGACGGTACGCGCGGGCGCTGCTCGCTGGCCGCGGCGTCCGCGTCGATGGTATCGCCACCGATGCGGCGATGGGGTCCGCGGCCCATCTCGTGGAGCGCATTCGATACAACCCGCGGCCCCTCCATCGGGTGCTGGTGGTGGGCTACAGCCCGGCGGCCGGCGCCCTGATGCGGGGCCTCGCGCGCTTCGTGCCGGAGATCGAGGTCGTGTTCGTGATGAGCGCCCGGCCCGATGCGAAGACGCCCCTGCCGGCGCGGCTCCTGTCGCTTCGCATGGGGCTCGAGCAGGGGCCGTTGCCGGGCGAGACGGGGAGGGTCGTAGCGCTCGAACGGGGCGGCCGGGCGCTCGTCTACACTCATGAGGGCCCGGACCTGGCGCGCTTCGCGGTCTCCTGCGTGGCGGGGAGCGCGCCCCTGGACGCGGCGGTCTTCCTGTCGGATTCCGGATTCGCTCGACCGGGACGCGCGGACGAGCCTACGGGTGCTTCGTTTTGCGCGCGCGCTCGCGGAGGGCCGCGTGCCGCGCAACCGCCGGATGCAGGTACTGGTCGAGCTGATGGCGACCGCCAAGGGGCAGCTCTTGACCGAGCAGCTCGAGGCCAAGCGGTGTGGCTTCGAGAGCGGCTGCCTGCGCCTCACGCTGGTGAGCACGGAGCGCATCCGGAACTACTTCATGGTCCACAGCGCCTTCGTGCCCGGGGTCACATCGCTTTACGACAAGCTCCTCGGCGCCCGAGGTCAGGAGATCGTCCGCCTCGAAGTGCCCGAGGGCGGCACCGGGGCGCCGGTGACCCTGGCCGCGCTGCAAGAGGCGCTCGTGCCTCGTGGCGCGATCCCGTTCGCCCTGGTCCTGGACGACGACACCGTCCGCATGAGCCCACCGGCCCACGAGCCCATCGACCCGGCGACGGTCCGTGGCATCTTCGCGCTGGCCGACACCGATCGCCTCCCGACCACCTTCCGCCCACCGGCAGCGCGAGAAGCGCCGCGGGACAGCCCCAGCGTTCCCCCGCACGATGAGTTGACATAATCTATCTTCTGCGAAGTAGGACTCTGGAAGAGGCGGGGGCTCGGGCGTGAGGACGCTCAGAGCACGGGCTGCTCAGAGTGCGAAGGCGTAGAGCTCACCGCCGTTCGACAGGACGAAGCCCATGCGTCCCGCGACGCCCGGCGACGCGCCGAACCCGTGGCTTGCATCGACCCGTTGCACCTCGCGGCCCGTGCCGAGATCGAGGGCCAGGAAGCTCCCCTGGGACTCGCCGACCAGAACCGCCCCGGAGGTCACCACCGCCGGGCTCGGCGCGCCACGGGAAATCGAATGGACCCAGCGGACCTGCTTGTCGTCGAGCCCGATGCTCATCACCCCCCGCGACGCGGACGAGGCGATCATCACGCTGCCCGCTCGCGCCAGGCCGATGATGGCCGTCTGCTCGGGCGCCTTCCAGCGGACGCTCCCGTTGTCCAAGTCGAGCGCGTAGAGGCCGGCGGAGAACGACGCCACGTAGACCGTGTGCCCCACCACGAGCGGCGTCGTGTCCACGTCGGTGAAGCGCGGGGCCTGCCCCAAATTCTCGACGTCCACCGAGGTATCCCGTTCCCAGACCACATGCCCGTCGGCGGGATCGAGGGCCACCACCGTCCCGTCGGTGAAGCCGGTCAGGCACTTGCCGCCAGCGAAGGTCAGACCGGCGTGTGCGTCGATGGAGAACCCCTCCGGAATGTCCCGGTGGTAGGTCCAGAGCACCTCGCCGGTCCTCTTCGACAGGGCTGCCACCTGGTCGGTGTCCGTGACCGCGTAGACCGCATCGGCCGTCAGCTCGAGCCGCCGCCGGATGGGCCCGCCCACGCTCTGGCGCCACAGCAGCTTGCCGTCGGAGGCCCTGAGCGCGTGCACCACCCCGTTCTCCGTGCCCACGAACAGCTCGTTGGCCGTCGGGTCGACGGCCGCTTCGTCCTCGATGCCCGCCTGCGCATCGTACCTCCACAGCCGCTGCCCACCTCCCGTCAAGGCGTAGAGGTCGCCGTGGGTGGTGCCCACGTAGACGCGGTCGTGGGCCGCGTCAGTGGCCGGGACGGCGCGCTCCAACGGCACGTAGGGTCCGGTGAAGGACGGTGTCAGCTGCTCGTGCCACCGCAGGGCCACGGGCCCCTGGCCGGCGACGCCGAGACGCCGGGGCGAGTCCATCCAGTCGTAGCTCGAGGGACCGCCGCCGCCGGCCGCGCCGCAGCCGGCGAGCCCCATCGCAGCGCAGGCCAGCCCGGCGCGCAGCCAGGCCTGGCGCGCGCTCGGGAACACGGTCACTGGGGTGCTCCTCCCGGCGGTGCCCCGTGGGGACCCGGTGCCCCGTGGGCGCCCTGCTTGCTCTGCATCCGCCGGATGAGCTCCTCGATCTGCTCGGGCGTCAGCCGACTGGCGGGGTTGCCACCACCCGGCCCTCCCATGGGCGCAGCCCGATGTGGCACGGCGGACGCATCGATCTGCCGCAGCATCTCCTCGGCCTGGTGCTGCACGTAGGGCAGCTGGGGCTGAGCCCCGTTGCCGGCGGAGTCGGTGTCGGTGCTCTCGCTCCGCAGGCGAGCGAGCAGCGCCTTGAGCGTCTCCTCTGCCTTCACCTTGTCGCCCTTCGCGAGGTAGATGCGGGAGAGGTGGTAGTCGGCCAGGTTCTTGAAGGTGCCCCCGTGGAGCTGGCTCAGCTTCTTGATCTCGGGGATGGCCTTGCTCCAGGCCTGGCTCGCCTCGTAGGTGAAGGCAATTCCCTCGAGCGCGCGGGAGGCCACCATCGGGTCGTCTCCTCCTTGGTGCAGCGCCTCCTCGAAGGCGCGCCGCGCATCGTCCATCTTGCCCAGGTCGAAGAGCTGGGTCCCCTGCCCGATCCGGCCCCAGACCGCTGCATCGGTGCCCGGGTGGGCGTGAATGAGCTTCCGGTAGGCACGCAGGGCACGCTCCGCGCGGGCCTTGTCCGAGGGGGCGGTCTCCGTGTCGGGATCGTCGGGAGGCGGGGCGGTGGAGTCGAGGATCTTCGCCTCGGCGGCGCGGGTGGCATCCCACAACACGCCCGCCGCCCCATGGGCTCCGCGGGCCCGGACGATCGACCACGTCGCGAAGCCCCCGATGGCGACCACGATTCCGAGCAGCGCGCCCCAGAGGACCGGGCGGTTCTCCCGGAACCAGGCGCCGGCCCCGGCCGCCTTCTTGAGCATGGCGCTCTCGACCCGCTCGGCGTCGCGGCCCCGCTTCGAAGCCTTCTTGGCTGCCTTGGCGGCCTTGGCCGCCGCGAGGCGCTGGCCTGGCGTCATCGCCTTCGGCTCAGCCCCCTTGTTCGCCTCCTGCTCGGTGCTCGCCAACCCTGCCTCCGTGGCTGCCCTCTCGGGCGCCGAAGCGCCGGGACTATACACTTGGGTGGGGTCAAGTCAACGCGCGGGGACCGCTCGGGATTCTCCCGTACATCGGTGCGGCTCGACGTGGGCGGCGCCTGCCGCTGCCGTGCTATGAGGAGGCGGTGCGACGTCCCGCCTTGCTTCGCCTCCCGGTCGCCACCGGCCTCGTTTTGGCCGTGTGCCTGGGGGCAGCTCCCTCCCACGCCTCGGCCTACGACCAGCAGTGGACCCTGGGCATCGACGCGGGCTACGGGGCAGTGCTCTTCGACACGCCCCTACCCCGTCACGGGATCGCCTTCGGTGCGGACGCCAGCATTGGTCTGAACGACATCTGGTCCTTGCGCGCCCGGATCGGGTGGGCCGTCCATCCCGGGGCCAGCACCTTGCACGTCGCTTCGTTCGGCGCCGAGTTGCTCTACCTGGTGGACGTGGTGGAGGTGGTGCCCTACTTCGGTGCCGGGCTGGATGCCATCGCCACCATCTACGAGGGCCGCCTCGGCGTCGAGCCGGCGGTGCACGCCGTGATCGGCGCCGAATATCTGGTCAGTCGCGCCTGGCTCCTAGGGCTCGACGTTCGGCCCTACCTCCTGCCGCTGTCCCTGTCCGATACGGGGCTCAGTCCCGCGTACCTGACGATCACGCTTCGAGCGAGCCTGATGTTCGACCTCTAACCAGCTGTGATCATGGCGCATGAGGGGCAGAGCGCTCCGGCCTGGCCTCCGAGGCAAGGGCGCCGTGCGCCCCTCGCCCCTCCCCCCTTCCTGCATGGCCCGGGGCGACCTGGGCACGGTCTCCCCGCGAGGGAGCCACCGTGATGAGAGGGGCGAGACGGGTCAGGGTGCGGGGGCCGATGCCACGCACCTCGACCAGATCCCTAGCGACCCGGAACGGCCCGTGGTCATGGCGGAAAGCCACGATCCGTGCGGCAAGCGTCGGGCCGATGCGGGGTAGGAGGGTGAGGTCTCGTGCGCTCGCCCGGTTGAGATCGATCGGTCGGCCGTCCCGCAGGGCGCGGGCGGCCGGGCTCGGTGGGGCGGGCGCTTCGCGGAGGTCGGCGGCTCGATGCATGCCGCTGCCCGCAGCGGAAGGCAGCGGGGGCCGGTCGGCCGATACGGCGAGGGAGGCGACGCCGAGCAGCAGGACGAGCAGGCCCGCGGCGGCGAGCGGCGAGGAGCGCGGGGGCACGCGCGCTCATCGGGGCCCTGGCCCGTCCGGTTTCGTGACGCTCGCCAACCTCGATGGACCGTGGGGCTCGCGGCAGCGCGGTCACCCTGCCATCGAGCGTCGCAGCCGCTCAACCTCCTCGACGACCCGTCGTGCGGCGTAGTCGATGTCCTCGCCTGTGGTGAAGCGCCCGAGGCCGAAGCGCACCGTGCACTGCGCCACCTCCGGCGTCACCCCCATGGCGGTCAGCACGTGGCTTGCGGCGAACTCGTGGCTCGCGCAGGCGCTGCCCGACGAAAGGGCCACGTCGTCGAGGCAGGCGAGCAGAGCATCGGCCTCGACGCCCGGAAACGCGACGCTGAGGTTGTTCGGCAGCCGGCGCCCATCGAGCGGGCCGTGAACGACGAGGTCCGCGACGGCCGAGCCCAGCCGATCGACGAGGCGGTCGCGCAAGAGCCGCAGTCGCTCGGCCTCGACGGCCCCCTCCCCTTCGACGAGGTCGAGGGCAGCGGCCAGCGCCACCACGAGCGGCACGGCCATGGTGCCGGCCCGGAGCCCGTCCTGTTGGCCTCCGCCGTGGAAAAGTGGCTCGAGGGCATGGGCGCGTGCCCGGTCTCCGACGTACAGGGCTCCGACGCCCTTGGGACCGTGGATCTTGTGTGCGCTGATGCTCAGCAGGTCGATCCTCGCCGCGCCGACATCGACGGGTACCTTGCCGACGGCCTGGGCGGCGTCGCAGTGGAAGAGGACGTCGCGGCTGCGCGCGATGCGGCCGATCTCCGCCACGGGCTGCAGCACACCGACCTCGTTGTTGGCCATCATGATGGAGACGAGCTTCGTGTCACGTGCGATGGCCTTCTCCACGTCGCCCGGGTCCACGAGGCCGTTCGCATCGACTCCCAGGTACGTCACGCGACAGCCGCGCGCTTCGAGGGCTTGCGCACACTCGAGCACGGACGGGTGCTCGGTTGCCTGCGTGATGACGTGGCCGCTGGCCCGGCCCGCCGCGAGCACCGGCGCGCACAGGGCCAGGTTGTTGCTCTCGGTGGCCCCCGACGTGAAGTAGATGCCGGGGTTCGGCTCCGGCGCCCGCAGCACGCGGCCCACGGTGCGCAGGCTGCGGCTCACGGCTTCCGCGGCTTCGCGTCCGAAGGGATGGGAGCGGTTCGACGGGTTGCCGTAGTGCTCGGAGAGAAACGGCAGCAACGCTTCGGTGACGCGAGGGTCGACCCGCGTCGTCGAGTGGTTGTCGAGGTAGACCACCGACCTGCCCATCCGCACGACCTCCATCCGGCGCCAGGTTGAAGAGCGTCGACACCCCCGCTCTGTCCGGGGTGGCGGCTATTGACGCCGCCGGGGCCCTCGCGGAGTATGGACAATCCGCGTGAGCGTCTCCACTCCAAATCAATCCGGTGCCACGATTCGCCGGGGCAAGCTCGTCGAGCTGTTGGCGAAGACCTTGGGGCCAACGTCCGCAGAACGACTGCTCGACAACTGCTGTCGCAACCTGCAGCTCCAGACGCAGGAATGGTTGACGATCGAGCAGGCGGCCAGGGTCCTCGAGTCCATGGCTGCTCTTCCAGGCCTCGTGGGGATCACGGCCCAGCTCGCGCGTACCCAGCTCCGCGTCATGGTGGTTCGTAACCGGGTTGGTCGCCCGTGAAGGAGCCGAGCAAACCCGTGACCGACACGGCACCGATGCGCTCGTCCGGAGAAGCCGCGGAGCACCGGCGCGTCCTCGTCGTCGATGACAACCCCGACATCCACGACCTGATCCGCAAGATGCTGGGCAGCACGGCGGGTTCGCCGTCGACGGACGATGGGCTTCGGGAGATCGAAGAGGAGCTCTTCGGGGACCAGCCGAAAGAGGACAGCCCAGCCCGTCCGGCCTACCGCTTCGAGGTGGAGTCGGCCTTTCAGGGTGAAGACGCCGTCCGCATGGTGGAGGAGCGGCCGCCCTACCTTCTGGCCTTCGTCGACATGCGCATGCCGCCGGGGATCAACGGGCTCGAGACCATCCAGCGGCTGTGGCGCATCGCTCCCTACCTCTACACGGTCATCTGCAGCGCCTACTCCGATCATAGCTGGGAGGACATCCAGCACGAGCTCGGCGACTCGCCGAACCTTCTGATTCTCCGCAAGCCCTTCGAGTCCGTGGAGGTACGGCAGATCGCGGCTACCATCGGATGCATGTACGACGCCCTTTCGCGCGTACGGGCAGCCGTGGGCATGCTGGAGAACCACCTCGTCTCACAGGCAGACGCGATCCAGCGCCTCGAGGTCGGCATCGACGCGCTGCTTTCCGACGACGACGCCGTGCTCTTCGCCGATGCAGACCACCGAATCGTCTCGGCGCATGGCAACGTCGGCCGCTTGCTCGGTAGCGGCCAGGGGGATGTCGTCGGACGCTTGTTGACGGACTACTTCGACTGGCCCGCGGAAGGCGATGCGCGGGGCGGTCTGGCCACCACGATGGGGCCCGACAGCGAGATCGACGTGCGGCTCGTGCCCATCGAGGCTCAGGAGACGAAGCACTGGCTCTGCCGTGTTCGCGGGCAATCGAGCCCCGGCGGCAGCTGAACCAGGAGGGGAAGCAATGGACCAGAACATCATGGATAGGCTGGCACTGCGATTCGACGGCGCGACGTACCGCCGGGTGATCGCGGGCAAGGAAGTCATCATTCACTGTCACCACTACAACTCCAGGATCCAGAACACGGTGGAGTCGGCCACGGAGATCGATGGGCGCGCCATCGTGACGAGCGCGGCGGAGGCGGTGTTCGGTGACCACGTGCGGAACGCACTTCGGGCCGACGACCCGCCCGACCGGCGCCTCCGCGTGGCTGAAGCGCTCTACTCCCACCTCGGCTACGGCATGCTCGATCTCGGACGGTTGGACACCGGGGAGATCGTCGCCACAGCCTCTCACTTCGTCGAGGGGTGGAACGCGGGCTTCCCGGAGCGGAAGACCCCTTGCTGCAGCGTCACCCAAGGGTACCTGCAGGGCGCGATCCATGCGGCTACGGGCGATCTCGTCTACGTGCGCGAAACGGAGTGCATGGTCTCGGGCGCGTCCCAGTGTCGGTTCGAGGTGGATCGCGACCGCAAGGAACCGATCACCAAGCACGAAAAGCGCGCGATCGACTTCCAGCCCCACGAGCCCGAGGGAACGATTCACTCTGGCAGCATCGACGAGGGCAAGATCATCGCGGCGCTCGTCGAGATGCCGATCTATGGCAACGAGTCGGGGCTCATCCCCGCCTTCGATGTCTACCTCGCGAACACGCCGGCCGACTTCTACAACGAGCTGTGTATCCGATTCGTGGAAGCCATGGCCGAACAAGGCCACTTCAGCACGGCGCGGCGGCTCCTGGTCTCCGATGCGGAGACGTGTGCGATGAACACATTCCGCGGCATCATGAACTCCGCGGAATGGGAAGCCCTGGTCGCTCCCATGATCGAGGAGAAGCAGGACAACCTCTTCGGCATCATCGCCATCAGCAACGGCCTCGGCTGGGGCAACTGGCACGTGCACGAGCACACGCCCGAGAAGAGCCTCACCATGGAGTCTCTGAACGGCTACGAGGCGCTCGGGTTCCTCGGGATGCGTGGAAAGGCTCGGGACCCCCAGTGCTTCATGCTGACGGGGGTGGCCGCCGGAATGATGGAGCTCATCTACGGCACGGGCAGCGTCGCGGAGCGCTTCGGTACGTACATCTCTCGCGAGAAGCAGTGCATCGGCGTCGGCGAGTCGTCGTGCCAGTTCGAGGTCGAACGGGCGTGAGCGGCGGCCCCACGCGAGTGAAGGTGCCCGCGTGCATTCATCCCGAGACCTACAAGTACTTCTTCCCGGCCGATCGGGTCTCCGCAGTATGGAGTCTCCTCGAAGAGCACTACGGGCCCATCCGACAGAATCCCGCTTTCGGAGTCATGGAGATCCAGGCGCCGAAGTTCTTCTTCCGCGCCACGCTCCGCGCGAACCCCATCACCGTGATCCGGACCCGGGTGTGCGCTGAGCAGGACGTGGATCACCTTCATGAGCTGATCGGGTTTCAAGTATGACGTCCACCAGACCATCCGCCAGACCGTCCCAACCGATTCCGGACATCTCCGCGCCGGAGGAGATCGCAACCTACGCGCACCTGCCTGTCGGAATCCTGGTGCTCGACGAGCGCCAGCGGGTCGCCTGGGTCTCCGAGCGCTTCTGCTCGCTCTTCGGGTGCGAGGAGAGCGCCGTGGCGGGTCGCTCCCTCGAAGACCTCTTCAGCCCCCGCGACCGGGCGAATCTCTTCCGTCTCTTTCGGAAGATGAGCACGCGCTCGGGCTCCCTGGTCGACACGCTCGCTCTCTTGCGCATCGGCGAACAAGAGCACTTCGCCCGCCTGAGGCTCGCCCGGGAGGGCCGTCGCTGGGTCGTCTACGCGGAGAACTCCGTCGAGGAGGACGACCTCACCTATCAGCTCACGGTGGCACAGGAGCGGTGGCTCAGCGTCTACAAGTCGTCTGCGGACGGGGTTGTCATCGTCGACGCGTCGGGACGGATTGTCGAGCACAACGCGCGGTTCTTCGAGCTGATGCATCTTCGGTCGCAGCACGGTGTGCTGCTGAGCGAGGAAGCCCTCACGGGGCGGTCGCTCGCTGGGTTCCTCGACAGCGAGCCCTTCTCCGAGCTGTGCGCGGCGCTCACTTCACTCGCGTCCGGCGAAGGGCCGGAACTGTCCACTTCCACGCGCTACGGCCGTCGCTTCCTCGACATTCGCATGCGGTCCATCCGCGTTCCCGTGCGCGGGCTGGCGGGAGCCTGCGTGATCATCCGTGACGTGACCGAGGAACGCGAGAACGAGGAGCTTCGGATCCGCCAAGCCCAGGCGCATTTTGCGGGCATGGCGGAGGTGGCCACGAACATCCTCCACAATCTCGGCAACATCTGCGGCAGCGTCGTTTACACCGCGGAAGAGCTGCGGACGGTCCTCTCACAGAGCAAGGTCAAGGACCTGGCGCGAGCCAACGAGCTATTGCTCGAACGGCAGCAGCAGATCGAGGCGTGCTTCGAGAACGATCGCAAGGGCGCGCTGCTCCCGTCCTACTACCAGAAGCTCGGGGGCGCCCTGGCCCAGGAGAACGCGGTGCTGAGTGCCCAGATCGAGGACCTATTGAACCGGGTGCGCCTGATGAAGGAGGTCATCGGCTCCCAGCAGGCCTACGCGAAGGGGACGACTTTGACGGAGGAGTCGAACCTGTCGGAGCTCGTCGAAGAGGCCCTGAAGATCCAGCTCCTGGCCCTCGAGCGGCACAGCGTCCACATCGAGCGCGCCTATGGTTCGGTGGGGCCGCTGCGCACACAGCGGTCCAAGCTCGTGCACGTCCTCATCAACCTCATCAAGAACAGCAAGGAAGCCATGGACGGGACGCCGGCGGAGGAGCGCCGGTTGACGGTCGACATCGTCGAAGCCGACGACGGGGGCGTGTACCTCGCCATCACGGACAGCGGCGAAGGCATCGAGCCGGAGCAACTGGACAAAATCTTCGCCCACGGCTTCACCACCAAGGCCGAGGGCCACGGGTTCGGGCTCCATTTCTGCGCCACTGCCGTCGAAGAGATGGGGGGGCGCCTCACCGTCGAGAGCGCCGGCCCCGGCGAGGGCGCGACGTTTCGGATCCACTTTCCGCCTTCGCTCCGGCCCGCGCGCAAGTCCGCGGCGGATTGAGCCGAAACCGCCTCGGGGGAGGCCCTATCCGTCTCCCAGACCGAACCCGTCGTGCAGCGCGCGCACGGCGAGCTCGGCGTACTTCGAGCGGATCAAACACGAGGTCTTGATCTCGCTCGTGCTGATGGCCTCGATGTTGATGCCCTCCTGCGCGAGGAGCCGGAACATGCGCGCTGCGATCCCCGCGTGGTTGCGCATGCCGAGCCCGACGATGGAGACCTTGGTGACCCCCGCGTCCACCAGGACCTCCGAGGCACCGAGCTGGCCCGCGATCATCTCGGTGATCTCGCGGGCGCGCTCCACGTCGTCCTGGGCGACGGTGAACGTCAGGTCGGTCGTGCCCTCGAGCGAGACGTTCTGAATGATCATGTCGACGCTGATGCTCGCCTCGGCGAGCGGCTCGAAGAGCGAGGCGACGGCGCCGGGCTCGTCGGGCACGCGCCGCACTGTCACCTTCGCCGCGTTGCGGTCCGAGGTGACCCCGGCCACGACGACGGACTCGACCGCTTCGTTCTCGCCTGCCACGATGGTTCCCTCCGCATCCGAGAAGCTCGACCGCACGTGGATCGGCACGGCGTGCTTCATCGCGAGCGCGACCGAGCGGATTTGCAGCACCTTCGCACCGAGCGAGGCGAGCTCGAGCATCTCCTCATAGGTGATGCGCGCGATCTTGCGCGCGTTGAGGCAGATGTTCGGATCTGCCGTGTAGACGCCATCGACGTCGGTGTAGATCTCGCAGACGTCGGCGTGCGCCGCTGCCGCGAGAGCGACGGCCGTCGTGTCCGAGCCGCCCCGCCCGAGGGTCGTGATGTTGCCCTCCGGGTCGACGCCCTGGAAGCCCGCCACGACTGCCACCTGTCCCGCCCGCACCGTCTCCTCGAGCCGCGAGCCGTCGATGCTGTGGATGCGGGCCTTGGTGTGGACGCTGTCGGTGAGGATGCGGGCCTGATAGCCCAGGATGGACCGGGCCGGCACCCCCATGTCGCTGAGCGCGATCGACAGGAGCGCAGCGCTCACCTGCTCGCCCGTCGCGACGAGGGCGTCCATCTCGCGCTCGTTCGGCCGGGGCGACAGCTCGCGGCCCAGGCTGAGGAGGCGGTTGGTCTCGCCGGCGATGGCGCTGACCACGACGATGAGCCCGTGGCCCGCCTCCCGGGCGCGGGCCACGCGGCGGGCCACGTTGCGGATGCGGTCGAGGGAGCCGACGCTCGTGCCACCGAACTTCTGGACGATCAGGCTCACGGCGAAGGCATCCTACGACGCCTATGCAGTGCGTCAAACGTGTCCGGTCGAGCGCCGGGAAAGGGGCCGCCCTACCCCGCGTGGGAGTCGGAGTGCTCCGAGTCGTTCCCGTCTCGGTGGTGCGCGGCGCGATGGCCGTGGGACGCGCCGTGGCCGCCCTGGTCGCCGTCGTCGTTGCCGTGATCGGCGTCGCCGTCTTGCGTCCCGTGATCCTGGTCGTGGTGCGCCCCGGCAGCGGGGTGGCGTGGCGGTGGCGGCGGCGGCGCACCGAAGTCGTCGTGGAGCTTGCGTGTGAGCCGGTCGATCATCATCTGCTCGATGTAGCTCGGCATCGCAGGCACCTTGACCACGACGCGCACCACGTCCCGCCCGTCGTCATGGGTACGCACCAGCTCGATGCTCGCCGGGTAGGAGTGGTGGCCCTCCTGGTAGTCGAACAAGAGGTAGCCCACGTCCGGGTCCCGGTCGCGCACGGCGTAGCCGAGGTCGACACGCACCATGCGCAGCGACGCGCTCCACACCTGGTCGTAGTGGAAGACGTAGTCGTGGCTGGTGCGCGCCTGGGCCACTGCAGGTAGGGCGAGCACCAGGGCACAGAGCACAGCGGAAGCGACGGCGATGCGGCGAGCCATGGGCCCGACGCTACGACCGAGGCCTGCGCCCCGCAAAAAAACGGACGCCCGGCCGCGGGCTCACCTGGCCTGCACTTCGGATGGCATCGGCGAGAGCAGGCGCCGGAGCGGAATGCGCATGATGTAGAGCGGCAACACGCCCGCCAGGACGATCACCGTTCCCTGCACGGCGTAGAGCAGGAAGATGTACGATTCGAGCCCTGCTCGCCCACGAGGGACTCGGCGAAGTAGAGCTTGAGCGCGGTCGACACGGCGAGCTGGAAGTTGCCGAAGAGGCCGGGACCCGTGGGCAGGAGGATGCCGATGGCGAGGATGCCCATGATCGCCACCGCTTGGCCGTAGGTCATGGGCAGCCCGCAGCCCAGGCCGAGCACCCACATGCCGAGGGCGTTGGTGCCCCAGTACAGGAGGCTCTCGAGAGCGAAGCGCCCGATGAGGCGTCCGTCGCCGATGGACCGCACCCCGTCGGCCACCGAGCCGACCTTCTGGGCCAGGACGTGCCCGAGGCGCGGCGACGCGATGCCCACGAGCCGCTCGACGAGGCGCGCGGCGAGTTGTCGCTGCCAGAGGAACAGGCCGAGGGCGATGAAGGCGGCTCCGAAGAATGCGAGGGAGAGGTAGCCGTAGATCGGCAGGTGGATCGCCAGGTAGTCGTGGGTCGGCTGGCGCGCGAGCACGAAGAGCCCCCAGGCGACGCACAGGCTCGTGATGACGCCGTCGAAGACTCGCTCGACGGCCACCGTGCCGAAGCCGGCGGAGATCGGGATGCCGTCGCGGGCCTTGCAGAGCGTCGGGCGGGCCACCTCGCCCAGGCGCAGGGGCAGCGCGAAGATGGCGAAGAAGCCGATCCAGTTGAGCACGATCACTTCGCGCCAGGGCAGCGGCTTGACCGGCTCGATCAGCAGCCGCCACCGCAAGGCGCGGAAGAGGTGCGTCAGGAGCAGGATCCCCACGTAGGCGGGCACGGCCCACCAGGCGACCTGGGCGAAGGCCCTCGTCGACGGAATGAGCGGGACGCCTCCCCGGGCGAACAGCCAGGCGAAGAGGCCGCCGAGCAGCATCGAGACCGCCAGCTTGGGGAGCAGGCGGCGCGCCAGGGACGGGGCGCGGCCAGGCGTTCGATCACGTCGGTCATCGCGGGTCGGACGGGACGACAGGCATCGTGATGCGGAGAGGCGGCCGGGGCAAGTTGGCGGCGGGATTGGCTCGTGTCGGGGCGTTCGGGGCGCTACGCAGGCGTTCAGATCGATTCGACCGTTCCGGCGAGGACGCGGCGGGGGTTGTCCGCCAACAACTCCACCGCCTCCTCATCGCCCACCAGGCGGTGAAGGATCTCGAGGGCCTCGGCGACGACTTCCACGTCGGTGGGTCGGTGGCAGTCGCTCGCGGCCAGGTAGTAGACGCCCTCCTCCAGCATGCGCTCGGCGGCCTTGCGGGGGCGCCGGCCGTAGCGACCCGTGAGCGACATGAGGTCGAGCTGGGGCAGGACGCCCACCTCGAGGAGCGGGTCGATGGGGTCGGAGCGGCGGAACAGGGGTGCGTAACGCTCCGGGTGGGCCAGGACGGGGCGGACGCCCTTGACGTTCATCTCGAACACCCGCTCTTCGAGCCGCTGCGGGAACATCTCGGGCGGCAGCTCGACCAGGGCTGCCCGGCCGCCGGGAAGGGGCAACGACTGGCCCCCCTCGAAGAGCTGCCAGAATACGTCGTCGAAGAAGTGCTCGGCCCCGAGGCCTGTCTCCGGCATGCCGGGCACGTCGTGGGTGGCTGCACAGAAGCGGGCGAAGCGCGCCTCCAGGTCGGCACGCCGATTGTCGAACATGGCCGTGCGGATGTGGGGCGTCGTGACGACCGTCTCATAGCCGACCGAGGCGAGGGCCGTGCAGAGGCGGACGCCCTCTTCCATGGTCCGCACGCCGTCGTCGACGCCCGGCAGGTAGTGGCAGTGCAGGTCGACCCAGCCCGCCATCACGCGCCCCCTTCCGCTTCGCGCGCCGCGTCCGGCACGAGGGCCAAGAGCCGCTCCCGCTGGTTGAGCGAGGGATCTTCAGTGACGTGCTCGAGCAGACGCCGGAGCACGCGCCCCACGATGGGGCCCGGCGAAACGTCGAGCCGCTCCATCACCTCGCGGCCGGAGATGGCCAGGTCGCGGGTGCTCAGGGCGTCACCCGTCTCGAAGATGCGTGCGATCCGTTCGCGCAATTGCTCGAGGCGACCGAGCTCCTCGTCGACTGGCCGGCCCTTGCCGAGGGCGTCGGCGCGGGCCAGCTCGAGCAGCGGCTCGACGGCATCCCGGCCCACGCGACGGATGAAGCGGCGGACCGCCGCGTCGCTCCACGTCGGGTCGTAACAGACCAGGTGGTGGCGGACGAGGTGCACGACCCGCTCCCGTTCGTCGTTGCCGAAGCGGTAGTCCCGGAGCCAACGGTCCGCCATCTTCGCGCCCACGACCTCGTGGTTGTAGAAGGTGTAGTCACCGGTTTTGTCGGACAGCTCACGAGTCTTCGGTTTGCCCACGTCGTGCAAGAGGGCCGCCAGACGCTCGATGGCGTCGCCCTCCGAGCTGTCGAGCACGTGCATCGTGTGTGACCACACATCGAAGGCGTGCCAGCGGTTCTGCTCGCAGCCGTGCTGCAGGGTCAGCTCCCGGAAGGTGACCCCCAGGATGCCGCTCGTCCGCATGACCTCGAAGGCACGGGAGGGCTTCTTGGCCTTCATCGACTTGAGCCACTCGTCGCGCACCCGCTCGTGGCTCACCTTGGCGAACACGTCGAGCGTCCGTGGGATCGCCTCCTCGGTGGCCAGGTCCAGGGCGAAGTCGAGCGTTGCCACGAACCGCGCGGCCCGGAGGACGCGCAGCCCGTCTTCCCGGAAGCGCTCGACCGGGTCCCCCACGGCGCGGACGAGGCCATGGCCCATGTCGCGCATGCCACCGTGGGGATTGACCAGCCGCGACTCGAGCGGGTCGTAGGCCATGGCGTTGACCGTGAAGTCGCGCCGCCCGAGGTCCTCCTCGATGTCCGACACGAAGAACACCTCGTCGGGGCGGCGGCCGTCGCTGTAGGCGCCCTCCCCGCGGAGCGTCGTCACCTCGTATCCCTGCCCCTTCCACAGGACGGTGACCGTGCCGTGCTCGATGCCCGTCGGGATCACGCGCCGGAAGACCTGTTGCACCTGCTCCGGCCGCGCCGACGTCGCCAGAATCCCAGTCGTTCACGGGCTTGTCGAGGAGCACGTCGCGCAGGCAGCCGCCGACGACCCAGGCCCGATGCCCCGCCTCCCTGAGCCGGCGGCAGAGCTCGAGCACGGGCTCGGGGATCGCCTCGCGGGGTACGCTCGTCCGGTTCACGTCGGACGTTGTAGTGGTCGCGGGCGCGGCCGTCGAGGCCGGCACCGAGGGCGCCCTCAGCCGCCCTTGGCCGAGGCCGTGCTCGGTCGAGTGGTTTGCGACCGCAGCGCGTCCAGAGCGCGTCTCGGAGGTGCAGGGCGCCGCGCTCGCGAGGGCGCCGGGTGGCTAGCTAGCGCCCGCCGAAGGGGGATTTGGCGCCCGGGTTGGTCTTGGCGCTCTCGAGGTGCACGTCGGTCCCCGGGTTGGTCTTGTCGCCTTCGAGGGGCGGCAGCTCGTAGTCCCCGGTTGCCCGGAGCTCGATGCGCACCTCGTCCGCGCGCGTGCGTAGGCGCTTGGCCTCCTCGGCGCGCACCGGGTCGTCGACCGCATCCGGGTCGTTTTCGAGGAAGCCCGCGTAGGCCTGGCAGCTCGCGGCCAGCTCGATCTTGTTGCCCAGGTCCTCGAAGATCTGGATCGACTTCTCGAAGGCCTGGCGCGCCAGCTCGTGATCCTGTCCGCCCCAGCCCGCCGCCGCGAAGATCTCGCCCTGGGTGCGCAGGGCCACGCCGAGGAAGGGCTTGCCCCGCGCCTCCTGGAACAACTGCACCGAGCGGGCGATGTAGTCGCGCGCCGGCGAGATGTCGTGGACGAGCATGTGGGCCTTGGCCAGGCCGCGCAGGATCTCGCCCTCGAGGATCCGGTCGCCGAGCGAGGCGCTGATGTCCTCGGCCTGCTTGAGCACCCGGATGGCGTCGGCCGGACGCTCGAGGCGGTAGTGGGACTCGCCGAGGTTGGTGAGGATGGCCGCCTGGCGCATGCGGTCGCCCACGTCGCGCGCTACCTCGAAGGCCTCTTCGTAGAGCTCCACCGCACGTGCGTGCTCCCCGTTGTCCTGGTGGATGGTGCCCAGGTTGTTGAGCGTCTGGGAGATGCCGGGGCGGTCGCCGATGTCGCGGCGGATGACCAGGGCTTCCTGGAAGGCCTCCTGGGCCTCGGCGAAGCGTCCGCTGTCGTGGTAGACGAGGCCCAGGTTGTTGAAGCTGAGCGAGATGGAACGCGGGTCGCCGAGCGCCTGGCGCTGCTCGAGGCCCTGGCGGACGAAGTGCTCCGCCGGCTCGTAGGCCCCGCGCATCCAGTGCACCTTGCCGATGTCGTCGAGGGACGACGCCACACCGGGCGCGTCGCCGGCAGCCTCGAACAGGGCCAGCCCGGTGCCCAGGTTGCGCATCGCCTCGTCGAGGCGGCCGATGGCGCGGTAGAGGCGCCCGACACGATTGTGTGCTGCACCACCTTTGCTCTTGAGGTCGAGCCGATAGGCGATCTCGAGCATCTTGCGGAACGCGGCGAGGGCCTCGTCGTTGCGCCCCGCGAGCTGCAGCACGTCGCCGTAGTGGTGGAGCGCCGACAGACGCACGGTGACATCGGCCTCGCCTAGCAGGTCGATGCCGTGAGCGTAGTACTCGGCGGCCTTCGCGTTCGCGTACCGTGCCCGCGCCCGGTCTCCCGCCATGACGTAGAATTCGCCGGCACGGAGTGTCGCCCCGCCCTCTTCGTAGTGCTGGGCGAGCATCTCGAGCTGCTCCTCGCCGCGCTCGCCGAGCCGGAACTCGAGCCACTCGGCGACGACCAGGTGGAAGCGCCGCATGCGGATGCGGTTCGTGAGCCGGTGTAGGGTCTCGCGCTCCAGGTTGTGCTTGAAGGCGTACTCGACCTCGCCCGCGATGGACGAGTCCGGCAGCGTGAGCACGTAGTCGCGCTCCTCGAGGCTGGCCAGCAGCTCGTCGTAGTAGGCGACGACGCTCTCATGGCCGCCCCACAGCTCCGGCGTCTGCTTGTCGACGCGCGACAGGGCGACCAGGGCGCTTCGCCAGAACACCCCACCCATGCTCGAGGCCTTTTCGAGCAGCTCGCGCTCGGCGGCGGCAAGGGAAGAGATCCGCGCGCTGATGGCGTCCTCCACCGTCAGGGGCAGCTCCCCCTCTTCCAGCCGCTCGACGTGCACCTCGTAGCGACCGTCGGCGTCGAGCACGAGGGTGCCGTTGTCGAAGAAGGTGCGGACCATCTGCTCGATGAGGTAGGGGCTGCCGCTGGCCATGTCGATGGCGGTATCGACCAGCTCGTCGGGCACGTCCCCGGCGGGCTCGAGCAGGTGGTAGACGAGCTTGCCCGCCTCGTCGGGGGACAGGGGCGAGAGCTCGATCTTGGTGTGGTCGTCGGAGCCCTCCATCCAATCGGCGCGGCGCGCCATCAGCTCGGGGCGCGCGGTCGCCAAGATCAGGATGGGGGCGTCCCGGAGGGTTTGTGTGAGGTAGTGCACTAAATCGAGGGAATCGTCCTGGGCCCAGTGCAGGTCCTCGAACGTGAGGATGGGGGTGCTTCTCGGCGTCCACCTCGAAGAACCGGCGGAGCACGGCGCGGCTGATCAGGGCGAACTGCTCGGGGTCGTCCTCGAGCGCCCGGATGAAGGGGGACTCGGGGAAGCGCAGGTCCAGGAACGCGCCCAGGAAGTGCAGGAACTCGGTCACGCGGCGGTCCCCGAGGGACTCGGTGACGGTCGCGCGGAACGCATCGCGCGTCTGCTCGGGGTTGGCGCCTTCGATGATCCCGAAGCGTGCGCGCAGGATGCGCTGCACGACGCCGAAGGCCGGTCCGTTCTCGCGGCACGGCCCCCGGTAGGCGCGCACCCGGCGCTCGCGCTCACGCACCCGCGTCAGGAACTCGGTGACCAGTCGGCTCTTGCCGATGCCGGGGCTGCCGATGAGCGTGACGGTCTGGGGGCGCTTGTTGGCGATGGCGCGACCGAGGGCCTCGTCGAGCTCGCGCAGCTCCGGCCCGCGCCCGACGAGCGGGGCGCGGACGAGGGACGGGGCGGCGAGCGCACGACGCGCGCGGGGAGACGGCAAGGACATGGACGAGGGCCCTCCTCGGGGACCGGGGAACGCGCTTATACTACAGCGACCTACATGCTCAACGTCTGCTGTGACGATTCTCCCACGCCCCCCGACCCCCCGTCGAACGCTACGCGGCCAGTGGATTCCCTGCGCGCTTGCCGGTAGAGTCCGCCGGCCGTGTACCTCGGACGCGTCATCGGCAAGCGCGCAGGGAATCCACTCGGCCGCGTAGCGTTCGACGGGGGGTCGGGGGGCGTGGGAGAATCGTCACAGCAGACGTTGAGCATGTAGGTCGCTGTAGCGTGTTCCCGGTCCCCGAGGAGGGCCCTCGTTGCCTTGCCGTCTCCCCGCCGCGCGCGTCGTGCCGCTGCGCCAGCCTCGTCCGCGCCCCGCTCGTCGGGCGGGAGCTGCGCGAGGGCTGCCGACGAGGCCCTGCGGTTGGCGCCATCGCCAACAGCAGACCGTCACGCTCATCCGCAGCCCCAGGTGGCTGGGTCACCGAGCCTGACGCGGGTGCGTGAGCGCGAGCGCCGGGTGCGCGCCTACCGGGGGCGGTCCGCGAACGGACCGGCCTTCGGCGTCGTGCCGCGCGTCCCTGCGCGCACGCTGCGGAGTCGTCGAAGACCACCGAGCCCGAGCGGAGCGCGCGATGCGTTCGCGACCGTGCGGCTGGCCCGCGTGACCGAGTTCCTGGCTGGCCGGGCGCGTTCCTGGACCTGCGCTTCCCGAGTCCCCCTGGGAGAGCCGAGCGGTTCGCCCCTCATGGCCGCGCCAGTGCTCCGCCGGTTCTTCGAGGTGCGACACCGAGAAGCACCCCCGTCATCCTCACGTTCGAAAGATGCACTGGGCCCGGGACGTTCCTGCGATTTAGTGCGCGCAAACCCTCCAGAACGCTCCCGTGCCTCATCTTGGCAACCGCGCGCCCCGAGCTGATGGCGCGCCGCGCCTGGATGCGGAGGGCTCCGACGACCACACCAATGCGAACCTGCGTGTCCCGACGAGGCGGGACTCAGTCTACCACCTGCTCGAGCCCGCCGGGGACGTGCCCGACGAGCTGGTCGATACCGCCATCGACATCGCCCACAGCAGCCCTTACCTCATGAGATGGTCCACCTTCTTCGACGACGGCACCCTCGTGCTCGACGCCGACGGTCGCTACGAGGTGCCACGTCGAGCGGCTGGAAGAGATGCCCCTGACGGTGGAGGACGCCATCAGCGCGCGGAATCTCTTCCCTTGCCGCCGCCGAGCGCGAGCCTGCTCAAAAGGCCTCGACCGTGGGTGGGGTGTTCTGGCGAAGCGCCCTGGCTCGCTTCCCCCTGTCACACATCAACAAGCAGACGCCGGAGCTGTGCGGCGGCCATCAGAGCGTCGTCGCCTCCTACGACGAGGAGCTCCTCGGCCACGAGGAGCGCGACTACGTGCTCCGTCCATCGCGGGCGAGGTCGAGTACGCCTTCAAGCACAACCTGGAGCGCAAGGTACCGCCCGGCTCACGAACCGCATCCGCCGTGAGCTTGCCGTGGCTCGAGTTCCCGGCTCGGCGAGCGCGGCGAGGAGCAGCTCGAGATGCTCGCCAGCACTACGAAGAGGGCGGGGCGACACTCCGTGCGCGGAGATTCTACGTCCATGGCGACCGGGCGCGGGCACGGTACGCGAACGCGAACTTTAAGCCGAGTACTACGCTCACGGCATCGACCTGTTAGGCGAGGCCGTTCGCTCTGTCGGCGCTCCACCACTACGGCGACGTGTGCGGCTCCCGCGGAGCACAACGACGAGGCCCTCGCCGCGTTCCGCAAGATGCTCGAGATGGCCTATCGGCTCGACCTCAAGCAAAGGTGGTGCGCACAATCGTGTCGGGCACTTTACACGCCATCGGCCGCCTCGACGAGGCGATGCGCAACCTGGGCACCGGGCTGGCCCTGTTCGAGGCTGCCGGCGACGCGCCGGTGTGGCGTCGTCCCTCGACGACATCGGCAAGGTGCACTGGATGCGCGGGGCCTACAGAGCCGGCGGAGCACTTCGTCCCGCGGGCCTCGAGCAGCGCCAGGCGTCCCATCTCGCTCAGCTTCAACAACCTGGGCCTCGTCTACCACGACAGCGGACGCTTCGCCGAGGCCCAGGAGGCCTTGCAGGAAGCCCTGGTCGTCCGCCGCGACATCGGCGACCGCAGCCATCTCCCAGACGTCAGACGGGCGCCGTCCACCAGGACAACGGGGAGCACGCACCGTGCGGTGAAGGTCTACGAAGAGGCCTTCGAGGTAGCGCGCGACGTGGGCGACCGCGCAGGGCGGCCATCCTCACCAACCTCGGCGAGTCCACTACCGCCTCAAGTAGGCCGACGCCATCCGGGTGCTCAAGCAGGCCGAGGACGTCAGCGCCTCGCTCGGCGACCGGATGTTCGAGGGCGAGATCCTGCGCAGCCTGGCCAAGGCCCACATGCTGACGTCCACGACATCTCGCGATCATCGCCCGCTCGGTGCAGTTGTTCCAGGAGGCAGCGGGGCAAGCCCTTCCTCGGCGTGGCCCTGCGCACCCAGGGCGAGGATGCCCGCGGCGGTTGGGCAGAAGCGGATCCGCAGGCGACTGGCGCGCCAGGCCTTCGAGAAGAAAAGTGAGATCCTTCGAGGACCTAGGCGGACAAAATCGAGCTGGCCGCGAGCTGCCAGGCCTGCGCGGGCTTCCTCGAAAACGACCCGGATGCGGTCGAACAGACCCGGTGCGCGCCGAGGGAGCCAAGCGCCTACGGCAAGCGCACGGAGCGAGGTGCGCGGTCAAAGATCCGAGAGCAACCGGGACTACGAGCTGCCGCCCCTCGAAGGCGACAAGACCAACCCGGGGACCGACGTGCACCTCGAGAGCGCCAAGACCAACCCGGGGCGCCAAATCCCCCTTCGGCGGGCGGTGGGCTCAGCCACCGCAGCGGCCTCGCGGAGCCCGCGCCCTGCAAGACGCGCTCTGGACGCACTGCGGTCGCAACCACTCGACCGAGCACGGCCTCGGCCAAGGGCGGCTCGGGCGCCCTCGTGCGCCCTCGACGGCCGCGCCCGCGACCACTACAACGTCCGACGTGAACCGGACGAGCGTACCCCGCGAGGCAATCCCCGAGCCCGTGCTCGAGCTCTGCCGCCGGCTCAGGGAGGCGAGAGATCGGGCCTGGGTCGTCGGCGGCTGCCTGCGCGACGTGCTCCTCGACAAGCCCGTGAACGACTGGGATCTCCGCGATTAGTCGGCGCGGCCGGAGCAGGTGCAACAGTCCGCGCGGTGATCCCGACGGGCATCGAGCACGGCACGGTCACCGTCCTGTGAAGGGCACAGAGATCTCGAGGTGACGACGCTCCGCGGAGGAGCACCCTACAGCGACGGCCGCCGCCCCGCGGAGCGTCGTCACCTCGTATCCCTGCCCCTTCCACAGGACGGTGACCGTGCCGTGCTCGATGCCCGTCGGGATCA
>CAWHLB010000037.1:0-305562 GCA_963830115.1 uncultured delta proteobacterium
GCGAGGCCGAGCTGGAGCACGATGGCCACCCACGGCAGGACGTGCACGAAGGGCACGAGGAAGCCGTAGTCGAGCTTGTCCCCGAGCCGGCGACGGATGGTCATGACCGCCACGTTCACCTGCAGGAACAGCAGCAGGAACATGATGTCCGTGCCGCGGCCACGCCTCGATCGGCATGGCGATCGACCATCGGATGATGATCAGGGCGCCGCTGGCGCAGAGGGCGACACGGGCGTGCGGCGTGCGCGGTGGATCCGGGCGAAGGCGTCCGGGAAGTTGTGGTCGCGCCCCATGGCGAAGGACACGCGCGTCAGGAGAAGGTCGTGGCGTTCAGCGCGCTCATGGTGGACAGGAAGCCGCCGAAGAGCATGCAGCTCGGTGCCGAAGGGCATGAACTGGCGCGGCCGCCTGCGACGAGGCTGCGCTCCGCGTCCTTGCCCAGCCACTGCCAGGTGGGCTGCCGCGCTGCCGGTGTCGACCGCGCCGATGGCGACGAAGGCGACCAGCAAGTAGATGGGTATGACGATGGCGAGCGAGAGAAGACGGCGCGGGGGATGTTCCGCCGCGGCTCGCGCACCTCTTCGCCCGGCCTGGACGATGATCTCGTAGCCCTCGAAGGCGATGAAGGTCAGGCCCATGGCGGTGAAGACGCCGGCCATGCCGCTTGGGCGCGAAGGGCGTGAACTTGCCCATGTAGTCCGGATGCTGGGCATGTGCGCCAGGCCGCTGCGCGACGAAAGCGCCGATGACGGAGCTTGGCCACGGTGACGAGGTTGCCGGCCAGCCCGGTCTCGGAGGCGCCCTTGAAGTTGATGGAGACGAAGAGCGAGCACGACGAGCACCGCCAGGCCACTTCTCGCAGACGGCGTGCCGGCAGGCCGACGGGCGTCCGCGCGCAGCATCTCGCAGACGACATGCCGACGTAGGCGCCGAAGCCGAGGGCGTAGAGGCTGCCGGCCACCGCGTGGGCGAACCAGCTCATCCAGCCCGCCATGAACGCGTTGCGGCCCGGGCAGGCCCGTCCTTGACCCACAGGTAGCCGCCACCCGCCTCCGGGATGGCCGAGCCGAGCTCGGCGTAGACCATGGCCGTGAGCAGGGTGACCAATGCCGTTGAGCGCGAAGGCGAGGATGAGGGCCGGGCCCGGCCGCGCCGGCGGCGATGCCGGTCAGCACGAAGATGCCGGCGCCGATCATGGCGCCGACGCCGACCATCGTGACGGTGAACAAGCCCAGGTCGCGGCTCAAGCCGGTGGAGGAGTCGTCGGCCATGAGGGACCGTAGGCTGTAACCACGGGCGCGCCCGATCGTCAACGGGACGGGCCTTTGCCGGCCGGCCCCACGGTCGTCCGCGTGCGAAGACGGCGGCTGCGCTATGCTCCGCTGGCGTCCCGTAGCAACCGACACAGGAGGTGACGCGGTGGGCGCCGAGACCCGCAAGCCCGACAAGCCCTTGCTACGAGTCGTGACGGCCGACGCCGAAAGCGGCGGGCGCACCTCGGTCGCGCGCGTCGCCGAGGGCTGGTACGTCGCCTGCACCTCGAGCGAGCTCCGGCACGCGCCGCGCGCCCTCACCCTGCTGGGTGTGCCGCTGGTGCTCTTCCGCGGCGAGGGCGGCGCACCGGGCGCGCTCCTCGATCGATGCCCGCACCGCAACGCGCCCCTGTCCTTCGGCCGCGTCGTCGACGGCACCCTCGAGTGTGGCTACCACGGCTGGCGCTTCGACGACGGCGGCCGCTGCCGCGCCATCCCCGGCCTGTGCGGCGAGCACGACCTGTCGCGGCGTGGCGTCGCGTCCTTCCCGTGCTCGGAGCAGGACGGCCTCGTCTGGGTGTACGGCGCCGCGGGCGCGGACCCCGACAGCCGTCCCTACCGGATGCCCCACCTCGGCGAGCGTGGCTACACGACCGTGCGCCAGCAGATGGACTTCGAGGGCTCGGTGCACGCCGTCGCCGAGAACGCCCTCGACGTGCCGCACACCGCGTTCCTGCACCGCGGCCTCTTCCGCGGCACCGGCGAGCGACACGAGATCGAGGTCGTGGTGCGCCGGTGGCACGACCGGGTGGAGGCCGAGTACCGGGGCGAGCCGCGACCGGGGGGCCTCATCGGGCGGTTGCTCGCGCCGGGCGGAGGCACCGTCACGCACTTCGACCGCTTCCTCCTGCCCTCCATCACGGAGGTGGAGTACCGGCTCGGCGAACGCAGCCACCTGTGCCTGACGGCGGCCCTGACGCCCATGGCCGATTTCCGCACGCGCCTGTTCGCGACGGCGACCTTCCGGCTGCCGATCCCGGGCGGGCTCGTGGCCCCCCTGTTCGTGCCCCTCGCGCGACGCGTACTGCGCCAGGACGCCGCGGTGCTCGCGCGGCAGACCGAGGTGATCGATCGCTTCGGGGGCGAGCACTACAGCTCGACCGAGGCTCGACGTCCTCGGCCCGCACATCGCACGCCTGCTCCGTGATGCGGCGCGCGGCGAGGTGCCTGCGGCGGGCGAGCCCGCGATGCGGACGACGCGCATGCGGGTGTGACGCCCCGCACGCTCGCACGAGGGTCGGCCGGACGAACGGCGTCAGTGACGCCCGTGGTGCCGGTCGCGACCCGCGCCGCGCCCGCGCCCGCGGTCGACCTCGACCTCCTCGTCGTCGTCTGAGGCCCTTTCCTCGGCGCGTACGCGGGGCGTACCGGAAGGACGCGAGGGCCGGCGTGAAGGCGCCGACCGCGTGTCGGGCTCCCGTCCGAGTTGCCCGAACGCACCGAGCAACGCCGTCACGCCCTGCTCCACCGCCGCCTCGAGCTCACGCGCAGTCTGCTGCTGGCGGCGGCGCCGCGCCTGCCTCTGGGCGCGCTCACTTTGGCGACGTCGGCGTCGCTCCTCGCGCGATACGTCGCGCTCGACCTGCTCGGCGCTCGGGGCAAAGGTCCGGAGCGCGCGCAACGCGATGGCGAGGCCCCAACCGAGGGCGACCCAGATCGACCAGCCGCCGCCCGTCATCTGGCTCATGACGAAGAGGAACGTGATGACGACGGCGTAGCTGAGCAGGCCGCGCAGGAAGCGTTTGCGACGCCGCTCCTTCACCACTCGGACGAGGGCCACACGGTCGCCCTCCTCGTCCACCTCGCGCACGGCAGCATCCACCGAGGCCGGGTCGATGCCGACCTCGCGGGCCGCGGCGACGAGGTCGTCGTGGCTCAGGCGGTCCTCTCCGTCCTCCTGCCGCTCGATGGCGCGCCGCAGGATCGCGTCGACCTCTTCGTGTGTGTACTCGCGCGCCACGCCCGCTCCGCGCCGGATTGTGGTGCCGGCGCGGCGGGCGCGCCACCCTCCGGGCGGGAAGCGCCCACGAGGGTGGCCGCGTTTACGAGCAGAGCCGGCGCTCGAGCTGATCGAAGGCCTCGCGCACCACGAGCAACAGCTCCGTGTCCTCGTGGCGCACCTCGTGCTGCATGCCCGCGGCCACGATTCGGAGGCGGACGCGGTAGCGCATGGGAGCGGGTCCGGCCAGGTGGGTCGGCTCCACCGTCACGGCGCAGTGGTCGAGGGGCCGCACGCGCACCCCGAAGCCGCGCGCACAGCGCCGGACCCAGTGCAAAAGCTCGTCGCTCGGCAGCAGGCGCCGCGTCGTGATGTCGATGGTCGGGCCGACGGTCAGACGGCCGCCCCCGAGCCCCCCCGTGCGGTCGTCCGCCTCGCTGGACCCGATCACGCCGCCCACTGCACGCGGCACGCCCACAACCGGCACGCCGGCCGGCTCCCCCCTTCGATGCAACATGTCCCCCCCTCGCTGCTGTCCGTGGGCTCGCGAGACCCGCCCCCTGCGGACTGCCCCCACGGCGAGCGCCCTTTTAACCTCGGCCTGGGGGATGTCAACCTGGGCTGCCCGCCGGGCCCGGATCGCGCGGGGTTGGTCGGGCGATGCGCGCCACCGCCGGCTCAAACAGCCGTGCAGTGCACAGTGCCTCGGCGGTCTAGGAACCGGTCACGCCGCCTGTTCGAGCCGCACCCCGATGGCTCCGCTCGGGGCACGGCGTCAAGGCCGGCTCGCCCGCGCGGCGAAGAACGCCTGGGCTGCTTCGAGCAGCTCCGAGGAAGCGTAGCGGCTCCGGAGGGCCTCGTCCTCGCGGGCGATGGCGGAGGCGAGGTCCGAGTGCTCGCCCTCGCGCACGAGGCGCTTCGTCTCGGCCGCGGCTCCGGGCGGCGCCTCGGCGATCTCGGCGGCGATCTGCATCACGGACGCCATCAGCTCGCCGGCGGGGAAGACACGCGTCACGAGGCCCCACCCAGCCGCGGTCTTCGCGTCGAGGGGACGGGCCCGCAGCAGTAGCTCCTCGGTCCGCTGCCGGCCGAGCAGGTGCGTCAGGGCGAAGGATCCCCCGTACTCGACCACGAGCCCGAGGCGTACGAACGGCGTGGTGAAGGTTGCCACCTCGGAGGCGTAGACCATGTCGAAGTGGGGCAGCATCGTGACGCCCATGCCGACGGCGAACCCGTCGACGGCGGCGATGAGGGGCTTGGGACAGGCGCGCAGCGGCTCGTGGAGCCGGCCGATGCGTGCGACGTCGGTCTGGGGCTGCCCCTGCGCCAGGGCGAGGAAGACGCCCATGTCGGCGCCGGCGCTGAAGCAACCGCCCGCGCCCGTCACCACGGCGACGCGCACGCGATCGTCGCGCGCCACGTCTTCGAGCGCAGCCCAGAGGGCGTTGGTCAGAGCGAGGTCGAAGGCGTTCTTCTTGTGGGGGCGGTTCAGCGTGATCACGCGCACCGCGCCCTCGTCATGGACGAGCAGGGGAGCCGGGTCGGTCATGGGCGGCGAGCATAGTCGCCGTCGGGGGCGCGGGTCGAGGCGGGTCAGCCCTTCTTCTTCGGCTCGAAGGCGAGGGAGGCGCTGTTGATGCAGTAGCGCAGGCCCGTCGGGCGGGGGCCGTCCTCGAAGACGTGGCCCAGGTGGCCGCCGCATCGCCCGCAAAGGACCTCGGTGCGCCGCATGCCGTGGCTGCCGTCGTCTTCGAGGCGGACGCCCTCGGCGTCGACCGGCTCGTAGAAGCTCGGCCAGCCGCTGCCCGAGTGGTACTTCGTCTCCGACGCGAAGAGCCGGCACCGCAGCCGGCGCACGTGTAGGTGCCCGCGCGCTTCCTCGTCCACGAGCGCGCCGGTGAACGCCCGTTCGGTGCCGCCTTCGCGCAGGACGCGGTACTGCTCAGGGGTCAGGATGCCGGCGCCACTCCTCGTCGCTTCGCTCGATCTCGTCGGCCATCGATCACCTCCGGGGCAACGGCCGCTCGCGGCCGCTCACGTCGTCGTACCACCGGAAGGACGAAACGGTTACCTCCGGGGCGAGGGGTGGCTCGTGGGCAAGCTCAGCCGCAACCCTCTGCGACAGTCAAGCGATCTCTTCAGTGTTGCTGCGGGCATGCTGGCTGCGCCTCAACCCGTGTTGCGCAGGCCCGCGGCGATGCCCTGGACCGCCACGCGCACCACCCGCTCCCAGCCCTCGCGCGCCTGTCCCTCTTCGCTCGCCCGAGCGCGACCGAGGGCTTCGACCTGCAAGTACGAAAGCGGATCGACGTAGGGATTCCGCAGGCGGATGGAGCGCTGCACGATGTGGTCCTCGTCGAGCAGGCGCTCCTGGCCCGTGACCTCGAGCAACAGATCCACCGTGCGCGCGTGCTCCTCTTCGATGCAACTGAAGATGCGCACCCGCACCGCCTCGTCGCTGCAGAGCGCCGCGTAGCGCGCCGAGATGGAGAGGTCGGCTTTCGCCAGGGTCATCTGCACGTTGTCGAGCAAGTCCCGGAAGAAGGGCGACTCACGGTAGAGGCGCGCGTAGGGCTCGAGGCCGCCCTGCGCGCGCGCCGCCTCGAGCGCCGCACCGACGCCGTACCAGCCGGTGAGCACGACCCGCGACTGGCTCCAGGCGAAGACCCAGGGGATCGCGCGCAGGTCGGCGATGCCCGTGACGCCCTTGCGCCCGCGCCTCGACGGACGGCTCGCGAGGTTGAGCGACGCGATCTCGGCGAGGGTGTCGTCTCCTGGAAGTAGCGCACCAGGCCCGCGTCCTCGACGAGCCCGCGGTAGGCCGCCTGGCTCGTCTCGGCGAGACGCGCGAGCAACGGCCCCTCGTTCGTCGGGCGGGTCGCCTTGCCGTGGCGCGCTTCGTAGCGCGCGACGAGGGCCGCGCCGAGAGTCTGCTCGAGGTAGCGCGTCGCGAGGTCGGGGTTCGCGAAGTGGAAGGAGCGGGTCTCGCCCTGCTCGGTGATCTTCATGTCGCCGCTGAATGCGTCGCGCGGCAGGGCGGAGATGGCGCGGTAGGTCGGCCCGCCGCCGCGGCTCACCGAGCCGCCACGCCCGTGGAAGACGCGCAGCGCGACGCCGTGGCGCGCGCACACCGCCGCCGCCGCGCACTGGGCGTCGCGGATCTTGACGCGGCTCGAGAGGATGCCGCCGCTCTTCATGGAGTCGGAGTAGCCGACGAGCAGCTCCTGCACGTTGCCGCGGCGCTCGAGGTGGGCGCGATAGGCCGGGTCCGAGAGGAGCGTCTCGAGGATTGGCTCGGCGCGCGCGAGGGCCTCCGGCGTCTCGAGCAAGGGCACCAGATCGAGGCTCCCCTCGACGCGGTGCAGCTCGGCGAGGCGCAGGATCTCGAAGATGTCCGCGGCCGAGTTCGTCATGGACACGATGTACGTGCGAAGAGCCTCCGGGCCGAAGCGCGCCTGCATGCGGTGGATGCCGTCGAAGAGATTGAGCAGCCGGCGGGCCTCGGCCGACAGGGTGTGGCCGCGGCCGGGCAAGGTCAGCCGAGCGAGGGCCTCGCGACGGGCGGCCGCGTCGCGCTCGGGGTAGTCGGGGTCGCCGAGCAGCTCGGCGACGATCGGACGGTGCACGCGGCTGTCCTCGCGCACGTCGAGGGCGCAGAGGGTGAAACCGAAGGCGCGCACGCGCAGGATCAGGTCGAGGAGCTGGTCGTCGGGCAACGCCTTGGCGCCGGCCGCCGCGAGCACGTCGCGCGCGACGAGCAAGTCGTCGAGGAAGGCTTCGGGACGGGCGTAGGCTCCGGCGGCGAAGGTGCGCGTGCGGACGATGCGCGCGCGCATGAACGTGAGGAGCCTGCGCAGGGGCTCGTCCGGATTGCGGCGCTCGGCCTCCATCACGACCTCGGGGACGGCGGCGGCCGCGCGCGTCAGGGCCATCTCGAGGCCCGCGTCGGGCGGCAAGCGATGCTGGGCCGCCGCGAGCACGTCGGCCAGGCCGTCCAGGTCCTCGGCGTAGCGCGTGAGCACCGTGAGGCGGTGCAGCTCGAGGGTGCGCTCGGTGACGCCCTCGTTGACGTAGGGGTTGCCGTCCCGGTCCGCGCCCATCCAGGAGCCGAAGGCGACGGTCATCGGCAGCTCCATCGGGTCGATGGCGCCGAAGCGCGTCTCGAGGGCATGGCGCAGGCGGCGGTGCAGCCGCGGCACCACGTCGAGCAACACGTTGCGCAGATACCACAGGCCGGCCTTCACCTCCTCGAGCACCTCGGGCCGGTCGCGCCGCTCGGCGGCGTGCTCCCACAGGGCCTCGACCGTCGCGCGCAGGCGGCGATCCTGGATGCGCAGATCGGTCGGTGTGAGCACGCGTCGGTCGCGCTCCTCGAGGGACCCGCGCACGCCCGCGAGCAGGCGCTCGGTGGTGCGGCGGCGCGCTTCGGTCGGGTGGGCGGTGAACACGAAGGTGAGGTGCACGTCCGCTAGGGCGCCGAGCACCTCCTCACGGCTCGCGCCACGCTCGGCGAGCTCGACGGCGATGCGGTGCAGGGACTCGGCGATGGAGGCGGCGCCGCTCTCGATCTCACGGCGCCGGAGCTCGCGTGTGCGATGCACGTCCTCGGACACGTTGACGAGCTGGAAGTAGAGACCGAAGGCTCGCGCCACCTCGAGCGCTTCGTCCGCGTCGAGGGTGGCGGCCACACCCGCGAGCTCGGCACGCGCCGCGGCACGCTCGGCATCGGCCACGGCGTCACGGGCGCTCTTGGCGCCTCGGCGCATGGCCTCCACGTGCTCGAAGAGAGGCTCGCCCCCCTCGGTGCGGAGCACGTCCCCGAGGGTGTCGCCCACCAGGTGGACGTCATCCGAGAGAGTGCGGCTGCGGTTCGTCGTCATGCGGTCGGGCCTAACACCGATCGACAGGGATGTGTACCGGCGGGGAGCAGGACGGCAGCGATGCGATTGTCGCGGCGGACACGCTGGTTGCGCATCATGGGGGCGCTCCACAGGAAACGGTGCAGCAGCTCAACGCGTAGGCATAGCTCGCCTCGAGCCGGTAGTAGCTCTCCCGTCGTTCGACGCGCGAGCCTTCGGCAGCGACCGTGACCTGGCGCCTCCCGAGGCCGACCCACTCGCCCTGCAGGCCGACGCGCGAGCGGTGTCCACCGCGCGTCGCGAGGGCCGTGCGTGCGTAGGCCGCTGGCGGCGAATCAACGACCGTGAAGTCACACACGCAGGGGACTAGGAGCGGAGGCGCTCGCACCACTCCACGGCGCTCTCCCGCGTCGCGAAGGGTTTCATCTTCTGAGCCGAGGCGAGCGACATCGCGCTGATGACCATCGTCCACAATCGATTCGTCGTGACGACCGCCACACCGGTGATGCGGGATCGATGCTCGCGGTTCCAGGAGACGAAGAGCGAGCGCGCCGCGCTGTCGTAGCCGGTGATGCCCGTGACATCGACGAGCAACGCGCAACGGGCCCCGCCGGCGAGGTCGGGATCGATGCTCTCGAGCGAACTGCGCAGCGCTGCTTCGGTCAGATGACCTCGCAGCACGATCTGCGCGACGTTCCCCATGGGCACATCCTAGTCCAGGGCACGGAGGAACGTGAAGTCGTCTTCGCCGTGCGGAGCCGCCGGCCCGTGCCGACCTCCCGGACGCGGGTCGGGCCTCCCTGCCGGCCCCCGCGCCGGGGAGAGGCCGACCGTTCGCGACTGACCGGCGCCCGTGCTGTGTAGGCCCCGGGCAGGGTGCGGAATTCGCCCCGATGGTTATCGATTGAATGCGGTGACCATCGACCAGGAGTACCAGGAGAACGGCCCGGACGGGCATGGGGGGGCGAGCGCGAGGACGGCGACAGGGGCCTTGGGGAGCGGCGCGATTACCCGCGAGGGGCTCGTCGGCCGGTGCGAGGCGATGCAGCGCCTGCGCGCCCGTATCGAGGCCATCGCCCAGAGCAGCGCGACGGTGCTGCTCACCGGCGAGAGCGGGACCGGCAAGGAGCTGGGCGCCCGGGCCATCCATGCCCTGAGCCCGCGCCGCGACCGGACCCTCGTTGCCGTCAACTGCGCCGCCCTCCCGGAGACGCTCCTCGCCTCCGAGCTCTTCGGCCACGTGCGCGGCGCCTTCACGGGCGCGATCGCCGCACGCAAGGGGCGCTTCGAGGAGGCCCACCGCGGCACCCTCTTCCTCGACGAGGTCGCCGAGCTGTCCCTCGAGGCCCAGGCCCAGCTCCTGCGCGCCATCCAGGAGGGGACGCTGCACCCGATCGGCAGCAACCGCACCGTGCAGGTGGACGTGCGCGTCATCGCCGCGACCAACCGTCCCTTCAAGCGCATCCTCGGCGAGGGTCGCTTCCGCCAGGACCTCTACTACCGGCTCAAGGTGCTCGAGGTGCACATCCCGCCGCTCCGGGAGCGCCTCGAAGACCTTCCCATGCTCGTCGCCCACTTCCTCGGGCGCCTCTCCCGTCCCGGCGAGCCGTCGCCCCACCTGTCCCCGCGCGCCTGGGCCGCCCTCTCGCACTACGACTGGCCCGGCAACGTGCGCGAGCTCGCCCACGCTCTCGAGCAGGCGGTGGTCCTTTCCGGTGGGCGGGAGATTGGCCTCCTCCATCTGCCTGCGGACGTCCGTGGGGTCGAGGTGGGCGAGGAGAAAGCCGCGTCCTCGACCCTCAGCGTCGCCATCCAGGGATTCGAGCGGGAGTACGTCCTGCGCGCCTTGGCCCTCGCGGACGGCAACCGCGCGAACGCGGCCAAGCTGCTCGGTATCTCGCGCAAGAGCCTCTGGAAGAAGATGCGCGCCCACGAGAATCCGGGCCGAAGAGTTTCGGCGTTGATCTCCGGCGATGCTTTCACCCTTTGCGCTCCCGCGTGGAAGATTCCGCGGATTTTCGGTCTCGCCTGTGTCCGGTCGGCCCCACGCCCGGACGTGGATGTTACCGAGCGGTAACGCCGGCCACGGAGCGCGCCGTCGCCGGCCCCCACGGGCCCGCCGATCCGCGGTCGACCCGGTGCTGGTACGGGGCTCGCAAGGATTGGGGGTGAGCCGGTGGGGGGCGCCGGGCCGAGCCGCCTAGAACATCCCTCTCCGCTCGATCCGCATTCGCGGGCGCATCCGGGGGGCCGTCAATGGAGGTGGGACCAAAGGCGCTGCAGAGGCCGTCCGTGCACGATCGGAATCGGACACGAGAGGCCGGGCCCGAGCCGCGGAGTGAGGGCCGTGATGCGGAGCGGCTCATGGCGTGGGCCCGGCGCGTGCGCCGCCCCCGCGTAGACGCTCGAGTGGAGCGGAGCCCGATCCCGCGCGCCGGAACGGGCGCCGAGCCCGACGAGCTGTCCGAGCTCGTGGGCAGGGAGCGACGTGCGGCCCTCGTCTGGTGGACGCTCAACACCACGCTGCTCCTGGCGTGGCTCCTGCTCGAGCTGCTCCGATGACCTTCGACGCGAGGGGGAAGCCACAGGACCGGGAGCGCGCCGCGCCCCTGGCCCTGTCGACCGAGGACGAGACCTCGGAGCTGCACGATGGGTGGGTGCCAATCCGAAAGCGTCGCGCCGCGGATCCGTCTCGCACGCCGCCGCCCACCGACGGAGACGCCCGGCCCGACGGATGGGGACGGTCACCGATCCGTGCGCAGGCCGTGAGCCGCGCCCGCCGGAACGTCGAGCACCGGCGCACGGGTCAGGACGTCGGCGCTCGAGAACAGGATCAGCACGAGCACGAAGACGACGCCGATGACCGCAATGAATCGGTGGCTGCTCGGCTGCTCCACCAGATGCATGAAGTAGAAGGCCACGATGGCCGCCTTCAGCCCGGCGATGCCCATGGCGACCGGCACCTCCGCCTCGCCGAGCGGCAGGAACGACAGGCCGAAGCTCAGGGCGCCGAGGGCCATCACCGCGATGAAGGCGAAGGTGAAGTGTTTGGCCGTCAGCCGATGCGTGGTCACGCCCCGCCTCCGCGGGTCAGATAGAACAGGGGCCAGAGGAAGATCCAGATGATGTCGATCAGGTGCCAGTACATCGCGCCGAGCTCGAGCGGGTGCGGCGCCGCTTCGGTGAGCGCGCCGCGGTGGATGCGGTAGCCGAGGACGGCGAGCACGCCCAGGCCGACGATCACGTGCAGCGCGTGCAAGCCCGTCATCCCGTAGTAGAGCGTGAAGAACACATCGAGCCCTTGGCGGGCGTGAACGAGCTCGGCGCCCCGGCCGCCGGGCAACAGGCCGTCTCGGATGTGACCCGCGTACTCGATGCCCTTGAGCACGAGGAAGACGAGGCCGCACGCGATGGTCGCCGCGATGAGCGCGAGGGCCCGACGCCGTTGGCCTTCCCTCAGGCCGTGGACCGCCAGGGCGACGAGGAAGCTGCTGAAGATGAGGATGGCCGTGTTGGTGGTGCCGATGGCGAGGGCGCCCATGGCGACGCCGCGCGCGAAGGCCGCGGGATGCTCGAAGCGGTAGCAGGTGTAGAGCGTGAAGAGGCCCCCGAACAGCAGGACCTCGCTCGCGAGGAAGACCCACATCCCGAAGCGCGCGGCCTCCGCTTGGCGCTCGAGGGACTCGAAGTGCTCGGCATGCGCGTGGGCAGACGCCTCGGCGTGCGCTTCGTTCGTGGCCGTCTCAGCCATCCCGAGCCTCCTCCGCGGGCTCGCCCGTGCCGAGGAGCTCCGGCGGGACGGTGTAGTCGTAGGGGTCCCGCACGAACGCGGGCGTGCCCTCGAAGTTCTCGGGCGGCGGCGGCGAGGAGGTCATCCACTCGTAGCCGGCCGACGCCCACGGGTTGGCTGGCGCTCGCTCGCCGCGGAAGAGCGCCCAGGTCAGGTAGCCGAGGGTGATGAAGAGGGCGAGGGCGAGCACCCAGGAGCCCACCGTGGAGACGTACGTGCAGCGCACTGGAAGCGCGGCGGGTAGTCGTAGTAGCGGCGCGGCATGCCCACGTTCCCGAGCAGGAACTGCGGCACGAAGGTCAGCGATGAAGCCGAGGAAGACGCAGCGCCGCCGACGCGATGCCCCAGCGCTCGGGGTACATCCGGCCGGACATCTTCGGGAACCAGTAGTGCGAGGCCGCCAGGAACGCCGTGACGGTGCCGCCCACCATGATGAAGTGGAAGTGCGCGACCACGAAGTAGGTGTCGTGCCAGTGCACGTCGAGAGACGGTGGTGGCGACGGCGACGCCCGTCATGCCGCCGAAGACGAAGAGGAAGAGGAACGCGAAGAAGTAGAGCATCGGCGTCGTCGAGCGCGATCGCGCCCTTGTAGAGGGTGCCGACCCAGGTGAAGACCTTGATGGCGGAGAAGATGGCCACGAGCATCGACAGCACGCCGAAGACGCCGGCGTCGAACGTCGCACATGCCCGCCGTGAACATGTGGTGGCCCCAGGTGAGGAAGCCCGACGAAGGCGATGCCGAGCGTCGAGAGGCGATGGCCTCGTAGCGAAGCGGGTTCTTGCGCGCGAAGGTCGCAGACCACCTCGCTCACCACGCCCATCGCCGGCAGGATCATGATGTAGACGGCGGGGTGCGAGTAGAACCAGAAGAGGTGCTGGTAGAGCACCGGGTCGCCGCCGCGCGCCGGGTCGAAGATGCCCCAGCTCGAACGCATGCGTCGAGCGCCGATGAGCATGAGCGTGATCGCCGAGCACCGGCGTCGCGAGCACCTGGATGATGCTGGTGGCGTAGAGCGTCCACACGAAGAGCGGCATGCGCATCCAGCCCATGCCCTTGGCGCGCATCGTGTGGACGGTCGTGATGAAGTTGACGCCGGTGAGGATCGTCGACCAACCCAGGACGAAGACGCCGATCAGGACCGGGATGACGCTGGTCGTCGACGCGGAGGCTGTAGGGGACGTAGAAGGTCCAGCCCGTGTCGGCGCCGCCGACGATCATGCCGCCGAGGGTGACCGCGGCGCCGAGCAGGTAGACGTAGAAGCTCGCCAGGTTCAGGCGCGGGAAGGCCACGTCCTGGGCGCCGATCATGATCGGGAGCAGGAAGTTGCCGAAGCGCCGCGGGGATGGACGGGATCATGAAGAGCCAGACCATGGTCACGCCGTGCAGCGTGAACAGGCGGTTGTAGGTCATGGCGCTCATGATCGTGTTCGCGCGGCGTCAGGAGCTCGATGCGCAGGAGCAGGGCGAAGATGCCGCCGAGCAGGAGCATCAGCGAGGTGGCGGCGAGGAACATGACGCCGATGCGCTTGTGGTCGCGCGTCGACATCCACGACCACACCGTCGTGCGCACGTTCAGGTACGTGCGGCCGCTCACGGTGCGCCTCCGTCGACGGAGCGCGCGGGGCCACCGTCGGCCACTCCCCGTCCGCCGCCCGGCAGCGCAGGCACGACCTTCGGCAGGTGCACCTTCGGGGGCTCGCCCGTCGTGCGGAGCGACTTGATGTACTCGATGATCGCCGCGACGTCGGGCTGGGACAGGTGCCCCGGAAGGTCGGCATGACGGCCGTGAAGCCCGCGCACGATCTTCGCTTGCGGGTCCATCATGGACTCGGTCAGGTAGTCCTCGGTCGCCTTCACCGTGCGGCCGCTCCTGAGGCGGACCGTCGATCCGTAGAGGCCGCGCCAGGTGGGGCCGATGTGCGGCTGTCCGTCGGTCGTGTGGCACGCGAAGCAGCCGGCCCGCTGGGCGGCGCGCTCGCCCTGGGTGACCAGGTCGCCCGAGGACTCGTCGGCGAAGCGGCCGCCGTCGATGCGCGCGTTGGCCTGGGCCTTCGCGACCGGGGCGGCATCGTCCCCGTCCTGCCACGCCGCGTAATCCGCGGGCGAAAGCACGACCACGTCCGCCCACATGCGCGAGTGGCCCACGCCGCAGTACTCGGCGCACAGGGCCTGGAACGTGCCCGTGCGGTCGGCCTGGAACCAGATCGTGGTGTAGCGCCCCGGCACCGCGTCCTGCTTGATGCGGAACGCCGGCACGTAGAAGCTGTGGATGACGTCGCGCGACGTGATGCAGCAGGCGCACGCGCCTGCCGCGCGGCACGACCATGTACCCGCGCCGTGTTGCGCCCGCTCGGGATGGGTGAACTTCCACATCCACTGCTTGGCGGTGACGTAGACCTCCATCGCGTCCTCGGGCGGCGTGAAGAGCGCCACGTACTGGTTGAACCCGAGGACCCACCACAGGACGAAGAGGAGAGGATCGTGACGATCACGCCGATCTCGAACGGCACCGGAACCGTGATCCGCTCGGTCGCGCGAGGCTCACCGCGGCGGCGGTACTTCACGAGGAAGCGGAGGGCCACGAGCGCGACGAGGGCCGCGCCCGCCATCGTCACGCTGATGACGAAGAAGTGCAGATGATCGATGTCCGCGGCCGCCTGGGATGCTTCGGGCGGCAGGAACAGGATGCGGCGCAGGAGGCTCTCGATTGGTCTCATGGGCGGCCTCCCGGGAGCGCCGCCGCCTGGGCGCCCGCGGAGCGCTCGACCACGATGCGCATGGCGCGGTCGATGGGGATCCGGGCGATGCCGCGGCGCCGGTCGACCCAGCCCCAGCGGGTGAGCTCACGACGGGCCGCGGCCTCCCGCGCGAGGCCGGCCGCGGGCGCGTCGAAGGTCGTCTGCTCGATGTTCCCGATGGCCGGGCCGGGCCTCGGCACCGACGGGCTCGCGGGATGGAGCGCAGGATGCCGTCCGCCCACCACACCGACAGGGTGCTGACCACGACGACGACGATTGCGACGATGACGACGCGCCGAACGTCGACCCCTTCGGCCGCCTGCGAAAGCCGGCGCCCCGTGCCTTGCTCGTCGCTCATGGCTGCTCGTAGCGGAGGGCTTCCGCCATGAAGGGGTCGTGGACGGGATGGGGCCGAAGGCGTCCGGCGCGCCATGCGCCGAAGGCGACAGCCGAGCCAACGACGGCGGCGAGAGCCGCCACGTCGAGCCCGCTCGGCGCGAAGCCCCTCGGGTGCAGCGCCGGCATCACCAGCCAGAACGCGTCGACCAGGTGCGCCAGGACGATCCACGCGGCGACGGCGGACAGGGCGGCGCCGCGGCGCTTGAGCCCCTTGAACAGCAGCAGGAACCAGGGAAGGAAGAAGTGGCCGAAGATGAGGAAGAGGGCGGCGCCGTACCAGCCGCCGCTCGTGCGCGGGATGAAGAAGCGGACCTCGTCGGGCATGTCCGCGATCCACACGAGCAGGTACTGGCTGAAGCCCGCGTAGGCCCAGAAGATCGTGAAGGCGAACATCAGCCGACCGATCGCCGAGAGGTGCTCGCCCGTGACGCCCTCGGGCAAGACGCCGCGGGCGCGGGCGGCGGAGGTGAGGATCGCCGTGAGGGCGATGGCGGCGACGAATCCGCCGGCGAAGAAGTAGATGCCGTAGATGGTCGAGTACCAGGTGGTCTCGAGGGACATGGTCCAGTCGAAGGCGGCGAAGGTGAGGGCCAGGGCCGCGGGGAAGAGGCCGCCCGTCGCCCACGCCTTCATGCGGTGGGCGATCGCCTCGGCGCGCTCGCCCTGCCGGTCCTGCCGCGCCGAGAGGTGGCGCAGGAGCTCCTCGAGGGCGACCAGGACCGCGACGTAAACGACCGCGCGCGCGCAGAAGAAGCCGGAGGACAGCCAGGGGCCGCGGAAGCGCAGGAGCGCGAGGTCGTGGTGCGAAAGGCCGGCCCAATCGCCAGCCCACGGATAGAGGTGGCGCCTCCACACGAGCACGGGAGCCACGAGCAGGACCACGAAGGGCAGCGTGCCCGCCACCGTCTCGGCCTGCCTCCGCATGGGTGCAAACCACCGGGCCCCGACGGCCGTCGTGATCATGACGAGGAAGAGCCCGCCACAGGCCGTCGTGAACGCGAACACGAACGCGCTCAGGTAAGCGTGAGCCGCCTGGGCGGGCGATGCCGCGAAGCTGAGGACGAGACCGAGCGCGCCGAGCACGGCAGAGGCGATGCCGCCGAGGATGAAGCCACGCCTCACGGCGCCTCCTTCGCGAGGTCGCGCCGCACGTCGGCCGGCAGGCCGGCGACCTCGGCGTGCTGGCTCAGCTCGAGGGCCTTCACGTAGGCCACCACCTCCCAGCGCGCGTCCCGGTCGAGCTGCGTAGCGGTAGGACGGCATCAGCCCCCATCCGTCGGTGACGACGCGGTAGATGAACCCGGGCGCCATCTGACGGATGCGCGGCTCGTGGAGCGACGGAGGCTTGCGCAGCGTCATGCGGTCGGCGACGGGCGAGTCGCCGTTGCCGAGCATGCCGTGACAGGCGGCGCAGGTCGCCTCGAAGTGGTCCCGCCCATGAGTGATCCGCGAGAGCGTGATCGCGAGGGGGATGCGGTCGACCCATTGGCCGTCGACCATGCCCTCGTCGAGCGCCGGGTCGGCAGGTCCTGGCGCGTAAGGCCGCGTACCACTCGGCGGGCGACGCATGGCCATGCCGTTCGCGAAGAAGGGGCTCGTCGCGTAGTCGTCGTAGCGCGGCTGCACGAGCATCCGGTTGAGGTCCGGATCGATGGGCGCGAAGGTTCCGCGGGCCTGGCAACCCGCAACGAGGACCAACGCGAACAGCGATGCGACGAGGATGCGTGTCACGACGCGCCCTCCCCTTGTTCCCAGGCGCCACCGCTCGCGGGGCCAGCCGGTGGGGGGACGACCTCGTTGCCCGCCGGGTCGAGGTGCACGACCCGCAGCGGTCCTTGCCCGTGGAGCTCGCGGGCCGTTCGCGCCGGATCGAAGCGCGGGTCCTTCGCCTCCACGGCGAGGAAGTAGCGGTCGATGGACGCGCGCTCGAAGCCCTCGACCTCGAAGAGCGGGTGGTGCAGGCGCGGCAAGCCGCACAGGCCGAGCGTCCCGAAGAACGCGGCGAGGGCGGCGAACAGGACGCCGAGCTCGAAGGTGATCGGGATGTAGGCGGGGATCGCGTTCGAGGCGTGGCCCCCCACGTCGAGCCGGTAGCTCACGTTCTGGGTCCACCACATCACCAGGTAGGCGAAGCCTGCGCCGAAGAGGCCGAAGAAGAGCACGTAGCGGGGAAGGGGCGACGTGGGCAGGCCCATCGCCTCCTCCACTTCCTTCATCGGATAGGGAGTGTAGGCGTCGAGCGCGCGGTAGCCGTCCTCGTGGAGCGCGCGCGCCGCGCGGACGAGCGCCTCGCCCGAGTCGAACTCGGCCACCAGCCCCTCACGCATCGCGGGCCTCCGCGGTCGCGGGCGCCCCCGGCGTCACCCCCTGGGCCCGGAGCTCGTGCATCAGCTCCTTGGCCTCGGCGAGGGGCACGAAGGGCACGAGCTTTGCCATCACGAGGCACAGGAAAAAGAAGAAGCTGATCGTGCCGAAGAGGATGGCCGCGTCGGTCGGGCTCGGGATGTAGACGTGCCAGCTCGAAGGCAGGAAGTCCTGCTGCCAGCGAGGTGACGATGATCACGAAGCGCTCCGTCCACATCCCGACCTGGATGAGCAGCGAGACGATGAAGAGCACGAGCGGGCTCGCGCCGCATGCGTCCTGAACCAGAGCAGCTGCGGCACGACCACGTTGCAGAACGATCATGCACCAGAAGGCGAAGGCGTACGGTGCCGAGCAGGCCGCGTGAAGAAGTAGACGTGAGTGCTCGTAGGCGGTCGCCGCTGTACCAGGCGATGAAGTCTCGCAGATGTAGCTGTAGGTGACCAGCAGCCCGGTGACCAGCATCAGCTTGGCCACAGTGTCGAGGTGGCGCTCGGTGATGACGTTCTCGAGGCCGTAGACGCCGCGCGGACCGGGATGAGCGAGCGTGAGCACCATGGCGAAGCCGCGAGAAGATGGCGCCGGCGACGAAGTAGGGCGGGAAGATCGGTCGAGTGCCAGCCCGGGCAGCTTGCGCGATGGCGAAGTCCATGCTGACGATGCTGTGCACCGAGAGCACCAGCGGCGTGGCGAGGCCCGGCGAGCAGCACCGTAGGCGATGCGGTAGTGGCGCCAGTGCCGCGCCGAGCCGCGCCAGCCGAGGGCGAAGAGGCCGTAGATGCGCTGCCGCGCAGCGTCCGGTCGGCGCGAGTCGCGCGCAGCGGCCAGGTCGGGGATCAGGCCCGAGGTACCAGAACAGCAGCGAGACCGTGAAGTAGGTGATGACCGCGGCGACGTCCCACGGCAGCGGGCTCGTGAACTGCGGCCACACGCCCATCGTCGCCGGGTACGGGATCAGCCAGTAGAAGAACCACGGCCGGCCGAGGTGCAGCAGCGGGAACAGTCGCCGCCTGCACGACGGCGAAGAGCGTCATCGCCTCGGCGAAGCGGTTGATCGAGGTGCGCCAGCGCTGCTCGAGCAGGAGCAGGATCGCCGAGATGAACGTGCCGGCGTGGCCGATCCCGATCCACCAGACGAAGTTGATGATCGCGAACGCCCAGGCGACCGGGATGTTGTTGCCCCAGATGCCGATGCCGGTGATGACCGTGTAGGTGATCGCCGTGAAGAGCATCGACCGTGCCGCCGCCGGTGACGAGCGCAGGCACCAGCGCGCGCTGGGCGACGGCTGCCACGATCGATCGCGAGAGCGTGTCGGTCAGCTCGCGCGTCGTCCGTCGGCGCGCCGATGAGGTCTGCCTCGCGGCCTCATCGCCTGGCTCCTGCTCGAGCGGTCACGTCGGGACCAGCTCGGGGTTCGGGTTGTCGATGCGCGCCAGGTAGCGCGTGCGCGGGCGCGTGCCGAGGTCGTTGAGCACGGCGTAGCGTGCGCGGCTCGGCGCGCTTCTTCGAGACCGCGCGTCTCGGGATCGTCGATGCGAGCCGAAGACGATCGCGCCGGTCGGGCACGCCTGCTGGCAGGCGGTCCGCACCTCGCCGTCGCGGATCGGTCGCGGTCCTCGAGGCGCGCGGCGATCTCGGCGCTGCGGATGCGCTGCACGCAGTAGGTGCACTTCTCCATCACGCCGCGGCCGCGGACCGTGACGTCGGGGTTCTCTGCCATCTGCGCCGTCTCCGGCGGCGTGCCTCGGTTGTAGTCGAACCAGTTGAAGCGGCGGACCTTGTACGGGCAGTTGTTCGAGCAGAACCGCGTGCCGACGCAGCGGTTGTAGATCATCTCGTTGAGGCCGTCGGGGCTGTGCACGGTGGCGTTGACCGGGCAGACGTACTCGCAGGGCGCCTTCTCGCAGTGCTGGCAGAGCATCGGCTGCACGACGACGCGCGGCTCGTCGTCCGTGCGCTCGTAGTAGCGGTCGATGCGCAGCCAGTGCATCTCGCGGCCGGCTTGCAGCTGCGCCTTGCCGACCACCGGCACGTTGTTCTCGGCCTGGCAGGCGATGACGCAGGCGCTGCAGCCGGTGCACGCGTCAGGTCGATGGTCATGCCCCACTGCGGGCTTCCGTGGAGGCGCTCGGGCTGGATCGACGGCGGGTTCCGGTCGTGCTCCTCGGCGAAGTGCGGCTCGTGCGCGAAGTCGTCGAGCGTGCGCCGGAGCACGATGGGACGGCCGTGCAGGGTGCCGTGGTGCTGCACGGTCACCACGAGCGTGCTCTGTCCGGTGGGGTGCAGCGTCACCGACGGGATGACGTGGGGATGGGCGAGCGAGCGCAGCGGCGCCATGTCCACGCCCACGCCGCGCGCCACCCGTCCGCCACGACGACGGCCGAAGCCGAGCCAGGCGCCCAGAGTCCCCGGCGTCTGGCCGCGCTCGACCCACACCGGCACGCGCACCTTCGCGTCGCCGTGCCGCGCCTCCACCACGTCGCCGTCGCCGACGCCCAGGCGCTTCGCGTCTACCGGCGCCATCAGGAGCGCGTTGTCCCAGACCGTCTTGGTGATGGGCTCGGGCGCCTCCTGGAGCCACGCGTTGTTGGCGAAGCGACCGTCCTCGATGCGCCGGTCGGGCCCGAGGCACAGCTCGAAGGTCCCCTGCGTCTCGCCGCGGGGCAGGCGCGATAGCTGCGCCACGCCGTCGGCGACGGCGCTCCACGAAACGGGCAGCGTGATCGGCGGGAAGGCCGAGCCGGCGACGATGCCGGTGCGCACCGCGGCCTCGAGGGCGCGCTCCGGATCGTGCGCGCCCACGCGCTCCGCCCAGGAGCGCCGCAGAAGCTGGTGGTCGTCGAGCCAGGGCTCGCCGAGCAGGATGGACAGCATCTCCGGCACCGAGCGCCCGCCGTAGAGCGGCCGGATCAGGGGCTGCACGAACGAGACCGTCCCGTCCCAGGCACGCGCGTCGCCCCAGCTCTCGAGGTAGTGCTTGGCCGGGACGAACCAGGTCGCGTCGGCGGCCGTCTCGTCCTCGTGGAGCGAGAGCACCACCCGCTCGCGCGCCCCGTGTACGCGCTCCGAGAAGCGCAGCTCTGGCGGCAACGTGTACGCCGGATTCGCCTCCATGGTGACGAGCGTGTCGACGGCACCTGCGTCGAGAGCGTCGAGCAGGCCCGTGATGTCGTGGCTCGGCTCGCCCGCCTCGATCACGCCGGCCTCGGTGAGCCCCAGGGGCCCGCCGAAGCTCGAGAGGGCGGTGTTGAGGGCGTGCACGAGGGCGTGGGCCTCGGGCGGCTGGCGGTCGCCCATGACCACGACGCTGCGTCCGCGGGCGCGCATCAGATCGTGGGCGGCCGCCCGGACGAAGCGCCCGTGGTGCACGAACGTTTCCGCGAGCGACCTGGCCTGCGCGACGAGGGACGCCGGCACCGCACCCGCACCGCCGGCATCGGCCACCGCCACGAGCAGGGCGGCGGCGACCGCGGGCACGTCCCTCGCACGCACCCCGACGCGGTGGTCGGCGCTGACCCCCGACAGACCGAGCTCGGGCTCCACCGCATACACGCGGCTCATGCCGTCTTCTGGCCGGGCGACCGCGCGGCGCGTCGCGAACTGCCGCGCCCACCTTAGCGACGCCGGCATCGCCGTCAGGAAGTCCGAGTCGAGCGAAACGACCACGTCGGCCAACGCGAAGTCGATCTGGGTCTCGGCCACCCGCCCGAAGGCGCGCTTCGCTCCGTCCCATCGGCCGCCGAGCCCGAAGCCCGGCGCGAACCAGACCCGCACCCGCGGGTAGCGTGCGCGCAGCCGGTCGAGCAGCGAGCCCACGAGCGGCGACGAGGTCCGCTCGAGCAACAAGTGAAGTCCCTCACCTTTTGCAACGCTCCATCCCTGCCCCGGGCCTGGCCCGATCGCCTTTCGGAGCGCATCGAAGCCCCGCGGCTCGCGCGCGTCGTGCAGCGTCTGGGCCCGGTCCGGATCGTAGAGACCGAGCACCGAGGCCTGCTCCCGAATCCCCGTGCCGCCGAGGCTCGACGGGTGCTCGGGGTGGCCCTCGATTCTGATCGGGCGCCCCTCGCGACTCAGGGCGAGCAGCCCCACGCCGTACCCCTCGCGCACCATGGTCGTCGCGTAAGGCGTGTCGGAGCCGGGGCGCACCTCCGGCGGCCGCTGCACGTAGGGGACGATGTGACCCGGCGGCACCTTCGTGCAGCCCTCGAGCCCGGCGAGGGCGAGGCTCGCGCCGAGCAGCTCGGCGAAGCGGCGACGCGTGAGGTGACCGACGGGCACCGTGTCGCCTTCGCTCGGCTCCGGCCGCAGCACGGCGAGCAGTCGCTCGCGCACCCCCTCGTCCACGGATTGCTCCGTCACCGGTGACACCCCGTGCAGTAGGTCGGCGGGTGGATGTGGTGCTCGCGCACGAGGCGCGCGCCGACGGCGAGCTGGGAGGCCTTCGGCCGGTAGCCCATCACCGTCACCTGGTCGCGCGGCCGCAGGTACGCTTCGGGATGCCGATGGCAGCCGAGACACCAGCCCATCGACATGGGGGCGGCCTTCGAGACGCGGCTCATCCGGTCCACGCGCCCGTGACAGCTCTCGCAACCGACCCCGGCGTGCACGTGGACCGCGTGGTCGAAGTAGACGTAGTCGGGAAGGTTGTCGACCTTGTTCCAGACGATGGGCCGGTTGGCGAAGAAGCTCGTGCGCACCGGGTCGAGCAGGGGGCTCTGGTTCCACACCTGCACGTGGCAGCTCATGCACACCTGGGCGCCCGGGACACCGGCGTTCGGCGCGCGCGCGGCGTCCGCGTGGCAGTAGAGGCAGTCGATGCCGTCGTCGCGCACGTGGTGGCGATGATCGAGCTCGACCGGCTGGGCGATTTCGTCGCCGACCGCCGTGTAGAGCGGGCTACGGACGTAGACCATGAGGCCTCCCGGGATCCCGACCGCCACGAGGACGAGCAGGGAGCACCCGATCCGGAGGAGCGAGTCGCTCCAGCTGGGAAACAGAGCCTTCATCGGCTGCCGGCCTCCCTCGCGGCCGGATCTCCGCACCACGGGATGCGGCGCACCCACGCCTCCCTCGGCGCCCCCCCCGGAGGCCGCGTCCACAGGCGGCGAGAAACCTCGGTGATCACCCGAAAGCGGCGTGTCAAGGGTGGGTGGCGCGGAGGCGTGGAGGCGCGAGCTAGTGCGGGCTCGTTCGTCCCGGCCACCGGACGTTGAACGGACCTGCCCGGCGGCTATGATGAGCGAGCGCCTCCTGCACCGGCGGCCCACCACCATGCCTCCCCTGTCGAAGCGACGGCTTCAGGTCGATGAACGCCGCCAACAACTCCTCGACCTCGGGATGTCGCTCTTCAGCGACCGGACCTACGACGACATCTCGATCGACGACATCGCGCGTGCGGCCGGCATCTCGAAGGGCCTGCTCTACCACTACTTCCCGAGCAAGCGGCGCTACTACGTGGAGACGGTACGCGCCGGGGCGCAGCGCCTGCTCGACGCGACCGAGGTGCACGTCGAGGGCACGCCGATCGAGAGGGCACGTGCCGGCCTCGAGTCCTACCTGCGCTACGTCGACCGCCACGGCCACGCCTACGCGGTGCTCCTGCGCAGCGGCATCGGGGCGGACCCGGAGGTGCTCGCGATCGTGGAGCGCACGCGCACGGCCTTCGTCAAGCGTCTCTCCTCGGGGCTCGGCGCCGAGGAGGGGGCCGCCGCCTTCCGCATCGCCCTACGCGGCTGGGTGGGCATGGTCGAAGCGGCCTCCCTCGACTGGCTCGACCGCCGCGACGTGAGCGTCGAGACCCTGGGCCGGCTCTTCTTCGACATGCTGCAACGCGCGGCCGAGTGGGCCGAAGGGCGGTGAGGCGCGACGGGTGGGGGCGGCCCCCTGGTCGCGGGGAAAACGGTCAAGCAGTTACTTGACTATTGTCCCGGCCTCGTCGGCGGGCGCACGCGCTGGTTCGTTTGGCGCTGTCGGGCGGAGGTGACAGGCTGTGCCCATCGTGCCTCTCGCGAAGATCTGGTGGCTCGTGTTTCTGTCGTTGTCCCTCGCCGCGTGCAGTCGGGGCACGGGGGAGGCCGCGCCCGCGCGAAGGCCCGCGGTGTCCGGAGCGACGGCCCACGTCGGGGGTGCGGCGCCCGCCGGGGACACGCCCGCCGACGATACGCAGCGAGCCGCGCACGTCGAAGGCGCACCGACCGCCCCTCGAAGCGCCGCCGTAATGGCGCCCTCCACCACTGCGCCCTCCACCACTGCGCCCTCCACCGCCGATCCCGATCCCTTCTCCCTGCCGCCCTCCTACTCCACCTCGGTCGGAATCCCCCGACGACGGTGAGCTACACGGCGGCGTGCCGGTCCCGATGCAAGGCCCGGGCTTCCGCTTCAACCCGCGCCGCAGCCCGAACGCGCGTTACGGCACCGTCGAAGTCGTGCAAGCGCTGATGCGCGCCGCCGCCGTCGTCGCCCGCGAGATGCCGGGCAGCATGCTCTACATCAACGACCTGTCCCTCGAGCACGGCGGTCCCATCCCGGGCCACGGCTCCCACACCGCGGGGCGCGACGCCGACGTGCTCTTCTACCTGCTCGACGGGGCGGGCCACCCCATGGCGCCGGTCGGTGCGCCCCTCGATCCCCAGGGTCGCGGCGTCGACTTCAAGGACCTCGCCGATCCGTCGGACGACGTGCCGGTCCACATCGACGTGCGGCGCTGCTGGCGCTTCGTGCAGGCGCTCATCGAGGACCCCCACGTGGCGCTCAACCGCATCTTCCTCGCCGAGCACCTGCGCACCCTGCTGCTCGCCGAAGCCCATCGGCAGAACGCACCGGCCCAGACGATCGATCGCTTCGCCGATTTGACGTGCCAGCCGTCCTATCCCCACGACGATCACTACCACTTCCGCTTCTTCTGCACGCCCGAGGACATCCGCCAGGGCTGTGAAGACTCGCCGCCCATCTACCCGTGGCATCGACGCGCACTGCACGCCGCGGGCGTCGAGCCGGTGCCCGCCCACCGCGGCCGTCGGCACCACGCACCCGCCCACATCACGACCGAGGCCCAGGCCCGCGCGGCGGCCGGGCCCATGGCGCCCCAGGTGAAGGCCTGGCTCGCGCGCCGCGAGGCCTGGATGCACATGCCCCATCCCGGTCGGCCCTGGTGCCACTGAGTCTCGCGGGATCGCTGGGCATGGGCGGCGCCGTGCGCTACGGTGGGCTCGACTGTGTACCGCAGTCCCGTACACCGGAGACGCTCATGGGCGCAGCCATCTTCAACATCGTGATCGGGGTGCTCGCGATCCTCGGCGCGTTCAGCGGTCGCTTCGTGTTCCCGGGCACCCACGGCCCGACCGTGCTGGCGGTCATCGGCGGCGCCATCGCCGCCCTCGGCGTCTACCAGCTCATCAAGCTGAAGCGCTGAAGCCGCACGGCGCGCTCATCGCTCGCGCGAGCGAGCAACGGCGGCGAGGGCCGGGGACAGCAGGCGCGCGGCGCCCGTAAGCAGGCGGGCACGGACGGTGGCGCGGGGAGACGGCGAGGGCGCGCGCGCACCGGATGCGTCGAGCCACGATGCGAGGGGCGGCCGCGCGAGCATCCCGTCGAGGGCGTAGACAGAGAGGGTCCGGACGCCCGAGGCGCGGCACAGGGCGGCGTCGGCGGCGAGCTCGATCGGATCGCGCAGTGGCCGCTCGTCGCCGAGCGCGCCGCCTCCCACGACGCCGAGGGCCATCTCGGCCCGCGCACCGAAGCGCGCCACGCTCGCCGCGCACAATGCCTCGAGAAGCGCTCGCGCATCGACGCGGCGCACGAAGCCACGCCCGTAGCCCTCGAAGAGCGACGTGTAGGCCATCACCGCGATGCCGTCGAAGGCGATGCCGTCCACCGGCGTGCCGAGCGCGCGCTGAAAGCCGCCGGCGCGCGCGGGACGATCGGCCACGACCATGGGCGCGACCGCCGCCGTCACGGGCAAGCCCCGCGCACGGACCTCGTCGACCAGGTGTGCGAGCACCGCCGCTCCTTCGTCGAAGCGCTCCGAACGACGGTCCCAGGATCGGCCGCGCCGCCACCCCGCGAGGGGTGCAGCGAGCATCCTACGCACCCTTCGGATGGAGGGCTCGAGATCGATCAAGAGCTCGTCGGGTGTCGCGCCCGCGCGGGCCATGGTGTCGAGCAGCGCGCGCGCGTGGGCCGCGAAGGGCTCGGCGCTCTCGACGTTCGCCCACCGCCCATCGGCGTCGGCGAGGAGCGGCCACAGACCGAAGGGGACGCCCGCTCGACGACACGCGCGCCGCACATCGACCGCCGCCTCCTCTTGCCCCGGCTGCACCGCGACCCGCAGACCGAAGCCGCGCCGGGAGAGCGACTCGAGCACCTCCGGCGCCGTCGCGGCCTCGAAGCGTGTTTGCTCCGAGAAGACCCACGCGGCAGGGCCCCTGCCCTGCACCTCCGCACCGCTCGTGTATGCTTCCTCTGTCATGAAGCTGCTCTATGGCGTCGTCGGCGAGGGGATGGGCCACGCCATGCGCTCACGCGTGGTCCTCGAGCACCTCATCGCCCAGGGCCACGAGGTGGAGATCATCGCCTCCTCGCGCGCCGCCGACTACCTCGGGATGCGCTTCCGCGGCGTGCACCGCATCCACGGCCTCCACATCCTCACCAAGGAGAACCGGGTCCGCAAGAACCTCACCCTCTGGTCGAACGTGCTCGCGGGCGCGGCCTCCCTGCCGAAGCAGATCGACGCCTACTTCCGCCTCATCGACGACTTCACGCCCGAAGCGGTGGTCAGCGACTTCGAGTCCTGGACCTACCTCTACGGCAAGATGCACGGGCTGCCCGTCCTGTCGGTCGACAACCAGCAAATCATCAATCGCTGCAAGCACCCGGCGGACGTCATCGCGGGCGATAGGGCCACGTTCAAGGTCACGCGCGCCTTCATCAAGAGCAAGCTGCCCTTCTGCGACCACTACCTCGTCACGACCTTCTTCTACCCCGAGCTCCGCAAGGAGCGCACGAGCCTCCACCCGCCGATCCTGCGCCCCGAGATCCTGTCGACCACGCCGACCCGCGGCGAGCATCTGCTCGTCTACCAGACCGCCGAGGGTCACGCCGATCTCACCGACGTGCTCGCGCGCACCGGCCTCGAGTGCCGCATCTACGGAATGCGTCGCTCGATCACCGAGGAGCAGGTGGAGGGCGACCTCCGCTACCGTCCCTTCGATGAGCAGGTGTTCATCGCGGACCTCGGGAGCGCGCGCGCCGTCGTCGCCGGCGGCGGCTTCACGACCATGAGCGAGGCGGTCTACCTGCACAAGCCCATGCTCTCGGTGCCGCTCCGGGGCCAGTTCGAGCAGGTCCTGAACGGCCGCTGGCTCGAGCGGCTCGGCTACGGTCGCTTCGCGCGGACGATCGACGAGGCGGTGATGCAGGGCTTCGTCGATGCGATCGACGGGTGCGAGGAAAGGCTCGCCGGCTACGCCCAGGACGGCAACGAGGACCTCCTGGGCGCGCTCGACGAGCACCTCGACCGCGCCGCGGCCGGCGTCTGAAGCCGCGCCCGGCGACCTCAGCTCGGCTGCTCGGGGAAGCCCTCCATGGGGCCGAGCTGGGTCCGGTCGCGCGGGACGGTGATCTCGCTCTGCATGTAGACCGACAGCAGGCGCGCCAGGCCGACCAGCGAATCGATGTGGGTGCGTTCGGGGCCGTGGGAGGCGTCGACGCCGAAGCACAGGAGCGCGGTGCGGATGTCGTTACCGGCGTCGAGGGCCGAGGCAGCGTCGCTCCGGTAGTAGCGGAAGACGTCGCGGCACAGGGGGATCTCGTGCTGCTCGGCGAGGTGGATGAGCTTCTGGGTGAGGTGCCAGTCGAAGGGGCCGGTGGAGTCCATCATGGCGATGGTGACCATCTCCTCGGAGGAGCTCTGACCTGGGGCGGGCGTCGCGTTGTCGATGCCGACCATCTCGGCGACGTTCTCGTGCAGCACGGCCGAGGCGCCCGAGCCCACCTCCTCGAAGATGGTGAACAGGAGGTGGCATTCGACGGGCAGCTCGAGGCGCGCTTCGACCACGGCGCGCGCGGCGGCGAGGAGGCTCGCGACGCCCGCCTTGTCGTCGAGGTGGCGTGCGAGGACGAAGCCGCTCTCGCTCACCTCGGGGTTCGGGTCGAAGGCGACGTAGTCGCCGATGTCGAAGCCGAGGGCCCGAAGGCCGTCCGCATCGCGCACGCGCTCCTCGACGCGCACCTCCAGGTTGTCCCAGCTCGCCATCTGCTGGTCGACGCCCTCGTTGTAGACGTGGCCCGACGCCTTGAGCGGCAGGACGGTGCCCCGCCGCGTGCCCCGCCGCGTGAAGATCGTGACGCGCCCCTGCTCGGCGAAGCGCGCCGGCCAGGTACCGACCTGGGCGACGGCGAGGCGGCCGTTCGGCAACAGGCCACGCACCATGGCGCCGATGGTGTCCACGTGGGCCACGATCGCGCGGTCCGCGGCCGTCTCGCGCCCGGGGAGCGTTGCGCGGATCGCCCCGCGGCGCGTGAGCTCGAAGCCGATGCCGAGGGCCTCGAGCTCCTCGCCGACGCGATGGACGATGTTGTCCGTGTAGCCCGAAGGGCTCGGGATGGCGAGCAACGCGAGCAGCGTGTCGACGAGGTAATCGCGATCGATGTCGAGCCCTTGCATGAGGCGAGCAGTACCAAACGCTGCCCAAAGAGAGAAGCGCACTCCGCCCTGAAGTCATACGCGCGGCCGAACGCGAGCGCCCCACGCCGAGCGCAGCGATCCCCTCGACACGACCCGCGCGCAGCGCGATCCGCCGCCGCGCACATCCCGCGCCCGCACGTCCGTGCCCGCCCAAACCCGTGACACACGCCTCGATTCGCGTTACCCACGCAAACCCATGAACGACGCGCACGCCCCGGCCGATCTCGCCGACGCGCCCGTGATCGACCGCACGGCGCCCCAGCTCACGGTGCGTGCGGTGCTCACCGGAATGCTCATCGGCGCCCTCCTGTCGACGTGCAACATCTACAGCGGCCTCAAGATCGGCTGGTCGTTCAACATGTCGATCGCCGCCGCCCTCGTGAGCTACGCCTTCTGGGAGTCGCTGCACCGCGTCGGTGTCGGACGCTCCTGGGGCCTCCTCGAGAACAACATCAACCAAACGACCGCCTCGTCGGCGGCCTCCATCGCTGGCGCCGGCCTCGTGGCACCGATCCCGGCGCTCACCATGTTGACCGGCCGCGCCCTGGCCTGGCACTGGCTGGCCCTGTGGACCTTCGCCGTCAGCATCGTCGGTGTCGTCGTCGCCATCGGCCTGCGCCGCCAGCTCCTGATCGTCGACCGCCTGCCCTTCCCGGCCGGCGTCGCCACGGCCGAGACCCTGAAGGAGATGTACGCCAAGGGGCGCGAGGCCGCGGCACGCGTGCGCATGCTGCTCGCCGGCGGCGCGGTGGCCGCCGCCCTTCGCCTCTTCTCGGATCATGTCACGCACATCCCGCGCCTCGCCCTGCCAGGTAGCCTCGCGGTCCCAAAGACATCCGTCCTCGCCGCCGCCGGCGTGAAGAAGATCACTTTCGCGAACCTCGGCTTCTCCCTCGATCCTTCCCTGATGATGGTCGCCATCGGCGTGATCATCGGCATGCGCGCCGGTGCCTCGCTCTTGCTCGGAGCCATCGTCGCCTGGGGTGTGGTGGGCCCCTTTGCCCTGCACGCCGGGTGGGCCCACGCCGGCGCCCACGCCCCCGGTGCGGCCTGGTTCGGTCCCATGCTCGAGTGGCTCCTGTGGCCGGGCGTCGCGATGATGGTCACCGCCTCCCTCACCTCCCTCGCCTTCTCGTGGCGCTCGATCGTGAGCTCGCTCACGGGCGGCAGGGTGAAGAGCGCGCGCGAGCCGTCCGGCGACGCACCGGCCTTCCCCGAGGAGCGCCCCGGCGACCAGGTCCCGCGCTGGGTCTTCCTCGTCGGCCTCCTCGTCGTGCTCGTGCTCGCCACCGCCGCACAGGTAGGCCTCTTCCAGATCGCCGCCTGGACCGCCGCCTTCGGCGTGCTGCTCACCTTCCTCTTGGCCATGGTCGCGGGCCGCGTCTCGGGCGAAACCGGCATCACACCCATCGGCGCCATGGGCAAAGTAACTCAGCTCACCTTCGGTCTCATCGCTCCCGCCGACGCCGCAGCGAACCTCATGGCCGCGAACGTCACCGGAGGCGCCGCCAGCCAGTGCGCCGACCTCCTGCACGACCTCAAGACGGGCCTGTTGGTCGGCGCCGCCCCGCGCCTTCAGGCCGTCGGCCAGGTCTTCGGCGTCCTCGCCGGAGCCCTCGCCGGGAGCGCGGTCTACCTCATCCTCGTGCCCGACCCCGCGAAGATGCTGCTCACGCCGGAGTGGCCGGCGCCCGCGGTCGCGACCTGGAAGGCCGTCGCGGAGGTGCTCATGCACGGCTTCGCCTCCATGCCCCAGGGCAGCGTCCCCGCCATGGTCATCGCCGGCTCGGTCGGCATCGTCCTGTCGGTGCTCGAGCGCAAGCTGCCGCGGGACAAGGCCCGCTTCATACCGAGCGCGGCGAGCATCGGCCTCGCCTTCGTGATCCCCGCCTGGAACTCCATCTCCATGTTCCTCGGCGCCCTGTTGGCCCTCGTGCTCGCACGGCGCGCCCCGCGCTTCCACGCGCGCTTCATCCTGGTGCTCGCCGCGGGCGCGATCGCGGGCGAGAGCCTCGCTGGCGTCGCTTCCGCCATCGCCGGCATCCTCTCCCATTGAGCGCCAGCGAGGTGAACGAAGGACGCCTCAGGGCTTGGGGCGGCGCGTGCGCGGACGGCGAATGCGGCTGTTGGCCACGTTGAACGCTGCGCGCACCACGTCGTAGTCGGACAGGGAGGCGGGCTGGAAGCGACGTACCTGCAGGAGCGGTCCGAGCACCTGATCGGCGGCCCGTTGCTCGTGCAGCGCGTAGAGCGCACGACGGAGCCGCGCCTCGACCTCGATGGGGACGTCCGTCGTGCAGCAGATCACGTCGCTCGGGATCGGCCGGCTGCGGAGCAGCACGCGCATGGGCACGCCCGTGCCCGCGTCCGACCAGCCGGCCGACATCACCCGCTCCGCGTCTCCTTCGCCGATGACGTGCACGTAGGTGGCGCCCACGTCGACCTCTTTGGAGACGACCGCCTGGACCACCGCCGCATGGCTGCCGAGCGCGAACTGCCCCGAGAAGAGCCGACGCGGCTCGATGCCCTGCTCCATGAGGGCGAGGCGCGGAAAGAGAAAGCCGCCGCAGGACTCCCGATCGACCCAGGCCGCCGTCGTGCCCCGGAGGTCTTCCAACGTCTCGAAAGTCGCGTCCTCCCGCGTGAAGAGCACGCCGTGATAGCGCGACTCGTCCATGCGCACCGACGCCGCCATCAGGGTGACGTCGAACCGGTCGCGCGCGCGGATGAACACCGCCGGCGGCAGCCAGGCCATCTGCAGGTCCCCCCAGGCAATGCGCTCGAAGAGATCGGCGTAGGTGCGCACGGCGGTCACGTCGACTTGCTGGTCGAAGGCCCGCGTGAGCAGCCGCGAGAGCGACCCTCTCAGGCGCTCCATGCCCGGCCCGAGGGCGGCCGGTCCCATACCAAAGGTCAGCTTCTCCATCCGCTTTCGAAGCCTATCATCATCGTCGCGCCTTCGCGGCGGCAAGCAGCGCACGGGCCGCGGCGGTGGGGGTGGTGCGCAGGGCCCGCACCTCCGCCTCGAGCGCGGCCACCCGATCGCGCACGGCGGGCCGATTGCGCAGGCCCGCGAGCAGGCCCTCCTCGACCATCGCCCACATCCATCGCACGAGCTGCTCGCGCCGCCGCCGATCGAGCTCGCCGCTCTCGCCGAAGATCTGCCGGTGCGCTTCCACGCGCTCCCACAACGCCTCGATGCCCGCCCCCGTGAGCGCGCTGCAGGTCACCACCGGTACCTTCCACGGTCCACGGGGCGGTCGCACGAGCCGGATCGCCCGCGCGTAGGCCCTGCGCGCACGCTCGGCCCGCTCTTCGTTGTCGCCGTCGGCCTTGTTGATCGCCAGCATGTCAGCGAGCTCGAGGATGCCGCGCTTGATGCCTTGCAGCTCGTCGCCGGCGCCGGCGAGCAGGAGCACGAGGTAGAAATCGACCATCTCGGAGACGAGCGTCTCGCTCTGCCCCACGCCGACCGTCTCTACGAGCACCACGTCGAAGCCGGCCGCCTCGCACACGAGCATCGCCTCCCGCGTCTTTCGCGCGACGCCGCCGAGGGTGCCGCCGGTGGGCGAGGGACGGATGAACGCGTTCGGATCGCGACCGAGGCGCGCCATGCGCGTCTTGTCCCCGAGGATGCTGCCGCCGCTCACGGCGCTCGTCGGGTCCACGGCGAGCACCGCGACCCGTTGCCCGCGCCCGGTGAGCAGCGTGCCGAGGGCGTCGATGAACGTGCTCTTGCCGACACCCGGCACGCCGCTGATGCCCACGCGGTGCGCTCGACCGGTGTATGGCAGGAGGTGGGCAAGCAGCTCCTGCGCCACATCCTTCTGGTCCTCGCGGTCGCTCTCGACCAGCGTGATCGCGCGGCCGAGGACCGGTCGATCGCCCGCACGCACGCCTGCGACGTACGCATCCAACGACAGAGGCGTGCTTCGCTCCTCACCCATCGCGCCCGCGGTCGCCCCGCCCTCAGCCCTCGCCCGCCCGCTCCCCGAGCACCTGCAGGACCTCGCAGGCCGCGTCGGCGACGACGGTGCCGGGCCCGAAGATCGCAGCGACGCCCACGTCGCGCAGGGCCTGGTGATCGCGCTCCGGCACGACGCCCCCGAGCACGATGAGGATGTCCTTGCGGCCGAGGGCGTCGAGGGCGCGGCGCAGCTCGGGCACGAGCGTCATGTGTCCCGCGGCGAGGGAGCTCACCCCCACCACGTGCACGTCGTTCTCGACCGCCTGGCGCGCGGCCTCCTCCGGCGTCTGGAACAGGGGCCCCACGTCCACGTCGAACCCCAGGTCCGCGAAGGCCGTGGCGATGACTTTCTGCCCTCGGTCGTGACCGTCCTGGCCCATCTTCGCTACCAGGATGCGGGGCCTGCGCCCTTCCCTCGCGCCGAACTCCTCCGCCTCCTTGCGCGCCTCGGCCGCCGCGTCCATGTCCTCCCCCACCTCGCTCCCGTAGACGCCCGACACGGTAGAGGCGCTGGCCTCGTAGCGCCCCCACACCTTCTCGAGGGCGAAGCTCATCTCGCCGACCGTCGCGCCGCGGCGCGCGGCCTCCACGGTGCGCTCGAGCAGGTTCCCTTCGCCGCTCTCCGCACACTTCGTCAGCCCATCGAGCGCGGCCTGCACCGCCTCGCCGTCGCGTGCCGCCCGCAGCTTTTCGAGCCGCGCGACCTGGGCCCCTCGCACCGCCGTGTTGTCCACCGCGAGCGTCGACACCGTCGCCTCCTGGGCCGCCCGGAATCGGTTCACACCGACGATGGTCTGGGTGCCGGCGTCGATGTGCGCCTGCGTGCGGGCCGCCGCCTCCTCGATGCGCTGCTTGGGCAGGCCGGCCTCGAGGGCGCGCACCATCCCGCCCAGCGCCTCCACCTCCTCGATGTGTGCGAGTGCGCGAACCGCGAGGTCGTGGGTGAGCCGCTCGATGAAATAGCTGCCGCCCCACGGGTCGATGGGCCGCGTCGCGCCGCCTTCGAGCTGCAGGTAGATCTGCGTGTTGCGGGCGATGCGCGCGCTGGCGTCGCTCGGCAAGGCCAACGCCTCGTCGAGGGAGTTGGTGTGCAAGCTCTGGGTGTGGCCCTGGACGGCCGCCATGGCCTCGACGGTCGTGCGCACGACGTTGTTGTAGACGTCCTGGGCCGTGAGGCTCCAGCCCGAGGTCTGGCAATGGGTGCGCAGCATGAGGCTCTTCGGGTCCTTCGCCGCGAAGCGCTCCTTCATCAGCTTCGCCCACAGGAGCCGGGCCGCGCGTAGCTTCGCCACCTCGACGTAGAAGCGCATCCCCATGCCGAAGAAGAACGACAGGCGCGGCGCGAACGCGTCCACGTCGAGGCCCGAGGCGATGCCGGTGCGCACGTACTCGAGCCCGTCGGCCAGCGTGTAGCCGAGCTCCAGGTCCGCCGTCGCCCCCGCCTCCTGCATGTGGTAGCCGCTGATGCTGATCGAGTTGAAACGCGGCATGTGCGCCGAGGTGTAACGGAAGATGTCGGCCACGATCCGCATGGAGGGCGCAGGCGGGTAGATGTACGTGTTGCGGACCATGAACTCCTTGAGGATGTCGTTCTGGATGGTCCCTGCGAGCTTCTCCGAAGGCACCCCCTGCTCCTCGCCCGCCACGATGTAGAGCGCCATGATCGGCAGCACGGCGCCGTTCATCGTCATGGACACGGTCATCCGGTCGAGGGGGATCCCGTCGAAGAGGATGCGCATGTCCTCGATGGAGTCGACGGCGACGCCCGCCATCCCCACGTCGCCCGCGACCCGCGGATGGTCGGAGTCGTAGCCGCGGTGCGTTGGCAGGTCGAAGGCGATGGACAGGCCCTTCTGACCCGCGGCGAGGTTGCGCCGGTAGAAGGCGTTGCTCTGCTCGGCGGTGGAGAAGCCGGCGTACTGCCGGATGGTCCAGGGCCGGCGCGCGTACATGGTGGTGTAGGGCCCACGCAGGTAGGGCGGGAAGCCCGGCATGGTCTCGAGGTGATCGAGGCCCGCCGCCTCTTCCGGCCCGTAGAGCGGCTGCACGTCGATGCCTTCGGGCGCGCGCCAGGTCGCACCCTCCCGTGCCTCTCCCGCGGCCGCCTCCCAGCGGGCACGCGTCGGCACGCCGCCGCGGGGCATGGTCTCCGGGGCGTCGAAGTCGACGTCGCTGAAGTCGCGCACGCTCATCGGCGAACCCCGAGGCTCCTGTGCACGTCGCTCAGGACGGCCAACACATCGCACCCTTCGTAGAGGAAGGCGTCGACACCGGCAGCGAAGAGCTCGTCTTCGGCGGCGCCCGGCCGACCTGCGACGACGACCATGCGGGCGCCCTCGTCCTTCAGACGCTCGGCGAGAGCCGGCGCCAGCTCCGCGTAGCGCGCGTCCGGTGCGCTGAGCACGGCCATCTCGGCGCCGGCGGCTTCGAAGGCAGCGACGGCGGCGTCCACGTCGGCGTAGCCCTCCGACGTGAGGGGATCGATGCCGCCCGCCGAGAAGATGCCAGCGACCCAGTCGGTGCGCGCCTTGTGCTCGCCCAGCTCGCCGAAGCTCGCGATGAAGGCGCGCGGCCGTCTGTGGCGGGCCCCCGAGAAGGCGTCGCTCGCGTTGCGCAGCGTCTCCCATTCGGCGGCGTCGCGCATGCCGGGCAGCGGCTCACAGTGGACCGAGGGGCGGCCCCGCCGGAGCGCGAGAGCGATGGCGTGCAGGTCGGCCCCGGCCCCGGCGGCGGCCATGGCCGCTCGGGTCAAGGATCCCTTCGCACCGGCCACCGCTTCGCTCGCCTCGAGGAGCGCGACCAGCTCCTCGCGCAAGCGGGCCGTGTCGAGGTCCACCAGGTTGCGGCCGAGCCCCTCGAGGACGTCGCCCGCGAGGGGGATGCGGCGCTCGAGGCGGCTCTCCGCCGGGTCGGCGAACACGCTCACGCCGACGATCGGTGCGCGACGGTGGCGAACGGCGTCGTTTCGCGCCGCGCGGGACTCGACCACGCGCGCGGCGAAGCGCCCACGGAGCAGGGAGCGGGTCATCCCGCCGTCCCGCTCGATGAGACGCATCTGCTCCCACGCGTCACGCGCGATGCGATCGGTGAGGGCTTCGACGTAGTCGCTGCCACCCGCCGGGTCGACGACGCGATGGGCGTGGGCCTCGTCACGCAGGATGAGCTGGGTGTCGCGTGCGAGCCTGAGGGTGAGCGCGTCGCTCGGCCCGACCGCCTCGTCGATGCGGGAGGTGGCCACGCTGTCGGCGCCACCCACGATCGCGGCCAGGGTCTCGGCCGTGGCGCGCACGGCGTTGACCCACGGCGCGCGGGTGGTCTTCGTGCGGCCCGAGGTGCGCGCGTGGATGGGCGCGGCGGCCGCCTCGTCGCTCCCGCCGAGGGCAGCCACCACCTTCGACCAGACGAGGCGCGCAGCGCGCAGCTTGCCGACCTGCACGAAGAAGTCGCCCGCGACCTCGAAGGCGAACAACACCTGCCGCGCGGCGTCGTCGACGGTGAAGCCCGCGTCCAGAAGGCAGCGCACGTACTCGATGCCGGTGGCGGCGGCGGCGCCCACCTCCTGGGCCGCGGTGGCGCCGGTCCGATGGTAGGCGCCCGTATCGACGAGCACCGCGCGCATGTTCGGCAGCCCCTCCGCCGCGAAGGCGGCCAGGTCGGCCATCTCCCGAAAGGCCGCGTGCACACCGGCGGGCAAGGAGCCCGTGCGCGCCAGCACGCCGAGGGGGTCCGCGCCGAGCCCGCCCTGGAGCCGGTCCGGCGCGATCCGGCGCCTCTCGGCGACGGCGAGGAAGGTGGCGGCGACGGGCAGGGCGTCCGCCGCGGCGTCGAGCACGACCGGCGCCGAGCCGAGGTCGATGCCGTCGAAGAGGCGCGCCATGTCGCCCCCGCTCCACACGCGCGTGCCCTGGGCGGGGCCGAGGCGCATCCACGACAGGGCGACGCCGTGAGCCAGATCGTCGCGCAGCTCGCCGTTGCACGCGTCGAGGGCTGGGTGCTCGTGCTCCTGGCCGACGAGGAAGCCGTCCCGCACGTGGCCGAGGGGCGTGAGGCCTCTCACGTGGGGGGAGAGCCCCGGGTAGGCGGGGAGGTGGGCGGGCGGCGGCGGATGGCCTGGCGCATAGAGGGGCTCGATCGCAAGCCCGTCGAGGGAACGGGAGACGAGCGCATCGAACGCCCCGCCGCCGAGCTCTTGCTCTACCCGCGCGTGCCACTCCCCATAGGCCACGGGCGCAAACGCATCGGCGATTCCGGGCTGTTCGTCGCTCATTCGCCTCCGCTCCTCGTTCCACCGCCCTGCGGCGCGCGAGGTAGATAGACCGCCCTGCCTACGGGCGCAATGACCGGAGACGACTCCATGGGGCGAGTCGGGCGCGCAAGGGGGCCGCGCGGCGGGTGGGTCGGCCCCTTCCGAAGCAGCGAGGACGGGTCCGCAGAATCGCACGACTTCGGGGGCGGGAGGAAACTCTCAATCCGGGGCTTCCGGAATACTCCGCGCGTAGCGTACATTCGCTGCGCCCCTACAGGAGGTTCCCCGTGTTCGCCAAGCCCCTTGCCACGGTGCTCGCGGTGCTCGCTCTGACCGCATGCACGGTCGTCGACCCGAATCAGCAGCAACCGACGACTCCCGCGCAGCCCCAGGCCCAGCCGGCGTCCCAGCCGGTGGTCGAGGGGCCGACAGCCCAGCAAATCGCGGTGCAAGGGCCCACGGCCCAGCCCGTGGCCACACAGGGGCCGACGGCCACGTTCGTCGGTCAGGCCCAGGGGCCTGGCCAGGCCGGCACCATCCCCGACGGCTCGAACTACGGGACCGTCGAGCTCACCTCCGGCTTCATGCCCGACCCGCGGATCGTGGCCGGGACCTCGGGCGGCACAATGGACGCCTCCGCCTTCGGGCCGGACTGCAAGGGCTGGATCGCCCACCGCCCCGACCACCTCTTCGTCGCCCAGGGCCCCTTCGGCCGCCTGCGCATCCTGGCCCACTCCCAGGCCGACGTGACGCTCGTCGTGCTGACCCCGGACAACCGCTACCTCTGCAACGACGACGCGGAGGGTCGCGACCCGATGATCGAGAGCTCCTTCACGCCGGGTACCTACCGCATCTGGATCGGCAGCTTCGAGCAGAACACCAACTCGCCCTACCAGCTGGGCTTCAGCGAGCGGCAGAACGTCACGCCCTCGACCCTGGCGAGCGGCGGCCCGGGCGACGCGCCCGTCGCGGTCGCCACGGGAACCGACTCGAACTTCGGCACCGTCACCCTGTCGACGGGCTTCGAGCCCGACCCGCACGCCGTCGCGGGCGTCTCCGGCGGCCGGCTCAATGCCACGACGGTGGGCTCGCACTGCACCGGTTCGATCGCCCCCCGGCCCGACCACATCCTGCAGGCCCAGACCGGCTTCAACGACCTGCACATCCTGGTGCGCTCCGACGCGGACACGACCCTCGTCATGCAGGCAGCCAACGGGCAGGTCTGGTGCGACGACGACACCGAGGGGCGCAATCCGGTCATCCACGGGCCCTTCGCGCCCGGTACCTATCGCATCTGGGTCGGCAGCTACCAGCAGGGCACCGAATCGCCCTACACCATCGGCTTCAGCGAGCTTCCGAACGCGAGCACGATGGCGCTTCCCGCGCCCGCCTCGTCGCCCTGACGGAGTCCCGCCCCGGGCTTCGAAACGGACTGGGCTTGACGGACTTCTCGCGCCGCCGCGTCCTGGTCTGTCGGCGCCCGGTCTCAAGCGGGCAACGACCGGAGGAAGGCAATGGCAGACGCGATCGACCGCATCTCGGCCCTGCTCGAAGACGAGGCACCGGAGAAGCGCATCGCCGCAGCGATCGTGCTCGGCGAGCTCCGCGCCAAGGGGCCGAAGGTGGTAAGCGGGCTCACCGCCATGCTCGAGACGGGCGGGGCGCCGCTGCAGCGCCACGCCCTCGACGCGCTCGCGCGCATCGGCGTGAAGAAGGCCTTGCCGAAGGTCTTGCCCTTGCTCGCGTCCCGCGACCGGGAGGTGCGCGAGGCGGCGGCCCACGCGGTCGTGTCGGCGGGCGATGGCGTCGTACCGATGGTGCGCGCGCGCCTCGACGCGGCGACGCCCGAGGAGCGGCGCACGCTCGATGCGATCCTCGCGCGCCTCGGCGGCAAGGAAGCCTTCGGCGCCCTGCTCGCCGGCCTCGACGACGCGGACGAGGAGCAGGCCCGGGCCGCGGCGCTGGCCATGCGAAGCCAGGTGCGGGACGCGGACGCGCGCACGCGGCGATCGTACCTGGCGCAGGTCGAGGCGCTGCTCGCGCGTCAGGACGAGCAGAAGGACGGCTCGATCGCCGCGACGGTGGCCGCGATCAAGAATCCTCGGCTACCTCGAGGACGAGCGGGCGACGGCGACGCTCCTGCGCTACGCCAAGGGCAAAAAGCAGCCTGCCGCGGTGCGCCAGGAGGCGCTCATCGCCCTGCGCTTCGTCCTGGGCAAGGGCGGGGCGGCCGCGGGCAAGGTGGTCGACGCGCTGGTCGAGGCGGCCGAGGTGGACGACCGCACCCTCGCCCAGACGGCGCTCATCACCCTCGGGGGCATCGAGCTTCCCGCGCGGGCGGCGACGCGTGTCGCGCGCCTGGCGGCCCATCCGGACATCGAGCGCGCCCGCTTCGTGATCGAGCAGCTCGGACGGCAGCGCACGGACGAGACGGCACGGCTTCTCGTCGAGGTCCTCGTCGGCGCCGACGACCGGCGGCGGGCCGAGCTCGCGGCCCAGGCCCTCGAAGGACGGACCGATGCGGCAACCCATCTCGCCAACGCGCTCATCGAAGCGAAGGAGCCGGACCGCGCCCGGGTGCTGCGCCACGTCCTTCGGCCCATGGCGAGCGAGCTGTCGCCGGCCGCGCGCAAGAGGGTGCGCGACGCCGCCTGCGCGCGTCTCGAGCGAGGCGAGCCCGGCTTCGAGCCCCTGATCGACGTGGCGCGCGACGCCGACCCGAAGAAGACGGCCGAGGCGTTGCGCACCCTCGCGGCCAAGCTGCGCAAGGGACGCAAGAGCGACCGCGAGCGAACGGTGCTGCGCCTGATCGCGCGCGGCGATCAGGCCACCGACGACGACCGCTACCGCCTCGCGTCCCTCACGCTCGCCGCGAGCCGCAAGGACACGCGGGGCGCGGCGCGCGCGGGCGACCCATCCCTCGGCCTGCTCGCGGGCCTCATCAAGCGCGGCTTCGACGTGGCCAGCGCCCTTCGCAAGGACCGCTCCATCGGTCTCGAGGAGCTGTACTACGTCGGCTTCCACTTCGTCGAAGAGGGCCACCCCCTCGGCGAGGAGCTGCTCGCCGAGGTCGTCGACGAGGGCGGCCGCAAGAAGATCGCCCGCATGGCCAAGAACAAGCTCGACCTCGCCGGCCTCTGAGCCGCGAGCCTCCTTCCCGCGTGCAGCGCGAGCCGATGTCGCCCCCTGCTCTTCGAACGCTGACGGCCCGGCGAGTGGCGGTCCGGCCCGATCGTGCCTACTCGAACGAACACGGCCATGCCCCGCGTCCCCCTCCGTGTCACCTCGAAGCTGCGCCGCCTGCTCGACATCGTCTGGAAAGGCATCCTCGTCGGCGCGGTCGCAGGCTTCGGTGCGGTGGGCTTCCGGGCACTGCTCGCCCTCATCCACAACCTGGCCTTCGAGGGGCGGCTCTCCCTCGTCTACGACGCCAACCTCCACACCCCGGCTTCGCCCTTTGGCCCCTTCATCATCCTGGTGCCCGTCCTGGGCGCCGTCCTCGTCTCCTTCCTGATCACGCGCTTCGCGCCGGAGGCGAAGGGGCACGGCGTGCCCGAGGTGATGAAGGCCATCTACTACGACAAGGGCGTCATCCGTCCGGTCGTCGTCGTGATCAAGGCGCTCGCCTCCGCCCTGTCCATCGGCACCGGCGGCGCCGTGGGCCGCGAAGGACCGATCGCCCAGATCGGAGCCGCCTTCGGGTCCACCCTCGGCCAGTGGATGAAGCTCCCGCCCTGGCAACGCGTGACCCTGCTCGCGGCCGGCGCGGGCGCGGGCATCGCAGCCACCTTCAACACGCCCATCGGCGGCGTCCTGTTCGCCGTGGAGCTGATGCTCGTCGAGGTGAGCGCGCGCACCGTGCTCACCGTCGCTCTGGCGACCACGGTCGCGACCCTCATCGGGAGGCGGTTCTTCGGCGTCCCGCCCTCGTTCATCGTCCCGGCGCTCCACCACCTGCAGTGGGTGTTCGGCCCCGGCCTGTACCTGCTCTACCTGGCCTTCGGATCCATCGTCGGGCTCGTGGCGGCGCTCTTCACGCGCTCGGTTTACGCCTTCGAGGACTTCTTCGAGCGGCTCCCCGGCGGCTACTACGTCCGGCACATGCTCGGGATGCTGGCCGTTGGCGCCCTCATCTACGTCCTGCTCGTCACCTCGGGCCACTACTACGTCGAAGGCGTGGGCTACTCGACGGTACAGAACGTGCTCGATGGCGGCCTGACCGCACCTGCCTTCCTCCTGCTGCTGTGTGGCGCCAAGCTCGTCGCGACGTCGCTCACCCTGGGCTCGGGCGCCTCGGGCGGCATCTTCTCGCCCGCCCTGTTCATGGGCGCTACCCTCGGCGAGGCGTTCGGCCTCTTGGCCGCGCACGCCTTCCCCGACCTGGGCGTCTCCCCCCTCGCCTTCGCGGTGGTCGGCATGGCGGGGATGATCGGCGGCGCGACGGGCGCCATGATGACGGCGGTGACCATGGTCTTCGAGATGACCCGCGACTACGACGTCATCGTCCCCATGATCCTCACCGTCTCGGCGGCCCACGCGGTGCGGCGCGTCGTCCTGACCGAGAGCATCTACACGCTCAAGCTCGCCCGGCGGGGCCTGACCTTGCCCGACTCCCTCGGCGCCGAGATGACGCTGGCCGAGGCCACGGGCCTGCTCGCCGAGCAGCGCCTCGCCCGCATCGGACCCGAGGTGCCAGTCGCCGAGGCGCTCTCCGTCCACACGGAGGCGCGCCACTTCCTGATCGGCGGCAGCGCGGCGTGCCCTGACGGGATCGTGCTGCGCGACGACGCCCTCGAGGTCCTGAGCCGCGGGGAGAAGCTCGTCCATGGGATCGCTCGCCAAGCGCTTCATCTGGCTCGAGCCCCACGCGCGCCTGCGGGACGCCTTGCACCGCATGCGCAACGCGGGGGTCGAGGTCGGGCTCGTGGACCGGGGCGAGGGACGTCTCGGTGTGATATCCCACGAATCACTGCTCCGCGCCGTCGAGGCGGCCGTGGAGCTCATCGAGGTCTGAGCCATGACGGGCGCGAAGCACGCACCGGGTCACCCGGGCATCGAGCCGCGGTGGACGAGCAGCGCGAAGAGCGCGGTCGGCACGGCCCTCACCCCCGAGAGGCACGTCTGGTTCACGGTCAGCCACGGGATCCTGGACGAGGTCTACTGGCCGCGCATCGACCAGGCGTGCATCCGGGACATGGGTCTGCTCGTCACGGGGCCGGAGGGCTTCGTGTCGGAGGAGAAGCGCGACGCGCGCAGCGTAGTGCGCGGCATGGAGGGCGGCGTGCCCCTGTGCCGTGTCGTCAACACGTGCACGGCGGGTCGCTACCGCATCGACAAGGACATCCTGGCCGACCCGCGAAGCGACGTCGTCTTGACGCGCGTGCACTTCGCTCCGAGCGAGGGCTCGCTCGACGGGTGGAGCCTCTTCGCTCTCTTGGCGCCGCACCTCGGCAACCGGGGCGCGGGCAACACTGCCTGGCTGGGCGACTACAAGGGCGTGCCCATGCTCTTCGCCGAGCGCGACGGGCTGACCCTCGCCCTCGCCTCGAGCGCACCGTGGCGTGCGCGGTCGGTGGGGTTCGTGGGCGTCTCGGACGGATGGCAGGACGTCGTCTGCGCCAAGCGGCCCCTGCGCGTGTTCGAGCGGGCCGAGGACGGGAACGTGGCGCTCACGGGCGAGGTGGACGTGGGCGCGTGCGGCGGCCGCTTCGTTCTCGCCCTGGGCTTCGGCCTCAGGTGGCAGGGCGCCGCCCAGCACGCCCGGAGAAGCCTGCTCGACGGGTGGGACGCGGCCGAGGCCGCCTTCGTCGCGCCCTGGAAGGCATGGCAAGAAACATTACATATCGCCGAGGCGGACGCCACCGGCACCCGCATGCAACGCACCGGCGCCTCGGTGCTGCGCGTCCACGAGGCCAAGGCCTTCTCGGGCGCTACCATCGCGAGCCTGTCGATCCCGTGGGGCTTCGCCAAGGGCGATGACGACCTCGGGGGCTACCACCTGGTGTGGCCGCGCGACATGGTGGAGACGGCCTCGGGCCTGCTCGCCGCGGGCGCCCACGAGCAGGCGCGCGTCGCCGTCGCCTACCTGCGCGCGACCCAGGAGGCCGACGGCCACTGGGCCCAGAACATGTGGCTCGACGGCGAGCCCTTCTGGAACGGCGTGCAGATGGACGAGACGGCGCTGCCGATGTTGCTCGTCGCGCTTTCGTGTCGCGAGGGAGCCCTCGACGCGCAGGCCCAGAAGGACCTGTGGCCCATGGTGCGCAAGGCCGCCGGCTACGTCGTGCGGAACGGCCCGGTGACCGAGCAGGACCGGTGGGAGGAGGATCCGGGCTACTCGCCCTTCACCCTCGCTGCGGAGGTGGCGGCCTTGCTCGTCGCGGCGGATCTGGCGGAACGGGTTGGGGGCGAGCCCGAGCTCGCGCGCTACCTTCGCGAGACCGCCGACGCGTGGAACGCGGACATCGAGCGCTGGACCTTCGCCGAGGACACGGAGTTTTCCCGACGCCTCGGGGTGCGCGGCTACTACGTGCGCATCGCGCCCCCCGAGACGGCCGACGCGGCGAGCCCCCTGTCGGGATTCGTGCCGATCAAGAACCGACCGCCGGGGCAGAGCACGCTGCCCGCCACCGAGGTCGTCAGCCCCGACGCCCTGGCCCTCGTGCGCATGGGCCTGCGCGCGGCGGACGACCCCCGCATCGTCGACACGGTGAAGGTCATCGATGCCCAGCTGCGGGTCGAGACCCCGAGCGGCCCGTCGTGGCGGCGCTACGACGACGACGGCTACGGTGAGCACGAAGACGGAGCGCCCTTCGACGGGACGGGCGTCGGCCGCCTGTGGCCGCTGCTCACCGGCGAGCGTGGCCACTACGAGCTGGCGGCGGGACGCCCGGCCGAGGCGCGACGGCTCCTCCGGGCGCTCGAGGCCTTCGCGAGCGACGGAGGCCTCTTGCCGGAGCAGGTGTGGGACAGCCCACAACTTCCAGGACGCGAGCTCTTCCCAGGCCACCCCTCGGGCTCGGCCATGCCGCTTTGCTGGGCCCACGCCGAGCACCTCGCGCTGCACCGCTCCCTCGCCGACGGGCGCGTCTTCAGCATGCCCGCCCAGACGCACCAGCGCTACGTCGTCGAAGGACACGGCGCGGACTTCTCGCCGTGGCGCTTCAGCCACAAGTGCCGCTCCATGGCCCGCGGGCGCACTCTGCGCATCGAGACCACCGCGCCGGTGCGGGCGCGCTTCACCGACGACGGGTGGACGACCTCCCACGATGCCGAGTCGCGCGACACGGGCATCGGCTTGCACGCGACCGACCTGCCGACCCGGAACCTCGAGGCCGGGCGCGTCGTCATCTTCACCCTCTTCTGGCCACAGGGGGGCACCTGGCAGGGCGAGGACTTCTCGGTGCGCGTCGAGGACCGCTGAGAAGCCCGGCTCGCCCACGCCAGCGGGTCACCCGCGCCGACCGATGCGGTCGGCCCGAAGCTGGTGGTGGTCATTGAACATGCGCCGGTAGACGAGCAGGGCCACGCCAATGGAGCCGAGGGCCGTCGACGCCGAGAGCATGAACATGACGACGATCTGGTATTTCACCGCCGCGAGCGGGTCGGCGCCCTGCAGGATCTGACCGGTCATCATGCCGGGCAGCGACACGATGCCCACGACCATCATGGAGTTGATGATCGGGATCATGCCGCGTCGCACCGCCTCGGCGAGGGGCTCGCGAACCGCCTCCCACCGCGTCGCGCCCAGGGCCGAGCTCCGCCTCGACCCGATCGCGCTGGGCGTCGAGGGACTCGAGGAGCGAGTCGAGGCAGAGGGAGACGCCGGTCAGGGAGTTGCCGAGGATCATGCCGAGCAGCGGGATCACGTACTGGGGGCGCCACCAGGGCGTGACGCCGATGATCGCACCGGTGACCGTGAAGACCGTAAGAAGTCCCACGAGGAGCAAGGTCACGAAGGCGTGACCGAAGGCGCCGCGGTAGGTGCGGCTCGCCCGCTGCGTCGCGGCACGCCCGGCAGCGCCAATCATCACGAGCAGGATGGCCCCGAGCACGAGGGGCTGCTCGATGCGGAAGACCCACGCCAGGATGTACCCGACGAGCAGGAGCTGCACGACGGTGCGCACCGAGGCGAGGGCGAGACGCTTCCCGAGGCCGAGGTGCAGGGCCACGCTCACGACACCGGCGACGAGCACCAGGGCGGCGGCGACACCGAGCTCGAGCACGCCCAGGGGCAGGGCGCCGTGGGCTTCAGGCATGGGCAGCCACACCGTTTTGTGGAGCGCGGGCGGAGAAGGCGGCGAGGTCGAGGGAGCTGTCGCAGAGCCGCTCGGCCTGGGCCGCGTCGTGGGTGACGACGAGCATGGCGGCGCCCGCCCGGGCCCGCTCCCCGAGCAGCGCCTCGACCTCGCGGGTCGCGTCCGGGTCGAGGGCGCTCGTCGGCTCGTCGAGCAGGAGCACCTCGGATTCGAGGGCCAGGGCGCGCACGAGCGAGACCCGCTGCTGCTCACCCACCGACAGGGAGGACGCCTCGCAATCGAGCACGTCGTCCGGAAGGAGGAGCCGTGCGAGCAGGGCCCCCACCTCCTCCTCGGGGAAGGGGCGCGCGACGCTCTGATACGCAAAGGGGCGCGCCAGGTTGCGGGCGACCGAGCCGGGAAAGAGGACGGGTCGCTGGGTCACGAGGGTCACGCGCCGGCGCCAGGCCGCCCACCCCACCTCCCCTGCCGTGCGCCCGTCGAGCGTCACGGCGCCCGCGACTCGATCGATGAGGCCGGCCACGGCGCGCAGGAACGTGGTCTTGCCGACGCCGCTCGGGCCCGCGACGGCGATGCGCTCGCTGGCACGGAGGTCGACCGACAGGTCCGCGAGCAGCGGCTGCCCGGCGACGTCGATGCGCAGCGACGATACGCGGAGGCTCCTCCATGGCAGCCGGCGTTGTAGCAAAGACGGAGCGCGGCGGGTACGGGACCCGTCACGGCGGCCGGCAGGCGGACGCAGGGCCCGGCAGCCGGCGATGCACCGCGCTCCACGGGCGACTGCCCTTGTGCTCCGGGCCCCTCCGGTCAACACTGCCCTGCCATGGGCCGAACCCCCACGACGTACTGGGACTACATCGAGGTCGAGTCGCTCCTGTCTCTCCAGAAGGGCATCGCGAGCGACGAGGCCGAGCTGTCGAACGACGAGGTGATGTTCATCGTCATCCACCAAATCGACGAGCTCTGGTTCAAGCTGCTCCTGCGCGAGCTGACGGCCGTGCGCGACGTCTTCGCGGCCCCCACGGTCCCCGAGACGTCCCTCGCCTCGGCCGTCCGCGGCATCCGCCGCATGGTGACCCTCTTCGAGCAGATCGCCGCTCACTTCGCGCTGATGGAGACGATGACGACGCGCGACTACCTGGCCTTTCGCGACAAGCTCTCGCCGGCCAGCGGGTTCCAGTCGCCCCAGCTCCGCGAGAATCGAGGTGCTCACCGGGCTGCGGGAAGACCAGCGCATCGACATCGGCCACGGCTACAGCTACGAGGCCACCCTCCGCCACGCCGACGGGAGCGAGTCGTTCGCCTCGCGCCGCGTGGCCGCGCGACGCAAGGACCTGCCGACGCTGCACCGGGCCATCGGTGACTGGCTCCATCGCACGCCCATCCAGGGCTCGCGGCCCGACACGCCCGACGACGCGCAGGTAGTGGCGCGCTTCATCGATGCCTACTGCGCGTGCCACGACCGGGAGACACGCAACGCCATGGAGCTCATGCGCCACGATGGGCTCACCGAGCGCGATACGGCGCAGCTCGACCAGCGCATCGAGCGCGAGCGCACCCTCACCCGTGCCTTCCTGCTCGCCGAGGACGTGCCGGAAGCGGAGCGCACGTGGCGAAGCCGGGTGCGGGCTGCCCTCGTGTTCATCGAGGGCTACCGCGAGCTACCCCTGCTCGCCTGGCCGCGCGAGGTCGTGGACGCCCTGGTGGCCTTCGAGCAGGCCATGCTGATCTTCCGCCAGCGGCACGCCCGCATGGTCGAGCGCATCATCGGCCGGCGCGTGGGCACCGGCGGCTCTTCGGGCGTGGAGTACCTGGATCATACCGCCCTCGCCTACCGCATCTTCGGCGACCTGTGGGCGGTGCGTACGCTGCTGATACGCAAAGAAGGCCTCCCGCCCGTCGACCGACCGGAGGCCTACGAGGTCCAGGCCGGCGGGTGACCCGCGCGCCGCGCCGAGCGAACACGCCCGGCCCGAGCGAAAGCGGATCGGTGCTCCAACCAACGTCAGAGTGCCGGATCATCTAGGGGCTGGGCGGAGTGACGTACACGCCGCAGCGCACCCAATCGCCCGTGACCGTGGCGTCCTGCGACGCCTCCGTGAGACGCAGGTAGTAGGTCCCGCCGGTCGTGATGTGCTGATTGTTCACGAACAAATCGTCGGTGAGCGTTTCGGTCCTCGAGACCAGGGACGTGCCGGTGCTGTCGAGGAGATCGACCGTCAGCCCGTGCACCCCAGAGCCCTCACGCGCGGAGCCACAGGCGAGGGACACGTCCATGTTGTCCGCCACGGTGAAGCTGAAGTGGTCCGTGTCGCCCATACCGAGGTGCGACAGGATGGGCCCCTGCTGGACTCCGGTCATGCCGGTCACGTCATTGAGCATGAGCGGCTCGGCCGTCGAGAGGGTGTCGTTCGCCACCTCCATCATCTCGACGGGGTTCTCGGCGGCGAGCGCGAGCTTGAGCACGTAGAAGTCGTTGGCGCCAGCCGCTCCTCCGGGATCGTCGACGAAGAGCTGGTAGGTCCCCGGGTCGAGGGACGGGACGAGCTGGAAGGGGCCGGCGGTGGGATCGATGCGCGCGATGATCGTGCTGCCCGCCATGTCGGTGATCCAGGCGTGACCCACGTGGGTCGTGGAGCCGTCCCCCATGGGTCCCTCGGGCAAGAGCGCGGCGTCGAGGATCTGCGTGCTCCCCGCCGGGACGGTGATCGTGTAGACGTCCACGTCCGAGGTGTCGCGCAGCGTCCCGAGCACGATCTGCGTGTTCATCGAGAAGGTCACGGCCGCGGCACTGGCCACGTCGTCGCCCGTCTCCGGGTCCACGGTGACGACCGGGCCGCTCCCGTCCAACGAGAGAATGCGGATGTCGTAGGTGAAGCTCGGGTCTCCCTTGGCCGCGCCCGTCCCATCCCACGTCGACCACTCCTGTGCGAGCACGTAGTAGGTCCCGTCGGCAGGAAGGCGCGTGATGATCTCCGAGTCGGTGCTGACCCGCGGGATCGCGTCGTCGTTCTCGGCAATCTGGGTCATGGACGCGTCGTAAAGCGTGAGGACCGTGTCCACCTTCGTCGGGTCGTCCATCGGGTTGGCCTGGGTGAAGATGCCGATCCACTGCCCCGCCGCGCCCGTGAAGGAGTAGTAATCGAGGTCACCAGCCGGATCGATGGCGCCGGAGGTCGGCGACGAATCGTCAATCATGATCGGCGTGGCCGTGGCGAACGAGTCGTTGCCGTCGGCCGTCGGTCCGGCCTCGGACGTGGCCCCGTCCATCGACCCTGCGTCGGCCGCGCCCGCATCGGCTCCGCCTGCGTCGGCCCCGCCTGCGTCGGCAGGCGTCATGGCGTCGGTTCCCATGCCCGCATCGGCAGGGGAGCTCGAGCCACCGCAACCCGTGCCGCCCACGAGCACCGCCGCCATCAAGACCGCCAGAGTCCTCCCTCGTGCCACGCTCCACCTCGCTTCGAAAAAGGCGGCGCAGAGCATATCACGACAGGTAGGGCGAAGCGCCTACGCCGCGCCCCTCCCGCCGCCCGACGGGCCACCCCTGCGATCCGATCCGCCTTGTCATTCAACGGCGAGCGGACGCCATCCGTGGCATGCTGCCCGCGCTCGGCGCGCGGCGGCCGCCGCCGGTACCGCCATGCCCCATGGCACGTGCACCCCCGGCTCGGGAGGCAGCTCCATGGCTCGCACACACTTTCGTTGGACGGCCCCGCGCTCCATGATCGCCGCCGTGGGGACCCTCGCCGGACACTACTGGACCCTGGCGCCGTGGCTCCAAGGTGCGCTGCGGCCCGCGCCCGTTCCGCCGTGGCGCCCCTGGTCCACCCTGGTCGACGACCCGCGCCTCGGCCCTCTCCGCCTGACCGGCAAGCTGCACGGCCCAGCGAACGGACGGGTGGTCGTCCTCGTGCACGGCCTCGGCGGCGATGCCGACAGCTACTACGTGAGGCTCGCCGCAGCGGCAGCCGGACGCCAAGGGATCGCCTCCCTGCGGCTCAACCTGCGGGGCGCCGACCTTCTCGGCGAAGACTTCTACCACGCCGGCATCACGGCCGACCTCCGGGCGGCCATCGCGAGCGAGGCCCTCGCGGGGTTCACGCACGTGCACCTGCTCGGCTTCTCCCTCGGGGGACACGTGGTGCTGCGCTATGCGAGCGAGGCGCGGGACTCACGCGTCCGGTCCGTGGCGGCCGTCTGTCCCCCCCTCGACCTCTCACCCACGGCGGCCTTCATCGACCGCCCGGCGCGCGCCCCCTACCGCCACTACATGCTGCGCAGGCTCAAGGCCCTCTACGCCGAGGTCGCCGCCCGACGACCGGTGCCGCTACCGGTCGCAGAGGCGCGTCGCATCCGCACGATACGGGCCTGGGACGAACGCATCGTCGCGCCGCGGCACGGCTTCGCCGGTGCCGAGGACTACTGGCGCAAGATGAGCGTGGCGCCGCGCCTGCCCGCCATCGACCTGCCGGCGCTCGTCGTCGCGGCGGAGCACGACCCGATGGTCGCCGCCTGGGCGGTCCACCCGCCCCTCGACAACGCCCCGAACGTCACGCGGGTCTGGCTCGACCGCGGCGGCCACGTGGCCTTCCCCGGCGACGTGGACTTCGGCCTGGGCCAGACCGGCACCGCCGAGGACCAGCTCATCGGCTGGCTCTCGACGGCCCCCTGAAGCCCCCCATCGAACCGACCGGACGGTGCCGCGCCGCCGCACGACGGGCGGCAGCACGGCACCGAGCAGCCAGCATCAGAAGCTGTACATCGCAGTGGCGTTGATCTGGTTGCCGTTGCGCGCGGTCCCACCGGGGGGGGTGGTGATCAGGTGATCGAACTCCACGCCGGTCTTGAAGCCCGGCGCCGCGAGGTAGATCACATTGAAGTAGAGGGCCATGTTGTCGGCCTTGGTGGTCTGGTTGTGCACGGCGCCGAAGGCACCGCCCAGGGTGAGCTTCTCGATGGGCGCGACCAGGATCTGCCCCCATCCGCCCATTTCCTGCTGGTTGCCCGTGTCGGTCGTCATCCCCGTCGTGGGATCGACCGCGACGACCCGCCGGCTCACGCCGAAGAGCGCGTTGGCGTTCTGGCCCATGTAGGCCTCACCTTGAAGGGTGATGATGCTCACCTTCAGCTTCAGATCGAGGATGCCCGCGTAGGACAGCACGGGGTTGTCGCTCGCGTTCAAGCCCGTCAGGCGCTCGGCGCCGAGATGGCCCGAGACACCGACTTTCAGCATGTCGCTCTCGTAGGCGACGCGGGCCTCGACGGACGGGATGTCCGAGAGCTCGGCAGGAGACGAGGCGCGCGTCGCGCTGAGGCTGCCGGTCTGCGACGAGTTCGCTCCGGCGGGCGCGAGGACCGCGCCGCTGATCTTGAGCGGGCCGACCTTCGCGTCGACGCGCACCTGCGGCAACCGGTTCCAGAGGTTGCCCGTGCCGTGGAAGCCCGGCAGGGCCACGTGGTTGAGCGACGTCGGGTTGAGGGGCCCAGCCGGCGTCCAGTCCTGGCCGAGGGTCAGGGTGAGGGTCTTCCACTTCGCCTGCAGGTAGTACAGGCGCAGGCGCGGATGGGACATGGTGTAGGTGATGTTGCTGTTCGTGTAGAAGCCGCCGAAGAAGTCGAGCTCGAGCTGCGCCTTCACCTCCTGCGCCCCGAGGGCGTTGGCCACCACCGGAGAGGCCACCTTCAGACCGAAGCGGCTCTGACGCAGGGTCATGCCAAGGGACGAATGGCCCGGCCCGAGGGACCCGGTCGGGATGTCATCGTTCGCCAGCGGCGAAGTGTTGAAGAAGGTGTTGTAGACCATCAAGCCATAGGGCGTGACGGTCACCGCGGCCGGCGCCGCTGGAGGCATCGGAGGAGCCGCAGGGGCTGCCGCCGGAGTCGCTGCAGGCGGGGGAGCCGCCCCCATGGAGTCCCCAGCCGGTGGCTGGGCCGCGGCGGTCCCGGCGACCAGCAAGAGGGCCAAGCTCGCTGCGCCGCTCGCAACGAGTGACCAGCCGTTGGGGCGAGCTGCCCCGTTGGACGGGGCCCGTGAGTCCCCTCGTAGATATGCCAGCATTCTTTGTCTCCTCTTTCGCCGCCCCCCCAGCGCTGCGTGCGGGCGGACCGACACGTACCTGTGTCAGCAGTCCGTGATCTTTGCTGACGCAGGGCCGCCAGGGGAAATTTAATGCGGACCGGCGGGTCCGAGACCGGCCGAGGGGCGTCGTGGCGCAGGCCCTGGGGCCCGGACCGGGGCGGCAGGGGCGGCTCCAAGCGCCCTTGCCCTCCTACGGCCGGTCACACGTGCCGTTCGAGGAATGCGCGTGCCGAGTCCGAGTAGAACCGGGCGGGCAGCGGCTCGGGGCCGGCGATCGTCCGGTCGGGCTGCATTGCGCCGGTGCGCAGCAGGATGTCCTCCATCAACTCCCGCGCCTCCCTCCGGCGGCCGGCCCGCATCTTGAGCATGGCGTGCTCCATCAGTCCCGGCACGTAGTCGGGCACGAGGAGGCAGAGCTTCGAGAGGATCGTCTCCGCCTCTTGCACCTCACCGCGCTCGATGTGGCTGAGCGCACGCAGGTGCACGGCCACGGGCTCGGGAGGCGGCGGTTCGGCACGTGCCGGCCGGGGCGGCGGCGGCGGAGGCGCCGGCTGTGTCTGGGCCTCAGGAGAAAGGGCGGCACCGACCGCAGGGTGCGCGGGCGGCGGATGGCTGCGCCGTGCCGGGGGCCGGATGGACCGGGACCCCGAGACGCGTCGAAAGAGCTGCAGCTCCGGAGGGCCGAAACGGACGAGCCCCGGCGGCGTCTCGACCAGGTCCATGGGGCCGACCACGAGCACGCCTCCAGGCACGAGCGACGCGGCCAACCCACGGCTCGCGATGCGGTTCGTCCGGCGTGAGAAGTACAGGAGCACGTTGCGACACAGGACGAGGTGAAAGCGCCCCTCCTCCGGCACGGGCGGTGGATCGAGCACGTTGTGGACCTGGAAGCGCGTCACCGCGGCGACGGCCGGCGCCACCTGCAACGTCCGTCCTGCCGGGTTACGGAAGGTGGGATAGAGCAGGGGCCCCGACGGCCGGAGCGAACGGAGGGCATAGGTCCCTCGCCGCGCGCTCTCCACGTTGCGCTCGAGCAAATCGGTCCCGAGGACGTCGATCGGCAAGCTCGCCGACGACGGAAGGGAACCAAGCAGCGTCGCCGCGAGCGAGTAGGTCTCTTCGCCCGTCGCACAGCCCGCGCTCCAGGCGCGCAACGGCCCGCGATGCGCGGCCAGGTGCTCCGGAATGAAGGTCGTTGCGATGAAGTGAAAGTGCTCGGGTTGGCGGAAGAAGAACGTTTCGCCGACGACGACCACCTCGCGCAGGGCGACAATGAGCGCCGGGTCGGCCCGGCGGCACTGCTCGGCGATCTGGGCGTGTGTCGCGCCGGTCGCCAGGAGGGACTCGAGCACCCGCTCGACCGCACGCGGGCGGACGGCTTCGAAGTCGAAGCCGGTCGACGCGGCGACCAGCTCGCACAGGCTCTCGAGCAGTGCGCTGTCGCCCGGCGCCTGGCCTGTCACGTCGCACCGTCCCCCGGCGTGCCCTGTGACTCCACGGAGAGCAGCAACTCCCGGAGGGCCCGACTGGAGATGAACGACTTCGGGTCGACGATCGGCACCGGTCCGCTGTCGGTCGATACGATTGCGATGAGCGCGTGGTCCAAGGGGCGATGGGACGAGCCCGCAATCTGGTCGGCGAGCGTCACCCGTGCGTGGGCAAACTCCTCCGGGTCGGTCACATCATCCACGTTTACGGCGAGCAGATGGTCCTCCACCTTGACGAGCACCAGCTTGCGCTCGACCCGCGGCTGGGTGTGCTCGAGGCCGAGCCGCAGCGTGAGGTCGAGTACACAGACGGGCTGGCCCTCGTACTCGAAGATCTCGGACATGTAGAAGGGGCCCATCTGCAGCGGATAGCACTCGGGCTGGAGCAGCACGGAGTGGATGGCCGACAGGGGCAGGCCGAGCCAGGTCCCACCGGCTTCCACGAGTAGCGCCGACAGCCCCTTGTCGTGGTCCTCGATCCGCGCCTGCTCGAGCACCCGGTCGACGAGCGCGATCAGCTCGGCGGCACGGATGGGCTTGCCCATGACCTCCGTGGCCCCCAGGGCGCGGCAGGCCTCTGCACGCTCGTGCTCTGCGGACACGACGATGAAGAGGGTGTCGGCGAGGACCGGATCCTGCTTGCATCGCTTGAGCACTTCCTCGCCGTCCATCTGCGGCATGGACAGGTCGAGCAGGACCAGGTCGGGGCGCAAGAGGGGGATCTTCTCGAGGGCCTCGAGCCCCGTCATGGCGGTGCTCAGGGTGTAGTGGCTCGAGAGCGTCGCCTTCTCGTAGGCGAGGATCGCCTCGCTGTCGTCCACCAAGAGGATGTGCGGCAAGCTCATGCAGACACCGTCGCGGAGTCGGTCGACTCAGGACGAAGAACGGCCCAGAAGCTGCGTCACGACGTCCAAGAGCCCGGCGCTGCTGATGGGCTTGCGGAGGAACGCATCGGCGCCCGCCGCCTCCGCGCGGCGGTGAGTCGAGCGCTGGCTGTCGTCGCCGGTGAGCAGCACGACCGGCGTCTTGCGCAGAGACGGCAGCGGGTGGGTGCGCAGCTCCCCCACGAACTGGAGGCCGTCCATCTCGGGCATGTTGATGTCAGCGATGATCAGATCGACGTGCTCCGTCCGAAGGAGGTCCAGCGCCTGCTTGCCGCTGCTCCCTTCGACGAAGTTGAAGTCCTGCCCGGAGAGAAACACCTTGATAAGGCTTCGATGGGTAGGGCTGTCATCCACGAGTAGGATCGTGTGTGCCATCAAGTCCCAGGTTCTCTGCCGCCAGGGCAGATCCCACCGCAAGACACCGGTACGACCGTACCGCTTCGCTGACGGGCGACGATATCACAGCCAATATCCGCGGGGAAGGATCGTGCCATCGGAGCCCTATTTGGGAGCGAGCCACCTCGTCCGGGAAGCGATTTTGGAGCGCCACTTCCCCATGGCTTGCCACACCCATCGTTGGGGTGCGAGCCCCCGCGTGCACGTGCGGTCCACCACGGAAACCGCCCTCGAACGGGCCGCGCCAGAATGGGTCCACGGAACGCTATACCCTGAAGCTCCGAACGATGGCGGAGACGCGGTCCGAGACGTCCGTGAGCCCTGTGATGGCCTCGTTGGTGACGGTGAGACGCTTGAGCGTGTCGTCCATCACCTCGTTGAGGTCGTTGACCGCGGTCGAGATCTGGGAGATGCCGGCATTCTGCTGACTGACGGCCGCCGCGATCTGCCGCGCTGCGGCCGAGTTGTCCCGCACGATGGCCGATAGCTCACGCATCTTCTCGCCCGAGACCTTCACCTGGGTCAGCCCGCCCTCCATGCGCTGGGTGCCGGTCTCGGTGATCGACACGGCGGCCCGGATGGCCGAGCTGATGTCGTCGAGGATCTCTCGCACGCGGTTGGTCGCCTGGATGGACTGATCGGCCAGGCTGCGGATCTCACGGGCCACGACGGCAAAGCCCTTGCCGTGCTCGCCCGAGCGTACCGCCTCGATCGCCGCGTTGAGGGCCAGCATGTTGCTCTGGTCCGCCAGGTCCTTGACCGTCTCCGTGATGAGCCCGATCTGCCGTGTCCGCTCCGTGAGGTCCGAGATCCGTTGCGCGATCTCCTCGACCTGCGTGCGGATGTCGGTCAGGGAGGTCAGGCTCTCCTCGATGGCGCTCTCGCCTACCTTGCTCACATCATCGGCGCGCTCTGCCACCTCGAGAACGGCCTCGGCCCGCTGGGACGCGGTGAGCGCCGTCTGCTTGATCTCCTGAACCGTGGCCTGGGCCTCCTGCAGCGCCGAGGCTTGACGCGTCAGGGACTGGTTGTGTTCCTTGTTGGCTTCAGTGAGGTGCGTCACCGCGTCGGTCAAGGTCGCGGTCGATTCCTGTAGGCCGAGCGGTACGTCCCTGAGCCTGGTCACCATCTGCTGGAACGTGTTGGCGAGCTGCCCGAATCTCGTCGCTGGATCGGATCCGGATCTGCTGCGTCAGGTCGCCCTTGCGCACGATGTCCGCAGTCACGCGGGTCAGCTCCGCGATGGGTCGTACCACCCACAAGAGCGTCAAGAGCAGGCCGATGGCGATGCCGATGAGGGCCACGCCGCCGCCCCATTCGACCACGCGCCACTGCAGGTCCGCGACCCGCGCCTCGAATCAATGCCGGATCCATGCCGACGTGGACGGTGCCGAGCGCCCCGCCGGCCACGGGGGCCGCCACGTCGATCGCGCGCTCGTCCTCGCCCCCGCTCGTGTAGGTGACATCGTCGTCCGTCTGGACGCGCGCCGGGTTGCCCTTCGCGTCGACCAGCTGCTCTCCCAGACGGATCTGGTTCTGCATCTGCAGGCCGGTGGGGAAGGAGGGCGAGAAGGTGTGCACCCGCACCGTCCCGTCGGCGCTGACGATGTAGATGTACTTGACCCCCTGGATGAGCCGGTTCGAGTCGATGGAGCTCTGCACCGTCGTCAGGGTCTGATCCGCCACGCTCCGTTCGGCGGTGGTGGCCAACGCCAACGCGATCGCCTCGCCCTTGGAGTGGAAGGACACCATCAGCGAGTCTTGGAGCTTGCTGGCGGGCGACGAGCAGCATGATCGCCGCGACGCCCGCCACCACGAGGAAATTGGGCACGAGCAGCTTGCCCGCCAGGCCCATCCGCAGCGACACGCCCCCAATCGCGTCGAGCCCACGCCCAATCAATCCCCGGGACCGTTCGGACCCGACCCCGGGACGCCATCGGCGCCTGGAGCCGCCGCCGCCTCGCTCGGGACGTGAATCGCCCGGCTCGGTCGGCGGCTGCCCTGACTCGTCTTTGGACTTGTCGTCGTCGCTCATAGGCTCACAGGCTCGGGTGAACGGGCCGCCCGCTGGACTTCACCTAGTGGATCACCGTGGAAACGTCGTTGGTCGGCTTCCAGCCGGTGGGCGTCGCATAGGTGAACCACACCGTGTTCAGCGCCTGGTGGTCCGTGGCACTGAAGGAAGCCGGCTGGCCCACCCCGATGTCGAAGCTGCCCGGCGGCATCGTCGGCGGCGCTGCGGCCACGGGCGCGGCACCCGGCTGAGCCGGGGCTGCGGTGCCCGGCTGCCCGGCCACCGCCGCCGGAGCCCCCATCTCGGTCTCGGCCGTGTGGATGAAGGCCTCGCGCGTCAGGTTGTGGCCAACCTTCTGGAGCACGCGGATGAACACCTGCCCCGTCAGGTAGCCTTCGAGGGAGCCGAAGCTGTACTTGCCCGAGGGCCTGTAGGCTGAGCTCTGGGCCATCTGCGGCACGCCGGGATCGTACTGGTCCATCGCGGCGCGGTACTGCCGCACGGCCGGAAGCGTGGTGTCGTCGTAGTGGGGCACCACCTGGGTGACGATGAGGTTGCTCAGGATGTTGGGCACCGTCGCCATGTCGCGCTTGAGGAAGGTGAGCATCTGCTCGGCGCCCACGAACGAGACGTTGTGGATCGGGACGTTCCAGCCCATCTTGCGCGCGTCGCGGATGGCGCCACCGCAGGCCTGGTAGGAGCCCACCATGATGATGGCGTCCACGCCGGCCGCCTTGAGCGCCTTCATCTGGGCCGAGTAGTCCTCCTGGTACTTCTGGCCGCGCTCGTAGCGCTGATCGGCGACCAGGCTCAGGCCGTGGCTCTTGAGCGCCAGCACCGTGCCCTCGCGGCCGTCGGTCCCGTAGGCGTCGTTTTGCACGAAGGTGCCGATCTTGCGCTTCCCCATGGCGTAGAACGCATCCACCATCGCCGCGGTCTCCTGGCGGTAGGACGCGCGCAGGTTGAAGACCGCCTTGCGGTAGGGGGGGTTGCGCTGGGGCTGGGCGCCCGTGAAGCAGCCGAAGTGGAAGAGGTGCTCCGACTGGTAGTACTGCAGGATGACCGGCAGGGTCTTGACGATCGTGGGCGTCCCGACCGACCAGCCCGTGCAGAAGACGTTGCTCTGGGTGATGAGCTTGAGGATCGCAGGCGCCGCACGCTCGGCGTCGTAGCCGTCGTCGGCAAGGACCATGCGGATCTTGCGGCCCGCCACGCCACCCTTCGCGTTGATCTCGTCGAAGGCCAGCTTCGCGCCGCGCCAGTACTCCACGCCGAGGCCCACCGAAGGCCCGCTGAAGGCGGCGTTCATTCCAACGAGGATCTCGTTGTCGGTGACGCCTGGGTTCGACGGCCGTGCCCCGTTGGCCGACGCGTTGCCATTCGCGGCGGGCTGCGAGGACTTATTCTTGTCCTGATCGGTGTGGTGACAGCCCGCCAGCGCTGCCGCCAGAAGGACCGGAATGAACAGGGTGCTCAGTTTGCGAACCACGGTTTTCCTCCCATCGCCTCGGGTCGTACCGACCCAACTCCATGCGACCCGCCAAGTTGGTCTTCGCGTTTGCCCTTACGGGGCGGCGTATAGTCGGCCGGTGAGCCCGAAGATGCAAGTCTTAGTCGTGGCGCGGCGGTCGCTTCCGAAACGTCCGCAGAAGGGGACGTCTCCGCCGGGGCTCCGACCCCCGCTTCACGATTGTCGCTGGGCGATCTGCACCATCTCGATCGCGATGTGATCGATGGGCATGAGCTTGGTGGTCGCGCCCATTTCGGCGGCGGACCCTGGCATCCCGAAGACGACGCAGCTCTCCTCGTCCTGGGCCATCGTGAAGCCGCCTCCCTGTTGGATGGCGAGCAGGCCCCGGGCTTCGTCGTCCCCCATGCCCGTCAAGACCGCGCCGCCGGCGCGCGGGCCGAACACGGTGGCGAGGGACCGCAACAGGCGGTCGCCCGACGGGCAGTTGAGGCTCTCGCCCGGAGGCGTCCGCACTCGCTCGTAGCGGTCGACGACGATGTCGTCTCCGTCGGGAGGGATGTAGACGTGGCCCGGCTCGAGGGCGACCCGATCCTCCGTCAACCGCACCTTGAGGCGGGTCCCCTGGTCGAGCCAGGTGGCCAGGCCGCGGGCGAAGCCCGGCGCCATGTGCTGGGCCACGAGGATCGGCAAGGGAAAGTCCTCGGGCAGGGCGCCGAATAGCTGGGCCAGGGCGGGGGGCCCCCCCGTCGAGGCCACGACACCGAAGATGTCGATGGCCCGCCCGCCTACGGCCAACAGCTCGCCCGGTTGCGCCACCGATCCCTGCCGGCGGCGTACGACAGGCACGTCGGCCATCAAGCGCACCGACTCGACCAGCCGCTTGCCCCACTCGCGGATCGGCTCGCCCGTCCGGGGCTTGGGGATGAACTCGAGGGCACCCGCCGACACGGCGCGGAACGACAGGTCCATCTCCGATGACTTGCTGGTGTCGCACACGACCAGGATGCGCGTCGGCGCGTGGGCCATGATGGCCGCGATGGCCCCGAGACCGCCGAGCCGCGGCATCTGCACGTCCATCGTGATGACGTCGGGCTCGAGCCGGATCGCCTGATCCACGGCCGACACGCCGTCGGCCGCCTGGCCGACCACCTCGATGCGTGGGTCTTCCGCGAGCAGCGCGCACAGGACCTGCCGCACGCTGGTCGAGTCGTCTGCCACCAGGACGCGGATGGGCGGGCTCATGCGCTCTTCCGCTTCGCGATGATCGTCTGGACCTCGGCGAGCAGCCGACCCGACACGCAGCTCTTCTTGGTGAGGAACGCGTCCGCGCCGGCGGTGATGGCCTGCCGGCGCAGCTCGTCGTCGTCGCTGACCGAGACGAGGATCACGGGGACCCGCTGGGTGCCCGGGCGCGAGCGAAGCGCGCTGATGAGCTGCAGCCCGTCCATCCCCTCCATGTGCATGTCGCAGACGACGACCGCGTAGGGCGCAAAGCGCACCTTTTCCAGCGCCTGCTCGCCGCTCGCGGCCGTGTGCACGATGAAGCCACCGCTCTCGAGGACCGTTCGATGCATCGCGCGCGCGGCGATGGAGTCGTCGACCACCAAGGCCCGCGGCGCCGCAGCCGTCTCGTCGCGCATATCCTGCTCGAGCAACCAGTTGGGCCGCAGGATGAGCAACGATTCACCCCGCGCGAGCGTCGCGGCCCCCTGGTAGGCGCGCAGCGTCCGCAGCTCCTCCGGCAGCGCCCGGATGACCAGGTCCCGGTCGCCCACGACCGTGTCCACCGCGATGGCCACCCGCTTGCCCTGGGCGTTGAGGATGAGCAGGGGCTGCCGGTCCTGCGGCACCGAGGCGTGCCTCTGCCCGAGGAGCGCACCGAAATCCTTGAGGGCGATGAGCTGATCGCGGTACTCGAAAAGGACGCGGCTGCGGCTCGTCTTCAGCTTGTCGAAGGAGGACTCCCGACAATCGATTCGACGACGACCATCGGGAGGCCGACCTGGTGGTCGCCGACGCGCAAGATCAGAGATGGGGGAGCTGCCGAGCTCCGCCGGCAGGGTGAGGACGAAGCGGGTGCCCTGGCCCGGCTCGCTCAGCACCTCGATGTAGCCCTGGAGTCCCCGGAGCTGGTTGCGCACCGCCTCGAGCCCCACGCCCCGGCCCGAGGTCTCGTTGACCGAGGAGCGGGTCGAGAAGCCGGGATGGAAGATGTACTCGTAGACCTCGCGCCGCTCCATCCGTGCCGCCTCTTCGGGGCTCGTCAGGCCCTTCTGCACGGCGACCTGACGGATCGTCTCCACGTCGAGACCGCCGCCGTCGTCCGCCATCTCGACGAACAGGATGTTGCCTTGTTGCTCGAGGCGCAGCGTGATGGCGCCCTCGAGATGCTTGCCCGCCGCGTCGCGCGCGTTGGGCATCTCGATGCCGTGATCGACGGCGTTGCGGAGCAGGTGCACGAGGGGGCCGCGGAGCGACTGCAGGAGGCGCCGATCGAGCGAGATCTCCCCGCCCACCACGGAGAGCTTGGCCTTCTTGCCCGTCTGGCGGCACAAATCGCGCACCTGGCGGTGCATCGGCTCGAGGATCGTGGCGACCGGCAAGGTGCACAGGGACTTGATGCCCTCCTCGAGCGCATCAACGATGCTCGCGGCCTCGTCCGTGTCCGCCGTCAAGCTCGACCGGACTCCGATGAGCCGGCTGCGCGCCTCTTCGATGTGCTCCTGGGAGAAATCGACGGCGGACAGGGCCGTCAGCCCCTCCGTCAGCTGACCGGCCCGCTCCTCGAGTCGGAGACGCAGCTCGCGTAGCCGCTCCGCCTCCGACATGAGGTAGAGGACGTCCTTCGAGGCGACGCGCCAGCTCGCGGCGTCGTCGAGCGCGGGCACCTCCGCCGTATCCTGGCCCCCTCCGAATCCGGGGCGCGCGCCCCCGTCGGCGGGCGCCGCGGGAGCAGGGCGCCCCGCGTCGGGCTTCTGCGCGCCGCCCGCGGCCTCCCCGCGCGCCGCCGCCAGCTCCTCCAGGGCATCGGTGAGGTCGGGCAGCGCCGCTCCGTCCTCGTCGTTCGTATACGCACGCACGCGTGCGACGAACGCATCGACCGCCACGAAGATCGCGTCGGCGACCTCGCTCGGCAGCTTCTGCGCGCCCTCGAAGGGGCCGAACACGTCCTCCATGCGGTGCGCCATGTCCGACAGCTCGGCGAGGCCGAAGGTCGCGGCCGTGCCCTTGAGCGTGTGCAGCTTGCGCGCGATGTCGGTGAAGGCCTCCACGCATTCCGCCTCGGTGCCCTCGCCGCGCTCGAGCAGGAGCAGGTTGCGCGTGATCGACTGGGCGATGCCCTCCGCCTCCGTGAGGAACGTCGGCAGGACCGGCTTGAGCATCGGGTCAATGGGCATCGTGATTCTCGAGCCGCTGCGTGAAGAGCAAGGCCAGGTCGTCGATGAGGCTCACCAAGACCATGTCGCTCGTCGTGATGTCGACGAGGGGCCCGGCGCCGAGCGCGCGCGCCTCCTCCACGTGCGTCAGGGGGATGGCGCTCGCCTTGGGGATCTGCTCGCAGTCGATGGCCGTCAACCTGCCCGCTCCGGTCTCGACGACGAGGAGCACTTCCGGGTCGACCTGCCAGCCCCGGACGCCGAGCAGCGAGACCAGGCTGAAGGCGGAGATCAGCTGCCCCTCGTATCGCAGCACGCCGATGACGTGGGAGGGGGCGAGGGGCACCGGAGTGACCATGCGAAGGGGCACCGCCGCCCGCACCTGCTCGAGGGGAATGGCGTAGCGCTCGTCCCCCACGGGAAACTCCGCGACCCACAGGACGGCCTGGTCCTCGTCGGTGGTGGCCTGCTTCTCGTGCAGCCGCTCTGCCCGCCGCCGCAACAACGCCCGGGCCTGCTCCGACAGCGTCTCGGTCGCCTCGCGCCGCCCCACGACCTTCAACGGCGTCCCTCCACGGTGGCGGCCACGGGGCGAGGTACTGGAAGATCTGCGGCATCGAGGCGATTCCTTGCCGCCGAGCATGACACCGGCGGGCCCTGGTCCAGCTCTAAAAGCGCTGCCCGGAACCTTGGGGGAGAGAGCCGGAACCCGGAAATCGCGTCAATACCATAGGGCTTCGGGGAGCGAAAGACGCGGGGGTGGGACCGTCGGGGGCGGGGCGCACCACGCTAGAAGGCGAGGCCTATCTGGAAACCGGCGGGCCAGTTGAAGCGCATGAGCAGGGCGAGGCGGCCGCCGAAGTGGTAGCGGGCGCCGACGCTGAAGGAGGGCCGGATGAGGAAGACGGTGTGATAGCCCATGCCGTTGGGGCACATCGGGCCGCCGTTGCAGTAGTAGGCGTCGTAGAAGAGGCCGACGAGGCCCGCCTCGGGGAAGACCGACCACTTGTCGTTCAGGTAGAAGTTCCACTGGGCCATGACGGTGGGCCAGAACGACACGCCGTGGTTGGTGCAGTAGGCGTCGTAGGGGCCGCAGCTGTAGTAGTTGAAGAAGTAGAGTTCGGCGCCCGGGCTGATGACGAGCTCGTCGTCCACGTTCCGGAGGAATCCGTTGGGCACGATGGGGATGTCCACCCGTCCGCCGATGCCGAAGGAGCCGTACCAGCCGAGGTCGGCGTGCACGTCACCGCGCACGCCCGCTATGTGGTTTCGGTGGTGCGGCCCCTGGGCCTCGACGGGCGCCGAGAAACCAACCAAGCAAACGACCAGGACCACGAGGGCTGCAATCGTTCCGCGTCCGCTCATCGACTCACCTCCGGGTTCCCGTATCTACGGCTCCACGCATGCCCACGATACAGGGGCTCCGGCCGTCTGCGAACCCCTAGACGCTCAGGCTGCAATCGTGCATGGCGACGATCCGATGTCGTGAAGCATGCGCGCGGCGCCCAGGCCGCCTCGAATCCGTCTACATGCTGCGCCCCACAATCCTCGCGGCCGCGCTCCTCGGCGCCGCCGTGGCCCGCGCCCTGACCGGATGCGGTGCGACCAGCGACCACGGGACGCCATCGGCATCGGAGCACCACGACCAGCACACCTCCGCGCGCGGGGCGAGCTGTCCGGCCAAGGTGGCGGCGCCCGAATCCGCTGCCGGGCGTGACGCCCCAGGAGCGCACCCTCGCCTACTGGCTCGACCGCGCGTGGGCCTACGGCGACCCGGACGAGGTGCTCCTGTCGCCCACGGCGATCCACGACCGCGACCGCGCCCTGCACCAGGCGGCCCACGACGGCCACCCCCTCGGCCAGACCGACCTGGCGGCCCCCGTGGACCGGAACGAGCTCCTGTCGGTGCTGCACGAGCGGCTCGGCTTCATCCACGACAAGCTCGCCTCGGGCGCCTACGTCCAGCGCGACGGCTCCCATGTGGGCGCGACCGACATGGCCCGCTTCGCACCGCCCGCCGCGCTCCCCGCCCTCACTCCCGAGCTGCGCGTCGCCCTCGGGCCGGTGCCGCTTCGCTGCGGACCGCGCGTCGGGGGCTTGTACAAGCCGAGCCTCGACCTCGCCTTCGACCGCAACAACTGCAGCACCGTCCACGTGCAGGAGCCAGTGCCAGATCCTCGCGACCTGGCCCGGAGGCATGAAGCTCGCCCGCACGCCCTACGCCCTCGGCTTCATCGCCCCGGACGCCACCCTATCGCCTCCCGTCACGGGCGCGCGGGTGACGGCCCTGCTCGATCCGGCACGCTACGAGGTCACGCGGTCGGTCGCCCTCGACTCGCCCGACGGTGCCCACGCGACCGTGCCGACCGGCGCGTTCCTCGCCGGGGTGCCGGGCGCCGATGGCCGCGTCCTGTTCGCGAACGATCACGGGCTGCACGAGAGCGCACCGCTCGACCCCGGCGCGGCGCGAGCGACCACCCGCCCCCTCACCCGGCGCGACCTCTTGACCGAGGCGTTCCGGCTCCTGGGCGCGCCCTACGGCTGGGGCGGCCAGGACGGCGGCCGGGACTGCTCCCCGCTTCCTGCTCGACGTCTTCGCCTCCTTCGGTATCGAGCTGCCCCGCACGAGCGGGCGCCAGACGATGGCGGGCACCTTCGACATCGACGTGTCCGGCATGCACGACGAACGGCGCAAGCAGCAGATCATCGACGCGGCCGCGCACCGGGGCATCGTGCTGCTCCACTTCCCGGGGCACATCATGCTCTACCTCGGGCGCGCCAAGGAAGGCACGCCCATGGTGATCCACTCCTTCGCCGAGTACGTCACGCCCTGCGACCAGAAGGGTCCCGACGGCAAGCCCCTCGAGACGCTGCACACGGTGAATCACATCACCGTAAGTGACCTCACACTCGGTCGCGGCAGCTCGCGGACCTCGTTCATCGAGCGCATCAGCCGACGTCGTCGTCGTCGGCAAGGCACCCGGGGCGGACCTCGAGGGGGTGGCCAAGGTGCGGCCCGCAGCGCCGGTCGAGGTGCCGCGGGCGGGCACGCCCTGCCGCGACTCGCTCGACGTGGCGATCTTCCGCTCGCCCGAGTGGCCCCATCCGGGCCAGCCCCTGCGTGTCATCGTGACCAGCCACGAGGACCCCGAGCCGGCGGATCTCGTGCTCGTCGACCCGCACGGACGGAAGGTGGTGGCACCGGTCCGCAGGCTCGAGGGGCCGCCCTGGACGTGGATTGCCACCGTCAGCGCGCCGACACCCGGGCGGTGGACGGCCGCTCTCGGCGACGGCCGACGCATCGCCGCCTGCGAGCGCTTTGTCGTGCACGCGGGACCACGCACGCCCGCGCCGCACCACGCCACGCCCGTGTCTGCCGCGCCCCCGCCGAGCGCCGCGTCCCCAAACGCCGCGCCGCCGCGCACGACCGGAGCGGCGGCGCGCGGAGCCCACACCGAAGGAGAGGTGGACGAGGCCGGCAACCCCTTCGCGGGCGCCGGTGCATGGAAGCCGCGGATCAAGTGGGAGCGCGACACCGAGGACCTCTATGCGGCCTTCGTCGAGTCCCTCTTCGACTACGCGCCCGAACAGGACCTGACCTGGCCGAACCTGCAGGTCCTGCTCCAGGACCCGAAGCACAACCTGCTCTACGACCACCTCGGCCGCGACGAGGACCAGCGACTGCGCCTTTCGCCCGACTGCGCCGACCTGCCCTACTTCCTGCGCGCCTACTTCGCGTGGAAGATGCGCCTACCCTACGGCTTCCGCCCATGCAGCCGTGGGCGGGCCGGCCATCCGCCGACCTGCGCCGAAACGCCCTTCACGAACGTGGACGCCGACGGCGCGGCCGATCCCGGTCGTCGCGTTCCAGAGCTCACGCGCAAGGTGGGCAACACCGTCCAGTCGGCAACGGCGCGCGCCGAGCCCGACGACGACAACACGGACCTCTACCCCGTGCCCCTGACAGCGAGGCCGTCTTGCCCGGGACGGTCTTTGCGGACCCGACGGCCACCTGCTCGTGATCGCGGGATGGGTGCCCCAGGGCACGACGAAAATGGCGTCATCGATGGCCTGCGACGCCCAGCCGGACGGCACATGGTCGGCGCCGGCGCTTTGGCGCCGCAGCTCCCTTACGCCCGACACCTGCGGACGTCGGCGCGGGTTCAAGGCCCTGCGGCCCGTCGCCTCGGACGCCCACGACGACCATCCGCGAGCTCGACAACCACACGCTCGCCCACACCCATGCCTACACGTCGTGTCGCGCCAGCAGTACCAGGGCACCGCGGACGAGTTCTTCGGGCGCATGGAAGCGCCATCGACCCGCGCCCCCTCGACCCGCATCAGATGATGACGGCGCTGGTCGACGCGCTCGACGAGGCGGCGACGCGGCGGGTCGTCTCCATCGACAACGCGGGTGCAAACCAGATGGAGCACCCGGGCAGCGTCATTGCCATGCCCGACGGCTACGACATCTTCGAGACCGAAGGGCCCTGGGAGGACTACTCGACGCCGGCGCGCGACATGCGGCTCCTGATCAGCCTCGACGCGGTGCGCGGCTTCCCGGACAAGGTGGCGCGCACGCCCGACCGCTACAGCCTGTCGCCCGGGCCAAAGCTCTACCGGACCGTCGCCTCGCTCCACCAGGAAGCCTGCCGCAGCTCGCCGCACGCTCCATCGAGTACACGCGCTCGGACGGCTCCAAGCAGACCCTGACCCTCGCCGACCTGGTTACGCGCCAGCAAGCCTTCGAGATGGCCTACGACCCGAACGACTGCGTCGAGATCCGGTGGGGTGCGCCGGAGGGATCCCGGGAGCGATCGACCTGCCGCCTCCATGCGCCCGACGCACAGCACGCGAAGATGCTCCAGTACCGCACCTGGTTCGAGCACCGCCGGCGCCCGCCCCGCTGACGGCGAGCGGGGTCAGAAGCGAAGCCCCGCCCCGACGGTGAGCCGGTCGTAGGTCTTTTCGACCGACACCGACCCGAGGCTGCCGGTGCGGATGATCCGCGCGACGCCCACCCGCGCCTCGAGGGGAAGGAAGCTCGGAGCGTAGGTGAGGTGCGCGCCGAGCTCGACAATCCAGTCCACGGCCGACACGTCGTTCGTCACCTGCTCCTGCAGACGGTCGTGCCCCTCGACCGAGCCGTAGCGGCCGAAGTTCCCGTCGATGCCGAGCTCGAGCCCTGCAAGCGCCAGCGTGAGGTGGGTCCAGCCCGAGTAGCCGAAGGCGTAGTAGTACTCCTGGTTCGCGAGCACGGTCTTGATGCCCACCGTCGAGTTGCCTTCGGCGAGCCACTGCTCCCAGGCCACCGGGCGAAGGCCGCCGAAGTCGCCCGTGATGCCCGTCTCGAAACGGAACGTGAGCTCGTCGTCGAGCAGGCTCACCTCGACCATGGGGCCGATGAGGTGGGCGATGCTCAGGTCGTCGCGCATGTTGGGGAGCCAGCGGCGCACGAACTCGAACCAGGTATGGGCGCCGATCATGAGCGCCGAGCCCCGGAGCCCCCCGCTCGCGGTGCGCCGGATGTCCTGCTGCACGAAGCCGAAGATCGTCGCGCGCAGCCGCAGGACCGAGTCGACGGTGCCGCTCTGGTCGTAGGAGAGGCGGAAGCGGGCGTGGACGAAGTTGCCCCCGGCGAAGGGCACCGCGAGGTGGCCCGGCCGGAGGTAGCCCGGGAGCGACACGAGGCGCATCTCGCCCGACAGGCCCCAGGTCGTCTCGGACGCGCCGTCGATCGCCACGCGGCTCGCCTCGCCGCGCAGATCGAAGCGATGGGAGAAGTGGGCGCTGTAGCCGAGGTTGTCGCGGCCGGCGTAGTCGTCGTCGGGGCGCTCGTCGATCACGCGATGCAGGTGCACTGGCACACCGAGCGTCCAGGCCAGGACCTGCTGGAGCGCGTTGCCCCCGCCCGGCGCGCTGCTCAGGTAGCTCATGAGCTCGTAGATCGTCTCGCCGATCGGGAACCCGCCCAGGGGCGTCATGATCTGGTCGTTGATGCTGACCTGCTCGCGGAACTCGAGCCCGTACTCCCAGATCGACGAGCTGAGGATCGAGTAGAGGAGCGACCACAGCGGATCGAGGCCGTTCGAGCGAGCGAAGCCGTAGTATCCGGCGCCGGCGAAGGGGTGGAAGATCTGGTTGCTGCGGAAGGTGTTGTTGTCGAAGCGCTGGTTGCCGAAGTCGAAGCGCTGGGCCAGGGTCGGCCGGTCCCAATCGGCCGAGTTGGCCTCGGATTCCGCCCAGTACCAGACCGTGCCTGCGCCGAGCAGCAGGCCGTCCTCGAGGCCGGCGCGCAGATAGTTGGGCGTGTCCTCGACGAGACGGTAGCGCCGTTCGGCGTCGGCGTAGCAGACACGCTGTCCGGTGCCGTCGTAGAAGTAGCTCTCGGCGGCCCCGGGCTCATCCTGGGCGTGGGCCCGGAGCACCAGCGGCGGAGCGAGCAGGACCACCAGGACCGTGCTCCCGATCAGAGTGCCGAGCCGCCCGGCCCCTACGGCGTGCCGAAACATGCCCATCACCACTCATAGGTAGCCACCCCTGCCCCGGTGGCCCGCCCGCGGACACGATCGGGGCGGCATGTGTGCAGCAGACGCACAATGCGCTTGTCCTCGGGCGCGCCCCTGGGCCATGCTGACCACTCGATGCATCACGCGCCGACGTTTGCCGCGTTCGCATTGTCGTCCCTCTTGGCCGCGGGCTGCGCGCCCCCTCCTTTGTCGCCGCGCGCCCCCACGCCCGGCGTCCCGCACCTCCGGATCGCCACGTTCAACGTGAACCTGGACATGTCCGGCGATGCGGCGACGGTGGACGCCATCGGGCAGACCGGCGCGGACATCGTCTGCATGCAGGAGATCACGCCCGCCTGGCAGGCGGCGATCCTGAACCAGTACAGGATCGACTACCCCTACTCGCTCTTCCACCCGATCAACGGCTCGGACGGGCTCGCGGTGATCTCGCGCTTCCCCCTGGACGACCTCGGCATCATCCCGGGGTGGGACGGATGGCACCCGAGCTGGCACCTCGCGGCCCACACGCCCATGGGCGTCGTGCAGCTCGTGGACGTCCACCTCAGGCCCCTGGCGAGCAGCCAACGCGACGTGGGCGTCGTCTCCCAGTACCTCTCGTCGGGGCAGGACCACGTGGTCGAGCTGCGCTACGCCACGGCCGACGTCACACCGGATACGCCGACCATCGTCCTCGGCGACTTCAACGACGGTCCCGAGAGCGGCGCGGTCCAGCTCCTCGAGGGGCGGGGCTACGAGAACGCGTTGCCCCTCTTCCACCCGGGCCAGGACACCTGGCGCAGCAAGAGCTTCCTCGGGCAGGAGAGCGACGAGGTGGACCACATCCTCTTCGACGCATCCTTCCGCCCCCTCGATGCCCACATCGTGCGCGCCGGCAACTCGGACCACTACCCCGTCGTCGCCTTTGTCGAAGTGGCCCCGCCCTGAGGTCGGCGCGAGGGCAACGGCTCACGTGCCGCCGGGCTGAAAGGCGACGGCGAGACCCAGGTGCACGCGTCTGAGGTAGGGGTCGAGCTTCGGGTAGTTGAGCTGCGACTCGAGACGCACGAACCAGCCGCCGGCGACGTGGATGCTCGCGCCGAGCACGGCACGCACCGTCGCATCGACGCCCCAGGTGCCCACTTCGGGCGCGCCGTAGAGCCAGGTGTGCCCGAAGAGGCGCACGGCGAGCGGCAGGCTGAAGGTGACCCACCCGTAGCCGCCCTCGATGTCCACGGCGCCGGCGAAACGGTCGAGGTCGAGGACGCGCAGGCGTGCGGCGATGCCTCCGAGGACCGCCTCGGTGTCGCCGGCCGCCAGCACGCTCAGCTCGAGGGCGTGGGTGGCGCGCCAGGTGCCCCAGAATCTGCCCTCCCACGCGCCACGGCTCGTCGACGTAGGGGCGCGGTGAGACCAGGGTGCCGCCCGCGCCGACCTCGAAACGCTTGCCCGGGAGCATGGGAGCGGCGGGACGAAAGCTCGCCGCGGGCGCGCAGCCGAAGAGCACGGTCGCCGCGGCAATCGAAGGCAAGAGGCGCGGGGGCCCTTTCACGGTAGTCAGAGTAGGCACGCTGCGCGCCGCGCCACGGCTGGGAAAGGCGCGCGAAAAATGGCGACCGAAACCGCGCGCAGAAAGCCGCGCGAAGCGATTGTTGCGTCCAGCGCGCAATGACTGCGCAACGCTCGTGCATGGCGGAGGGACGGTTGCCCATTCCGCGGGGCGATCGCGACGCCCATGGATGGCACCTTCCTTGCGTCGCAATTGCGCATGGACGCGCGGCATCCGAGAGGGCCGGGGAGCATGGTCGCGGAGATCGCGCGGCTCGAGCGCGAGATCGCCCGGCTCGAGCGGAACGTACGTCGAAGCGGAGCGCCGCTCGACCGCATGCTGCTCGCAGCCACGCAACGATCGCTGGCCGCCGCCGAGCGGACGCTCTACGTGCATTCGGATACCTGCGAGGCGCCTACCGAGCCGCCGCGGCGCGACGCGCCCACGACGCCCACCCCCGAGTCGCCGAGCGACGTCCGCGTGCGCTCGCCCGAGCCACAGGACACCGTCTACCTCTTCATCCGCAAGGACCGCGTCCACCGCCACGGCGCCGCCTGATCGCCGCAGCCGACCGGACGGTGTGCACGGGCCGATCGCCGGCTATTCGACGGCGCGGAAGCGGAGGGGCTCGGCGACGTTCTTGACCTCGGCCGTGCGCAGCTCGCCGAAGCGCTCGGGCTCGCCGTGGACCTCGACGAGCGACTCCATGCACAGGATCTCGTCGCGCACCGCCACGCCCTGCAGGCGCGCCGTGTTGTTCATGCCGGAGCTGAAGCCGGTGTAGTCCTCGTCCGGGCCGAAGAGACCGACGAAGAGGGGCGCGTAGCTCACGCCCGTCGACACGCCGATGGGCACGGAGATCCCCTCGCGCGAGCCAATCTCGCGCGTCATGTCGCGGATGCGCCGCGCTGCCTCGACGGCCTTTCCGGTGGCGGTCTTCGGGTCCATCTCGAAGAAGGGCGGCCCCCACAGGCCGATGACGCAGTCGCCCACCATCTTGTCGAAGACGCCGCCCGTCTCCCACACGATATCGACCGCCCGCGCGCCCCACTCGTCGATGAGCTCGCCGATGCGCCGTGGCTCGCGCAACACCTGCTCGCTCAGCCGCGTGAAGCCCGCGATGTCGGTGAACATGATCGCCACGTCCTGCTCGCGCGGCCGCAGATAGCGCTCCACGTAGTCGGGCGTGCGCAGCAGGCGCCCCACCACGTGGGCCGGGAAGCAGAGCGAGAGGGCCTTCCACTCGCGGTTGAAGTCGACGATGCGCTGGCGCAGGTAGTCGGCGAAGCGCTCGAGGAAATCGTGGTCGAAGGTCGAGAAGGCGCGACCGTGACGGCCGACGACCAGGCGCCCCACGACCCGCCGGTCGTGGATGCCGTGGATGAGCAGCTCCTCGAAGCCGCGGGCAATCCCGAGCCGCTCGGGCAGCGTCGCGTCGTCCGCGTTCATCACGTCGTGCACGTGCGCGCGCAGCCACGCGTCGAGCTCCGTGTCGTCGGGCGACGAGGAGTCGTGGGTCATCTTCCCGCGCTTCATCACGCGGTACTGCAGCGTCTCGGCCGCCCGGTCCTTCTCCTGGTGAAAGAGCAGCACCAGGTCGTCGAAGGCCACGTTCTCGCGCAGCACCTCGAGGGCCAGAGAGACGCCCACGTCGAGCACGGCCTCGGTCAGGGCGCTCGAGATGGCGTGGGTGACGCGCTGCTTGAGGCGCGCGTGGGCGATGGCCGCCAGGTAGTTGTCAAGTGTCTCACAGAAGACGTCGAGCAGGGAAAGGCGCCGCTCCCCCTCCTCGGGCCCCAGGGCCTCGTCGATGACGACCACGGCCGCGCCGAAAGGCTCGCCGGCGACGTCGATGGGCAGGCCGAGCCACGTGACGCCCCCCTTCTCACTCACGAAGCGCGCGCCGGCCGCCCGCTCCACCGCCGTCTCGAGCGCCTCGGCGCCGGGCCCCCATGCGAAGGGCCGCATCTGGAGCTGCTCGTCGAAGGTGCGCACGATGGCGGCGCGCGCCCCGAGGTGGGTGCCGAGCAGCGGCAGGATGCGTGCGAGGGCCTCGTCGAGGGACACGCGCTCGCGCAGCGCCCGCTCGAGGTACGCGTCCGCCTGGCGCCCGAGGGCGCGCTCGGCCTCGAGGGTCTGGACCTTCCGCTCGAGCTCGTCGATCCGCGCCGCCTGGACGCTGTCCTCGTCAGCCATGGCACTCGGAAGTAGGACAGGGGAGCGCGGCCCTCGTCAATGGTCGAGGTAGTCCGCGAGGGGCTCGAAGAGGTCCTCGGGCAGGTGCCGACCGACGGCCAGGTCACCATGGGCGTAGTCGGCGCGGGCGCCCTCGGCGCGACCGAGGATCCTCGAGCTCCTTGTGCACGCCCGGCCGGTCCCGGCCCCACGCATCGAACGCGTAGCGCACCGCCTCGACAGGAGCGAGGTGGTCCCGCGACCCGGCGAAGAAGAGCGCCGGCACCTCCACCGCGGCGAGCCCCTCCACCGCCGCCTCGCCACCGAGACGGATCTTCTCCGTCGCCGAAGGCCCATCGCGCGAAGTCCCGTTGCAGGGGCGCGGGGATGTCCTCGAGCAGGTCCACCATGGCCGTGCGCGCCATGCCCGGCGCGGCATCCCTGGGGTGATAGAGGAGGCGGTGGACCGGCGTGACGATCCACTCCGCCGCGAAGGCGACTGCGCGCGCGGCCAGACGGATCGGCAGCCCCGGAACGACGCCGAGGGGCACCCAGCGGAACAGGCCGAGCAGGCGCAGCGGAAGACCGACCCTCCCGGGCGAGCCGATGACGACGGCCTTGTGGAGTTTCTCGGGATCGATCGTTCGGCCGAGGCTCGCGTAGAGGAGCATGCCGCCCATGGAGAAGCCGACGTAGTCGACCTGCGAAGCTCCCGTCCGCGTCCGCACCGCATCGACGGCGAGGGGCAGGTCGTGATGCACCATGGCGTCGAAGCGCACCACACGCCGCTCCCGTCGCGAGAGGCCCGGCCGACCGCTCCGGAGCGTCAAGAGCCACACGTCGCGTCCATGGTCGAGCAGCGTGCGCGCGAGGGAGAGGTCCGGGTGCATGTCGACGTTGCGGTGGTTGGCGCCCACGCCATGCACGAGCAGGACGGGCGGTGCATCACGCGCCTCGAGGGGCTCGGGCAAGCGCCTGAGCTCGAAGGCCGAGCCGTCGGGTGTCGCGATGCGCTCGACCGAGCGGTACTCCATCGGCACCGTCAGGCGACGCACCCAGTAGGCGAGGTGCGCCCACAGGGCGACGGCGAGGGCGCAGACGAGACCCACGGTCGCCACGATCCAGTGCCAGTTGTGCGCGAGGAACGACACGGCATCCGAACTGTAGCGCCGCCCGAGCCGCGCGGCCGGCCAAACGCCCGGCGGAACGGCGGCGAGCACGGAAGCGTGCGTGTCGACCGACCACGCCGGTCCAGGCCGAAGTGGTGTACAAGCGAAGGTCATGCAGTCCGGCCGCACCGCCAAGGTCCCCCGCCCGGTGCCCAGCGCCATCGCGATCTGCATACTCGGCTACGTCATCCTCTTCAGCTACGCCATCGCGCGGCCGTCCATCGAGTCCCTCTTCCTCGGGACCTACGGCAAGAAGGCGCTGCCCGAAGTCTGGATCGCCGTCGCCGTCGCGATGGGCGCCACGGTGGCGGTCTACAACTACCTGGCGCGCCGCCACGATCTACTCCGCCTGCTCGTCGGTGCCGTGACCGTCGCCGGCGGCCTGCTCGCCCTGCTCGAGGTGCTGCGCGCCCACGCGGTCCCGGGCGTGGTCTTCCTGCTCTACGTCTGGAAGGACGTCTACATCGTCGTCCTCCTCGAGATCCTCTGGAGCTTCGCGAACCTGATCTTCCAGGTACGCACGGCGCGCTGGCTCTACGGGCTCATCTGCGTCTTCGGCTCCCTCGGCGGAATCAGCGGCGGCCTGGCGGTCGGCGTCTTCGCCGCGCGCTTGGGCACCGCGCGCGTCCCCTGGCTCATCCTCCCTGTGCTGCTCGTCGTGGCCGGCCTCGGCCTCCTGATCGCGCGTCTCGTCGGCGTGCCAGAACCGCCGAGCGGCGACGAGGCGAAGGGCGGTCTTGGCGCTGGCATGCGCGTTCTGCGCGACAGCCCCTACCTGATTCTGGATGGTCGCCCTCGTGGGCCTCGTGCAGATCGTCGTCACCCTCGTCGACTACCAGTACAACTCGATCGTGCAGGCGACCTTCCCGAACACCGACGTGCGCACGGCGGTCATCGGCAAGGTCTACGCGTCGGTCGCCGCCAGCTCGCTCTCGCTGCAGCTACTGACCGGGCCGCTCCTGCGCTTCGTCGGCATCCCCGCGACGTTGCTGTCGGTTCCGGTCCTGGTCGGCAGCGCGATCTCCGCCTTCATCGCCTTCCCGCGCTTCGCGGTCATGGCCGTGGCCAAGGTGGCGAGCAAGGCCCTCGACTACAGCCTGTTCAAGACCGCCAAGGAGATCCTCTACATCCCCTTGAGCTACGCCGAGAAGACGCGCGGGAAGGCCATCGTCGACATGCTCACCTACCGCGTGGCCAAGGGCGGGGCCTCGCTCCTGCTCCTCGGCCTCATCTGGCTGCACGTGACCCGCACCGTCCTCTTCTTCACGCTGGCGCTGGTCGGTGCCTGGCTCGCGGTGACCTGGGTCATCACGCGGCGGTGGCGTCACCTTTCGGCCACGCGTGACGGCGAGGCGGCCGAGGCCGCCGCGCCCTGACGCTTCAGTACGCGTTCTTGCGAACCGCCGAGCCGAAGACGGTCAGAAAGATGATCTTCACGTCCCAGGAGAGACTCCACCGCTGGATGTAGTCGAGGTCGTGGGCGACCCGCTGCTCCATCTTCTCCACGGTGTCTGTCTCACCGCGCCATCCGTTGACCTGGGCCCAGCCCGTGATGCCGGGCTTGACCTTGTGGCGTCGCATGTAGCTCGGCACGAGGTGCCGGTAGAGCTCGTTGTGGGCGACGGCGTGGGGGCGCGGGCCGACGATGGACATGCTGCCGGTGAGCACGTTCAGGAACTGGGGCAGCTCGTCGAGGGAGGTGTGGCGCAGCACGGCGCCGAGAGGCGTGATACGAGGGTCGTCCTTCTTCGCCTGCTCCACCTTGGCCCCGTCCTCGCAGACCGTCATCGTGCGGAACTTGAGCACGTCGATCGGATGGCCGTTGAGGCCGTAGCGGCGCTGATGGAACAGGACCGGGCCCTCGGACGTGAGCTTGATCGCGATGGCGATCGCCATCATCGGTAGCGTGATGAGCACGAGGATGCCCAGGCCGAGCACCAGGTCCTCGAGGCGCTTGAGCAGGCCGTCGACGCCGTAGAACGGGGTCTCGACGACGCTGACGAGCGGGATGTCGCCCATGCTGGTCCACTCGGCGCGCAAGAGGTCGTAGGCGAAGAAGTCCGCGACGACGTACACCGAAGCCGTCGTGTCGCCGAGCTGCTGGACCAGGGTCCGCACCCGCCCCTCTGCACGCAGGGGCAGGGCGACGTAAACGAGGTGCACGTCCCCGGCGCGCGCCCGCTCGACCAGCTCCGAGAGATCCCCCGCACCTCGCCGACGACCTCGGGCACGGCGATGCGCCGCGAGACGTGCCGGTCGTCGTAGAAGCCCACGAGGCGCAGGCCGGTCCAGGGTTGCTCCATCAACGCCACCGCGAGGCGAACGCCGACCTCGGTCGCTCCGACAATCGCCACCGTGCGCGTGTTCCTCCCCCGGCGGCGCAGCTCCCGGAGGGCGAGGCGCAGCGACACACGCCAGCCGGCGAGCGCGAGGGGCACCATCGCGAACCAGAGGCTGGAAGCGAGACGCGAGTACTCCGCCGAGGTCTTGGAGGCGAAGGCGATGAAGAGCAGGACGGGCGCCGTCATGGCCCAGCTCATCCAGGCGGTGCCGACCTCGCGCAACAGGGGCAGCGTGCGCCACGGTCGATAGAGCCCCGACAGCTCACCGACGACCATGAACACGACCAGGGCAACCGCGGTCGTGAGGATGGACCGCTCGGTCCACGGTTCGCCGAGCACGAAGGCCGCGAGCCCATGGCCCGCTGCGATGCATGCGCCGTCGGCGATCTGCTGGACGACCGTGACCTTGTCAGCATGTGACTCGAACAATCCCCGGCGACTCGTCACCGTACCTCCCCTTGCACGCGTGCTTCGCGGCGGTCGAAAGTGTCGCTGCAACTTTGCAGCAATGACCGTGCCGCTCGACCTCGCTGGACGTGCGGTCCCCTCGCCCTGCCGCGAAAGCAGCAAACCCCTGGAAATCGTGGGCGGAGAGCGCATGGAGGGGGGTGTCCCGCACGGCATCGGGCAAGGGCCGGTGACGACGCCGGTGCGCGCGATGCGCAGGGCGTGCGCAACCACCGCCCACGCCCGCCGCCCGACGCAGGGCTTCGCTCCTTGCCCGCCCGGTCCGAACGGGGTGCAATGCCTGCCGCGTGGACGAGGTGAGTCTGGAGCGCTGGGAACGCCTGCACGGCGTGGGAATGGCACGCGCCATTCTCCGCGACGCCTTCAGTCTCGAGCTCCTACTGATCGGTCCCCAGGGCCCCCTCGCCCACGTGCGGGGTGGCGTCCTGGCCTCCTCGAGCGAGGTCTGCCGGGTGTCGCTCTTCTCCCGCGAGGGCTTCGCCCGATGCGACGCGTTCTACCGGCAGGTCGGCGCATCGAGGGAGGCGGTCGCCCTCCCCTGCCACCTCGGGCTCGCCACGGTCTCGGTGCCAGCCGAGATCGACGGCGCCGTCCTCGTCCACGTCGTCGCCTCGGGCTTCGTCGCGACCCACCTGCCAGGGGTTCCGCCCGTGAACCCGGAGGCCTTGACCTCCGCCCTGCATGAGATCGACCCGAGCCTCGCGGACCCCGCCGCGCCCGTCCGCGCGCTGCCCGTCGTCACCGGGCGCGACCGGATCCGCATCGTTCGCTCCATCCTCGCGGCGGCGGCCCGGGAGATCGTCGCCCTCGAAGCCGATCGCCGCCGTCGCGCTGCAGGCGCCGAGGACGGGTCGATCCCGTCGTTCTGGGGGCTGGTGGGTGACTCGCCGCGGATGCGCGAGGTCTTCGATCTCGTGCCGCGGCTCGCGATGAGCGACGCCACCGTCGTGATCCTGGGCGAGAGCGGCACGGGCAAGGAGCTGGTCGCGCGGGCGCTGCACGAGCACGGTCCACGCGCCGGCCGTGCGTTCGTCGCGCAGAACTGCGGCGCCCTGCCCGACGACCTGCTCGAATCGACCCTCTTCGGCCACGTGCGCGGCGCCTTCTCGGGCGCGATCCGCACCACGACCGGCCTCTTCGGCGCGGCCGAGGGTGGAACGCTCTTCCTCGACGAGGTCGGGGAAATGTCCCCGGCGATGCAGGTCAAGCTGCTCCGAGTCCTGTCGGATGGGAGCTACCTGCCGGTGGGCAGCACCCAGCCCGGCACCGCGAACGTGCGGGTCATCACCGCCTCCCACCGCGACCTCGGCGAGATGGTGGCGAGGGGCGAGTTCCGCCAGGACCTCTTCTACCGCCTGCATGTCCTGCCCGTGCACCTGCCGCCGCTCCGCGACCGACCGGGGGACCTGCGCCACCTGGTGCGCTACTTCCTCGACCGGACCCCGGATGCGCCCGCGCAGGTGGCCGAGGCGGCCTGGCGCTGCCTCGAGCGCTACCGCTTCCCGGGCAATGTACGCGAGCTCGGCGGCGAGGTTGCACGGTGGAGCTTTTCGGCCGCCGACGCGCGGGTCGTGGGGCCCGAGCACCTGTCGGCGCCCATCCGGGAGGCGGGCGGCTACGTGGGCGACGAGGGAGGCGGCGCGGCGGCGGCGGCCGCGGCGGGGGCCGGTACCCTGGCGGCCGCAGTCGAAGCCCTCGAGCGGGCGATCATCCGGCGCGGCCTCGAGCGAACGGCCGGCAACCGCACGCAGCTCGCGCGGGAGCTCGGTGTGAGCCGCACCACACTCAACGACCGGCTCAAGCGCTACGGCATGGGCTGAGCCTGCCGAGTCGTCCCACGCCCTCCCCTGGGGTCGCCCTTCCCCATGGGGAGGCGCGTGGCGCCTCGAGCGCGCTGTGGTCGTCCAGATTGCAGACAGTCCGCGCCACATTGGCGCAACACAAACCAAATCACTGTATTCAAACGCGATTGTCGCCTGTGGCGGGCGCATCCGCCCGCTCTCGCCTCCCGATTGCGCGGGGTCTCGTCCCCATTCCCGCCTCGATTCGGCCCCCCGAAACCTGGGCACGCGACTTGCGACACCACGCCGCCCATGGCCCGCCCGTCCCCCTCCCGTGCCCCTCGCACCGCGCTGCCGGTGGGGCGCGGCGCCCTGGTCGGGCTCGGCCCGTGGGCGGGCGCCGTCGTGCTCGCCGGAACCCTGGCATTCGGAGCGTCCGGCTGCGGCCTCCCGTCGGACGGGGGCAGCGCGGCCGGGACAGGTCGGGCGAGGATCGCCGGGCGCCTCGTCGACGCATATACGGACGCCGCCGTCGCCGGCGCGACGATCCGGGTCGAGGGCACAGAGATTGTCGCCCGCACCGATGCCGACGGTCGCTTCGTCGTCCAGCCTCCGCCGGGCGAGCTTGCCCTGCACGCCGATGCCGACGGCATGATTGGCCTGACCCGGGGCCACGTGATCGCCCGCGACGGCGAGACCACCGCGGTCGAGATGCACATCTTCGAGGCCGACCCGAGCGCGGCGGTCGTCGAGGCCGAGATGCTGCGTCGCGGGCGCGGCCAACTCATGCGCGACGACCCGAACGACCCCGCGCTCCGCCCCGAGGCAGCCGCCTTCCTACGCGGCGACGCCGACGCGTCGATCTTCCATCCCGCCGCGCCGACGACCGGTGACGTGGGAGCCGCACGCGCGGCCCTCGGTGGCGCCCCTGCCACCATTCGCCTGTGGCGCCGCAGCATCGACGGAACCTCGTCGAGCTGCTCGGGCGCATCGACGTCATCCCCCTCGAGGACTACGTCAAAGGTGTTCTGCCGCACGAATGGATCGCCTCCTGGGGCGGCGAGTCGCTGCGCGCCGGCGCGCTGGCGGTCCGCACCTACGCCTGGAACTGGATCTCCCGCGGCGGCAAGTACACGTGCGCCGACCTGGACGACACGACCCGCTCCCAGGTCTATCAGGACGGCCACTCCGCGAGCACCGACGCGGCGGTCGACGCGACGGCGGGTGAGGCCATCACGAGCGGCGGCACGCTGGTGAGCGGCGAGTACAGCGCCGAGGCCGGCGACCCGACGGCGGACGGCATCGACGACCCGGTCTGCGCCGGCCACGCGCGCAACGGGCACGGCCGCGGCATGTGCCAGTGGGGCACGCAGCGCTGGGCTACCAGCGGACAGATGCACGACTGGATCGCCACCCACTACTTCCCGGGCGCGACGGTCGAGGGCGGCTCGCCGCCGGTCCCGGCCTACGACGCGGCCTACGTGGACATGAGCTCCCTCACGGCGATGACCTCGGGCCAGCGCGCCACCGTCTGGGTCGAGCTCCGCAACACGGGCTCCATGAGCTGGGACCTGAGCAACACGCGGCTCGGGACGACCATGCCCCAGGACCACACGAGCCCCTTCTACGACCCCGGGAGCTGGATCAACGACCACCGCCCGACGGCGGTGGAAGCGGGCGCAGCGCCGGGTGATGTGGGCAGGTTCACGTTCGTGATCACCGCGCCCGACGTCACCCGGGACACGACGGTGCAGGACACCTTCGGCCTGGTCGAAGAGGGCGGCCCCTGGTTCGGGCCCACCGACATCACCTTCTCGGTGGTGATCCATCCGCGCTCCGGGATGCAGAGCACCACCGATGCCGACGGGGACGGTTTCACGTCCGACGAGGACTGCAACGATGCAGACCCGAACGTGCATCCCGGCGCTTCCGAGATCTGCGGCGACGGGATCGACCAGGACTGCGACGGCGCCGACCTACCCTGCGCCACGGACGGAGGCGGCGACCTGGGCGGCGGCGACGGCGGCGCCTCGACGGTGGGCACCGACTCGGGTCCGGTCGTGGGGGAGAGGGGCGGCACGGGGAGCCTCGCCGGCGGCTGCAACGCGGGCGGAGGACGCGCACCGGCCGAAGGCCTCGCCCCGTTCCTGCTCGTCGGCCTCGCCCTACTCCGACGCCGCCGTACAGCCGGCCGGAGCTGACCCACGCACACGGCACCGCGGCGCCCCACGCGTCGAGCCGGCGAGCCCAACACTTCGTGCTATAGGACGCCCATGCCTCACACATGGGATCCCACCGCGCTCTCACCGGTGCAGGCGCTCGAGCGGCTCGTCGAGGGCAACCGCCGCTTCCACGAGGCGCTCGGAACGCCGACGACGCGCTCGTTCCCCCGCGAGCCCATGGCGGCCGAATCGCAGCGCCCCTTCGCCGTCGTCCTCGGCTGCTCCGACTCCCGCACGCCCGTCGAGATCCTCTTCGATGAGGGCTTCGGGGACCTCTTCGTCGTGCGGGTCGCGGGCAACATCGTCGCGCCGTCGATCGTCGGCTCCATCGAGTTCGCGGTGTCGCACTTCGGCACGCGCCTCGTGGTGGTCATGGGGCACACGCGCTGCGGCGCCGTGACCGCGGCGGTGAAGGCGATCCAGACGGGCCTCGGCCCCGAGTCGGCGAACATCCGCTCGATCACCGATCGAATCCTTCCGCACATCGAGGGGCTGGTTCGGCCCGGAGACCGACGGGGCATCGTGCGGGAGGCCGTGCGCGCCAACGTGCGGGCCTCGGCCGATCACCTGCGACACGGCAGCCGAATCCTCGAGGACCTGGTGGTGGCCGATCGGGTCACCGTCGTGGGCGCCGAGTGCGATCTCGAAACCGGCGAGGTGTGCTTCTTCGACGGCCTGCCGGCGGGCTTCACGCCACGTCCCGATCCCGACGCCTGACGGCGCCCGGGCACCCGCACCTTCACAACGCCTTGCGCACCCGCGTCTCGTGCGTGGCCTCGATGACGACGGTCTCGTGGACCGGCGCCCGGCCGGGCGCACGCAGCGTCAGGGTGTGACGACCGGCCGGCAAGCGGACACCGCTCAGGGGCGTGGTGCCGAGGTGACGGTCGCCGAGGTAGACCTCGGACCAGGGCGTGGTCGCGATGGTCAGGGTGCCCATCGCCGGCCGCGATGGGTGGGCGTGGTGCACGTGCCGGTGGGACGGTGGAGGTGGCGGCGCGACGGGCGGGGGCGCGGGCACGGGCACGGGCATGGGTACGGCCGCCGGCTCGGGCAGCGCTCGCAGGGCGAAGCTCAGCGTCTGGGTCTCGTCCCAATCGTGGATGACGACGGTCTGTTTCTGGGGCGCGTGGCCGTCGAGCCGAACCTCCACATCGTAGCTGCCCGGCTGGACCTCGAGGCCCGCCGGCGCCTCGCCGACGAGGCGGTCCCCGAGCCAGACCTGCGCGCCCGGCGGCGAGGTGACCACCTGAAGGTGCGCGGCGCGCGGCGGCGGTGGCGACAGGGTGACCTGCCGCGACTCGCCGGGCATGATCGCCACTTCTTCGGCCGCCACTTCCTGGCCGCTCCGTGCGACGGCCAAACGATGGGAATGGGCCGCCGAGACCCGGAGCACGCGAGGCGTGAGGCCGGCGTCTCGCCCATCAATCGACAGGGCGAGGCCGGGGGGCTCGCTCGCGACACGGATCTCGCCGGGGCGGTCGGCCACCGGCGTGCGCGCCGCGCCCATGGCGGGCGGGTCGGCAGGCCCATCGGGCGGCCCCCCGTGGAGCATCGCCCAGGCCTCGACGCCGCCGGCCGCGAGCAGCGCGAGGACGAGGGCTCCGAAATCCACATGCGCACCGATGACCGACCCTCGGAATCGGGCGGCGCCATGACGGTCCCACCGAGGGCCCCGTGCGCAAGGGTGGGCGCCTCACCCCTCCTGGAGCCGACGCCCGGCGGCCGGGAGGCGCGGCGTTCGGCACCGGTCGCCAGGGCCTCGGCGACGAGGGGAGTGGACAGGGACGCGGCCGCAACGGCGGGAAGCCGGCGCGTGGGCAAGCTCTCGGCGTCGGCGTCCGGGTCGTCCTCTACACGCGTGCCGATTGCGCGGGGCGGCGAAACCGCCGGGCTGCCCCCGGGGGTCAGGGGCTGGGTCGCGCGGCCGGCCACGGTTTTCGTGACGGTGCCCGCAGCCCGAGGTGAATGGGAGTCCTCCTCGACCGCGTCGGGGAACATGGTCTGCACGTAGCGGCCGATCTCCACCGTGTCCGAGGGCTGGGACCAGGCGCGCAAAAACGCCTCGAGATCGGCGCGCATGCTGAGCGCGTCGGGGTAGCGGTCCTCGACCTCCGGGGACAGGGCGCGGCGCGCCACGGCGGCGAGGGCCGGAGGAAGCTGGGCGAGGCGCTCGGGCTGGGGGATCGTCCCGCGAGCGCTCATGCTCTTGGCCGCGCGGGCGTCGTCCTGCGGAAACAAGGGCATGCCGACGACGGCCTCGAAGAGCAGGATGCCCGCGTTGAAGATGTCGCTCCGCGCGTCGAGGCGGTCCCCGCGGGCCTGCTCGGGTGACATGTACGCAAACTTACCTTTCACGACGCCGTGACGCGTAGCCTCCCGCTTGCGCGTGTGCTCGGCCTTGGCGATGCCGAAGTCGGCGACCTTCACCGCGCCGTCGAAGGAGATGAGGACGTTCGACGGCGTGACGTCGCGGTGCACGATGCCCTTGGCGCCCTCGTCGGTGCGAAGGGTGTGGGCGTGGGCCAGGCCCTCGCATACGAAGGACAGGATCTTGGCGGCGTGGTGGGGCGGGATGCCCCCGGTGCGACCGTCGGCGTAGGTCTGTTCGGCTGCGCGGACAATCAGGGCCCGGAGGTCGACGCCCCGGATGAACTCCATCGCCAGGTAATAGGTGCCGTCGACCTCGCCGAAGTCGTAGACGTGCACGACGTTCGGGTGGGTGAGCCGTGCGGCGATGCGCGCTTCCTCGAGGAACATGGAGCTGAACTCCGGGTCCGCCGCGAGGTGCGGGAGGATGCGCTTGACCACCAGGTCGCGGGCGAACCCCTCCGGCCCTTCCTTGCGCGCCAGGAAGATCTCCGCCATTCCGCCCGTGGCCAGGCGCTTGACGAGGACGTAGGGGCCGAGGGGGATGCCGACGGAACACGAGGTAGGAGTATACCGACCTGGTCGAGCCCCGCCGCTGCAACCTCCGATGCCCGGGATCGGGCAGATGGGGGCGGCGGCGGCGTGATATAGAGGTGCCGGTGTTCCGTCCCGTCCGCCCAGGGAGCGCTGTGGGCGCCCTCGCGTTCGCGGCGCTCGTGTTCCTCGCCGGCTGCAAGAGCCCGCCCGCCGTCATCGCGGACGTGCACCTGAACGCCCACGGCGACCAGCTGTGCCTGCTCGCCAGCGACCACGGGCAGGTCGTCTACGCCCACGCCTACCCGGCTGCCCATGGCGCGCTCCCGCCCGAGAGCACGCTCGTGCTCGTCGCCGGAACGCAGGTGAGCGAGCAGGTGCGCATCGCGGCGCGGCTGACGCGCGGTGGGCGCACGGTCGCGGAGGGTCGCGGTCAGTCGACCTTCGCGGTGGGTGGCAAGACGCTCCCGCTCGACGTGAGCCGGTGTCACCGACGCGACATGTTCCTGACCATGCCGCGGGTGCGCCGCGTGGCCACGGTCCCCATCGGTGACGGCGCCACCGTCCTCGGCGCCGACATCGACGGCGACGGGCGCGACGAGATCCTCGTGGCCGACGGCAACGGCGGGCTCGTCGCCATCGACGCGGAGAGTGCGGTCGGCGTGCCGCACCCCATCGGCGTGGCGATCCCTGCCGACGCGCGCCTGTCGGCGGCGGCCGACGGGGATGGCGACAGCGGCTGCCTTCTCGACCTGGCCCTGGCGTCCGCCTCGGGCGCCGTGGTCGTGCAAGCGCCGGGCGGCGACGTGGGCTCCTTCCCCGGCCGGGGTCCTTCGGGGGTCGACCTGGCCGTGGGCGACCCGACGGGCGACGGCGACTCGAGCCTGGTGGTGCCGGGCATGGCGGGCGTTGGGCTTCTTCCGTGGCACGGGATGGGCAACGGCGTGATGCTCGACGCGGTGCCATCGACGTACGCGGTCGTCAACGATCTGAGCGGAGACGGCATCGACGACGTGGTGGTGAGCGGTCCCGGCGGGACGAAGCTGTGGCGCGGAGGGAGCGGCGGCCCGGTGGACATGAGCGCCCTTCTGCCCGCCGGCTTCGGGGCGGTGGACGGGCCGGTGGCCGTCGGGGACCTGAACGACGACGGCTTCCTCGACCTGATCGGGACGGCCGGCAGCTCACTGCGCGTCGCCCTCGGTGCGAGCGACGGGAGCCTCCGCGACGCCACCCCGGCCATGACGCCCACCACGACCGCCGCCCCGGTGCGCCTCGTGGTGGCGGACATCAATGGTGACTGCGATGACGACGTCACCGTGCTCGACGCGGACGGCAACCTGTTGGTGCTGGCCACCGAGGACCCGCTGTCGCTCGTGCCGTTTCCCTTCAGCCTGCCGGCGATCCGGGACGTGGCGGCCGCGGACGTGGACGGCGACGGGGCCGACGAGCTCATCCTGCTCACGACCGACGGCTCGGTGGAGGTGACGGGGCCATGACGTGGGTGGCGCGCGCCTCCCGCTCGCGGCTCGCCTTCGTGCTGGCCCTTGTGGCCCTTGCGCTCCTCGTCTCGGGGGTAGCGCCAGGGGGAGCGCGGGCGCAAGGGAGCGACGGCTCGGCTGCGGGGGCGGCGCAGCACCTTCTCGACGAGGGGCAGCGGCTCTACCGCGAGCTGGACTTTGCGGGCGCGGTCGAGGCGCTCGAGAGCGCGCTTGCGGTGCCCGGTGCGCCGGACGCGGTGCGCCTCTCGGCGTACGAGTACCTGGGCTCCGCCTACGTGGTGCTCGAACACCGACAGGAAGCGCGCCAGGCCTTTCGCGCCATGATGCAGCTCGACCCCTACCATGTCGTGCACGAGCCGAGCGGCTCACCCAAGATCGCGCGCTTCGTCGCGAACGTGCGCGCCGAGGTCGTGCTCGACGCCGCCCTGAATCCGAGTGTGCATCTGTCCCTGGCCCTGCCGCCCGCCGGACGCGTCGGCGAGGCGACGCGGGTGGCCGTGGGTGTCTCAGGGACGCCCTCGGTGGCAACCGTGGCGGTGTTCGTGCGCGGGACGGGCGCGACCGGGTGGACGAAGCTCGTCGCCCACCCGGACGGCGATCGCTACGTCGCATCGGTGCCGCCGCGACCGGCGGCGGACCAACTCCAGATCTACGCCCAGGCGCGCGACGGCCAGGGTCGCGTCGTGGCACGCGCCGGCGAGCCGCTCCTGCCCCTGACCCTGTCCATCCGCGGCACAGCCATCGCGGCGCCCGGCGGCGGCGCGAGCAGCGGGGGCTCGGTCTTCACCCGTTGGTGGTTCTGGACGGGCGTCGCGGTCGTCGCCGTCGCCACAGGTGCCGTCGCCTTCGGCCTGGCCAACAACGACGGCCTCCCGAGCGGCTCGCTCCCCCCGGGCCGCGTCGACCTGCCCTGACGCAAGCAAGGCGCCGTACACATCACCTGAGGCCGTGCTTCTTCGCGAGGCGAGCCAGGTAGTTGCGGTCGAGGCCGGCGTCCGACGCGGCGCGCGACAGGTTGCCATCGTGCCGCTCGAGCAGCTCCGCGACGTACTGTCGCTCGAAGCCCTCCACCAGGCGCTCCTTTGCTTCCTTGAACGGCAGGCTGCCGAAGTCTTGCGTCACCCAGGCGTCGCTCGGCGCGAGGCGTGGGGCCTCCGCCGCATCTGGCCCAGACGGCGCAGATGCCGATGCCACCAGGAGCGTCTGCTCGATCAGCCGGCGCAGCTCCCGGACGTTGCCGGGGAAGTCGTTGGCGCGCAGGGGGGCGAGCTCGGCTGGCGACAGGGAGAAGGCGCGGTAGCCGAGGGAGTCGGTGATGTCGCGCACGAGTCGCGGGAGGTCCTCCTTGCGCTCGCGCAAGGGCGGGATGACGACGCGCACCGACGCCAGGTGGAAGTAGAGGTCGCGGCGCGTCACGCCCGCTTCGACGCGCGCCCGCAGATCGGACCGGCTCGAAGCGATGGGCCGCACGTCAATCTCGCCACGTTCACGGCGCTCCAGGGCGGCGACCAGCTCGGCTGCCACGGCAGCCGATGCCTCGTCCACGCGGTCGAGCAGCAGCGTCCCCCCTTCGGCCGCGTCGAAGGTGAGGGCCACGTCCCCCGCCCGCGTCGCCACACCGAGATCGAGCGCGGCGTACGTCGCCGACGCGCGTGCCGATGCGTCGTGCACAGCGCGCGCCGCCTCGCTCTTGCCCACGCCGGCCTCGCCCTCGATGAGCAGGGGCGCGTTGGTGGGCGCCACACGCTCGAGCACGCCGAAGAGCCGTCGCATGGCGGGGCTCGCACCGACCAGGCCTCCGAAACGCGCGCGTTCGGACGGCACGTCGGGCGCCGGGACGTCGGCCGGCAACAGCTCGACCCGCGTGCGACCAAAGCGCAGCTCCGTGCCGGCGGTGACGACCGCTGACTCGATGCGCGACTCACCGACGAACGTGCCGTTGGTGCTCCTGAGGTCGCGCACGCGTACGCCCTCGGCCAGGAGCGCCACCTCCGCGTGGTAGCGCGAGACGGTCGGGTCCGACAGGCGCAGCCCCGCGTCGACGTGACTGCCGATGACCAGCGTCCCACCCTCGAGCAAGACCTCCGCACCACGGTCGGGGCCGGTCACCACGCGGATGCGCATGCGGCGGAGCACCAGGGCTCCACCCACGTCCGTGCCGAGCACCCCGGTCAACCCCCCGGTACGAATCGTTCGCTCGGCCATCCACGTCCCTTCGTCCACCCCCGACTCGCGAGCCCTCGCGTCCGTTCACGGCACCCCGGTGAGGAGGACGGCCGTCGCGCGCGGGTCGGTCAGGTCCGTGAAGGCCACCGTTGCACCCGCAGCGCTCAGCTGCTCGATCGTGAAGCCGCCGGTCGCCACCGTGATCGCCTCGGCCTCGAGGGCGCGGGCGGCGTCCACGTCGCGCGGCGTGTCGCCGACGACCACGCGCCGACAGCGTTCGAGGGGCTCGCCCAGCCGCGCTGCACCACGGATGAAGCCGGCGCGGACCAGCTCGGTGCGATCCTCGTGGTCGGAGCCGAAGCCGCCGAAGGCGAAGGCGTCGTCGAGACCGCCGTGGGCGAGCTTGAGGCGCGCGCCCGGCTCGATGTTGCCGGTGCCGAGACCGACGGCCATGGCCGTGCGCGCGAGGGCGACCTCGAGCACGGCCTCGACGCCCGGCATGATGCGGTAGCCCGTCGCACGGCTCAGCTCGTCCGGCAGGAAGTCGAGGTAGACGCCGAGAAGGTGATCGATCACGTCTTCCGCGTCGGAGTGGCCGACGGCGCATAGCCCCGTGCGCACGATGAGGCGATCGGTCATCCCGCCGAAGGCGAAGCCCGCGCACGCGTCCTCGCGGCCGCACACCGCGCCGAAGGCCCGAGCCATGGCCCGGCGCCCCGCGCCGCCCGTCAGCACGAGCGTTCCATCCACGTCGAAGAGCAAGACCGTCGGCCGCATCGCGGCGGGGAGCATAGCATCGGTGGCGGGCACCGGCCCGGACCCGGATGAATAGGACGGCCCCCCGCTGCGTAGATGCTGGTATCCTGACGGCCTGCACGCACCGGCGGTGGTGGCGGGGTGTGGCCGGAGCGGGCGGGCCCACGGACCTCGTGAGCCCGGGACGGCAATCGAACACGGGAGCCTTCGGAATGCGCAGGACAGCGCTCGCCCTCACAGCTTGCATCGGCCTCGCCTCGTGGGTCGCCATCGCGCCCGGGAAGGCGCGGGCCCAGGCCCAGGCGCAGGGCGCCGCGGCCGAGGCCCATTACCGCGCCGCCATCACCAAGAAGCACGCGGGCGACCTGGCGGGCGCGCTCCACGAGGCGCGGGAGGCAGTGCGCCTGCACCCCAACTTCGCCGCGGCCCACTTCACCATCGGCTCGATCCTGCGACAGCAAGGACACCTGGAGGAAGCGGCGCGCGAGTTCCAGCGCACCTGCCAGCTCGAGCCCCACGACGCGAGTAGCTGGGCGATGGCCGGCGCGGTGCTCGTCCGGCTCCAGCGCTACCAGGACGCCGTCGCGCCCTTGCGCAAGGCGACCGAGCTCGCACCGAACGAGGCGACGAGCTGGGCGAACCTCGGGATGGTGCTTCGCCACCTGCACCAGCTCGACGACGCGATCACGGTCTACCAGAACGGCCTCACCCACGTGCCCGACAGCGCCGACCTCCTGAACAACCTGGCGGTGCTGCTGCGCCACCAGCACCGCAACGAGGAAGCGATCGACCTGCTCCAGCGCGCCATCGCCGCGAACATGCACGACTGGCGCATCTACATGGACCTGGGCGTGGCCCTGCGCGGCGCCCAGCGATGGGACGAGGCGTCGATCCAGTACCGCCACGCGCTCGAGCTCGAGCCGGACGAGCCGAGCGTCCTGTACGACCTGGCCGTCTGCTACGAGCAGCTCGGTCACGTCGACGACGCGGTCCGCACCTACCAGCGCTATGCCCAGGCGGTCCAGGCCCATGACCCGGCCGCCGCCCAGCGCGCCCGCGACATCGTCACGCGGCTGCAGGGCCACTGAGCCCCGGCGTCTCGTCCTTGCGTACACGTCGAGGCGTCTGCGTCATGCCCGCGCGGCCGTGCGCAGGCGTGCGAGGTGGGTCGGTGCGGGATGCACGCGCACGTGGCCGCTCGACCCGTCGACGAGCACCGTGTCGCCCGGGCGCGCCCAGTCGAAGAGGCCCGCCACGTCGGCCACGGCAGGGACGCCGCCGGCGCGCAGGAGGGCAGCCGACAGGCTCCGCTCGTCCTGGGAACCGGCGACGACGAGCGCCGCCACGCTCCGGCCCACCGCCGAGAGCGCGAGGAGCGCGCCGACCCGGCCGCCGACGACGAGCGCATCGCCTCCTTCGAACGCCGCGCGGGACGACAGCTCGGCGGCGAGCAAGAGGCACAGGTGCTCCACGTCCTGGGCGCGCGCGGCGAGCCACGCCCCCGCCTCGCCGTCCTGCCCGGTCCGCAGGGGCGTGAGCGCGTAGGAGCGGATCACCTCGCCGAGGCCGCGGACCACGCCACGGGTGCGACAGGCCTCGACGATGCCGCTGCGCAACCGCGCGTCATCGAGAAGCAGAGCGAGGACCGACAGCCCCTCGGCCTGGGCCGGGTCGATCTCCTTGCGCAGCCGGCGGAGCGTGCGAGCGAGACCCGACACGAGCTCGGCGAGCGCCGCCTCCACCTGCGCGGCAGGCGCACCGTCGCAGGCGCCCGCCAGGTCCTCGAGGCTCGGCAGGGCGCGCAGGCGACCGACGGCAGCGCCGGGTGCGACGGGATGACCCGAGAGGCTCACCTGGCGCCGGGCGCCGGCGCGACGACCGCGTGGTGCGGCGCGACGGGCGAGGGCCGCTTCGAGAGCGTGCAGGAAGGGCGCGGAGAGGGCCGTGGCGAAAGCGATTCTCGGGCACCTCGAAGGGACGGGACGGAGCCCGCTGCAGCACGAGGACGCCGACGGCAGCGCCCTGGCGCACGAGCGGGATTGCGAGGAAGGCGGGGAAGTGCTCCTCACCCAGGCCCGGCACCGGCTTGAAGCGTGCGCTCTCGGGCCCCGCGTCGGCCGAGACCGGCCGCAGGTGCTCGGCCGCGAAGCCCGTGATGCCCTCGCCGAAGCCGAGGCGCACGTGGCCCACAGCACCCGGCGGAAAGCCGACGTTCGCGCGCATGACGAGCACATCCTCGCCGTCGGCGGGCTCGCGCAGGTAGACGCTGACCACGTCGGCGGAGACCAGCACGGCCACCTCGCGGCACAGGGCGTCGAGCAGCTCGGGGAGCGGTCGCGGCGACGAGGCGAGCTCGAGCACGCGCAACAGGCGGGCCATGTGCGGGTCGGCGCCGTGGATTTGCAGACGGACGGGTGAGTGCTCGGTCACGAGGCCCTCCTCCGTCGTTTAGCAACCCGTCGTTTCCGGTGGATTTCGGGCAGGTGAAATGCCCGCTTCACCTATGCCGACCGGAAGCGACGGGCCCTTTTGGAAGAAGCGCTCAGTCGCCGTCGAGCAGCTGCACGAGTAGTCCGAGGAAGTCGTGGGCGGTGACGATGCCGACGAGCGTGCCGTCCTCGCTGATCACGGGCAGGCAGCCGTACTTGTGGGTGTGTAGGAGCTTGGCCGCCTCGAGCAGGGGTGTCTCGGGCGGCACCGTCTGCACGTCGGTCGTCATGATCGACTGCACGAAGGTCCGCGCCTCGAGCTCGCGCTCCCGCACCTCGCCGACCGGCGTCAGGGGGCTGACGCGCACGCGCAACATGTCCAGGTGGGTGACGAGCCCGACGAGCTTGCCGTCGTCCACCACCGGCAGGTGCCGGAAGCCGAACTGGTGCATGCCGGCATCGATTTGCTCGAGGTTCTGCTCGGGGAAGAGGGTGACGACCTTGCGGGTCATGATGTCGGCGACGAGTTTCGGGCGATCCGCCATGGGGCCTCCTGGTGTCGGCGAAGGTATCACTCTGGGGCGCGTTCGAGCAGCCCGGTCACACGAGGCCCTCCGGCCACACGGGCAGGGCGGCCCGCAGCTCGGCCAGGGTCTCGGCGAGGGGGCGGTCGGTGTCGACGACGAGGCGCTCGGCCTCGAGCAGCTCCGAGGCGCGCTCGAAACGCGCGGCGAAGGCGTCGAAGATCTCGATGCGTCCGTCGCTCACGCCCCGCTCCTGCGCGCGCTGGGCCAGGCGGGCGCGGCACGTCTCGGGGCGGCACCGGCACTCGACGAAGTGGAAGGGAACGCCGTGACGCCGCGCGAGGTCGCGGGCCGCCGCGCGCATGGACGGGGCGCGGAAGGAGGCGTCGAGCACGACGGGCCGGCCCGAGGCCAAGACGCGGTCGCCCCGGCGCATGACCTCGGCGTAGACCTTCTCGGTGAGCTCGGGCGCGTAGGCCCCCTCGAACGCTCCCTCGCGCACCGCGGCGGTCGGCGCGACGCCAATCATGTGCTTGCGGGTGCGGTCGGCGTCGACGACGGGGGCGAGCAGGGCCTGAGCGATGTGCTCGGCGACGGTGCTCTTGCCCGAAGCGATGATGCCGCCGACGGCCACCACGGCCGGTTCGACCAGGCGTGGACGCTCGGCGGCGAGGGCGAGCACGAAGTAGCGCCGCGCCTCGGCGCGTGCCCGTGCGCGGGCGGCGGGGTCGGCCCCGATGTCGGCCGCGAGCATCGCCGAGACCTTGCCCCGCACGTAGGCGCGGTAGCTCTGGTAGAAGTCGACCAGCGGGTAGAGGTCGTAGTCGTTGGCCTCGCGCGCATAGACCGCGAGCAGACGCTCGCCCAGGTCCACCCGACCGCGGTAGGCAAGGTCCATCGTCAGGAACGCCACGTCGGCGCACACGTCGGCGTAGCGGAAGCGCTCGTTGAACTCGATGCAGTCGAGGATGCGCAGCCCGTCGCCCGTCAGATAGACGTGCTCGAGCCGGAGGTCGCCGTGGCCGTCGCGCACGCGCCCAGCGCCGCGGCGCGCTTCGAACAAATCCCGATGGGCCTCGAGGAAGGCGAGCTGGGAGTGCTCGATCGACCCGGCCTCCTCGGCCGTCAGGTAGGTACCGATCGTCGCGCGCGTCTGCCGGAAGTTCTCGGTCACGTTGCCGGCCACCACCTCGGGTGCGCCGAAGCGGGCCGTCTCCGCGTCCGCCCGCGCCTCTTCGTGGAAGCGGGCGAGCCGCTGGGCGATGCGCGCCACGTCCGTTGCGTCGAGCCGCCCCGAATCGAGCAGCCGATCGGCGCGCTCCTCGTCGGGCAGCCTCCGCATGTGCACGGCGAAGTCCACCACCTCGCCCTCGCCCTTGTCGGTGAGGTCGACGCGATGCCGGCCGTCGGCCCCGCGGCGCACCGGCAAAACGCCGCGGTAGACGTCGGACGAGAGCCGCCGGTTGAGGACGACCTCCGCCTCGCAGGCGGCACGGCGCAGGGCCGGCGTAGAGTAGTCGAGGAAGCCCAGGTCGACGGGCTTCTTCACCTTGAAGACGGCCTCGCCCGTCAGGAACGCGAGGGAGATGTGGGTCTCGCGAAGCTCGACGGGGGGCGCTCCGGGAAGGCCCCCGGGCGCGAGCAGGTCGGCCCTGAGGGTCCCCATCGCCTCCTCACTCCGGCTGGCGCACCGTGAGAACGGGAACCGATGCCGTGCGCACCGTCCGCTCCGCCACGCTGCCGAGCAACATGTGCTGAATACCCGTGCGACCGTGGGTGCCCATGATGATCATGTCCGCCCCGAGCTCCTGGGCGAGCCGCTCGATCTCGCGGTGCGCGACCCCCTCGGTCAGGTGCGTGTCGATCTTCACGCCGCGGCCCCCGAGCTTGGCCGCACGCTGGTCGAGCTCCTTCTGCAGGTTGTCGCTCAGGGTGGCGGCGAAGTCGGGCCCCGTCATGAGCGCCCCGTCGGGCAGGGCGTACATCGGCAGCTGATAGCTGTGGACCAGCTCGATCTTGGCGCCGAGGGTCGCGGCCAAGTCCACCGCGTACTCGGCGGCGTAGTCGGACCCCTCGGAGAAGTCCACTGGACAGAGGATCGTTCGGATGTCGGCCATGGTACCTCCAAGGAGCGCGTGCGCTCAGTCTCTGCAAACCCGCCCGTCGTGTGGAAGGGGAGCAGCCGACGGGCCTCCCCGTGCATAGATAAGTACCGAAGCCGAAAATGACCAGGGGAGAGGGTACCGTTCACCCGCGGCGGACCGGAAACGACCGACGGCGGGGATCTTCCTGGAAGGGCGGCGGGCCCGCGAACGGTTATGAGGAGAGTGGCCCATGAGACACGTGCTGGTGGGAGTGGATTTCTCGGAGCCGTCGCGACGCGCGATGGAGATGGCCCGCAGCCTGCGCGCCAAGATGCACGCGGCGGTGACGGTCGTGCACGTCCTCGAGGTGCCGACCGACGTGAGCATGGGCGTGATCGGGCGGCTCCTCGGCGCCCCGGCCCCGCCCGAGCTCTCCGCGGACAGCCCCGAGCTGACGCAGGTGCGGGACAACCTCTCGGCCCTGGTGCGAGACGCCTTCGGGCCCGACAGCCAGGCCATCGCGATCAAGGTCGTCGCGGGCCGGCCTGTCGATCGCCTCCTCGATCTGGCGCGGGAGGAGAAGGCCGACTGCATCGCCGTCGGGACGACGGGCCACTCGCGCATGGAGCGCGCGCTGCTCGGGAGCGTGGCCGAGCGGCTCGTGCGCGCGAGCGAGGTGCCGGTCCTCACCGTGCACTAGGCGGCGGGGCGGCGCGAATCGCGCGGCGTTCGACCGTGCGCAGACGAGCGGTCCCTGCACGCTCACAGTCGGCGCGGCACAGCTCGGCTCAGAAGCACGGGCGGCGCTCGGCGAGGATTCGTTGGCGATTCGCCGAAGGGCGGCTGGCACGCGCTTCGCACAGTCGGCCGACCGATGAGCTCGCGCATCGCATCTGCGCTGGTGCTCGCGGCCGCTGTAGGCGGGTGCACACCTTCCCTCACGACGATGGAGCCCGCACGCATCACGCCGTTGCACCACGTGCAGGTGACGGCGGGCGGCGCGGCGGTGAGCACGAGCGGTCCGATGCGCCAGGCGCTCGACGACATCAAGAGCATCCGCAACCCCATGAGCAGCGAGGACCTGGCGACCGCGGCCGACGCCGCCACCGCAGCGCTCGTGCACGCGCCGACGGCGAGCGGGCAGGTCGCACTGAGCTACGGGCTGAGCCGCCACATCGAGGTCGGCGTGGGCACGACCATGGACGCGGTGCGCCTGTGGACGCGGTGGCAGTTCTTCCGCATGAAGCCCGGCTTCTACGGCGCCTTCGGCGTCGGCGTATCGACCTACCTGTACGGCTTCCCGATCGGCAGCTTCACCGATCGGGTCGACGTGACGAGCTTCGGGCGACGCGAGATCGACGTGCCCGTCTCGTTCGGCTACAGCGGGCGCGCGTTCCACGCGTGGCTCGGGCCGAAGCTCGTCTTGGCCGACTACGACGCGCACATGACCGTGTGCGCGGTCAAAGGCTCGGGTCAGTGCAACCGCTCCGTCGACCTCTCCCTCGGCGGCACGGCGACGTACCTCGCCGCCCAATTCGGTCTGGCCGTCGGCTGGCGCCGCTTCTGGGTCGCGGCCGAGCTGACGGTGGCGCGCGTGAACGCCCACGCCGACCTGTCGCTTTCGGGCGCCGGCATGCACCTCACCCACACCTTCGACCGCAAAGGCCTCGTCCTCTCCCCGGCCGTCGGCATCATCACCTGGTTCTGAGCGTCTTCGGCCGCAGCACGCGGCAGACGTATCCCGGCGTTCCCACCGGCGACTATTGGCTGGAGTAGAGCATGTAGACGCGGCCGAGCGTGAAGTCCGCCGCGGCGATGTCCGCCCGTCCATCGCCGTCCGCGTCGGGCCCGATGGACACCGGACCGAAGAAGCCATCCGGCAGGCCGAGGCGCGCGATCGGCTCGGATCGCACGGCGGACATGAGCAGGACCTCGTCGCACAGGCCGCCCTGGCAAACGACCATGTCCCCGAGGCCGTCGCCGTCCGCGTCGGGGCCGATGTCGAAGCTCGCGCCGAAGGTCTGGAGGCGAGCAGGCGCTCCCGCGCCGGAGATGAACCAGGTGTCGAGCGGCGAGCCCGGCATCGTGTGGGCGAGGTCGTAGCCACCCGCAACGGCGTCCCCGATGCCGTCGCCGTCCGCGTCGGGGCCGAACTTCACGGCGTCGGCGAAGGACCCGTCATCCGAGTCCCAGGTCCGGATCACGTCCCCGGTGCCGCTCGAGACGACCTCGAAGCCGCGGGCCGCCGTCCCGCCGAGCGGCACCCAGCGAGCGATCGCCACATCCGCCCGGCCGTCTCCGTCCATGTCGGGGGCAAACGAAGCACCACCGAGACGCAGGCCCGGCCCGAGGATGCCCACCTCCCACGCTCGGATCGTGTCGCCCGTGCGGCCGGAGATCAGCATCACCCGGTCGACGAGGCATACGGGTGGCGTGGCGGGATCGACGATGGCGCGCCCGCCCTCCACGTCTTCGACGACGGGATCGCCGAGCGAGCTGATCAGCAAGTCCCCCGCTCCATCGCCGTCGATGTCGGGGCCGAGCTCCGCCGTGGCGCCGAGCTGCTGGCACGAAGCCTCCGCCTGCCACCCGCGCAAAAGGTGACCGTCGGCGCCGGAGTACAGGGCTCCACGGTAGTTGGCGCCGTCCAGGGGACCGTTCTGGATGACGACGTCCGCGAGCCCGTCCCCGTCGACGTCCGGCCCCAGCGACAAAGTCACGCCGAAGCGATCATCGGGCGCCCAACCGTCCCATCGGTGCAGGAGTCGGAGCGTGGCACCGGAGAAGAGGTACGCATGGCCCGCGCTCGACTCGTCCCCGGGCGCGCCGACCAGCAGGTCCCCCCGCCCGTCACCGTCGGCGTCCGAGCCGAGCTCCACGCTCACACCGAAGTCCACCGCCCCCGGCGGTGCGTCGACGATGACGGGATGCTGCCCACCACAGTGCGCGCTCCACGCGTTGGTCAGCCCGTCCGTCCGGATGCTCGGGTCGCAGACGCGGCAGGGGTCGGAGGAGGGATGCTCGCCCGGGGCGAGACTCTGCCCGGATGGCAAGGTGCACCCGCCGTCGACGTGCGCCTGGGCGCAGCCGGAAGCGACGCACACCAAACACACGCACGCGAGGAGGGCCCGCGCGCCCGCAGCAGCCAGCTCCTGCCCAGTCGCGCGCAGCAGCGGTGCACGCTCATCCGCCATGGACACACACCCCTACGTCGAAGCTCGCGGCCCCTGCGGGCTTCTGGCAGGTGTCGTCGTCAAGGCCCGCGCAGTCGGCTTGGTGCACGCACCCGACGCGGCATGTGTGGGTCGTCGGCTCGCAGATAGTGAGGGCGCCGAAGCTCGGGTGGGCGGCGCAGTCGGCGTCGGACGTGCAGGGCAGGTTGCACCACAGCCTCAGGTACGCGCCGCTTCGCGGAGCCTCGATCCCGTCGAGGGCGATGCGCCGCGCCGGCGGTCGAGCCGCACAGAGTTGCCGCGTGAAGCCCGACGTGTCCACGTGCCAGCGGTCCGGCCGTATCACGCACTCGATCAGCCCTCCCGGGCCTGTGCGGAGCGGCGTGGGATCTCGGCCGGGCAAGTCGCCGCACCGGGGGTGATCGTCGATTGTGTGAGGCACCACCCCCTCGACGAGCTGGCACGTCCCGTGGATATCGTCCGGCAAGTCGGAAGGAAGGCACGAGGCGGCGAGCGCCTTCCCGACGACGGCCATCGCCGTCGACAGCGTCTTGCCGAGGTCGGGATTGCAGAGCGAGCCCGCGTAACCGACGCGGTTGTCTTGATCCGTTTGCACCTCCACCAGGCCGGGCGTCGGTGAGATCGCTCCAAAGGAGTCGCTCGTGCAGACCGGCAACACGCTCGCCAGATCGCCGTGGTTGGGCATCGGCATCATCCGCGGATCCTGATCGACCGGAAGCAAGTCGAACTGGGCCACGGCGTGGTCGGGGGCGAGGTCGGACGGAATGCCGCCGATGGGCATGAAGAGCACCCGCTCCGGATGCCCGGGCCGAAGGTCCCCAAGCTGCTCCGCGGTCGTGGACAGATCGATGCCGGTGTGGTGACGCTCCCGTTCGCACCGAAGCGGCCCGAACGGCTCCGGGTAGTCGGCCGACGGGAGATAGATCGTGGGATCCAGGCTGCTGCAGTCATCCTCGTTCGATACCGTCAGGACGGCCAGCACCGAGCTGTTGCCGAGAAAGCCGGCGTTAGCCCCGTCGGCCTGACCAGCAATCGGGAACCCGAGCTCCCCGTAGGGGCTGCCGGAGCTCAACGCCTGGAGAATCGAGAAGATCGGCTGCCGGATTGAACAACCGCCGGAGAGCCCCTCCACGACGCACGCGAGGCCCGACGCGGCTGCCTCGACGCCACTCCCCGCCGTAATGGTCTGAAACGGCGGATAGGTCGCATCACATCCCGCCTGGGATGGCGCGCCGGCAGTCTGTAACCGTCCTCTATCTCCGTAGACGGGATCGGCGCAGAGGGACGGCGGCAGGGTCTCGTGAAAGCCGTCCCACATCGTGATGACCCCTGCGTGGATTGTCTGCGGCGGCGAGAAGTCGGCGATGCCGTCCCCATCCACGTCTCCCGTCGCAAGCGCGTCGAACAGCCCCGGAAGGGACGCGGCGAGATCGGAGCGCAACGCTGCCATCGAGTCCGTCGAATCGACAACGAGTAGCAGGTCGACTTCGCGGGGGGCGCCCGCGACAACAGCCACCGACGCCGCCTCGGGCACGGCCGTTTTCCCCGCCCCGGTACAGGCTACCGCGAGCATCGAGGGAACAATCCCGAGATACCAGGCCACCGAATGGATCGAGGCCACGCGTGACCGTGCTCGCACCGACTCACCGCTCCCCTAGGCACAGCGGGTCGATCAGATGCGTGCAGGTGAAGTCGTTGAATTCCCCTGCTCACAGAGGTCCGCTGTGCACTGATTGCCGTCGTCGCAGACGCCTGGGGAGGGGACGCAGCCCGTCGTATCGGGCGGCCCAACCGGATTGCATGTCTGGCGCCACTGGCAGACCTGCCCTGGGGCGTTATCCGGCACCTGTCGTCGCGCGGGGTGAAAGTGCAGTGGCTCCCATTCGTCGCGACCTCGCTGCACACCGCGGACACGCAACTCGGATGAAAGGTGCAAAGGGGGGTTCCAGCCTGGCATCCGACTATTCCGTTGGCTGACAGCGACGGGTCAAAAGGAACCTTGCATGTTTCCAGCCCGTCGCAGGCCAAGCCGTCGCTGCAGGGATCGGGACTCATCGACTGCAGGTCGCACTCCACGCCGTTGCAGAACTTCTCCTTGCAGGTGGGAACGACGAAACCGTTGGGAGTCGGCACGAGGAGTTGGTCATGACAGGTGAACGTTTCCGGGTCGGTCTTGTCGGGGTTCTCCGACAGTACGCACGCACCATCGTTGCAAGACTGGACCGCGCAGCCCTCGTTCACGGGCCCCGTGCAACCCGTCTGGTCGCCATTGAGCGGCGTGAGGACCGAGCACAGGCCGGTGTTGGGGTCGCAGGACTGGCGGGTGCACGGATTGCCGTCGGGCCCGCCGGGAGACGGCGAGGTGCAGTCCACCCTCGCGGAAGAGATGGGGAGCAGGCCCGAGGGGCAAAAGACGTTGTTGCCGGTCTCGCTATGGTGCTCGAAGGGGCCTCGCGCGAACGCAGGCACATCCGTCCAGTCGTCGCACAGGGCACGCACCCGCTGTTGGTCGGCGGGCGGAAGCTCCTGGAAGACGCGGCACTGGTCGGGGTTGGCCTCGCAACATGGCTCGATGGTGCAGTTGTCGTTGTCCGACTCGCACGGCCAATGGCGCCGGTGGGCGACCGGATCGAAGGGGAGCGGCGAGACGCAACCCGAGTCCTCGGTCGAATGATCCGGATCGCACGTCTCTGCGCCGTTGCAGTCGCACCCGTCCTGGCAGAACTGGTCGCGCAGGCGGCGGAAGCAACCGTTGGCCCGGTCGTGCACGATCGTGTCCGATGGCGCGCCGGAGGACCCCAGGGGCGGTTGGCGCAGGCACGTGCTCTCCTCGCACGCCTTCGTCCCCGACTGACAAAGGCCATCGAGGGCGAAGTGCTGACAGCGCCCGCGAATGCACCCGTCGAGCGTGCACGAAATGTCGTCATCACACAGGTTCGCCCCGCCCTCGTCGATGCGGCCGTCGCCATCGTCGTCGCGGCCGTCGCAGCGCTCGGGGGGCACCGGGCACGGGGTGAGGCAGCCGAAGGGGGTGCAGTGCTGCAGGCTCGGATGATTGCTTCCGACGCCACAGAGCCGAACGCTCCCTGGAGCGCATGGCGGATCGCAGCCGAGCCGTGCACAGCGACCGCCGCCGATGTCCAGGCAGAAGGGCAACATCAGCGTGTGCACGTCTTGGTCCGCTCTCGGGAAGCGCTCCCAGACGAGGCCGATATCCGGACCGTGGACCGTGAACTGGTCGCCGTCGACCTCGCAGGAATAGTTGCCGTTGGACCCCGGACAGTCGAGAGTGAGCGTGCCCTGCGAGGAGCAGTCCGGCAGGAGTGTGCCAAGCTCGTCGAAGTTGCCGGGCGCGACGCACACCTGGTCCGTGTCGGCTCGGCGAGCGAGGACGACGGTCCGCTCGTGGACCGGAGCGATGACGCCTACCGCGGCGAAGGCACTCTCGGGTGGGGCCAAGACCAAGTGCACGTCGCTCAGGTCCATCGGGCGTCCTGGGCTCGTCGGGAGCCGGAGCACGGGTTGCTCGTCGACGCGCACTTCGACTGCGTGGGCCGGGTACCACAGCGACACCTGGCCACCCCCGACGATGTCGACCCACGAAGCCTCTCCCCGAACGCCGGTGACGCCCGGACGACCGGGCCTCAGGCGACCGTGGCCGCAAGCGCCCGCACCATCGCACACGCCCCCCGGGCACGGAACACCGGCGGGTCGTGGCTTGACGTCACAGCAACCCGCAGCGGCATCGAACACGCCGCGGCCGCACTCGCTGTCGAGCGATGCGCACGTAGCTCCCTGCGGGCCGACGGCGCTCTGATCCGAAGCGTAGCAAACGGGCAGCGTCACCTCGCCGGCGATGTCGCCGATGTCGCTCGCGCAGTCCCGAAAGCTTCGGTTCGCGTCGGCTGCCACCCGCGCCGCCTCGTCGTGCAACGCATCGGAAGCGCCGGTGCTCCGCGCCCTCTCGACCCACTCGCGCAACGTGAAGCGAGTCCGGGCCCCGCTCCGAAACCGAAGCTCCCCGAGCCCACCGGGCGCCTCGCCGTCGTCGGAGGCCTCGACGTTCAGCGCGAGAGCAGCAATCTCGGCCTCGCCGCCGACCGCGGCAGCGAGCTGTGCGCACAGGGTCGGTTGCACACCGGGATGAGCCCTGCACCACGCCCGCCAGTGTTCGGGCGTGTGCGAGCAGAACGATCCGGGAAGGGGCGCCGCCACCTTCCCGACCTCATCCCCCCCCCCGGGGCCGCAGCCGGGTGCGAGGCCAATCGCCACCATGCCCACAAGCGTGAACCATCCCCGTGCGCGCCGCCAGCGTCCCATCGTGCCCTCCCTCCTTGCTGGAACTCTACACTGACTGTGGGAGACACCACAACCCGTCCACGTTCGGCGAGGACGACATGTGGGTAGGAGAGCTCACCGCTCTAACAACACCGTCCGCTGGCGCTCCGATCGGTGCATGACCTGCGTGGTGTCGGATGTCGAAGCGGAGGGCGCGATCCCGGGCGCGTGGGATGCTCCAGGCGCTCTGGCGCGACGCACGCGGCCTGCGGCGACCCGAGATCACCCCGGTCGGTCGCGCGACTGCCTCATGCGCTCGATCGTCGCTTCGGTGCGGGCGAGGTTGGCCTCCTCAATCGTCCGGAACCGCGTCACGCCGCGCGCCACCACCGGCGGAGGTGCGAGCAGGGCGGCGCGCCGCCAGACGGCCCGAATGCGTGGCAGCAGGGCGGCGGGGTCGGCCACTCGCTCGGGGCGCGGCATGTCCTCGACGGAGCGATATCTGGACAGGGGCACGTCAGTCGTCCTCGAGAATCGAACGCCGCGCGGAGCGCCTCGGCGTCCGCGTGGTCGATGGGTCGAACCGTGCCGCGTTTCATGCGGTAGAGCGTCCGGGGCGTGGCCACCCGAACGACCAGGTCTCCGACGCGCTTCTCCTCGACCTCGAGGTCCGAATAGCGCGTCGCTTCGCCGAGGCGCGCGAGGATGTCGAGGTAGAGGCTTCCCTCCGGCGGGCCGTAGCGTACGGCCGGATAGTCGCCGCAGAGATCGTCGGCCGTGATCTCGGCGATGCTCGGGTCCTCCCACACGTGCGCGAGGGCGTCGCGCAGTCTCGCGACGTTCTCGGGATCCGGACGGATGAAGAGATCGAGATCCTCGGTGGCCCGCACGAGCCCGTGGAGGTTCACGGCGACGCCCCCGACGACGACGTAGTCCACGCCTGCCTCGTTGAGGCTCGCGATCACCCGCAAGGCATCGTCGAGCGCGTCCATGCTCCTGAAGGTAGCACCTCCGCCCACGGAGCACTCGGCGAGCGGGGGGCTCGGTGGGAGGCCGCTCGGAGCTCAGCCGTTGCCGTACGTCGGCTGGTAGAGCTGCACCTTGCCGACGCCGGGGAGGTCGGTGGGTGGCGAGGCCCCCTATGCGATCGGGTCGCGGAAGAGGGGGAGTTGTTCCGCTGTGCCAAGCTGCCCGAGCCCCGCGCGCTCGCGGTCGACGAGGAAGAGCATCTCGCGGTTCTGGACGTGGCTCACGCGGCCGACCTTCACGCCCGACGGGTTGTAGATGCCGATGCGCGCGCCGACGTAGCGGCGGTAGTCGTGCGTCGCGACGGCCACCTCGCCGTGCGCTTCGAGCATGGCGAGCAGCGTCTCGCGGTCGAGGTAGCCCTCGTCGTTGAAGCTCACGATGAGGTAGCGCGCGTCGACGGCGTCGAGCAGGGCCTCGAAGGCGGGCGCGATGCGCCGCTTCGAGTTGTAGTCGCTCTTGTAATCGCGGCAGTCGATGCGCTTGCACGCGACGCCATAGACCTCGGGCGCGTCCCAGCGCACGAGCGTCTCCCACACGTGGTAGTTGCCGAGGTAGCGGTGCTGGTTGTAGGGCGGGTCGATGTAGGCCACGTCGTAGGAGCCGCTCCGCGCCGCCTCGAGCGCCTCGAGCCCGAGCGCCGTCCCCTCGCCGTCGAGCACCTCGGGCATGCGCAGCTCGAGCGCGTTGTACGAGCGCGACGACCACTTCTTCAGGTAGGCCATCTGCAGGCCGCAGGTCGAGTCCACGCGGTCGGCCGCCTCCATGAGCGCGACGAGCAGCACGGCCTCGAGGTCCGGCGCGAGCGACAGGCGCGCGATGTGCTCGCGCATGGCCTCGACGCGTGCCCCGTTGTGCGGCTGCAGGTAGCGCGACCGCTCGCAGTAGGTCTCGGTGAACCACCCGGCCCGCGGCGGCACGCGCCGGAGCTCGTCGAGGAGCCGCTCGGCCTCGGCGAGCACACGCCCCCGATCGGCCTGCACGTAGCAGCGCGCGATGGCGTGGGCGTAGGCCGTGTGGTCGTTCGACGTGACGCGGTAGCCCGCCCGCTTGAGCGCGTGCCCCACGCGCGAAGTGCCGCTGAACAGGTCGAGCACCGTGCGCACCTCCGAGAGCCCCGCGACGAGCTCGAGGATGTGGGGCACCAGCACCCGCTTCGACCCGATGTACTTGATCACGACCGGCGCACGATAGCAGCAACGGGCCGCGGCGCGGGGGGGGCGCTCACCAGGTGCAGGTGATCGTGGTCGTGACGTTGTTGTAGTAGTACTCGTTGGACGGGGTGCAGCTCGCGTCCGGGATCGCCTGGTTGGTGCCGTCGGACATGTAGTAGCGCAGGCCGCTCGGGACCACCGGTGGGTAGATCACGGAGACCGCGTACCCGACCGTCGCCGCGAACTCGAAGGTGACCCCGTGCACCGCCATGGGGTCGGCAAAGGTGTAGCCGGCGCCGATGTCGAACGCGGCCTCGGCCGATCCGGCATCGACGCGGGCGACCGTCGTGTCGGCGGGTCCGGTGATGTTGCACGTGCCCCCCGTCGTACAGAAGAGGATCGTCTCGTCCGTCGGCATGCCGCCCGTCCACGAAGTGGTCGCCTGCGCGTAGATGCCGGTGGCGCCGTCCGCGCCATACGTGCCGAGTCGGAAGTAGTAGCCGACAATCGTGGGAGCGCAGCTCCCGATGGGGGTGTGGGAGCAGCTACCGTCGCCGGCACACATGTCGTCGGTGCAGGGGTCGCCGTCATCGCAGCTGTACGCCGTGCCCCCGCACGCGCCCGACGCGCACACGTCCCCCGACGTGCACGGGTCGCCGTCATCGCAGGGCGCCGTGTTGGGTGTGTGCGTGCAGGCGCCCGCCTGGCAGCAATCGTCGGTGCAGGGGTCGCCGTCGTCGCAGCTCCCCGCGCAGCCGGCCATCCCGCCGTCGGCCGATGCGTCCATCACGGAGCCGGCGTCCGACGTGTCGGGCATCCCGCCGTCGGCCGATGCGTCCATCACGGAGCCGGCGTCCGAGGCGTCGGGCACCCCGCCGTCGGCCGATGCGTCCATCACGGAGCCGGCGTCCGACGCATCGGGCATCCCGCCGTCGGCCGATGCGTCCGCCAGCGAGCCAGCGTCGGGCGTTCCGTTCCCCGCGTCCATCGGCTTCGGTTGGCCGCCGCACCCTGCGCCGATCACACCAACGAGCCACAAGGCGCCTACGCCCCGCGCAACCCGTGCTCTCCGCCCCGCCACCACAGCCGTCGATCGCATGCCGCCCTCCGCGCCTCCCGCGAGGCTACCAACGGCGCGGCATCCTGCGAAGCCGGGGGTGACGCAGCGAAGCGGAAGGCAGCTCCGCCGCAGCCCCGAGCGCGCGAGCTCGCCCGGCAATCGCGGGCTCGGTGCGCGAAGGGGCGCGGCTACGCGCAGGTCGCGTCGATGATGTCCTGGTCGATCTGGTACTTCTCGAGGAAGGCGCGGCGGTCGGCCTTCATGCGTAGGGCCCAGGCCCGGTATTCGTCCATCCGGCCCTTCGCCTCGAAGAAGCGGCGCGGCTCGAGGATCTCGGCCGGCACCTTCTCGAGCAGGGCGCGGTTCGCCGGCGCGTCCACGTCGACGATCTCGTAGCCGTAGTCCGGGTCGCGCTTCCACACGATGTTCCCGGCGAGCAATGCCTCGAGCATGGCGCTCGAGTGGACGATCTTCACCTTCAGCGCGTCGCCCTCGCTGACCTCGGTCGCGCCGCCGCCCACGTAGCCCGTATTCATGAGCCACATCGTGACGTCGCTCATGGTGGCCGCCAGCTCGCGGAAGCGCTTGGCCTGCAGGCCGTGCTGCGCCGGGAAGAAGGGCTGCGTGAAGGGCGAGCGGGTCTTGCCCCGGTCCTTGCCCGCCGCGCTCGTCTTGGTCGTCTCGCCGAGCATGAAGTAGCCGGCGGCCTGCTCGGGCGACGTGAAGCGCACGATGCCCGGCATCGCCGCGTCCGGCCCCTCGTCCCGATTCAAGATGCCCATGGACTTGACCGGCGGGATGTCGTGCAGGTTCGCCGCGTCCGGGATGGACGCCATCGGGATGATCGAACGGCCGTTCTGGGTCCACACGACGAAGTCCCAGCCCTCCTGCGGGATGCCCGCGTCGTCGATCACCTCCTCGTACTGGATGCGTCCGGCGATGTAGTCGTCGATGTTCTTCTCGGGCGCGTTCGTCGCGAGCAGCACGCTCCGGTAGCGCTCCGCGTCGGCTGGCGTCAGGGGACCCTTCTTGAAGTTGAAGGTGCCGTCCGCCTCGAGGAAGGCGTTCTCCACCCACGCCTCGGGGCTCGTGGTGCCTTCGTAGAGCACGGGCTCGGTCTCGCGCGACAGGCCTTCTGTCTTGGCGAAGCAGCCGTTCTCGGTGATCGACAGCTGCCCCTTCGGCCAGAGCACGACCATGTCGTCTTCGGATCGGCTCGGTGACGTCGCCCTGCTTCGAGAAGGTCGTCGTCGTCTTGCCGGTGCCGCTCAGCCCCATGACGGTCATGGTCAGCCGGCCACCGTCGTGCGTCACCGCCTTCGCCCCCGAGTGCAGCACCAGGCCGCCGTGCTCGTAGACGAAGTGGTTGAACATGCGCAGCACGCCCTTCTTCGACTCGCCGAAGTAGTCGGCACCGATCACGTAGGTCGTCCACTGCTCGAGGTCGACGAGGATCGCCTGCCGCCCGGGCATGTCGTCGAGGAAGAGGTCGGGCGTGTAGACGAGGCGGAAGGTCGGGCGGAAGGGCTTGTCCTGCATCTCCGGCGGCTCCACGGCCGCGCGCGGGAACGCCAGGATCTGCTGCATGCCGGCGATGTTCGCGCCCTCTACCGTGTAGAGCCAGGTCGCGCCGAAGGCCCGGTCGCCGAGGCCCAGGTAGCCGTCGATGGCGATGAGCTTGCCCGCCTGGTCGATGTACGCCTTCTGGCGCGCGATGAGCTCGACCGCCTTGTCGGGCTCGATGGTCTTGTGGCTCCAACGCGACGGGTCAGCGTGCCGGTCCACGATGTACGTGTACTGGGCCATGCGCGCCTTGTTGCGGGAAGATCTTGTCGATGCTCCCGACCGCCGACCGCAGCACGGCGGGCGTGTACTCGAGGGCGAGCTCGCGCAGCGTCGCCTGGGACGGGTTGTCGAGGTAGTCCACCTCGAAGGGCCGCGGATCGGGGTGCTTCACGTTGACCTTCATCGAGGCTCCTCCCGGGCACCGGTTCGAAGAGCCTCCTGTTAATGCACGCCCTGGCTGTACGCCAGCCGATGGCGTGAGACCCCTCCCTCGACCTTCGCCTCGCCTGCACGGATATCCACCTGTTGCGGCCCGCGCCACCGCCTTTCACGCTGGAGCGCCGAGATGTCCCCCCCGCCTCACCCCCTCGCGACGCCCGCCCACGACGCCCCGCCGGCCCCGGTCGACTGGCGCCTTCAAGCGAAGCACGCGGTCACCGACCTCGCCGGCCTCGAGCGCGCCCTGGTGCTCACGGACGCCGAGCGGGAGGGCGTCCGCCGCGCCCTCGCCGACGGCTTCCCCATGTCGATCACGCCCTACTACCTCGCCCTGTGCGACCGGCACGACGCGCGTTGCCCGGTGCGGCTGCAGTGCGTGCCGCGCATCGACGAAGGGATTGAGGTGCCGGGCGACCTGCGCGACCCCCTCGGCGAAGAGGCCCACGAGGTCGCCGCGAACCTGGTCTGTCGCTACCCGGACCGGGCGCTCTTGCTCGCGACCGATCGGTGCGCGGTCTACTGCCGTTTCTGCACCCGCTCGCGCATGGTCGGCGACGGCGGCGGCGCCCGCTCCCTCGACAAGCTCGCGCCCGCCTTCGCCTGGCTCGAGGCCCACCCCGAGGTGCAGGACGTGATCGTCTCGGGCGGCGACCCCCTCGTGATGAGCACCGCGCGCATCGCGGCCGTGCTCGGGCGGCTCGCGCGCATCGAGAGCGTGCTCTACGTGCGCGTGGCGACGCGGGCCCCGGTCACGATCCCACAGCGCATCAACGACGAGCTGTGCGAGGCCCTGCGTCGCAGCCACCCCGCCGTCTGGGTCATGACCCACTTCAACCACCCGAAGGAGCTCACCGACGAGGCCCGCACGGCCTGCGCACGCCTCGTAGACCACGGCCTGCCCGTAATGAACCAGACCGTGCTCCTGCGCGGCGTCAACGACGCGCCCGAGGTGCTCGAGCGCCTCTTCCGCGGCCTGGTGCGCGCACGTGTGCGCCCTTACTATCTTCTGCAAGCCGATCCGGTGCGCGGCACCGGCCACCTGCGCACCCCGCTCTCGCGCGGCATCGCGATCATGGAGGCCCTGCAGGGACGCCTGAGCGGCATCGCCCTGCCGAAGCTCATCGTCGACAGCCCCGGCGGCCGCGGCAAGGTGCCGGTCGGCCCCGACTACGTGGTCGCGCGCGGCGACGGGGTCACGACCCTGCGCACCTTCCGCGGCGAGCACGTCGACTACGTCGACCCGCCCGCGACCGACAGACAAGAGGATGACCGGCCCCTGCCGTCGCCCTATCCTTCGCGGCCATGACGACGACCCGCGCCCACGCGATCCTCGACCGACTCGGCATCGCCCCGGATGCGGCCGGGATTTGTGCCGGCGGCGGCTCCGGAGCGCCCTTCGACACGCTCGATCCCACGAGCGGCGAGGTCCTCGCGCGGGTGCGCGCCGCGACGCGCGACGACTATGACGCGGCCGTGGCGCGGGCCGAAGCGCGCTTCGGCGAGTGGCGCATGCGCCCGGCGCCGCGTCGAGGCGAGGTGGTGCGGCGTCTCGGCGAGGCGCTCCGCGCGAACAAGGAGGCCCTTGGCGAGCTGGTCTCCCTCGAGATGGGCAAGATCTCGAGCGAGGGCGTGGGCGAGGTCCAGGAGATGATCGACATCTGCGACTTCGCCGTCGGCCTGTCGCGCCAGCTCTACGGCCTGACCATCGCCTCCGAGCGCCCCCGCCACCGCATGATGGAGCAGTGGCATCCCCTCGGCCCGGTCGGCATCATCACGGCCTTCAACTTCCCGGTCGCGGTGTGGGCGTGGAACGCCATGATCGCCGCCGTCTGCGGCGACCCGTGATGTGGAAGCCCTCGCCCCTCACGCCCCTGTGCGCGCCGTCGCGGTGCAAGGCATCTGCGATCGCGTCGCGGCCGAGACCGACGCCGACGGCGTCTTCAACCTGCTGCCGGGCGGCGCGCGAGGTGGGCGGCTGCTGATGCGACGACCGCCGCGTCCCCTTGATCTCCGCCACGGGCTCGATCCGCCGTGGGCCGCCAGGTCGCCGCCGCGCGTCGCCGATCGCCTGGGCCGGATCGCTCCTGGAGCTCGGCGGCAACAACGCCGTCATCGTCCTCGGCGACGCCGACCTGGACCTGGCCGTGCGCGGCGACCGTGTTCGGCGCGGTCGGGCACGGCGGGCCAGCGCTGCACCACCACCCGCCGCCTCATCGTCCGAGCGCGGCAGCATCGACGACGCTGCTCGCGCGCCTGGCCACCGCCTACCGTTCGCTGCCGATCGGCGACCCCCTCGAAGCGGGCACCCTGATGGGCCCGCTGGTCAGCGCCGGCGCCGTCGCGCGATACGATGGCCGCCGTCGCCAGGCGCCGTCGCCCAGGGCGGGCGAGCGTGCTGTGCGGCGGCCGCGCGCTGGAGCGGCCCGGCTTCTTCGTCGAGCCGACGATGGTGCGCGCCGCGCGCCGGACGCCTGCCCATCGCCCGGGAGGAGACCTTCGCCCCGATCCTCTACGCCTATCGAGGCCGACGACCTCGACGAGGCCATCGCCCATGCAGAACGGCGTGCCGCAGGGCCTGTCGTCGGCCATCTTCACCAGCGACCTGCGCGCGGCCGAGCGGTTCCTCTCGGCCGAGGGCTCGGACTGCGGCATCGCCAACGTCAACATCGGCACCTGCGGCGCCGAGATCGGCGGGGCCTTCGGCGGCGAGAAGGACACCGGCGGCGGCCGCGAGGCCGGCTCGCGACGCCTGGAAGGCCTACATGCGCCGCCAGACCTGCACCATCAACTGGAGCGGCGAGCTGCCCCTGGCGCAAGGCGTGAAGTTCGTGTAGTCGGAGGCCCGAGGTGTCTGAAACAACCGTCACCGATTCGGTCACCACCGCCCTCGTCGCGAGCCGCTCGGCGCGCCTCGAGCTCGACGGGGCCGCGTCTGCCCTCGGCCACGTCGAGGGCCCCCCCGAGGTGCGTGAGCTCGAGCGCCTGGTCCTGCAGGCGGTGGGCGCCCTCTCGTTTTCCGAGGACGCCGGGGCGCCCGAGGTCTCCCGGGCGCTCGAGACTGCGGCCGACCTCTTGAGGCAAGCGCTCAGCGGGCTGCAGTCCATCGCGGGGTCCGACGCCAACGGGCTCGCGGTGCCCATCGAGCTGCTCGCCCGAACCATGGCGTCGCTCTATCCGGTGCGGCGTGGCCTCGAGCGGGCGCTGGCCTCGGGCGCGGGCGATGCCGCGATGCCCCACGCCATCCCCCTGTCACGCAAGCGCTCGAGCAAGCCGGTGCTGGAGGTCGTCCCCGACAAGCCGGTGCTGGAGGTCGTCCCCGACGACGACGGTCTGCCGCCGGCCATCTCGACGCCCCCGCCGCGCCGCGACCCCACCGAGCCCGTCCTCTTGACGCGCGAGCGGCGAGGGACCCGGCGGGTCGAGCTCGAGGTGGACATCGGCTACCACAGCGAGACCAACTTCTTCACCGGCTTCGTGAACGACATCTCGGAGGGCGGCATCTTCGTCGCGACCTACGACCTGCTCCCGGTCGGCACGCACCTGATGGTGTCCTTCGTCCTGCCGGACGGAACCCCAGGTAACGGCGCTCGGCAAGGTGACTTGGATCGCGAGCCGCGACCTTCGACGACAGCGAGCTGCAGCCCGGCATGGGCGTGGCCTTCGAAGAGATCAGACTCTGAAGGGCCAGTCAGCCATCAACCGCTACAGTCGTCGCCGCGCCCCCCTCTTCCACGACGACACTGACCAACGACCACATCGCCGCCATCCAGCGATACGACTACGCCGCCCTCGAGCCGCCCTCCTGACTGGCGCCGCTCAGGCGGTCGATGGCGCGGTGTACGGCGTCGGGCGGGAGGAAGAGGAGGTAGAGGAGCCACACGGTGACGGTGAAGACCATCACCGGCATGGTGAGGTAGATGAGGCCGTGGAAGGCGAGGCCGATGGGGATGAGCCAACGCTTCCACCTCGGGATCCACAGGCCGAAGCTCAGGGTGTACTCGAACATCACCGAGCCGATGGCCGCCACCTGCATGAGCGGCGCGAACAGGGGCGAGCGCGGGAGCGAGGAACCGAAGTAGAAGTCAGAGGGCGTAGTGCTGCATGCGCTCGCCGCTCAGGTAGCCCGGGTAGGTCTTGTCGATGGCGCCCCAGAAGTAGATCGCCGAGAGCTGCAGGCACATGAGCCACTGCGCCACAAGGGCCCGCGCTCGGGCGGCGGCAGGCGACCTTCGCGCTCTGCGGCGCGCACCGCGAGCCATCGGTCGACGGAATAGGAGCGGCCGCACGGCGAGAGCGTCAGCAGGATCGACGCGATGAAGAGCAGGGTGACGTGGTGGTGCAGGAACTGGTGGTCGTTCTGCACGGCGCCGTAGTAACCGACCATCACCGCCATGGTCGCCGCCACCAGCCGGTCGCGAGGCGCGTACGAAAGCCGAGCAGCATGAGCGTCGTCGACGCGTAGAACGACAGGCCGAGGGCGAGCCAGCTCCAGGTGTGCCGCATGTAGGGCCCGAGGTCGCTGCCGAAGCGCGACCACAGGATGAGCGCCACACCGATACGCACGAGCGCGACGGGGCGGGTCGAGCCTTCGCCCGTCGCAATGCGATCCGCGATCGTACCCAGCACGTTCATCGCCCCCGCCGCGCGCGCCGGGCAGATCGTGCGCGTGCCGTCGTCCCGCTCCACCCAGCCGTCCTCGTCGCGCACTCCATGCGAAGCCGCACGTCGGCGCCCGGCCCGAGGCGCGCGCAGATCTTGCCGCCCCCAGGCATAGCCCGATCCGGGAGTCGACGCGCCACAGGTAAAAGGGCGGCTGCCGGTCGCCCGCGAAGCCGAGCACCCGGAAGCGGTCGATGGGCGTCTCGCTGCCGTCCGGCTGGTGCAGCCGATAGTCGGTCGCGCACAGATCGAGGGCGCGCACACGGTACATTCGCCAGCCCACGTTGCAAGGCGCCCGTGGGCGAAGAACTGCCCGTACGCCGGCCCCACCAGCATCACGGTGGCGAGCACCGCGAAGGCGACGACCCGAGCGCGTCCCTGGGGCGACATGGCGCCGCAGCATAGCGCATGGCGCTACGGGACCGCGCGCGTCACTCGCACAGCCAGCAGCACGACATGGACGCCGGCGCGCAGAAGCCCGACGCGCCGGGGGCATGCTGGCAGACGGGACGCGCCGAATCGGTGCAGTCGGTGTCCGCCGTGCACGGTGTCGAGCAGATGCACGTCTGGGCCGGGCCGCCGATTGGGCAGCACTGGCAGCTCAGGCCGGCGCCGCCGCAGGTGCCCGAGGTCCCCCCACTGCATACCGGTCCTGCATCGACGTCCCCCGCATCCGCCACGCCCGCGTCTCCGACACCGTGGTCGGAGGCCGGCGCGTCGACGGTCGGTGCGTCCGCGGTGCCCCCGTCGACCGACGGCGCCGCGTCGGCGGGCCCGGCATCGTGCGCGCCCCCATCGAGCGTCGTGGAAGACCCGCCGCATCCGGCAACCGATCCCGCGAATGCGAGCAGAACGATCCACGTGGGCAGTGATGAGTGCATTTCTCCGGCAGGCTACCGTCGCGGCTCGGGCGCGTCCAACGGATCGACGGCGGACGAGGGGTCCGTCCCGGCGCGCAGCCGGTCACCAAGCGGGCGCTGCCCGTCAGCAGACCGGGAAGTCCCAGGTGCAGAAGCGGCCGCGGACGGTGATGGGCGCCGCACCGAATCGGGGATCCTGGGAATGTGATCGTCGCGTCGATCGCGTGGCCGGCTGGATCGCCCGGGTGCTCTGCCCAGACCGTGACCACTACCTGCAGGGTCGCTGTGGTCGTCAGCATCCCGCCCGCGGCCGGCTGCCACGTCACGCTCACGTCGCGTGTGAACGTGCCCTCCACGCTGCGCTCGACCGCCCCGCCATCGAGGACCGTCGTGGTGACGGGGTAGGGGAAGGCGAGGGAGAGCTGGTCGCCGCCGGCAGTGCGGAGGGTCAACGAGGCCTGCGAGATGGTGACGCAATCGCTCGACGCGAACCCCTCGACCTGGGCGTCGACCGCGCCCCAGGGCGTGGTCCCGCTCCAGCTCGTCGAATCGAGCATGTCGCAAGCGGAGGGTCCCGCGCCGCCGTCGAGCAGTGGAATGCCGCCCGCGTCCGGTTGGGGAAGGCTTCCGTCGCTCGTGGGCCCCGCCTCGGGCGAGGGCGTGCCCGCGTCGATGCCCGCCCCCGCGTCGAGCCCCGCGCCCACGGGCCGCGCCCCCGTGCAGTCGATCTGGCCGAGGTGGCGGCAGGCATCGGCCGGTAGGTCGCCGGGGCCGGTCCCGGCGGGCGCGCAGATGCGTCCGCCCCCGGGAAGATCGAAGCCGACCGGCATTCCCGGCGGACACAGGAAGCCACCCTCCACGACCGCGTACGCGCAGACCGCGCCCATGTCGGCGTCGAACGCGGTGCCTCCGGCGCCGCAGGGATCGTGGGAGGCGCTGGAGCAGCCTGCACCGAGGAGCAGGACGGCCGCGGCCGCGAGAGGTGCGCATCGCATCCCTTCGAGATACGGGAGGACCCGATGCCGGACAACACGCGCGGCGCAAGGATTGGTGCAGTTTGTTGCACACTCCCGCTCAGCGGCCACGGGTGCGCCACGCCAGGTCCGTCGGGGTCGTGACGACAGCGAAGACCACCGAGCCCTGATCGCTCGCCTCGGGCGCTGCGGCGTCGACGGCGATGACGTCCTCGCGGAGCGACGCGTAGAAGCGCTCGCGCCACTCCGTCAAGACCTCGGACGTGGCCGAGAACGTCAGCACGCGAGCAAAGGCCTCGACGCCGGGGTCCGGGCGGAAGAAGCGCCGGTAGAGCACCTGGGCGACGGTCTGCAGGAAGTGGCGCACCGACTCGAGCCGGGCGTCTACGTCGTCGCGGGCGAAGGACACGTGCACGACTGCCGGGCGGTAGCGGCCTTCCGCGTCCCGCTCGAGCAGCCCCGACTCCACCATCTGCTCGAGCTCCTCATCGACGCGCGCGTCCTCGACGCCGACCACGTCGCGCCGGACCTCCTCCGCCGTGCGCGGCGCGAGGGAAGTGGCCCGCACGACCTGGCGCTGCCACCCGAGCCGGCGGCTCTCGTCGAGCAGCCTCCCCTTCTGACGCGAGCGCTTCGCGAGAGTCGCGACGGTGCGCTTGCTCTTGCCGACGCGCCGGGCGACCTGCTCGAGGCTCAGCCCGCGGAGCCGGAGCTCCCGGAAGTAGCCGTCGGCCACCAGTCTGCTGCAGCTCGTCGAGGGGCAGCCCCGCGATCCTTGCGAGGGCCAGGGTTGGCTCCAGGCTGAGGGCCACGACCCGCAGTCGGAGATCAACGGTGCTCTCGGTGTGGTCGGCCATCGGCCCCGCATCATAGCGGCTCGGCCGCGCCCACGAAGCCCGCGTGCGCTCTTCGCGGCGAGGTCCCAGCCGGGCGGCCGAAAACCGGCCCGCTGGCGTGAGCGGCTCCACCCTTAACCTATGCGCCCGCGCGGTGTATAGCTCCGCCGCGCGAAACGGGCGCCGTCGAGGTCCCAGACGCCAGCCCCTACCCCCGCGCGCAACCGGCCCCAGAACCTTCGAGGGGAACGCCGATGCAGAGAGCCCTCACGCTCACCCAGTCCACCGTCGGACAGAAGGCCATCATGGCTGCTTCCGGCGTGATCCTCTTCGGTTTCGTGTTCTTCCACATGCTGGGCAACCTCCAGCTGTACGAAGGGGCCGGGCCCTACAACGCCTACTCGGCCTTCCTGCACCGCACGCCGGAGATCCTCTGGACCGCCCGCGTCGTGCTGCTGGGGGCGATCGTGGCCCACATCGCTTCGGCCTTCGCCCTGTGGTCGCGCAACGCCGACGCGCGCACGCGGCCCTATCGGCGGCGCAAGGACAGGGCCACCAACTACGCGGCCCGCACGATGTACTGGACGGGGCCCATCCTGTTCATGTTCATCATCTACCACCTGGCCCACCTGACCTTCGATCGCGCGCCCTACCCGATGGTCGAGGGCGACGTCTTCGACAACGTCGTGCACGGCTTCGAGGTCTGGTGGATCTCCGCCTTCTACATCGTCGGCAACCTCTGCCTCGGCTTCCACCTGTTCCACGGCGTCTACGCCATGTTCTCGTCGGTGGGCCTGGTGCACCCGAAGTACGAGCGGGCGCGGCGCACGTTCGCCATCGCCTTCGCCGTGGCCATCGCCGCCGGCAACGTGTCGTTCCCCCTGGCGGTGATGAGCGGCCTGGTGGAGCCGAGCACGGTGACCGCCCACACCGTCGTCGTGGACCCAGGCGCGAACCCCGTGAACCCAGGCGCGAACCCCGTGAACCCAGGCGCGAACCCCGCGGAGTAGCACGATGGAGCTGCGTTCCAACGAACCCACCGGCGACCTCTCGCAACGGTGGACCCAGCACAAGAACCACATCAAGCTCGTCTCGCCGGCGAACAAGCGCAAGCACCGCGTCATCGTGGTCGGCAGCGGTCTCGCGGGTGGTGCGGCCGCCGCCTCCCTCGGTGAGCTCGGTTACAACGTCAAGTGCTTCTGCTTCCAGGACAGCCCGCGGCGCGCCCACTCCATCGCGGCCCAGGGCGGGATCAACTCCGCCAAGAACTACCCGAACGACGGCGACAGCGTCTGGCGGCTCTTCTACGACACGATCAAGGGCGGCGACTTCCGCGCCCGTGAGTCGAACGTCTACCGCCTCGCCGAGATCAGCAAGAACATCATCGACCAGGCGGTCGCCCAGGGCGTGCCCTTCGCGCGCGAGTACGGCGGCGGTCTGGCGAACCGTTCCTTCGGCGGCGCCCAGGTCTCGCGTACCTTCTACGCGCGCGGCCAGACGGGGCAGCAGCTGTTGCTCGGCGCCTACCAGGCCCTGTCGAAGCAGATCGACGCGGGCACGGTCGAGATGTTCCCGCGCACCGAGATGCTCGACCTCATCATCATCGACGGCAAGGCGCGCGGCATCGTGGCGCGCGATCTCATCACGGGCGAGATCGCGACGCACGTCGCCGACTGCGTGCTCCTGTGCACCGGCGGCTACGCCAACGTCTTCTACCTCTCGACCAACGCCAAGGGCAGTAACTGCACCGCCATCTGGCGCGCGCACCGGCGCGGCGCCCTGTTCGCCAACCCCTGCTACACGCAGATCCACCCGACCTGCATCCCCCAGAGCGGCGACTACCAGTCGAAGCTCACGCTCATGAGCGAGTCGCTCCGCAACGACGGGCGCGTGTGGGTACCGAAGAGCAAGGACGACTGCGACAAGGACCCGCGCAAGATCCCCGAGGACGAGCGGGACTACTACCTCGAGCGGCGCTACCCCGCGTTCGGCAACCTGGTGCCACGCGACATCGCCTCCCGCGCCGCCAAGCAGGTGTGCGACGAGGGGCTCGGCGTGGGGCCGGAGATCAACGGCCAGCGGCGCGGGGTCTACCTGGACTTCAAGGACCCGATCGCGCGCCTCGGCAAGCACGTGATCGAAGAGCGCTACGGCAACCTCTTCCAGATGTACGAGCGCATCACGGGCGACGACCCCTACGAGACGCCCATGCGCATCTACCCGGCCAGCCACTACACGATGGGCGGCCTCTGGGTGGACTACAACCTGATGACCACCGTCGAGGGCCTGTTCGCCGGGGGCGAGGCGAACTTCTCGGACCACGGGGCCAACCGACTCGGCGCGAGCGCGCTCATGCAGGGCCTGGCCGACGGCTACTTCGTCCTGCCCATGACCCTCGGCAACTACCTGGCGACGGCGAAGCCCGAAGCGGTCGCGGATGATCATCCGGCGGTCGTCGAGGCGGTGAAGGCGGTCGAGGCGCGCATCGAAAAGCTCATGAACGTGCCCGAGCCCCAGCACCCGCCCGAGCATTACCACCGCGCCCTCGGCCACATCATCTGGGACCATTGCGGCATGTCGCGCACCGCCGACGGCCTGAAGCAGGCGCTCGAGGAGATCCCGAAGCTGCGCGAGGACTTCTGGCAGCACGTGGCGGTGCCGGGAACGGGCGAGGACTTGAACCAGGTGCTCGAGCGCGCGGGCCGCGTGGCGGACTTCCTCGAGCTCGCCGAGCTCATGTGCCGGGACGCCCTGGCGCGCGAGGAGTCCTGCGGCTGTCACTTCCGCGAGGAGTACCAGACCGATCAGCACGAGGCGAAGCGCCGCGACGACGCGTTCCAGTACGTGGCGGCCTGGGAGTACTCGGGCGACGTGTCGGCCCCGACGCTCCACAAGGAGCAGCTCGAGTTCGAGTTCGTGAAGCCGAGTATGCGTAGCTACAAGTAGCGCGGTGATCAGTAAGGCAAGCTGCGTGTTCAATTGGGGTCCGAGGGCCCAAAGTGGACACGCATGCGCCTCGACCGGAAAGGTGCACGAGTAATGGCCAAGCCGATGAACCTCACCTTGCACGTCTGGCGCCAGAAGGGGCCGAACGACGACGGCAGGTTCGAGACCTACAAGGCCGAGGACGTGAGCGAGCACATGTCCTTCCTCGAGATGCTCGACGTGGTGAACGAGCGGCTCATCGAGGACGGCAAGGAGCCCATCGCCTTCGACCACGACTGCCGCGAGGGCATCTGCGGCATGTGCGGCATGGTCATCAACGGCTACGCCCACGGCCCCCAGCGCGCCACGACCGCGTGCCAGCTCCACATGCGCCATTTCTCGAACGGCGACGAGATCTCGGATCGAGCCCTGGCGCGCCGACGCATTCCCGGTCGTCAAGGACCTGGTCGTCGACCGCTCCGCCTTCGACCGCATCATCCAGGTGGGCGGCTTCATCTCCGCGCGCACCGGAAGCGCCCCCGAGGCCAGCGGGGTGCCCGTGCCCAAGAAGGACGCCGACGCGGCCTTCGACGCGGCGGCATGCATCGGCTGCGGCGCCTGCGTGGCAGCCTGCCCGAACGCCTCGGCGAGCCTCTTCCTCGCCGCGAAGATCGGCCATCTCGCATCGCTGCCCCAGGGGCAGGCCGAGCGGAAGCGGCGCGTCCAGCGCATGGTGACCCAGCACGACGCCGAGGGTTTCGGCAGCTGTACCCTGCACCGCGAGTGCGAGGCGGCGTGCCCGAAGGAGATCAGCGTCGAGTGGATCGGCCGCATGAACCGCGACCTCTTGCGCGCGCGGCTCACGAGCACCCCCGCCGACTGACCGTCTTCGGGGTCGGCCGCGCCGATCTCCGCGTCGGCCACTCGGCGCTGGGCGCTCAACGTCGACGGCCACCTGCGGCGGGCTTCTTTGCGCCGCGCTGGCGCTCGCGGATGGGAAGGGCGCCCTTGCCGCGGGCGGGCGGTACCAGACAGTGCGGCTTGCTGCCGATTAGATCCCGGCGCCCGGCCTCGACCAGCGCCTCACGCGCGAGGTCGTGCTGCGCGACGTCCCAGTACTGCAGCAGGGCCTTCTGCTTGCGCTTGTCGCGCAGAGACTTGGCCGTGTAGACGGGCTCCTGCGTGAAGGGGTCGCGACCCGTGTGGTACATGCTCGTCGCCATCGACATGGGTGTGGGGATGAAGTCCTGCACCTGCCGTGGCTTGAGGCCGCGCGCCTTCAGGTAGAGTGCCAGCTCGACCATCGAGCGCAGCGTCGAGCCGGGGTGACCGCTGATGTAGTAGGGCACGAGGTGCTGGTCCTTGCCGCTCTGCTCGCTCGCGCGCGTGAACATGCCGCGGAAGCGCTCGTAGGACTCGACGCCAGGCTTCTTCATCTTGTCGAGGACGGCGTCGTCCACGTGCTCCGGCGCCACCGAGAGCTGCCCACCCGTGTGATGCGTGGCGAGCTGCTCGACGAAGTCGGGGCTGAGCTCGGCCAGGTCGTAGCGCACGCCCGAGGCGATGAAGGCCTTCTTCACGCCCTCCGCGCGGCGCACCTTGGTCAGAGCCACGAGCGGCGCATGATCCGTGACCAGGTTCTCGCACACCTTGGGGTGCACGCAGCTCAGGCGACGGCACGCGCTCTCGATGCGCTCGTCCTTGCAACGCATCTGGTACATGTTCGCGGTCGGGCCGCCCACGTCCGTGATCACGCCGCGGAAATCGTCCATGCGACGCAGGGCGCGCACCTCGCGCAGCACGCTCTCGGCGCTCCGCGACTGGATCACCCGGCCCTCGTGCTCCGTGATCGAGCAGAAGCTGCAGCCGCCGAAGCAGCCACGCATGGTGACGATGCTGTGCTTCACCGTCTCGAAGGCCGGGATGGGCGCGTCATAGCTCGGGTGCGCGGCGCGCGCGAAGGGGAGATCGTAGAGATCGTCCATGAACGCCGTGTCGAGCGGCTTCGCGGGCGGGTTCAAGTACACGGCCTCGACGCCGTGCGGCTGCAGCATGGGCCGACCGTTGCCCGGGTTGGTCTCGCGCTGAAACGCGCCACTCATGCGACTGAAGGCCGCCGTGTCGTCGCGCGCCTCTTCGTAGCTCGGCAGCCACAGGACCTCGCCGTCGTGCACCTTCGTGCTCCGGGCCAAGGCCTCCCAGTCGCCCTTGCGCCTCACGTGGGCCGTGCCGCGGACGTCGCGCAGCGCCTCGACAGGCTCGCCTGCCGCGAGGCGGTCGGCGACCTCCCACACGGGCCGCTCCGCCATGCCGAAGGCGAGCAGATCCGCCTTGGCGTCGAGCAGGACGGAGCGCCGCACGCTGTCGCTCCAGTAGTCGTAGTGCGCGATGCGCCGCAGGGAGGCCTCGATGCCGCCGAGGACGATGGGCGTGTCGCGCCCGAAGGCCTGACGGCAGAGGTTGGAGTACACGATGGAGGCGCGGTTGGGGCGCGCGCCGGATCGGCCTCCGGGCGAGTACTGATCGTCCGAGCGCACCTTCTTCTGCGCCGTCAGCTTGTTGAGCATGCTGTCGAGGTTGCCCGCCGTGACGCCGACGAAGAGGCGCGGCTTGCCCATGCGCGCGACGTCGTCGGGCGTGTCCCAGCGCGGCTGGCTCACCATGCCCACCCGGTAACCGCGGCCCTCGAGGAAGCGCCCGATGAGCGCGCCGCCGAACGCCGGGTGGTCGACGTAGGCGTCGCCGTTGACGATGAGCACGTCGAGCTCGTCCCAGCCGCGCGCCTCCATCTCCTCGCGCGTGGTGGGCAGAAACGCGCTTGCGTCCGCGCCACACGGGCGCGGCGCGGGTGGCTTCTTGCCGAGTCGAACCAGCCCAGTCATGGCGCAGTCTATCCCGCGATCCCTCGCCGCGCGAATGGCCGCCGAGACGAGCGCTCGAGACATCCGACGCGACGAAATGAGGCGAAGCCGAACGGCAAAGAGTGGGACGCGCGATGAGGGTCCGCGGGCACCGGTCTCTCACGGCTCGGTGCCGTGACGGCGTCGCACGAGGGCGCGCGCGATGAGGACGAGCAGGACCAGCCCGATCACGGCCAGGGCGCCCCAGGTGTACTGGTGGACGAGGCGCGCGAGCGCGCCGTAGTTGTTGCCGAGGGCCCAGCCGGCGGCGAAGATGAGGCCATTCCACGCAGCCGCCGAGATCCCGCCGAAGAGCGCCACCTTCGCCGGATGCATGCGCGTCATGCCCGCCGTGACGAAGAAGAACGCGCGGAAGGCGGGGACGAACCGGTTGATCGCGAGGTAGGCGGCCCCATGCCGGTCGAAGCGCTCGCAGAGCGTGTGGATCGAGGCGCGGATGCGCGGCCTTCGCATGAACCGCGGCCAACGGTCCTCCGCCCTGCCCAACCAGCGCCCGAAGGCCCACGCGACGAGGCCGCCGGCGATCGCACCGGCCGTGACGGCCAGGTAGACGAGCAGGCCGCGGTAGCCGGCCGTGATCGCGAGGAAGACACCGAGAAGGGTGATGGCGTCGCCGGGCAGCGGGGGGAACACATACTCGAGGCCCGCCGCCAGGAAGAGCACCACGTACGCGAGCGGGGTCTCCCCCTGACGCAAGAACTCGATGACGTGCTCCACCCCCCGATCGTACGCCCGCGGAGCGCGCCTGCATCCACGGAGGCACGAATCGGATGATCGACACGCCACGCGCCCGATCGCCCGGACCCGCGGTGGCTCCGCCGGCGCTGCGTCCCGGTGACGTCGTCGCCGTCGTGGCCCCGTCGAGCCCCTTCGATCGGGACGAATTCGAACGCGGCGCCGCGCGGCTGCGCGATCGTTACCAGCTCCGATATGGACCTGGGCTCTTCGATCGCAGGGGATTCCTCGCGGGCGATGACCGCCGGCGCCTCGTGGAGCTCCGTCGGGCCATCGAGGACCCGGAAGTCCGCGCCATCGTCCCTGCCCGCGGCGGCTACGGCGCGACCCGATTGCTCGACGCCCTCGACGTCGACGCCATCGCGCATGCATGCAAGCTACTCGTGGGCTTCAGCGACGTGACGGCCTTGCACGCGGCGTGGGCCCGGGCGGGCGTGCGATTAATCCACGGGCCGATGGTCGCGGCCATCGGACGGGCCGACGAGCCGCTCGTCGCGCGATGGATCGCCGCGGTCGAAGGCGCGCTGCCCCCGACGCAGACGGGCTTGCGCGCGATCGCGCGTGGCGAGGCGGAAGGCCCCCTGGTCGGCGGCAATCTGGCCGTGCTCGCCGCCCTCGCCGGTACGCCCCACGCGCCGCCGATTGAGGGGTCGGTGCTCTTGCTCGAAGACGTGGGCGAGCGCCCCTACCGCGTCGATCGCATGCTGACGACGCTGCGGCAGGCGGGCTGGCTCGAGCGTGTCGCCGGCGTGCTCTGCGGCGCGTTCACCGATGCGCGCGCGGGCGCCGACGGCGTCGAGGTGGACGATGTGCTCGCCGATCGGCTCGGCGATCTCGGTGTCCCGGTGCTCACCGGGCTCGGTGCGGGACATGTCGACGACAACCTGGAGCTGCCCCTCGGTGCACCCGTTCGCCTGGACGCGGCCTCCGGTTCGGTCCACTTTGTCGAGTCCGCCGTGACGAGGGGGACCTAGGGAGGGACATGTCCGAGGTCGCGCCAACCATCGAGGTGGATGCACTCACGCTCGCCGAGCTGTGTGCACGACCCGACGCGCCGGTCGACCTCGCTGCCCTCCTCATCGTCCGCGACTTCCAGCCCGACGTGGACGTGGCCGCTTGCCTGGCCGAGCTCGATCGCATCGCCGCCCCCGTCGTCCATCGCCTGCGTCGCGCGCCCTCACCCGAAGAGCAGGCGCTCATCCTGGGCGACCATCTCTACGGCGTGCTCGGCTTCCGCGGTAACACCGACCAGTACTACGATCCGCGCAACAGCTACCTCGATCAGGTCGTCGGGCGTCGCACCGGCATCCCCATCAGCCTCGCCGTCGTCCTGCTCTCGATCGCGCGCCGGGCGGAAACCGTGGCGGACGGGATCGGGTTCCCCGGCCACTTCCTGGCACGCGTCGGAGGGGCGCGGGGCGTCTACGTCGACCCCTTCACCCGCGGACGCATCCTGTGCCCCGAAGACCTGTCGGTGCTCACGCGGCGTTACGTCGGCGACCCCTCGCGCATGCACCCGTCCTTCCTCGAGCCAGTCGACACGCATGCCATGGCGGTCCGCATGCTGGCCAACCTCAAGCACGCCCACGAGCGACGCGGCGACCACGCGAGCGCCCTCGTCGCCTGCGATCGCCTGGTCGATCTGACCCAGGCCCCCGAGCACCGCCGCGACCGGGGCCTTCACGTGCTCGCCCTCGGCGGGCGCGAGGCGGCGATCGAGGACCTGCACGCCTACCTCGACGCCCGTCCCACCGCCCGCGACGTTCCGGCCGTCCACGCCGCCATCCGGCGTGCGACCGAGCGCGGCGAAGCGCTCCTTCATTGACCGGGCGCATCCGGCCTCGGCTCAATCCACCGCCGCGAGGGTGCCCTCCGCGTGATTCGTGGTTTCGTCGCCCCGCACCGCGGACACGAAGGGGCTTCTTGCGTTAGGATGAGCAGATGCCCCGTGCGTTCGCCTCGCCGTCGTCCCGCGCCTGGCTCTTGCTCTGGGGCGTCTCGCTCCTGCTCCCGGTAACGGGCTGCGACTGTGGCAGCGGGACCGTCACGGGCAGCACGTGCATGACGAGCACCGACTGCACCGGCGGCCGGATGTGCGTCGATGGCCGCTGCATCGCCGGCCCCGATGCGGGCGTGACCCCGGACGCCGCCACGGGCGACGGGGGCTGCCGCGCCCCCTGCTCGGGGACCTGCTGCGATCCGGGCTCCCTGTGCGTCGGCGACATGTGCGTCGCGCAGGCCCCGTGCGCGAGCGACGACGACTGCGAAAACGACTCCTACTGCGACATGTCGGCGGGTCTCTGCGTTCCCTACGGCCCGCCCCCCGGCCGGACCATGGCGCCCACCTGCACGCGCGTCATCCCGCCCGGCGCCTTCCAGCCGGCGGTGCAGTGCGAGTTCTCGAGCGCCCCGGCAGGCGACCCCTTCCCCAACAACCTGAACGTCCTGCCGACCCCCATGGTCGCCGACTTCCGCATCGACCGTGCGCCGGACGACCCGCCCCACCCTTCGATCGTCGGCGTCTTCCACGAGGCCAACGACGGGGGCTCGGAGGAGCCGGACGGCGTCATCCGCATCCTCGACGGGGCGACGTGCACACAGCAGTGGGAGCTCGGCTCCTTGCAGCTCGTCAGTGCCTCGTCGCCGCCCGCCATCGGCGACCTGGATGGCGACGGGCGCCCCGACATCGTCGACTACCAGGCGGGTGGCGGCCTGGTCGCCTTCCACTGGGACGAGACCGCCCACGCGTGGGCTGTCCTCTGGCACTCGACCGACACCGACGGGGTCACGCCCTACAACCCGACGGGCGGCGGCTGGGCCGGCCCGACCATCGTCGATCTGGACGACGACGGCGTCCCCGAGGTGCTTCGCGAGGGCATGGTGTTCGACCACACGGGCAGGCTCCTCGACGACTCCCTCGGCGAGTTTCCCAATCACAGCGCCGGCCTCTTCGACGTGGTCGCGGACGTGGACGGCAACGGCCGGGCGGACCTCATCACCGGTGCCGGTGCCTACGAGTGGGACCCGACGATGCACAAGTGGGCGCCCGCGCCCTGGTCGATGGGTGGCACGGCCCAGGGACGGGTCGCCATCGCCGACTTCGGTGACTTTCCGGGCGCCATGGGCTGGCCGCCGAGCACACCGGAGGTCGCGGTGATCAGCGCCGGGATGGCGCGCGTGCAGACCCTCGACGGGACGACGGTCTTCGGCCCGGTGGCCCTTCCCGGCGGCGGCAGCGGCGGCCCGCCCACCATCGCCGACTTCGACGGAGACGGCCGGCCCGAGTTCGCCAGCGCGGGCGGGAGCGACTACACGGTCTTCGACCTCGATTGCACCGACAGCCCCGTCGGCACGTGCGGGAGCGGGCGCACCGACGGCATCTTGTGGGCCCAACCCTCTCAAGACCTCTCGAGCAACGTGACCGGCTCGAGCGTGTTCGACTTCGAAGGAGACGGGAAAGCCGAAGCGGTCTACGGCGACGAGTGCTTCCTGCGCGTCTACGACGGCACCACCGGCGACGTGCTCTTCTCTCAGCTCCGCTCGTCGTGCACCTGGTACGAGAACCCGGTCATCGCCGACGTGGACGGGGACTTCAACGCCGAGATCGTCATCGGCAACAACTTCAACTGCGGCACCGGAGACCAGGGGGTGACGTGTAACAACCTGGACCCGGGCGGCCTCGACCCGATCTTCGCCGGCCTGCACTGCGCCGACGACAGCGACTGCCTGTCAGGCACCTGCGACATGGGGCTGTGCCGTTGCACCACCGATGCCGACTGCTGCACCGGCGCGGGCTGCGACGGCCTCGTGTGCGCTGCGCCGCCCGCCGGCACGCCGGGCACGGGCAACACGTGCCGCTCTGGACACCCCCATGGCATCCGCGGCATCCGCGTCTACCACGACACCGCCGACCGCTGGGTGCGCTCCCGGATGATCTGGAACCAGCACGCCTACTTCGTCACCAACGTGAACGACGACGGCACGATCCCCCAGACCTCGGCCATGATGGACAACTGGTCGACGGCGGGGCTCAACAACTTCCGGGAGAACGTGCAGGGCAGCGCCATCCCCGGCGCCGCCCCCGACCTGACCTCGCGCGGCGACCCGGTGAGCTGCGATGCGGACGGGACCGCCCACCTGACGGCCCACGTCTGCAACCGTGGCAGCCAGCCCGTCGGCCCCGGCATGGCGGTGGGCTTCTACGACGGCGACCCCGACGCGGGCGGCACGCTCCTGTGCGAGGCCATGACCACCACCGTGCTCGACCTCGGCGAGTGCGCGCAGGTGAGCTGCGACTGGCCGGGCGCGCCGACCATGCCCCCGGCGTCGACATCACCATCGTCGCCGACCCCGACCAAGCCGCCGGCGAGTGCAACGAAGACAACAACCGTGCGCTCATGCCGGGCGTCTATTGCAGCACCATCATGTAGCGGGGCTCTCGGCTCGGGCTTTGTCATGACCACCCGCCCACCCCCGCCGTAGTCCTCCCGGGGAAGACCGCCCGGAACCCCCGCTCCACCACGCCGCCGACCCCCCGGCCGGGCGTGCCTCCCCCGGGGCCGTCCAGGAAGAAGACGCCCATCCACGGCTTGCCCTCGGGGCCTGGTTCGTGCCAAGCCCTTCGACCATGGACGATCGCCTCGACGCGCTTCGCGCCCGGCTCCGCGAGATCGACGACGTCGAATCCGCCGCGGCCGTGCTCGAATGGGACCAGAACACGTACATGCCGACCGGCGGCAGCGGCGGACGCGGGCGGCAGCTCGCCACCCTGAGCCGCCTCGCCCACGGCCTGCGCACCGACCCGGCCCTCGGTGCGCTGCTCGAAGCCCTCCGACCCCTCGAGGACTCGCTGCCCGAGGACGCCGCCGACCGCGCCCTGATCCGCCTGGCGCGACGCGAGCACGCCCGCGCGGCCCGGCTACCCGGCGACTTCGTGGCCGCCCTCGCCGAGCACACATCGGCGGCCTACGTGGCTTGGACCAAGGCGCGCCCCGCCGACGACTTCGCCAGCATGGTGCCCTTCCTCGAGAAGACCGTCGAGATGAGCAGGCAGTGGGCCGGCTTCTTCCCCGAGCACGATCACCCGGCCGATGCCCTGATGGACGTGAGCGACCCGGGGACGACCGCGGCCACTGTCCGCCACCTCTTCGCAGACCTCCGCGAAGTGCTCGTCCCCCTCGCGCGGGCCATCGCCGAACGGCCCGCACCCGACGACGCCTTCCTGCACCTTCTCTACGACGAGTCGGCGCAGCTCGACCTCGGCCGCGAGGTCGTCTCCTCACTCGGCTACGACTTCGAGCGCGGCCGCCAGGACCTGACCCATCACCCCTTCATGACGCGCCTGTCGGGGGGCGACGTCCGCATCACCACCCGCGTGCAGGACAACGATCTCGGCGACGCCTTCTTCAGCACCGTGCACGAGGCCGGCCACGCCCTCTACGAGCAGAACATCGACACGGCGTACGACGGCTCGCCCCTCGGGCACGGTGTCTCGGCGGGCGTCCACGAGAGCCAGTCGCGGCTCTGGGAGAACCTGGTCGGGCGCAGCCGCCCCTTCTGGGACCACCTCTACTCGACCGTACAGAAGCGCTTCCCCGCCCAGCTTGGCGACGTGCCCCTCGATGCCTTCTACCGCGCGATCAATCGCGTCGCCCCGTCCCTCATCCGCGTCGACGCCGACGAGGTGACCTACAACCTGCACGTCATGATCCGCGTCGATCTCGAGCTGGCGCTGCTCGAGGGCAAGTTGGCCCCGAAGGACCTGCCCGAGGCCTGGAACGCCCGCTACCAGGCCGACCTGGGCGTACGGCCCTCGAACGACCGGGAGGGCGTCCTGCAAGACGTGCACTGGTACTGCACCACCATCGGCGGCTCCTTCCAGGGCTATACCCTCGGCAACGTGATGAGCGCCCAGTTCTTCGAGGCGGCGTCGCGCGCCCACCCCGAGATCGAAGCGCGCATGGCCCAGGGCGACGTATCCCCGCTCCGGGAGTGGCTGCGGGACAACCTCTGGTGCCACGGGGCGCGCTTCGAGCCCTCCGCGCTGGTCGAGCGTGCCACGGGCAAGCCCCTCGGCATCGAGCCCTACGCCGCCTATCTGCGTGGCAAGTTCGGCCCTCTCTACGGGCTCTGACGCCCTCCAAGACGGGAACAACGCTGCGCGGCGGTGCGTTGATTCGGAGGCGACGCCGCGTGTTCGAGCCGGCCGCCGCATATGAGGCTCACCCGCAAGCTCATCGGCGCCCTCATCGTCGGCGTCACCCTCGTCCTCAGCGTTCACGGCTATCTCCGCTTTCGCCGCGAGGCGAACCTTTTCCAACAGGACATGGCGCGCGATCACGCCGCCATCGGTCGGGCCCTCGGGCCGGCCGTGTCCCTGGTCGCGCGGCAGAGCGGCACCGACCGGGCCATCGGGATCCTCGACCACGCCAACCTGCACGAGGACGAGGTCGAGATCCGCTGGGTCGCCCTGGACGGCAACGGTCCGGTAGAGGCGAGGCCCCGGGTGCCGTTCGACCAGCTTCGCGAGACGATGCATGGCCAGATCGTGTCGCGGATCGTGGGGAAGAGGGACCGGCGATTCCTGGTGACCTATGTCCCCGTGGACCTCCAGGGCGGGCGGCCCACCGCCATCGAGCTGGCCGAGTCCCTGGCCGACGAGCGGGCTTACCTCGACACCACGATCCTCCGGACGGCAACCACGACGCTCGTGACGATCGTCGTCTGTGCGGGCCTCATCGCCCTTTTCGGCTGGTACTTCGTCGGCCGCTCGATGCACACCCTGGCGGACAAGGCGCGCCGGGTCGGTCAGGGTGACCTCACGGGCCCCTTGAAGCTCCGGCAGAGGGACGAGGTGGGCGACCTGGCCGAAGAGATGAACCGCATGTGCGAGCGGCTGGAGGCCGCCCAGACCCGCATCCGCGAAGAGACCTCCGCCAGGCTCGCCACCGTCGAGCAGCTCCGGCACGCCAACCGCCTGACCACCGTCGGCAAGCTCGCTTCGGGGCTCGCCCACGAGCTCGGCACGCCGCTCAACGTCGTGAGCGCCCGCGCCAAGATGATCGAGCGCGGGGAGTCGGTCGATCAGGAAGCGTGCGACGACGCTCGCATCATCGCCGAGCAGGCCGACCGCATGACACGCATCATCCGGCAGCTGCTCGACTTCGCCCGGCGCAGGTCCCCGCGCAAGGCAGACCAGGACCTGGGTGCGCTGGTCGACCGGACGATCCAGCTCCTCGAGCCGCTCGCGACCAAGCGCAGCGTCGAGCTACGACGCACGACCCGAGGCCCCGTGGCCGCGAACGTGGACGCGGCACAGATCGAGCAAGTGCTGACCAACCTGCTCGTCAACGCGATCCACGCACAGCCCGACGGCGGCTCGGTACGGGTCGCGATCGAGCCCGAGCACGCCCTGCCGCCGCCCGATCCGGGCGGCCCCGAGGGCGACTTCCTCCGGATCACGATCGAGGACGACGGCGAGGGCATTCCCGCGGACGTCATCGATCACGTCTTCGAGCCGTTCTTCACGACCAAGGACGTGGGGGCCGGTACCGGTCTCGGCCTCTCAGTCGCCTTCGGCATCGTCCGGGAGCACGGGGGGTGGATCTCGGTCGAGAGCACCCCGGGCGCCGGCACGCGCTTCGCCGTACACTTGCCGCCCGAAGGACGAGGCACGGCATGACGGGACGGATCCTGGTCGTCGATGACGACGCAGCCATGCGCGACCTGCTCGAGAGCGGGCTCCGCCGCAAGGGTTTCGAGGTCCGCTCGGTGGGCACGGGCGACGAGGCGGTCGAGCTCGTCGGCACCGAGGACTTCGATGTGCTCGTGACCGACCTGAACCTGCAGATCCATGAGCGGCATCGAGGTCTGCGAACGCACCGCCGCCATTCGGCCCGGCCTGCCGGTGGTCGTGGTCACGGCCTTCGGCAGCATGGACTCCGCCATCGCGGCGATCCGGGCGGGCGCCTACGACTTCATCATGAAGCCCTTCGAGATGGAGGTGATGGCGCACGCCCTCGAGCGCGCGGTGCAGAACCGGCAGCTGCGCGACGAGGTACGGCGACTGCGCGAAGTGGTGACGCGAACCCGCAGCTTCGACGAGCTGATCGGGACGAGCCCCGCCATGCGCAAGATGTACGACCTGCTCGAGCGCATCACCGATTCCGACGCGACGGTGCTCATCACCGGCGAGAGCGGCACTGGCAAGGAGCTGGTGGCGCGGGCGCTCCACCGAAGGGGTCGCCGCAGCGGGGGCCCCTTCGTCGCCATCAACTGCGCGGCCCTGCCCGAGACCCTGCTGGAGAGCGAGCTCTTCGGCCACACGCGGGGGGCCTTCACCGATGCCCGGGCACCGCGCGCAGGCCTGATGCTGGAAGCCAACGGCGGCACCCTCTTCCTCGACGAGATCGGCGAGATGCCGCCCGGAATGCAGGCAAAGCTGCTGCGTGTTCTCCAGGAGCGCACCGTGCGTCCGGTTGGCGGGGACAAGGAGGTGCCCTTCGACGTACGCGTCATCGCGGCCACCAATCGCGACCTGGAGGCTGCCGTCGAAGAGGGGCGCTTCCGCGAAGACCTGTACTTCCGCGTGCACGTGATCGAGATCCCCATCCCGCCGCTCAAGGCGCGTGGCAACGATGTCCTGCTCCTGGCCCAGCACTTCCTGGAGCGCGCCGTCGCGACCTCGGGTCGGAAGGTGCGGGGCTTTGCTCCGGAGGCCGCCGAGAGGCTTCTTTCGTGGCAATGGCCGGGCAATGTGCGCGAGCTGGAGAACGTGGTTCACAGGGCCGTGGCTCTCGCCCGTTTCGATTCCATCACCGCCGACGATCTACCGGACAAGATCCGGACGCACGCACCCGCGCGAGTGGTGCTCACCGCCGACGATCCGAGCGAGCTGCTACCGCTCGAGGAGATCGAGCGGCGCTACATCCTGCGCGTGCTCGAAGCCAGCAGAGGCAATCGAACCGTGGCGGCCCGGACCCTGGGCCTCGACCGCAAGACCCTCTACCGCAAGCTGGAGCGGTGGGGCGAGGTCGACTAGCGCGCCGATCGGGTGGTTTCCATGATGAGCACCTGGGGCAAGCCAGCGAGAGTGCGCCTTCGAGGACCATCCGGTCCCCCCGGGCTCAGAATCGCTACGGGCGCCAGTGGCTCCGTGAGCCAGCCACGGAAGGCCCACGTGCGTCGCCACACGTGGGTGTGCAAGGCCGCACAGGTGCCGGGGCATCTCGCCCCAGGGGGGCGAAACGCCACGAGGGATGCCCCTCCCATCCGGGTGTTTGTGCCCTGTTCCAGCGCGGTTTTCCGGTCCCCGCTACGTGGCACGAGGGCTGCATATGGGCCGCCAAGGCTCCCGCATGCCTACCCGTCCCCCAGCCGATGGCGCCCCGAAGGTCCCGCGCATCCTGGTCGCCGAAGACCAGTCCGAGATGCGCCGGCTCCTGGCGTCCGTCCTCAGACGCGATGGCTTCGAGGTCGTCGAGGCAGCGAGCGGCGTGCAGCTTCTGGACCAGCTGACGGCGGTCCGCGAGGGCACCGACCTCGGCTTCGACCTCCTGGTCTCGGACGTGCGGATGCCGGGCCTGAGCGGCCTCGAGACCATCGAGCGCGCCCGCGCGACCCGCGCGCTACCTCCTCTGATTGTCATCACGGCCTTCGGCGACGAGGAAACGCACCAGCGAGCCCACCGTCTCGGCGCGGTAGCGATCTTCGATAAGCCGTTTGATATCGACGACCTTCGCACCGCAGTAGAGTACTTCTTGACCGACGCGGCCCAGCAGCCGCCCGAAAGGACCCCAACATCATGAAGACCGTCATCCAAGCGTTTGTGATTGCAGCCATGGTTTTCGTCCCCGGAGCGATCGCTTCGGCGCAAGCCGCCCCGGCTGCCGGCTCGGCCGCTCCCGCGAGCCACCACGCGGCCCATCATCACGCGGCCCACCATGCCGCAGGGCACCACGCCGCGGCGACCAACTCGATGCACGCAGCCCACCACACGGCCGCAGCCCACCACGCGGCCGCAGCCCACCACGCGGCCGCCCATCCGGCTGCCCACCACGCCCACCACGCCCCGGCGAACGCTGCCGGGACCCACGGGGCCACCCATCATCACGCCCACCACCATGCCGCCGCTGCCGGCGGTGCCGCCCACGCCGGCGGGAGCACGCCCTAACTATCTCCTGCCCACATTCGACAGCCCTTGAACCGGGCGGCATGGACGCCTAACGTGGCGCTCGTGCCGCCCGGTCGCTTCTTCCGTCTCCTCTGCGCCGCCACGGCTCTTTTCGCCCTGCAGACTACGGGGTGTGGCGCGTCGATCCCGCGACGCTTCGTGCTCGAGCACGACATCGGCGACTACGCCTACCGCCGATACCAGGAAGTGCTCGACGTGGAGTTCCCGGTATCTGGCGACGAGGCCGTCGGCCACACCGCCTTCTACGTACGGCGCCACGGGCGCGCGATCGTCTTCGCCACCGCCTTCGTTACGGTCTACCGGCACGCCCGTTCGCTCACGGCCGAGGTGCACGACGAGCTTCTCCAGCTCGGCACCTATCACGTGCACGTGGATGAGGTGTCGGGCAACGAGGTGTGGCACCTCGACGGCGGAGGCGACCGCTGGCTGATGTGGGTCTCGGGCAACCATCTGGTCAAGCTTGGTGGGCCTGACGGCCACCCGGTCCCGAAGCGGATCGCCGAGGCCTACCTCGGCCTCTACCCGAGCGACCTCGATGCGCACGGGCGCGCGCGAGCGGGGACGCCGAGCGCCGGCCCCGTTCACTCCGAGCAGGCGCAGCAGCCGAGCAGCCCCGAGCCCCCCATGCCCTCCGACTTGTCTCAGGGCGCCTCTCGATGAGCGGATTGCCGCTGCCCGAGATCGTGACGGAGACGGTGGCGGCCCTGCGCGCCTACACGGTGCCGGCCGAGCCCGCTCCGGTGAAGTTGGACGCAAACGAGAGCCCCTGGCCCCTCCCCGAGGAAGCGCACGCGCGGCTCGTCGAGCGCCTCGCGCGCGTGCCCCTCCACCGCTATCCCGATCCACGGGCCGACGCCCTCCGGACGGCCCTCACCGCCCGCGTCGGCGGCCGCCCCGAAGCAGCTCGTCCTCGGCGCCGGCTCCGACGAGGTCATCGCGCTCCTAATCTCGACCTTCGCGCGCCCCCGGCCGGGACGACAGCGCGCGGTCGTGCTGATGCCGTCGCCGACCTTCGTGATGTACCGCATCGCCGCCCTCGCCCACGGCCTCGAGCCGGTGGAGGTGCCGCTCGCGGAGGGCTTCGGCCTCGACGTGGACGCGATGCGCGACGCCATGGCGCGCCATCGGCCGAGCCTCCTGTTCCTCGCTTCGCCCAACAACCCGACGGGCAACGCCTTCGCAGACGAGGCCGTCGACGCCCTCATCGACGCGGCGCGCGGCGAGACCCTGGTCGTGATCGACGAGGCCTACGCCCCCTTCGCGGGACGGTCGCGGGCAGCGCTGTGCGACCGGCACGAGCACGTGGCCGCCCTGGGCACCCTGTCGAAGGTCGGCCTCGCGGGCGCGCGCATCGGCTGGGCACGCCTCCACCCCGGTCTCGCGGCGGAGGTCGACAAGGTGCGCCCGCCCTTCAACCTGAACGCCCTCTCCCAGGAGGTAGGCTACCTCGCCCTGACCGAGCTCGCCCCGCTCCTCGAGGCGCGCATCACCGACATCGTCCGGGAACGCGAGCGGCTCACGGACGCGCTCGCGGCGCACCCGCGGCTCTCCCCCCACCCCTCGGTCGCCAACTTCGTCCTGGTTCGGGTCGACGAGACCGACGGCGGCGCAGGAGCCCTGGTCCCCCGATTGCGCGCCGACGGGATCGCCGTCCGCGGATTCGCCGGCCATGGCCCCCCCCTCGATGCCCACGTCCGCATCACCGTGGGGACGCCCGCCGAGAACGACCGGTTGCTCTCGGCGGTGTACAAGTTGTGAGTTGTCGTACTACGATACGGGCTACCCCATGGGCCGGCCCGTGTCATGACCTCCCACGACCTCTCGCCCCCCACCTCGCTTCGCGAACGGCTCGACGGCGTGCTGCGTCGGGCCCGCGAACGGCTTGCCGAGGGTGAACCGAGCGAGCGGGTCATCGGTGAGCTCCACGACTCCCTCACGGGCCTCGGACAAGCGACGGCGGTGCGGGAGGCGAGCGAGTCACGCTTCCGCATGCTGCTCGACCAGGCCTCGGACGGGATCCTGATCACCGATCCGAAGGGCTACTACACCACCGCCAACGCGCGGGCCTGTGAGCTCCTCGGCTACCCGCGCGACCAGCTCATCGGAATGCATCTCACACAGCTGGTCCCCAAGGACGAGCTGAGCGATCGCCCCCCGCCCCTCGATCTGTTGCGCCAGGGGAAGACGCTGCTCTGCGAGCGGCGCCTGTTGCGCGCCGACGGCTCCACTCTGGTCGTCGAGATGAGCACCCGCGCCTACGAGGACGGCTCGATGCAGGCGATCTTGCGCGACCTGACGGACCGGCACCGTCTTCAAGCGCGCCTGGCCGAGACCGACCGGCTCGCGGCCGTCGGCTCGCTGGCGGCAGGCGTCGCCCACGAGATCAACAACCCCCTGACCTACGTGCTCTTCCATCTCCGTGAGCTGGCGCGCGCGCTCGGGCACCTGGCGAAGGGCGAAGACGCGGCCGTGGACATCGCCACGCTCTCGGAGCGTGCCGAGAGCGCCACGGAGGGAGCCCGTCGCGTGCGCGACATCGTGCGCGACCTCAGGACCCTCTCGCGTGTGGAGGACGACCGTCGCCACCCCGTGGACGTGCGCGAAGCCATCGACACGGCCCTGAACGTCGCGGGCCACGAGATTCAAGTACCGCGCTCGGATCGTCCGCGAGCTCGGCGTGGTCCCGCCGGTGCTCGCCAGCCAGGGTCGCTTGTCACAGGTCTTCCTGAACCTCCTGATCAACGCCGCGCAGGCCATCGGCGAGGGGTCCGCGAAGGACCACGAGATCCGCATTCGCACCCGCCTCGACGGCGATCAGGTCGTGGTCGAGGTGCAGGACACGGGCCCCGGCGTCGCGCCCGAACACCGTTCCCGCCTCTTCAATCCCTTCTTCACCACCAAGCCCGCCGGCGTGGGATCGGGGCTCGGCCTCGCCGTGTGCCGCGCGATCGTCGAGTCTCATGGCGGCTCGGTGGACTTCGACGGCACGGTCGAACGCGGCGCCTGCTTTTCAGTACGCCTGCCCCGCGCGCCCGAGCGTCGGCCGAGCGACGAGGACGTGCCTTCGGCCGTCCCCGCGGCCCCTTTGCCCCGTCTGCGCGTGCTCGTCGTGGATGACGACCGAGAGGTCGCCGCCACGCTCCGCGACATGCTCTGTGCGCAGCACGACGTGACGATCGTGGGCTCGGGCGCGGAGGCACGTGCGGTCCTCGAGGGGGGCCTCCTCGTCGACGTCGTGCTGTGTGACCTGATGATGGCGGAGGTGTCCGGGGAAGAGCTGCACGCCTTCCTCGTCGAGAACCGGCCCGATCTCGCACGCCGTACGGTCTTCATCTCGGGAGGCGCCTTCACCGAGCGGGCCCGTGTCTTTCTCCAGCGGATCGACAACCCCACCCTCGACAAGCCCGTCGACCCGGTGCAGCTGCAGGACGCGGTGCTGGCGGCGGGGCGAGCGAGGTAGGGGGCTGCAGCGCGACGGGCTTCCGGTTCGATGGGCACGTCGGATACCATCGCACCCGTGCGCGTCGCCCTCCCCGCTTCCGCCTGCGCCCTCACGCTTGCCTGGGCTGTGGCCCTGCCGGCAGCCGCCCAGGTTCCCGCCTTCGGACCCGCGGCGGCAGGCACGACGCAAGAACAGAGCGCAGGGCCGCGCGTGCCGGGTCCCTACGGTCCCCTGGCGGCGCCCGCAGACTTCGCGATGGCCGCCGTCCGCCCGCCAGCGCCAGCGACACCCGAGCCCCCATCGCTCCTCGACACCTCGACCATGGCGATGGACATCGCGCTCATGCTCGGCGCCACCGAGAAGACGGACTTCGACACCATCCTCGAGACCCACGGGTTCGGCGCGTCGCCGCGGCTGTGGGGCGGCAGCATCGGCGCAGTCTTCCGCATCCTGAGGTGGCTCTGGGTCGGGGGGCAGGCCAGCTTCCGCGCCCGTGACTGGCTGCGCAACAACGCACCCTCCGCGGCGGCCTACGCGCCGGACCTGATGGCCCTCGCGGAAGTGCGGTTCGCCGTGCAGCCTCCAGCATCGAGCTCGGCGCCCGCGTCGGCGGGGGCCTCGGCTTCGCCGGCCTTCGGCTGGACGGAGTCACCGACGTGGCCGTCGCGCCCCGTCTCTACGGCGGCCTCCTGTTCGGGTTCCGCATCGCCGACCCCGCGCGCGCATTCGTGCGGGCCGGTTACAGCTGGTTCGACTTCCACGACGTCGACGCCTTCGCCCTGGACCTGCGGATGGGAGGCTTCCAGGCATCGCTCGGCGTGGAGGTCCGCCGGTGAAGCCATCGCGGGTCTTGCTCTCGTCCGTGCTCGCGCTCCTCGCCTGCGGTCCGACGCCGTCGCCCAGCGGGCCGCCCGCCTACGCCGACAGCTTCGAGACGCAGTGCGGCGACCTTCCCTGTGGCTGGACCCAGGCGTCGGGGACGTCCGGGCAGGCCGCCTACGTGGACACCGCCCTGCCGGGTGAGCACGGCATCGCGTTGCGCGGAAGCGGGGTGAGCGTGCGCGGCCCGGCCGCCGACGCGCCGATCGACGCCACCCTCCTGTTCGACTCGATGCAGGCCCTGCTGCTCGCGCGATGCGATTCGGGCGGCTCCCTGACGGTGTCCGTGGGCATCGTGGAGGTCGACTCGACGGGTACACCCACCGGACGAACGGACACGCTCGTCGGGCGTGGCGCGCCTCCGAGCGAGTGGTCGACGCGCACCCGCATCACGCTCACCGGGGGCAATGCGTTCCTGGACGGCGGGTTCGGCTCCGGGGAGGTTTCTTCGGCGCGACCTCACGCATCCGCATCGGCGTCGTCTCGGTGACCAAATCGGGGTCCGGCACCTGCACGATCGACGACCTCCGCATCGGCGATTTCGGCACCGTCGATCCCCCCGACCCGGGCACCCGCTGCTGAGGAGCCGCCTTGCACGATCGGGTCCGCCTCTCTATCCTGCGCCCCCTTTCGAGCCTTCGATGACCGAACGAGCCATGGGATCAGAAGCGTCCGATGCGGGCCTCGATCATGCGATCGTGGCCCTCCGCTGGGCTGCGGACGTGGCCTCGGCCCCGGCCCTCGCGAGCGAGGCGCCGCCCGTACCCACGCCCGCCGAGCTCCGCGCCGTGCCCGTCCCCACGCTCCGCTCGCATCTCGATCGCCTACTGCTCGGCAAGCACCCGGAGCCCGGCCTCGACGCCCTGGCGGCGATGGGCGTCCTCAACGCATGGCTCCCCGAGGTGGCGGGCCTCGTCGGCTTCGGCGACGGGGAGTGGCGCCACAAGGACGTGTGGAAGCACACAAAGCAGGTCGTGCGCCAGAGCGTCCCGCGGCTCGCCGTCCGCTGGGGCGCGCTCTTCCACGACATCGGCAAGCCGCGCACCCGGCGCATCGAGCCGAACGGACAGGTGCACTTCTTCGGTCACAGCGAGGTGGGCGCGGCCATGTTCCGCAAGCGCCTCGGGCGGCGGCTCGGCTTCGAGCCCGAGCTTCTACGAGCGCATCCACTACCTCATCCTCCACCACCTGCGCGCGAGCCAGTACGACGGGAGCTGGACCGACTCGGCCGTGCGCCGTTTCTACCGCGAGATGGGGCCGGGCCTCCAAGACCTGCTCGACCTGAGCCGCGCCGACATCACGACCAAGCGCCCCGAGCGACGCCGCCGTGGCGTGCGCATGATCAGCGAGCTCGGCAAGCGCATCCGCGCGCTCGTCGATGAGGACGCGCGCGTGCCGCCGCTGCCGAAGGGCCTCGGCAATGCGATCATGGAGCACTTCGGGATCCCCTCCCTCGAAGCAGCTCGGCGACATCAAGGCCGCCCTCGAAGCCGACGTGGCGGCGGGGCTGCTCGAAAGCGAGCAGGACGCGGACTACTACGTCGCGTGGGTCGACGCGCATCGCGATCGCTACGGCCTCTGAGCGCCGCGGCCCGCGCGTGATCGGGCAGCGCATGGCGCGAGCGCCGCGTCGATTCTTCGGGCGGACGTGCTAGCCGATCGGAGTGGACTGGATCGAGCACGACCAGGTGCGCTTCCGGCCGTCGGACGGGGATCCGACCGACGGACGCACGGGTGCACGCGTCGACCTCGACGAGCACGGCGTCTCGGTGATCGAGCGCGGCCTCCTGTCCAGCGCACCGTGGGAGTCGGTCCTCGGCGTGGCCCTCGTGCCCACCGGCGCGCCCGAGCGCGCATACGTGCTGGTGCCACGCAAACCGCCCCTGCCGCCCTGGTTCGAGGTGGTCCCCGCCATGCTGCCGCCCGCCCTCGCCGCCGAAGGGCTGGGCGGCCTCGCGCATGCGATCTCGGGTCGGATTCGACGGGGTGGCTACCGGCAGGCCGCCCCCCGCCCGCGCCTCTCGACCGACGAGCTGGCGCGCCGCGCCTTCGCCCACGAAGAGATCCGCGGCGCCCTCGTGGTGCCCATCGGGCGCGGCCCCATCGACGCGGGTAGCCGGCTCGCGGGCCACGTGGCGGGCGCAGCGGGCGGGGGGATCTCGACCGTGTACTTCGGCGCGGTCGCAGCGGTTCCCCTCTGGGCGCTCGCGGTGCTCGGTGCGAGCGGCATCGCGGGCGGCCTGCTCCTGCCGGCACTCGTCCGCAAACGCGCCAAGGGTCGCGTGCTCCTGCTCGCGCCCGACGGGTGCGTCGTCGGCCTGCCGACGGGCGTGCGCGCGTTCGGCTGGTCCGAAGTCCAGCGCTTCGCTGCAGGGCAGGACTGGACCCCGCGGGTGGCGTCCGTGTCGTGCCTCGAGGTGTGGTGCACGGACGGGAGCCTCGCCGGTCGGGTGGACGCGGCCTGGTTCACGCGCCCCCTCGAGCTCATCGTCGCGATCGCCGAAGCCTACCGCCGTCGCATCGCGGGGTGAGCACCGGCGCTGCGCCAGTGAGACCTCAACACGGTGCGCAGACCCAGGTGTGGCTCGAATCGCAAGTGCACCCCACGCAGGCGGCGTCGGACGGCAGGCGGCAACCGGAGCCGACGATGGAGCAGGGCGCGCCGGGCGGGCCGCAGCCCGCAAAGCCGCCCGCCTCGGGCGATGGGGGGAAGCCGCGATCAGGGCGGCAGGGGGAGAGCCGCCATCGCATCGGTCGCCACGGCGGCGTCGCCAGCGCCGGAGCCGCCGCCCGACCCGACGTGCGCGTCGATCGCGCCGCCATCGGTGCTGGACGAGCAGGGACCGCACGCCCACGCGCCGCCCGAGCAGGTGCAAGAAGTGCACGTGCTGCCGCCGCCGGGCATTCCGCCCGCGCTCCCGCAGGTCGTGCTGCCGGTGCACGGCGCGCCGCTCGGCCCGCAGCTCGACACGCCGCCATCGCTCGAGGGGCCGGGCCCGGTGCCGCTCGTGCAGGGACCGCAGGACCAGGCGCCCGACATGCACGTGCACTCGGTGCATGCGCCGCCCGTCGCACCGTTGCGGCAGCTGATGGTCCCAACGCAGGACGTGCCGTCCGGACCGCAGCTCCCGGTCGTGCCGCCGCCCGCACTGCCGTCCCCGCTACCGACGCCGCCGTCCCCGGCGCTCCGGGTCAGGCAGGGACAGGCGGGGTCCGAGCAGTCACAGCCCACGTCGGGCGGATAGCAGAAGCCTTCCACGCAGATTCTGATCGCCGGGGCACGGCTGGGAGAAGCAGCGAGGACGGATGCAGAAGCCCGCCTCGCCCGAGCACACGGTGCCTCCCCCGCAGCCGGCCGGATTGTCGGGGATGAAGGAGGTGCAGAGCGTGCCGCAGCCGCCGGTCCCCGGGTACCAGGCCACGCACGTGTACGGGTTGCAGTAGGAGAGGTCCGGCGGGCCGCTGCTCTCGGTCGCGAACGCGCAGGTCCTCGACGCACAGAAGCCCGCCGTCCCGCCGTCGAGGGGGTTGCAGATCTCGGGAAAGGCGCAATCGCTGGTCATCCGGCACGGGATGCCGCATCGGTTGTCACTCAAACAATGCGTGTCCGCGGGGCAATTGGCGTCGGAGAGGCATCCCCAGCGCATCACGCCCCACAGGGAGAAGTGGGGTGCGTAGCCGGCCACGCCGCCCGAGGCGTCGAGAAAGGGCGAGGAGGCGGGCACCCACTTCGTTCCGTCGTAGCTCGCGACGACGTACGGGCCGTCTCCGGGCGCACCGACGCCCTCGAATCGGAGCAGCGCCGGGATGGCGAAGGTGGTTCCTTCGGGCCCAATCTCGTAGGCGGGACCCACGCTGCCCGCGGGTGGCCCCGCGATGGTCTGGATGGTGATGTCGACCGGCGCCGAGAGGGCGCCCTTCGGGATGGACACGGTGAGGTGGCCGTCGTTCGAGGTGATCTCCCCGCCGGCCGGCCAATCTGCGTCGAGGTCGTGGCCGGGTCCCCGCTGGCCACGCACGCGGCGAGCAGCAGCGCCGCCATGCCGACAGACGCTGCCATGGGGAGGCGGTGCGCGCCGCGGCGCCCCTTCGCGTGCCGGGCGATGTGCTCCCAGGGGACGTCGCGCCGGCCCTGCCACCGTACCGAATCCCGTGCCTCGTCCGTCTTCCATCGTGCGCTCCTGCCCCCCGGCTCCTGCCTTCGTCCGACGCTCCCGTTCGGCGCGGACGGTTCCTCATGCTGCCGCAATGGCCGCCGCCGGGGCCATGCCTGCAAATGCATACGTTGCAGGGCCCCCCCTGGTTTCGGCGTCTGCAATTGCAGGCATCGACAAGGCAGGCCGCGACCGGAGACGCTGGGCATGCATGAGCGAACATCCGCGTGAGGGCGCGGTTCGAGAGGAGACCCCCATGACGCGTCACCACGAGCTGCACGGACGTCCGGCGCCCACGGCGCGAAGGACCCGGGCCTCCATGTCATCGACCCACATCGCGGGATGGAGCGCAGCCCTGTCGGTGCTGCTCGGCCTGTCGGCCTGTGAGTCGTCGACGAGCAACGGCCACAGCTACGAGCTCGGCCCGAGCGAGTGCCAGCTCACCTCGAGCCTGTCGGGACCGAGCGGGACGACCTGGTCCGGCTGCGAGATGAGCTTCGACGCGAGCAACGTGACCTACACGTGGGTCCTGATGCCCCCCGGCACGTCGGGCTCGATCCTGTCACCGGGCAACGGCTGGATCGTGATGACCCTCGACGCCAACTCGCCCGAGAACGCCACCCTCTCCCTTTCGGGCCAGATCTCGACGATGCCGGCGTCGGTCCCCATCGACCAGATCGTGTTCGTCTACGGCACCTCGGGCGGGCGCATGGGCGGCACCGGCTCGGTGGCGGTCGGCTCCAACGTCGTCAACATCAACGGCCTCGGCGGCGACCTGGCCGGTCAGATGAACGTGCGGCTGATGGACGGAACGACGATCAGCGGCAGCTTCTCGGCCCACGCGGCGGCCGCGGGCGCCGGCGGCGGTGGCGGCGGCGGTGGCAGCGGTGGGGGTGGCGGTGGCGGTGGCGGTGGCTCGTGCAGCGCCGCGAGGCAGCAGACCTGCCAGAACCTCACGAGCCAGTGCTCGTCGTGCGGCGGAGCCCCCGCCTGTCAGCAGGCATGCTACTGCGCCGCGGCGTGTGACTGCGCCTGCGCCGGCAACACCTCGTGCGAGCAATCGAACCGCGCATCGGCGCTGATGTACGGACCGGCCTGCTCCTATTGAGACGAGGCAGGGTCGGTGGTGGTGGTCAGCCGCCGGGGCGCTCCAGCGCTTCCCTCTCCGCATCGACGAGGCGCGTGGCGTCGGCGTGAACGCGACGTCTACATCTGCAGGCATCGACAAGGCCGGCCGTCCGCCGAGATGCTGGGGCGATGATCGATGAGCCCGAGGCGCGCTGCGACGGGGGAGTAGAGGCCGCGGGTGACGGGGGGCACCACCGCGCGGCCCTGCGGCTCCGATCGGGGGCCGTGCTGCTCGGCGCGCGGCTCGCGGTGGCGGCGCTGCTGCTCGGAGCGGGGGCCTGCGGGGGCGGCGGCGCGTCACCCGCCGATGGAGGCCCGGCGGACGCCCGCACCCTCGACGCAGGGACACGCGACGCACGCGTGCAGGATGCGAGCAGCGTTCGAGGCGAGCGCGCCGTCCGATGGGGGGACGGCCTGCGGTGGTGCCTCGGAGCCGTGCTGCAGTGGCACCGACTGCGACAGCGGGCTCGTGTGCCAGAGCAGCGCGAGTGGCGCGCCCACCTGCCAGCCGACCGGCCCCCAGGGCACCGGCACACCCTGCACGCGCAACGGCGACTGCCCGACGGGCATCTGTCTGCCGGTGTGCCCGATCACGGGTGGGCCACCCGCCTCCTGCGACCGCAACGTGTGCACCATCCCGTGCACCGTTGCGGAAGACTGCGTCGCGGGCTGGACCTGCGCTGCTCTGATTGGCCAGCCGAGCAACATCTGCCAGTGCGCGTCCGGGACGCCGCCGACCGAGACCTGCGACGGCCGCGACGACGACTGCGACGGCGTCGTCGACTCCGAGCCCGCGGCGGACGCGCAGTGTGCCAGTGCCCAGGGCACGGGCCACGTGTGTCGAGCAGGCGCGTGCGTCTGCGGCGCGATGTGCGCAGGAGCGTGCGTCGACACGGGGAGCGATCCGAGCAACTGCGGCGCCTGTGGTCACGCCTGCCCTTCAGGGGGCACGTGCACGGGCGGTACATGCGGATGCCCGGCCGGAGAGCGCGCCTGTGGCGATCGATGCGTGAGCACGGCGACCGATGGGCTCAACTGCGGCGCTTGCGGCCACACCTGTCCGGCTGCCTGCGCGGCCGGAGCCTGCGTTGCCGTCGTCGCGGTGTCCGCCGGAGCGTTTCATAGCTGCGCGCTCCTGGCCGATGGTACGGTCGACTGCTGGGGCAACAACGCCTCCGGCGAGCTCGGCGACGGAACCGCGGGCGAGGGGATGGGGCGCGTCACGCCCGCTCCGGTGCCAGGCCTGTCGGGTGTGCAGTCGGTCGTTGCCGCAGTGAGATACACGTGCGCCGTGCTGACGGGTGGCACCATTGACTGTTGGGGAGATGACAGTTACGGACAGCTCGGCTTTACGGGCGGAACAAGCCCTTCCCCGATTCCCGTGTTCGGCCTCACCGGCGTCCAAAGCGTCGCCGCTGCCGAGTATCACACCTGCGCGTTGCTGTCGGACGGTACGGTCGACTGCTGGGGCGGCAACAGCTCGGGTCAGCTCGGTGACGGAACCACCACGGATCACGCCACGCCCGAGCCCGTGTCCGGCCTTTCCGGCGTCACTTCCATCGCGGTGGGTGAAAACCACACCTGCGCCCTGATCTCCGACGGCACCGTCGACTGCTGGGGCGACAACTACGTGGGGGAGATCGGAGCGAGATCGTACGTTCGATCCAGCCCCCTCCCGCTGCCCGTGGCCGGGCTCTCGAACGTCACGGCCATCCGTGCGGGCGGATGGCACACCTGCGCCGTGCTGGCCGATGGCACCCTCGATTGCTGGGGCTCGAACGACTTCGGGCAGGCCACCACCACTCTAGCGACTCGCACGGCGTGGTCGCCCAATTCCGTGCTCTCCGGCGTCGCCTCCGTTTCCGCAGCCTACTTGTACACGTGCGCGCGGCTCACGAATGGCATGGTCGAATGCTGGGGGAACAACTCGACCGGCCAACTCGGCGACGGAACGACCGTTGACCACCCGTCACCGATGAACGTGCCAGGGCTCGCCGGCGTGATGGACATCACGGCCGGTGCTTTGCCCAACCTCGGGCATCCGGGGGATGGCCGTGCGTGCGCGCTGCTCGCGAGCGGGGTCGTCGATTGCTGGGGAGGGGGCGTGACATCTATGAGATCTCCGACTCCGGTGGCTTGGCGGTGAGCCGGTGAAGGCAGTGCGCCACCCCCTCGAGCGCATGAGCACGAACGCGAGGCATGCGCTGCTTGCCCTCGCGCTCGCCTTCGCGGCGGTCGGCTGCGGGTCGAGCGGAAGCGGGTCGGGCGTCGACGGCGGGGGGCACACGGGTCACGACGGCGGGCACGCGCGGGCGGACGGGGGCGGGCTCGTCGGCGTGATGCAGTGCGTGCCCGGGAGCTGCTGCACCGACTCGGACTGCGTGGCGGGGCAGTGCTGCGACCTCACCACGCACCAGTGTGGCTCGACGAGCTGCGCCTGCACGACCGACGCCCAGTGTCAGGTGTGCGCCGCAGGCATGTGCACCAACCAGAAGTGCTGCGGCGGCGTGTGCACGTCGGCCATGTGCTGCGGCGACGCCGACTGCGGGCCCGGCACCTGCTGCACGGACGGATCCTGCCAGCCCTGCTGCCGCTCCGACGCCGACTGCGTCGCCGGCCAGTGCTGCGACACCGTCACACGCCAGTGCGGCACCACCAACTGCGCCTGCACCAACGACGCCCAGTGCCAGCTGTGCGCGGACGGCACGTGCGCCGGCCGCAAGTGCTGCGACGGCACGTGTAGCAACGGGACCTGCTGTGCGGACGCCGACTGCGGACCGGGGACCTGTTGCACGGACGGATCTTGCCAGCCCTGCTGCCGCTCGAACGCCGACTGCGTGGCCGGCCAGTGCTGCGACGCGGTCACACGCCAGTGCGGCACCACCAACTGCGCCTGCACCAACGACGCCCAGTGCCAGCTGTGCGCGGACGGCACGTGCGCCGGCCGCAAGTGCTGCGACGGCACGTGTAGCAACGGAACCTGCTGTTCGGACGCCGACTGCGGACCGGGAACCTGTTGCACGGACGGGTCCTGCCAGCCCTGCTGCCGCTCGAGCGCCGACTGCGTGGCGGGGCAATGCTGCGACCCGACCACGGGCCAATGCGGCACGTGCGCCTGCACGAGCGACGCCCAGTGCGGGCCCGGCAGCCACTGTTGCGGCGGCACCTGCGTCCCCGCCTTCATGTGCTGCAGCGACACCGACTGCGGCCCCGGCACCTGCTGCGAGGGCGGCTCCTGTCAGCCCTGCTGCCGCTCGAACGCCGACTGCCTCGCGAGCCAGTGTTGCGACCCCGGCACACAGCAGTGCACGAGCGACTGCCCGTGCACGATGGACGCCGAGTGCGGCGCGGGCCGCTGCTGCGACGGAGCGAGCGGCACCTGCTACGCGTGCTGCCAGACGACCGCCGACTGCACCACGGGCAACGTGTGCTGCGCGCAGTGAGCCAGGAGCGTGCGACGGCCCAGGTGGAAGTGCAGCCACCCCCGCCTCGTCGCCCAATCAGACGGCGCTCCCCCACGCGTCCGGTTGCACGCCCGGATCGGCGCCGGATCCGGCACAATCGGGGACCCCCGTGGCGCTTCCCGTATCGTGGTATTCTTGCAGGCGACATGCGGCGGCCCCAGGAGGCCGAGCGTCGCGCGCTTCCGCGATCGGTTGGGGGACGTGTGGACCGAGCCGGGCCACATGCGGAACGTCGCCGCCGCCCTCCGGCGCCTCGTCTCCGCCCACGCCGGCCTGGTCTATGACCTGACCGACCAGGGCACGCGCGGACACATCGGCCACACCCTGACGCCCGCCGGCACCGAGTGGACCGAATTCCCGGGCTACGAGCACATCCCGGGGCTGCGCCGATACGCGGTTCAGGCCGACCGGGCGCCCGACCCGTGGGCCAACGAGGCCGTGACCACGCGCCGCCTCTACCGCGGTGACCCGGAGGCGCTCTCGCTCTTTCGCGAGCGCATCCTGGGCCCGGGCGGGATGCACTACCAGCTTCGCGTCGTGCTCTACGACGACGCCGGCCGCTTCCAGGGCCTGTGCGGGGTGTTTCGCACGCGCCGCGACGGCGACTTCTCGGCAGAGGAGGAGGCGCGGCTGCAGCGGGTGACGCCGCTCCTGCGCGAAGCGTTCCTCGCCGTGCGCGCCGTGGGCACCGAGCAGCTGAGCGGCACGGCCCTGGCGATCGTGCTCGATGCCTTCGACGAACCGGCCTATCTCGTGAGCCCCCTCGGCCACGTGGTCCATCGGAACCGCGCGGCCGCGCGCCACGGACGGGCGCCGAGCTGGATCCACGCCTGCCTGCGCTCGACCTTCGAAGGCGCGCCCTTCGCCCTCGGGCATGCCCATCGACTCGACCTCGAAGGCCGGGAGGTCTGGCTCGTCATCTCGCGCACGGTGGGCAGGCCGCGGCAGGGCCTCGACCTCGCGGTGCTGCCCCCTGCCCTACGACCGGTGGCCGAGCTCCTGGCACTCGGCCTGAGCGACAAGGAGATCGCCGCCGCCCTCGATCGGCCTCTTCCGAGCGTGCGCTCCTACGTGCAGCGCACCTTCGCCAAGCTCGGCGTGCAAAGTCGACAGGAGCTCATGCGGGCGCGATCGACGGCGGCGCCCGAGCCTTCGGGCGAGCCGCCGGACGCGGTCAATCGGACATGACGGACGCGGACGACGGCCCCAGCGGCGTTACGGCGTCGCCGCCGACGGGACGTATGCAGATGCAGGCATGGGCGGCCGACGTCGATGTCCGTAGCCTGACGGGATGTACGCGGAGGAAGGTCCGGTGAGCCCTCTCCTCGGGGACGTGCTCGACGCGTTCGAGTCGCCGGCGTTCCTGCTGCGGCCCGACGGAACCGTCCTGCACGCGAACCCGTCCGCGCGGGCGGCGTTTCCCGAGCCGCCGTCCTGGTTGGCCGAAGCGTTGCGCGAAGGCGGCACGCGGACGCACCTGCGCGAAGTGCGCCGCATCGCGGTCGACGGAGCGGAGCTGATCCTCGTCGTGCCCCGCGTCCCGCACCGACGGCCGTCCGCCCTGGCGGCCTTCCAGGACCTCCCGTCCTATCTCGCACGCGTGGCCGAGCTGCTCGCCGAGGGCAAGAGCGACAAGGAGATCTCCGCCGAGCTCGAATCTGTCGTTGACCACAACACGCACCTACGCGGCCCGTTGCCTGCGCCGCCTCGGCTTCCGCAGCCGACGCCAGCTCGTCCAGCTCGAGGGTCGGCTCCGGTAGCCTTCCACGGCCGTGGCCGGCGGCCCCCCCTTGCACGCCCCCGGTCGTCGGTCATGCTGGGCCCGTGCCGGACCCGCCTGTCGACATCCACGGCCCGATCGACATCCACGGCCTGACGCGCGCCGCCCTCGTCGAGGCCGCCCGCGCGCGCCTGCCCTCGGGAGCCGGCGCCGCCGCCCGGGTCTACCGCCAGGTCATGGGCGAGGGCCGCTTCGCACCCGAGGACCTGGGCCTCGGCCCCGCGTCGGTGTCGGCGTGGCGCGGCGCCTTCCGCTTCGAGCTGCCCGAGGTGGCCCAGGTCGCGCGCGAGCCGTCCGACGGCGGCGAGACGGTCAAGGTCGTGCTGCGCCTGCCCGGCGGCCTCGCGTACGAGTGCGTCCGCATCCCCATGGGCCGCGGCCGCCACACCCTGTGCGTCTCGAGCCAGGTCGGCTGTAAGATGGGTTGCCGTTTCTGCGAGACGGGCGCCATGGGGCTCTTGCGCAACCTGAGCCCCGCCCAGATCGTCGCCCAGGTCCTCGTCGTGCGTCACGCGCTCGCCCTCGACTTCAACAACATCGTCTTCATGGGCATGGGTGAGGCCCTCGACAACTTCGACGCCCTGGCCGCCACCCTGCGCATCCTCACCGACTCGGGCGGCCTCGGCTTCGCCCAGGAGCGACTGACGGTATGTACGGTGGGCAACGTCGACGGGATCGGTCGCCTCGCCGCGCTCGGCCTCAAGCGCCTCAACCTCTCGGTGAGCCTCAACGCCGCCCGGGACGACCTGCGCAGCGAGCTGATGCCCATCAACCGCCGCACGCCCCTCGCCGCGCTCGGCGCCGCCCTCGCGAGCTACCGCCCGCGCCGCAACTTCGCCCTCGGCGTCAACTACTGCCTGATGCCCGGCATCAACGACACGCGGGAGGACGCCCGGGCCGTCGGCGCCTTCTGCGCGCCCCTCGGCCGCGTGCTCCTGAACCTCATCCCCTACAACCCCGGCAGCGCGCCCCTCGCCCGCGCGCCCGAGGAGGCCGAGGTCGAACGCTTCGTCGCGTGGCTGCGCGAGGAAGGGCTCCCGGTGCGTCGACGCATCACGAAGGGACGTGGCGTCATGGCGGCCTGCGGACAGCTCGGCAACGTGGAGCTCAGGGCCCTACGTCGCGGCCACGACCCCCGCGGCGCGCGACCTCGCGACCAGCTCGACCGCCCGGCGCGAGGGGAACAGTAAAGCGATCGCTTAACCATCGTTCGCCGTCTCCGTTCGATCCCGGGGGGACCGCATCCCTTGACCTGACCCGCACGGCAGACGATACCCTCGGCAGCGGCAACCCGGTGCTTTCGCCCCGAGGTCCCCCTCTTCTGTCGATCCCATGGCACGCCCCACCGCCCAGAAGAAACCCCTCCCCAAGACCCAGATCGGCCTGTGGCTCGAGGGTCTCGCGCCCTGGCGCGGCACCCTGATCGGCGCGGCGATCCTCGCCTCCGTCTTCATCGGTTCGCGCATCGACGCCGTACGGCCGACCGAGGCCGTGGTGGTCGCCCTCGCCTTTCCTGCCGGGGCCATCCTGCTCGGCGCCGCCGCCCTGCGCGACGCGTCGCGCGGCGTCCTGATGCTCGGCCTCCTGGTCGTGCTCGGCGGGCTGGCGGTCAGCGAGGTGGAGGCCTCGGAGGCGATCTTCCCGGGGGCCCCCCTCGGCACAGCGACCCTCCGCCCGACCGCGGCGGACCTCCGGGTCCATGTGCCGAACGCGGTCCACGCGCTCGAGGTCGAGGTGCGCGGCCACGTGGACGCGCCCGCAGATCAGAGCGCGGCCGGCAACTTCCGGCTCACCTTCGACCGGGGCACCGACACGCGGGAGATGACGGGGCGCTTCAAGCGCGAGGTGCACCAGGGACGGATGGGGCGGCGCGCCGCCATCGGCACCACGGTCAGCCAGCACAAGGTGGAGCGCAAGGACATCGTCCTGCCCGGCCGCGGCCCGGTGAGGGTGCACCTGGCCCAGGTCGAGGGGCGGCTGCACCCAGCGCTCCGCGTCGCGGTCTATGCGGCGCCGACCCGAGATGAGATCCGGATCACTCTCATGGCGGCCTTCCTCCTGCTCGGCGCCGTGACGGAAGGGCTGGCGGCGCGCGAGGGCGTGCGGTCTGCGGTGGCGGCCGGCATCGCGGCGGCCGCCGTGCTCGCGGTGTATGTGACCCACAGGTGGGATCCGAACGATCCCTTCACGACGGTCTTCGCCGGTTCGATCATCGCGCTCCTGGCCGGCGCGGGCGGTGGCTTCGTGCTCGGCAGCCTCGCCCAGGTCCTGCTCCGACGGCGAGCCCCCAACGATGCCTGAGCACGAGGCCCTGGCCCACGTCCCGCTCATCGCGGTCCTGCCCTTCGCCCTGACCCTCATCGGCATCGCGGTGCTGCCGCTCGCCATGCCCCACCGGTGGGAGCGTCACTCGACCAAGGCGATCTTCGCCGCGGTCCTCGGCGCCCCCATCGCCATCTGGCTCATCGCGACCGAGCCCGAGTCCCTGCTCCGCACGAGCCACGAGTACATCTCCTTCATCGCCCTGCTCGGCTCGCTCTTCGTCGTGGCCGGAGGCATCCACCTCGCGGGCGACCTCGAAGGCACCCCGCGCATCAACGTGGCGATCCTTGCCGCCGGCGCCGTCCTCGCGAGCATCCTCGGCACGACCGGCGCGAGCATGCTGCTCATCCGCCCGATCCTGCGCACCAACCACCAGCGCCGCAACGTCGCCCACATCCCCTTCTTCTTCATCCTGATCGTCTCGAACTGCGGCGGCCTGCTCACGCCGCTCGGCGATCCGCCCCTCTTCCTCGGCTATTTGCGCGGCGTCCCCTTCATCTGGACCCTCCGGCTGTGGCCGATCTGGCTCGCCGCCGTCATCTACCTCCTCGTCTTCTTCTTCATCATCGACACGCGCGCCCACAGACGTGAGCCCGAGAAGGCCATCGCGCGCGACGTCGCCGAGCGCACGCCGCTCCGGGTGACGGGCCTGAGCAACATCCCGCTCCTCGCCGGGGTCGTCGCCTCGGTCTTCCTTCCGTCGCCGTGGCGAGAGATCGCCATGTTCGGGCTCGCCGCGGTCTCGATCTTCGCGGCCCCGAAGAAGCCGCGCGAAGACAACCGCTTCACCTTCGAGCCCATCCTCGAGGTGGCGATCCTCTTCGCCGGCATCTTCGTGACCATGGTGCCGGCCCTGCAGTTGCTCGAGCTGCGCGGCGGCGAGCTCGGGCTGACGCGACCGTGGCACTTCTTCCTCACGACGGGCGCCCTCTCGTCGGTGCTCGACAACGCGCCGACCTACCTGACCCTGCTCTCGACGGCCCAGGCGCTGCCGCTCCCGCACCAGGTGGTGGGCATCTCGGACATCTTCCTGACGGCGATAAGCGCGGGCGCCGTGCTGATGGGCGCCAACACGTACATCGGCAACGGACCCAACTTCATGGTGAAGGCGATCGCCGACAGCGCCGGCTACGCGACACCGTCGTTCTTCCGCTACGCGGCGGCCGCCGTCGCCGTCCTCGCCCCGCTCTACCTGGCCGTGGCGTTCTACGTGAGCTACCTCGCGTACTGACGCGTCGGACGGGATGGCGTGATCGACGCGCGCGATCGATCCACGCTAGCGCTCCGTGGACATCGTGATCGGAGCCGGAATCGCGGGCCTCGCCGCGGCGCGCACCCTGCATGACGCGGGACACGAGGTGATCGTGCTCGAAGCGCGCGACCGCATCGGCGGACGGATCCACACGACCCGAAGCGACGGGGCGGCCATCGAGCTGGGCGCCCAGTGGATCCACGGCGCCGAGACGAACCCCATCACCGACCTGGCGGCCCGCTTCGGCGCGCCCCTGCGGACCACCGACCACGCCCGCGTCGCGCTCTACGATCGGGACGGCACGAGAGTGCCGGACGCGCGGGTGCGACGTGCGCGGGCCGCCTTCGAAGAGCGGCTGGCCGGGGCGCGGGGCGACGGCCGAGGGACGGACGAGGACGAGCCTCTCGAGACCGCCCTCGATCGCCTCGCCCCGCGGGACACGGGCCGCGACGCGCGGCTCCGCCTGTGGCAGCGACGTGCGCTCGAGCTCGTCGATGGGCGCCGACCTCGATGGCCTGTCGGCGCAGCGCTGGGACCAGGACGTGGAGCTGCCCGGCGGCGACCGGGTCTTCCCCGAGGGGTACGACGTGGTCGTGCGGGGGCTCGCCCGGGGGCTCGACGTGCGGCTCGGACACGTGGTGGACCGGGTGCGGCGCACGGCCGGCGGCGTCGTCGTCCGGACCGACCGCGGCCGCTTCGAAGGGCACGGCGCCGTCGTGGCGCTCCCCCTCGGCGTGCTCGCGCGCGGCAGCGTCGCCTTCGACCCACCGCTCCCCGACGCCCACCGCGCGGCCATCGGGCGCATCGGCGTGGGCGTCCTCGACAAGATCGTGCTGCGGTTCCCCCGAGCGTTCTGGCCCGAAGAAGCCCATCACCTCGGCATGGCCCCGGCGAACGACGTGCAGGGCATCGCGGGTTTTTTGCCCCTGTCGCCCTACGGCCTGCCACCGATCCTCGTCGGCTGGGTCGCGGGCCGGCAGGCGCGCGCGCTCGAGGCCGAGCCGGACGGGGTCGTGGTCTCGGCGGCGCTCGCGAGCCTCGAACGCGTCTTCCCCGGGCGGGTGCCCGAGCCGGAACAGGAATGGATCACGCGCTGGGATCGCGACCCCTTCGCGGCGGGCTCCTACTCCCACCTGCCGCCGGGCGCCCGCGGCGAGGACCACGACCGGCTCGCCATGCCCGTCGACGCGCGACTGGTGCTTGCGGGCGAGCACACCTGTCGGGCCCATCCGGCCACCGTGCACGGCGCCTACGAGAGCGGCGTCCGCGCGGCCGGACAATTGCTCGCGCCGTCGCGCGCCCGTGCCGTCGTCGCAAGCACCTGAGTCCCCTCGACAACGACACGCGGGTGCTCAATTGTTGTCGGAGTGTTTTCCCTTTGGATGGTCGCCCTGCTCGCGCTCACGATGTCGGCCTGCAGCGTCGATCGCTCGGGGCTCAAGCGCGTCAACATGGCCCCGGCGCCCCACGACGCCGGCGGCCAGGGCGATGCCCAGACCCACGACGCCGGCATGCACGACGCCAGCCTCTACCACATCCCCGATGCGTCCCGGATCGATGCAGGTTCCGCCGATGCGAGCGTCTGCGCGTCGACGGACAGTGCCGCCGCCCGGGCATGGTCGACGAGTACAGCGAGTCGTGCGGAACGTGTCGGCATCAGACATACACACGCACTTGCCAGACCACGTGCTTCTGGACCACGCCGGTGGCCGTCGGATCGTGCATGGACGACGGGGACTGCGACGGGGGTCCGTGACGAGGGGGCGCTCCTCCGACTCGCCCCGGTCCCCCGACCTCGACTCGACCACGCCCGACGGGCCCGCTCAGAAGGTGACCCGTCCCCACGGCGTGCAACGCGGCCAGGGGCGCCTACCTCTTCGGTGTGCCCGACCGCGGACCGCACCGTGCGGCATCGATCGCCAACGCCCTGAGCCTGTCGCGGGTGCCCCTCGCGCTGCTCATCTGGGTGTCGGCGGCGCCGGCATGGGTGCTCTCGGTCCTCGCCGCCGCCGTGGCCACGGACCTGGCCGACGGATGGATCGTCCGGCGTGCGCGTCGCAAGCGCTGGGCCGCCCACGACCCGGGCAGCTTCGCCGCGGGCGTGGCGCGCGGCGAGGTCATCGACGGCTTCGCGGACAAGCTCTTCATGGCCTCGACGGTGGCGGCCCTCGCCTACCACGGGCACCCGCCACTCTGGACGGTGCCGGTGCTGCTGACGCGCGAGATCCTCTTCGTCCCCCTGATGATCGCCTACCGGCTCGGGCCTGCCAAGGTGCGCGTGCGCGTCGACTTCACGGCCGGCGTACCGGGCAAGGCCGCGACGACCGTCCAGGTCGCCGCCCTCGTCGCGGGATTCTGCGAGGTCTCCTTCTACCCGCACCTGGCCGTCGCCGCGGGTGCGCTCGGCCTCTTCGCCGTCGTCTACTACATGGCACGCGTCGCAGCTGCGGGCCGCCGCGCCCGGCGCCAGGAGATCACGGAGCGCCCCGCACCGACAGCAGATAGGTCACCGGGCGCCCCTCTCGCCGCGAGCGGGGCAGATCGACCCGGAGCGCGAGGGCGTAGTCCCGGTCTTCGTCCAGATCGGTGATGACCTGGGTCACATCCCAGACCTCCTCCCCGACAGCGACGATCGTGTTGCGCGGGCTGCGTGCGCCGGCGTCGAGGAGCACCTCGCCGTGGGCCTCGAGGTAGGGCGCGAACGCGTCGGCGATGCGCTCCGGGGTCCAGGGCTCGCCCTCCGGCTCGGGATCGACGGCCTCGGAGGCCTCGTCCCACCGATGCAGGGCGAGGGCCCTGAGGAGGCGGAACGCCGCGTTGCGCACGAGCACGGTGAAGCCCTTCGGGTCCGCCGTGATGTCGCGCGGCGCCTCGAGCTCGCTCGCCTCGTGCAGCGGCTCCTCGAGGGCCCGCGCGGGGTCGAGCATGCGCTCCCATTCGTCGAGCAGGCTCGAGTCCACCTGGCGCACGATGGCGCCGAGCCACTCGGTGATGTCGTAGAGCGCGTCGGTCTTCTTGCTCTCGGGCACGTTCTGCACGAGCGCCTTGTAGGCGTCCGAGAGGTAGCGCAGCAGGACGCCCTCGCCGCGCGCCAGCTCGTACTCCTTGACGTACTCGCGGAACGTGGCGCCCTGCTCATACATCTCCCGCACGATGGACTTCGGGCCGCACGCTCTCGCCGCCGACCCAGGGATGGTGCGAGGCGAAGCTGTCGAAGGTGCCGTAGAGCAGGTCGGCCAGGGGCTTTTGCCGGTCCACCCGCTCGAGCTCCTCCATGCGCTCCTCGTACTCCATCCCATCGGCCTTCATCTTGGCGATCGCATCGCCCTTCGCCTTGTCGAGCTGCTTCTGGAGCACGAGCATCGGGTCTTCGAGGATCGCCTCGATCACGCTGACCACGTCGAGGGCGTAGGCCGGGTCCTCGGGGTCGAGCACCTCGAGCACCTCGATGGCGTAGAGCGACAAGGTTTGGTTCAGGGAGAAGTCCGACTGCAGGTCGGCGTTCACCTCGATGTGCGCTGGCTCACCGTTCTCGGGCCGCACGATCTCGAGCACGCTCGCCGCGGCGAGGGAGCGGAACATGGCGATGGCCGTGCGTGCATGGCGCCGCGTGGCGGTGGGACCGTCGTGGCTCGTGCGAACGAGGCGCTTCATGGCGGCGCATCCGTCCGGCCGCGACAGGACGTCGAGGAGCATGGCGTGGGTGACCTGGAAGCGGGAGGCAAGCGCCTCGGGCTCGCCCGCGGTCAGGCGCTCGAAGGTCTGGGCGTCCCAGGCCGCGTAGCCGCGCTCGGGCGGCTTCTTGAAAACCGTCTTGCGGAGCTTCTTCGCGTCGTCGCCCGCCTTCATGCGCAGCACGCGGTTCTCGATGACGTGCTCGGGCGCCTGCACCACGACGCTGCCCTGCTCGTCGAAGCCCTTGCGGCCCGCGCGCCCGGCGATCTGCTGGAACTCGCGGACGCTCAGGACACGCGTCTTGTCGCCGTCGTACTTGCACAGGCGCGTGAAGAGCACGGTGCGGATCGGGATGTTGACGCCGACGCCCAGGGTGTCGGTCCCGCAGATGATCGCGAGCAGGCCCTTCTGGGCGAGCTGCTCGACGAGCAGCCGGTACTTGGGCAGAAGGCCCGCGTGGTGGAGCCCCACGCCGTGGCCGAGGAAGCGGCGCAGGACCTTGCCGTAGGGCGAGTCGAAGCGGAAGCCGGCCATCGCTTCCTTGATCTCGGCCTTCCGCTCCTTGGGCAGGAAGTCGATGCTCATCAGGCTCTGGGCCTGCTCGGCGGCCGAGCGCTGCGTGAAGTGCACGATGTAGATGGGGACCTTCTTCGCTTCGAGCAGGTCCGTGATCGTCTCGTGCAGGGGCGTCTCGCGGTACTCGAAGTCGAGCGGCACGGGCCGCTCCACCGACTTGACCAGGGCGGTGCGCACACCCGTCCGCTCGGTGACGTCACGCTCGAAGAAGGTCGTGTCGCCGAGGGTCGCGCTCATCAGGAGGAAGCGCGCGCGGGACAGCTCGAGCAGCGGCACCTGCCAGGCCCAGCCCCGGTCGCGGTCCGCATAGAAGTGGAACTCGTCCATCACGACGTAGTCCACGTCGGCCTCGTCACCGTCGCGCAGCGCGATGTTGGCCAGGATCTCGGCGGTGCAGCAGATGACGGGCGCCTCCCGGTTCACCGTGGCATCCCCGGTCATCATGCCGACGTTCGCGGGGCCGAGGACGCGGCAGAGGTCGAAGAACTTCTCGCTCACGAGTGCCTTGATCGGCGCCGTGTAGAAGGCGCGCCGGCGCTCGGCCACGGCCATGAAGCACACGGCGAAGGCGACGAGCGACTTGCCGGAGCCGGTCGGCGTGTTGAGGATCACGTGCCGCCCTGCGAACACCTCGAGCAGGGCCTCCTCCTGCGCCGGGTAGAGCGACAGGTCGCGGCTCGCCACCCAGTCGAGGAAGCCCTCGAGCAGCGCGTCCGGGCTCACCTGGTCCGCCGCGGGCAGCCTGCGGGCGAGGGGCGCCGTCTCTTCCATGGTGGTGGTCACGACGAGCGGCAGCGTGGGGAAGGAGGCGCCGTCGCGCAACCCCCGCCCCCCGATGCGCTCAGAAGAAGGCGAGGCGCGGGCCTCGCCGCACGGGGGGGCGTGTGCCCCCCTCCCCGAGCGAAGCGAGGGCGTCGACAGACGCCGCGTGCTACATGCCGCCGGAGGCGGAGGGCGCCGCCATGCGCAAGAGTCACGCGAAATTTTGGCCGCGGGCCGTGTGGGAGGTCACACGCACCGCGGCACAGACCATCGGCGATCCGCGACGCCGGCCGCCCCACGGCCTGCTCCGCATCGGCCACCGCGGTGCGCCCCACGAAGCGCCGGAGAACACCCTGCCCTCCTTCTCCGCCGCCCTGAGCCTCGGCGCCAACGCCATCGAGACCGATCTCTGCGCGACCGCCGACGGGCACTTCGTGCTCTGGCACGATGCCGAGCCCGACGATCCGGTCGCCCTCGCGCGACAGGCGGGCGCCGAGCGGATGAGATGGGCCCCGTCGGTCCCGCGGATCGGCTCGACGATGCGCCGCCCGGTGACCGAGCTGACCCTCGACGAGATGCGCCGCGCGTGCGGCTACGGCCGCCCCTTCGGCAACACCGACCCGAGGTTCCAGATTCCGACCCTCGAGGAGCTCCTCGACTGGGCGCGCGACGCCGAAGGTCTCACCGCCCTCTACCTCGACCTCAAGCTGCCCGCCGACCGGCCCGACCTCGCCACGGGAGCTGCTCGAGCGCGTCGCCGCGCGGGTCGAGCACGAGGGGACGCTCCGCCGCCTGACCTTCTTCGTGCTCACGCCTCACCGCGCCCTCATCGACGCGCTCGTGCAGTGTCAGAGGCGGCTCGGTGCGACGTGGGTGCGCGTCACCTGGGACTTCGAGCACGCCGGCGCCCTCGATGCGGCCACCGCCGCCGGCGTACGCGATGTGGCCACGGGGCTGCCTCCGGCGCGCCTGTTCTGGGAGCTCCTCTCCGAGGTGGCTGAGCTCGTGGACGCGCGCAACGAGGGCCGAATCGACACGGTCACCGTCTGGTCGTTCCACAACCGGCTCAAGCTCGCCCTGCTGCTCTACCACGGCGTCGACGGCATCATGACCGACCGTCCCGCGGTCCTGCGTGTGCTGTGGCGACTGGCCAGCGCGCCGGCGCCCCGCCTACCGAAGCACCCGGGCCGCGCCCACGCGCCCTGAGAACGGATCAGGCGCGCGCGGGGACCGGTGACCGGGGGCGCGCGAGGACGACGAGGGCGACGACGGCGACGGCCGCGAATCCCGCACCCGACAGGAAGGCGACCCGCTTGCTGTAGACCTCCCAGAGCCCGCCGAAGAGCACGCTCGCACCAAGTGTGAGCATGCCTACTGTCATGTGGTACCAGCCGAAGCCGCTGCCCCAGTCGACCGACGGCACCAGCTCCGAGACGAGCGCGCGCTCCGCCCCCTCGGTCAGGCCGTGATAGACGCCGTAGGCCAGGAACAGCGCCCAGATCACGGCCTGGCTCTCGGCGTAGGCGAAGGCGGCGTAGATGCCGGCGTAGTAGAGCCAGCCCATCGCGATGATGCGGCGCCGGCCGAAACGGTCGGCGAGCCATCCGCCCGGGAGCGACGACGCCGCCTTGACCACGTGCAGCCCCATCCAGAGGAGCGGCAAGGTCTCGATGGGCGCGCGCGCACCCCCGGCCGCGAGCAGGAGAAAGACGTCGGTGGAGTTGCCCAGCGTGAAGAGCCCGATGGGCACCAGCACGCGCACGAGGGGGCCATGCGTCGGCCTTGCTGCGCTCTTCGCTTCCGAGCGCGGGTCGTGTCCGAGACTTGGCTGTGCCCTCGCTTCGCTCGGAGAGGGGGGCTGGCGCTCGCCTCCCCGGGATCCCAGGAGGGGCGAAATCCCGTCGTCCAACGACGTGGTGGGTGTGTTCTGTTCGCGGACGCCGAAGACGAGGACCAGGAGGACGAGGGCACCCGGGATCGCCGTCAGCCAGAAGAGGATGCGCAGGTCCCGGTGGCCGGCGAAGAGATAGGCAGCCGCCAGAAGCGGCCCGATCACGGCGCCCGAGTGATCCATGGAGCGGTGCACGCTGAAGGCGAGGCCGCGGTGGCGCGGCGCGACCGACCCGGCGAGGAGCGCGTCGCGCGGGCTGGTGCGCAGACCCTTGCCCACCCGGTCGGTCACGCGGATGGCGAGCACTTGCCAGGCGGCCGTCGTCGCGGCGATGAAGGGTCGCACGATCGAGGCCAGGGCGTAGCCGGCGATCACGAGGGGACGCCGCTTGCCCGTGCGGTCGGACCACTTGCCCGAGACGAGCTTGAGGATGCTCGCCGTGGCGTCGGCGGCTCCCTCGATGAAACCGAGGGCGAGGGCGCCCGCGCCGAGCACGTTCGTCAGGAACAGCGGCAGGAGCGGGATCATCATCTCGGTGGCCGTGTCGTTCAGCAGGCTCACGACACCGAGGACGATGACGTTGCGGGTGAGGACGGCCCGGAGGCGCGGCGTGGGGCGCGCGGTCACCGGCCACATCTTGGCATCATCGCCCTCCCCTGGCTCGATCAGCCCGGAGAGGGGGAGCCGAAGTCACCGAGGCCGCGGGCACGCAGGGCGAGCCACTTCATGATGTCCTGGCGGCGGATGAGACCCAGGAGGTGGCCGTCCTGGACGATCGGGATTCGATCGACATCGCGTCGGGCGAGCTGGTCGAGGGCCGCGTCGGCGTCGGCGTCGGGCGGCAACGTCGCGAGCGCCTCGAGGGGCGTCATGACCTTGGCCACGCTGACGAGGGCCCAGTCCGACTCGGGCACGCGGCGTACGTCGTCGAGGCAGACGAGCCCCACGAAACGGTCCCCGTCGACGACGGGGACGGCGCGCTGGTCGCTGTTCATCACGTGCTCGCGCACGAGCGCGGCGATCGAGAGGTCCGGCCGCACCGGCTCGACGGCTCGACGCATCACCTCGGCGACGCTCACGTGGGCGAGGGCCTGCCGAACGAGCAGCTGGTGGTAGCTCATCTTCGCTGCGTTGTTCAGGAACCAGCCGATGAGGAGGAGCCACAGCCCCTGCACGAAGCCGCGCCCGAAGAAGGGAACGGCGATGCCGAAAGCCATTGCCACGCCCGTGCCCATCAGGAGCCAGGCGAGGCCCTGGCCCATGGCCGAGGCCCACCGCGTCGCCTTGCGCAGGTCGCCGGTGATCCACCACGCGATCGATCGGAAGACGCGGCCGCCGTCGAGGGGGAAGCCTGGCACGAGGTTGAAGAGGCCGAGCAGGATGTTGACGGGGCCGAGCCAGAGCAGGAGCGTCGGCAGGGGGCCGACACGTTCGAGGGCGGCGGCCGGATGGGTGGCGATGCTGGAGAGGCCGGAGAGGGCCTCGTGCGAGAGCGCGACGCCCGCGAGGAGCGCACCGACGCCGAGGACGATGCTGGTGATGGGCCCGACGATGGCCATCAGGAACTCGGAACGGGGCGACGGGGGCTCGGCCTCCATCTCGGCGACGCCACCGAAGATGAAGAGCGTGATGCGCCGCACGGGAATGTCGTTCACGCGCGCGACGAGGGCGTGGGACAGCTCGTGGACGAGCACGGAGGCGAAGAAGAGGATGGCGGCGGCCACGGCCACGCCCCAGCGCAGAACGGGGCCCCAGGCCGGATGCCAGCTCGGGAGGAGGCCCATGGCGAGGCTGAAGGCGACCAGCGCGAAGATCACCAGGAGGCTGAAGTCGGCGATGATGTCGATGCCGAAGATTTGTCCCAGGCGGACGCCGCCGTGGCGGCGCATCTGGCTCCGATTCTGGCCGGGGCGGCCACCGTCGCGATTGGCTTGGTCTTTCACGTAACGCTCCTCCCCCCACAGATAAGCACGTGTCGCAGCGAAACATCCCCAGCATGGGGTGAGGATTTCTTCAGAGCCGTGCGGGCTACACAGGCCGGCCGAACGGGAGGGGCGGTCTTGTTTCGATTTTGTTGATGCCCTCGCTTCGCTCGGGAGGGGGGCGGCGCCAGGCTCGTGGGCGCCCTCGCTTCGCTCGGGGAGGGGGGCTCGCGCCCCCCTCCCGCTGCACGTTCGGCGCGGGGGGCGCTTCGGTCACCGGGTTGTGTTTCGGGCGCCGAACGCACACCGGCTCCCTCCCCTGCTCTCGCTTCGCGCCGCGGGTCTTGTCTCGATTTGTTGATGCCCTCGCTTCGCTCGGGGAGGGGGGCTCGCGCCCCCCTCCCGCTGCACGTTCGGCGCGGGAGGCGCTTCGGTCACCAGGTTGTGTTTCGGGCGCCGAACGCACACCGGCTCCCTCCCCCGCGGGCTCCGGGATCGCAGGAGGGGCGAAGCCCCGACGAGAACTCCGTTCGGCTCGCGGCGGTGGCTTGGAGGAGCGGGGCGGGGTAGCCCGCAAGACGCAGGGACGGCGACGCCCCTATCGATCAGTGATGCGCCGCAATGTGCTCGCTGAACCAGCCGCCCGTCAGGACGTCGAGGATGGCGCCGTACTGGCTGATGGCGAGCTCGAGGGCCGCGTAGGCGATCGGGTCGTCGGGCGGACGGGTCGCGAGGCGCAGCATGAGCTGGCGGCGCAGGAAGTAGTCTCGCGTCGCCTCCAGCATGATGTCGCGCTGCACGCCGATGAGACCGTAGATCTGGACCTCGGCCGGGTTGAAGACCAGGTCGCGCAGGTCCCAGATGCCGCCGACCGAGACGGCGTAGTCGTTGCGCGCCTGCTGTTCGTTGATGATGCTCGTGTTCGACATCGTCTGCTGCTGGAAGCGATCGAAGTTGATGTTGTCGCCACGGAAACCGGCGGCGAGCTGCGGCAACAGAGCCCGCGTGTGGACGGCCGTGCGGAAGTGGTCGAAGGACTCGGGTGTCAGCCGGAAATAACGCAGCGCGGCCTGCACGACCTCGCTCGCCGTGGGCTCGCTTCGCCACGACCGCTCGGCCGCGACGACCTGCGCCCGGGACTGGGCACTGGCTCCGGCCGGCGAGAGCGCCGCCACACCGAGACACGCAATCAACGCGACAACTACAGTCTTCATCGCTCTCTCCGCATTGTTCACCGGGCACCCAGGCTGTCCACGGGCATCCCGAGCCAAATCCGCAGCGCCGCGTCGATCGTCTCGATGCGCGTGCGCAAGACCGCGGCCTGGTAGGCCGTCATGTTTCCCCGAGCCATGCGCTGGAGGTGTTGCACCCGCTCGCGCCAGGCGTCCTCCGCCGCGAAGGTGATCTGGCGACGCAGCTCGTTCGTCTCGTTCTGGAACGTGTTGATCTGCTGGTCGATCAGCGCGAGGTCGCGCAGATACCAGGTGGCCTGCGCGAAGATCTGCCACTCGGGCTGGTCGACCACGTTGTCGAGCTGGAAGGGATTGCTGGGCTGCATCACATCGGTGGTGCCCAGATTCCTCATGTTCTGCCAGTCGAAGGTCACCGCGACCGATGGCACCCAGGCGCGACGCGACATGCCGTCGGTGTAGTGCTGGATGAGGTCGACGCGCAGGCCCGTGTGCTGGAGCGCCTTGTCGAGGACGGCGTACATGCTCGGCATGCGCGACAGCTCGGTCCGCGCCCAGGCAGCGGCCTCCGGGTCGCGCTCCCCCGGCGCCTCCTCCTGCCGGCCGCTCGGCTCCACCGTCGCCCACACCTCGCTCCCGCCCACGACCCACCAGCGCGGCGGTTGACCGGGCGGCGAGGGCACCGTGGCCATCTGCATCATCGCGCGGTTCGTCAGCCCCGAGAAGAAGGGGAACCAGTGCTGCCCTCCGTCGTCGGTCGCCATCACCTTGCCCTGGAACGCTCCGGGTCCCGCGCCCACGAGCACGGCGATACGCTCCTGGCCCTGCGCGTTCTGGCCGGAGACGATCTGGTAGATGGGCTGGCTCGCGAAGAGGGTGCGGGCGGGCACTTCCCAGTTCGTGCCTCCGTCGGGCGAGGTGCGCACGCCGTCATCGGTGGCGAGCCAGATCTGTCCCGATCGGGTCGGTGCGATGAAACGAATTGTCGCCCAGGGCGCCGTCGCGGAGTTGTTGAAGTCCGGGTAGACCATCACGCTCGTGGCCGGATGCGCCGGATCGGTGTGGAACAGGACGGTGCCGTTGGCCGTGAAGAAACCGCCCCCGGGGGCGTATGTAATGGCGGTCACACCCGCACCCGGCCACCCGCGCGTGTCCTGATCGAAGCTCAGGCCACCGTCCTCCGAGCGGTAGAGCCCGAAGGCCGTCGCCAGAGCCAGGTGGTTCCGGTGATCGGGATCGCACGCCACCCAGACGAGCTGCACGTTGCCGGGAACCGCGAAGATGCGCTGGTAGGTGAGGCCGTCGTCCACCGAGCCGTAGAGGTTGTTCCGGGTGGCGACCAGCAAGGGGTACTGGTTGCCCGGGCAGATCGCGATGTCCTTGACCGGATCGGTGTAGGCGCGACGCGACGTGGTCACGGACTTGAGCAGGGAAGGAGGAGCGTAGATCGGGCTGACGATGAACGGCTTCATGAAGCTCGGGAAGGTGCTGCCGTAGACGCTATCGGCGCCGAAGAGCCCGTCGTCCGCAGTCACCAAGGAGCCGTCCCCCGCCCGGGCGCCGGCCGCCGTCTGCTCGTCGGTGACCGCACCCGGCATGCTGGCCGCGTAGCCGACGTAGGGGATCGTCGGGATGCCGACCACGGTGCTGAAGGGCGGGAAGACGAGCAGCTGCAGGGACGGAGGCGTCGACTGGCCGAGCTGGGGCAGCCCGGGCGCCGCCAGGCCCAGGCTTCGATCGATCGTGACGAAGGGAAACAGGACGCGCTCGTCCCACGTGGCGCCGCCGTCGAAGCTGCGGAAGACGGTGCCCTCCTCGGAGCCGACGAAGATGCGGTCCGGGTTGCTCGGGTCGATCCGGATGGCCGTGACGCGGCCGCCGATGCGCGGATGGGAGAAGATGCGACGCCAACGGAACCGGTCGCGCATCGACGGGGCCGCCGCCGTGTAGCCCCAGGGTGACCGCGACGACGCGCCCGACGGCGGTCCACCCGCTGCGGCGCCACCCGACGGGGGCGCCGGTGGCCATGCCGGCGCTGTACCCGGCGGGACCGGGGCGGCTGGCGATCCTCCCGCAGGGAGCGCGCTCGGCGATGCCCCGCCGTCGCCCGACGGACGCCTGGGCGGCGGCCACACGGGCCAGCCTCCCTCGGGCGATGTCGATGACGTTCCCCCGTCGGCCGAAGGCCGCGACGGCGGTGGCCAGGTCCCCCCACGCCCCGCTTCCTGCGCGAACGCCCGCCCCCCAAACGCGGCGACGAGCGCGATCGCGGCCACGCACGCGGCGCGGGCGGTGCGGGCCGGAGCAGACGCCATCGCTACATCACCTGGACGTCGAGCGAGTAGGTGTTGGCAGCGCCGCCGGTGCCGAACACGTGCAGCCAGTACACGCCGCCGGTCGCCACCGTGTGCATGACCATCTCATCGTCGGTCACGCTGGTGCTGCGCTCGAGCGCGGTGGTCCCGTCGGTGTCGAGCAGTTCCAGATCCAGGTTGCCGGCGGCCGTCGAGAAGTAGATGTGCGCGATGATCGTCTCGCCGTCGTGCAGCAGGACGCCGTAGTAGTCCGGGTTGTTGGGGCAGACCTGCAGGTTGTCGTAGCGCCCCGGCGTGATGCGGGGCGCGCTCGTGCTGTCGTTGGGCTCGAGCGCGTCGTCCGGGCAGGTGACGCAGGCCGGGTCGCGGTCGTCGATCAGACCGTTGCAGTCGTCGTCACGGCCGTTGCCGCAGATCTCCACGCTCCCCGCGCAGCCCGCCGGATCGGCGCCGCCGCAGGTCATGGCCCCCGTGATGGGCGGCGCCGAGGGATCGAAGGCGACCGTCACCATGGCGGAGCCGTTGGACAGGAGGCCCACGTCGTTCTGCGCGAAGACCTGGAACATGTACGAGCCCGGGTTCGGCGTCGGCACATCGACACAGAAGGTCCCGTCGGGCAGCACGCTCGAGGCGCTGGGGTTCGCGCCGCCCTCGACGATGACGCGCTTGGCGTCGGGTGCTCGCCCCCGGAGCGTGGCGACCGTGTAGGGGATCGTGTCCGGCAACGGATCGAGGACGGGCGTCGCGGGCGGCGTGGCCGAGCCCGCGTCGGGAAGGAAGGAGGTGGTGCCCTCGTGGTTGACGCTCGTCTTGCAGGCCGCGCCGACGACGACGCCCAGCAGCACGAAGCCCACGTGAAGGCGGCTCACTCTCCGCTGCACGGCGAGATGATGCACTGGGCTGCCGGAAGATTGCTACGTGGAAGAGGCGGACAGCTGCTGGCGAGCGCCAGGTCCGGGGACCAGGTCCAGTCCGTGAAGTCGACCTCGCCGACGACCTTGGCCGCACCGCACTGGTTGTAGGTGACGATGGCGGCGCGTCGGAGCATGCGCAGGGTCTGGCGGTAGAAGGTGCCGTAGGTGGTCGCGATGATCTGCCCGCCAAAGGTGCGGGAGATGGTGCTCGTCGAGCTGACCTGCCAGGCGATGCCGCCCCCGCTCGAGGCGTTGTGACCCGTCGTGGCGGCGTTGGTCTCGGTCGTGGTCTCCGACTGGGACAGGCCCTGGGAGCTGGTGGACGAGTTGCTGGTCATCTGCGACTGGGCGCCGCCCATGCCGCTCGTCGTGTTGATGTGACCTTGCATACCTACCGACACCAGGTCGCTCAGACCGAGCGTCGAGCTCACCTGGGTGCCCACCTCGGTGCCCAGGTCCCAGTGGAACGTGTTGCCGTCGGTCGTGGAGAAGCCCACGCCGTTGGTCTGGTCGAGGCCGACGGTCGTCGAGGTGCCGGAGCTGACCGTGTGAGACATGAGCCAGCTCTCGTCCCAGCTCACGTCGTAGCTGCGCGTCCGCGTGTCGGCCTCCGACTCGTCGTAGGTGGCGTCGCGCCCCGTCGGCCCGCCCGGGATGCACCCGCTCACCGGCACCGGCGCCATGAACTCCGCGAGCTGGACGTTGCCGTTGTAGTAGACCTCGAGGGGCCGGTGCACGCCGATGGCGAAAGCGCTCTGGTAGCTCTGGCCCGTCGTGTCGTCGGCCTGCACGGTGACCACGGCGTCGTAGGACGCCTGCCCCGTGGGCACCTCGGGGAACTGGAAGTCGCCCCGGTCGCCGACCTGGTCGAAAACGCCGGTGGCGACGTGCCGGACGGAGACCGGGTCGACGCCGATCGTCGGCGTCGCGAGCGTGTAGGTGAAGCTCGTGGGCGCGAACCCGACGGCCTGGACGCGGATGCGGTAGGCCGCGCCGCCGAGGGAGCGGGTGACCGGACCGCTGCAGGAGGCGCTCAGGGGCTCGAGCTCGTGCACGAGGAGCGAGGGCTCGACCGTGAAGCTGACGGACTGGGGGTCGGGGTCGTCGATGGTCGTGTTGTCCGCGAACTCGATGCGCGCACCGACCGTCCCGTGGAAGGTGCCGAGCTGGTCCCCCGTGGAGGAGAAGGGAATGCGGTAGGGGCCGAAGCTCGTCCACTTGACTGTCCCCGCGTCCTCCTGCTGCGCGTCGAGGACCGCGTTCACGGGCTCGGAGGTGCCGTCCGGGTGGTCGTAGCTGCCGTTGAAGACGGAGCTCGGTGCGCCCGACGCTCTTCGGGGGGAAGTGGGTGCCGTACACCTCGATCAGGGTCCCGAGACTCGCGTCGTAGCTGGACAGGGCCAGGACGTGGGCAGCGGGCACCGGACTGCCAGTCCCGGGGCTGCCGCCACCTCCGGCGCATCCGGCGCCCAGGAGGGCGACGGCAGTCGCCACTGCGAGGATGCTCGTCCTGAATGCCATCAATCCGTACCTCCGTGCCCTCGTGGCGCCCCCTGCCCAAGCAGGATGCGTACCGCCGCCGCGGCCCGTGCGATCTTCTGATGGTAGCGCATGTTGGGGTCTGGCGTGGCCGGTGGGGACCGGCTGACCCACTGGGGACGCTCGTCACCCATGGCGAGTGGAGTTGCCGCCCCCCCGTGTCCGCCCGCCCTCTCCGCCCGTGCTACGTTGCACAGGTGAATCTGTCTTGCTTCTTCGGGCGACGAGGGCCGTTCTTCGTTGCTGAATGGTCCCCGAGGATCGGCCGGTGGGCCGTGGCGGCCGCCGCGCTCGCGCTCGTCGCGGGCTGCTCTCCCAACATCGGGCCTCCGCTGGACGGCGGAGCCGACGCTGGCGGAAGCGGAGAGTGCCAGCCACCCCTCGCGATGTGCGGATCGGTCTGCGTCAACACCATGACCGACGCGACCCACTGCGGCAGCTGCGACCAGACCTGCGAGGCCGGCGCCTACTGCGACAACGGGAGCTGCACCCACGTCTGCAGCGGTGGCCTCATGGCCTGCGGCTCCTCCTGCGTCGACATGGGCACCGACCACGACAACTGCGGCAGCTGCGGCAACGCCTGCCCCATGGACCGCGCGTGCATGGGCGGTAGCTGCGTCTGTCCGACCGGTTACATCGACTGCAGCGGACAGTGCATCGACCCGAACACCGACGCGGACAACTGCGGCCTGTGCGGGCGGACGTGCGACGCCGATCAGGCCTGCAACATGGGCTCGTGCACCTGCGCGACCTCGGCGCGCGAGAGCGACTGCCAGAACGGCATGGACGACGACTGCGACGGGCTCGTGGACTGCGACGACCCCGACTGCAACGGTGCGACGCGGAGCTGCATGGGCACCTGCGGCATGGGCGTCGAGACCTGCGACGGGGCCGGATCCTGGAGCGCGTGCCAGGGGGGCGACGGCACCGCCGAGATCTGCGGCGACGGCATCGACCAGGACTGCAACGGCAGCGATCTGACGATGCCGGACATGTGGGAGCCGAACAACGACTGCGATCACTGCCCGCTCGTCTCACCCGACACCGACCCGAACGTGTACCTCATGGCCACCTTCGACTCGGTCACCGACGATGTCGACTGCTACAGCTTCATGGCCTCGGACGACTTCAACCCGAGCGAGTCGATCGCAGATCAACCTCACCAACATCCCGGTGGGCGCCGACTACGACCTCTACCTCTACCGCAATCAGGACGACTGCCACGCCCGCAACACGCTCGCCTCGAGCACGAACGTGGGCAACGCCGACGAGAACATCTCCTGGGGCGAGCGCTTCGCCCTGTCGGACAGCGGAACGTATTACATCCGTGTGGTCCGCTTCGCGGGCCACTCCTGCACCGATCAGTACAAGCTGACGGTCAACGGCCTGAATTGAGCTGCAGCACGCGCGCGACGCCCGTGTAGCGGCCGCGCGCCACCGGCAGGAAGCCGTCGATGCCCGAGAGCGACTTGAGCGCGTGGACAGCCTGCTCGTCGTCGGCGAAGTCGAGCAGCGCCGTGCGCAGGCGCCGGGCGAGGGAGCGGTTGAGGTCGCGCCGCACGACCACGCAGTCGTAGGGGATGCGCGCGGTCTTCGCGACGGTCGTCACGCGATCGGCGCCCGGGAGGGTCTCGGCCATGCCTTGATCGATGAAGGACGAGGCCACGGCCGCCACGTCCACCTCCCCGTCGAGCACCTTCCGGAGCGCGGCCGGATGGTCGCCGGCGAAGACCTCTCCGCCGAAGAAGTGGTCCGGGTCGTAGCCACGGAAACGGAGCAGGGCGCGCGGGAACTGGTAGCCACCCGCGCTCGCCGGGTCGACCCAGGCCACCCGTGCTCCGCGCAGCGAGCCGAGGGTCGGGAAGCGGTGGGCATCGGCGACGACCAGGTAGCCGACGTAGGTCGGTGCTCCGTTGCGCGTCGCCGACGCGATGGGCACGACCGGCAAGCGATGGCGCTGGTCGACCCAGTCGGCGGGCGCGAAGAGGGCAACCTGGGCGCCGCCGCTCCGGACCAGGTCCGACAGCTCCCCGTAGGACGAGGCGGCGCGGAGCTGAACGGCCATGTGAAGGCGACCTTGCAGATAGCGCGCGAGGGGACGGGTGCGCTCCACGGAGGCGGCGGGCCCGTCGCCGGGCGTGAGGCCGACGACCAGCGTGTGGGGTGGAGACGCGTGCGCGGGGAGGGCCGAGAGCGGATCGGCCTCGGGAGAGGCCTGCTGGGCGCCGTCGCTGCACGCGCCGAAGAGGGTCCCGATCACGAAGGCGGCGAGCCAGGCGGCCATCACGCGCGCCGGTCTCATGCCTCGTGCTCCGAAGCGAGGCCGTCCCCGGCGCCCGCGCGCGCCACGCGGTTGCGGCCCGCGCCCTTTGCCCGATACAGCGCTCCGTCGGCGGCGGTGACCAGGGCCCTGAGGGTGCCACCGTGCTCGGGGAAGGCGGCCGCCCCGAAGCTGCCCGTGACCTTCTCCTGCTCGAGGCCCGGAGCCAGGTCCTCGAGCGCCTCGATCGCCGCGCGCATGCGCTCGGCCGCATGAACGGCGTCGTCCGCGGTCGTGTCCGGCATGGCCACCGCGAACTCCTCGCCCCCGATGCGCGCGACCAGGTCCGCCGCGCGCGCCTGCTCCGACAGGACACGCGCCACGGCGACCAGCACCCGATCGCCTGTCGGGTGACCGAAGCGGTCGTTCACCGACTTGAAGTGGTCGATGTCGACGATGACGAGCCCGAAGGGCCGGCCCGCACGCCGCGCCACCTCGATGTCGCGGTTCGCCCGCTCCTCGAAGTGACGCCGGTTGAACAGGCTCGTGAGCTCGTCCGTGACGGCCATGTGGGCGAGGCGTTCGTTGGCCTCCTCGAGGGCCTGGGTGCGCTCGCGCACGATCCCCTCGAGCCGCTCGGTGTAGGCCCCGAGCTCCGCGGCCATGCGGTTGAAGGCGTCGCCGAGCTCGGCGATCTCGTCGCTGCCATCCACCTTTGCACGCACCTCCATGCGACCCGCGCGCAGCTGGGAGGCGGTTTGGGCGAGCAAGGCGATCCGGCGGCTGACGAACCGCCGCAAGAGGAGGTAGAGACCGATGGCGAGCAGGGCGGCGGCGACGAGCCCCCCCGCCACGGCCTCGGTCTGGCGGCGCCGCAGGGACGCGTGCAGGCGCCTCTCGCTCACGCGCGCACGGATGATGCCGAGGGGGTGGAGGAGACGGATCGGCACGACGACACGCAGGGTGTCGCCGTCGACGGTGCGGGTGCGGGGCTCGCGGGCCCCCACGTCCTGTCGGATGGCCGAAGGGACGTAGCGAACGTTGAAGCGGCGCGGGTCGAGGTCGGCGATCACGCGGCCGTCCCGCTGGACCACCTCCATGGACTCGATGTCGGGGAAGCGCTCGGGGAAGTTGGCGATGTTGTCGAGCACGGCCTGGGCCCGGTCGTGATGGCCCGCGACCAACGCGGGGGCCACCGACAGGCCGAGGAGCTGGAGCGCCTCGACGGTGGTGTTGCGGAAGTCCTGCCGCTGCTCCTGCCCCACCCGATCGATCACGAACGCGAGCCCCGCGACGCCGACGGCGAGCACGACGGCCGCGATGGAGAGAGCGACCTTGGTGGACAGGGACATGACCCGCCGGGCCCATGTACAACGGGTGGAGGTCCGGGTCGAGCAAAGGAACGGCACACGAGGGCAACCGTTCGACCCCGCCCCAACCATGGCTACAGGGTAGAGTCGCTCGACGACCCGAGGAGGGGAATGGACGACCCGAGAGCCGCTGCCGAAGCCGTGCTGCGCGAGAACGACCGCGGTACCTACACGATCCCCGCGCCGCGCCTCTATCCCCATCAATGGGCCTGGGACTCTGCCTTCGCGGCGATCGGGTGGGCCCACATCGACCCGGAGCGCGCCTGGACCGAGCTGCGGACCCTGCTGTCGTCCCAGTGGCGCGACGGGCGCATCCCCCACATCACGTTTCACGACCTCGAGAGCGACTACGTCCCGGGACCGTCCTTCTGGGAGACGGAGCGCACCTCCAGCATCACCCAGCCGCCCATGTGGGCCACCGCCGCGCGCCGCATCGTGGAGGTCACCGGCGTGAGCGATCCGGTCGCCGCGCTGCTGCCGAAGATCGACGCCTCCCACCGCTTCTTCCACGCGCAGCGCGACCCGCTCGGCTGGGGGCTGGTGGCGGTCGCCCATCCCTGGGAGAGCGGCCTCGACAACGCGCCCGTATGGGACCTGCCCCTCTCACGCATCGACCCCGTCACGGCGCCGCCCCTCAGGCGTCGCGACGCGGAGATTCTGGGCGACGCGACGGTGCTCCCGACCGACGAGCACTACGGGCGCTACGCGGCCCTGGCAAAGGCGATCGCCGCCGAGGGCTTCGGCCAGGGTCCCTTCGCCGTCTACGACCCCATGACGAGCGCGATCCTCGCGCGCGCCGAGTCCGATCTCGCCTTTCTCGCCGACCGTCAGGGCATGACGACCGACGCGGCCCACCGGGCCTCCTCCATCCGGCGGGCGCTGGTCGAGCACCTGTGGGACGAGAGGCGCGGCCGTTTCGTCTACGTGGACGCGCGTACGGAGATCGCGATCCCGAGCGACGTGATCGGCGGCTACGTTCCGCTCTTCTGCGGGCTCGGGGAGCGGCTCGAGTCCCTCCGGCCGCGAGCCACCGGCGCCCCGCGTCGCGGCAAGGCGACGGCCCGGCGCGCGACCATCACCGAGCGGTTGGTCGCAGGGCTACGGGAGCGGTACGCCACCTCCTGGCCGCTGCCCACGACGGCACCCACCGACCCGGCCTTCGAGCCGCGCCGGTACTGGCGCGGGCCCACCTGGGTCAACACCAACTGGCTGCTCGCTCCGGCCCTCGGCGGCAACCTCGTGGACCGTACGCTCGAGCTGGTGCGCGAGCACGGCTTCCGCGAGTGCTACCACCCCGAGACGGGCGAAGGGCTTGGTGCCGACTCCTTCACCTGGACCGCCGCCCTCGCGCTCGACCTGCTCGCCCGCCGAGGTCGCTGAGGGACCGCGCGAACGCGATTGAACCCCGAAGCCGACTCGGGACTACTCGGCGTTGGCCCCGTCTTCGGCCGCGCCTGCCATCGCCAGGACGGGCGCCCCGGCCTCGGCCTCCGCGGCCGCGATGGGCGGCGCGATGGCCTCGAGGGACTTGCCCTCCGCATCCACACCGAGGAACCAGGCGACGACGGCGCCAAGGAACATGACGCCCGCGGCGCCCGCGTAGCCGTAGGCGAGCCAGGTGGCGTTCCGGCTCTGGGCGAGCTGGCCGAAGATGTAGGGACCCGTGACGCCGCCCACGAGTTGGGCGATGGCGAAGAAGAGCGCGATCGCCTGGCCGCGCATCTCGACCGGGAAGATCTCGCTGACCGTCAGGTACGCCGACGAGGCGGCCGCCGACGCGATGAAGAAGATGACGCACCACAGGGCGGTCTGGGTCGTCGATGTGAGCATGTGCGCCTGGAACATCCAGGCGCTCACCGCGAGCAGCAGCGCGGACGCCATGTAGGTGCCGGCGATCATCTTGCGGCGCCCGATCGTGTCGAAGAGCCGACCGATGAGCAGCGGCCCGAGCAGGTTGCCTATGGCGAAGGGGAATATGTAATACGAAATACTCTGCTTCGGGACGCCGTAGAAGTCCTGCAGGATGATCGCGTAGGTGAAGAAGATCGCGTTGTACAGGAAGGACTGGGTGATCATCAGCGTGGCGCTGAGGACCGAGCGGCCGGGGTAGTCGCGGAAGAGGACCCTCGCCATCTCCGCGTAGGAGACCTGGTCGCGCTCCTGGACGACGATCGCGAGGGCCGGGTCCACCTCCTCGAGCACGATGCCCTTCGCGCGCATCTCGGCCTCGATGCGATCGACGGTCTCCTCGGCCTCCTTCGCGTAGCCGTGGGTGAGCTGCCAGCGCGGGCTCTCGGGGATGTGCTTGCGGAGCCCCCAGATCGACAGACCGATGGCCGGGCCGAGCAAGAGACCGAGGCGCCAGCCCATGTTGATCGGCAAGAGGCTCGGGTCGAGCAGGAAGATCTGGGCGCCGGCGGCCAGCATGGCGCCACCCCAGTAGGTACCGGCGATCGCGATGTCGACCCGACCGCGGTAGCGGGCAGGCGTCAGCTCGTCGATGGCGCTGTGGATGGCGGCGTACTCGCCGCCGATGCCCATCCCGGCCACGAGGCGTGTGAGCAGGAAGTACCAGGGCAGCTGGGACCCGAGGGCGCCCTGGAGAGAGGCCGGGACGCTGACGTACCAGCCCGCCATGGACAGGGCCGTGAGGCCGTTGGCGATGAGGTACAGGGCCAGGGTGACGATGAAGAGCCTGCGGCGGCCGAGCTTGTCGGCGAGGCGGCCGAAGTAGAGCGCGCCGATGACCTCGCCGAAGAGGTAGATCGACCCGGTGAGGCCGACGGTCAGGTCGGTGAAGTGGAGGGCGTGGCCGTCCTTCAGCACCGGCCCGATGGCCGAGGCCAGGCTGATCTCGATGCCGTCCAGGACCCAGGTGATCCCGAGGGCGATGATCACGCGCCAGTGGAAGCCGGTCCACGGAAGCCGGTCCATGCGCGCCGGCACCAGGCTGCGTACCACCTCGCCGGCGGAGCGCCCCGCAGGCTCCGCCGAGCTTGCCCCATTCACAGTCGACATGGGTGCGGAGCGTAGCATGCTACGCGGCGGGCGTCGGCCCGGAGCCTCTACAGGGTCCGGGCGAACGGATCGCCCTCGCCCCGTCGAGTATCCGGGCTCACATCTTCGTCAGGGGCACGTCCCCACGTCGATGCACCACGAAACCGAGGTCGTTCCAGGCGCCGGACAGCACGAGGCCGTATCGAAGCCGGCCGGTCCGCAGGCGTAGCACGGACACATCGTGCAGCCGGGGGCCACGTGGTACTGCTCGCATCGGCGGTCGATGCACACCTCGTCTCGCGCGCAGCGGTTGCCGCAGCCGCCGCAGTTGAGGGGGTCCGTCGAGGTGTTCACGCAGGCGCTGCCGCACGTCCGCGTGCCTCCGGGGCAGGCTGCGACGCAGGCGCCGCTGCTGCACACGGGCGTGGCCCCACCGCAGCTGACTCCACAGCCACCGCAGTTGTTCGGATCGGCGGAGGTGTCGACGCACGTCCCGCCACAATCGGTCAGGCCGGTCCGGCACACGCAGCTCCCGCCGCTGCACGTCTCGCGGCTGTTGCACTGGTTGCCGCACGTGCCGCAGTTGCTCGGGTCGTTGCTCAGGTCGTAGCACCTCGAGCCGCCGCAGCTCGAAGTGCCGGGGGCACAGCCGCAGGTACCCGAGACGCACGCGGCCGTGGCGTTGCAGCGCATGCCGCAGCCGCCGCAGTTGGCCATGTCGGTCGCCGGATCGACGCACCGGTTGCCGCACGCGATCTGCCCTGCGGGGCAGGCGCATACGCCGGAGTTGCAGGACGCACCCGAGGGACAGCGATTGCCGCACGCGCCGCAGTTGTTCGTGTCGCTCGACACGTCCGTGCAGGTTCCCCCGCATGCCAGGAGGCCGCCCGGGCAGATGCACGCGCCGCTGACGCACGAGGCACTACTCGGGCACGCCCGACCGCAGCCGCCGCAGTTGGCCGTGTCGGTGGAGACGTCGGTGCAGGTTCCCCCGCATGCGATTTGTGATGCCGGACACATGCACACCCCGGACGCGCAGGTGGCGCCCGAGGCGCAGGCATGGCCGCAGGTGCCGCAGTGGCTCGTGTCGCTCGACAGGTCGAAGCAGCCGGTCGTGCAGGCGATCGTCCCCGACGGGCAGGTGCAGACCCCGGAGGTACACACCTGACCGGCCGCGCAGGCCATGCCGCACCCGCCACAGTTGGCGGTGTCGCTCGTGGGGTCGACGCAACTCGAGCCGCAAGCGATGGTCCCTGCGGGGCAGCAGCCGCTCGTCGGGCACGAGCAGGATCCGCCGGTGCACATGCCGAGGCCGATGCACGCGTTGCCGCAGGCTCCGCAGTTCGTCGAGTCGCTCGACAGGTCGACACAGGCCCCGGCGCAGACGGTCTGGCCCGCGGGGCAGCTGCATACGCCGGAGGTGCACGTGGCCCCGGTCGCGCAGGCGTTGCCGCAGCCGCCGCAATGGGCGGCGTCGCTGCTCGGATCGACGCAGCTCGAGCCGCACTGGATCTGCCCCGCGGGACAGCCGCAGGCGCCGCTGATGCACATGAGCCCGCTGGCGCAGGCATTGCCGCAGGCCCCGCAGTTGGCGGCATCGCTCGACAAGTCCGCGCACCCGGTCGAGCAGGCCGTGGCCCCCGCAGGACAGGTGCAGCTACCGCCCGTGCACGTGCCGGCCGAGCCGCAGGCCATCCCGCAGGCCCCGCAGTTGGCGGGGTCGGTGCTCGGATCGACGCAGGTGCCGCTGCAGTCGAGCTCACCCGCGGGGCAGCGGCACACGCCGCTGACGCAGATGTTTCCCGAGCTACATACCGTCCCGCAACCACCGCAGTTCATGGGGTCCGACGACGGGTCGACGCAGGTGCCCGAGCAGGCGATGCCCACGCAGCCTCCGTCCGCGATCGGGCCTCCGTCCACCGTCGACGTCGATCCGTCGACCATTGATCCGTCGACCACCGACACCGCGCCGTCCATGGACGCATGGACATCGGCGGTGGCGCCGTCGGGGATGCCCGCGTCGAGGCCGGCGTTGGCCCCGTTGCCTCCGCCGCACCCGAGGAGCAGCCCGCAACCCGACACCATGCAAGCCAAGACGATCCAAGAAAGGGCGAAGAGGGGCCTCGCCCCACGATCCACGAGACATGGAACGACGGTCATGTAAAGCGCTCCTTTGCTATGCGCTCCCCAAGAGCAAGGCGCGCGCCATGACCGCGAAAGTGGACTTGTGCGCAGGTTGGAATTGCCCGGTGTCCCCGATGCCCCGTGCAACCGGTTGCACGCTGTACGAAGCCTGCCCGAGGGCACGGTCCCCTCGCCGCCGCTCGCGCACGGGGCGCGAGATGCTATGAGAAGCGGCCATGCGGGCTCTGCTCCGGCTCTCCTCCGACATCACCACGAAAGCGCGCGGCACCCGCTCGCGCTTCGTGCGTCGCACCGCCGAGAACCTCCGGCGCGGCCTCGAAGCGGCCGGTATCCGGGCGCGGGTCGAGCCGAGCTACGTCCGCATTCGCATGGACTACGAAGATCCCCTCGCCCTCGCCGTCGCGCGCCGCACCTTCGGCGTGCTCTCGGTGTCGCCCTGCCACGAGGAGCCCGTCGCCGACCTCGAGACCCTGGTCGCCCACGCCCACGAGCGCATGCACGAGCGCGTCGCCGGGCGCACTTTCGCAGTGCGTGCCCGCGTGCGCGACGAGACGGTGGGGTTCCGGTCGAACGACGTGAACGTCGCGCTCGGCGCCGCCCTCGCTCGCCACGGCAAGGTACGCCTCGACAATCCCGACGTGACCGTGCGCATCGAGGTGCGCGACGGGCGAATCCAGCTCTTCACCGACGTGCTCGCCGCCGAGGGAGGCATCCCGGTCGGCGAGGGGGGCCGCGCGGTCGCCCTGATGAGCGGTGGGTTCGACTCGGCGGTCGCCGCCTGGCTGACCATGCGCCGCGGCATCGCCCTCGACTTCGTGTGCTGCCGCCTCGGGGGCGAGGCCCACGCCCAGTCCGTCGCGGCGGTGGCGAACCACCTGTCGGTACAGTGGGCGGCGGGCCTCCGAAGCCGGCTCGTGGTGGTGCCCTTCGAGGAGACGGTCGAAGCGCTCCGGCGCCACGTGCCGCCGCGCTACTGGCAACTCGTCCTCAAGCGCGCGATGTACCGCACCGCCGAGGTGCTCGCGGTGCGGCGGCACGCCGATGCCATCGTGACCGGCGAAGCCCTCGGGCAGGTCTCCTCCCAGACCCTGCGCAACCTCCGCGCGCTCGAGCACGCCGCCGTGCTGCCCGTGCTCCGCCCCGTGTTGACGAGCGACAAGAACGAGATCCTCGCCCTCGCGCGGCACATCGGCACCGAGGCCCTCTCGTCGCGGGTCCCGGAGTACTGCGGCCTCGGCGCCTCCAAGCCGGCCACCGCAGCGAGCGTCTCGGCCCTCGCCACGGCCGAAGCCGCCCTACCCTTCGACCCGAACGCCGTCCTCGCCGACCTGCCCTTCCTCCCCCTGCCCACCGGCGGCGACCGTGGCGCCGAGGCAATCGAGACGAGCGAGGTGCCGCCCGGGGCGCGCGTCCTCGATCTGCGCTCGCCCCCCGCGCAGCGCCGGCACCCCATCGAGGGCGCCGTTGCCATCGATCCCCTCGATGTGCTCGAGCATCCCGAGACCCTCGACGGGACGGTGCCCTACGTCGTCGTGTGCGACGTGGGCGCGCGCAGCGCCTGGTTCGCGCGCCGCCTGCGCGAGCTCGGACTGCGCGCGTCGAGCCTCCGTCAGGACCTGCTCGAGGAGCGCGGGCGGCAGGCCGCGAGGTCGATCCCGGGCGGACGGCCCTGAGCCTCAACCGGGCTCGAGGGCGAGGGCGACCAGGCGCCGCGCTTCGGGGGCGAGCGCGAGCGCGAGAGCGGCCGACCAACCGCGCTCGCTCATCTTCCGCCACGTCTTCTGCAGGATGGCGACGACCTTGGCCTCGTCCTCCGTCTCGGCGAACGGAACGAGGTAGTGCTCGAGGAACACGAGGCAGGCCACGTCCTCGAGGAGCTGCACCTCGGGGTCGTCCTTGAGGCGCCGCTTGCGCAACAGGTCCTGCACCCGGGTCACGACCTCGTCGCCGTAGCCGACCTCCCGCAGGATCTCGGACGAGAGCTCCGCGTGCATCTTCGCGAGCCCCGTGCGCCAGCGCAGGTAACCCTCGCGGGTGCGCGGGAAGCGATCGCGCGGGATCCGAAAGCGCCCGAGGTGCTGGGCCCGCACCGCGAGCTGCACCGTCTCGGGCGCTTCGGGGGCGAGCTCGGCGAGGCAGGCGCTCATCCGCCGGCCGTAAAGCAGCTCCTTGGGCTGGGGCGTGCCGAGGACCGTCTCGAGGCAGGGGTCCTCCCCGTTCACCGCGTCGAAACGCCGCAGGGCACGCTCGAACCGCGACGGATCGGCCACGTCGCAACACTACCCCCCACGACCGCCCGTGCACACGCCCTCCGGGCCCCGCGGGGCGCGAATCGCTGGCGACGGGCCGACGGATGGGCGACAATGCACCACGACGATGGCGAGCCGTGATCGCGAGCGCACCGGAGAGCCTCCCGCGGAGGACGGCGCCCGTGAGGAGAGTGCCCACGACAAGCGCGTGAAGCGGGCGCGCCGGGACCCCACGCTCCCGGGCCTGGGCCCCGACGGATCCCCGGTCACGACGCCGCGGTCGCCCATGGCGACGCCTCACTGGATCGGTCTCCCGGAAGCCGATACGCGGCGGCAGGAGACAGGCGAAGCGCAGGTCGGGCTCGAAGACGCGATGACGCGCATCGACGTAGAAGCACCCGGAGCACTGCAGGGCGGTGTGGGCGAGCGTGACACCGACCCGCCACCCGGAGCGAGCGACACGGACCCGCGCGGGGCACGCGCGAGCAATCCCGGAGCGCCCCACGACGACGCCCAGGCACGGGAAGCGAGGGCGCTCCTTTCGGCCATGGGCGCCGTGCACAAGGAGACCCTGCTCGGCGTGGCTTCCCCCCAGCTCGGTGTGGACCCACCGACCGCCCCGCTGGCGGCGCCGGTGGATCGTGCCCCCGCTTCCTCGTCGCCACCGCCGCCGGTCTCGAAGGGGGCGCGCGGACGGCCGGCTGGAGGCGCAAAGGCCGGGGGCCCGCCGCAGGGAGCCGGTCCGCCCCCCGCGGTTGCTCCGGTCGTGGCCGCCGCATCGGCCCGGGACGAGGCAGGGGCGACCCGCGGCACCGAGGAGGCCGAGGCGCAGGCCGACGCCCCGGTCGAGCGGGCTTCGGTCCCCGGACGCCCCGCCCGTGCGGCGGATGAGGCCACTGCAGCGCTCGACGACGAAGCCGGGTCCGCCGGCGACCATGGAGCGGACGAATCCGTCGTCGTGGCGCGTGCGGACCGGGCCGGCCGTGCCGACCCTTCGGTCGTGGTGGCACCCTCGTACAACGACTCGATCGCGGCCCGCGCCTACGACGACTCGGTGGTGGCGCCCGCCTACGACGACTCGGTGGTGGCGCCCGCCTACGACGACTCGGTGGTGGCGCCCGCCTACGACGACTCGGTGGTGGCGCCCGCCAGCCACGCCGCCGGCCCACCACGGGACGCGTCACCGGACGCGTCGACGGCACGACCGAGCGCGCCCGATCCCTTCGGGCCCCCCGCCGCCGTGAACGTGCCCTCGGTCTTCGACGCCCCCGTCTCGCCCGCCGACCCGACGCTCGAGATCCGCTCGCCGCGCCGGTTGCCTCCCCTGGCCGTCGCAATCGGAGCCACCCTCGCGTTCGCGGCCGTCATCGCCATCACGTACGCAATCATGGGGAGCCACCATGGGCCCGCCCCTGCCCCGAGCCCCGTCGGGGCGGGCGGCACGGCAATCGGCTCCGGCCACGGCAACCGCGCCGCGGGGGGCACCCACGGCTCCCGGTCCATGCGCCACCACGGTGCACACGCGGCGCCGGGAGACGCCCACCACGGACATGCGGCGGCAGGCGCCGATCAGAGCTCCGGGAACATCCCGATCCCGCCGCGCATCGCCCACATGTCGGCGCGCGCACGAAGGCGCCAGGCCGCCCGCCTGATGCACCTGGCGCGTCGCCTCGATCGCCACCACCAGTATGGCCGCGCCGAGGAGATGTGGAAGCGGGCGTGGCAACACGTCCCGAACACCGCGTCCGTCGCCTCGGGCCTGTCGACCACCCTTCTCCACGAGCACCACGACGACGACGCCGTCACCTGGGCTCGGCTCGCGGCGCACCTCAATCCCCACCGCGCCGCCTACCAGATCGCGCTCGGCGATGCGCTCGCAGCCAAGCACGACACGGCTGGCGCCCGCACCGCCTACGAGCGGGCGGTCCACCTCGACCGCCACAATCGCATCGCGCGCCGCAAGCTCCTCGCGCTGCACCACGACAGCCCGAGCACCTCTCACACCGCGACGCACCACCACCGTCGATGAGCTCACCGGATGCGGCCCGCCGTCGGCCGCCCCTCATCGACATGCGGGGCGCCTAGCCGCGGTCAGCGCACGGTCGCGACCCGTCGCACCGGCGCGCCGTTCAGCTCGACGAAGCGCAGGGCGTGCACGAGCTTGCGCACGTGGTCCGCGCCGAGGAACGACCAGACCTGGTAGACGCAGTTCTGGCCTGCCACGGTGATGGTCGCGGCGGCGGCATCGGTTGGCGCGTCGGCCGGCACCACATCGGCGCGGCTGCCGTCGCGGAAGGTCGGAGACGGCGCCGCGGACGCGGACGGATCGGTCGCCTCGTCCGGGGTCATGGCCGTCCCCGCGATACCGAAGGCGCCCCGGCCGCACGAGGTGCAGGCGTGGCCGTCTTGACGCACCCCGGGCAGGCCCGGTCGATCGAACTCCACCGCCCAGCCCCCGTCGAGGCTCGAGGCGCGGGCATGGGCTCCGTCGACGCCGAGGCTGCTCGGTGCGAGGGGTGCGCACTGCGCACGGTTGTCGGCGTGGCGCCAGGCACGCACCACGGAGGCCGCGCCGCCGTGGGGAGCGACGGGCGCCGCCGACCAGGGCGCGCTCGGCAGCGCCACCAGCGTCGGGGCGGTCCCGTGCTGGCCCGCGGGGGTCTCGGGCGCGGCTGCCAGCGGCGGCGTGCTCCGATCGGCTCGCGCGACGGTGTGCTCACCACCCGCCGCGGGGGTCGGGGTGGCGGGGTGCACAGAGCGCACGCTCGGGGCGGCGCAACCCAAGAAACAAAGCGCCGCAGCGCTCCCGACCACAGCCCACCACATCGACTTCCGCATGTCCTAACCCTCCCGGCGCCCGGCCTCGCCCGGCGTGGCGCTCCAGGGGGTCGGATATCGGAAGGGCTCCCGCGGGGTCAAAAAACCGGCGACCCGGGGGGCGCGGTTTCAGTCGCGTCTGCGCGACACGGGCAGACCGGCGAGGCACGCCTTGAGGGAGCTGTACCGTGCGCGCGCCGTCGCGGAGGGCATCTCCACCCGCGCGCGGCGTCACGCCGAGCTCCCGGCACAAGGCCTGAACCTCGGCCGGCGTACGCTGGAGGCGCGCGGAGAAGCTCTTGGACGGTGAAGGCGCGGCCGAACTGGCCGAGGAACTCGGCATCGTGCCTTTGCCACCAGACCCGCATGGACCCCCCTTGTCGGCCTCACGTCCGTTTTGCCACGAAGCGCCCAGCGCGCGGAACTCCATCATTCTTGTCAAGTTCACCCCTAGGGGTGAGTCCAAGCCGAATTCGTTTTTGTTTTCAGATGCTTATGGTTGCCATGAAAACATGCCGTATAGTCTCGCCTGCCATGCCCCCCCCGTTCAGAGACATTTCGAATGCGGCGCCCCTCGAGTGTGTGGGCGTACGCAAGGCCTTCGGCGGTTTCGAAGCCGTCCGCGGGGTCGACCTCACGGTGCGCAGCGGGGAAATCTTCGCGCTGCTCGGACCGAACGGCGCCGGCAAGACCACGCTCATCCACTGCGTCGCGGGGCTGGCCCGGCAGACCGCAGGCTCCATCCGCGTCTTCGGTCACGACACGGTGAAGGAGTTCCGCACGACGCGACGGTTGATCGGGCTCGTTCCCCAGGAGATCAACTTCGACCCGTTCTTCACACCGTTCGAGAGCCTGATGATCCAGATGGGCCTGATGGGGGTGCGGCCCGATGCGGTCTGGGCCGAGCACCTGCTCGACACCTTCGCCCTGCTCGACCACCGCGATGCCTATACGCGCAACCTCTCGGGAGGCATGAAGCGGAGGCTACTGGTCGCCAAGGCACTGGTTCACCGGCCGCACCTGCTCTTCCTCGACGAGCCCACGGCCGGGGTCGACGTGGAGCTGCGAAAGGATCTGTGGGCCGAGGTGGAGCGGCTGCGCGAGGACGGGACGACCGTCATCCTGACGACCCATTACCTCGAGGAGGCCGAGCGACTCGCCGACCGCATCGGAGTCATTCATCACGGCCACGTGCTGCTCGTCGAAGAGCGGGACGCGCTGATGCAGGCGCACCGGCGCTCGCTCGTGACGCTCGATCTAGACGGCGAGATCGACACGGTGCCGGAGGGGCTGCCCGAGGGCGCCGTGCTCGAGCAGGCGAGCCGGCTGGTGGTGCCGTGGGCATCCCCGGCGGACCTCGAGGCCATCCTCGGTCGCGTGCGCGCGCGGATCACCATCCGGGACGTGCGCGTCGAGCAGACGACGCTCGAGGAGATCTTCGTAGACCTCATCCACGCGGCCGAGGCGCAGGAAGGGGCGGGGGCGTGAAGGCCATCGACCTCATCGGCCTCTCGACGCTCTTCGTCAAGGAGGTGCGCCGCTTCTCGAAGGTCTGGTTCCAGACCGTGATGAGTCCCCTCATCACCACGAGCCTCTACTTCCTCGTGTTCGGCGTCGCCCTCGGTAGCCGCCTGCGCACCGTCGATGGAGTGCCCTACATCGAGTACGTGGTGCCGGGCCTCATCATGCTGGGGATGATCAACAACGCCTTCCTCAACACCTCCTCGAGCCTCTTCCAATCCAAGATCAACGGCACGATCGTCGATGTGCTGGTCTCGCCCCTGGGCGCCACGGAGATCCTCGTCGCCTACGTCGGCGCCGCGGTGCTGCGCGCGTTGATCGTCGGTGTGCTCGTGTGGCTCGTCTCGGTCGCCTTCAGCGGGTGGCAGGTCGCCCACGCCCTGCTCACGCTGTTCTTCGCCGTGACGGTCAGCGCGTGCTTCGCGCTGCTCGGGCTCTTGACGGCCATCTGGGCGGAGAAGTTCGACCAACTGAGCGCCGTGCCCAACTTCGTGCTCACGCCCCTCACCTTCCTCGGAGGCGTCTTCTACTCGGTGAAGATGCTGCCTTCGCCCTGGTCCGCCATCAGCCGGCTCAATCCGATCCTGTACATGGTCAACGGCCTTCGACAGGGGCTGCTCGGCGTCTCCGACGTGGACGTCCGGTGGAGCGCGGTCGCGGTGTCGGGCTTGCTCGTCGTCCTGGTCGCCCTCGCCGCGTTCGTGCTCGGCCGGGGCTACAAGCTCCGCGTCTAGCCCTGGCAGGCGGCCGGGAACGCCCCATAGGTCCCTGGCTCGAAGCGGGCTCGGCGCGATAGGATGAAGTGATGCGTCGTATCGGTTCGGCCGCGCTCCTGCTCGGGCTCATGGGGATCGGCGCGGGCTGCGCCAGCTCGGAGTGCAACTTCAACTCCCAGTGCGGCGACAGGCACTACTGCCGCATGTCCCGCTGTGCGCAGGATTGCTACCTCGACACGGACTGCCCGACGGGCAAGATGTGCAACGCCGTCGGCCAGTGTGTCATGGGGGTCGACGGCGGTGTCCCGCAGGACGCGGGGGCGGAGCGCGACGCGGGTGTACCGACGGATGCGACCCCGCCGCCGCCGGTCGACGCCGGACCGCCGCCGGTCGATGCCGGTCCGCCGCCCGTCGACGCTGGACCGCCGCCCGTCGACGCCGGTCCGCCGCCGATGGACGGCGGCACGCACCATCCGACGGGCGGCTACCTCGATCGCTGCACGGCGCCGTCCGACTGCGTGAGCGGCCTGTGCGAGCCCGACGTGGGCGCCTCCGACTTCTGCTCGCGATCGTGTGCATCGAACGCCGGGTGCGCGGTCGAGCAAGTGTGCGCCGGCAGCGTCTGCGTCCACGACGACACGGGCACGCCGTGCACCGCGGCCTCGACCTGTGCGCTGGGCCTGTGCGTCGGCAGCACGGCGACGGGTGGCGCCTGCACGCGGACGTGCACCAGCGCCGCGGACTGCCCCGCGGGGTACGCGTGCACCGGCGTCGCGACCGCGGGCGGCGGAACGACCGATGTATGCGTCGACATCGAGAAGCCCTGCACGACCGGCGCCGACTGCCCGACGGGCATGTGCCTGACCGCCCAGGGTTGCACCGCTCCCTGTCGCACGACCGCCGACTGCCCCGCCCGGCTCGCGGGCCTCGGCCCGTACCAATGCATGGTAGCCTACGGATCGAGCTCGCCGATCTGCGTACCGCCCTCGGACATCATCGGGCCACGCGCGATCGGCGCCGCCTGCGGCACCGATTCCATGGGCCAGAACCAGTGCCGCAGCGACGTGTGCGACAACTCGGCACCGGCTGGCGCCATGTGCACCCAGGCGTGCACGTCCGGGGGCGGCTGCGGCCCCGGCTTCGGGTGCGAGCCAATCATCGACTCGGGGTCGGTCACGCTGGTGTGCGAACGGGCGGGCAACGGCGCCCTGGGCGCGCCGTGCAGCGCGGCGGCCGACTGCGACTCGGCCCTGTGCGACACGAGCCACCACTGCACGCGGCTGTGCGACGACGGCCTGTGCCCGACCGGCTGGACCTGCCAGCCCGTCCCGGGCGCGACGATCTCGATCTGCCGCCCCTGACGCCGACGCTCAGGTGAACAGGTCGGCGGCGGCGCGGACGTGGCGGGCGCGCGTGAGCCACGCCTCGAGACGCATCGGGTCGGGGCACGCGTCGATGCGCCGGAGGTCGTGCTCGGTCGTCGGCACGCCACGCACTTCGAGCAGGCGGCCGAGGGCAGCCCGACGCTCGAACGAGAATCGCCTCTTCACGAACGAGCGGAACCGGCCACACGTCTCGGGCCACGATGCTGCGAGCGATGGTCTCGCTGGCGAGCTCCTCATCGCGGAAGGCGGCGGGATCGAGGGGGCGGGCGAGGACGCGATCCTGGATGGTGTCGGCCGCGTACTTCGCGAGCTCCTTCATCATCGGCCACCACTCGTGCACCTCGCCCGTGTCGATGACCAGGTGGAAGAGGCGACGCACGCCGACGGAGAGCAGCTGGGGAGCCTCGAGGGTGCAGCGCGAAAGACCCGCGGCGCTCGCGATGCGCACCACCAGCGCGCCCTTCAACAGGTCGGCGCGCCGGTCGGCCCGCGGCTCGAGCACGACCACGTCGAGAGGTCCGACGCCCATCTCCTCGAGGCTCGTGAGGGCGAGGGAAACGACGACCGAATGGTCGGGCTCGACGTGGGCCCGCAGGAGGGCTGCGACGCGCGCGCGATGGACGCCGAGCGCGACCTCTTCGGCCGCGTCCCGGACGTCGACCACCTCGCTATTGGACCGCGGATACATCGATTCCCCCAAAGGCGGTGGTCGCATCGTGCCTGAAAACACGATCCGTGCAAGACCGAATTGCGCCAATCCCGCCCGCGGGGATGCCTGTCCCCGTCGCGGACGAATGACGGCCGTCGGGCGCCGTGATATGTCCGGACGATGAAGCTGGAAATATCGAGGGTGATCGTCGGCGTGGGACTCGTGTCGCTCGTCGGTTGTGGCGACTGCAACCCCGTTTCGCGCCTCACGCATGAGGTGGGCCAGCGAGCCGCCGAGGTGGCCCAGCTGAGGGCCAGGGAGAAGGCGGCGGCCGCCGCGGCAGCGAGCCACTCGGGCGGCGACAACGCCGCCGGGTCCGGGTCCACGGCGGACGGACAGGGCGCGGGGGGACCGGACCAGCTCGGCGCCATGGGCGTCGCCACGGCCGACACGCTGCCCCTGTTCACCCTCGACCTCGAGCCCTTCGGCAGCGGTGTCGAGACGTTCGCCGGGACGTTCTCGAAGGGCGAGCGGTTCAACGAGACGCGCGAGCGCGACAAGGCCGGTGACCTGCACGTCACGACGACGGGGCAAGAGAACACGCCGAGCCAGTACTTCGGTCACGGCGACGCGCTCTACAGCATCGACGGCTCGGGGAGCTGCCAGATGATGCGCGGAGAGATGGCACACGGCATCATGACCGGGCTCGCGTTCGGCTCGGGTGCGGCGCTCGTGGGAGCGGCCTTCGGCTTGGCCTTCGACGGCGTGCCCCGCGCCCAGGCACAGCTCGTCACCCGGGGCGAGTCGGTCGCCGGACGCCAGGCAGACCACTATCACTTCCACGTCAATCGCAATGCGTTCGTGATCCACCACACACTCGATGGCGACGTGTGGATCGACCAGGCCACGAAGCGCGCTGTGAAGTCGAACGGGCACGTGACCTTCACGGCGCCGAGCGACCACGGCCCCCAGACGCAGCAGGGGAGCTGGACGTTCGCCCTGTCGCGGCTCGGGGAGGACGTGACGGTACCGCTGCCCGCCGCCTGCGCGAGCGTGCAGCAGCACGCGGCCGAAGTCCAAGCGCTGCCGCGGTTGCCGGGCGCCCACGAGACCATGTCGACAGGCGAGGTATCGATGGACGAGGCGCCGGGCACGGTCGCCACCGCGACCGCCTTCTACCGCACGCAGATGACCGCCCGGGGCTGGACGGTGAAGCAGTCGATCGCGCTCGGGAACGGGCAGATGTTCGGCTTCCAGAAGGGCGACGCCCATATCACGGTGACCATCGCCCCGAGCGATGGCGGCAAGGTCATGGTGACCCTCGCCCGCGGTCAGTGACCCGGCCACCGGTTTGCTCGAACGACATCGTCCCGACGCGGTCGATGACGATGGCGCCGCCCGTCCTCGCTACGAAGAATGATTCCGCACACATCGCGGCCCTTCGTCGCTGTGCGCCTCGTGTCCTGCTCGACGTGCTGGTGCAAGGGCTGTCGGACGGGCGAACGCCGGAGCGTTCAGGCGCCGCCCGATGCGAAGGCGAGCGACAGGTCGTAGTAGCCGCAGGACACGTCGGGGTCGCCGTCCGAGACGTGCACGTAGAGCCAGCCAGAAGCGTCCGCGCCGCAACTCGGTGCGGTGTGCAGGTGCTCCATGCCGCTCGCGTGACAGCCGGGCTGAGGAGCGGCGCCGTCACCCAGGTCCTCGGTGATTGCGGTGTCGGCGGCGTCGCAGGAGACGGTGCCCGTGCCGCTGTCGCACGCGTAGACCATCTCGAGCCGCGTCACGACGGCGGGAGACGGCGACAGGGTCGCGGTGACGTCGGTGAGGGAGGGGTCGGTGAGATGGACGCGGTACCAGTCCTGATCGTCGCTCGTGTCGAACCAGCCCCGAGTCGCCATCCATGGCGAGGGTACCGGGTCGGGGGGCGTGAGCTCGTAGGCGTCCGCCGGGCTGTCGGCGGGCTCCTCCGGCCCGAGCCGGCAGGCGTTCGCCTGGAGGTCGTAGGCGTCGCAGGCGCCACCCCAGCGCTCGGGCTGCACGCGGATCCACGCGGTACCGCTCCCGCTGCCGGTACCGCACTGCACCTGCATGCGCACCTGCATTTGTGGTGAGCTCGCCATCGACGATGAACGACAACCGGGCGAGGTCACGACGATGGTCCCGCCCGTCACCGCCGTCGGCAGCGGCGTCTCGTCGTCCCCGGCCACACAGTCGGCCTCCGTGGTGCTGCTGCCTCCGCACTCGTACCAGAGGCTCAAGTCGTAGACGGCGCCGGGGCCGACGTGGTCGTTCAGCATGGTCACCGCGAGGTCGATGCCAGCCGTCGAGCCCGGCTGGTCCGTCAGCGGGACCCGGTACCAGTCGACGTCGGTCGGGGTCGGCACCGTGAGCCCGGGGAACGAGACTTCGTCCATCGGATTCGGGAAGAGGGAGCCGAGGTCCGCCACCTGGCGCGTGGCGAAGGAGTCGTCGGGCTCGAGCATGTCGGGCTGGCAACCTCCGTTCGCCCGCATGGCGCCATCGTCGAAGATGGAGGCGTCGGGCAGGCCGGGCAGCTCGCCGGCGTCGGGGAAGAGGAGCCGGCCCGGGGGCCCCCCCGGACCGCCGATCGACGGTTCGCACGAGGCGCCGATCGAGCAAGCTCCCACGACGGCGAGGAGGAACGCGCCGGACCGAAGCCGCTCCATGACACCGAGGCTAGCACGCAGCCGTAGCCACGACAGCCCGGCCGGGTGCGGTCAGTCGCCGCCCGCGTCGCAGGAGATGCGGTGGAAGGTGTAGGGCGCGTTCACGTCGCGGCCGCCGTCGTTGTTGACGGTCTGCAGGCGCTCTCCGCCCGCATCGACGGTGCCGGTGAAGTGATCGGGGTTGTAGCCGTAGCCCGGCACGACGCAGCGGGCGTGCACGATGTGGTAGCTCCGGGCGGCGAAGTCGAACTGCGTGCCGTCGACGAAGCCCTGGGCCCGCATGGACACAGTGTAATCCGCTTCACCAAATGCACATGTCGGAGGAGGCGCTGCCTGCTCTGGCCCGCCCTCCCACATGTGCGAGGTGATGGTGCCGCTCAGGCTGTCGCCGTGGCGCTCGATGCGAAGCGTGAAACGCGCCCAGTCGCCGTAGATCGCGTCCCACTTCTGCACGAGCCACGTGCCCGCGACGGGATCGTGGCAGGCCAGGGCGTCCCGGAGCAGCGACCGGTGCCCCGTGTCGCCGGGCAGGATCCCCGCGCTGCCGAGGATCAGGCTGCGGAGCTGATGCGCACCGGGAGCGCGACCACTACTGGTGTGGTCGGCCCCGGTGCCCGCGGCCGGCGGCGACGGCTCGGAGGCGGGCGGCGGCTCGGGGGCAGGTGAAGCGGTGACGTCACCCGCCGCGCTGGTGTCGGTGGATACTTCGTGGTGCGCGAGGGGCCGGTGGCGGGTGACGTGACGCGCTTGTGCTCGGGGCGGCGGCGGCGGCGCGGGCTCGACTGCGGGGGTCGGCGTGAGCGGGGCTTTTCGCGGACGGTTCACGGGCCCCGCGATGGCGATGTCGACCGTCGCATCGCCGCCGCCCAGGCGACCGTCCTCCCCGCCGCTCCTCGGCCCGCCGCCCATCAGCAGGAAGAGGCCCGACACGGCCGCCAGCCCCACGTGGAACGCGACCGACACGGCGAGCGCGATCGGCAATGCCCGCTCGAGCCGATACGAAGGCTTCGTTAGTCGCTCCGTGTCCTTCACACGCCTCCGATCATGGGGCCGCCCCCGCCCGAACGCACGCCGTGCCCATCAGCGGTGACGGTGGGCCGCCGAAGGCGCCCGTCGGAAACGGGCCGGCTGCGGCATGGCGCGAAAGCGCGGCGCGGGCTCGTGTCAGGACGCACCAGGCGCCGGCTCGTACGCGAGCACCGAACCGAGCCAGCGCTCGACCTCGGCCACGTCCATCCCCTTGCGCCGCGCGTAGTCCTTGACCTGATCGCGGTCGATGCGGCCGACGTGGAAGTAGCGCGCGCGGGGGTGGGCGAGGTAGAGGCCGCTCACGCTCGCGCCGGGCATCATGGCGTACTGCTCGGTGAGGCGGATGCCGACGGCGTCGCCATCGAGGAGGCGCCACAGGGTCGCCTTCTCCGTGTGGTCCGGGCACGCCGGGTAGCCGAAGGCGGGGCGGATGCCGCGGTACTTCTCCTCGATGAGGTCTTCGCTCGTCAGGCGCTCGTCCCGGCCGTAGCCGAAGTCGTGACGCGCGCGCGCGTGGAGCAGCTCCGCGAAGGCCTCGGCGAGACGGTCGGCGAGGGCCTTGACCATGATCGCGTGGTAGTCGTCCTGGTCGTCGGCGAAGCGGGCGGCGAGGGCATCGACGCCGTGGCCCGCGCTCACCGCGAACGCGCCGACGAAGTCCGGCAGGCCCGTCGCGCGTGGCGCCACGAAGTCGGCGAGGCACAGGTACTGGGCCGAGTCGTCGGTCTTGGCCTGTTGCTGGCGCAGCATGTGGAAGCGCATGAAGCTCGGTGGCGCGGTCTTCACCCGTGAAGAGCACGACATCGTCGCCCTCGGCGTTCGCGGGCCAGAAGCCGTAGACGCCCGGCGCTCGAGGAGCTTCTCGCGCACGATGCGGTCGAGGAGCGTCCGGCCCTCGTCGTAGAGGTCGCGCGCCGCCTCGCCGTAGTCTGCGTGCTCGAGGATCTTCGGGAACTTGCCCTTGAGGCTCCCAGGCGCTGAAGAAGAAGGTCCAGTCGATGTAGGCCGCGATGTCGTCGAGGCTCGACGTCGTCGACGACGCGCCGTCCCGTGAACGCCGGGCGTGCGCAGGTCCGCGCGCCTGCCAGTCGATGCGGGCGCCGTTGTCGCGCGCCGCCTCGATGGGGATCAGGGGTCGGCCGCCGGCGGCTCTCGAACAGGCGCCGCAGGCGCTGCTGCTCGTCGCGGTTCTTCGCGTCGAACGCCTCGCGACGCTTCGGCATCGAGCAAGGCGCGAGACCACGTTGACGACGCGCGAGGCGTCCAGCACGTGGACCGTCGCGTGCTCGTAGTCGGGCGCGATCTTCACGGCCGTGTGCTGGCGGCTCGTGGTGGCGCCGCCGATGAGCAGCGGCAGCTCGAAGCCCTGGCGCTGCATCTCGCGCGCGACGTGCACCATCTCGTCGAGGGACGGCGTGATGAGGCCGCTCAGGCCGACGACGTCGGCCTTCTCTTCGCGCGCGGTCCGGAGGATGGTCTCCGCCGGCACCATCACGCCCAGGTCGATGACCTCGTAGCTGTTGCAGCCGAGCACCACGCCGACGATGTTCTTGCCGATGTCGTGCACGTCGCCCTTGACCGTCGCGAGCAGCGATCTTGCCCTGCGGCCTTGTGCGCCGGCGGCCCGCGCCTTCTCGTCCTCCATGAAGGGCTCGAGGTAGGCGACGGCCTTCTTCATGACGCGGGCGCTCTTGACCACCTGGGGCAGGAACATCTTGCCCGCGCCGAAGAGGTCGCCCACGACCTTCATGCCCGCCATCAGCGGGCCCTTCGATGACGTCGAGCGGGCCGCGCGCAGCTTCTGCCGCGCCTCCTCGGTGTCCTCTCGATGAAGTCGACGATGCCGTGCACCAGGGCGTGCGCGAGGCGCTCTTCGACCGGTGGCCTCGCGCCAGGCCAGGTCCTGCTCGACCTTCTTGCCCGCGCCCTTGACCGTCTCGGCGAAGGCCACGAGCCGCTCGGTGGCGTCGGGACGCCGGTCGAGCAGCACGTCCTCGACGAGCTCGAGCAGGTCCTTCGGGATGTCCTCGTAGACCTCGAGCTGGCCCGCGTTGACGATGCCCATGTCCATGCCGGCGCGGATGGCGTGGTAGAGGAAGGCCGAGTGCATCGCCTCGCGCACGCGGTCGTTGCCGCGGAACGAGAACGAGAGGTTGCTGACGCCGCCGCTGACCTTGGCCCCGGGGCACGTCTCCTTGATGCGCCGCGTGGCCTCGATGTAGGCCTATGGCGTAGCCGTTGTGCTCCTCCATGCCCGTTGCCACCGCGAAGATGTTCGGGTCGAAGATGATGTCCTCGGGCGGGAAGCCCGACCTCTTCGGTGAAGATGCGGTAGGCGCGCTGGCAGATCGCGACCTTGCGCTCGACCGTGTCGGCCTGGCCCTCCTCGTCGAAGGCCATGACCACCACGGCCGCGCCGTAGCGCCGGACGATGCGCGCGTGCTCGACGAAGGGATCCTCGCCCTCCTTCATGCTGATGGAGTTGACGATGCCCTTGCCCTGCAGGCACTTCGAGGCCCGGCCTCGATGACGCTCCACTTGGAGCTGTCGATCATGATCGGCACGCGGGCAGATGTCGGGCTCGGACGGCGACGAGCTTGAGGAAGCGCGCATGGCCTCCTCGGAGTCGAGCATGCCCTCGTCCATGTTGACATCGAGGATGTTGGCGCCGCTGCGCACCTGCTGCCGGGCGACCTCGAGGGCCTCATCGAGCTCGCCCTCCTTGATGAGGCGCGCGAAACGGCGCGAGCCGGTGACGTTGGTGCGCTCGCCGATCATGATGAAGTTCGTGTCCGGGCCGGATCGTCGAGCGTCTCGAGGCCCGACAGGCGCGTGTAGCTCGTCGCGTGCTCGGGGCGGACGCGCGGCGGCAACGCCGCGCACGGCCTCGGCGATGGCGCGGATGTGGTCGGGCGTGGTGCCGCAGCAGCCGCCCGACGATGTTCACGAAGCCCGCCTCGGCGAACTCGCGGATGCAGCGCGGCCGTCTGGGCCGGCGTCTCGTCGTACTCGCCCGAAGGCGTTCGGCAGGCCCGCGTTGGGGTAGCAGCTCACGCAGGCAGTCGGCGAGACGCGCTCAGCTCCTCGACGTAGGGGCGCATCTCGCTTGGCGCCGAGGGCGCAGTTGATGCCGACGCTCAAGGGACGCGCGTGGGCGATGGACGTCCAGAAGGCGTCGAGCGTCTGGCCCGACAGGGTGCGGCCGCTGCTTGTCGGTGATGGTCACCGAGATCATGACGCGGCAGCCGCGCGCCGCGCTCCTCGAAGACCTCCTCGATGGCGAAGAGGGCCGCCTTGGCGTTGAGCGTGTCGAAGATGGTCTCGACGAGCAAGCACGTCGACGCCGCCGTCGCAGAGCCGCGCACCTGCTCGGCGTAGGCCGCGCGCAGCTGCGTCGAAGTTGACGGCGCGGAAGCCCGGGTCGTTCGACGTCGGGCGACAGGCGCAGGGTGCGGTTCGTCGGGCCGATGGACCCGGCGACGAAGCGCGGTTGGCCCAGGCGTCTCGCGGTGAAGGCGTCGGCCGCCTCCCGGGCGAGGCGCGCGCCGGCGAGGTTCAGCTCGGGCACGATCGCCTCGAGGCCGTAGTCGGCCTGGGCGACCCGCGTGCTGGTGAAGGTGTTGGTCTCGATGATGTCGGCGCCCGCTTCGAGATAGGCCTCGTGGATGCCGCCGATGACGTCGGGGCGGGTGAGCACCAGGATGTCGTTGTTGCCCTGGAGGTCCTTCGGGTGCGCGCGCGAAGCGCTCGCCCCGGTAGTCGGCCTCGGTCAGGCCGTGCCGCTGGATCATGGTCCCCATGGCCCCGTCGAGCACGAGGATGCGCTCGCGGAGCAAGGACTCGAGGCGCGCGGAATCAGCCATCACGGATGGTCTCCCAGGGATTCGGGCCGCATGCGTGCGGTGTTCACGTTCGCTCCCGCGCTGTCAAGCCCGGGAGGCTTCGGCAGCCCCCCGCGCCCACCCGCATCGGGCCTCTCGCACACGGCCCTGCGCCGTCAGTAGCGCGGCATGTCCGGATCGACCTCGGCCGACCAGGCGTCGAGGCCACCCGAAAGGTTCCACACGTTGCGGAAGCCGAGGCGCACGCAGTGCTCGGCGGCGGCCTGGCTGCGGATGCCGTGATGGCAGTAGAAGACCAGGCGCGTGTCCGGATCCATCGAGGCGAGGGCGGCCCGGAAGGCGTCGTCGAGCAGGCGCGAGGGCTCGATGCGCGCCAGCTCCCGCTCCGCGGGCGTGCGCACATCGACGATCTCGAGGGGTGCCTTCGCCTCGAGCAGGGACGACAGCTCGGACGGCGCCAGGGCGCGCACCTTCGGCGGCTCGTTCGGGTTGACCATGCGGAAGCCGGACGTCGAGGCGGTCTTCACGAAGTCGATGGTCAGCCCGTCGGCGCGGCGCGCGCTCGAAGGGTCGAGGACGAGGGCGAGCTCCTCGCACCGGGCGTCCACGTCGTCATCCCTGCGCTCGTCGAAGAGCAGGCCGTATTCGAAGGCGCGGTCAATCTCGACGCGCAGGAAGGCGCCGTCGCCCGGCTGGCGCGCCGCCTCGAGGGCCTCGCGGGCCGCCGGTGTGACCACGACGTTGGGCGGCGGAACGGGCTCGGCGCGCACACCGAGCAGCGCCTCGAGCTCGCCGCTCTCGCGCATCTCGCGCACGATGTCCGCGCCGCCCACGAGCTTCTGGTCGACGAAGAGCTGCGGCAGGGTGGGCCAGCCCGAATAGGCCTTGACCCCCTCGCGCACCGAGGCATCGGAGAGCACGTCGACCGTCACGTAGTCGTCGAGCAATCCGTCGAGGACGTCGACGACGGACGCGGAGAACCCGCAGCGCGGTGCCCCCCGGGTCCCCTTCATGAAGAGGACGACACGGTGACTCTGGACGATCTCGTCGATGGGGAGGTCTATAGCCATGGCGCCCATCGTGGGACCCCGGCCGGCCGGCGGCAAGGGGCCTCGGCCGCCTGCCGGAACGCGCCTCATCGGGTGTCCAACGGCGCCTGGCGACGACGCCGAATCGGCGCACCCCCGCGGGTCGTGTATGATGGTCGAATGTGTCGGCCCCTCGTCGCCGCACTCTGCTTGCTCATGGGCACGGTGCCCTGCTTCGCCGCCGCGCGAGCCCAGTCGCTCGACGAGGCACGGACCCGCTTCTACGGGGCGGACTTCGACGGGGCCCGGACGGCGTTCGAAGCCCTCCTCGGCGCCCCTTCCCTCACGCGGGCGCAAGCGATCGAGGCCCACCGCTTCCTGGCCGTGATCGCGCTCGGACAGGGGCAGCACGACCACGCGCTCGATGAAGCTCGGGCGGCCGTGGCCCTCGACCCGGACGTGCGCCCGCCTGCGGGGACCCCCCCTGAGGGCCGGCGCCTGTTCGAGGAGGCCCGACGGTCCCTGGGCCCGGGGGGAGCCCAGCTCAGCGTGGCGAGCGGCCCGTCGCTCACCGGAGAGGGTGCGGCGGTCACGGCGTCGCTGCTGCCCTATCCGGACGCCCTAAAAGGCCGGCTCACCCTCGCCTGCGACGGCGCCGGCGTCCCGCCGCAGCAGCAGTCGTCCACACCTCCCGCGGTGCGCCTCACCGTCGTGCGTCCGTCGAGCGGCACGCTGACCTGCACGGCGCGCTTGGCGTCGGCCGGGGGAACAATCCTCATGGAGCAACACGTCATCCTCCACGTGTCGCCGGCGCATCCACGAGAGCGGGCCCGGCCCGTGCCGTGGGGCTGGATCGCGGCGGGAACCGGCGTGGCGCTCGCCGCTTCGATCGTCGCCATCGTGCTCGCCGTCTCCGTCAGCAGTCAGGGCAACACGGCGGCCTTCGGCCCTCCGCGGATCGACGGGCCATGACCGAGGAAGCGCGTGCCGAGACCGAGACGATCGGTCGCTACGTGCTCCACGGCCAGATCGCCAGCGGCGGGATGGGGGCCGTCCATCTCGCGCAGGTCGGCGGCGCCGACGGGTTCGGGCGGTGGGTGGCCGTCAAGACGATCCGACCGCACCTCGTGAGCAACCGCCGCTTCGTGACGATGTTCCTCGACGAGATCCGCGTCATCTCCGGCATCCACCATCCCAACGTGTGCTCGGTGATCGACCTCGGCCGGGAGCAGGGGGTGCCCTATCTCGTCATGGAGTACCTCCGGGGCCAGACCTTCCTGACGGTGCTCGAGCGAGCGAGGTTCGATGGAGAGGTCCCGCTGTGGCTGGCCGCGCGCGTGATCGCGGACGCGGCCCACGGACTGCACGCGGCCCACGAAGCCCTGGACGTGGACGGCCATCCTCTTCATGTCGTGCACCGGGACGTGTCCCCGCAAAACGTCTTCGTGACCGACGACGGGCTGAGCAAGGTCCTGGACTTCGGCGTGGCTCGCGCCCGAGGCCGGCTCGGCGTGTCGGTGACGGGCGAGGTGAAGGGCAAGTTCGCCTACATGGCGCCCGAGCAGCTCACCAGCCGGAGCGTGGACCGGCGCTGTGACGTGTGGGCCCTCGGCGTGGTCCTGTGGGAGGCGGTGTCGGGACAGCGGCTCTTCCGGGGCGAGAGCGAAGCCGACACGGTGACGCGCGTGATGCAGGGGGAGATTCCCCGCCTGGTGACCGTGGCACCCCGCTGTCCCGCCGTGCTCGACGACATCGTCATGGCCACCTTGCAGCGCAACGCCGAGACGCGAACCGCGAGCGCCGACGACCTCGCCGAAGCGCTCGAGACGTTCCTCGTGTCGGTCGGGGAGCCGACGGGTGCTTCTCGCATCGCTCGCTGGATGCACGAGCACTTCCGCGACGAGATCGCCGAGCGCGAAGCCGCCCTGCGCTCCGGCCACCCCCACGTGCCGCGCGCAAGGGACGCCGAGCGCGACGAGACCGTGCTGGACCAGGGCGCGGCCGCCAGCGTCACGGAAGCGACCCGGCTGCTCGGGGCCGACACGGTGGTGAGCCCTCCCCTCCACGAAGCGTCGGTCGCGCCCGAAGCCGAAGCCGCGGCCGAAGCCGCCGATCGGACTCGACCGGCGCGCGTAGGCCCTCGGCGAACGGCGTGGTGGGCGGGCGCAGCCGCGGCGGTGCTCCTCGGCCTCGTGGCTCTTCTCCTCGGCACACTGCTGGGGCACGACCCGCCCCGGGAGGACGGCCACCGCGCCCGCTCAGAGGGAGCGGCCGTCGCAAAGGGACCCGTGCCGCCACCCCGCTCCGCGAGCACCCACACCACGGTGCACGCGAGCGCCCACGCCGCTCCGCAGCCGACCCGGCTTCCCCCTCCGCGACGCGAACCCCACGCCGCGTCGCAGCCGAGCACGCACCCGGCTCCCCAGGCCCCGCCCCCGGACCCCGCTCCGCAGGCGGCGACAAACCCCGGCGTTCGCTCGCGCCCTTTGCGCGCTCCACACGCGGCCACCGCGTCCAGGCCCAGGCGCCCGACCGCGGAGCCCCCCGGTGTGCTCGACCTGATGGCGGTGCCGGCCGCCGAGGTGTTCCTGGAAGGCCGTCGCATCGGCGTCACCCCGCTGGTGAGCTACGCGCTGCCGGCCGGGCGCCATCGGCTGCTCTTGCGTTCGACCGCCGACGGGAGCACGCGCACCCTCGTGGTTCGCGTCCCGCCCGGTCAGGTCCTGCGCCAGAGCATCCGCTTCGGGCCGTGACTCGCGGCCGCGGCCGGCCCGCGGCGGAGCGTGATCAGAAACAACTCATGCCGATGCACGACTTGCCGGTCGCGCACACAGTGCCGCAGGCGCCGCAGTTCATGTCGTCGTTCCAGAGCGAGGTCTCGCATCCGGGCATGGAATCACAGTCGCCGAAGCCGAACGAGCAACTGCACGCGCTGGCACTGCAGGTCGCGTTGACGCCGCACGCATTGCCGCAGCTCCCGCAGTTGTCGACGTCCCGTCGCAGGACGCTCTCGCAGCCGGTGCTCGGATCCCCGTCACAGTTATCGAAGCCCGAGCGGCACGTGAACGTGCACGTGCCCGCCGTGCAGGCGGCCGTGGCGTTCGTAGCCCCGGGGCACGTGTGCCCGCAGGTGCCGCAGTTGCTCGCATCGGTCGTCGTGTCCGTGCACGTCCCGCCGCACAGGTCGGGCATCGCGCCGGTGCAGTGGCACGTCCCGATCTGGCACGTGCTCCCGGTCGGACACGCGTGGCCGCAGCTGCCGCAGTTCGCCCGATCGGTCGCGGTGTTCGTACACGTCCCGCCGCACAGGTCGGGCGTCGCGCCGCTGCAGCTCGCCGTGCAGGCCCCTGCCTGGCACAGGGGGGTCCCGGCCGGACACGGGCTCCCGCAGGCGCCACAGTGGAGCGCATCGGTCGCGAGATTGCTCTCGCATCCCGGCACGGCGTTGCAGTCGGTCCAGGAGCCGGTGCACGGATTGCCCGTATCCATGCACTCGCCGTCGTTGCATTGGGCGCAGGGTGGACCGTCCGCCGGAGCGAGGGTCACGACGAGGTCGCCGCTGCCGCCCGCCTTCAGCATCACCGGCGTGCAACCGGCCGCCACGATCCCGCAGTCGGCGTTTCGCGCGATCGCATACAAACCGTACCCCTGGGGCTTCACCTCGCCGAAGGCACCGGTTCCGCCGTCGCGAACCACCAACCGCTGGAGCACGGTGCCGGACGGCGGCGACACGATGTCGGACGGTGCCGGACATGCCGTGAGCAGGGAGACGTCGACGACGGCCGCCGACGCCCGCAGATCGACCGAGTCGAAGCGCACCACGGGGACGTACGTCGACTGGCACGCCGTGGCGGAGATCGCCGCAAGCACCAGACATGCCCGGCGGACCCACATGCGTAGCAGGGTATCATTCGACCCTCCGGCGAGCCACGCCACGGGCCGGCACGCGCCCCTCAGCGGGCGACCGGACGCCGCGATCCGTCTCTCTTTCGGGTAGACTGCCTCTTCTCGATGATGGGCCCGGGCGATCACGACGACAGCACGCTCACGCGCGGGCGGCTTGGTATCCTGGGCGAGGGAGCGGATGCCGATCGGTACGCCGTGGTGCTCTATCACCGGCAGGGCACGCGGTCTGTGGCGCTCGTCCGGGACGTGCCCTTCGTCGTCGGTCGCGGGGAGCCCGCGGACGTGTGCATCAAGGACCCGAGTTTGTCGCGGCAGCACGCACGCATGACCTGGACGGGCCAGGTCCTCGAAGTGGAGGACCTGGGCTCCACCAACGGGACGCTCTTCGGGGGCAAGCGCGTCACGCGCGCGCGGCTCGGCGCCGGCGAGGAGCTGGCCCTCGGCGACGTGGTGGTGGCCATCCACGCACCGCGCACCCAACCCCGCTTCGGCGTCGAGGACCACGACGCCTTCGTCCGCGCCCTCGACGAGGAGATTCGTGCGGGCGCAGAGCTTCGGGCGGAGCCTCAGCGTGATCCTGGTCGCCGCCGATCGACGCGAGCAGCGGGGGCTCAGCCTGTGGTGCAGCCGCATGCGAGCGATGATACGGCCCGTGGACCGCCTCGGGATGTACGGCGCGGCCTCTGTCCTCCTGTGCCTGCCCGAGACGAACGCCCAGGGCGCCGAGCAGCTCGCCGCGGCGGTGACGGGCACCCAGCAAGCCGGCGAGCCCAAGCTCCGGTGCGGGGTGGCGAGCTTCCCAGAGGACGGGCGCTCGGCGGACGAGATCATGGACGCCGTCACCTGCGCGCTCAGGGCATGCACGAGCAAGAAGCGCGTCCAGCGACGCGTGGATTGACCGCGCCGACGCCACGACACCATCGTGCAGGAGAGCCCGGCCATGAAGGCCGTCTTCGGGGGGATCGCGCGCCTCGCCAAGGCGACCTTCCCGGTGCTGGTGCTCGGTGAGACGGGCACCGGCAAGGAGGTCATCGCGGGCGCGCTGCACCGGTGGAGCTCCCGGGCTCGCGCGCCCCTGGTCTGCATCAACTGCGGTGCCATCCCCCAGACCCTGATCGAGAGCACGCTCTTCGGGCACGAACGAGGTGCCTTCACCGGGGCCGACCGCGAGCGCGTGGGGGTCTTCGAGGAAGCCGACGGCGGGGTCATTCTGCTCGACGAGGTGGGGGAGCTGTCGCCGAGCGCACAGGTCGCGCTCCTGCGGGTGATCGAGACCGGGCGGATCCACCGCGTCGGCGGGGCGACGGATGTTCCCGTCGACGTGCGGATCATCGCCGCCACCCATCGGGACCTCGAAGCGATGTGCGCGGAGGGCGCCTTCCGCCGCGACCTCTTGTACCGACTCAACACCGAGGTCGTGCAGGTGCCGCCCCTGCGCCAGCGGCCGGAGGACATCGAGCCCCTCGTCCGCCTGTTCATCGATCAGGCCAACCGCGACAACGGCTGCCGCGTCCGGCGTGTGACGCCCGCCGCGCTCGACCGGCTCCGCGCCTACCGCTGGCCGGGCAACGTGCGCGAGCTCCGCAACGTGATCGAGCGGGCCGTCGTGCTCGCGACGGACGACCAGATCGACGTGGCCGACCTCTCGGACCGCATCGGCCGAGAGCCAGCCGACGCGGCACCGATCGATCCCCTCGACGGGGAGGCGGCCACCATCGGCGAGCGCGTCGCGGCCTACGAGAAGCGACTCATCCTCGAGGCGCTCCGGGCCACGGGCGGCAACCAGACGCGCGCGGCGATGCGCCTCGGGATGCCGCTCCGAACCCTGGCCCGCAAGGTGCGCCAGTACGGCCTCAAGCGCACCTACGACGACGTCTGACATGCTCAGATCGGTCCCGCGCCGACGCAGCTACCCGACATGCAGGTCTGGCCGCTCGCGCAGTCCCTGTCCGCGCTACATCCCGGCACGCAGCGGCCGGCCTCGCAGAACTCGCCCGGACACTGGCTCGAGTCCGTGCATCCCGGCACGCAGCGGCCGGCCTCGCAGAACTCGCCCGGACACTGGCTCGAGTCCGTGCAAGCGTTGCAGGCGGGGGAGTCGGCGGAAGCCGGCGGGATGAGGAAGTACACGGTGCGCGTGTCGAGGGTCGTGACACCGCCCGCGACGATGTCGATGGCGGCGCGTACGACCTGCGGCTCTGCGGTGGGAGGAACGGTTGTGTTCACGGCGGGGACCACGTCGAAGCAGACGGGCGTGCCGGGTGCGACCCCAGGGAAGGTGTCGAGCACGCCGTCGCCGTTGCTGTCGACGGCGGGGAGGGCGACGCACACCCGGCTCGGATCGCGCGGGTCGGCCACGCCACCGCTCGTGTCGGCCTCCACGTGGTCGATGAGCGTGGTGGCGTCGATCCCGTCGTCGTCCAGGTCGCGCACGCGCGCCGTGATGTCGAGGGGCGTTTGCTGGGCCAGGTGCTGCACCGCGCCCACAATCTCGTCGCCCAGAGCGGTGCTGCTGCCGCTGCTGCCCCCGCCGCCCGATGTGCGCGTGCCGAACCCGCCGCCGCCCGGTGTCCACACGTCCGTCGCCGCGAAGAGGAGCGGAGCGCCGGACGCGTCGATCGACCCCGTCCGCATGGCGATCTGCGTCCACTCGGGCGAGGTCGCCGAGGGGCCGATCACGATGAGCTTCGCGCCGATGCCGGCGAGGGCCGCGCCCACGTCGTCGACGCTCGGAATGAAGGCGCTCGAGCCGACCTCACGCGAGGTGCCGCAGCGGGTCCCCTCCGAGTAGGGCTCGTCGCCGATGATGACGAGGACGGGGAGCGAGTCCGTGCGCGTGCAGCCGTAGCCCGTCGTGGACGCGGGGCAGGAGCTCGGCGACAGGAGAGGCCAGTGGGACGTGTCCCCGGTGGCGAAGAGCCATGCCGCCTGACCGTAGGGCTCGGCGGTCCCGCAGTCGGCGGTCATGCTCCCGAGGGCGCTCACGACCGAGCTCACGTCCCCCGTCGACGCCTGGGCGTCGGCGATCCCGATGCAGCCGCCGGGCGGCCTGAGGGCGGTGCTCGTGTCGTTCACCTGCTCGGGACAGACGTCGAAGGCCCCCGCGCCAATCTGGACGTCTTCGATCGCGCTGGTGAGGCCCGGGAAGATCGTGCCCGTGAGGGTGTCGCGGACGCTGTCGATGATGCCCTGCATCGACCAGCTGTTGTCGATCATGAAGTAGACGTCGGCATGCTTGAGCGTGGTGGCGAAGACGATTGGAGAGCGGGCGGGCGCGGGCGGCCCGCACGGCGGCTCGGCGAAATAGAGGTCGCCGCTCGACCAGGGGTTCGAGGACGCATCGGCCGGATCGGTCGCCGCCGCGCTCTCCACGACGTCCGGGACTCCGTCGCCGTCCGCGTCCGGCAAGCCGAGGGTGGTGTCGCCCGGAGTGCCGCTCGTCGTTGCGGCTCCGCCGTCACCGCCCGAGCCCGCCGGGGTGCCACCCGAGCCCGTCGCGCCAGGGTCGCCTCCGGCCCAAGGCGAGGCGGACGTGCGTTCAATCTGCCCCGCAGTGCAGCCCGTCACCGCCAAGCTGACGAGGGCCATCCCCGCGATCCATGATAGGCTCCGCTCGTTCGCTCGCTCGACCATCACCGCCTCCTCGGCGCCTCACCGCGGGCGCTCCTCGCAATCGGGCAGCAACCGGCGTTCCGTCGCCTGGAGGCGGAGTCAAGTGGCTGTGCTCATTGTTACTTTTGTCCGATTCGCCCGTGACCGGCACCATGCCAGATTGGCATTCTTCGGCCAGCTCGGCAGGGCCCTCCCCGGGCCGCGCCGGGGCCGGGCCCTGGGGCTGTCGATCCCTCGACTCGCTGTGTAGGATGCCGACCTGCGCCCCACCGCCTTCGTCCCCGGAGACGGGGGCGGACGCGAATCGGCTCAGCACCCGGAGTGATGTGCGATGGAGAGTTTCGGCGACGAGCGGGCGGGCTTCTCGGTGGACTACGACCCCGCGACCAAGACCGTGCACGTGCACGGGTGGGGCTTCTGGGGCGCGGAGGTCGCCAGCGCGTTCGGAGACGCGGTCGAGCAGGCCTGCCGGACGAGCCCCCACGGCGCGAGGCTGCGCATGGACCTGGCCGACCTCAAGCCGATGCGCGACGAAGGGCGACGCTCCTTCGGTGATCTGGTCGGCGCCCTTCCGCGCCTGGGCATCGACGACGCCACGATCGCGATCGGGAGCCAGATCACCAAGCTCCAGCTTCTCCGCATCGTGACGACCTCGACCGCAAGGACCTCGTCCGCTTCAAGGAGGCCGGCTCGGGGCGGCGGTCTACTTCGTGAAGGAAGGCTCCAAACCACACCCCGGAAAGGGGGACGCGATGGCAACCGATGAACAAGAAGTAATCGACGCTACAACTCGCTTCTACGATGGCCTCGACCGGATGATGACCGGTCAGGGAATGGAACCACTCGTGGACTGGGCACCACACCAATCGAGTCACGACCGGACACCCGAACGGCGACTGGGCCCACGGCTGGGACGAGGTCAAGGCCACCTGGGAGGTCTACGCCTCGTTCGCCGGGGAAGGCCGCGGTGGAAGCAAATCCGAGACCTCACGGCCCACGTCTACGGCGATGTGGCCTACACGACGTGCATCTTCACGGCGGCGCCGGCCTTTGGAGGCGACGACCTGGCGTGCACGAACGTCCTCCATCGCGCGGACGGCGTCTGGAAGGTCGTCCACCACCACGTCAATCCCTCTCCGTCCATGGGCGCCGCCCTCGAGCGCCTCGCCCACGAAGGCTGACGTCAGGGCGCGCCGGGCGCCGGTGCGGGGGCGGGAGCCGGAAGGGGATCGAGCACCGGCACCGCCTGGCCCGGCACCGGGGCACCTCGATGAACCCCTTGTGAGCCGCGACGTGGCAGGTGTTGCACCGCGTCGCGGCGTGGCCGAAGGCCGTGGCGAAGGCCGCCTCGTCGTGCGCCGCGGCGGCGCGACGGAGCGGCGGCAAGGCGGCATCGCGGAAGGCATTGGCCATGGCCGGGAGCTGGGCCGTGGGCCCCTCCTTTCGGGAGGGCCGCCCGGGGAGATCGTCCGCGAACAGCTCCCCGAGCTCACCCACCTCGAAGGCGGCGACTGGTAGCGGTGCGCGGTCATGGCACGGCCGGCCATCTCGAAGCGCCGGCCCACGCCCTCCATCACCTCACCGAAGCCGGGCGCTTCGCCGGGCTCCTCTGGCTCGGCTCGCTCGGCGTGGGACGGGACGCGGGGTGCGGCCTTTTGGCAGCTCGCCGACGCCGCCAGCAAGAGCACCGCGATGAAGGTCGTCACCTTGGGAATGTCGCTCCGCACGGCTCCTCGATGGACGCCCCACACAACCCGTGATCGGAGACCGGCGACGTCCTGAGCCGCAGCGATACTGCCGGCTGGCAGCGCCGTCAACGGCCGCGCGCGAGGCTCGGTGGCGGGTCTGGGCACCGGGCGAATCCTGCATTACGGTTAGCGCGTCGCACCATGGGCACGGCGAAACGCACGACGACGGGGGCACACAAGGGCAAGGCGAAGGCGACCGCCAAGAAGCGCCGTGCCGCGCCAAAGGCCGCCGGGACAGGGCCGCGGGACGGCGCGTCCAAGCGTGTCGCGGAGGGCCCGAACGCCGCCGCAATCCCTGGCTCGCCCGCCGAGCGCAGGCGACACGCCGCGACGCTCCAGAAGAGGCTCGAGCGCGCCATCCCCGAGCCCGGGTAGAGGCTCGACTTCGAGGGGGCCTGGCATCTGCTCGTCGCGACAATCCTCAGTGCCCAGAGCACCGACAAGATGGTGAACAAGGTCACGCCGGCCCTCTTCGCGCGCTACCCGACGCCCCTGGCCCTCGCCGAGGGCGAACAGGAGGACGTGGAAGCTCTCGTCAAGAGCACGGGCTTCTTCCGCAACAAAGCCAAGGCGATCCGCGGAGCGAGCGGCGCCCTGGTCGAGCGCCACGGCGGCGAGGTGCCGCGCGACATGGAGTCCATGGTCGCGCTGCCGGGCGTCGCCCGAAAGACGGCGAACGTGGTGCTCGGCAGCGCGTACGGCATCGCGAGCGGCTTCGTGGTCGACACGCACGTGATGCGCGTGGCCGGGCGGCTCGAGCTCAGCGAAGAGAAGGACCCGGCGAAGATCGAGCGGGATCTGTGCGAGGTCTTTCCGCGCGCAACCTGGATCGCCATGGGCCACCGCCTCTTGCTCCACGGTCGTTATGTGTGCCTCGCCAAGCGGCCCATGTGCGAGCGATGTCCGCTCAGCGAGGTGTGCCCGAGCGCGGAGCGCCCACCCGCGTCTAAGCGCTGGACGGATCGCGCCGACGCCGAGCGCCGCCTCGTCGAGTCGCGGGGCGACGCGAAGGCCTGACACGCCGCTGCGGCTCCGGTGAGCGCGTGGTCCGCGCAGGCTCGCGCGTCTCAGCCGAGGACCCGGAGCCCGCGCTTGGCGGCAGCGGCCGTGGCGGCCCGATCGACCTTGCCCGTGCCGTTGCGCACGAGAGCGTCGACGACGGCGAAGAGGCGCGGTCGCGCGTGGGGCGAAAGGCGCTCGCGGACGAGGGCAGCGAGCGGCGCGGGCTCGGGCGGCGCACCCACGAAGACGAGCGCGGCCCCGACCCGCTCGCCCCATTCGGCGTCGTCCACGCCGAACACGCAGGCTTCGCGCACGCCCGGCAGGGCCTCGAGCACGTGCTCGACCTCGGCCGGGTAGACGTTCTCGCCGCCGCTCACGATCAGGTCGCGCAGGCGCCCGCGCACGTGGAGGTTGCCGGCGTCGTCGAACCCACCGAGGTCGAGGGTCGGCAGGAACCCGCCATCGACGAAGGGGTCGGGATGCGCACCTGGCGGGAACCAACCGCTCATGAGCGTTGGACCGCGGACCTCGATCGCGCCGTCGACGATCCGCACCTCGACGCCAGCCAGCAGGCGACCCGCGCCCAGGTCGCCCCGGTTCGTGGTGCCCGAGGCCTGGGTCGTCACCTGTGAGCAGGCCTCGGTGAGGCCGTAGGTGGTGAGCACGGGCACGCCGCGGTCGGCCGCCGCTTCGAGCAGGGCCGGGGCGGTGCCGGCGCCGCCGAGCAAGACGGCGCGCAGCGAAGGTGGCGTGTGCCACGGAGGCGTGAGGGCGAGCAGGCGGCGGAGCATGGTGGGCACGAAGGAAGCGAGGGTCACGCGATGGTGCGCGAGGGTATGGGCGACGGCCGCGGCGTCGAAGGAGCTCGCGGGGGCGAGCACCGTGCAGCGCCGGGCGATGAGCATGCGCACCAGGATCGACAGGCCCCCGACGTGCGCCGGCGGCATGCAGAGCAACCAGCGGTCGTCGTCGTGAACGCTGAGGTTGGCGGCGCTCGCCCGCGCCGAGGCGACGAAAGCCGCGCGACCTAGGAGGGCGCCCTTGGGTCGCCCGGTCGTGCCGGAGGTGTGGAGAATGGCGAGGACGTCGGGGGCGCCCGTCGGAGACGGGGAACGGGCGGGGCATGCTGTGATCGCGTCTCCGTCGACGACGAGACGTGGAGCCGCTTCCTCGATGCGCGCGGCCTGCTCCCGGGCGGGCAGGCGCGGGTGCACCATCACGATCGGCACGCGGAGATCGAGCAGCGCGTAGACCGCCGTCACGGTCGCCACGTCGGCCCGTGCGACGAGGGCCACGCGCGCGTCGGGATCGCTCGGGTCGAGGCCCCTGCCGCGGAGGCGCGCCGCGAAAGCGAGAGCACGCTCGGCGAGGTCGGCGTAGGGCCACACGCGATCGCCTGCCACGAGGGCATCGCGCTCCGGTGCCTCTTCGGCCGCCGCGCGCACGCTCAGGAGATGGTCGAGGCGAACGCGCTCCGGCGCGGTCGCAGGCACGCCGCGATCGTCGTGAGCCATGGTCGCGCGCGCGCCGCCGTCGACCCCCATGCTCACGGCGCGTCCTCTCGGTTTTCGACACCGAGACCGGGACGGGCGTGGGGGACGAGGCAGCCCGGTGCGAAGGCCGGAAAGCGGGCGGCGGGGAAGGCCGAGAGCCCCCCGTGGAGCGCGAGGCCGGCGGCACGCGAGCCACCGAGGGCGAGGGCGAGCTCGGCCGCCGCGGCGAGGGCGACGGGCCCGTCGAAGAGGTGAGAGACGACGACCGCCGCACCGTGATGGCGCGCGAGGCGCGCGAGGGCGATGCAGCGGAGCGCGCCGCCGAGGGCGGCGGGCTTGAGCACCACGACGCTGCATCGCTTCGCCCGCAGCAACGCCTCGAGAAGTGCTTCGGGATGCGGTCCGTGGAGCGACTCGTCGACGGCAATCGGTACCGGGCAGCGCGTCGAGCTCGAGCAGGACCTGGGCGCGCACCGGGCTCCTCCACGTGCTCGGGCGCGAGGGAAGCGAGCGCAGCGAGGCGCTGTGGGGCGAGGGCGGCCGGCATCGTGCCGTTGGCGTCGAGGCGCAACGCGAGCTCCCCGCCGATGACCGCGCGCACGCGGCGGGCGGTGGCGACGGATGCATCGAAACCGCCGCCGCCGTCGATCTTGAGCTTGAAGCTGCGGATACCCACGTCGAGCGCCGCCCGCGCGGCCCCGGGCCCATCGACGAGCGCCGCGAGGGGCACAGGATGGATCGCGTCGCCCACCTCGGCCGCGTCCGTCTCGAGGCGCAGCAGACGGTGGACCGGAAGACCGCGGCGCGCGCCGACCAGGTCGAGGAGCGCCGTCTCGATGGCGAAGCGCGCGGAGGGCACGGCGTCGTCGATCGGCGCGAGGGCGCGATCGAGCCATGCTGCGACCGGCGCGTCTGGGTCGAGCCTCGGCAGAGCGTCCCACGGAAACGCACCGAACGCGTCACGCACCGCCGGCAGGTCGTCGCGCGAGTAGCCCGGTAGGGGAGAGGCCTCGCCACGACCCACGTGCCCGTCGCCGTCGTCGATGCACAAGGCCAGGCCGCGACGATCGGTCCAGCGTCGGCGCGCGTTCATCACGGCGGACGCCGCGAGCTTCGCCCCCGATCTCATGCCAGGTGGCTCGCAGTGGTCTCGAGGCGCTCGGGGGGCGGGTGGGGACCGCTTGGGGTCGCGGGGGTTGATTGCGATCTGGTTGGGCCCTCGCTTCGCTCGCGGGGACGGCGCTTCGGTGACCGGACTCTGCCCCGGGCGCCGAACGCACGCCGGCTCCCCCCCCGCGGCTCGCCTGCGGCTCGCGTTCAAGCCTCTCTTCAACGGAGGACGGCTCCCGCTGCGAGGGCTGCTGCGAAGGTCACGCCGAAGACGAGCAGGAGGCGCGCCGACGCGCCGAGGCTTCGGTTGAGAGCCGCGCCCTCGTCGCGCGCGACGCGGCGGAAGAGCGCGACGGCGAGGGGCGCGGTGGCGAGGGGCGCGAGGACCGCCACCGAGGCCTCGCCGCGCGCGAACAGCAACGGTGGCACGGCGTAGCTCGCGACCAACAGGAGGGCGAGCTCGGCGAGGGCACCCCGGCGCCCGAGGCGCACCGCGAGCGTCCGCTTGCCCGCCTGCGCATCGCCGTGACGGTCCCGAAGGTTGTTGACGACGAGGATCGCGGTGGCGAGGGCGCCCACGGGCACGGCCGACCACAGGGCGAGGGGCGGCACCGTGCCCATCTGCACGAAGACCGTGCCGCACACGGCGACGAAGCCGAAGAACACGAGCACGAAGACATCGCCCAGGCCGTGGTAGCCGAGCGGGAAGGGCCCGCCCGTATAGGCGATGCCCGAAGCGATGGACGCGACGCCGATGGCGATCACGACCCATCCGGCGACCAGCGCGAGGTAGACGCCCGCGAGGGCCGCGAGCCCGAACGCCACGACCATGCCGACGCGCATGGCGCGGGGCGTGATCAGGCCGGCAGAGACGGCGCGCGTGGGACCCAGGCGTGCCTCGTCGTCGGCCCCCTTCTCGAAGTCGAACACGTCGTTCGCGAAGTTCGTGCCGATCTGGATGAGCATGGCGCCGGCGAGGGCCGCGAGGGCCGGCCCGACGCGCAGCCCGCCGAGGACCGCCGCGCAGGCGCTGCCGACGGCCACCGGAACAATCGCCGCGCTCAGGGTGGCCGGCCGGGACGCGAGCACCCAGGCGCGCAGGGACGACATGCCCCCCGACGCGGTGCGCGACGGCGCCAGCGACGCATCAGCCATCGAGACCTCCCCGCAGAGCAACGGAACGCTCGGGGGCAAGCGTCGCCCCGACGTCCATGGCGCCCGCGACGATCGCGGCGACGGCGGCAGGCGCTTCGAGCGTGACGTCGTGACCCGCGCCCGGCACGACCTGGACGCGACCGCGGGGCATCAGGCGCGCCATGGCGTCGGCGAGGGTGCGGAACCTGGTGTCCCGCTCGCCCGCGACGAGCGTCACCGGCATCGACAGCCCCGCGAGGGCGGTACGCCGATCGGGCATCACCCCGAGACCGAGCACGCGGAGCGCGCGGGCCAGACCATGGGGGTCGTGGTGCCGCCGGACGGAACGGCGCGCCTCCCGCACCTCGGCCGGAAGGCCACGCTGCGTCGCAAAGAGGGGCTGCGCCTCCCACGCATCGACGAACGCATCGATGCCGCGCTCCTCGAGGAGGCGCGCCCAGGCTTCGTCGCGTGCCGTCCGTTCGGTGCGCTCGGCCTCGTCGGGCAGACCCGGATGGACGCCGATCAGCGTCGCGCTCCCGAAGAGGGCACCGTGGCGGGCGAGCAGGCCGAGGGCGACGCGACCGCCGAGGGAGTAGCCCGCGAGGTGCGCCCCCTGCGCGCCTTCGCGCTCGATTCCGCGCGCGAGGCGATCGACCTCGTCATCGAAGGTCCGCGCCTCGGAGCGCACGCGCGGGTCGTGGCCGAGCAAGGCCGGCCGCAGCACGCGCGTCGAAGGCGGCAGGCAGCGCACGACCGCGTCCCACGAGGCGGGCTGCCCCGTGAAGCCGTGCAGCAATATAGTGGTATTACTCACAAATCGCCTCGGCGAGGGCAGCCTCGATGCGACGCAGGGCCTCCGCCGCACCGTGGGGAGGGACGCGCGCCTCGACCACCGTGCACCCTGCGCACCCCATGGCCTCGGCGAGGGCCCTACGCAGTCCGCTCACGGTGTCGGTGCGCGCGAAGGGAAGCCCGTAGAGCGCGGCCGCGTGGGCGAGCTCGAGGCCATGGGGTGTCGTGAAGTGGGGCAGGTGACGCGCGAGGCCCGGCGCCTTCGCGATGGGGAGCTGCTCGAAGATGCGACCCCCGTCGTTGTTCATGACCACGACCGCGAGGGGCGTCTCCACGGTGCGCGCAGCGAGCAGGCCGCCCACGTCGTGGAGGAAGCTCACGTCGCCGAGGAGCAACGCGGAGGGAACGCCGAGCGCGGAGGCGGCGCCCGCCGCGCTCGAGATCAGGCCGTCGATCCCGGCAGCACCCCGCTGGGCCAGGACCAGCACGTCCCCGGCGCCGCCCGGACAGAAGCGATCGAGGTGGCGGACGGGCAGGCTGTTACCGACGGCGAGCATGCCGCCGCGGGGAAGACACTGCACGACCTCCCGTGCCACGGCGCCTTCGGACAAGACGTCGCCGGTGCGCTCGAGCTCGGCCGCCACGGCGCGGAAGGCTGCGTCACCGGCGCGGGCGAAGGCCACGGCGAGCGGGCACGGCGATCGCTCACTCTTGCCCTCGACCCGTGCGATGCGCGCACCGACCGCGCGCAGGGTCTCCGTCACGTCGGCGCGGACGAGCATGTGCGCTCGGCTCGCGGGATCGGGCCATCCGTGGGCCGCAATCACCATGCGCCGTCCGCGGTGCGCCTCCATCGCGGCGTGCCACGCGGACGAGACGGGCGCCGCACCGATCTGCACGACCAGCTCGGCGGCTGCGAGACGCTCGCGGAGGAGCGGGTCGGCGCGGAGCACGAGGTCGAAGGGATCAGCAGCCGATCGGCCCCTCGGCGCTCGCCCCTGGCCCGACGAAACGCACCTGACTCGTCGCCTCCGATAGGAGCGCGAAGCCGGTCCGGCGGGCAAGATCCCGGATCGCGCCCCCTGCCTCGCGCTCGCCGACGGACGCGGGCCCGCACACAATCACGCCGTCGCGCGCCTCGAGGCATGCCCGGCCGAGGGCCTCGACCGCCTCGTCGCTCGGCAGGGTTCGCGTCGGAAGCACGCGGGTGACCGGTGGCCACTCGCCCCGCAACGTTTGGGCAGCCAGCGCCTCGGCCGAAGGCTCGAGGGGCTTTCGGGCCCGCGCGTTGACGTGCACGGGGCCGGGCGTCGGTCCGAGGGACTCGGCGACGGCCCGCACGGCTGCACGCCGCAACGAGAGGAGCGCTGCCTCGCCTGGTTCCGGCGCACCGAGATCGACGAACCACCGCACGTGGTCTCCGTAGAGCCGAAGCTGATCGACCGTCTGGGAGGCGCCGCAGCCGTGGAGCTCGAAGGGCCGGTCCGCCGACAGGACGAGGAGCGGGACGAAGGCGGCGCTCGCCTCGATCACGGCCGGAAAGTAGTGGGCGGGCGCGCTGCCGGAGGTGCACAAAAGGAGGCTCGGCCGCCCTGTCGCGCGCGCGCGACCGAGGGCGTAGAAGGCCGCGCTCCGCTCGTCCACGATGTCGTGACATCGCAGGGCGGGATGCTCCGCCGCTGCCAGCACGAAGGGCGTCGAGCGCGAGCCCGGGCTGACGATCACGTCCTCGACGCCAGCACCGGAAAACGCGTCGAGGAGCGCAACCGCCCAAGCAACCTGGACCTCGTCTGTCACCCTCGCGCCCCTGCCGCGTCCAGGGCACCGAGGGCGTCGAGGAGCGCGCGCATCTTGAGCCCGGTCTCGGCGTGCTCGGCCTCGGGAACGGAGCCGGCGACGATGCCCGCTCCCGCCCAGGCGAAGGCCCGGTCACCCCGGAGCAGCCCCGAGCGGAGCGCGACGCACATCTCGCCGTCGCCCGAGGCGTCGAGCCAGCCGACGGGCCCCGCATACCAGCCGCGGGGCGCCGGCTCGTGCGTCGTGATGAAGTCGAGGGCCGCGGCCGCCGGCACACCCGAGACTGCCGGCGTCGGATGCAACGCCTCGACGAAGTCGAGCACGTGGGTGCCCGGCCGTGCGATCGCGGTGATGGGCGTGCGCATGTGCAGCACGTCGGCCAGCGAGCGCAGGCGCGGCTCGGGCTCGGCGTCGACGCGCGTGCACAAGGGTTGCAGCATTTCTGTGATGTATCCCACCACAAGACGGTGCTCGCGCAGGTCCTTGTCGCTTCCGAGGAGCGCCGATGCCTCGCCGACCGCGACCGACCCGGCGAGCGCTTCGGTGTCGATGACCGAGCCGCGCTTGCGGACCAGGCGCTCGGGCGTGGCCCCGAGGAACGTGGCACCGCGGTGTCGGATCGCGAACCGTGTGCAGGTCGGGTGGCGCGCGGCGAGGCGGGCGAGGACCGGCGACGGCTGGATTGCTTGCGCGAGGACGATCTCGGCGCGACGCGCCCAGACCACCTTGTCGAAACGGCGGCGCCCGATGGCCTCCAGGATCCCCTCGACGCCGCGGACGAAGCGCTCGGGCGGAAGGTGGCTGACGGAGCAGACCGCAGGGAGCGCCGGCCCCTCGAACGGAGCGCTCAAGAGGCGGCGACGGATGCGCGCGACGTGGGCGGCAAGGCCCTCGCAAGCCGCCTCGTCGAGGGTCGCGCCGTCGACCGCGAGGCTCAGCCAGGCCCGTGTATCGGTGCGCCCATAGGTGAACCGAGGCAGGACGAAGGTCGCATCGCCGAGGCCCGAGAAGGCGGGCTCAGCCGCGGCGCCCGGCGCGAAGGCGAGCCCTCCGAACAAGCGGGGCGGCGGCGCCTCGCTCCTCGGATGATCGATGCGTCGCACGCTCGACAACAGCTCCCGCGAACGCAGCCGCAGGGTGCTGAACCGGGCATCGCCCTCGGCGCGGAGCAGATGGGCTGCACCCGTACCGGCGAAGGCCGTGCCCTCGGGCGGATGCCAGAGCACGACGGGCTCGTCCGGGTCCGCGAAGGCCGGATCGGTCATGGCGTCGATCGGTGCGAGAGGTGCCGGCACCGAGATGACCGTCATGCCCGCCCGGCCCGCGATGCGCCCGAGGGCGCGCCGGAGGAAGGCGGCCGGCGTCGTCTCCGGCGCACGCATCTTCGACTGGACGACCGATGTCACGGCGCGGCGCTCCCCGCTTCGGCCACGAAGAGAACGCACGCCCCAAAGGTGAGTGGCATCACATCTCGCGTCGACAGACCCGCCTCCGCCATGGTGGCAGCAAAGGTGTCGGGCGGCGGGAAGGCCGCGATGGACCGCTCGAGATAGCGGTACTCGCGGGCGCCCGACAGGAGGGCGCCGAGGCGCGGCACGACCTGGTGTACGTGAAAGCGCGCCAGGGGGCCGAGCACCGCGCCCCGCGGCTCGCCGAGCTCGAGGATGGCGATGCGCCCGCCGGTCCGCGTCACGCGTCCCATCTCGCGCAGCGCGGCGATGCAATCGGGGACGTTGCGGATACCGAAGGCGATGGTGACCGCGTCGAACGTGTCGTCGTCGAAGGGGAGCTCCTGCGCATCGCCCTCCTCGAGCAGGACGCGATCGGACAGGCCCGCCGAGGCCACCTTGTCCCGCGCCACCTCCAGCATCGCCCGCGATCGGATCGACGCCGACGACCTTCGCGTCGGTGTGGGCCCGGGCGATGGCAATGGCTAGGTCGCCGGTCCCCGTCGCCAGGTCGAGGACACGGGCCGAGGGGCCGACCTCGAGGGCCGCGACGGTGCGCCGCCGCCACCCGCGATCGATGCCGAGGGACAGGACGCGGTTGAGCAGATCGTAGCGGGGCGCGATGGAGTCGAACATCGCGCCCGAGCCGGGGGTCGCTGCGGTCATGACCGGCCCTTCGCCGCCGGGTGGGATCTCGGAAGCTAGAGGTGCATGGGGGTCAAGGCTGGAGCCTCGCGGTGGGTTGCTCGCGGAAGACGGGGACATCGTTCCTCCAGTCGGAGCGGAGCTCCGACAAAAGCGATGCGATCTGATGGGGCAAGAGCGCCTGGGGTTCCGTCGCTGAGCGCTTCGCCGGGCGCGTCGTGGGTCTCGAGCATCAGGCCGCACGCCCCCGCGGCGAGGCCCGCACGGGCGAGGGCCGGCACCAGGTCCCGCCTCCCGACCGCATGGGACGGATCGACGATGACCGGCAAGTGGTACACGTGGCGGAGCAGCGCGACCGCGCCCAGATCGAGCACATTGCGCGTCGAGGGATCGAAGCCGCGCACGCCGCGCTCGCAGAAGATCACCGACGGCGCACCGCCGGCGAGGCAGTACTCGGCCGCGTTCAGCCACTCCTCGACCGTTGCGGCCATGCCGCGCTTGAGCAGGACCGGGCGGCCTGCGGCGCCCACGCCCTTGAGCAGCGCGTAGTTGTGCATGTTGCGCGAGCCGATCTGCACGAGGTCCGCGTGGGTGGCGACCTCGTCGAGCTGCGTGGGATCCATGAGCTCGGTGACGACCCCCATCCCATGGGCGTCCGCGGCCTCGCGCAGCATGCGCAGGGCGGGCAGGCCGTGGCCCTGGAACGTATAGGGCGAGGTGCGCGGCTTGAACGCGCCACCGCGCAGGAGCGCCACGCCGAGGGGCGCGAGGCGCGCGGCGATGGCGTGCATCTGGGCCTCGCTTTCCACACTGCAGGGTCCCGCCATGATGACGGGTGGCGCCATGGGGCCGAGGACTTGCTCGGCGACGCGCGCCACCGAGCCGTGCGCGTCGAGGCGCGGGCGGGAGCGACCATCGGTCGCCACGGACGCAACACCTTCGATCGCGCGCAGGCCCTCGGGATCGACGCTCGCCGACTGGGGCTCGACGAAGAACGTGCACTGCTCCCCGTCGTCGTAGCGGCGCACCCACAACCCCCGCTCCACGAGCGCGCTACGGACCGACGCGGGATCGAAGCCTCTCTGAACCATGACGATCATGCCGACTCCTCAGGATTCGCGGACCACGGTTGCTTCAGCCACGGTGATGAGCGCATCGCGCGCACGCCCCGCCGGCAGCGGTGCGAGCTCGGCGATGGCGCGATCCACCCTGTCGCGCGCGAGGGCGCGGCAGGTCTCGAGGGCCCTCGTTTCGGCCAGCGCCCGCATGACGCGCGCGCACGAGGCCGAGGTCGAGGACGCGTCCGCTTCTCCGCGGGCGATCGGATCGAGCACGAGGGCGAGGGTGGGATCCCGCTCGAGGGCGACGAGCAGGGGATAGGTCATCTTGCCCTCACGCAGGTCCGCGAAGGGCAGCTTGCCGAGGGCTCGCGCATCGCCCGCGTAGTCGATCAGGTCGTCCACGAGTTGGAAGGCGACGCCCAGGTGCTCGCCGTAGCGCTCGAGGGCCACACACTCGCTGGCGCCGAGCCCGCCCGTGAGCCCGCCCGCATACAACGCCCAGCGGAAGAGAGCGGCGGTCTTGCCCTCGACGATGCGGAAGTAGGTGCTGGTCCGCGTGTCGAGCCGGCCACGTCGCTCGAGCTGAACCGACTCGGCGGCGATCATCTCCCCGACGACCGAGAGCAGACGTTCGAGCGCATCGCCCATGCCCACGCGCCCCACGCGCGTGAGCGCCTCCACGAGAAGCCAGTCGCCGGCGAAGATCGCCGCCGCGTTGCCATAGACCATGCGTGCCGCGGGCGCGCCACGGCGCCGCTCCCCGATGTCGACCACGTCGTCGTGGAGGAGGGTCGCCGCATGGACGAGCTCGACGGCGAGCGCCATTTCCCGCGCCGCCTGCCCGAAGCCTGTGCCGGAGCGTGCGGCCAGGGCGACGCACATGCCGCGCAGACGCTTGCCACCCAGGTCGAGCAGATGCCACGCGCTGCGGCGCACGAGGCTGTCGCCCCGATCGAGCGTCGCGATCATGGCGCCCACGTCGGCCATGTCGGCCGCGACCAGATCCCCGAGGTCGGCGAGGCGTGCGGCCAGGTCGGGCAGCCCACGGTGCGCACAGACGCCGTGGAGGCGGGCAAGCAAGTCTCCGGAGTGCTCTTCGGAGCGGACCGCGGCGATGGACGACATGATGCTCCCTCGAAAAAGGGCGATAAATCCCGCGCACTTGCACGGGCCCCTCGTCCCCCCGTCGCTTCCTCCGCCCAGGCCCCTCGCCCGATGCTTCGGAAACTTCAAACAGATTTGAAAGCTATCTAGTGGTGTCCCCTGAGCCGGTCAAGGTGGCATCCCCAGCATGTGCGCTGGCCGCACAGCGGGCAGGGGCCCCGGTCGCTGGACGGGCCCGCGACGCCCGCCCTCGCGAGACGGGCGCCCGAGCTGCAGCGAGGGACGACAACGCGACTCATGGGCTCGTCGGATTGAACGCGGGTGGATCGCTCGCGGGGAAAGACTCCCAGGAGGCCTCGTCGACCAGATCGCGCTCTCCATCGCCGAAGCGCTGCTCCCGGGCGGGGCGCGGGGGCTCCACATGGGGCGGGGCCGCCTCTCGTCGGCGCGGATCTTTTTCTTCTCTCCGTGTCCTGCCCGTGTCGGTTCGCATCTGGTCTCCTCGAACCTAACCACGACCCTTCGTTGCGTCCTCGCCACGGGCGGTGCAGTGTGTCGCCGCCGTGCCACCCCGAACCGCCCTCGCCCGCCTCGCCTCGCGCGCCCGCACCGCGCGCACGCTGCTCGCGTCACCGCGGCGCGCTGGCTCGGCCCTGCGCTGGCACGCGCACCTGCTCGCCGACCAGCTCGTGCACGGCGCCCTCGTGCGGGTCCAGTCGTTCGGAGACCGCTTCACGAAGCGCACGCGGGGCGCGGGCGCGGCGGCGGAGAGCGCCGGGACGAGGCAGGGGTGGCGAGGACCCACGACCTCGGCGTCCGCCGACATCGCCCCGGTCGTCGCCTCGCCCGGTATCCACATCGACCTGGTCGGCACGACCGCATCGACGGGCGAGATCGCCACGCTCGTGGGCGACCTTTCGGGCGACATCGGGTGCGCGCCTGGACAGGACGGTCATCGCGCCTGTACCGCAGCACGCCGCCTCGGGGAGATTGCACGTCCCGGAGCCGACACCCTCCGCGAGCTCGAGGACACGGTCCTGCTCGCCGAACGCCCCGCCTGTGTGCGACGCGCGGCCGTCGAGGCCCTCGCCCGCATCGCGACCGAAGACGCTCGGCGCGCGCTCGAACGCATGGCCGATGTCACGCGCCAGCGGGTCGCCTGGGACGCACGGCCCGAAGACGTCGCGCTCCTCGCGCGTCTCGCCGGATAGGCGCCCGCCCCGAGGCCAGGCGCGCGGCGACCTGCCGGTCCGGGCGGCGGGAGGCTTTGACGCGGGGGCCTCGTCGGGGTTACACAAAACAGTGAGTCACGGTTTACCCGATCCATGCACGGCATTCCGATTACGTCCTATCTGGACGACTACAGGAACCTCGGGTCGGCGGGTCTTCCCGAAGGCTTCGATCACAGCGTCTTCGTGTATCGCGAAGACGAGGACGAGCGATCCGAGGTCGAGTACAACACACGGCTCGGGCCCCTGGTGCCGGTCCAGCAGGAGGACCTGGGCGGGCCGGGAGCGGACCTCATGGTCCTACCGCTCGTGAAGCGAGCGCAGGCGATCTTCACCAACCACCTGAGCATCGGTCGAACCCGCACCAACGACCTGCAGCTCGACCACCACACGATCTCCAAGTTCCACGCCTACATCACGTCCAGCGACAGTGGGTTCGTCGCGACGGCGGCCGACCTGTCGCTGAGCGACGCCGGATCGAAGAACGGCACGTTGCTCGACGGGACGCGCCTCGAGCCCCGAAGGCCCCATCCGCTCCACGACGGCGCCGCGGTGGTCTTCGGGGGCCTCCCCGTCTTCCGCTTCCACACCCGCCGGGGCTTCCTCGCGTTGCTCGACGACGTGCTCCGCCAGCAAGAGCGCTCCGGCCGTCTCTGAGCTTCTGCCCCTCGGTCGACTCAGGGACCGGAGCCGGCGACAGGCGTGCCGCTCTTCGTGCCAGCGTCGAGGTACCGCTCGACCTCCCGGGCGCTGTCGTAGTCGGAGTCGCTCACGGCGGCGAAGCCCTGGATCGGGTTGTCGGCCGTGAAGACCCTCCGCGCGAGCGGCGTGCCCACATGAAGCGCGAGCAGGGCCTTCCGGATCCGGGCCACCAGGGCGTGGGGCAGCTCGGGCGCGGCGACGTAGGCGTCGTAGGGGATGCGCGGGCTGCTCGCCAGCGTCACGAAGCTCTGGGGTGACATGCCGTGCCGGTCGGCCTCGTAGAGGATGCCGGCGAACACCGCCGCCCCGTCGCAGGCGCCGTCGTAGAGGGCGCGCAGGGCCGCCAGGTGATCGCCCGCGAAGCGCGTGGCGCGGAAGGCGGAGTCCGGATCGAGCCCAGCCTTGCGCAACAGGGCGCGCGGGTAGAGGTAGCCCGACGTGGAGTTGGGCGTCACGTAGCAGAATACCTTGCCGCGCAGATCGGCGAGCGAGCTGACGTGCGAGTCGGCCCGCGCGAGAATGAGGCCCTCGTAGGACGAGCCCGCGTGGGTCACGGGCGTCGCCAAGAGCTGCAGTCCGGGCGCGTTCGACTTGGCCTTCAGGTAGGGCATGGGCGAGAGGGCCGCCAGATCAATCCTCCCCGTCGCCACGTCGCTGGCCAGGTCGTCGTAGCCCTCCACCACGTCCAGGGTCACGGACCGGTTCAGGGACTTTGTGAGATCAGGCTACGAACGCCTGGTGCTCTGCCTCGACCTGCGCCCGCGACTTGTACCGCTCGATGCCGAACCGGAGCGGCGGGCCGCTCGGGACCGGGCTTCCGGCCGGAGCGTTCGAGGAAGCGCCGGTGCTGCCCTCCGCGTGCCCCTCCCGCCCGTTGCGCCCTGCGAACCAGGCGGCCGTGCCGACCAGGGCCAAGAGCGCGGCCGCGAGCAGCGCACCACCGAAGAGCCGTGTGCGCGAGCGGGCCCCGACCGGCGGCGGCACCGACGCGGACGGAGGCGGGTGCCGGTGTGCCGACCGCCCCCCCGGCCCCGGAAGCCGGCGCGCTCGCCGACGCCGACGGGGCGGCCGAGGAGGCGCCGGGCGCGGGCGGAATCGACGAGCGCCGCCCTGCCCGCAGGGTGGGCGCCGTCCTCAGGTCCACCTCGCCGGACGGCAGGGTGCCGACCACCAAGGGCGGGGCGTCCTCGAGGGACGGCATGGCCTCGTAGATGGCCGCTCGAAAGGCGCGGGCGTCCCGATAGCGAGCGTCCCGGTCGGCCGACATGGCCTGACGGATGACGGCATCGAGGGCCATGGGCACCTCCGGTCGGACCTCCCGCGGCGCCGCCGTGTCCCCCGACAGGATCTTCTCGTACAAATCCTCCGATGCACCGGCCGAGAAGGGCAGCCTCCCCGTGACCATGCGGTAGAGCAGCACGCCCACGGCGTAGAGGTCGCAGCGCGCGTCCAGGTCCGCCTGCCCGCGCACCTGCTCGGGTGACATGAAGTGGGGCGTCCCGATGACCGCGCCCTCCGCGGTCACGTCCAGGGTGCCGTGCTCGGTGGCGAGCTTGGAGATGCCGAAGTCCAGCACCTTGATGCGCTGGGCGCCGTCCGGGTCGGTCGCGATGAACACGTTGCCGGGCTTGAGATCACGGTGGACGATGCCCGCCGCGTGGGCCACCGCGAGCCCGAGAGGATCTGGGTGGTGATGCCCGCCGCCGTCTCGGGCGGCAGGACACGGTGGCGATGCAGCACGGCGCTGAGGCTCTCGCCGCGCAACAGCTCCATCACGATGAAGGGGACGCCGTCCTCGTCGGTCCCGGTGTCTGTGACCTGTACCACGTTTTCGTGGCGCACGGCCGCCGCGGCGCGTGCCTCGCGCCGGAAGCGCGTGAGCGATTTCGGGTCGTTGGCGAAGCGCTCGCTCAGGAGCTTGACGGCGACACGCGTGCCGAGGCCGGTGTGCTCGGCCTCGTAGACCGCGCCCATGCCCCCCTCGCCGAGCATGCGACCGAGCTCGTACTTGCCGGCCACCAAGCGCTCCGGCGGGAGCACCTCGGTCCGTTCCGGAGCACTGCCCGAGGGGTTGTCGTCGCCGCTCGTGTTGGCCATCGAATCGGAGGGGATGTGCCCGCGCGAGCCCCACCCCGCGTGGTCCAGGCGCGAACCCGGCCTCGACTTAACTCGACTTCCGATGCTTTGTCGAGGCGTTGCGCATGCTTGCGGCGGGGGCATCCCCCCGATCTCACGGACCCGGCACGGTGGCGGCTCGTCGGCGCGGACGGCGGAGCCGACGGCCAGAGGTGGCTCGGACCGGGTGACCGGCTCTTCCACGTGCTGCTATACCCCCCTTCCCGTGAGTCTCATCGTCCTCGAAGACCTCTCCCTGTCCCTCGGCGGCAAGTCCCTGTTCGAAGGGCTCGGACTGCGCGTCGCCGAGCGTGATCGCATCGGCCTCATCGGCCCCAACGGCTCCGGCAAGACCACCGTCCTCCGGATCCTCGCTGGCGAGCAGCAGGCGGACAGCGGCCAGGTACGGCCGCGGCGCAACCTGCGCGTCGGCTGGCTGCCCCAGGAAATGGTCGTCGAGGGAGGCCGCCCAATCCTCGAGCTCGTCATCGCGAGCGTGCCGGGGCGCGCGGCCCTCGACGAAGCCCTCGTGGAGGCCGAGCAGGAGCTCGATGTCTGCGCCAACGCCGCCGAGCAGGACGAGGACCGCTTGATGGAGGTGGCCAGCCGCATCGCCGAGCTGCACGAGAGCATCGCCCACTTCGACACGCACTACTCGGAGCACGAAGCGCGGCGCATCCTCACGGGTCTCGGCTTTCCGCCCGAGGAGCACGGGCGCGACGTCGGCGAGCTGAGCGGCGGCTGGAAGATGCGCGCGGTGCTCGCCTCGCTCCTGTTCCAGCGGCCGGACCTGTTGCTCCTCGACGAGCCGACCAACCACCTGGACATGCCTTCGGTCGCCTGGTTCGGCGGCTTCCTCCAGCGCTTCGACCGCGCCTTCGTGCTCATCTCCCACGACAGGGAGTTCCTGAACGAGCAGATCGACCGGGTCGTGAGCTTCGAGGCGGAGGGCGTCCGCACCTACCCGGGCAACCTCGATCAGTACGCGCGGCAACGCGCCGAGGAGGAGACGATCCTCGAGGCGCGTGCGAAGAACCTCGAGAAGCAGCGCGAGGACCTGCAGCGCTTCGTCAATCGCTTCAAGGCAAAGGCGAGCAAGGCGCGCCAGGCCCAGAGCCGGCAGAAGCAGCTCGACAAGCTCGAGGAGATCGAGGTGCCCAGGCGCCGCGTGCGCGCCATGAGCGTCTCCTTCCCGCCCACGCAGCGTGCGGGCCGCGACGTCCTGCGCGCCGCGCACCTCAGAAAGGCCTTCGGCGACCACGTCGTGCTCGACGGGGTCGACCTGCGCCTCGAGCGGGGCGAGCACATCGGCATCATCGGCAAGAACGGCGCGGGCAAGACGACGCTCCTGCGCGTCCTGGCGGGCGAGCTCCCGAGCAACGGAGGCAGCATCGACTACGGCCACAACGTGACGCCGGGCTACTACGCCCAGCACCACGTGGACGTGCTCGACGTGACCTCCACGCCCTACGACCAGGTGATGGCGAAGGACCTGCACGGAAACCGCACGCGTGTGCGCGCGGTGCTCGGCGCCCTCGGCATGGGCGACGACGACGTGGACAAGAAGATCAGTGTGCTCTCGGGGGGCGAGAAGGCGCGCGTCGCCCTGGCGCGTCTGCTCATCGATCCGGGCAACCTCCTGTTCATGGACGAGCCGACCAACCACCTCGACCTCTCGTCGAGCGAGGCGCTCGCCGACTCCCTCGCAACCTACGACGGCACGCTCGTCTTCGTGAGCCACAACCGGAGCTTCCTGCGCAAGCTCGCCAAGAAGATCTGGCACGTGCACGACGGCAAGGTGGAGACGTACCCGGGCACCCTCGACGAGTACATGGCCTGGGCGCGCGCGCGGCTCGAGTCGGGCGACGAGGCGGCGGTGGCCGCGGTGCAGGAGAGCCGAGAAGCCCGGGGACGGGCTCGCGCGGAGACACCGGCCGAGGCCCCGGACGAGGTGGGCGGCGTGCTCGCCGCCATCGCCAACGCCGATCGGCACGGACGCCGCGACGGGGCGGGGCGCAAGGGCGACAAGGCTGACAAGGCTGACAAGGCTGACAAGGCTGACAAGGCTGACAAGAGTGACAAGAGTGACAAGGGCGCGCCGAGCGGGCGCGGCACGCGCGAGGAGCAGCGGGAGCGCAAGCGACGGGAGGCGGCGGAACGCCAGGCGCGTCGCAAGCGCGTCGGCCCTCTGAAGAACCGTATCGCCGACCTCGACAGGCGCATCGCCGGGCTCGAGGAGGCGAAGCGGCGGCACGGCGTGGCCCTGAGCGACCCGGCGCTCTACGAGGACGCGGAGCGGCGCGAGACGGTGCTCCGGGCCATGCAGCGCGATAGCGAGGCCCTCGAGGCAGCGACCGCCGAATGGATGGAGGCGCAGGAGGCGCTCGAGGCCGTCGCGGAGTAAGCGGCGCGCAGGGCACGGCCGTCGAGCCCACGCGATCGAGGGCCGACCCACGGGGGGCGACGCTCAAGCAGTCACTTAACCATTCCGCGGGGCGCCGAAATACTCGAGCGAATGCTTCACTATCGCGGGGGCACGGGCGGCCTTCGCGACCCCCCGTGGCCCAGGGGTGTGATGCGCGGCGCTTGGTGAGGGGTTCCGCTCACACGATCGTGAGGCGTCGAAGATCCGTTCGGAGCAGCGTGCGAGCGTGAGTCGGGCGTGAGCGCAGAGGGGCCCTTCGAGCCTGAGCGGGAGCCCGGTAGGCTTCGCGTCGAGCGCCAAGACCGGGCTCGTCCGTCGGTCGCCCTGGACGAGGCGCGGCGAGGCCAAGTGCGCCATCGCCGAGTGCAGCGAGGCATTCCGGGCTGTCGTCGTCGCGGACGAAGGTCTTCGCTGTTACCCATGTCTTTGGACCGGGGGCATGCAGGGGCTGCTCGTGCGCCTGGCGCGCGCAATCAATCGCGCGGCGGGCCGGCGCGGGACGGTCTTCGCCGATCGCTACCACGCCGAGGTCCTGCGGACGCCGCGCCAGGTGCGCCACGCCCTCGCCTACGTCCTTCTGAACGATCGCCACCACCTCGAGGTTTCCTGTCGGCCGCAGTACGCGCGCAACGCGGTCGATGAGCGGAGCAGTGCGCCCTGGTTCGACGGCTGGAAGCGCTCCATTCGCCACGGCTGCACCGGCCCGCCGCCCCATGCTCCGCCGCGCACCTGGCTGCTCGCCCGCGGCTGGCGCAAGCAGGGCCTGCTCGACCCGGCCACCATCCCCGGCAAGCGCGCATGGCAAACGCCTTCCCATCGGCGGCCCGGGCGCGGGCGTCGAGGGCTCGACAGGCGCGGGGCCACACCCCAGTAGGGCAAGCAACTGCGTGTGATCCCCGGCGGCGCACGTGGGCGTCGACGGCCGGCGGCCGATGCGCTAGAGGACGGTCTGCCATGGCATCGCACGACGCGCCGGGAGGCATCTTCGAGGGACTGATCGAGCCCGCCGAGCCGGTGCGGCGCGAGGCCGTGCACCCGCGCGTGCTGCAAGCGGGGGAGCCCGGCGGGCGATGCTTCGTCGTCGCGATCTGGGAGGACCCGGGGAGCCCACGGGCGGTCCATCAGGCCGTGATGAAGCGCGTCGAGGGCGCGCTGCTCGCGGAGCTGAGCCGGCCCGCCGCACAGATCGACGAGGAGCGGCCTCCGCTCACCTCGGTGCGCCTGCTGGCCTTCTCGGAGGTCGGCGGGCTCGAAGCGGCCCTGCGCGCCTTCGGCCTCTTGCCGAGCGACCCGGGTGACCCGGCCCTGCGCGACGCCCTCGCGCACCTCAGAGGCGAGGCGCAGCTCGTCGGGCGCGAGCCGCCGGACCGGCCGGTCGCGGCCTTTCGCGCGCCGTTCTCGCTCGAAGGTGAGCGCGGCCGACTCCTGCGCGCCATCGAGACCGATCTACGGACGACGACGGGCAACGAGGTCTGGGGCGAGACGCCCGGAGGGCCGTTCCAGCGGCTCGCCCGAGCGCTCGCCGAACATGCGGGCTTCACGCTGGAGCCGACCCTCGCCTCCCTGCGTGCCGTCGAGCCCTTGCTCGTGGGCCGCGAGGTCGGCCCCATCCGCGCGCTCCCTCCCCTGACCTTCCAGGCGCTGTGCGACACGATCGGCGTCGTCGGCGAGCGCAATCTGGGCGTGCGCGTCGAGTGGGCTGTCGCCGAGCCGGACGAGGAAGGCCTGGCACCGCCGCCGGTGCTGCGCGTGCCGGGCAGGGCGGGTCCGGTGATCGTCGGAATCGCCATCGGCCTGTTGCGCTGGTGCGTGATGCCCCTGCAACCCGGCGAGCGAATCCCGCCCCTCGCCGACTTCACCGTGGACCAGCTCACCCCGCCCCAAGGACGGTAGGGCGATGCCGCGCCGCCCTCCCCCGCCCCGCGGATGGGATCTCGATCGCATCCCGGACGTGCGCGACGGCCTCACCCGCGTCGAGCGCGTCGTCCTGTACGTACTGCACGAAACGCAAGCGGAGCTCGGCGGACGCAACATCCCCACGGCCATGCTCTACGGCCGCGTCGTCGAGCAGGTGAACATCTCGGTCGACGAGCTGCAACGCGTGCTGCAGCGGCTGACGGGCCGCGGGCTGTAGCGGCCCGTTGAATCGAGCGTGCGGCGCCGGACGGTGCTGGCCCCTGGGGAGGCCGGCAGGCGTGAAGACGCCTCCGCAGCCTCGCCACGCACACGCGGAGCTACTGCAGGGTAAGGTGATCGCCGACCGCTACGCTAGCGGCGACGCCGGCGCGGACTTCGAGCACGTCGAGCGTCGTGTCGTGGCAGCGCGCGGGGGCTTCGTTGGCGGCGAAGTGCTCCACCGCGACGACCGTGCCGTCCGCGGATGCGAAGACCGTGTCGATCGGGAAGGGGACGGGCTCGTTCGTGATGCACGCCTGGCCCTCGGCCGGAAACTCGATCACGAGGCCTTCGTCGCTCGGGAGGCTCGTCCGCTTCGAGAGGCCGCGCACCCGCTCTTCGGGCGTGCGCGCTTCGGTCGCGCACACCTCGAGCCGTGCGCTTCCTTCGGGCGAGAGCACGCGCGCCGTCACACCACCGCACGCGCACCCGGCAAGCGCGACGAACGCAAGCACGCCGCACACGAGCCAGCCGATCGCGCGACGCGACGCTCCTCTCGTCACAAGGACTTCAAGAAGGCGATGAGCTCGGCGCGCTGCTCGGCGCTCAATGCCTCGTAGGCCGTGCGCGACGCGAGCGCCTCCGAGCCGTGCCGCGCGATGGCGTCTTCGATCGTGGTGGAGCGCCCGTCGTGCATGTAGGGCGCGCTCTTGGCGAGGCCCCAGAGCGGCGCCGTGCGGAACTCGTACCACTCGGCGTCCGCCGACGCGACGCTCACCTCGCCGTCGATGTGCACGTCGTGCAACAGCACGTCGGTGTAGGGATGGAACACCACGCCGTCGGCCGTCGTCTGGTCGGGGACGTGGCAGTCCGCGCACCCGAGGCCCGAGAAGATCGCCTGACCCGCATCCTCCATGGCCGGGTCGGTCCGCGTGCGCGGCGGCGGCCCCAGGTTCTCCATGAAGAAGACGAGAGCGTGGAAGGGCCCGGGGGAGATCTCCGGATCGGGCGCGTCGTCGCCGTCGCTCGTCTTGCCGAAGGTGTAGCCGTCCTCGGCGGGCACGGTGATGCCCTCCTCGTTCGTCAGGCCGTCCCGCGTGAACTCGTGGACGTTCGGGACGTCGGCCTTCCAGCCCTCGCGGCCGATCCGCCCGTCGGGCAGCACGTCGGGCCGCCCGCTGATCCCGTCCCCGTTCGCGTCCTCCGGATCGGCACGCGCCATGATGTCGGCGTCGGGGATCTGGTCGATGAGCCCGAGGCCGAACAGCGGCGGCGCCTGGCGCAGCTCGAAGAAGTTGCACATGGGATCGGGCATGGTGCGCGTCGGGTCGAGCTGCTCCTTGTGGAGCATGGTGCCGTGGGGCGGCATCACGAAGTTGCCCGCGCTGTCGAAGATGCCCTGGCGCGTCACGTCGACCCCGTTCGGCCCGCTGCCCCCGATGACCGGGTCGAAGTGGCAGGCGCGGCACGCGTCGCCGTTGAACTCGGGGCCGAGCCCCTCGTCGGCCCGCATGTCGAGGTCGAAGACGGCGCGGCCCTTTTCGAAGAGGGCCATCTCGTCGTTCGACAGGGGACGGGCTGGACCGCCGTACTCGCCCACGTCGGGCACGGGCGCACCGGGAGGAAGCAGGCCGTCCGTCTTTTGCGAAGCCCCGCCGAGCGAGTCGAGGAACGCGATGATCTTCGCGCGCTGGTCGTCGGTCATGGCCGCGTAGGCGTCCCGCGCCACCTGGCCCTCGCCTCCGTGCCAGCGGATCGCCTCGTCCAGCGTGTCGGCGCGCCCGTCGTGCAGGTAGGGCCCGGTCGCGGCGACGCCCCACAGCGGCTGGGTGCGGAACTCGGAGCCGGTCGCCAGCTTGAACTGGAAGCCGTCGGCGAGGCCGGGACCCATGTCGTGCAAGAGCAGGTCCGTGTAGGCCGGGATGAGGCCGATGGGCGACTTCAGCGCCTCGACGTGGCAGTCGTCGCAGCCCGCCTGCTCGAAGAGCGCCCTGCCCTCTTCGGTCTCGGGCGTCGGCGGATCGGGCTGGGGCGCGGCGAGGAGCATGGCCCACGAGACGAGATCGAACAGGTCCTGCTGGCTGAGCTCCGGATCGGGCGCGGCGTCGTCGTCGGTGAGCGGCATGTCGGGAGCCGAGGCCTGCTCGGCGCGCGTACCCTCCACGTCGCCTTCGAGGGCGACGCTCAGCGAGGCCGTGGCGCTCGCCAGGTCCGCGGCGCTCGGCACGGGGAGCTGGGCCTTGAGCTCGGGCGGCAGGGGGTTGCTCGTGATGCCCAGGTGGTTTTCGAAGGGCCCGCGGATGAAGCCTTCGATCGAAGCGGTCTGGGCCTTGCGCCCGAAGCGCGAGACGAAGCCGCGATCGATGTTGACGCGGCCGCTGATGCCGTCGTGGTTCGCATCGTTCGGGTCTGCGCGCTTCGTGATCTCGGACTCGGGGACCATGGCGAGCAGGCCGACGCCGAAGAAGGGGATCGCGTTGCGCAGGGCCGACATGTTGGTGCCGTCGTCGGTGTGCCGCCGGCCCTCCGGGTCGAGCGTGTACTGGGGCTGAACGCCGTTGACGCCCGTGTTGACGACGGAGCCGTCGGGCAGGCGCTTGGCCACCAGGAGGAAGTTCCTGTAGCGGGCGCCGCCGCCGCCGCGCACGGGCTTCTCGTGGCAGCTCGTGCACGAGGTCACGTTGAAGTCGGGGCCGAGGCCCAACGCCGGCGTCCACCTTCGCTCGGCGACGCTCTTGCCGCGCAGGAACGTGGCCGCCTGATCGGCGGTGGCCCGCGGCAGCACGGCCCCCATGCGCCCGAAGATGCCCTCGGCCACGTGATCGGGAGGCTGGGGCCCCGGACAGCCCACCATGCTGATCGCGCACACCGCGAGCGGCGCCCACACCCAACGCGTCATCTCACTCTCCAGCCACGAGGGCCCGCGTGAAGGCGATGCCCTGGTACGGTCCGCCCTGCAGTGCAAAATCGCCGCCAACGGTCGTCAGCTTGGGGGAATCGTCGCCGAAGACGGAGTGGAAGGCGAGCTGCGTGTCCTGATCGTGCTCCACGTACGTCAGGGAATCGAAGTCGATCGTCACGATCGTACCGAGCTGGCCAACCGCGTGGATCACGTTCGGGTCGCGCATCCACACGCCGTTGAGACCGGGCAGGGGCACGAGCATCTGGCTGTGCCATTCGGTGCCGTCAAAGACGGCCACGACACCGTTGCTGCGCCCACCGACCGCGGCCACCCGGTCGGGCGCGACGCCCCAGACCGAGATCAGGTCGTCGCTGGTGCCGGCCCCGTCCTCGCGAAAGGCGCTCCCATCCCAGTGGAGGATCGCGCCGTTCTTGCCGACCATCCACACGTCATCGGCGGCCGTGCCCCACACCTTGTAGAAGGCCGAGACGTTCGGGCGCGCGAGGGTCGGCAGGTCGGCGTTCGTCCACGCCGTGCCGTCGTAGTGGAGGACCACCGGCGCGTCGCCCATCATGCCGCTGCCGCCCACGGCCCAGAGGTCGTCCGGCGCCGCGCCCCACACACCCCACAGGTCCGAGGTGGTCGGCGTGTCCATGGGCGTCCAGGCCGTTCCGTCCCAGTGCAACACGGTTCCGAGGCGGCCCACCGCGAAGATGTCGTCGGCGGCGAAGCCGAACACCCAGTCGAGCAGCGGCACGTCGACGCCCAGGTCCACCGTCGTCCAGCGCGTCCCATCGAAGTGCATCATGAGACCGTGATTGGGTGAGCCGCCGACGGTGGTGAGGTCGTCGCCCGAGGGCCCCCACACGCTCAGGAGCCAGCCCACCGAGCTGGCGTCGAAGGCGGGACCCCACGCCGGCGCGGCAGAGGTGGTGTCGTCGCCCGAGCAGCCGCCGAGGGCCAGGGCCGCGGCGAGGGGCACGGCGAGAAGCGAAGCGCGCATCCCTGCCATTGAAGCAAGAACGGGGCCCCCACGCATCTGTTCGCGTGCGCCATCGCCCAAGGGCTCAACGGGCGGCGCGTTCGCCGCCCTCGGTGCGGACCTCGGCGCGGGTGACGGCCACGAGGTAGCGGGCGATGAGGTCGCGCTCGGCGCGGCGAAGGTGGGCCTTGTGGGCCATCACGTCGAGGTCCTGGGGGAAGCCGTGGCCGACCACGCGCGCGGGCGGACGCAGGTGGTGGCATCCGGCGCACTTGTCGACGTAGAGCGTGCGCCCTCGCGCGAGGGTGGCCACGGTCGTACCGGGCCAGCGCGCTTCGGCCCAGCGCGCGTCGTCGCGCGTCGGCGCCGGCACGATCGACACGCAGCCGGTGAGCCCCGCGAGGGCGAGGGCTGCGCTACAGATGAAAGCCGAGCACCGCACGTACATCGATCATCTCATGGCCATCGAGGTCGCGGATGTCGCTATTGCCCGCGACGGAGTTGCCCTTGATCGCGCCGAGCTGGGGAAAGACGGTCACCGTCGCGAACCAGCCCTGCATCGAATAGGCGAGGGTCGGCCCGGCGAAGAAGGCCGAGCTCTCGAGGGTGCCTCCCGGCATCAAGGTCTGATTGCGCAGCTCGAGACCGACCATGAGCGCGTCGGTGATGAAGTATCCGCCCGAGACCTCGAGCCCGAGCTCCTCGTCGGTGTCGGTGTGATCGGCCTGTACGTCCCAGCCGTGGGCATAGATCAGGTTGCCCGCGAACAAGAAGTCGCCCACCCGCTTGTCGATGATGAGCTTCGTCTCGAGCTCATAGCTCGAGGGCGCGAGGGAGGCTTCCTCGTAGAGGGCGAGGCCGACCGGATCGGCGCTCGCGTCGAGCAGACGCAGCTTCCACTCCGACGAGATGCCGTCGTACTCGAAGCTCGAGCTGCGCACGTTGGCGGCGTCCGCTTCGGTGAGGCCGGCGAAGTTGATGTAGAGCGAGGACTGGAGGCGGTCGGTGAGGGCGAACTCGAGCTCGAGGCGATGGTCGAGCTCGCTGTAGTAGTGCTCGCGGCCGGCGCGCAGGGTGGTCTGGGCTTCGAGCTCGGCGCTGCCCGCGGGCAGGGTGGCCGACTCGTAGGCGTAGGCGAAGTGGCGGTCGTTGGCGCGCGCGACACCGGGTGCGAGGCCCGCGAGGGAACCGGCCAGGCCAGCGAAAACGAAGAGCTTCTGCATCACATCCTCCAACCGCGTTCTCTTGAACATGAAGTTGATATTCGTTTTCAATAAATACGTCAAGCGGGACGCGTGCCCGGCGTGCGGTCGCTCACACGCCCAGCCGCCGACGGCTCGCAGCTCCGCCACGCGCTTCGAGAGGCAAGTGCGACCGCTGCCGCGCGCTACGGGCGATTGCAGAGGCGACGCGGTGCGCGCGCAGGAAGGCGGGCGAAGCCTGACCGAACACCGCGACACCGCATCGGCCTCGCCCCCGTGACGCCCCGAGTCACGGCCCGAAGAGGGTCTCGTGGACCTCGTGCAGGATCGTCTGGGTCTGCTCGGACGGAAGGCCGAGGGCCCGGGCGAGGGCGTCGATGCCGGCGGCTTCCGCGTGGGCGACGAAGTCGTCGACGAAGGCCACACCGACGGCGAGCCGGAACGCGAAGTCCTTGCCATCGGGGGTGCGCACGCGGCGGGCCGCGTCGGCGAGGCGTGCCCTCCAACCCTCGGTCTCGAGCTTCTGCGCCAGCTCGCTCAAGATGGCGTCCAGGTCCAGGTTCGGGACGGCGCGCATGTCGGCGAGCGCATCGATGCTCGCCCGGAGCTGCTGGATCTCTTCGGGCTGCACCTTGCCGTCGACGGCTGCCATCAGGAACATGATCTCGACGATGCCGAGCAGCTCGCTCCGCCGCGCGCCCTCGACGTTGCCGGTCTCCTCGTGCGAGGGCTGGTCCTCCAGGTAGGCGTCGATCGCGTCGGCAACGCTGAGGCCGGTGGCGATCTTCGAGAGACGTTCTTCGAGCCGCATGGTCACCCCCGTGTGTGGCGATCGTAGCACCTCTCGGTCCACGCGGGGCCGTGCGCTCGAGCGCGCCCGCGCGCGTCCTCAGCGGCCGAGGGCCCGGCTCGACGGGAGCGGCCGGACGGCGACCGGACAGGGGGATCGCAGCGGGCGCAGGGTGGCGAGGGACAGGGGGGCGACGTGCGTGCCGTCCGAGACCCACACGGTGCCGCCGCGTTCGTCGGGCACGACCGCGTGCGTTCCATCGCCGATGACCACTCCGGAAAGGGCACCGCTCGTCCCGTCGAGCCGGGTGAGCCGGCCGCGATCGCGCTCGACCAGCCAGTCGTGGTCGGCCGAGACCACCCGGGTGACCTCGTCGGCGGGATTGTCGAAGCGCAGGCGGTGCGCATCGAGGTCGACGGCGACGAGCCGCTGGGCGGGCTCGACGAGCGGCAGGATGCGCGGGAGGGCACCGTCCGGCGGCAAGACGACCGTCGCCCGGGCGCGCTCGTTCGACGCGCGGCCGGGCACCGGCACCTGCCACGCGACCGAGGCACCGTCCGGCGAGAGGCCGACCACGTGATCGCCCGAGCCCGCAGCGGTCACGACGAGCACGAAGGCGCCATGGCGCGTGCCACAAGCGCGCAGCGTGGGCGCGTCGAGGGGCGGCGCCAGGGCGGCCCCCAGGTGCGAGAGGAGCGTTCGGTCCGAGCCGTCCTTCGCCGACACGGCGTGGAGCGCGCCTTCGGGATCGAGCCACAGCACTGCATCGCCCGCGCCGCACGTGGGCCGGCCCGGTGCCACGAGCTCCTTGCGTTCGCCATCGGGCGCGAGGCCGAGCGCGCCGCCGTCACGCAGCGCGACGACGAGCCGCCCGCCTGCCGCCCACACCCGTGCCCACGTCTCGTCCTTCGGACGCGCGATGCGGAAGCGTTCCTTGCCCGTCGCGCGGTCGAGGCCGAGCACCACGCCCCCCGCCGCCTGCGTGTACGGCTCGTACTGCACGTGATCGGCGAGGACGGTCGGCAGATCGCCCTGCACCCGTGCCTGCGGAGCCCGCGGCAGCTTGCCGCCGCGCCACGCGAAGGTGCCGTCGACGGAGCGGAAGGCGTGGGTCTCGAGCGTCTGGTCGTCGTCGAGCACGCGCACCGTCACCAGGCCCCCGAAGGCGCTCACGCCCCCCGGCACGCCGCGCGGCGAGTCCACGTGCTGCAGACCGAAGAGGGTCTCGCGCCACTTGGGGCCCTCGTTCGCGTCCAACGCCACGACATCGACCCAGCCCTCCTTCGGATCGCTCGAGCGCACCACGATGGCGTGGCTCGCGTCGACGGCTACGAGCCCGAGCACGGGCCCCGACGGCCACCGCGTCGTCCACCACCGAAACATGGCGAAGGCGAGCGTCAGGGCGATGACGCCGACGAGCACCGACGCGACGATCCAACCCGGAATGCGGCGTACGTCGGACATGGTTTTGCCTCCCTCGAAGCTACTTCGGACGCGAGGACCCGACGTAGCCGATGGCGCGGAGTTGCGCGTCGGTGCGGGGGTCGATGACCGTCTGCTCAGCGTGGTGGGCCACGTGCCGGGGGTGGTCTTCACCCGCGAGCGTCAATCCGAGCAAGCCGCGCAGGTAGCGCAGTGCGATCGGGTGGCCCGCCGCGATGTCCTGGGTCTCGTGGGGGTCGGTGCCGAGGTCGTAGAGCATGGCGTGGGCGGCGGTGCGCTGGATGAGCTTCATCCGCCCGACCACGGCCGTCCGCCACCCGCTCAGAAACCCGCTCACCGTCACGCGCGGCGCCGCCGGTACACCACCGAGCAGGAGAGGCAGGAGCGAGCGGCCCGAGAGATCGCCCGGCGCCGGCTCGCCCAGGATGTCGAGCAGGGTCGGCACCACGTCGACGAGGCCAACGTCCGCGGGAATGCGTACCGTCTTCGCCTCGAGCCCCGGCAGCCGCACGATGAGCGGCACGTGCAGAAGCTCCTCCCACACGCTGTGCCCGTGGCCGACCGAGCCGTGATCGTAAAACTCCTCGCCGTGGTCGGCGGTCATGATGACGACCGTGTCGTCGGCGAGGCCCCGCCGCACGAGGCCGTCCATCACCGCACCGAAGTGCACGTCGTGGTAGGTGATCTCCGCGTCGTAGAGGGCCTCGAGGTGCGTCTTGTCGCGCGCGTCGAGCGCGAGGTGGCCGCTCTTGACCTTCTCGAGCAGCCCGCGGTCGCGATGGAAGTCGACCGGTCCGTCGTAGGGCAGTGGGTCGTAGCTGTGCAGCACGTCCTCGGGCGGGATGTAGGGCACGTGCGGATCGATCGTGTGCACGTACAGGAAGAAGCGCTTGCCCGTCGGGCGTGTGTCGAGCCAGTCGAGGACGTCGGCCGCCACGAAGCTCGCCTGGGTGCGACGCCCCTCGCGGATGTAGTTGCGGAAGGTGGACCAGCCGCGACGGAAACCGAACTTGCCCGAGATGTAGCCGTTGCAGATGAAGGCGCCGGTGTAGAAGCCGTGAGCGCGCAGCATTTCGGGGAGGATCTTCACCGACGGTGGCAGCACCGCCTCGCTCGTGGTCGTGTCGTGCTCCCACGGGTAGAGGGAGCTGAGAAGCGTGGCGACGCTCGGCTTGGTCCAGTTCTCCTGGGCGTGGGCCTCTTCGAAGACGGTCGTGTCGTGGACCCACCGGTCGAGGCCGGGCGTGCGCACGACCGTGTGCGGATCGTAGGGCTCGAGGTGATCGGCGCGCAGGGTGTCGACCAGGAAGATGATCGCGTTCTTCGGCTTGTGGAAGGTGCGATCCCGAGCCGGCGCGTCGGGCGTGACGACGCGGGGGGACAGGAGCTTCACGTCTCCGCCGTCGGCGTGTAGGTCGAGCCGCGCGATGCGGCCCCGGATCGACGCGAGGTCGAGGTCGAAGGCCCTTCCGGCGCGGAGCACGCCGAGGTCGATCGGGCCGCTGCCGTCGACGTGGGCCGTCGCGACCACGCGGCTACCCGAGGGGCCGACGGCCTTCCCGCGCAGGCGTGCGCCGGGCATGCCCTCGAACGCGAAGCCGAGCGTCCAGCCTGCTGGCAGGCCGAGCCCGTGCTCGGCGCCGTTTCGGACGAAGAGCTTCGAGGGCGAGGGCGGTGGCGCGGCCCCGGTCTCGCCGGCAGGACCCAGCCGCAGCCAGTCCACGGCGAGGCCGCCGTGCACGCCGTCCACCGTGCCCGTCGCCGGCACGCGCAGCTTCACGGTGTTCTCGCCCGGCGCGAGCGTCCCCGCGGGCAGCGCCACGTCGACGACGCCGAAGTGTTTTGTGGGTAGCGTTACATGCGCCACGGTTCGCTCGCCCACGTAGACCGTGAGCCGACCGTCGGCGAAGGCCCGCGCCGAGAGGTGCAGCTCGGCCGCCTTCGCGTCGGGCGCAGGCACGAGCAGCGAGGCGGTGACGCCGGGGATCACGAGGGCGCGCGTGCCGCCGAAATCGTGGTCGTCGCCGGTCTGGGTCTGCCAGCCGCCGAGCGTGTACTTCGCCCCGCCGGGGACGCCGAAGTCCTCGACCAGGGCGTTGCCCTGCCGGATCTCGGCGCGCGCGAGGTGCGCGGCCAGATCGAAGCGCGTGCGGTAGCGCGCCTCGTCGGAGTGGCTCGGCCCGGCGGTCTCCTCGGCAGCGGGCACCTGGTGCAGCTCGTGCGGATGGGAACCCGGGTCGGCGGACATCGCGCGGCGGTCATGGGAGCTGCACGACGCCGCCACGAAGGCGAGCGCGAGCGCGATCCACCGACGAGGCCGCCCCGGCATCGGCGGGACCGTACCATCGGGCGCGCCGAGCGCCAGCAATTCCGGAGCGTCGGCGCGTGACGGCGACGCGGCCCTGCCCTATCCTCGCCGGCCGTGGACGGCATCGTCGAGGGGCTCGAGCGAGAGAACGCCGCGCTGCGCCGCGCCATCTCCTTGCTGCACGAGATCAGCACCCTCGTGCGCGCCTCCCTCGAGCTCGAGCCGACCTGCTACGCCGTGCTGCACGGAGTGACGGCGGGCGTCGGTCTGGGCCTCAACCGGGCGATGCTCTTCTTCGCCGACGAGAACGACCGCAACCTCCTGCGCGGGGTCCTGGCGGTCGGGCCCGCCGACGCCGGTGAGGCCGACCGCGTGTGGCGTTCCATCATGACGGACCAGCCCGACCTCCAGACGCTCTACGAGGCAGGCCTCCGGCGTTCGGCCGAGCCGGGCGAGCTCGATCGCCGCGTGCGCGAAACGGTCCTGCGCATCGACGGCGACAGCCCCGTCGCCCTCGCCGTGCGGCGTTCCCAGCTCGTCCACCGCGACGGGAGCGACGACCTCGGCGGCCTGCTTCATCTCGAGACGGCCGTCGCGGCGCCGGTGCGCTGGCGCGGCGCGATGAAGGGCGTCCTCTACGCGGACAACCGCTTCACGGGGCGCGCCGTCGATCACGTCACCGAGCTGGTCTTCGCCATGCTCGCCAACCAGGCCGGCGTCGCCATCGAGACGGCCCACCGCTACGAGCACGTGGCCCGCGCCGCCCGCACCGACGCCCTCACGGGGCTCGGCCACCACGGCGCCATGATGGAAGCGCTGAGCGCGGCGGCCCGTCGTGCGGACGTGTCCGATGGCTCCCTCGGCGTCGTCATGATCGACCTGGACGACTTCAAGCGCATCAACGACACCCACGGCCACCTGGTGGGCGACGCCCTGCTCAGGGCCACGGCCGATCGACTCCGGCGCGAGGTGCGCAGCGGCGCGAGCGTCTTCCGCTACGGCGGCGAGGAGTTCACCGTCGTGCTGCCGGGCGTCGACATCGACGGGGCGAGCGCCACCGGCGAGCGGCTCCGGGCGGCCATCGGAGAGCAGCCCTTCGCCCTCGGCGACGGGCTCGTCATCGGCGCGACCTGCTCGGTGGGCGTCGCCGTCCTCGCGGCCCCACGGGTCGAGGCGCGCGCACTTCTCGCGGCAGCCGATGCCGCACTGCTCGAGGCGAAGGCGACCGGCAAGAACCGCGTGGTGCGGGCCGTCTGAACGGATCAGGACGTGCACCCCGTCGCGATGGATACGGCCGTGCGCACCGGGCGCGTCGACCTCTTGCTCGAAGCCGCCGAGGATGCACGGTCCATCGCCGAGAAGCGCTTCGGGCTCGATGCGCTCGAGCGCGCCCTCCTGCTCGCGGACCCGGGCGCGGTGGATGCTGCGATGCGTGAGCGCGCCCTCGGTCTCGGTGTGGAGCCGTCCCTGCTCGAAGGCGACATGCCGAAGGCGCCGCCCCACGCGGTGCTGGTGCCCCTGGTGGCCGAGCCCGTTGGCGCCGGGTTCGTGCGCACCTTCTACGTGACCTACGGCGCCGGCATCCCCGATTCCCTCGCGCCGGTCCTGTCCCGGGCGGCGAGCACCCACGTCGCGCGGGCCCTCGGCCTGGCGGCGCGCCACACCGGTCACGGCGCCGCAGAGCATCGCCTCGCCGCGGCCCAGCCGGACGCCCTCGCGGGCATGCGCATCGACGGGCCGTCCCTCGCGGCGGCGACCTTCGTGTCGGCCCTGTCCCTCTTCACCGGTCGTCCGGTCCGGCCCGGCACGGCGGTGACGGGCGCGATCGTCGGCGCGCGCGTCGCCGGCGTCGGTCGCCTCCCCGAGAAGCTCGAGGGCGCGGCGCGCGGGCGTCCGGACCTCACGCGCTTGGTGGTACCGGCCGCGGACGCCGAGGCAGCGCGGACCGCGGCCCGCAGGATCGGGCGCGAGGTCGCGGTCGTGCCGGTCGCGACGCTCGAGGCCCTGATTGACGCGACACTCGGCGCAGCGCAATCGGCGTCGCGCGATCTGGACGCGGCCGTCCGCGAGGCCCGCGCGCGCTTCCGTCGCGGCTGGGAAGGCGGCCTGTGGTACCCGATGCGCGAAGCCCTCGAGCGGCTCGCCAGCGAGGTGCCCGAGCGCCGTCCCGACCTGCGCATGCACGTGCTCACCATGCTCGGTGGCGTCGCGCGCCATCTCGGAGCGCCCGAGCCGAGCCTGCTCGTGCTCGACCGCGCCCGTGGGCTGCTCGACGAGCCCTTTGCCGACGAGGCGATCCCCGACGAGGCGCGCACCTTCCTCTTTCAGCACCGCGCCCTCACCCTCGCCCAGCTGTGCCGCTTCACGGAGGCGGCGAGCGACGCTGCACACGCCGTCCGGGCCGCGCGGCGCGGGCGACTCCGCGGCGAGCTCGTCCGCTGCCTGTCGTCCGCGGGTCTCGTCGAGTCGGCGCGCGGGCGTCACCGGGTCGCCGTCGCGCGGCATCGCGAAGCGCTCGCACTGGTGCTCCGCCACGAGCCGAGCTGGGCGCCGCGCACCTGTGCCTATCTGGTCGAGGCCCTCGGACGCGCGGGCGACGAAGCGGCGGCGCGCGATGCCTACCGCGAGGGGATGAAGATGCTCCGCCGCGAGGCCGAGGGCACCGCGCGCGCATCGAAGGAAGCGTGGCTACGCACGAGCCGCGCCGCATCGCTGGTAGCCCTCGGCCGCTTCGGACAGGTGGCCCGCGTGCTCGACGCCGCGCCGGTCGCCCACGCCATCGCCCACGCCGCCTTGCCGGGCCTGTTCGCGCGACGCTGGCTCGGTCAGGCGCTCACCCACGGACGGCGGCGGGAGGAAGGCTTCGCGGTCCTGGCCGCCTCGCCCGTCGCCTACGGCGCCGACCTCTTGCCGCGGGTGCGCTTCCTCGCCCACCTCAACGTGCTGGTCGAGGCCCGCGCGCGCCTCGCGCTGCACGCCTTCGACGAAGACGCCCGCGCCCGCGTGCACCTCGCCCTCGCCCATCTGCCGACCTACGGACGGGCTCCGCGGCTGCTCGCCCCGGCGGCCAACGCCGTCCGTGCAGCCCTCGAGGGCGCCGGCACGGGCGCAGCGGCCACCGCCCTCGACCGCCTCATCGACGCGTGCGACCGCGCACGTTGAGGCGCGAAGGAACAAAGTAAAGCGATTGCTTGACCATTGCGGGCCGACGCGCGGGCGGCTCGATGGGGCCCCGGCCCGCTCAGCGAGTCGACGCCCGGCCCGCTTGCCTCTACCATGCGGCCCGTGTCGGACCGGCCGGTCGATCGCAAGCGGCTGTTCGAAGCGCTCGTCGCGCTCCGCGAGGCGGAGGACCCCTCGGCGCCGACCCTGTGGCCCGAGTGGAACGACGTCAGCCACTGGCTCGACGTCCGCTTCGGGGCGCGGGAGCGCGACCACGACGAGATACGGCAGCGCACCCTGCTCCGCGTCATGCGCCACGTCGAGAGCCTCGAGGCGAAGGGCCCCGCCGGCGCCGAGGCGTGGCTGCGCCGCATCTACGAGCGCCTGCGCATCGACCGGATCCGGGCGCGCAAGCGCGACCCGGTCGAGGAGGGGCTGCGTGTCGTGCGCAACGACGGAGCGCTGCCTCCGGTCGATCGGCTCCGCGCACCCGAGCCCGCCCGCGCCATCGACGAGGACGAGGCCCTCGCGGCGGCGATGGCGCGCGTCGTCGACGCGGTCGATCACTGGCTCGAAGGTCACGTGAAGAACGCGCAGAAGCGTCTCGGCGATCGGCAACGCGCCCAGGTGGCCCTCGCGTCGATCGTGTGGGGGCTCGGCTACGAAGGAATCGTGGAGCGCCTCGGTCTCGAGCCACCGCCGGGCCGACCGACGGTCTACAAGTGGGTGGAGCGCGGCCGCGAGCAGGTCCTCCGGCCCGCCCTCGCCTTCTGGGCCGAGACGGCGCGCGATGACGAGGCGGTCGTTCTGCTCACCGGCGCGCTCGGCGAGCTGCTCGACGGATCGCGTCGCGCCGACGCGGGCAAGCCGCGCCCCGCCCGCCGCAAGAAGAGGCCCGCCCCGGCGACGGGCGACGGCGTTCCCGTCAGTCGTGCCCCGGGCGAGACGTCCGTTCAGGCAGGGAGCCGGCCCAGGTCGCGCTCCCGACGAAAGGGCCGAAGCCGATGAACGAAGGGCTCAGACGTGCCTGGGAGCAGGGGCTGGCGCGGGCGGCGCGGTGGCGTGCGGGGCGCGATCCGACGCCGGTGCTCGAAGCGCTCGGGCTCTCGCTCGTCCTCGAGCTGACGGGCGACATCGAGGATCGCTCGGCGGAGGAGCAAGAGGTCCTGCGCGAGCGGGGGCGCAAGGCCCTCGGCGCGGCGCGGTCGAAGCGGCCGCGGGGCGTGTCGGCCGAGGACGGCCGGTGGGCGATCGATCTGGCGCGCGAGGGCCTCGTCGTGCTCGGCGAGCGCAAGCGTGGAAGTGGCGCGCGCGTCCCGTCGGACCCGCTCCACCCGACCGACTTGCGCCTGGTGCGCATGCTGCACGGCGAGCTGGACGGGCTGAGCGCGGGCGCCTGCGCCTTTCACGTGTTGCACTGCGCACGCTGCGCGGCCGCGGTGCGCGTGCTGACGATGGGCGAGAGCCTGCCCGAGGACGAAGACGACGCGCAGGACGAGGACGACGCGCAGGACGAGGACGACGGCCTGTCCGAGGGCGTGAGGGGCGCGTCCATGGCGGCCGAGCGGGTCGAGCCCTGGCTCGCGGTGGCCGCCGCCGGTCGCCCGGCCATGCGTCCGCCGTCCGAGGGGCGCATCGTGGCGCGCCTCGACGATGCAGGCCTCGAGGCCGTCCTCTTCGACGCACCCGCGCCGCGCCGTCTCGGCGTCTACGCGCGCGAAGCGGTGCCCTTGCGCATCTCCGCCGACGGCCTGTCGACCGAGGCGATGCTCCCTGGCTACTTCCTCGGCCGCGTGACGACCCGCCGGCGCAAGGTCGAGGCCACCGTCCACGCGGGCGAGCAGGAGCTGCGCTGGACCATCCCCCTGACGAAGCGCTGAGCGCACCCGCTCACCCACGGCCCGGCACCCTCACGCACCTGTGTGCGTGAAAGAGCACGCCTTCCCACCGGGGTCAGTTGCGCATGTGGACGAGGAGGCTCAGGGCCCTGCCGTCGAAGTGGAAGCGGGCATCCTGGTAGCGCGGCGGGCCGAAGGTCCGGTGGGCGTCGTTGGAGGCCCCGTAGCCCTCGGTCGGGATGCCGAACAGGCCCGTGTCGAGGTGCCCGTTGTCGTTCTCGTCGTGGAGCACGGCGACGGCGTAGTCGCCGGGCGCTACGTGATGAAAGATACAGATGGCGCGGCGGTGGTGGACGACGACGCGCTCCCCCTGCACGGCGAGGCGGCGCTCGCCGGGAAACCCGCGCGGTCCGTGGAACAGGGCACAGGCCACGTGCCCCCGATCGCTGCGCACGCCGAGCGCCTGAACCATGATCGACCCCGGTGAAAGCACAATGCGTTGCGGTTGCGCCCGGGCCGGCAGGACCGCGACCGCACCGAGGACCGCGGCGAGCAAAATCCCCCGCCAGCGCGTCCAGCCCCCCTGTCGGGATGTCCGCATCGTCACGCTGAAGGTGGTTCCGTCTCGGCCCCGCGTCCAGCCCGTCGTTGCGATTCGCCTAACCCGCCCGGCGCGCCGGGTGAAGCCGATGCGCCTGGTCCCACGAGAGGTGGGCTCGGTCGAGCCCCGGCGGGCACCCTCGGCTCGGCGGGCGAGCACGGGCGCCCATTTGTCCCTACTTGATCCGGAGTGACCCGCTCTCGCCGCCAGCCCCGAGAGACGCACGCCTGCGCGGCTCGTGTGCTCGCCCTCTTCGCCGCGTGCCACGGGGCCGCCTGCGCGCCCGCGGCGAGCCTCCGACCGGCCGCACCCCTGTTGCCGGGCCGCGACCAGGAGGTCGGTTTCGGCGTCGTCGCCCTGTCGCCGCGCCCCTACGCCGAGGAGCCCTGGCGCGGTGCGGCCCAGGCCTGGGGATCCTCCGCGCCGACCCGCGCATCGAGCTCGCCCTCGTCGGCTCGACCGACTTCACCTCGGGGGCGCTCGGCGTCGTGACACGCTTCCGCTTCGTCGACGACGACCGCTTCGCCCTCGCGCTCGACGTGGAGGCGGGCTGGCTGTGGGCGGCGATCGCCGTGCCCGTGGCCGTGCGCACCTTCGGCGAGAGCTGGGTCTACACCGCGCCCTTCGTGGGCCTGTGGGGACCCCACGTCGCCGTCGGCGCGCCCCTCGGCTTCAGCCTGCACGTTGGCCAGGGCGTGTTCCTGCGCGCCGAGGGCGGCGTGACCTACCCGGAGCTCGACCCCACCCAGCGCCGGTTCCACCTGGCGACGGGCGTCGCCTATGAGCCCTGACCGTCGATGTGAGTATAGTTACGAACCTGTCGCGCGGGCCAGCACGGCAACGACGGGAACGTGGTCGGAGCGGCCCACACGGAGCGCGTGGGCGTCGAGGGGGACGAGGCGGTCGTCGATGGCGATGTGGTCGATGGTCGCGCCGATCTCGCCGAGCAGGCTCGGATGGCGCCACGTCTCCTCGCCGGGATGGAAGAGCGGGAGGAGCGAGCGGAAGCCGCGACGTGCGAGCTCGCGCACGGCAGCACCGCGCGGTCCCTCGTTGAAGTCGCCCGCGACGATGGTCGGCACGTCCGTGCGCACGCGCGCCATGAATCGCCGGATCTCGACGAGGTGCGCCCGGTCCACGGTGGCGAGCGATCCCACCCACCCTTCACGCCGGGTGAACATGGGGCGCAGGTGCACCTCCACGATTTGCACCGGGCCGATGGCGGTGTGCACCAGCACGCGAAGGGCCGGGTGGTAGCCGTCGATCCCGGCCATGTACGCGAGCGGCTCGATGGGCCCCTTCGAGAGCACGGCGAGGCCCCCCGACCACTGACGATGGTTGCGGAAGCGCATGTACGGATAGCGGCGGCCATAGCGCGCACGCAGGCGCGGCTCCCAGCGCGGCCCCGTCTCTTCGAGGCAGACCACGTCGGCGTCCGCGATGCCCACGGCGCGCAGCGTGTCCTCGTCGGCGGCACGGTGCACATCGACGTTGAAGGTCATGACGGTGAGTGTGGGCACGCCCGGTGGCGCAGCCCGGGGTGAAAGGGGCGGAGCCGGCGCACAGCCCGAGCCCGTCGCCGCGATGCATGCGAGGGTCCACGGCCACGCGAACGATCGCGTCACGGCGCCCTCGGAACGACACCTCGCCGAAGCGACACGCCCTTCACCGCTCCGCGCGCTGCGCGCTCGTGTCCCCAGAGCGCATCGCGAGAGTCCCTCGGTCGGCGTCGCGCGGCACCCAGTCGAGGCGGTCGGTCGCGAGGAAGGTCGCCCCCGTGGCGCGTGCCTCCTCGAAGGCGGCGGGCAGGTCGAGACCGCCCGCGAGCAGGCCGTAGTAGATGCGCGCCGAGAGCCCCGCGGCACCCACGGCCCGGGCCTCGGCGCGGTGGGCGAAGTCCATGTTGAAGAACACGGTGGCGGGCGCGTCGCGGCGTGTGGCCGACAGATCGCATCGATTGTTCAGGGACGGTGCGATGAAGGCGACGCGCCTTCGCTCCTTCGCGTAGGCGCGCAGGGGCGCCTCCGGTCCGGCGCGCTGGCACGCGCCGCCGCCGGTGAGGGCGAAGAGCACCCGGCCGCGCAGCGCGGCGACGGTCGGAAAGCCGCAGGTGCGCACCGCCCCGGAAGCGTTCGTCGCGGAGGGACAGGCAGCGGTCAGATCGGCGGGCGTGACCATCGCCCCGCGCCCGAGCCGGGCCACGAGCATGCGATCGAGGTCGGCGGGTCGGTGCCCCGGACCGAAGTCGTCCTTGAGGTCGACGAAGATCGTCATGGGCGCGTGGGCCGGGTGCGCGCGGTGGAACGCCGCGATCGCATCGAGGCAGCTCGAGAGGCGGTCGCATTGCGTCCGGTCCAGGGTCGGCAGGTCCACGTGGTAGACGTACCAATCACCCGCCCGCGTGACGCGTCCGCGCTTCGTCGCGTGCACGTCGATCTCGAGGCTGCGCACGCCGGCGCCGAGCTGCGCCCCGATCGACATCGGGCGCTCGTAGGCGTTGTGGATCGTCAGCTCCTGGGCCTGATCGTAGGGCGTGCCGGCCGCGGGCGGAGTGACGACCGGCTCCGGTCGTCCCGGGTCCGGGAGACGGAGCCCCCCGAGCTCGGCGACACCCGAAGCCTCGAACCAGGACGGCTGCGGGTGGGCGCCCGCCGTCAGCGCCCTGGCGGGCGCGCGGTGCAACGCACCTGCAAAGAGGGCGACGGTCGCGACCGTCACGGATGCCCATCGGCGTACAGCTCCCGATGTCACGTCGCTATCGTCTCCGTGTCACGCCGCGGGGGACTTGCAGCGTGCCCGCACCCGAAAGCAGCCCGCGCGCAGGCGCGGCGCCATCCGGAAGCGGGCCGGAGCGGTCAGCTTGATGTGGAAGTCACTCGGTGTCGAGCGATTGTTGCGCGGCGCCCGAGGGCGGCGTGATCGGTGCGACGTCGACCACGGGATCGGCGAGGAAGACGGGATCGCGCGGGCCCGAACCGGGTCGGAGATCGATCACCGCGAGCTGGCCGTCGCTGCCGCGTGCCACGACGGCGGCGGCCTCGACGCGAAGGCGGTCGACCGCGGGATGCGCGCCGAGGGTGGAACCGAGGGCGGCGAGGGACGCGCTCGACGGAGCGGCGAGGCGCAGGACGTCGGTGACGGAAGATCCGCCGAGCCCCGGCTCGCCGTGGGCGGGCAGCGCATAGGACGCGCTCTGCCCCTGGGCCACCGCGCCGAGAACCCGGTCCAGGGTGGCGTCGACCGCGGGCAGGTCGGCGGCGGCGCGGGTCGGGCCCAGGCTCTGGCGCGGCTCGAGGGCGAAGAGGGAGAGCCCCTGGGCGCCGAGGGCCACGCCGACCGTCAACGCTCGGGTGTCGCCACGCAGCACGACCACGGTGCGCAAGAGGAAGGCGACGGGCGTGAAGGGCGGCGGCGGGGTGCCGGCGCGGATGTGTGCTGGCGTACCATGGGCCGGAGCGACCCGGACGTGGGTCGTCGGGCGGGGGCGGCCGCCGGTCGCGGCGAGGGCCAGGGCGGTCGCGTCGCGGGCGAAGGGCGAAAGGGGCGTGTTGGCGTATGCCGGGGGCGGGCTCGGCGCGGGAGCCGTGGCGTGCAGCGTGGCAACCGGCGCGGGTGCGGCGGGGCGGACCGCTGGGGCGCTGCCGCCGCATGCGGCGAGCAACAGGGCGAGGGAGGCGGCCGCGAGGAGCGAAGGCGTACGCACGGGCGAAAGGGTGCACGACGTGCCCGGGGTGCCGTCAAGCGGGCCCGGGGGCGGAGGCTCGGGCCGGGGGCGCGGTCGGGGCACGGTCGGGTTGCCGTAGCCCCCGGTGAGCTCTTGATGCATTCTTGGGCGTGCCCTGCGTCGAACCATCGCACCGGCCTCCTTCGGGACGCGCCCGGGCAGCCACTGGGAGGATCTCGATGCCTCGTCGCCGCCACGTGGGTACCCCCCGCGCCACCGCTTCACGCGCCGCCGCCGTCGCCCTCGCAGCCGGCGTCGTCTTCGCGCCCGCCCTCGCCACGACCCGCGCTGCCGCCCAGGAGATGGGCCAGGGACAGGCCCACATCACGGCCCGCTCCGACGTGCAGATGGGCATCGAGAGCGGGCCCGGCACCAGCGGCCACCGTCTTCAGGTGCTCGGCCAGGATGCGGGCACCCAGCTCAACGACATCCGTCACTGCTACGCGGTCGTGGTGGCGAAGCGCCCCACGGTCGAAGGCGAGATGAAGATCGACCTGACGGTGCCCGAGCACGGACACGTCCAGGTGGAGGTGACGAAGGACGACCCGAACGACGGGGAGCTCCGGCGTTGCATCGTGCGCGCGCTCCAGCACGGCCACTACGACGACGTCACCCGCCCGGCCAACGCCTTCGTGACGGTCACGGTGCGCAACACGGCGGCCATGGGGGCGGCGCGCACGGCCCAGCGGCGCAATCACGAGGACGCGGTCGCCGTGCAGCACGCCGCGGACGGGCGCTTGCAGAGCACGGGGCACATCGCCGGAGGCAAGGTGAGCTGGACCGTGTCGGCCGAGGCGGCGGCGGGCGAGCCGCTCGTCGGCGGTGCACAACACGGTCCGCGCAGCGGTGCCGACCCTGCTCGACTGCCGGCGCCATGCCTCGCGGCGCGGCCAATCGCCGGCGGGCGACATCACGGTGGACCTGCGCATCGCGCACAACGGCCACGCCCGCACGCACACGGTGTCGAGACCGTCCACGACACGCGGGCTTCGCGGTGCGTCGAACACGCCCTGTCGGCCCGGCACTATGGCGCTGCGCGGCGGCGGGTCAGTCGCGTGTGAAATCCACTTCGCCGACCAGGTCGGCTCCGACTGACGCGGCAAGGGCGTTCGTGCACCGGCAGGCCCACCCCGACGCGTGGGCCCCGCAGCACAGTAAAGCGATGGCTTGACCATTCGCGGACCCGCGAGCGCCGTCGCCAATCCCCCCGTGCCGAACGCTCCGGCGGGCTGCTACGCTCGTACGATGGGTGGCCGGAGGGCTCGGGGGCTTTCGTTCCCGCCGCGCTGCTCCTCGCAGCGTGCAGCGTGTCGGGGCCCCCTCGGGCTCACGCGCGAATGGCGCCGCTCCACGCGTCGAGGCGCGAGGCGCCGATCCCGGAGCGAAGGACGCCCCGGGGTGCCGCCACCCGCAGCGCCCATGGGGGGCCACCCCCTGCGTGTCGCCGTCATCAGCGACGTCAACGGCGCCTACGGCGACACCGTGTACGCACCGGAGGTGCACGCGGCCGTCGCCCGCATCATCGCGCTCCGGCCCGACCTCGTGCTGTCGACGGGCGACATGATCGGCGGCGAGCGGCAGGGCCTCGACGACCAGGCCATGTGGGCCGCCTTCGACGCGGCCGTCACCAACCCCCTCGCGGCCGCGGGCATCCCCTTCGCCGTGACGCCCGGCAACCACGACGCGAGCGCCTACCCGGCCTATGCCCGCGAGCGCTCGATTTTCGCAGCCCACTTCCGGGCGCACCGCCCCGCCGTGCACTTCGTCGACGACGCCCACTACCCGCTGCGCTACGCCTTCACGATGGGCCCTGCCCTCTTCGTGTCCCTCGACGACACGACCGTCGGTCAGCTCGCCCCGGAGCAGCGCGCGTGGCTCGACCACGTGCTCGCCAAGAACGCCGCCGAGCCCGTGCGTATCGTCTACGGCCACGTGCCGCTCTACGCCTTCACGGTGGGGCGCGAGCACGAGATCCTGGGCGACGGCGCCCTCGAACGCATCCTGCTCGCGCGCGGCGTCGACCTCTTCCTCACGGGGCACGACCAGGGCTACTTCCCGGCGCGCCACGGGCGCCTGCGGCTCGTGGGCATGCCGTGCCTCGGCTCGGGGCGGCGGCGGCTGATCGGCACGAGCGAAAAGAGCCCGAAGAGCTTCGTCACGTTCACGGTGACCCGTCGCGGCATCCGCTCCCTCGACGCCTTCGGCGGCCCGCACTTCGCGAGGCGCATGGCGCGCGCGTCCCTGCCGCGCCGCATCGGCCAGGGCCCGACCGCCCTCGTCCGCGACGACCTGCGCTAGGTCTACGCCTGGAGATCGTAACGCACGAGGAGGTCCGCCGAAGCCGGGCCGCCGACGAGGCCGGCCGCCTCGATCTTCACGGGTGGATGCGTGAACGGGCGTTGACGAAGGGCGGAGCGGAATCCTTCGAAAGCCTGGCAAGCCCGGGCGGGCAACGGATGGCACGCCAGTCGCAGAGCGCGACGGCCCGTCCGGCCGCGAGGAACACCCTCCTTCGGCGGAACGCACCACCGAGACCTGACAGATGCGACGCTCCCTGGCTCCCTTGCTGACGGCTACCCTGTGCCTCGCCTCCTTCCTGCTCCTGACGTGGGAGGGCGCTTCGGGCTTTTGGACGAGCCAGCTCCACGACGACATGGGCGGCGGCCTCCTGAGCCTGATCATCCTGGCTGCGGCGGTGTGGGCGGCGGCGGGGGCTCTTGCCAATCTGTGGCTCTGGCGGCGATCGACGCGCATGGGACCGCGCCGGATCGGCATCGTTGCAGCGTCTGCAGCGCTCTTCGGCGCCGGGCCGCCGTTGCTCTCCTCGTATTGGATCGTGGAGCTCCTCCTGTGGAAGGCGCGGAACAGATGAACGTCCGGACGGCAGCAGGCGGCAAGGCGCTCCTCGCGGCAGCCGGTTGTGTGCTCTTCGCGAGCTGCGCATCCTCCGACCTGCACGGCGGCGTGCGCCGCGGATCGAATCTCCTCGTTCGGAAGCGACCATGCCTTCCCCGACCTCGATCTCGGCATCGACGCCTCTCGGCAGACGGACGGCACCATGGCCGTCACCGCGGTACTCGCGCGATCCGAGCATGGGTGGAACGACCGCAATCGGTGCTTCGTGGCCACTCCGGAATACCGCGTCCTCGTCGACGGGCACGCACTCGAGGAGACGACGACGGGCGGTCCGGCTCGTGCGACTTCGGTCTCGGGCGCGAGGGTTTCGCTGGAACGCCCCGGCCCTCTTTCGATCCCGCCTGGGCGAAGCGTTCGCGCCCAACGCGACCAGCCGCGTCGTGATGGAGCACGGGACGTCGCGTGCGGAGATGACCGTCGAGCGCTTGTTCGCGCGGAGGCGGCTGCGCGTGGACCCGCCGGGGCGAGTGCATCCGGGGGATAGCATCACCCTCGCGTGGAGCCCAGCCGACGACGAGTGGTCGGGCTACGACGCCAGCACCGAGGTCATGATCTATTGGCCGGACGACTTCTCCGCCCACGTCGAACGCAATCGGCTGAACGTCGACTTGCCCCGCTTCAGCTTCACCCTGCCCGACGTTCGGCCCGGTCGGGCCAAGGTGTCGCTGTCCACGGTCTACCTCGAGGCCCATCCTCCCATCCTCGCGTGTCGCGGCGTCCATCGTTGCAGCGCGAGCGTTCACAACGGCCCGGAGGAGGTCGAAGTGACCGTGGCGCCGCGGGCCCGAACGCACAATCCCTGACGCCCTTGGCCTCGAGGTATCCGCGCGCTGAGGTCGTGGCGCTGTACGCGCGACCAGGACGCCGTGCTAACGGACCGGCATTGCGGCTAGCCTGCCGCGCAGGCGGGCTTGATGAGTGGGACGTCCGCCTCGGCCTCGCTGACATCCGCGGCGCAGGCGTCGTGGATCTCCTCGACGCGCCGGTCCACCTTGAGCGAGCTGTCCTCGGGCAGGCCCCGCTGCACGACGAGGTGCTCGCTGCGGACCGGCTTGAGGGCCTCGACGAGCACCTCGTGGGCACGCCGCGGATTGCACGCGCCGCACGTGTAAAAGTCGACGGCCGCGTAGCCCTTCTCGGGCCACGTGTGGATCGACAGGTGCGACTCCTCCACGACCACGACGCCCGTGACGCCCTGTGGACGGAACGGATGGAAGATGGAGGCGACCACGGTCGCCCCGGCGGCGTCGGCCGCGCGGCGCATGGTCCGTTCGATCAGGCGTAGATCGTCGAGCACCTCGGCATCGCACCCGTGGTACTCGACCAGGAGATGACGTCCTCGCGTGTGCAATCGACCCTCCCGGTGTCGTAGGGGTACCGCATCCTGCGGGGCTGACGCTGATAGCACTTGTGGTCCGCGCGTACAAGCAACGAGTGGGTCCGCGAGTCCGTCTTTGTAATGTATACCACTTCTTCGCGCCTTCGGGGGGCCGGGTAGCTTCGTCGCGCCACGGCCGCTACAACCGGCGACAACCGCGCGCGCGATCGTATGTCCGTTCCCACCGAGCTTCGTCCGTCCGTTCCTCCGCCGGGCCCGCACACGCGCCGCGCCAGGCGCAGGGTCGTCCTCGCCGCCTCGACGCTGCTCGTGCTCGCGGGGCTCGCCTACGCGCCGTCCGACTCCGGGCCCTATCGCCCCCTCGCAGTGCCCGGCAATCCCACGCCCCTCGCGCGCCTGCTCGACGCGTCGAGTCGCCGCGCCGTTGGGCCCGGTGGCGGCGGCGATCCCGTGGGCCGGACGCCGGCGGCCGTGCACATCGATCCGCACGAGTACGCGGGCATCGACGTCACCCTCGACGACCCTTCGGGCCACGCCCTCGATCCGTTCTACGAGGCGCTCCTGCGTACGGCCCAGGGACGGGCGGGCGCCCTCACGCGCATCGGGCAGTACGGCGACTCGTCCATCGCGACCGACCTCATCACCTACACGATGCGCCGCCACCTGCAGCAGCGCTTCGGCGACGGCGGCCACGGCTTCGTGCTCATCGCACGGGGCACCATGCCCTACCGGCATCGGGACGTGCGCCAGCGCGCCAACGACCGATGGACGCTCCGCGAGATCGTGCGCGAGCAGGACCGGAGCGGCCGCTACGGCTACGGCGGCGTCGAGTTCCGCCCCCTACCCGGCGCCTGGGCCGCCTTCGGCACCGACGCCGCGGGGCCGGTCGGCGGGAGCGTGGCCCACTACGAGATCTTCTACGAGCAGCACCCCCACGGCGGCAACGTGCGCATCCGCATCGACCATGAAGCGCCGCGCCTCCTGTCGACGCGAGGCGACGCAATCGCCGACGGCTTCGATCGCATCGACGTGCCCGACGGCCCGCACGACATGGAGATCCGTCCCGGGGGCGGCGGCCCGGTGCGCCTCTATGGCGTGGTCATGGAGCGCGACGGCCCGGGCGTGGTCTACGACTCCATGGGCCTGGTCGGCGCGCGGGCGAGCCGCCTGCTCGGGTTCGACGCGGACCATATCGCCGCACAGATCGCCCACCGCCATCTCGATCTGCTGATCCTCGGCTTCGGCGGCAACGACGCGGACGACGCGGCGAGCCGCACCGCCAAGTACGAGCCCATGTTCCGGAGCGTCATCGAGCGAATGCGCGGGGGCCGCCGCGACATGGCGTGCCTCGTCTTCGCCCCGGTCGACCAGGGCCACCGCGACGTCCACGGACGCATCGTCACCATGCCCGCGGTGCCGAACATCGTGGCGTCCCAGCGCCGGGCGGCGGCGGCCGAGGGCTGCGCCTTCTACGACACGTGGCACGCCATGGGCGGCGACGGCTCCATGGCGCGCTGGTACCGTGCACGGCCGCAGCTCGCCTTCGGCGACTTCCGGCACGCGACGCCCGCGGGCTACGATGTCATCGGTAACAGGTTTTACAAAGCGCTGCTCGAAGGCTTCGCCCAATGGCTCGACGCCCGGGGCAGCCGCGGCACGGTCCCCGCGCCGGCGGAGCCCCACGGGCGAGCGGGCGAGGTGCATGCTGCCCATGCACCAGGACCTGCCCGCGCGCGCCCCTGAGGCGGGCCAGGGCGGGTGGCTGAGCGGGCGGCCGAGGGAGCGCTATCGCCCGGCGACGGCGGTGTCGGCGTCCACGTGGCCTGGGGGACCGTCGTAGCCGTCCATCAAGGCGCCGAGCAGGACCTGACCGAGCCGCTCGTAGCCGCGGCGCGTGAAGTGGACGTAGTCGTGCTGGGCCCAGGGCGGCTCGGCCGTCGCCCACTCGACCATCGACATGGGTCCGCCCTCGAAGGCCACCAGAATCGAAGAAGCCGCAGCCCATGTCCTTGGCCACGCGCCGCTGCACGTCGATGAGCTCGGCGGTGCGCGGTCGAATCCTCGAACACATCGTCGGCGTCGACGTGCACGGGCCGGTCCGAGGGGCCGATCAGGAGGCACGACGCCTGGGGCACCGTCTCGCGCAGGCGGGCCACGACGCGGCGCACGCGCTGCTCGTAGTCCTCGATGGGCACGTTGTCGTCGCCGCTCTCGTTGGTGCCGTAGGTCAGGACGACCAGGTCCGGGTTGCGGCGCCGGAGCTGCTCTCTGTAGGTCGCGTCGTTCCACAGGAGCTGGTAGCGGGCGCGCGCACCGTTGATGCCGAGCTCGTCGAGGATGACGCCCGGGGCGTCGCGCTCCATGGCCACGCCGAAGATGCGCACCTTGCCGTTGCCGCGGGTGTGCAGCTCGAAGCGGTGGGGGCCATCGGGCACGTGGTAGGTCGCGTAGCCCGTCTCGGGGGAGCTGGCGCGCGTGTGCACCCGGCCCTGGGGCTGCCCGTCGATGAGCACGTCGAAGTCGCCGCCGCCCGGTTGCTTCAGGTAGTAGAGGTCGAACAGCGAAGCGCGCGTGTCGAAGTCGCCGTCGCTCTCGGTGCTCACCGCGCCCCAGGCGTGGGCGTGGGAGGTCTCGACCGCGACGCCGGCCACGCCGTAGTCGTCCGGAGCAAGATGGTGCGCTGTCACACGAATGGTCTTCCACCGCCGGTAGTTGCCGTCGAGGGTCGCGTCCTCCTGCCGGTAGCTGCGCCAGGGCTTCACGGGCAGGATGAACCCGTGGCCCGCGTCGCCGAAGCGCGCTTGCAGCCGCTCGCGGATGAGCCCGGTGAACCAGTCGCTCGCCACGTGGGAGGCGCCGTAGACCATGATGCGGGCCTGCCCCTCACCGCGGGCCGCGCGCGCGAGGGCCTGATGGAAGTGCTGCATCGAGCGGCCGTCGCGATCCTCGATGGCCACGTCGAGACCGTAGGGCTCGGCCGGGTCCGGCGGATGGAGCAGGCGCACCCCCGGGCCGAGGGCCGCGAGGGCGCGCCCGTCGAGCGCCGCGGCCGCCGCGTGGTCCGAGCCCGTCGCTACGGGCGCCGCCCGAGCCTGGCGCTGCGCCTCCTGCCCGTCGGCGGGTGCGGACGTAGCGGCCCAGAGCAGTGCAGCCAAGCCGAGCAACCCCGAAAGGCCGGCGGGGGAGCGAAACCGGTGAGCGGCGATCGGCTGACGGGCAGGCAAGACCCCACCATGAGTGGGCCTCCGAGAGACGTCAAATTCCGCAACGCGGGGCAGCCCGAGCCCCGCGATCGACTCGGATCCAGGGGCAGCAGTGCGCGGCGGCGGTGCGCACGGCGTCGCCCAGGCGTGCGAAGGGGCCGGCGAGGTCTGCGGTGCACGCCGTCGCCTGCCCCGGTCCCCCATCGGACACAACGAGGACATCGACCGGCCGCCGCGCCGGACACGTTGCCGGACACGCCCCGCCGTCTGGCGCGCCCGCCTCACCGGACGGCCCCGCCTCACCGCTCGACCCGCTCCAACGCGTGCTCGAAGAGGGGAAGCAGGTCGGATTGGCCGAGGAGGTCCTCGAGCTCGACGAGCATGTCCCGGACCTCCCGGATGTCGAGGCCCTCGGGGGCTGCGCGCAGGATTCCGACGATGTCGTCGACGTCCTTGGGACGACCCGCGAGGACCTTCATGACGATCACGTCGCCGGGCGCCGCGAGGGGGACCGGCACACCCTCGAACCGTCTCGTGCGGGCGCGTGACAGAAACGTCTCTTCGGGCCCCGGGCCCGCCAGCACGACGTCGACGCCCATCCCGGTCGGACGGTGGACCATGGGAAGCACGCGACTTTGAGCGATGAAGTGGGTGTCCAGCGCAATCCGCGGATTCAATCCCCACCTTCGCGAGCTCGGACACGAGTGACGCCGGCGTCACGTGGGCGAGCTCGACCGTGATGTCGACGTCGGCCGTTGTGCGCGCGCTTCCGTAGTGAATCGCAGCCTGTGCGCCGAACACATACCAGCGCAGCCCGAGCGGCGAAAGCGCCCGGGCGATGTCAGCGAGCGCGCGAGCGGCGGCGGTCGGCATGGTGGACCTTCGCGAAGAGCGCGACGAGGCGGAGGTGCGCGGCCAGATCCGCATCGCGATCGGCGGCGGTCGGCCACTCGGGACGGGCGGCGCGGAGCTGATCGTAGAGCGAGCCGGCCAGCTTCCTCCGACGAGGCCGCCTCTTTCGGCACGGGCGCCTGCTCGAACCGACCCCAGTCGCGGTGTCGGTATGCGCGCACGTCCTCTGCCTTCCAGCGCATGGGGAAACGATAGCGCCCGACCCGGTCAGCGGCCAGCCTGCTCGCGCGTAGAGGGTTCAGGGCGCTCGCGCCGTGGGGCCGTCGCGCGTACCACCCGCCTGTCGGCACGGGTGGGTCCCCCTCCCGCGGGAGGGGGAGCTCGTCCGTCAAATTCGCTCGGCGGCGGGGCCGGGGGCTGCTACGAAGCGGCGATGGAAAAGACGGCCCAGCCCTGGTTCGTTCCCGGCGACGTGGACGGGTTCTTCGGGCTCGCGATCGACAACCTGATCCAGTTCTTGCTCGTGCTGACCCTGTGCACGGGCGTGCTCGGGTTCTCGACGAAGCTCGTGCTCGGGACGATCCTGCCGGGCACGGCCCTGTCGGTGCTCGCGGGCAACCTCTTCTACAGCTACCAGGCCCAGAAGCTCTCGGCGCGTACGGGGCGACGCGACGTGACCGCCCTCCCCTACGGCATCAACACCGTCTCGCTCTTCGCCTACATCTTCCTCGTCATGCTGCCGGTGCGCATCGAAGCGTTGCGCCGCGGCATGGCGCCGGACGCCGCGTCGCACGTGGCGTGGCAGGTGGGTCTGGCGGCCTGCATGGTCTCGGGCCTCATCGAGCTCGGCGGCTCCTTCATCGCCGAGCGCGTGCGCCGCGCCACCCCGCGCGCCGCGCTCCTGTCCACCCTGGCAGGCATCGCCATCAGCTTCATCGCGATCGACTTCGCCGTGCGGACCTTCCAGGCACCGCTCGTCGCGATGCTGCCCCTCGGTGTCATCCTCGTCACCTACTTCGCGCGCGTGAAGCTCCCCTTCCGTATCCCGGGCGGCGCATGGGCCCTGGTTCTCGGCAGCGCGGCGGCCTGGGCCCTCGCCACCTCGGGCGACCCGTCGGCGCCGGTGCACGCGAGCGCGATCCCGGTCGCGGCCAAGGCCGTCGGCTTCTACCTGCCCGTGCCGCTGATCGGCGACCTGATCGCCGGCTTCACCCACCCGCTCTTCGCCCAGTTCCTGGTGCCCGTCATGGTGCCGATGGGCCTCTTCAACGTGCTCGGCTCGCTGCAGAACATCGAGTCGGCCGAAGCGGCGGGCGACAGCTACCCCACCCTGCCGAGCCTCGCCATGAACGGCGCCGGCTCCATGGTCGCGGCGCTCTTCGGCTCCTGCTTCCCGACCACGATCTACATCGGCCACCCGGGCTGGAAAGGCCTCGGCGCGCGCTCGGGCTACTCGGTGCTCAACGGCGCCTTCTTCACGCTGCTCGCGGTCTTCGGGCTGACCGGTCTCATCGCGGCCATCGTGCCCATGGAAGCGGGTATGGCGATCGTGCTGTGGATCGGCATCGTCATCACGGCGCAGGCGTTTCAGGCGACGCCGAGCGAGCACGCGCCCGCGGTCGCGGTCGGTCTCTTCCCGTCCATCGCGGGCTGGGGCGTGCTCATCCTCGGCCAGACCCTGGGCGCGGCGGGCATCGCGACCGGCCAACAGGATCTGGCGGCCAAGGTGCTGAGTCATCCGGAAGCGTTCGCCATGGCGGGCCTGCACCTGCCGGGCCTCGTCGCGTTGTCGCAGGGCTTCATGCTCACGTGTTTGGTGTGGGCGGCCTCGAGCGCGTCGCTCATCGACCGGCGCTTCGGCACGGCGGCGGTGTGGATGCTCATCGGCGCGGTGCTCTCCTTCTTCGGCTTCATGCACGCGGGGCACCTGGGACCGGCGGGCGGCGAGTTCTCGATCGGCTTCGGGACCGGCTGGCGGTGGAGCGTCGGTTACCTCCTGTGCGCCGGCTTCTTCGGCTTCGTGTACCTGTGGGCGAAACGCCCCGGCGTGATCGCCGAAGGCGAAAGCCACGGCTGACCGGCTGCGCGCCACTGGCGCGCGCGCCCCCGATGTCGTAGTGCCCCGGCTCGGAGGATGACGACGATGATTTCCGAGATCTTCGACCCCGCGCGCTGGACGCCCGTCGAGGGCTTCGCCTTCGAGGACATCACCTACCACCGGGCCGTCGACCAGGGCACGGTGCGCATCGCCTTCCACCGCCCCGAGGTGCGCAACGCCTTCCGGCCGAAGACGGTGGACGAGCTCTACCTGGCCCTCGACCACGCGCGCCAGACCTCGGACGTGGGCTGCGTGCTGCTCACGGGCAACGGTCCCTCGCCCAAGGATGGCGGCTGGGCCTTCTGCTCGGGCGGCGACCAGCGCATCCGCGGCAAGGCCGGCTACCAGTACGAAGGCGACGGCGGCAAGGTCGACCCGGCGCGCCTCGGCCGCCTGCACATCCTCGAGGTGCAGCGCCTCATTCGCTTCATGCCGAAGGTCGTCGTCGCCGTCGTGCCCGGCTGGGCGGCCGGCGGTGGCCACAGCTTGCACGTTGTGTGCGACCTCACCATCGCCAGCAAAGAGCACGGCCGTTTCAAGCAGACCGACGCCGACGTGGCGAGCTTCGACGCGGGCTACGGCTCGGCGTACCTCGCGCGCATGGTCGGCCAGAAGAAGGCGCGCGAGATCTTCTTCGTGGGCGACACCTACGGCGCCGACGAGGCGGCGGCCATGGGCATGGTCAACGCCGCGGTCCCCCACGCCGAGCTCGAGACCTTCGCCCTCGACTGGGCGCGCAAGATCAACGCGAAGAGCCCGACGGCCCAGCGCATGCTCAAGCTCGCATTCAACCTCGTCGACGACGGCCTCGTCGGCCAGCAGATCTTCGCCGGCGAAGCCACGCGCCTCGCCTACGCCACCGAAGAAGCCGAAGAGGGCCGCCGCGCCTTCCTCGAAAAGCGCCCCCAGGACTACTCCCGCTTCCCTTGGTACTACTGACGGGCTGCGACAGAGCACGGCACCCGAGACCCTTGCCGACCTCGCTCGTCGACTGACCCCGTCGCAGACCTCACGGACAGATCGGTCTGCAGATCGTTTGCCGCCGGCTGCGGGATCGTAGAAGCAGAGCTCGCCCGCGGGACAGGCACGCCCTGGGCCGCAGTGCCGACGACGCATGTGCCCCCCACCGTGTCGGAGGGCAGGCGGCAGATCGACACCGCATGGGCGTCAAGGAACGACCGCGCCCAGTGCAGGCAGACATCGCCCCCACCGACCGGCTGCAGCCGCTCGGTGGAAGACCCGCGAGGTGATCTGGATCAACGCCGGGACCCGTGCGGCCACGCCATGACCGAACCGTGGTCGAAGGATGACGGAACCGTGGCGTGGGGCCGGCAGCGCCTCTGCGCCGCGGTGGTATAGAAATCCCATGACCGCCGACCCGCCTCCGCCGCACACGTTCCACATTCCGGTGATGGGCACGGGCTTCACGATCGACACCCCGCTGCGCGTCGCGCGGTATGGCATCGCCTCGGTGGTGTCGCTCGTCGACGACGAGCTCATCGAGCGCGTGCGTGAGCGACTGTGCCGGCGCATGGAGGAGCCCTACGAGGCGATCGCATCGCGCGAGGACGACGCGCGCGCGCGCCGGATCACCGCGTACCTCGACCTGCTCGACCGGCGCGTGACTCGGCAAATCGAGGCGGTCCGGCGGGCGGACTTCGAGCGGGGCTCGGAGATCACGCGCTACTTCGAGCTGCTCCCCGACGGGCCCCTGCGAAAGTCCTACCAGTGCCTGCTCGAGTGCCGCGACGCGAGCGAGCGGCAGAGGCTCGAGACGCTCCTCAGAGCGTCGGTCCAAGCCGGATCCATCGACGTCAATGTGATGACGAAGGTGGACCGCGCCCTCGACGCCCGGGGACAGCCGCGCCCTCAGGACCAGTCGGACGCGCTCGCCGCGCTTCGGGGCTTCGCGAACAGCACCTTGCGCTCCTCCGTCGTGCTCTCGGCGGGCCTGAACGCCAGGCTGTACACCTACGCGGGCAACCTGCCGGCGTTCCTTCCGGACGCACGCGGCCGATTCGCGAAGAAGCTCGTCTTGAAGGTCGGCAGCTACCGCTCGGCCGAGGTGCAGATGCGCTTCCTGGCCAAGCGGGGTGTGTGGGTCTCCGAGCTACGGGTGGAGTCGGGGCTCAACTGCGGCGGTCACGCCTTCTCGTCGGGCGGGTGTCTCCTCGGGCCGGTCCTCGCGGAGCTCGCCCGCGCACGGCGCAACCTTCCCGCGCAGATCCTGCCCGTGTACAACGCGGCGCTCGAGAAACGAGGGCGGGCTCCGCTCGATGCGCCTCCGGACCTGCGCATCACCGTGCAGGGCGGGATCGGCACCGCGGCCGAGGACGCGCTCCTCAGAATCCGCTACGGCGCGGACGGCACCGGATGGGGAACGCCGTTCCTGCTGGTACCGGAAGCGACTTCGGTGGACGAGCAGACACGCCGACGGCTCGCCTCGAGCGGGTCGGGCGACGTGTACCTGAGCGACAGCTCCCCGCTCGGTGTTCCCTTCTGGAACCTGCGGGACTCGGCCAGCGAGGAGGCGCGCCGCAAGCGCATCGCCGACGGCCGTCCCGGAACCCGATGTCCGAGGGGCTACCTGGCGACGCCGGGCGACCTGTCCCGGGTGCCGCTGTGCCCGGCTTCCCGCGCCTACCAGCGGCGCAAGCTCCGCGCGCTCGAAGCCGCGGGCGCGGACGAGCGCGAGATCGAGGCCGTCGTCGGCAAGTCGTGCATCTGCCACGACCTCGGCGGATCGGCGGCGCTCGAGCACGGCTTCGATCCAGAGGCCACGCCGGCCGTCTGCCCGGGGCCGAACATCACGAACTTCGACCGCGTGGCAACGCTCGCGCAGATGGTCGGTCACATCTACGGTCGCGAGGATCTGCTCGCGCGGCGTGACCGGCCGCACTCCTTCGTCCGCGAGCTCGAGCTCTCGATCGAGTACCTGCGCGGCCAGACGGAGGCGGGCACGCTCGCCCCGGACGCCGCGCGCACCTTCCACCGCAACCTGGTCGACGGCATCGCCCACTACGCGGCCCTCGCTTCGAGCGGGGACATCGAGCCCAGGGCGCCCTTCGTCGAGGCGCTCGAACGTGCGCGCAACGACCTCGATGCGCTCGGTGTCCCGTCCTGAACAAGCCCCCGCCCCGAGCTACTTGCAGGCGGCGAACGCCGAGCTGGCGTCGAAGTGGACCAACTGCACTCTCGGCTGCGGAACGTCGGCTTCTGGCGCCGCCACCCTCGATGTCCTCGCGCCAAGCGGCTAGCCACCCCCTTCGGCCGTCTGCAAGCTGTACACCTACGCGGGCAGGTCACGCCGCCCGAGCGCCTCGTCCAGACGTTCGAGCAGGGCGGCATGCCGGGCGACGTGGCCGTCGAGATCGTTACCCCCGAAAACCCGGGCGGCGACCGCACGAGAGTCGTCACGACGGCGCTCCTCCATGCGACGCCGAGCGCGACGCCATGCTGCACTCGGACATGAAATCGGGCCTCTACGAGCGCTACGCCGCCCTCGACCGGCTGCTCGCCACAACGCGCTGACGCTCGATCGACTCAGCCCGACGGGGTCAGGCCGACGACAGGCTGGGCGTGCCTCCGATGGAGGCTCCCCAACACTGGACCGAGCTGTCTGCGGAGAGCACGCACGTACTTTGGCCCGTGTCGCTGAGAGCCACACCTCGGACGGTGGTAAAGCCGGGAATGGCAAGGGGCGCGGAGATGACGGTGCCGCTGCCGCCCAGAACCTGAGAGTAGGTGTTGTCACCCCAGCACCACGCATCGCCGGCCGAGTCCCAGGCGCATACGTCTTGGCCTTTCGCGTCTACTCCGACGACATTGGTGAGACCAGATACGCTCTGCATCGTCCCCGTACCAGATCCGCAACCCGGCTCGGTGGGCGTTCCCCAGCAAAGCAGGGTGCCGTCGGACAGCACAGCAAAGGAGTCGAAGCCGTTGGTGGCGATGGCAGCGGCACCACTGACTCCCGACACCGCCGTGGGCGTGGGCACGGAGGTATCGCCCCACCAGACGATTGTCCCGTCGGAGAGCAATGCAAGGGAATTCATGTCTCCGACAGCGACCGAAATGGCGTTCGTGACGCCGGTCGCCGGCACCGGCGTGTTGGCCCGGCCGCCAACGACTCCGTTCCCGATTTGTCCTGAGCTGTTGTCTCCCCAGCACTCGACGCCACCAGTCGCGAGCACGAAGCATCCGTGAGCCGACAGGTAGGCCCACGCGACGCCCACGACGTTCGAGTAGGTCGTGCCCGGATAGGTACCAACGCCGGAGAGGAAGAGCGTGCCGTCGGTATGCAGGATGGCAGGCCCAACCGCCTTCGCGACGCCGCTCGTGGCGATGGCGATCGCGTTGAGATTCGTCTCGCCCCACGCCGCGGCGCCGCTGTCGGAACGCGTTGCGCTGAAGCCTCCCCCGCCCCGAATCGCGACGACATCGTCACAGGTGCTGGAGGTGCACGCCCCACCCGCGCCGCAGTCGTGGGTGCAGCTTCCGCAGTGGCTCGGGTCGGTGATCGTGTCCGAGCAGGCGCCCGAGCAGAGGGTCGGGGCAGTGGGCGGGCAGGTGCAGGAGCCGCCGGCGCACGAGCCGCCGCCGCAGCCCGCCCCGCAGGCGCCGCAGTTGCCGAGGTCGACCGACAGGTCATGGCAGGTGCCCGAGCACAGCGTTCCCTCGGCGCCGGGGCACATGCACGCCCCGCCCGCACACGAGCCGCCCGTGCACGTCTGGCCGCAGCCGCCGCAGTTGTTCGTGTCCGCCATCGGGTCGACGCAGGCGCCGCTGCAGACGAGGTAGCCGAGCGCGCAGTGGCACGTGCCGCCGCTGCAGGTCGCGCCCGCCGGACACGCGCTGCCGCAGCCGCCGCAGTTCGCCGTGTCGCTCGTCGTGTCCACGCACGCGCCGCCGCACACCATCGGCTGCGATGCAGGGCAGCCGCAGGTGCCCGAGGTGCACGGGCCGCCCGTCGGGCACGCATTGCCGCACGCCCCGCAGTGCGCTGCGTCGCTATCGAGGTCCGCCTCGCAGCCGTTCGACGTCAGCCCGTCGCAGTTCGCGTAGGTCCCCGTGCACATCGCGATCGTGCACCCGCCCATCACGCACGCCCCGACCGTCCCCGTCTCGTTGCACGACGCCGTCGCCGCCGGGTCCTCGTCGACCATCCCGTTGCAGTCGTCGTCGATGCCGTTACAGACCTCGGTGGCCCCGGGGTGCACCGCCGCGTTGTTGTCGTTGCAGTCGAGCCTCGGCAGCGGACCACCGCTGCACGCCGCGCCCACCGGCGCGAAGCCGTCGTTGTCGTAGTCTTCGCTGACCGCGACGCCGCCGCCGAACGCGCACGCGTTGTCCTTGCGATCGCACAACTCCGGCGCGCCCGAGTACACCGTCGGGTCGTGGTCGTTGCAGTCGTCGCCACCGCAGCTCGCGTCGTCGTGCCCGTCCCCGTCCATGTCGAATGGGTTCGTCGCCGGGTTGCAGTCGTTGTCCGGGATCAGGTCGCACACCTCCGGAACGCCCGGGTTGCGTCCGCTCTGCCTGTCGTCGCAATCCCCCGCCATCATCGACCAACCGCCCGTCCCGCCGCAGACCGCAGGTGGCGTCGCCGGCGCGGTGCAGGCCATGGCGTCCGACGCGCCATCGACGCCAAACCCGTCGCCGTCGCAGTCTGGGTAGAACGTCGACAGCACCCCCTCGTCCACCATCCCGTCGCAGTCGTCGTCGATGCCGTTGCAGCTCTCGACCGCCGACGGGTTCACCGTTGCGCGCGTGTCGTCGCAGTCGGTGCCACACAGGAGCGTGCCGTCGGTCTGCGCGTCGCAGCACGCCGTCGACACGAACCCGTCGCCGTCCCCGTCCGGTCCGAGCGTCGCCGGGTTGCAGTCCTCGTCGTGCCCCGCCGCGTCGCACACCTCGGTGTTGCCCGGGTAGCGGTTCGGGTCGTTGTCGTCGCAGTCGTCCCCGCCGCACCGCGCGTCCCGGTGCCCGTCCCCGTCGCGGTCCGGACACGCCCCGACGTCGGGCGCCGCCCCGTCGGTCGCACCCGCATCCTGCGAGCGCGCGTCCACCGCGCCCGCGTCGGCCGCGCCCGCGTCCCTCGAGCCGGCGTCGCGTCCTGCGTCGGTGGCGCTTCCCCCACCGCACGCCGCGAGCACGAGTGAGAACGCCACGAGGAGCGAGGCGCGCGGGAGCGGGACCCTCCCGGCAACCGTTACGGTCAGCATCGCGCCGCCCGAGCGCGACGGACGCGCTGCAAGCCCCGAACGGGGCCGCCAAGCCGGCCGAGGGCATCGGTCGTCGAAGCGTTCCGGCGCGCGGCATCTGATCTCGATGCTCATCGGTTGCTCAGCCCGACGGGGTGAGGCCAGAGACGGTCATCGGCGTGGCACCGATGTAAGAGCCCCAACAGTGGACGGCATCATCGGCCGCGACCAGGCAAGTCGACTCCTCGTTCACGCCGACGGACAGCGTCACGAAGCCCGAAATGGCGGTGGGGTCTGGGTTGGCACCCCAGCTCCCGCCGGGTACCGCGATGCCGCCGCCCCAACACCACGCCCCACCCATCCCGTCCCAGGCGCAGGCGTCGAACTGGGCCATCGCGATGCCGACGATCGACGTGAGGCCGGGAACCGCCACGGGCCCGGGATCGGAGCCGGCGGACGGGCAGCCGGGAATCGCTTCGCCCGCGGAATCCATCTTTCCCCAGCACAGAACGGTCCCGTCCGAGAGCAGCGCGAGCCCATTGTGGTCGCCGCTCGCAACCGCCGTGGCATTCGCAATGCCTGGAATGACCGTCGGAACCAGGATGGGCGAGGTGCCGATCATCGACGGCGCGGTGGCCCCGTAGTCGTTGAAGCCCCAGCAAGCGACCTCGCCGGTGCTCAGCGCCGCACACGACTCCTGTTGGCCCACGCTGACCCCGACGGCGTTAGTGATCCCCACGGCGGGGACAGGCGTGTATCGATCGACGCGCGTACCGTCCCCGAGCTGCGCCCAGTTGTTCTGGCCCCAGCACTCGACGCCGCCCGTGGCCAGCACGAAACAGCCAAAACCGGACCAAGCCACGTCCACCACGCCCGTGTAATCGCCGACGCCTGCGATGTGTAGCGTTCCGTCGGTCGAGAGGACAGCTGGACCCACGGCCTTGAGGGTATTCGCGCTGGTGAGGGTCGTCGCCTCGATCGGAGGCGTGAACAGCTCGCTCGTCTCCCACTGCGCAGCGCCGCCCCCCGAGCGCAGCACCGTGTACCCGCCGCCCGCGGAATTGCCGCCGTCACCCCAAATCGCGACGGGATGGTCGCACGTGCTCGCGGCGCAGGTGCCGCCCGCGCCGCAGTCGTGGGTGCAGGTGCCGCAGTGGCTCGGGTCGGTGATCGTGTCGGCGCACGTACCGGAGCAGAGCATTGGCCTGCTCGGCGGGCAGGTGCATGTGCCGCCGGCGCACGAGCCGCCCGTGCAAGTCGCGCCGCACGCCCCGCAGTTGCCGAGGTCGACCGACAGGTCATGGCAGGTGCCCGAGCACAGCGTTCCCTCGGCGCCGGGGCACATGCACGCCCCGCCCGCACACGAGCCGCCCGTGCACGTCTGGCCGCAGCCGCCGCAGTTGTTCGTGTCCGCCATCGGGTCGACGCAGGCGCCGCTGCAGACGAGGTAGCCGAGCGCGCAGTGGCACGTGCCGCCGCTGCAGGTCGCGCCCGCCGGACACGCGTTACCACAGCCGCCGCAGTTCGCCGTGTCGCTCGTCGTGTCCACGCACGCGCCGCCGCACACCATCGGCTGCGATGCAGGGCAGCCGCAGGTGCCCGAGGTGCACAGGCCGCCCGTCGGGCACGCATTGCCGCACGCCCCGCAGTGCGCTGCGTCGCTATCGAGGTCCGCCTCGCAGCCGTTCGACGTCAGCCCGTCGCAGTTCGCGTAGGTCCCCGTGCACATCGCGATCGTGCACCCGCCCATCACGCACGCCCCGACCGTCCCCGTCTCGTTGCACGACGCCATCGCGTCCGGGTCCTCGTCGATCATCCCGTTGCAGTTGTCGTCGAGGCCGTTACAGATCTCGGTCGCCCCAGGGTGCACTGCCGCGTTGTTGTCGTTGCAGTCGAGCTTCGGCAGCGGACCACCGCTGCACGAGGCGCCCATCGGCGCGAAGCCGTCGTTATCGTAGTCCTCGGCCGTCGCCACGCCGCCGCCGAACGCGCACGCGTTGTCCTTGCGATCGCACAACTCCGGCGCGCCCGAGTACACCGTCGGGTCGTGGTCGTTGCAGTCGTCGCCACCGCAGCTCGCGTCGTCGTGCCCGTCCCCGTCCATGTCGAATGGGTTCGTCGCCGGGTTGCAGTCGTTGTCCGGGATGAGGTCGCACACCTCCGGGTTTCCGGGGTTGCGGCCGGCCTGCGTGTCGTCGCAGTCCCCGGCCATCATGGACCAGCCACCCGTCCCGCCGCAGACCGCAGGTGGCGCCGTCGGAGCTGTGCAGGCCATCGCGTCCGACGCGCCATCGACGCCGAACCCGTCGCCGTCGCAGTCCGGGTAGAACGTCGACAGCACCCCCTCATCCACCACGCCGTTGCAGTTGTCGTCGATGCCGTTGCAGCTCTCGACCCCCGAGGGGTTCACCGTCGCGCGCGTGTCGTCGCAGTCGGTGCCGCACAGGAGCGTGCCGTCCGGCTGGGTGTTGCAGCACGCCGTCGACACGAACCCGTCGCCGTCGGCGTCCGGGCCGAGCGTCGCCGGGTTGCAGTCCTCGTCGTGGCCCGCCGCGTCGCACACCTCGGTGTTGCCCGGGTAGCGGTTCGGGTCGCTGTCGTCGCAGTCGTCCCCACCGCACCGCGCGTCCCGGTGCCCGTCCCCGTCGAGGTCCGGACACTCCGCGACGTCGGGCGCCGGCCCGTCGGTCGCACCCGCGTCCACCGAGCCCGCATCGCCCCTCGCGCCCGCGTCCCTCGCGCCCGCGTCCCTCGCGGCCGCATCACGCCCGCCGTCCATGGCGCTTCCCCCGCCGCACGCCGCGAGGACGAACGACGAGCCGAGCACGAGCACGCCCCACGGGACGATGCCCCTGGACGGCCACCGTTGGTGTCGCTCCGATCGCACGCCAGACCCAAGCTCGTACGGCGCCACGGAAGAAGGACAGAGCGGTCCGTGCCGTCCCGGACCGCCGTCCCGGAAGCGCCTCGCGGGACTAGGGCGAGGGCATTCCTCGACTATCTTCGGTCGAGCCGCGGCCGGCAGTCAATGCCTGCATCTGCAGACCTGGTCGCACGCTTGCGTCACGGGCCCGACGCGCCGCCGCTCATGCCCGCGCTCGGCGAGCAAAGGAGCTCACCGCCCCTGATCTGCGCGCGGCCCGTGTCGACGGAGGCGAAGGCCGCGCGGGCGGTGCCGGTGAACGGGTAGACCCCGATGCTCTGCACCGTCGCGCCCATGGCCGTCGGCTCGGTGTCGACCGGCGCTTCGAGCGCGGTCCCGTCGAGCTCGGAGATGCGCGTGACGTAGCCGTGCTCCGCGCCGGCGTGCTTACCGACGAAGGCCACGAGCCAGCCGCCGTCGTTCGCGTCCGTGACGGTCGTCGTACCGCGCTTGGTGCCGACGCGCAGGAAGCCGTCGGGGACGTAGACGATCGACGGACGCCAGGCAGCCGACAGGCCGGTCGACAGCTTGATCGGCGGCGAGACCATCGACATGCCTGCCGGATGCCAGTCGACGATCGCCAGCTTGACCACGGCCCCCGCGGCGCCCTCGCAGCCCTCTTGCCACGCGACGCCGATGCGCGCGCCGCCGTCGGCCGTGGCCGGGCCCGCAGCCAGGACCACGCCGTCGGGATGCGCGCCCGTCGCGATATGCAGGAGCGGCGTGGACGGAAGCGCGAGCGGCGACGTCGTGCGCGCGATGGAAGGGTCCGCTGCGACCCCCTCACTGCCGTCCGCCACGCCCCCGTCGCCCGACGTGCCTCCATCGAGGTCGAGGGCGAGCCGGTAGGGCGCGGGGGCCGCCGCAGGCGGCACCACCCAGAGCGCGATCTCGATTCGCCATGGCCGCGTCGGGGTACGCGACGGCGTAGCTCGCGCCCGCGAGCGAGGCCAGGCCGACGGGCAGCACGCCGCTCGTCGTGCCGAGGTCCTGTGGCACGCCGTCGTTCGTCGCCGTCACGGAGTCGACGTGCGCCCCGGCCGTGCCGGTCGACTCGACGAAGAGACCGAGGAGACCGACCGGTGCCGTCGCCATGCCCGCGCACGCGCCGACGGCGTGGGCGTCGCGCGCTTGGTAGGCGACGAGGGCCTGACCGGGGGACGCCGAGCCGTGAAGCCCCGCGACGGAAGGCAGCGCCGCCCCGCGCGCGCCGTCCGTGCGCGAGTAGCCGGTGCAACGTGCGCCGGTGCTCGGCATGCCGCCGTCGGCCGACGCCATGAGCGGGACGGTGTCGACGCCGGTGAAGACGTTCGAGCGGTACTCGGGGCCCATCGCGCTCACCGTCGTGAGGTCCGGCGACGCGGCGAACAGGCGTAACGCGCCCGCCGCGCAGCCCTGTGTGTCGATGGCGGCAACGACCGTAACCGCGGAGGTCGCGTCGTCGAGCGCCGACTCGACCAGCTCGCACTGGGCCGTCGCCACGTCGAAGCGCGGCGCGAGCACGCACGCACCACGCACGCACACGTCCCTGCGCTCGCAGAGGGCATCGTTCGTCGTGGCGCCGCCCGAACCGTCGGGCACCAGACACGAGCCGTTGCGCGAGAACGGCGCGGTGCTCGTCGGGTCCCAGGGGTCTGTGGAATTGCCGCTGCAGAGCCCGCCGTCCGCCACGCAGGTGCCGTGGCTGCGAAGGCAGTCGGTGTCCGACCGGCACGCGCCGCGCCCGGGCACCATGTCTCCCGGGAACTGCCAGACCATGCACGTCGGGCGATCGCCCGGGGTCGCCGTCGTGAGCGTCAGGTCGCGCAGGCTGTCGTTCGACGCCATCGGATCGTGGTCGTTCGTCGTCGGGTCGATGGGGTGGGCGCTCTCCATCGTCGCGCCTTCGACGGGCGCGCCCGTCGCGGCGCTCGGGCCCACCGAGCTCTGGGCCGTCCACGTCGCGGCGCTTCGTCCGGGCACGCCACCCGAGTAGCGTCCGGCCGTCGGTCCGGTTCCCGTGGGCGCAACCTCGGCCACGGTGCCGACGAGCGCACTGTCGTCGATGACCCCGTTGCAGTCGTCGTCCCGGCCGTCGCAGGTCTCGGGCGCCCCGGGGTGGATGGTCGCGACTCGATCGTCGCAGTCGTCGCCGCCGGGGCAGGTCACGTCCGTGTGGCCGTCGCCGTCCGCATCGACGTTGCCCTTGTGGCACTGGCCATCGGCGGCGCTGCAAAACCAGCGCGGACACGCGGTCTGGGCGATCCCGTCGCGCGTGTTGAGGGCCTCGCACTGGGCCTGGTCGCAGGTGGGAAGATGCAGGTGGCCGACAATCAGCGTGCACGCCCCGAGCGTGGCTCCTGCGGCGACGATCACCGCGGCGCGCCAGAGCCGCCTCACAGGGCCCCCGACAGCGATAGCCCAGCGAACGTCGGCGACAGGGCGGGCGTGAGCCCGAGGGAAGCGGTCGTATTCGCCGCGTGCCCGGCGCCCGTGTGGCCGCCGCTCCAGTCGGTCAGGAGCGCGAGGATGAGCGACGTCGCCGTGAGGGCCCCCGCGACGCTGCCGAGGATGTCGGCGACCGTCGCCAGCGTGGTGATGCGTCGGTCGTCCTCGGCGGTCACCGACGTGTGCATCGGGTTCGACGTGTCGTCGGCGAGGGCCTGGAGCCGATTGTGCTCTTCGAGGGCGTAGCCGCCGATTGCGAAGCCGGTGGCCGCGACCACACCCGCACCGATGAGGCTGGACCAGAACCAGCCGCGCGACAGGCCGTGGTAGTTGCTGACGTGCTCGAGCGCGAACGTCGCCGACGCCGAGCTGCGCGCTGCGACCTCGACCTGATGGCGCAGTGAAACGTAGCCCGGTGCACGCAGCTCGACGTTGTGGATGCCCGCCGGCATGCGGAAGTCGTGGTGCGTCCCGTCGTAGCGGCCGACCTCGCGCTCGTCGACGAGCACGCGAGCGGACGGCACGTTGGCACTCACCCGCACGGTGCCGAGCAGGCCCTCGAGCGCGTGCATCGTGGCGAGCACCGTCGCCCGGTCCTGGGCGGCGGGCCCGCCCTCATCGAGGTAGCGCTGATAGAGCTCGAGGGCCTGGTCGTACTGGAAGAGGCGCTCGTGGCACTGCCCCATGTTGAAGAGCACGATGTAGCGGACCGGCTTGCCGCGGAGCAGATCGTAGGCGCGCTGGAACTCGGCGAGCGCGCCCTCGTAGTTGTTCGCGTTGAAGAAGGCCGTTCCCGTCGCGATGTGCCGCCTCGCCTCGACCACCTCGGGCGAGTCCTCGTGATGGGGCGCAGCCGGCGCTGACGCCTGCCCCTGCGGCTGCGTCTCCGCCTCCCCCTGCCCTTGCGCCGGCGGTTGCGCCTGCGCTGCTGCCCGTCCGGCGAACAGCACGACCAGAGCCGCCAGCCCGAGCGCCAGCACGCACACCCGTGTCCCACCGATTCGCATGGGGAGCGAGCCGACGATAGCACGGACCCCGGCAGGGAGGGTCGGCGCTTTTCGGCCATCACGCCCAGACGACCGCTCAGGGGAGGTCGATGTGCATCAAGGCGTGCCGCGGCGGCACGACGACGGGGCCCGGCGTCGGCGAGGCGGCGTGAGCCGCGTGGCTCTCTGGTGGCGGAGCGGAGACGTGGGGGACGGGCGGACGGGCGACGGGCGGACCGGCGACGGCGGGCGCCGCGACCACGGGCGCCGCCACATGCGACGCACTGCCGTGCGGCGCGGGCGCATTCGCCCCCGGCGAGGGCGCGCTGCCGACTGAAGCCACGCGCGCGTGGCGGTGAGCGCGATGATCCACGGTGCCCGCGCCGTGGTGCATGTGGATGACGATGCGCTGCGGGATCGTCAGGGCGAGGTCCTCGAGGACCGTCTGGTAACCGGAACGCTCGACGCGGATCGTCTTGGGCGTCTCGTCGTAGGGCAGGTCTCCGTCGAACGGCGCGAACACGTGCGCCCCGTCGATGGAGAGCGTCGTGTCGTCCGACATCGGCACGATCCGGATCTTCACGTTGACCGGAGGGTGCACCGGCCCCGGGGTGGCAGCCCCCGCGGGCGCCATCGGGCGGATCGCCACCGCCGGCGACGTGGCGTGCAGGGTCGCGCCCTGCCCGCTCCCGTGCCCGAACACACCCATTGCGGACGCTGTGGTGTCCATCGGCGGCGAGGTGGCATGCGTGCTCGCGCCATCCGTGCTCCCGTGCCCGAAGGCGCCCATCGCCCACGCGCCGAGGACCCCCACGGCCACGACGGCCACCGCACCGGCCGCGAGGAGGGGCCGGCGGGATCTCGGCAGCGTCAGGCCGATCGAGGACGGCACCGGCTCGGTCGTGGGCGCGGCGTCGATCCCCGAACCGGCCGCGTCCGCCCTGTGGACGAGCGGGATCGCCTCCTCATGGCTGGGCTCCTGCAGGACGGGCTTCGTCGTGATCCCGGCAAAGGGCGCGAGCGCGGTCTTGACCGAGGCGCAGTCGGGATAGCGGTCCACGGGCTCCTTCGCGAGCATCCGCTCGAGGATCGCGTCGAGCTCGGGCGGCAGATCGGGCCGTAGCTGCCGGACCGGCACGACGGGCTCGGTACAGATCTTCAAGACGAGCATCGGGTAGGAGTCGTGCTCGAAGGGGTGCACACCGGTCAGCGCGCGGTAGAGGATCACGCCGAGGGCATAGATGTCGGCTCGGTGGTCGACGTCCCGGAGGCCCTGCGCCTGCTCGGGCGGCATGTAGTACGGCGTGCCGAGCGCCATGCCGGTCTGCGTCATGCCCCCGCCGGGCCCCTCGTTTGCCGCCTTCATCTTCGAGATGCCGAAGTCGAGCACCTTGACGAAGTCCGGGTCGTCACGCCGCTTGATGAGGAAGATGTTCTCCGGCTTGAGGTCACGGTGCACGATCCCGAGCGCGTGGGCCGCGGTGAGGGCATCGCAGATCTGCGACGCGATGTGCACGACCGGCCCGAGCTGCTGCGGTCCTTCCGCGTCGAGCAACGCGCCGTAGTCTCGCCCCTTCAGGAACTCGAGCACCATGAACAGGGCCCCGTCGGGGAAGCGCCCCATGTCGGTGACCTCGATGATGTTCTCGTGCCCGATCGACGTCGCTGCGAGCGCCTCGCGATGGAACCGCGCCACCGCCTCGGGGTGCTGCGAGTAGTGCGGGTGCAGGCACTTGATGGCGACGCGCTTCCGGATGAGGATGTGCTCGCCCTCGTAGACGGCCCCCATCCCGCCCTCCCCGAGCAGCCGCACGATACGGTACCGCTCGGCGAGGACCATTCCGATGCGCGGATCGGGGGCCGCGACCGGCTTGAGAAGTTGCTCGTCCTGCATGCGCTCCGGGCCCTGTCCCGGCACGCCCGAGAATGCGCCGAGCCCCGAGCGCCGCGCAAGAGGCCGAGCGAGGTGGGTGCGAACGCCATGGCGGCCGGCGCTCAGGCGAGGAGCTCGAAGCCCGTTTCTCGGAAGTGGTGGTCGAAGGTCAGGGCGTGGGTGACGCCCGCTCGCGCATCAGGATGAACGAAGCGGCGTCGCAGAGGCTGATCTTCGGGTCACCGCGGCGCAGCAGCTCGCGCCAGGCGGTGGAGCTGCTCGCCCGAACGCGGCGCCACTTCGATCACGCGACTCCCGAGGATCGCTTCGCCGACCGTCCGCGAAGCCGCCCACCCGACGCGGCGACGCAGAAGGGTGACCGTCTCCGCGAACACGAGGTGCGTCGTCAGCATCGCCCGCTGCGCCTCGGCAGGTGGAGCCGCGCGACGCCGCGAAGCGGGCTGAGGCCAGCCCCGTGCGACCCCGCCCTGCTCAGTGAAGCCCGTTCCAACTCGCGTCGCGGCACTCGACGCCGCCGGGGTAGATGGCGTGATAAGCGAGGCAGCTCGATTCGAGCACGATCTCGCCCCGCGGGAAGGGCGCCCCCGCCGGCTGAGGCTCGGGAAGCATGCACGCGCACGGCGTTCCGAAGTGCTGGCTGCATCGATCCATGTCGGCCGCAAGCTCCCCCGCCATCGACTGCCAGCATGGACCCCACATCCGGCATAGGCCGAAGGCCCGGTGGTCGCTGACGCCGACGCACACCGGGAGGTCGGTGCAGCTCGCGCCGCAGGAGCCGCCGCAGAACGGGTCCTGTGGATCGGCCGGCGCTGGGCAAGCTGCCGCGGGCGGCGCACGCGTCACGGGCGTCATGTCGGGCCACACGCAGTGGAACGGGGGCAAGCCCGCGTCCGCTGCATTGGTGAGGCACAGGTCGAGTGAAGCGCATACCCCATCCTGAGGCGCCGAAGATGGGGCTCCTCCGAGCAAACAGGGACCGCCGTTCGAGCAGTAGTAGAGAGGGGTAGTGTTTCCGATATCATACTCACATTGTTCGCTATTCCGCGGAAGGCAGAGCGGAACAACGGGGCTACATCGGACCGGCGGCGTTCCGGGGCAAAGGTAGGGACACCGCGCGCCGCACCGGCGGAATCCGACTACGTCCGAGCAGTCCGTCCCGTCGGGAAGGGGCCCGTCGGGGAGGGGCGCGCCGGTGTCGTATGGTGTCGTCCTCCGGTCGGAGGGCGCGCCGTCGACGGTGGACGCGTCGACAAGAGCCGCGTCCATCCCGCCGCCGTCGCCCACGGTCGCACCATCCGAGGCCCCGTGGCTCACTTCGCAGCCGAGTGGCGCCAGGAACAGGAGCACAGCAACACTGGGGGTTCGTGTCATGGGCTCCCGACGCGACATGCTTCCGGAGGCGGCTCCGGCAACTGCGGCGCAAGAGCCGCGAGTGGAACGGTGATGGTTCCCGGCAGAGCGCTCTGCGCCGGCACGACCGTCGCGGTGACGGAGAGCCGGTCGGGCTGGCAGAGAAGCTGCTGACCCCAGTCTGAATCAACGAGCATCGACGCCTGGGGGTCGCTCCTGTCCTCCGCCAGAACGATCTCCAGCCCCTCGGGCCGTGCCTGGATTCGATCGGGGTCGAGCTGGACCCAACACTCGCCGCACGGTCCCTCTCCGCCTCCCGGATTGATCATCTTGCATCGATCGCGGCGCCCGGGTGCGTAGGGCAAGGGCTGCGAGAAGTCTGCGCTGCACTCGATGTCACACGTGCACGGACGAATCTGATCCGCTTGAACACCGAAGTGCATCGGATCGACCAGAAGGTCGTCCAGAATCATCTGATTGAACGCGTGCACGAGCACACCACGGAGGAAGGACTCGATGCGGCTCTCAACGGACCCGCTCGTGGAGCATTGTGACGTGATCTGAACGCTGAGGGAGTGCACGACGCCGGGGAAGTCCCACGTCTGGCCGTCCGAGGTCTGGATCGCTCGGCCCGGTTCCGAGGGAGACAGGCACTGGGGGGGAACGTGATCGTGGCCGGCGCCCGGGACCAGCCCACGTCCGCCGCAATGTCGAACGTGACGTCGTCGCATTCGAACAGACTACGCGTCACGGGGATCTTCTGCGCGTGATAGGTTCCGCTGATCCGAAAGCCGTCTCCTTGGGGATCGAAGTCGAGGGCAGTGCGGAATACCGGAGTGAACGTGGCCGGCTGCGTACGCACGGCTTGGTACTGGTCCGCGAGCGCGCGGTCGAGCCGAAGCACGAACTGATTCGCGATCGCGGCCCACCCCAGGGCCTCGAACGGGTGCACATTCTGGGACGGCACCATCGAGCACAGCCCTACGTCGTACGCGCGCAACGAGAGCCACTTCGTCGGGTCGAAGGGAGAGATGTCGACGCTCGTGGGGCCGCCCGGACCGGGGATGGGCATCGCCTGCTGGGGAAGCTGGAGGACGTCCGCCGAGGTGAGCCCTTCACGGATGTCTCCGCCGAAGAGGTAGATGCGCTTCTGGGAGTCGGCATCGTAGCGGACCCGTCCGACGTCGCCGGCGATGGTGCCGAGCTGGGTCATGTCGATGCTCGTGCTCGCCTCTGCGGCCAGAACCTGGGTCCTGACGAGCGAGGGGGCGCTCTGGGAGTGGACTTCCACGAAGGCGAGCCGCGTGCCCGGTGGACAGCCGCAGAGCGTCGCGGCGGCTCCGAGGATCAGTGCGACGGTCGGCAGCCGTGGGACGCTAGCCCGGCCGAGCCGCTGTCCTGTCCTGTCCTGTCCTGCGCCCCGTAGTATTGTTCATCACACGCCCTCCCAACGTGCGATTGGATACCAGCGCGAGACAGGCCGCAACCCTCGCCAAGTGGTTACACATCCGACAAGCGGCGACGTGGCCCCCCAGCGCAGCGTTCTGCGGCGAGATGGAAGACTCGCCCGAGAGCAGACACGGTCCGCCGTTCGCCGAGCGCGAGAAGGAACAGGACGAGCGACACTCGGCCACCGCGCCCCCGCGCACAGCCATGTTGGACCGTCGACGCCCGCCCGTGGGAGGTGCTACGTTGACGGTGATGGGCGAGCGACGCACCGAGGTCTGCAATCGGCTGCATGCGTTGCTCGAGGGACGCGATGACGTCTGGCTAGCCCTCCTGTTCGGGTCCCGTGCACGGGGCACGGCGACGGCCAGGTCCGATGTCGATGTGGCCGTGTGGGCGCCGGGCCTCGACCTCCTCGAGCTCGGGCGACAGCTCTCGGACGCCCTCGAGCTGGAGGTCGACGTCGTAGCGCTTCCCGCCGCCGACATCCCGCTCCTGGCCCAGATCATCGAACACGGCATGCTCGTCCATGAGGGCCGGCGTGGCGCCTACGGGTCGTGGCGCTCCCACGCCCTGTCCAGCCTGGAGCTCGACCTGCCCTGGTATGGCCGGATGCGCGACGCTTGGTTGCAGCGGGTCGCGCGGGAAGGGCTCTGACCGTGGTCGACGCCGACCTCGTCGCCGCGAAGCTCTCGGACCTCGCCGAGCGGGTCGCGCGGGTGCGGCGACACGCCGGAGATCTCGCCACGCTCTCGCACGATACGGACGCCCTCGACCTGGTCTCGTTCAACCTCATGCTGGCCGTCCAGATCTGCGCGGACATCGCCAGCCACCTCATCGCCGACGAGGGCTGGCCAGCGGCAAAGAGTCTGGCCCAGTCGTTCGAGCGCCTCGCGGAGCACGGCGCGATCGACGAGCCTACGGCGGAAGCCCTGGGCCGCGCCGTGGGGCTGCGCAACGTCGTGGCCCACGGCTACTCGAAGGTGGACGTGGCCGCCGTCCACACCGCCTCCACCGCGGGCCTCGCCGACCTCCAGGCATTCGCCCGACAAATCGCTGCGTATTGCACCGCCCAGCCGGCGCCGCGGCACTGAGCGTCGAGCGATTGCGGGGAGCCGGGCGACGCCGCGCCAGGCGAAGCTCGTCGTCTACCAGCGGCCCCCGATGCGGCCGATCATCGCGTAGGGGTAGCCGAGGTCGAGGGCGCTCGCTTCGTCGAGGCGCGCCATCTGGGCGCCGGTGAGCTTCACGTCCGCCGCCCTGTCGACGGTATCGTCGAGGTCCACGAGGACCTCGTGCACGACGCCTACGCGCGCGTCACACCGTACCGCCGCGGCGAGACGCTGGCGCCCGGCCGCTTCCCCGACCTGCAGATCCCGGTCTCCGATATCCTGCGCTGAGCACCGGCGGTGCTCAATGAAGCACGTTCCAGTTTGCGTCGCGGCATTCGACGCCCGAGGGGTAGATCGCGTGGTAGGCGAGGCAGCTCGACGCGAGGACGATCTCGCCTCGCGGGAAGGGCGCTCCCGATGGCTGAGGCTCGGGGATCATGCAGGCGCACGGCGTTCCGAAGTGTTGGCTGCATCGATCCATGTCGGCCGCAAGCTCCCCTCCCATCGCCTGCCAGCATGGACCCCACATCCGGCACAGGCCGAAGGCCCGGTGGTCGCTGACGCCGACGCACACGGGGAGGTCGCTACAGCTAGCGCCGCAGGAACCGCCGCAGAACGGGTCCTGTGGATCGGCCGGCGCTGGGCATGGCGCCGCGGGAGGCGCACGCGTCACGGGCGTCATGTCGGGCCACACGCAGTGGAACGGGGGCAAGCCCGCGTTTGCTGCGTTGGTGAGACATAGATCGAGCGACACACACGCACCGTTGTCCGGTGACGCCCCCGAGAGCAAACACGGTCCCCCGTTCGAACAGTAGTTCTCCGGAACCGACTCGCCCAAGCCGAAGTCACAGGGCGCGGTGCCACGAGGAAGGCAAAGCGGAAGGTAGTTGCTGCATCGAACGGGCGGCGATCCAGGGCAGAGGTAGGGGCACCCCGGGCCGCAGCGACGGAAGCCGTCCACCTGGGAGCAATCCGTGCCGTCGGGTAGCGGCCCGTCGGGGAGGGGCGCACCAGTGTCGTATGGAGTCGTCCGCCGGTCGGAGGGCGCGCCGTCGACGGTGGACGCATCGACCGCAGCCGCGTCCATCCCGCCGCCGTCGCCCACGGTCGCACCGTCCGAGGCCCCGTGGCTCACTGCGCAGCCGAGGGGCGCCAGGAACAGGAGCACAGCAACAATGGGGGTTCGTGTCATGGGCTCCCGACGCGACACACTTCCGGAGCTGGCTCCGGCAACTGCGGCGCAAGAACCGCGAGTGGAACGGTGATGGTTCCCGGAAGCGCGCTCTGCGCTGGAGGATCGGTTGGCCTGACGGAGAGACGATCGGCCTGGCAGAGAAGGCGTCGACCCCACTCCGAGTGAACGAGCATCGACGCCTGGGGGTCGCTCTCGTCCTCCGCCAGAACGATCTCCAGCCCCTCCGGCCGTGCCTGGATTCGATCAGGGTCGAGTTGGACCCAACACTCGCCGCACGGTCCGCCTCCGCCTCCGGGATCGATCATCTTGCATCGATCGCGGCGCCCGGGAGCGTAGGGCAAGGGCTGCGAGAAGTCTGCGCTGCACTCGATGTCACACGTGCACGGACGGATCTGATCAGCTTGGACGCCGAAGTGCATCGGATCGACCAGAAGGTCGTCCAGAATCATCTGATTGAACGCGTGCACGAGCACACCACGGAGGAAGGACTCGATGCGGCTCTCAACGGACCCGCTCGTGGAGCATTGTGACGTGATCTGAACGCTGAGGGAGTGCACGACGCCGGGGAAGTCCCACGTCTGGCCGTCCGAGGTCTGGATCGCTTCGCCTGGTTCCGATGGAGATAAGCACTGGGGTGGGAACGTGATGGTGGCCGGCGTCCGGGACCAGTCCACGTCCGCCGCGATGTTGAAGGTGACGTCGTCACACTGGAGCAAGCTACGCGTCACCGGGATCTTGTCTGCGTGGTACGTTCCACTGATCCGAAAACCGTCTCTCTCTGGATCGAAGTCGAGGGCGGTGTGGAACACCGGCGTGAACGTGGCCGGCTCTGTGCGCACGGCTTGGTACTGGTCCTCGAACGCGCGGTCGAGCCGAAGCACGAACTGGTTCGCGATCGCGGCCCACCCCAGGGCCTCGAACGGGTGCACATTCTGGGACGGCACCATCGAGCACAGCCCTACGTCGTACGCGCGCAACGAGAGCCACTTCGTCGGGTCGAAGGGAGAGATGTCGACGCTGGTAGGGCCGCCTGGACCGGGGATGGGCATCGCCTGCTGGGGGAGCTGGAGAACGTCCGCGGAGGTGAGCCCTTCACGGATGTCTCCGCCGAAGAGGTAGATGCGCTTCTGGGAGTCGGCATCGTAGCGGATCCGTCCGACGTCGCCGGCGATGGCGCCGAGCTGGCTCATGTCGATGCTCGTGCTCGCCTCCGGGGCCAGGGCCTGGACCCTGATGAGCGAGGGATCGCTCTGGGAGTGGGCCTCGACGAACGCGAGCCGCGCCCCGGTGGACAGCCGCAGAGCGTCGCTGCCGCGCCGACGATCAGTGCGACGATCGGCAGACGTGGGACGCTAGTCCGGCTGAGCCGCTGTCCTGTCCTGTCCTGTCCTGTCCTGTCCTGCGCCCCGTGTATCGTTCATCACACGCCCTCCCAACATGCGATTGGACACCAGAACGAACCCGGCCGCAACCATCGCCAAATGGTGTTGCGGCCGACAAGCGGGGACGTGCCAGGCCGGCGAAGCCGCGGGCCTTACCAGCGGCCCTCGATGTGGCGGATCATGGCGTAGGGGTAGCCGAGGTCGAGGGCGCTCGCTTCGTCGAGGCGCGCCATGTGGGCGTCGGTGAGCTTCACGTCCGCCGCCTTCAGGTTGTCCTCGAGCTGGGCGACGGTGCGCGCGCCGAAGATCACGGATGTGACGGCGGGCTTGTTCACGAGCCATGCGAGGGACACGGACGCGGGCGAGGCGCCAGTCTCGGCAGCCACCGCGTCGACGGCCTCGAGGATCGCCCAATTGCGTGCCGTGTCGAAGCGCCCGAGGCGGTCCTTCCACTTGGCGAGGCGCGTGCCGTCCGGCGGCGCTTGGCCCTTCCTGTACTTGCCGGTCAAGAAACCACCCGCGAGGGGCGACCAGGGCAGGATGCCGAGACCGTGCTCGAGACACGCCGGCACGTGCTCGCGCTCGAGGTCGCGCACGCTCAAGCTGTACTGCGCCTGCAGCGACACGAAGCGCGACAGGTGCTCGGTGCGGCTCGTCCACACGCTGTCGACCAGCCGGTAGGCCGCGTAGTTGCTCGCGCCGATGTAGAGCACCTTGCCCGCGCGCACGCAGTCGTCGAGCGCGCGCAACGTCTCCTCCTCCGGCGTGGCCATGTCCTGCAAGTGAATCTGGTAGAGGTCGATGTGGTCGGTGCCGAGGCGGCGCAGGCTGTCCTCGACGGTGCGCACGATGCGATAGCGCGAGGCGCCCGAGCCGTTCGGCCCCTCCCACATGCGGAAGCGGAACTTGGTCGCGAGCACGATGTCGTCGCGCCGCCCGTCCTTGGCGAGCCACTTGCCGATGACGCGCTCGCTCAGGCCGTCCTGGCCGTACACGTCCGCCGTGTCGATGAAGTTCACCCCGGCGTCGAGGGCGCGGTTCAGGATCGCGAAGGACGTCTCCTCGTCGGCGCCCACCCCGTGCATCATCGAGCTCGCGTCGGCTTCGCCGAAGGTCATGGCGCCGAGGCAGAGGGTCGAGACCTGAAGGCCACTGTGGCCGAGTGCGCGGTATTCCATGCTTCTCTCCCGGAGTGCTTTGGGGGGCACAGCATAGGCGCGAGGGGCCGTCTGTCGACCCCCGACGCGAAAGTCGCCTCGCCCCATCGAGGCCGGCTATGCTCGTGCCGTGGACCGCGAGCAGTTCCGGGAGCGCCTCCTGTCCGAGATGGAGAAGAAGTCCCACTGGGCGTGGCCGGCCTTCACGAGCGGACGCGTGCCGAAGGAGCGCCTGCACATCCACCTCGAGCAGGAGTACGCGACCTACGTGCGCGACTTCCCGGTGCTGGTCGCCCGCGCCTACGTGCAGTGCCCTGTCGCGGCCGTGCGTCGCGAGCTCGCCGAGAACATCTACGAGGAGGAGACGGGCGGCCTGGCGGCGGGGCGGCCCCACCCCGAGCTCTTCCTCGAGTACCCGAAGGGTCTCGGCATGGACCTCGAGCGCTTCGAGCACGTCGAGCTTCTGCCGGGCGCCGCCGCCTACCGCGCCTTCATCGACGCCGCGACGACCGCGCGCGGCTGGGCGGTGGCCGCCGCCGTGACGACGATCTTCCTCGAGGGCACGGCCTACGAGCGGGGCGAGCTCGACCCGAACGCACCGCGCCGCCCCGAGCGGCCCCTCGCCGAGCACCCCCTCGTCGTGCACTACGGCTTGCCCCTCGAGCGCCTCGCCCTCACCAAGGCGCACCGCGCGGTCGAAGGCGGGCACCGCGCCGCGGCCTGGCGCGTCATGCTCGACCACGTGGCGCCGGACGACCGCGCCGGGGTCGTGGCCGGCCTCGAGAGTGCCGTCGCCGCGTGGCGCGCCTACCGCGACGACGTGGCCGTCGCCTGCGGCCTCGCCCGCCCCGAAGGACCCGTTCCCTGAGCGCCCCCGGCCCGTTGTATTCATCTGAAACCAAAGTTACAATCCAGGCCGGACACGCATGACCCGCACGTCCAACCTCCCGGGGCCTGTCGGCTTCCACGAATGCCGCGTCGAGACGCGCCTCGGGCCCCGTCCGGCGCTCGTCGTGACACCGGCGACGACCGTTGTCATCGATCGGCAGCGCCTCTTCGCCCTGCGCCACGATCCGGCCGAGAGCGCCATCGACCAGGCGCTCCTGCGCGAGGTGCGTGCGCGTGAAGGACGCGCCCGCGTGCTCCTATATCGGGGACGCAACGACGATGGCAGCGCCACCTGGGGATTCGACGACGAGCTCACGGACGCGGAGGCGCGCGAGCTCGGCTACTTCCTCATCAAGTCGCAGGTACCGAGCTACCGGCACCTCATCGCGCGCGGCGTCCTCGTATTGATGCACGTCGACCTCGGGTTCCGCGAAGTCGACGCGCTCCGCCAAGGCACCGCGGCCGTGCTCGCGGAGCTCGAGCGCCGCTCCAATCCGAACCACAACCTGGAGAGCGCCGCGGCCGCCGTGATCCGCGCCGACATCTGGATCCTAAAGCACCTCACCTTCTTCTTCTCGCTCGGCCTCGCCAAGGCGGTCGAGGAGACGCTTCCGGGCGTGCTGCCGATGCTCGAGCAACGCGAGGCCCACGTCCGCGGGCTGGTCGACAAGCTGCCCCCCGGCCTCATCTGAGGAAGCACCGGGCAGAGGGACGGCCATCACACACCTGCGCAGGTGTTCAAGTGCGGACGTGCTCGACGGGTCTACCTGCCGCCTCGGACCGATTCCCATCGGACCGCCGGGCTCCCATGTTGGGCACGACGATGCGACGCCTCGAGGGCAGAACGGCCCGGCCCGCTCGTGTCGCTGTGGCGACGCTGCTGGCCTTCTGCGTCTGGGCGGCCGCCGGCGCCGCGCGCGCCGAGGCGCCCGACGGTGCCGAACAGGCCACGGGGGTGGTGGTCGGGACGATCCTCGGTTTGGTGATCCTGGTCGCACTGGCCTGGCTCGCTGGCCATCCCCGCGTGCGCCGCCTGGAGGAGCGCCTCGGCATCTCGCAAGTCATCACGGCCGGCTTCCCCTTCATCGCACTCGGCCTCATCGCGCGCCATCCGTCGGTCGGCATCCTCAGCGACCGCGTGCTGGTCGAGATCACCCCGCTGCTCCAGTTCGGCCTCGGCTGGCTCGGCTTCCTGGTGGGCTTCAAGTTCGACGCGCGTTTCCTGGCGCGGATGCCCCGCGGTACCTCCCTCGCGGTCTCGGTCGAGACGGTGCTGCCCTTCCTGGCGATCGTCGTCGCGGCGGGCTTCGTGATGCACCTCTTCGGCGCGCCGTGGCATCACGCCGGCCTGCTACGGGACGCCATCGCCCTCGGCGCCGCGGGCGCCATGACCGCGCCTGCGATCGGGGTGGAGCGGGTCCTCGAAGCGCGCCGCCTTCCGCGAACCGATCTCGTCGCGCAGGTGGAGCAGCTCGACGAGCTCGCGGGCATCCTCGGTCTGCTCGCGCTCGCAGCGTTCTACCGACCGGCCGCCGCCGAGTTTCGCTGGGTGCTGCCCGGCGCAGTGTGGATCTTCGTGACGATCGGCCTCGGGGTCACGCTCGGGATCGTGATCTCCCTCGCGGCGACGCGGCCCGCCACCGCACCCGAGTTCCTCGCGGTCGTGCTCGGCTCGGTCGCCTTCGCCGCCGGGCTCGCCGGATACCTGTGGCTTCCGCCCATCGTCGTGTGCTTCCTCGCCGGCACGGTCGTGTCGAACCTACCCTGGGTACCGAAGCACAGACTGCAGGCCGTCCTCGAGGATTCTGGAACGCCCGATCTATCTCGTGTTCCTCGCGGTCGTCGGCGCCCTGTGGGACGTGACGGACTGGAAGGGCTGGGTGCTGGTGCCGGTCTTCGTCGCCGCGCGGCTCCTCGGCCGCGGCACCGCGGTGGCCGGCCTCTCGCACTCGCGCACCGCCCACCTCGAGCCAACGAAGCGCCTGCGCTTCGCCATCGCGCCCCTGAGCGTGCTGTCGATCGCCGTCGTCGTCAGCGTGCAGACCCTCTACGCGCCCGGACCGGCCACGACCTGGGTCGTCACGGCGGTCATCGGCGGCGCCGTCGTGAGCGAGGTCCTCGTCCAGGCCTTTGCGATGCGGCGGCGGCGACGCGAGCGAGCGCTCCAACGGGAAGGCGCCGCATGAGCCGCGTCGTCATCGTGGCGAGCCTCGCCGCCCTCCTGTTGGCGGCGCGCAGCTTCGTGCCGGTCGAGACCACCGACACCCACGTGGCGACGACCGCCCTCGCCTTCGGCTTCGTGCTGCTCTCGTCGTTCTTCGCCGGGCGCTCGGTCGAGCCCCTGCGGCTGCCGCGCGTCACGGGCTACCTCCTGATGGGCATCCTCGTCGGGCCCCACGTGCTGAACCTGGTGACGGCGCCCATGGTCGAGATGCTGCGCCTGATCGAGGGCGTGGCCATCTGCCTGATCGCGCTCACGGCCGGTGGCGAGCTGAGCCTGCGACGCATCCGCCCCCTCGCGCGCACCGTCGCGGCCATGATGGTTTGGGCGGTGCTCGGCACGGCGGTCGCCCTCGGGATCGCGCTGGTCGCGCTCCGGCCGCTCTTGCCGTTCATGGCGCCCCTGTCCATCGGCCAGAGCGTGGCCGTGGCGCTCGTCCTCGCCGTGGCCCTCGCCGCCCAGTCGCCCGCGGTCGTCCTCGCCCTGGTCACCGAGACCGAGTCGGACGGTCCCCTGACCCGCACCATGCTCGCCATGGTCGTGCTGAGCGACCTGGTCATCGTCGTGCTCTACGCGATCACGTCGTCGATTGCGCGCGTGGTGCTCGGCAAGGTGACGGATCCGGGCGCGGTCGTCCTCGGCATCGCCTGGGAAATCTTCGGCTCCATCGGCATCGGCGTGGTCGTCGGCGTGCTGCTCAGCGTGTACCTGCGCAAGGTGCGCGCAGGAACGCCGCTCTTCGTGCTCCTGACGTGCGTCGTCATCGCGGAGATCGGCCGGCGGGTGCACCTCGATCCGATGCTCGTCGCCCTGACGGCCGGCGTCTTCCTCGAGAACGTGACCGAGGTCGAGGCCTCGAAGCTCATCAAGCGCATCGAAGCTGCGTCACTCCCCGTCTATGTCATCTTCTTCGCGGTCGCGGGCGCCATGCTCGACCTGCCGGCGCTCTGGACGGTTGCCTTGCCCGCCGCGATCCTGGCGGTGGTGCGCGGCGTGGCGATGTGGGGAGGGAGCGTGACCTCGGGGCGCATGACCGGAGCGCCGCCGGAGGTGGGCCGCCACACGTGGACGGGCCTGTTGCCCCAGGCGGGGCTCGCGGTGGCCCTCGCCGTCCTGCTCGAGCGCACCTTCCCGCGCCTGGGCCCGCCCGCGGCGGTGCTCATTCTTGGCGTCGTCGCCCTCAACCAGATCGTGACGCCCGTGCTCACCCGCTGGGCCCTGGTGCGCTCGGGCGAAGCGGGCGCACGGCGGGAGGTCGAGCTCGGCGAAGGGGGCGGAGCACGCGAGCGTCCCGAGCCATCGAGACGATGAGCTGTCGGCGGTCGGCGTGGTGGAACGGACGGAGGCGCCAGAGCCTCTCGGCCCGGCCGATGTCGTCCACCCGTGCGGGGCCCGCTCAGGCTTGGCGGTAGTGGGGAACCCAGCCGCTCTTGTCCTTGAACAGGCGCACGCAGCGGATCGCGCGCGCGTCGGTGAGCATGAAGCGGTGGTAGCGCTTCTCGGGCACGACGATGAGGTCGCCCTGCTCGACCTTCACGCGCATGTACCGGTCGTCGCGCGAGCGGATGTCGAAGATGCCCTCGCCCTCGAGCACGAAGCGCACCTCGTCCTCGTCGTGCAGGTGCTCGTCGATGAACTTGGCGCAGACCGCATCGAGGTTGGGCGTGTCGGGCGATAGGGCGATCACGTCCTGCTCGATGTAGCCGCGCTCGGCCTTGAGCCCGTCGAGGGGCCCCTGGTAGCGCGCCTCGTCGGCCGGCAGCGCCTCGTAGAGCACGCCCTCGGCGCGCAGCGTCTCGGCGGCGATCGCATCGCCCTCCCCCGTCTCGTCGAGCCAGTGTGCTTGCATCGCTCAGCGCTCCTTTCCATCGGGCCGGAGGCCGAGCTGGTGCATGCGCACGGCGGCCTCGAAGAGGTAGTGGTAACACTCGGCGTGGGTCTTGGCCTGCACCCAGTCGCGGCCCCAGACGTAGACGCCGTGGCGGCGTACGAGCACGGCGTGGGCGTCGGGGAAGGCGTTCATCGCCTCGGCCATGGCGCCGGCCAGGTCGTGCTCGTGGGCGGTGTTGTCGATGATGGGGACGACCAGCTCGTCGTGGAACCCGACCCCCGTGATGCCCTTCATCATCTCGAGCCGAGTGACGCGGAAGGCATCGTCGAAGAGCAGCGTCGCGAGCATGGCGTGGACGCTGTGGCTGTGCAGCACGGCGCCCGCGCCGCGCAGGCGGAAGGCGTTGAAGAACAGCGGCGCGCAGGCGCTCGGGTGCAGGTCGCCCCCGGGCGCGCGAACTACGTCGCCCGCCTCGTCGAGCTCGAAGAGGTCCTCGGGCGACAGCCGCTCCTTCTGCACCCCGCTCGGCGCCATGAAGATGCGGCCACCCTCGCGGATGGCGATGCCCCCGCCGGTGCCCGAGACCCAGCCCATGGAGTAGAACTGCCGGCACAGCTCGCAGATCAGCCCGCGCAGGTCGTCCGTCACCGGCGATTTGTACGACGGGCGCGACGCGGGGCGCAAGACGGGCGCGCGCGGCGGTGTGGCCAGACGGTGGCGCCGATGGTTAAGCAAGCGCTTTACTGTTGCAACCCCGCTCGCGGGCGAGGTCAGCGCAGCACCCGGAGGGCGCCGTGCCAGCGGAGCAGCTCGTCGAGCATCGTGGCCGCCGCCTTGGCCTGCACCTCCGGCGGCTCGAACACTCTCGCGTCGCTCATGTGCTTCGAGAAGAAGGGGATGGTGACCCCTTCGTAGATCGGGACGACCTTGAGGACGTGCAGGATCTGCTTGGTCATGACGACCGAGCGCGCCCCGCCCGCTGGCCCGCCGTAGCTCACGAAGGCCGCGGGCTTGTAGCTCCACTCGTCGTAGAGGTAGTCGAGCGCGTTCACGAGCGCGGGCGGGGAGCCGGAGTTGTACTCGGGCGTCACGATGACGAAGGCGTCCGATGCGGCGATGCGCGCGCTCCACGCCTTGGTGTGGTCGTGCGCGTAGGCGTGCCTTTTGGGGTGCTCGGGCTCGTCCATCAGCGGCAGCCCGAATCTCGAGCAGGTCGCTGACCGTGACGTCGAAGCCGCCGTGGGCCTTGGCCTGGTCGACGAACCAACCAGCGATGGGAAGGCCGGCCCGGCCGGGCCGCGTGCTCGCGATGATCACATTCAGGGTAGGCAAGGGTGAGCTCCTCTCGTTCGTCGGAAGACCGGTCTCGAAACAGCGCTTCTTAGGGCGAGCGCCGGTGCACCGCCAGTGCCCGAGGTCAGCCGCCGCGGCGCGCCTCGTAACGACAACATTCGGCGCTCCCGCAGGCGGGCCCCTCGGGCAGGGTGCCGAGCCGCTCGAGCGCGAGCATGCCCTGTCGCTCGAGGACGAGCTCTCGCACCATCGCGGCGAAGCGCGGATCGCGCGCGGGCGTCGGCATGCGCACCATCGTCATGCCGAGCTCCTCGGCGAGACGGCGCGCCTCCATGTCCAGGTCCCAGACGACCTCCATGTGATCGAAGACGAAGCCGATGGGCGCGACGATCAATCGCGAGCGCCTTCGTCTGCGAGCGCGCGTAGATGATCGAGGATGTCGGGTTCGAGCCACGGGACGCTGGGCGGCCCGCTGCGGCTCTGCCAGGCCGTCGACCAACGGGCGCGCGGGACGGCCGCGCGCTCGGCCACGAGGTGGCACGCTTCTGCGAGCTCGACCTCGTAGCGGCAGCCCCGGGCCATGGCGACCGGGATGCTGTGGGCGGTGAAGACGACGCGCGCCCTGCCACGCCGCGCCGGATCCATCGCCGACAGGGCGGCCGCGACGGAGTCCGCCACGGGCGCGATGAAGCCCGGGTGATCCCAGAAGGGGCGCAGCTTGTCGATCACGGGCGCCCCCTCGCCCACCGCCGCGCGCCCCGCCTCGATGGCCTCGAGGTACTGGCGGCACCCGGACCAGCTCCGGAAGGCCGACGTGACGAAACCCGCTGCGCGCCGCACGCCGTCGTCACGCATGCGCGCGAGCGTCGCTTCGAGTAACGGATGCCAGTTGCGGTTGCCGAGGTAGACCGGCAGCCGATCGCCGTGGGCTGCGAGGTCGGCCTCGACGCCTGTGACCAGAGCGCGCGCCTCGTCGTTGATCGGGCTCCGCCCGCCGAAGTAGTGGTAGTGCTGGGCAACCACCTCGAGCCGCTCGCGTGGCACCGGCCGGCCGCGGGTCACCCGCTCGAGGAAGGGCATTACCTCGTCGGGGGCCTCGGGACCGCCGAAGGAGACGATCAGGATCGCGTCGTAGGGGCCGCCGTGCTCGGTCACGGAGGGAGTTGTGGTCCCGAATGGGGCCGGCGGGCAAGGGTCGAGTCGATCGGCATCGCCCGAGGCAAGGCACATCGTGTACCGTCGGCGCCGTGCGCATCACCGTCCTCGGCAGCGGCAGCCAGGGCAACGCCACGCTCGTCGAGGCGAAGGGCACGCGCGTGCTCATCGACGCGGGCCTGAGCGCACGCACGATCCGCCGCCGGATGAAGGCGGCCCTCGGCACCGCGCCCGAGCGCCTCGACGGCGTGCTCCTGACCCACGCCCACGGCGACCACGTGGGCCACGCCGAGCGCGTCGCGCGCGTCTTCGGCGAGGCGCCCATCTGGCTGACCGAGTCGACGCGTCGCGCGCTGCGCTTCGAAGGCACGCCGCGCACCCGCGTCTACGGCCCCCGCGCCTCGTTCCGCATCGGCGCCCTCGAGGTCCATCCCATCGGGGTGCCCCACGATGCGCCCCAGGTCGGCCTCGTGCTCGAGGGCGAGGGCGAGCGCGCGGGCCTGGTCACCGATCTCGGCACGGTGCCGGACGCCCTCGTCGATCACCTCCGCGGCTGCCGGCGCGTGCTCATCGAGAGCAACTACGACGCGCACATGCTCGAGGTCGGACCCTACCCGGTGCGTCTTCGCGAGCGCATCGCGAGCGACGTGGGCCACCTGGACAATGCCGAGACGGCGCGGCTGCTCCGCCGCCTCAGCCCGACGACCGACACGATCGTGTTGATGCACCTCTCGCGCAAGAACAACACGCCGGCGCAAGCACGCGCGGTCGCCGCAGCGGCCCTCGGCACGCGCGGGGTGCGCCTCGAAGCTCGCCGACCAGACGGTCCCACTCGTGCTCGACCGACGGCGCGTGCCCCAGCTCGCCTTCGGGTTTTGACGCACGCTCGAATCCGCGTGTCATGTCTTGGTCGTGTTGACGGGGGGGCTCGCCTTCGGCTCGCAAGCCTTCGCTTCGGTGCGTGACGGCTGCCGAACGGGCGCGGCTGTGATGCCACGGGGTGGCGGCCGCCGGCGGGTGGCGGACCGTTCCGCCAATCTGGGCGCGCAAGTGGCCGGAATCGCTGCGCCACGACCGTGGCACGCCGCGTGAACTGCCACCCGGCGTGCTCGCCACCGTCCATGCGGGTTGTCTCCTCGGAGTCGAAGCCCTTCCCGTCCAGGTCGAGGTCCGCCTCGGCCGCGGTCTGCCCGGGTTCGATGTCGTGGGGCTCCCGGAGCGCGGGGTGCGCGAGAGTCGCGTGCGCGTCAAGGCCGCCATCGACGGGCTCGGCTTCGAGCTGCCGCCGCGCCACCTCGTGCTCAACCTGGCGCCCGGCGACCTGCGCAAGACGGGCTCCAACTTCGACCTCGCGATCGCCGCGGCGATCCTGACGGCCTGCGACAAGCTCGACCCGGTGCGCCTGCCGGGCACGTTGCTCGTCGGCGAGCTGGCCCTCTCGGGCGAGCTGCGTCCGGTGCGCGGCGTGCTCGCCCAGCTACAGAGCGCCCGCGCCCGCGGGCTCACGCGCGCCGTCGTCCCGGCGGGCAACCGTGCCGAAGGAGCACTCGCCACGGGCATGGACGTGCGCTGCGCGGGCCACCTGCGCGACGTGATCGAGTGGCTGAGCGGCGTGGCCGAGCTGCCGCGCGCCGAGCCGAGCCTCGCGTCGCCTCCCTTCCCCCACGGCGGCGAGGACATGGCCGACGTGCGCGGGCAAGAAGCGGCGCGGCGTGCCCTCGAGATCGCCGCCGCCGGCGGACATCACCTCCTGCTCGTCGGGCCGCCGGGCTCGGGCAAGACGATGCTCGCCCGGCGTCTGCCCAGCATCCTGCCGAGCCCCACGCCCGACGAGGCCCTCGCGATCGCCACCATCGCGGGCGCCGCGGGCTTCTCCCCGCCGGGCCACCTCGACGCCGTGGCGCGCCCCTTCCGCGCGCCCCACCACACGGCGAGCACGGCGGCCCTCGTCGGCGGCGGCGATCCGGTGCGGCCGGGCGAGCTCACCCTCGCCCACGGCGGAGTGCTTTTCCTCGACGAGCTGCCCGAGCTGCGCCGCGACACGATCGAGTCGCTCCGAGCCACCATGGAGTCCGGCGTCGCACGGGTGGCCCGAGCACGCTCACGCGTGACGATGCCCGCGCGGCCGCTCGTGATCGTCGCCGCCATGAACCCGTGCCCCTGCGGTTTCGCCGGCGACCCGCGCCGCGTCTGCACGTGCTCGCCCGACCGCATCGAGCGCTACCGCGGGCGCGTCTCGGGGCCGGTGCTCGACCGCTTCGACATGCACGTGTCGGTGCCGCGCGTTCCGGTGCGTTCGCTCCGGCGGGCGCAGCGTGGGGAGCCGTCGAGCGCCGTTCGTATGCGCGTCGAGGCGGCTCGGGAACGAGGCAGGGCGCACGGCGGCGTGCACCGCCTCGAAGAGCTGCACACGGAGCGTTTCACCGGCGGCCCTCGGCCTGCTCGAGCGGGCGGTGGAGCAGCTCGGGCTGAGCGCGCGCGGCTACGTCAAGGTGCTGCGCGTCGCGCGCACCATCGCGGACCTCGAAGGATGCGAGGGCGTGGGCAAGAGTCAGGTCGCCGAGGCGATCCAGTACCGCCTCCTCGACCGCCGCCCGACCCACGCGCTGGAGGGCGCGACGGCATGAGGGAAGCGTTCAAGGCATGGCGCAGGCGAAGGGCCGCGCAGGAGGAGAGCAGGATGACGACCAAGGACAAGGAGAAGCTCAAGGCGCTCGCGGGGGCCCTGGGTTCCATCGAGAAGCAGCACGGCAAGGGATCAATCATGCGGCTCGGTGACCGGCACGCCGAGCTCGTGCCGTCCATCCCGACCGGGTGCCCGTCCCTCGACACGGCCCTCGGTTGCGGCGGCTATCCACGAGGACGCATCATCGAGATCTACGGGCCCGAGTCGAGCGGCAAGACGACCCTGACCCTGCACGCCATCGCCGAGTGCCAGCGGGCGGGCGGCATCGCGGCCTTCATCGACGCCGAGCACGCCCTCGACGTCTCGTACGCCAAGGCCCTCGGCGTCGACGCGGCCTCGCTCCTGGTCAGTCAGCCCGACGCCGGCGAGCAAGCGCTGGACATCGCCGAGACCCTGGTCCGCAGCGGCGCGGTCGACCTCATCGTGATCGACTCGGTGGCGGCCCTCGTCCCGCGCGCCGAGATCGAGGGTGAGATGGGCGACAACCACGTGGGCCTGCAGGCGCGTCTGATGAGCCAGGCCCTGCGCAAGCTGACGGGCGTCACGCACCGCACCATGTCGACCATCATGTTCATCAACCAGCTCCGCATGAAGATCGGCGTGAAGTTCGGCTCCCCCGAGACGACCACCGGCGGCAACGCGCTCAAGTTCTACGCGTCGGTGCGCCTCGACGTGCGGCGCATCGGCGCGGTGAAGGCGGGCGAGCAGATCATCGGCAACCGCACGCGCGTGAAGGTCGTCAAGAACAAGATGGCCCCACCCTTCCAGACGGCCGAGATCGACATCCGCTACGGGACGGGTGTCGACGCCCTCGGCGACCTGCTCGACCTGGCGGTCGCGCGCGGCATCGTCGACAAGAACGGCAGCTACTACGCCTTCGGCACCCAGTCCCTCGGCCAGGGGCGGGAGAAGGCGCGCCAGGCGCTCGCCGCGGACGAGGCCATGCTCGCTTCGCTGACGAGCGCCCTGCTTCCGGCGCCGAGCTCTTCTTCGACGCCGACGAACGACGCGGCCGCGGCGTGACGCGGGGCCGCCGGCTCAGCCGTCGAAGTGGATGTTCTGGAACATCAAGTTGTGCGGAAAGGGCATGAGCGCGTTCTCGCCGGACGTCGCCGTGAACGTGATCTCCCACTGGTGGTCGCCGCCGGGATTGTCCGGCGGCGGCGGGTCCCAGTGCCCGTTCACGTTGGCGTCTTCATAGAAGTCGACCGTGTACTTCCGCCCCGCGACCAGGATGCCGGCGATGCGCGCTTCGAAGGAGGCCGTCCTCGGGGTCGAGGGAAGCCGATACTGGCCCACCACCTTCGACGTGTCGGTCTCGATGACACGCAGCACGAAGAGCTCGCCCCCGTGGGGCGCAGCGAAGCCAGTGCCGGTGAAGAGCAGGTCACCGCCGACACCCGGATACAACGCTTGAGGCGACACGGGCGGGGTCGTGAGGTCGAGGGTGGCCTGTCCGTCCTGGGAGGCGGTCACCGACCAGGTCGTGCTCCTGCCCTCGGCGGGCAGGGCGTCGTCGGTCGGCGGGTCCATGCTGCCGTCGGAGCTGCCGACGGAGTGAACGCCAATCGCGAGCTGGCGGGACAAGGACGGCAGAAAGCACGGGATCTGGAAGTGCTGGTCCGCCGTGTTCATCATGGTGGCGGGATCCTCGGTCGCCTCCATGTCGTGCACGACGGCGCGAGCGGAGATGTTGCCTTCCTCGTCGATCAGCCCGACCTCGAGGCGCTGCCCGACGTGGGACGTCATGTCCACGTGGGTCACCTCGAGATCCAGGCTCGTCGAGCCGGCCGGGCAGCCCTGGAAGCGGCTCAGGTTCTCGACCCTGAAGCAGCCCGCCATGCAAACGGTGAGTAGGACCACGAAACAAGCCCGTGTGGCACCCATCAGAACGTCCCCCGCAGGAAGCCGCTGCAGCCATGGCTCGTGCATGCGGCAGAAGCGGAAGTCGATGGCGGAGCCCCGCCCCCGCCCGACGGCGTGAGCAGCCACCACACAAAACCGGCGACGGCCATGGCCCCTCCGCCGATCAGCAAGATGTCGGTCGCGGTCACCCACGTGCGCGCTTCGTTGCGCGCGGTTTCGAGGTCGTAGCCCGGGTAGCACTGGTTGCCGGGGCAATGGGCCTCGATGGCCGACGTCTTGTTGTTCGCCATGATGCCGGTGACGACCCCCGTCGCGGCGGCTGCCACCCCTACGCCCGTCACGATCGCAGCGACCAGACGCAGCGGGTTCACCCGGTTCCGCCGTGCCTCCTCGGCTCGCCGTCGCGCCTCCTCGGCCTGACGCCGCGCCTCCTCGGCCCTGTGGCGCGCTTCCTCCGCATGCTGGGCGGCCTCGGCCTGACGGGCCTGTTCCTGGGCCTGCTCCGTTCGCTGCTGCTGGGCGTGCTGCTGCTGGACCTGCTGCTCGAGGGAGTGCAGCCGCGCTTCGAGGATGACCCGGTTCGGCACATCGGACGCCAGGTGCAGATAGCGTCGAAGCACCGGGAGCGCGTGGGCCTGGTCCGACGCGTCGCGGTAGGCGATGTACTCGTTGAACAGGAGGGCGGGACGGTTCGACAGGTGGTAGGCCTCTTCGAACTCGGCCGCGGCCCGACCGAAGCTGCCCGCGGCATAGAGGCTCTGGCCCGCGCGGAAGTGCGCGCGCGCCGCCTCGTCGTCCATGTGCATCTGGTCTTCGGTCATCATGTGGGGCTCGCCCTGGCCGGTGCTGCCCGAAGTCGCGCCTGACCCTTGCGCCGGGGTGCCGGATGCGCCTTGAGCGTGCGCGGGACGCGCGGCGAAGGCGAACGCCACACACAGGACGAGCAGCAAGGAGAAGCAACGCATCATGAGATGACCTTTTGCCGCGAAGCCGCGGCCGAACGGCTCTGGCGCCCGATGGTAGCCGTTCGAGGCGCGAGGTCCAAACAATCATCGAGGCGCCGGACCGGTCGATCACACCGGGGCGCAAAGGGCGCCCGCCCACGGACCGCGCGCCTTCCGGGCTCTCGCGAAAGCGGCGCTCTCTCTCCTTCTGCGGTGCGGCCGCGGGCGAGCGCCTGCAAGATGCGAGGCATGGTCAGGAGGAAACCGGAAGACCGCGCCGGCCTCGGCATGTGGTCCGTCGCGGCGATCGGCGTCGGCGGCATGGTCGGCGGCGGCATTTTCGCCGTGCTGGGCCTCGCCGTCGAGCTCACGGGTGGCGCCGCGCCCCTCGCCTTCGCGCTCGCGGGGCTCGTCGCCCTTCTGACCGCGTCGTCCTACGCGAAGCTCTCGCTCCTGTGGCCGAGCCAGGGCGGCACGGTGGAGTTCTTGAACCAGGCCTTCGGGACGGGCCTCGGGAGCGGCAGCCTCAACGTGCTCCTGTGGATCAGCTACGTCGTGATGCTCGCCCTGTACGCGACGGCCTTCGCGAGCTACGGCGCGAGCTTCTTCCCCGCGGCGATACGGCCGCTGCTCGGACACGTGTTCTTGACCGTGATCGTCGTGGCCCTCACGGGGCTCAATGTCCTCGGGGCCGCCGCCGTCGGGCGCGCCGAGCTGTGGATCGTGGCAATCAAGATCACGCTCCTCCTCGCCTTCGTCTTCGCCGGCCTGCCGACCATCGACGCCCACCGCCTCGCCCCGTCCACGTGGGAAGCGCCCGTGTCCATCGTCGCCGGCGGCATGCTCATCTTCCTCGCCTACGAGGGCTTCGAGCTGGTGGCCAACTCGGCCCGCGACGTGAGGGACCCCGCGCGCACCCTACCGCGGGCGTACTACGGCTCGGTCGTCTTCGTCCTCCTGCTCTACATCGCCGTCGCGCTGGTCACGGTGGGCCAGCTTCCCGTAGCCCGCATCGTCGCCGCGCGCGACTACGCCCTGGCCGAGGCGGCCAAGCCCTTCTTCGGCCAGCTCGGCTTCACCCTCATCGCCGTGGCCGCCATGCTCTCGACCGCGTCGGCCATCAACGCGACGCTCTACGGCGCCGCCCGCGTCAGCTACATCATCGCCAAGGAGGGCGAGCTGCCCGAGGTGCTCGAGCACAAGGTATGGAAGAAGCCCATCGAGGGGCTGCTCGTCACGGCGGTGGCGACGCTCCTCGTCGGCAACCTGTTCGACCTGTCGAGCATCGCCATCATGGGCAGCGCCGGGTTCCTGCTGCTCTTCGCGGCCGTCAACGCCGCCTGCGCCAAAGAGACCCACGGCGCCCGCCGCGGCGTCGCGGTCGTCGCCGCGGTCGCTTGCATCGCGGCCCTCACCGCCCTGGTCTGGGAGACCTTTCAGCGCGGGCGAGCCGCCGACGTCGCCGTCTTCGGCGCCATGGTCTTCCTGTCGGTGGCGGTGGAGAGTGTCTACCGCCGCTTCCGGGGTCCCTTGAAAGCGGCCGTCGACCCCACGCTCCGGCCGCGATGAGCACGGCGCCACGGTAGGCGCTCGGCACGGGACGCTTGCGAGCGCCCGCGTGCGATCTGCTCGCCGCCGAACGGGGCCGCGCGGTTCCACGTGGGTCGGCTCTGATCGCGGCGAACCACGCTGACGCAGGAGAGGAGCGCGAGCGGCGGGAACGCCCGACTCGAGGGGCTGCTCCGCGCACGAAGACTCCATATATACAATCGGCATACTTGATATACAATCGGCATACTTGTAACATCATCACTTGACATACCATCACCATATCTGTATCTTGAACTCCAATCTCGGGAGGCATGGCCGAGCTTTTCCGTTGACTTGGGCCGACGTGAAACCGGGACACGTCGGTCGCTGTCGTCGCGTTGGAGGTGCGCAGTGTCGGATTTGATCCTTGGAGCGATCGACGCCCAAGTCTGGAAGCGGGCAACCGGTGGAGCGGAGGCGCCCGACTGGCGACGCGGCCATGCGGAGCTCGCGCGGACGGCCACGCGTCGCGCAGCGCTCGACGCCGACGAGGCGGTGTGGCTCGTGGTCTGCGAACGCCTCGATGCGCACGGGCGGCTCGGCTTCGCGAGCTTCGTCGAGTACGTCTCGGCCACGGCCGGGTGGGACGTGCACACGACCCACGAGCGCATCCGGGTCGCGCGAGCGCTAGTCACGTTGCCCGAGATGCACGGCGCGCTCGCCTCGGGCGCCCTGAGCTGGTCAGCAGCGCGGGAGCTCAGCCGCGTGGCCGTGCCCGAAACCGAGAAAGCGTGGCTCGAGGCATGCCGGATCTGCCGGTGCGGGGGGTCGAGCAGCGCGTGTCGGGGCGCAGACCCGGCGACACCCCCGACGCGCCTCCTGACGAGCAGGCGCGAAGGCAGGTGGTGCGTTTCGAGCTGGAGGGCAGCACCCGCGCGCTTCTCGAGCAAGCCCGAGATGCCTACCGGCGGCGTACCGGTGCGAGCATCGAAGACGACGCGTTCGTCGCGGCGCTCGCGCAGAGCTACCTCGGCGGCTCGGATCAAGCAGCGTCGGGGCCGGCAACACAGGTGAAGGTGAGCCTGTGTCCCGCGTGCCGGCGGGGCGCCGCCGACGTCGCTGGACGCCCAGTGCCGCTCGCGCCAGCAGAGCTCGAGCGACTGTGTTGCGACGCGCAGGTGCTGCCAACGGCACAGACCGAGGCCGCCGATGGAACGTTCCGGGAAGTACACCGGGGCGAAACAGCCCGCAGGCCGACATCGTGCGAGCCGTCGCATGCCGGAGCTGCGCTCGCATCCCACCTGGGAGTGAGCTCTGCCGCACCTGACGCCGTGCTCGCGTCCCACGTGGGGGCAAACGTCGCCGCGCCCGCCGCCTTGCTCGCATCCCACGTGGGAGCCACTGCGACTGCGAAGCGCGGATCCGCACCCGCAGCAGGTGCAGGGCAGTCGAGCCCGATCCTCGACGAGGTCGTGCGCCGCGCGGGGCTGAAGGTGGCGACCCAGAATCCCTCCCTCGGTCCGCCGCGCCGTCGTGCGCCGTCATCACGCCGGCTGCAGCGTGACCGGCTGCACCCACCGCGCCTGGCTACACATCCACCACTGCGATCTGCGAAGCGAGGGCGGGACCCACGACCCCAAGCGCCTGGTGCCGCTGTGCGACACCCACCACCGGCACCACCACGACGGCCGGCTGCTCATCGATGGCTCGTGGTCACGCGGGTTCGTCTTTCGGCATGCGGACGGGACGCCCTACGGCGCGCCGCGGCTCGCCGCGGGCCGGGCGGACGTGCTGCATGTCGTCTTCTCCGCGTTGTCGAAGAGCGGCTTTCGCGAGAGCGAGGCGCGGCAGGCCATCGACGCCATCCGTTCCCGCGTCGGTCCGGACACCACGGTCGAGCAGGCGGCGCGCATGGGCTTCATCGCGGCGAGGGAGCTGCCGCGGCGCAGCCGAGTCCATTCGGTCCGCGAGGCCCTCGCGCCCTACCTCCGGAGCCCGCGCGGCAATCGTCGGTCCGGGCGGGATGACCCCGGGAGACGCCCCCCCGCAAGCGTGCCTCGGGTCCAAGCGCTGCACAGAGCGGCCGAACAACTGCCCGCGATCACACCCGGCGCGAGCGGCCCATTGGCGACTGCCGCCCGGGCTGCTACCCCTGGGGCGTGAAGGTCCTCGTTACCGGCGCGACGGGCTTCGTCGGGGGAGCGATCGCCCGTCGCTTCGCCCAGGACGGCGACACGGTGCACGTGCTCGTGCGCGATCCGAGCGCGGCGGCGGCCAAGGCGCTCGTGTCCGCCGGCGCGCGCGCATTCGCCGGGAGCGTGGCCGACCCGAACGAGGTGCTCGAGGGCGCGCGGGGATGCGACGCGGTCGTGCACGCCGCGGCGGTCGCCTCGCACCGCGCCGCCCCGAGCGCGCTCGAGTGGGTCAACGTCGCCGGCACCGAGAACGTGCTCAACGCGGCGCGCCACGCGGGGGTCGAGCGCCTGGTCCACATCTCCTGCGCCGACGTCACCCTCGCCAACCGCGACCGCGTCCACTGGAGCGAGAAGAACGACCTGTCGGAGGCGCCCCTCGACGAGCACGCGCGGACCAAGGGCCTCGCCGAGGAGCTGGTCCTGGCCGCGAGCGGGAGCGGCATCGAGTGCGCGGCGCTCCGGCCGGCGACGCTCTGGGGAGCCGGCGACACCACGACGCTGCCGGCCCTGTGCCGCGAGGCCCGACGGGGCGGCGTGCGCCTGGTGGGCCGCGGCAAGAACCTCGTGTCCACGACCCACATCGACAACCTCGTCGAGGCCGCGCTGCTCGCATGCGAGAATCGAAGCCGCCGCGGGCAAGGCCTTCTACGTGACCGACGGCCTGTACCTGGACGCGTCAGAATTCTACGGGGCCCTGTGCAAGGCGGCCGGCCTCGGAGCGCCGCGTGCCGGCCTACCCTACCCGCTCGCTTACGCCCTCGCCTCGCTCCGCGACCGGGTCGGTGCGCCGGGCATGTCCCGCACCGACGTGGTCCACCGCGGACGCAACACGCTCTTCGATCAGCAACGCGCCCTCAGCGAGCTCGAGTACGAGCCGAAGGTCACGCTCGAAGACGGCGCGGCCTCCCTCGCTCAATGGGTGCGCTCGATCGGAGGCCCCGACGAAGTGGCCGCCCTCGCCCGCCCCCCCGCCACCGAAACCTCCGTCGCCCACCAGATCGCCGCCGCCACCGCCGAGCCGTCTTGACGAGCGACGGTCCGCGCTCAACGCAGGGCGGCAAGCTCCCGCGCATCCATGCCGATGTCGCGCGCAATCTTCCGCGTGAGGCTGGGCGCAATGTCGCGACCTGCGTGGAACGGGACAGTCGTCACGCGACCGTCTGCATGCTGGAACTGCTTGTGTGAGCCGCGCTGGCGGACTTCCTCGAAACCAAGCTGCAGGAGGATCGCCACTCGCGCGGTTTGAGAACCGGGATCTCGCCGACGACTCAGGCGACCCGGACGGTCTGGGTTCCCACGAACTCCGACTGCAGAACGGGGTCGCCATCCTCGAGCAGCATGGAGATGACCTCCTGCAGGTTCGCGCAGAGCTCCTCCTCGCTCGCTGCCTGCGAATGGGCGCCCGGCCAGCCCGGGACATAACCGACGTAGAGGCCGGTCTCCGGATCGCGTTCGACGACGGCGGTGAACGTGCGCATGTACGTACTTTAGCACGCGCTGCTTCGGTGCCGAGCCCGACGAAGACCGGGACGCCGACGCGCCGCCCTGCTCCGCGTGAGGGCGCGCGGACTGTTCGCGGGCCGGGGCCGACGCGAGCCGAAAGGGTTCGGGCAGCGATGCGGCAGAGGTCGAGGACAGGTTCGCCATGGACGGGGCTCCAGTGGATGTTCTCGCCGCCAAGGTTCGCCTCTTCGAAGTCTGCGTCGAAGAAACGCAGATTGAAGGCGGACACACCAGGGATCGTGTTGGCGGCCTGCGCCGTGTAGCACACCGGGAGATGGGATCGAGGAAGCACCCGTTGTCCCCCGGACCCCGCGGTTGCACGCCCGAGCACCCCTGCATGCAGGCCATGTTGAAGGTGCGGATGTCGATCGTCCCGTCGTGAAGCGCGCAGGCGCCGTCCGGCTCCGTCGCGGGGCAGCCGCGCACGAGCGTGCGGAGCTGATCGATGGTGGCGAGCTTGAAACCAAACGTGTTGCAGAAGGTCGGGTTGATGGCCCACTCGAGGCTCGAGTTGCAGTCCACCAGCGCGCCGCCGTCGTAGAGGCTCCGGAAGGCTTGCCCGGCCTCACAGCCGAACACGAGCCCGCTGTCGCCCGCGTCGGCAGGCCCCCCGTCCCCGGCGCACCCCCCAGCGAGGAGAGCGAGCGCAATCGCGATGATCCTTGCCATGAGGCGTCCCTCTCTCGGTCAGTGGTCCCCTGAGCGCACAGTCCGAACGCAGTCGACGGCCTCATAGTAGTAGACGCCCATCGTGAGGGTGCTCACCGCCTTGTTGAAGTCCACGCCGAAGTACCGGGTGTCGCTGATGTGCATGGACGAGTTCGACTGGAAGCAAGTCGGGAAGGCGGGATCCAGGTAACACCCGTCCCGCCCCGGTCCCGGCCCCGGGCAGACGTCGGGGCCATGGCAAGACGGCGGATAGCAGTCCGCGGAGTTGCAGCCGTCATGGGTCGGGCAGAAGCCGTCGATCTTCGTCGCGTCGCACCCTCGGACGAGCGCGCGCAGGTCGTCGAGGCGCGGGACCGACCAATCCTGGTGCCCGCCGATCCTCACCGCCGCGCAGGCCGCCGGCGCATCCGGCGGCGTCACCGGAGACAGCGGCTCGGCCATCCACTCGAGCCCCGTCGCACAATCGACCAGCGCCTCCCCCCCGGGCGTAGTCCCGAGCGCTGTTGAAATTCAGAAGAGGCGGTTCCTCTCGCTCGATCGGATGATCGGGCTGCTTTGAGAGAGGAGAACCGCCATGAGGAAGAGTGACAGGAAGAAACAGACGAGGGAAGCGGCCACGGCGCTGCAGTTGCTGGTGCCCCTGGCCGAGGTGGTCCGGGGAGAGCTCCGGGAGTTCGTGGTCGCGCAGGGGCTGCAAGCGCTGGCGCTGATGCTGGAACAGGACCGGGAGACGCTGTGCGGGCCTGCGTACGCCCGTGGGCGCCGCAAGGGGCCTCGCCGAGCGGGCAGCGCGCAAGGCGAGCTGGTGATGGGAGGCCGTCGAGTGCAAGTGCGCCGCCCTCGCGCACGTGACGAGGAGGGCGAGGTGGAGCTGCCGTCGTGGAGGCAGTTCGCCGTCGAGGATCCACTGCACGAGCGTGCGCTCGAGCAGATGGTGATCGGGGTGTCGACGCGCAGGTACGCCCGTTCGCTCGAGGAGATTCCCGACGAGGTGCGGTCGCGCGGCACGAGTCGCAGCGCGGTGAGCCGGCGCTTCAAGCTGGCGACGCAGGAGCAGCTGGACGAACTGCTTCGCCGGGACCTCGGAGGTCTCGGGATCGTGGCGATTCTGATCGACGGGATTCACATCGACGAGCACGTCGTGCTGATCGCGGTCGGGATCGACGATGCCGGGACGAAGCACGTTTTGGGGCTTTGGGAGGGGGCCACCGAGAGCAGTCGCGCGTGCGCGGCGCTGCTCGACGACCTGGTGCGCCGCAACCTCGATCCGCAACGCTCGACCTTGTTCGTGATCGACGGCAGCCAGGCGCTGCGCAAGGCCATCCGTCGTGTCTTCGGCGAACGCGCGCTCGTGCAGCGCTGCCAAGTTCACAAGCGCCGCAACGTGCGCGAGCACCTGCCCAAGGAGCTGCACGTCAGCGTGGGCAAGGCGATGCACGATGCGTACGCGAGCACGAGCGTGGCGGCCGCCAAGAAGCGGCTGCTCACTCTGGCCAGGCAACTCGAGGCCGATCATCCGGGTGCCGCCGCATCCCTGCGTGAGGGCCTCGACGAGACCCTGACGGTCAAGGGCATGAGGCTACCGCCTGCCCTCGAGCGAACGCTGTCGACGACGAACATGACCGAGAACCTCAACGGCGGAGTCCGTGACGTGATCGGACGCGTCAAGCGATGGCGCGGCGGCGGGATGATCCTCCGCTGGGTCGGCGCGGCCGTCATCGAGCGCTCCACGAGCTTCCGTGCGCTACGCGGCCACAAGGGCATGAAGCACTTGGTCGCCGCCCTGCGGGCGAACGACGCCCGCCTGGACGGCAAGGTTGATCAGGAGGTCGCTGTCGCGTAGATCGCCGATCCGAAACGAGGAACCGTCGCGAATTTCAACACCGCCCGGGACATTGCCGCCCTTGCGGCAAGTCGCAGATCGGTCTCGTCGTTACTCGCCCGTCGCACCGCCGCTATCAGGCCCAGCCTTCTGTCGACCCCGTCGTCGCTCGCCAATTTGGCCTTCACTCGCCCGTTGTCCGTTCGGCGACCATCCCCGTCTTCCAATAGCCACCGAAACCCTCTCTTCAACGCCGTATCGCGGACGTGCGAAGCGGCGGCAGCCAACTGTCCCGACGTCATTCGCGTAATGGCATCGGTGGCCTTCCATCGAACACTCGGCTCGGGGTCTCGGAGCAGGTCGACTACCTGGGCAATCAGCCACCGTTCTCGTTTGTAGCACAGACGATGACCGGATCGATCGCATCAAATCGCACTGACTTGCATGGGTGTTGCAACAGTTGCGACACTTGGCCGATCAAGGGCCGGGCCGCACTACCCAGCTCCGAGAGGATGTACGCCCCCGTCCTTACCACATCTTCGTTTGAACTCTCGAGAAGTATAACGAGCCTCTCAAATGGGTATCCAGCAAAGAACTCCGACAGTAAGGCGCTCGCCTCCTCATCGGTTCCGCCGGTTGCCGCCACGCTATCGAGCAATTGCTTGCGCTCATTGCTGTCCATCAAGCCTTGGAAGCGGCGAGCTTGCATCTGGATCGGGCGCCGTCCGAAGCCTCAGTCGTGGATCGTACCGAGATCCGAGAACCGTGCGCCAGCGACCCCAAGGGCCTCACTCAGCGCTGGCAAGTCCATTGCCGATGCTGAGAAGACGACGTGGAATGGCCTCGGACCGTGATCCCATGCTTCGCCCGCAGAAACCGGAGCAGACCACTCCTCCCCCGCGCTGTCCAGGATGCGCGCCAGGATCGACAGCTCCTTGCGAGCTTCCTCCTCAGCGGCAAGGACCTCGAGCCCATCGACTATTAGAAGAAGGTATCCATCAGCATTCAACCAGTCTAGATCCGCAATACATTCATCCAACGCGTTCCAGTTTTCACCGAAGTACAGAGGAAACTGTAGCGCGGCCGCTACTTCGTCAAACACGCCCTGGGTGGTGCGCATCCTTTGCCGCGCAGGATGCGAACTGCAAACTCTCCATGAGTCTCACCGACAGCAAGAACCAGTTTGTCAGCAACAGACGGGCTCATCGCGCAAACGTGCAGCCAGGCGGAGCTGGTCGCAGTAGGGCTTCGGGAATGGCTATCATCGGATCCTCGTGAATGAAGCGTAGTGATCGTCGGAATGGTAGTTCGTGGCCGACTAGATGCTGGAGTTGCCACGTCGGACCGAGCCCCTCGCCACCGCCGCCCCAGCGAGGACGGAGTCGGCCACTATCCATCGATGTGAGGCAGCACTGCTGCCCTTGCCCCTGCCGCCTCGAGCTTCGCACGAAGCTCCTCAGCCCCAATCAGCGAGGACGAGAAGATGACGTGAAACGGTCTGGGGCCGCGGTCCCAGTACTCGCCTGCAGCGACCGGAGTCGACCATGCCCGGCCGCCTTCTCCAGAACCCTCACGAGCGCTGACATGTGCTTCTCGGCGTTCTCTTCGTCGACGAGAAGCTCTGTGGCGTCGATCAGCAAGAGCAGATACCCCGTGGCGGGTAACCACTCGAGGTCCTCGATGCATTCGTCAAACGCGCCCCAGTTTTCGCCAAAGTACGGCGGAAATTGTAGTGCTGCCGCGAATTCGTCAAACACGCCAGAGAGGGTCCTCATCTTCATTCCACGCAAGATTCGGACCGCCAACTTGGGGTGAGTCTCGCCGGCGGAAAGCACTAGTACCCCCGGCCCGAAGTTCGATCCGGGTTTGGTGAATATCTGCGGGCTAGCGTCGATCCGATCGACGTGGCGCGAGGTCCAGCACCCGAGCCGCTGCGGATGTCGCGGCGGTCTTCGTCGCGAGCTGAAGAAGCTCGTCCGGCGACATCGAGCGCCGTTCGTGACGGTGCAGCGGGCGCAGGCATTGTTGCTGGCGCGGGCGGGGATGGGCACGACGGCGATCGCGCGGCATCTCGGCTGGTCGGCTCGCAGTGTGCGCAAATGGAAGGCGAGGTTTCGTGCAAACCCGACGATCGCCGCGCTGGACGACGCGACGCGGTCCGGCCGTCCGGCGAGGGTGCCGACTTGGGTTCGCTGCCGGCTGGTTCAGATCGCGTGCGACCGGCCTGACGGCGTCTTCACTCCGTTCCGCGAGGTGTGGACGCGCGACGCGCTGGCCGAACACGTGGAGCGGCTGACCGGTCATCGGCTCAGCGTGAGCGAGGTCGGACGGATTCTCCGCAACGCAGAGCTTCGCCCTCACCGAATACGGCAGTGGCTGCACAGCCCCGATCCCGACTTCGACAAGAAGGCCAAGAGGGTCTGCCAGCTGTACCTCGAGCCGCCCCCGGGCGCCGTGGTCCTGTGCGTCGACGAGAAGCCGATGCAGGTCCTCGAGCGACTCGACCCCAACCACGTGGACCCTCGCGATGGCGCTCTGCGACAGGAGTTCGAGTACAAGCGACACGGCGTGCAGCAACTGATCGCGGCCTTCGATATCCGCAGCGGGCGCGTCGTCGGCCGGGTCGTGCCCAAGCGAACGGCGAAGGCGACCCTGTCGTTCATGAGCGAGATCGCACGACGGTACCGCGGTCGAGAGGTCTACGTGGTGTGGGACAACCTCAACACGCACTGCGACAGCAAGAGCGAACAGCGCTGGGCGCGCTTCAACGAGCAGCATGGAGGCCGGTTCCACTTCGTCTACACGCCCAAGCACGCCTCGTGGATGAACCAGGTCGAGATCTGGTTCTCCATCCTCCACCGTCGCATCCTGCAGCACGGCGACTTCGGGACGAAAGAGCGCCAACGTCAGGCCGTCAACGCGTTCATTCGCTACTGGAACGACGTGGAACGCCATCCCTTTCGGTGGACGTGGCGTGTTCAGCCGAGGCAACATCGTCGGGCCGCCTGAAAGCCCGATGCCCCGCTTCCACGCCGAAACTTGGGACCCGCCCGCGGTCGAACAGCGCCTGCACGATCGCGGGCTGACGCACCTACGTGCTCGCAAGCACGGCGCATCGGTCATCGTCGAGTCCGGCCCCGAAGACGCCCCCTACAAGCACTTCCGCCTTCGGCGCGACACCGTCCACCTCTGGTGGCTCGACATGGCCGGCCACGGCTCGCGCTGGGAGAAGACCCCCTTCCGCGACCAGCGCGACAAGCTCGTCGACATGGTCATCGACCAGTTTCCATGGACCCTCGTCGACCTCCACGGAAACCCGGAGCGGACTTAGGATCGCCGCTACTAGCCTCGCCGCGGCAGAGGGGCTCATGTCGCAAGCGTGAAGCCACGGGGGCGCGTCCCCTAACAATGCCTCGGGGATTGTTGTCATCTCATCCTCGCTAAACGCGCAACAGACGGCGCCGAATCGCCCCCGACGCGAGCGTACAAGCGTCCTGGTGTGGGGCCTCGTCCGAAACGAGCCAAGGAAGCTCCTCGGCGCGCCGTTCGCGGATGCGGGGGTCTTCGTCCGGCCCTTAAAATGAAGGCCCCGCCACACGCTGGGGTCCGATACCGTTGCTCCCTTCCGGGCCTGGCGGGGTTCTCGGGTCAGCGTTGGCGGGACCATGAGGGCGTCTCGAACGGACGCCTGAGCCTAAACGTGTTTGCACCGGCTGCGGCGGAGAGGGCGGGATTCGAACCCGCGGTACCTTTCGGTACACACGCTTTCCAAGCGTGCACCTTCGACCGCTCGGTCACCTCTCCAGAACGAACGAATCGCGGGGCGATGCCCTGGGCCGTGCCCGCTGCTCGGGCGCACGGTCCCTCTCCGTCGGTGCCTGGTGTTCAAAGATCGGCGGGGAGCCCCGCTGGCGGAGAGCGCGGGATTCGAACCCGCGGTACCGTCACCGGCACACTTGATTTCGAATCAAGCGCCTTCGACCACTCGGCCAGCTCTCCGCGGCGGAACCTAGGAGAGAAGCCCACGGGTGTCAACGGGATCCGCGGCCCGCCCGGATGCGCTCGAAGAAGCCCGAAAGCAGGGCCCCACAGGCGTCCGCCGAGACGCCGCCGAGTCCCTCGAAGCGGTGGTTGAGGCGCGGGTCGTCGCCGATGCGGAAAAGGGTCCGCGTGGCCCCGGCCTTCGGGTCGTCCGAGCCCCACACGACCCGGTCCACCCGCGCGTTCACCAGGGCCCCCGCACACATGGGGCACGGCTCGAGCGTCACGTAGCAGGTGACGCCCGAAAGACGCCACGTCCCGAGGCGCACCGCCGCCTTGCGAAGGGCGATCATCTCGGCGTGGGCGGTCGGGTCCTGGGAGCGCTCGCGCAGGTTGTGACCGCGCGCGATGATGCGCCCGTCCTGCACGAAGACGGAGCCGACCGGCACCTCGCCGAGGGCCTCGGCGCGCCGTGCCTCGGCGATCGCTTCGAGCATGAGCCACTCGTCGTCGGGCATCGTCTGCTTCATGACGACGGAGGGCGCACGTGGCGCAGCCAGGAGGATTCGAACCTCCAACCCCCGGTTCCGTAGACCGGTGCTCTATCCAATTGAGCTATGGCTGCAGAGGCGAGCGGAGCTTAGTCGGCCCGCCCCGTTCGTCAAGCGCCGCGGCGCCCGGCGGAGAGGGCGGGATTTGAACCCGCGGTACAGCTTTTGACCGTACGACCGCTTAGCAAGCGGTTGCCTTCGACCACTCGGCCACCTCTCCAGAGTCGTCTGTCAATCGGGGCAGGGGGCCCCGAAAAGGGAGGCGAGTATGTAGCGGGACGTCCGTGACCTGTCAACGGGCGCCCCGGCCACCTCGTGGACGCCGGAGCGGCCCGGGCGGGGGGCGCTTGCCCAGAAGCGCGCGGAGATGCTTATTGGGAGAATCATGCACGCCCGCATCGCACGTTCTGCCGGCCGCACGCCCTGCGCGATCCTGACCGCCGCGTCGGCCGCCCTGCTCGTCGCCGCCCTGCTCGTCGCCGCCCTCCCCGCCCCGGCCCACGCCTGCTCGTGCGCCCCCGTCACACCGGCCCAGGCGCGCGACCGGGCGGCCGCGGTCTTCGAAGGACAGGTGACGTCCATCGAGCGCATCGGCCGGGCCGACATCGACCCCGCCACCCTTCGCGTACACTTCGAGGTCGTGCAGTGGTGGAAGGGCGGATCGGCCGAGCACGCCACGGTCCTGACGAGCTCGTCGTCGGCCGCCTGCGGCTACCCGTTCCAGCGAGGCGCCTCTTATGTGGTCTACGCCACGCGACACGGCGCTGACCTGCGTGTCGGCCTTTGCGGCGGTACCAAGGCCACGGCCGACGCCGACCCGGACCGAACCGTCCTCGGCGCGGGCGTCACGCCCGTGACCCCGCCCGCCCAGGTGGCGCCCGCTTCCGAGGAGACGGACCTCGCTCCCACGGGCCACGCCGGTTGTCAGAGCTGCGCCCTCGGCGAAGCGGACCGCAACGGCTCCCTGGCGACCCTCGCCGGTCTCGCCCTCGGCCTCGCGATCGTCCTGCGCCGGCGCCGCCGCTGAGGGGCGGTCGGTGCGAGCCGACGCACGGGCGCGCCGACTCGAGCCGCCGCTACGCGCCGCTAGGCCTGCTTCGCGTAGATGTCCATGATGTCGGTGAGCAGCCGCACCGCCTCGTCGTGCGGCCGCTGGAACGCGTTGCGCCCCACAATCGAGCCGTAGCCGCCCCCGGCCGCGATGCCGCGAATCTCCTCGAGCACCGCCTCGGTGCCCTTGGCCGCGCCGCCGGAGAAGATCACGATGCGCCGCCCGTCGAAGGACGACTGCACCACGTGCCGCACCCGCTCTTCGAGCGTGGCGTGGGGGATGCCCTCGTAGTGCTTGCGCGCCTCGTCCTCCTCGATGAGCTCCGTCGGCGGCTTGACCTTGACGATGTGGGCGCCGAGCTGGCAGGCGATGTGCGCCGCGTAGGCGATGATGTCGACGGCCGTCTCGCCCTTCTTCGACATGCTGCCGCGGGCGTAGGACCAGACGACCGTCGGCAGCCCGACGCGCCGCGCCTCGCGGATGGCGTCGCGGAGCTGCTCATACATCTCGTTGCGCAGGCCGCTGCCCGGGTAGATCGTGAAGCCGATGGCGGAGCAGCCGAGCCGGAGCGCGTCGTCCACCGAGGAGGTCAGGGCCGAGCATGGGGTCGACGGACCGCCGAGCATGTCGCTGTTGTTGATCTTGAGGATCAGCGGGAGCGTGCCGGCGAACTCGTGGGCGACGGTCTCGATGAAACCGAGGGGCGCCGCGTAGGCCGCGCACCCGGCCTCGACGGCGAGGCGCGGATGGTAGAACGGATCGTAGCCTGCGGGGTTCGGGGCGAAGCTCCGGGCCGGGCCGTGCTCGAAGCCCTGGTCGACCGGGAGGATGACCATCTTCCCGGTGCCGGCGAGACGCCCAGTCGTCATGAACCGGCGAAGGTTCCCGATCACCCCGGGGGGCTCTCCGGCATAGCTCGCCAGGATCTTGTCCACCGCTTCAGTCATCCCGTCCTCCCTATCGAAGCCCACCCCGAGGGGGGCGCTGGCGTGCCAGCCTAATGCCGTGGGCGGCGCCTGCAAGCCCATTGCGGAACCGCCCCGGGACCGACGGTTCGGCCGCCGGGCGGCAGGACCGGCCCGCCGCCCTTCGAGGTCAGCCCGACCGCACGATCGGAAAGGGGCGGAGGAGGAGCCAGTGGGCCAGTCGAGGCTGGCAGTGTCTTCTCGGACATTAAATCGGTGTGAACGTGACTTCCCACGTCCCCTCGCACAGCACGGTGCCGGTGTCATCTCGGAGGCGCAGCATCACCGGTCCATCAATCGATGGTGATGTGCCCATTCTTGTCGAGGTGCTGACTCAGGGCGCCCATGATGCGTCCGTAGACCGTCGCCCCAGTTTCGTGGTCGTGTGGCACGTCAGGTCGATGTCGAGGTCGCAGCGGTCGGGCGACACGGTGCGCGAGCCCTCGCAATCGGACGAAGGCACGCCGCCCCACGTGAGGGCTTTCACTCCGTTCGGAAACGGGCTGCCGCAATCCGTGCCAGAAATGAACGTTCCCGACACGGCATAGGTGCCCGTCGCGTCGTTGCACTCGGCTTGGCTGCCGCATCCGGCCACGACCAGCGCGATCCCCGTAAGTAGGCTCCCCCACACACGCACGGTGGCCATCCTCGGTCGGGACGCGGGGAGCGTCAAGCGCGGCGCCAAGACGGCGTGTTGTTCTACAGTGCGTCGCGTCGCGTAGCGTTTCGGCGTCGATGCCCGCCTGTTCGAGCACCGAGCGCATGGTGCCGGGCGCGAGCTCGGAGTGCATGGGCACGATCACGACGCACGATCCGCGGCGCAGCTTCACATGGCTGCCCTTGCCACCGGTTCGCTCAAAGCCGAGCTTCCGCAGGGCGCGCACGACCCGGCGACCGGATGCCTGCGGCAGGCTCAGACCGCGACCTCGAAGTGCTCGACCTGCGGCAGCTCCGGCAGGTCTTCGCCTTCGAAGCGAAGCTCCAAGGCTTCACGAAGGGCGTCGACGGCTTGCGCCGGCGTCGGACCCTGGGAGGCGACGTTCACCTCGACGCACTGGGCCACGTACCAGTCGCCTTCATGCGTGATCACAGCCGTGAAGCGCCGTCGCGTGACGTTGGTTGCCATCGCTAGCCAGTGTGCGGCAGGGGTTCCGCGCCGGCAAGAGGGGCGGCCGGGTGGCCCGAGGCGCGTTTGCCCGCCGACGGGCAAAGGACGGGCAAAACGATCGTGGCCAGCCGTTTCTGCCGGGGAAAACCGCCGGCCCCGATCGCGCCCCATCGGCTGCGTTTTCGGGCCATTTTTGGCGGAGGAGGAGGGATTCGAACCCCCGGAACCCTTACGGGCTCAGCGGTTTTCAAGACCGCCGCCTTCGACCGCTCGGCCACTCCTCCGGGTCCGAACCGCTGCCCTGAACCTCTAGCACAAATTGGCCCGTGGCCGATCGGTTGGCCGCCGATCGCCGGCGTGGCAATAATGAGTTGGTGGTGCTTCCTTTCCTGCGACGGGCCCTGCCCTCGCTCGCGTTCATCGCACTCGCCCTCGTGGCCCCTGCCTGCGGAGGGACGGCGCAGACCGGTCGGGACGGCGGCCACGGCTTCGACAGCTCGGTGCGGCGCGTCTGCGACCCTCCCTGCGTGGCGCCCATGGTGTGCGCGAGCGGTCAGTGCGTGATGGAAGGGGACGACCTGGACGGCGACGGCATCGCCTCCGCTCTGGACTGCGACGACAACGACCCCTTGGTCGGAAGGATGGCCGAGCGCGCGTGCTCGAGCGCCTGCGCGCCCGGCATCGAGCAGTGCGTCGACGGAGCCTGGATGCCGTGCACTGCGCCGACCGACTGCACCTGCATCGCGGGAACGGCGCCCCGTCTGGTCCCCTGCGAACGCTGTGGCGTGCAGCGCCAGGTGTGCCAGGGCGAGCGCTTCGTCAACGACGGGACCTGCAGCTCGGGCGTGTGCAGTCCCGGAGCCATCGACGTGGGCGGCGACTGCGGTAACTGCGGGACCCTGGCGCGGACCTGCCTCTCGGACTGCACCTGGGGGACGGCCCAGTGCATGGGCAACGGCGAGTGTGCGCCGATGGCCGAGGACACCGATACCGAGAGCTGTGGCGACTGCGGCGAGGGCACCCACAGCCGGGTGCGCGAGTGCACCGACGCATGCACCTGGGGCGCCTACGGCGACTTCGGCACGTGCGACACCACGGCGGCCTGCAGACCGGGCGACACCCAGACCGACAGCCGCTCCTGCGGCAACTGCAACGCGGGCACCCAGACGCGCACCCGGAGCTGCGACCCCGCGACGTGCCAGTGGGCCCCCTGGGGCGACTACGGCATGTGCATGGGGGACGGAGCGTGCGCACCGGGCACGACCGAGCCGTGCTCGCCCGCCGACGACTGCGGCGAGCAGACATGCCAGCCGGACTGCACCTGGTCGGGGTGCAAGCTCAAGCCCGGGGCCGCCTGCTTCCGGGTCGCTCCTGGGTCAACGGACATGGGCTCCAACTATCGCTGCTGTGGCACGGGGATGTGGCAGTTCTGCCTCCCGACCTGCCAGTGGAGCGCTGACTGCACCGCCTGCACGATGCCCTGCACCTGCTGATCGGGCACCGGGGGACGCCGTCCTGGGGGGCCGCCGCAACACCTCGCCGCCCCCGACGCTTTGCTCTATCATCCCGCGCCCGGGCCCGTTGCCGCGAGCACGGCGCCGTCCTCGAGCCCGGGGGAGAACGCATGGCCGCCGACACGATTCCCTCCCGCCTGTTCGACCGAGCGAAGAGGCAACCCGACCGCCCGGCGTACTTCGTGCGCACGCGCGGCGTGTGGCGTGCGACGAGCTGGGAGAGCTACGCCAACGAGGTCCGCCGCGTCGCCAAGGCCCTGATCGCCCTCGGCTTCGAGCGCGGTCAGACCGTGTGCATCCTCGGCGCCAACCGACCCGAGTGGGTGACCCTGGACCTGGCGTGCATGGCGGCGGGCGGCGCACCGGCGGGCATCTACACGACCTGCTCGCCCGAGGAGGTGGGCTACATCATCGACCACGCCGAGGCACCGCTCGTGCTCGTGGAGAACGAGGCGCAGTGGGAGAAGGTCCAGGCGGAGCGACCGAAGCTCACGCGGCTCCGCCACGTGGTCACGATGGAGGGGGCGCCGCGCCTCGCGGACACGATGTCGTGGGAGCAGCTCCTGGCCAAGGGCGACGAGGTCTCGGACGGCGTGCTGCGCGAGCGGGTCGAGTCGCTCGAGCCCGGAAACGTGGCGACCCTGATCTACACCTCCGGCACGACGGGCCCACCCAAGGGCGTCATGCTCTCGCACCGGAACCTCACCTTCACCGCCGACCTCGCGCACCTCATGATCAACGTCGGGGAAGGCGAGCGCAGCCTCTCCTACCTGCCCCTGTCCCACATCGCCGAGCAGGTCTTCACGCTCCATCTGCCCATCACGATCGGGGGTCAGGTCTACTTCGCCGAGTCCATCGAGAGGGTGGCCGACAACCTCAAGGAGGTGCAGCCGACCGTCTTCTTCGGGGTGCCGCGCATCTGGGAGAAGTTCCACGCCGGCATCGCGGGGCGCCTCGCCGAGACCAGCGGCGTGAAGAAGCAGCTCGTCGACTGGGCGATGGGCGTCGGCACCAAGGTCACGACATTGCGCAGCCGCGGCGATCAGCCCGAGCGCACCCTCGCACTGCAGTACGCCCTCGCGCGCAAGCTGGTCTTCGACAAGATCAAGGGCGCCATCGGGCTCGCCGAGGCGAAGGTCTGCATCAGCGGCGCGGCACCGATCGCCCGGGAGGTGCTCGAGTTCTTCGGCGGCCTCGACATCGTGGTCCTCGAGATCTACGGCCAGTCGGAGGACACGGGGCCGACGAGCTTCAACCTCCCCGACTCCTTCCGTCTCGGCACCGTCGGGCGCCCGGTCCCGGGCGTCGAGGTGAAGATCGGCGACGACGGCGAGATCCTGGTGCGCGGCCCGAACGTGTTCCTCGGCTACCACAAGGACGAGGCCGCCACGCGCGAAACGCTCGTCGACGGCTGGCTGTGCTCGGGCGACCTCGGCCAGTTCGACGCGGAGGGCTTCCTGTCCATCACCGGGCGCAAGAAGGACATCATCATCACCGCCGGCGGCAAGAACATCGCGCCGCAAGAACATCGAGGCCGCGCATCGAGAACCACCCGCTCGTGGTCGCGAGGCGGTGGTTATCGGCGACCGGCGCAAGTACCTCACGGCGCTCGTCACGCTCGACTCCGACGCGACCGCCGCTGGGCCGGGGAGCACGGTGTGCCCGTCGCCGAGGCACACCGCGACCGGGCGATCCTCGGCGAGTTGCAGAAGCTGATCGACGACGTCAACTCGCACGTGGCGCGCGTCGAACAGATCAAGAAGTTCGAGGTGCTCGGACGCCCCTTCACCATCGAGAACGGCGAGCTGACCCCGACCCTCAAGATCAAGCGCTCCGTCGTGTACGACCATTTCGCCGACACGATCGAAACGATGTACCGCGAGTGACGGTGGAGGCCGACGAGGACAGGGCGAAGGAGGCGGTCGAGCAGCCTTCCGGGCCGCAACAGCCGTACGGAGCGACGGTGCGCGGACGACGCTCCCCACGCCTCGGCAAGCTCGGTGGACCGCTCGCCATCGCCGCCGTCGCAGCCCTCGTCCTCGCAGCCCTCGGCGGGCCGGGGACGACGCTCGAGGCTCAGGACGGCGGCACGGCCGCGGCCTCCCACGGCACGGCCCACCCGGCTGCGACCCATGGCGCCGCGTCCGCGACGACCCCGGCGCCCATCCATGTCACGACCGTGGGCGAGGGCGCCCCGCCCGTTCCGCTCTGGCAGCGCTTCATGTCCGGTGTGGGTCTGCTCGCCATGGTCGGGCTCGCGTGGCTCATGTCCACCAACCGGCGCGTCATCCCCTGGCGCATCGTCGGCTGGGGTCTCGGCCTGCAACTCGCCTTCGGCCTCTTCGTGCTGAAGACGCCGGTGGGCATGGCGCTCTTCCGCCTGCTGAACGACGTGGTCACCCGCTTGCTCGATTTCACGCACGAAGGCTCGGCCTTCATCTTCGGCAAGTACGTCGACCAGCAGACGACCTTCGCCCTCAACGTGCTGCCGACCATCATCTTCTTCTCGTCGCTGATGGCCGTGCTCTACCACCTCGGCGTGATGCAGCGGCTCGTGCGGGGCTTCGCCTGGGTCATGCAGCGCACGATGGGCACCTCCGGCGCCGAGACCCTCTCGGCGGCGGCCAACATCTTCGTCGGCCAGACCGAGGCGCCGCTCGTCGTCCGCCCCTACGTCGAGAGCATGACCCAGTCGAGCTGATGGCGGTGATGGTCGGCGGGCTTCGCCACCGTGGCCGGCGGCGTGATGGCAGCCTACGTGATGATGCTCCGGCCCCACTTCCCCGACATCGCCGGCCACCTGATGGCCGCCAGCGTCATGAGCGCGCCGGCGGCGCTGGTCATCGCCAAGGTGATGGTCCCGGAAACCGAGGAGTCGAAGACGGCGGGCAGCCGTGCGGCTCGACGTCGGCCGAAGTCGACGCGAACGTCATCGACGCGGCCGCCGCGCGGCGCGGGCGAGGGTCTCGGCCTGGCCTTGAACGTGGGCGCCATGCTCCTGGCCTTCATCGCCCTGGTCGCGATGATCAACTTCCTGCTCGGGCTTCCGGCCGAGTGGTACAACGCGTGGGTCGGCCACCAGGTCCTTCAGCCGTGGACGATGCAGAAGATCCTCGGCTACGTGTTCTGGCCCCTGTCCTTCCTGATGGGCGTGTCCTGGCACGACTGCGGCACGGTCGGGCAACTGCTGGGCGAGAAGATGGTCCTCAACGAGTTCATCGCCTACCTGCACCTGGCGAGGGACCTGCGCGCCGGGGTGGCCCTCGCGCCGCGCAGCAAGGTCATCGTCACCTACGCCCTGTGCGGCTTCGCGAACTTCAGCTCCATCGCCATCCAGATCGGCGGCATCGGCGGCATCGCCCCGACCCGCAGAAGCGATCTGGCGCGCCTCGGCATGCGTGCGATGATCGGCGGCACCCTCGCGGCCTGCATGACCGCCACCGTCGCCGGCATGCTGGTGTGACGGAGCGGGCGAGCGAAGGCACGAGCGGGACGATGGGCGAGGAAGCCGGCAGCACGAGCACGACGGCTTCACCCGGCGCGGCCGCCGAGCGTGGCCGCCGCATGCTCCGCAACACGGGCGTCTACGCGATTGGCGAGGGCCTGCTGCAGGTGCTCTCGGCCGTGCTCGCGCCGGTGCTGACCTGGCTGTTGCCGACCCGCGAGCTTGGCATCTGGGGCCTCGGCCTGCTCCTCCTGACCGGCCTCAACTACCTCTACAACCCGGCGCTCCATGGTGCGATCAACCGCTTCTTCTACGATCACGAGCACGACGAGATCGCGCGCCGCCGCTTCCAGTCGTCGATCTTCACGTTCCTGCTCGTCTGGTCCCTCGGCCTCAGCATCCTGCTCAGCCTGGTGGGCCCCTGGCTCCTTTCGAAGATCGCCCCGGCGGTCGCGTTCCGCCCCGACGGGCTGCTCATCGTCTGGACCGCCTTCTTCACGATCTTCAGCGTCGTCCCCACCACCACGTGGATCGCGAAGGAAGCCTCCTCGCCCTACGTGGCCGTGCGCGCCGCCGGGACCGTGATCTTCCTCGGTGCGTCCGTCGGCCTCGTCGCCACGACGCACCTCGGCGCCACGAGCCTCTTCCTCGCGCGCTTCGCCAGCGTCTTCGTCGTCGGCGTCTTCCTCGGCGCCCACAGCTTCCGCCACGCGGGGCTCGGCTGGTCGAGGCGCGACCTCGGCAAGGCCTTCGCCTTCAGCCTCCCCCTCGTCCCCCATCTCCTTTCGCACTGGGTGCTCGCCCTCGCCGACCGCTTCATGATCGAGCACTACCTCGGCATCGGCGCCGTCGGCGTCTACACCGCGGCCTACGCCTTCATCGAGGCCGTCAACCTCGTCGCCACGTCGCTCAACCGCGCCTGGGTCCCGGTCTTCACGCGCGCCTTTGGCGACCCGGCCCAGCGCGCCTTCGTCGGACGCACCATCACCTATTTCGTCGCGGGCGTGGCCCTCGCTTCTCTCGCCGCCACGATCCTCGCGAGCCCCCTGGTGCACGGTCTCTTCGGCCCGGGGTACGCGGGCGCGGCTCTCGTCGCGCCCATCCTGGGCATCGGTGGCATCTTCCAGGGCCTCTACTACGTCTACGTCGGCGCCCTCTTCTACCAGCGCGACAACCGCCTGTTGCCCTTCATCACGGGCACCGCCGCCATCGTCAACGTGGGGCTCAACGTGGTGCTCATCCCGCGCTGGGGCATCGCGGGCGCGGCCTGGGCGACGTTGGTCGGCTACCTCGTGCTGCTCGCCGGAACACGCTGGGCCGCCAATCGCCTGACCGACCTGCCCTTCGAGCGCCGACGCCTCACCAAGCTCGCGTTCATCGTCGTCGCTGCGGGCGTGGCGGGCCTGTCGCTCGATCGGCTCGGCATCGGCTGGGGCGCCGAGATCGGCCTCGACCTCGTGCTCCTCGCCGTCGCGATCGTCGCCCTCTTCGCGACGCGCTTCGTCACGGGACAGGAGCTTTTGGCCCTTCGCCGTCGCCGCTGATCGGCCGGGGCCCTATTCGGCGGCGGCGCGTCCGAGCGCGCGCGCGACGACGGCGCGGGCGTCCCAGGCGGCGATGCGTGCGCGTAGCCCGAGCCGGAGCGCGGGCCCCATCGCCCCGAAACCGAGAAGGCGCCCGATCTCCTCTGGCGGCCGCTTGTACTCGAGCCCCAGCTCCCGCTCGCCGATGGCGCGCTCCACCGTGTCGCGGAACACGTCGTAAGCGAGCGCACCAAGCTCCCGCATCTGCCACTCGGCGAAGCGCTCACCGCGCGGATCGTCGGTCCCGCTCACGCCGAAGACGGGCCCGTGGAAGAAGAACGGGCGGCCGCTGACGAGCGTGTAGAAGGCGACGGTCGCGACCCGGTTGGAGGTCACGTAGCGGTGCGCGCGGATGAGCTCCCGCTGGCGCACGAGAAAGCTCGGGTTGCCGTCGCGCGGCCCCATCGTCACCACCTCGAAGCCGCGTCGCGTGAACCGCTCCCGGAGGGACGCGTCTCGGTGATCGACGTGGTAGAGGCAGACGGTGATGGGGGAGAAGCCGTCGCGCTCGAGGGTGGCGAGGGCGTCCGCGTAGGCCTCGAAGTCGCCGACCACCTGCTCCTGCTCCCAGCTGTGGAAGGGAACGGCGAGCAGGCTCCGGGCCCCGCGGCTCGGCGCCGCGTCCGCCACCTCCGGCAGGTAGAGGAAGGGCGCCCCGATGGAGTCGACCGACGGGATCCCGAGGGCCCGGGCCTGGGCCAGGTTGCGATGGGACCACACGAGCTTGGTCCAGGGCTCGCCCTGGCACTCCGGGCGGACACCCGGCCCAGGCACCCAGCCATGCTGCAGGCGCACCGCGAGGCGCGGCCGCCCCCGACCCCGGCGTAGGCCCGCAGGATCGCGGAGTGGCCGTAGTAGTGGTTCTCGGCGAACACCCGGCCTGTGATAGCAGCTTCCGTGCGGGCTGCCGACGACGACTGGCGCGCCTCCGTCGCCACGCCTCAGCCTGCTCGGCCCCGCCGGCCCCGATCCGCGGCCGTGCGCCCGCCGGAGACAAGGACGGTCGCGATGGGGTACCCTCGGCGCCGTAGGTGTTCTGTGCGCGCCTCGGAGGCGACGATGTCCCGTGCTCTCGTAGGTCTTTCCCTGCTGCTCAGCTTGCTCGCCCTGGCGGGCTGCGGTCGTTCGTCCTTGCCGCTGGGTCCCGAAGACGCCGCGCGTCCCGACGGCGCGGTGAACGACGCAAGCGCGGACGTGAACGTGGACGCGCCCCGCACGTGCGGCAACGGCGTCTGCGACCCCACCGAGAGCTGCTCGAGCTGTCCCGCCGACTGCGGCCTGTGCATGGGCTGCGGCGACGGTACCTGCGACCGTACCGAGAGCTGCTCGAGCTGCCCCGGCGACTGCGGTCCGTGCACCCCCACCTGCGGCGACGGGGTCTGCGACCCGTCCACCGAGTCGTGCACCTCCTGCCCCACCGACTGCGGGCCCTGCGCCCCGACCTGCGGCGACGGAACCTGCCAGCCCACCGAGTCCTGCACCTCCTGCCCCACCGACTGCGGGCCCTGCGCCCCGACCTGCGGCGACGGAACCTGCCAGCCCAGCGAGTCCTGCACCTCCTGCCCCGGTGACTGCGGCGTGTGTCGCACGTGCGGCGACGGAACCTGCCAGGCGAGCGAGAGCTGCTCGAGCTGCCCGCGCGACTGCGGCCTGTGCTCGAGCTGCGGCGACGGAACCTGCCAGGGGAGCGAGAGCTGCTCGAGCTGTCCCGCCGACTGCGGCCTGTGCACCCGGTGCGGTGACGGAACTTGCCAAGCGAGCGAGTCGTGCGACTCGTGCCCCCAGGATTGCGGCACGTGCTCGAGCTGCGGCGACGGCCACTGCCAGGCCTCCGCCGGCGAAGACTGCCTCACCTGTGCGCCGGACTGCGGCGCGTGCCCGAGCTGCGGCGACGGCACCTGCGACCCGTCCACCGAGAACTGCTTCACCTGCCCCGCCGACTGTGGAGCCTGCAGCAGTTGTGGAGACGGCCGGTGCCGATCGGGCGAGACCTGCGCGAGCTGTTCCCGCGACTGCGGCCCCTGCTCGGTGTGCGGCAACGGTAGGTGCGAGTCGGCAGGCGGCTTCGAGACGTGCCTGAACTGCCCGGCCGACTGCGGATCCTGCCCGGCCCTGAACTGCGCTCAGGTCGTCTCCCAGGCCCTCGGCTGCATCCACTTCGGCTCGAGCCCGCCCGTCGACGCGGTCTGCTTGGCCAACGCCATCGCGCAAGGGTGCCCGGCCGCCCAGTCCTTCGTCTCCCAGTTCCTCGACTGCGCCTTCTCGCACTTCGGGTCCTGTCGCAACATCGGGTGCATTACGAGCGCGTGCAGCTCGGAGTTCGCGG
>CAWHLB010000038.1:0-52142 GCA_963830115.1 uncultured delta proteobacterium
ATGTCGGCCTGGAAGAGCTCGCCGTACGTCTTGGCGGTCGCGCCCTGCGTGTTCCACAGGGTCACCGGGTTCCGCAAGCCGTTCGGGTAGCCAGCGAGGCGCATCTCCTTCTTCGCCTTGGCCAGGTCGTAGTACTGGCGCTCGCGGAGGTTCGCGCTCCAGCCGAGCAGGCCGTGCGGGATGGGCTGGCCCGTGGGCATGATCAGGAATAGACGCGATTTCGCCCAGCGCTTGCGATCCATGGCGAAGGCGACCGCCCGCCGGCAAGATGCACGTTGTCGAATGGGGGCAACTGACAATTCATGGCAATGCCCCAGAGGTCGACCATCGGGCTCTGCTCTCGGTAGGGCTTCCACTTTTTCGCGTTGAAGAGCCCCAGGTAGTCGGCGGGCGTGAAACGGTGATCGTGATCGAGCTCGCCGTTGGCGAAACGCATGTAGGCTGCCTGCCGCTCGAGGTTCAGCAGGAACACCATCCGGTCGACGTAGGGCTTGCCGGGCTCAAAGTAATGTGGGTTGCGCTTGAAGGTGATGCGGACGCCGGGCTCCCAGCTCTCCATCGCGAAGGGACCGGTGCCGATGGGGTGCCGGCCGACCTGGTCTCCCCACTTCTTCACGTTCTCCTTCGGTACGGGGTCGGCGAAGGTCATGGCCATCGCATTGAGAAACGTCTGGTCCGGGGCCTTGAGGGTGAACTCGATCGTGTACCAATCGAGCACGCGGATCCCCGAGATGTGCGCGGCCTTCTTGTCGTGATAGGCCTGGAGCCCTGCGATGTTCGTGTAGAACGTAAAGGCGGGCGAGCCGAGCGCGGGCGAGAGCATGCGCTCCATGGACCAGCGCACGTCATCTGCCGTGGCTCACGGCCGTTGTGGAACTTCACCCCCCGCCGCAGCCGGAAGCGGTAGGTCTTGCCGTCGGCCGACACCCACGGCATGGAGGCTGCGAGGCTCGGAATGAGGTGGGCGTGGTAGTCGTAGTCGAGGAGCCCGTTGAACATCAGCTTGACGCCGATGCCGGAGAGCTGCGTCGAAGGCCATCGCCGGGTCGAAGGTTCGAACGTCGGTCTCGTGGTAGAAGACGAAGGTGCCGCCGTGGTGTGGCTCCTGGCGTCCGGCGCCCAAGTAGCGCGGCCCGTGGGCGGCGCCGGGCAGCCAGGTAGGGCGACGAGCCCCAGGCCCAGGAGGGACGCGAGCAGCGGGAGCGCACGCCTACTCCTTTGGGTCGAGCGCATCGCGCAATCCTTCCCCGAGGAGGTTGAAACCGAAGACCGTGATGACGATCAGCACCGACGGCAGCACGACCAGCCGTGGGGCGTAGCCAATCATCGTCATGCCGTCGTTGAGCATCGTTCCCCAGGTGGAGGCCGGCGGTTGCACGCCGAGCCCGAGGAACGACATGGCCGATTCGAAGATGATCATCTGCGCCACGAGCGTCGTTCCGAGAACGATGACGGGCCCCATCACGTTCGGCAGCACGTGGCGCAGGATGATGCGCCACTGGCTCATTCCAAGGGCGCGGGCCGCCTGCACGTACTCCATCTCCCGGACCTGCATCGTCTTGGCACGCACCACGCGCGCGAGCGTCGTCCAGGACAACACGCCGAGCAGCACGTACATGGTCCAGAGGGCCGGGTTGTTGATCACGCGGTTGATCGCGATGGCGATGAGCAGGAACGGTAAGGAAAGAAACACATCCACCACGCGCATGCTGACGAAGTCGAGGGCGCCTCCGAAGTAGCCGGAGCCGACCCCGATCAAGAGGCCGAGGAACACCGCCAGCCCCGTCGAGAAGAAGGCCACCTGCATGGAGACGCGGCCGCCGTAGAGCAGGCGCGAAGATCGTCGCGACCGACGCTGTCGGCGCCGAGCCGGAACCTGGGCGAGTCGCCGATGCCCTTGGGCGCCCCGTTTGCGAGGAACGCGTCGGGGAACTGGTAGTCCGGATCGTGCGGTGCGAGGAAGGGCCCGATGATCGTGATGAGGAGGACCAACAGCACCATCACCGCGCCGACGGTCGCCCCCTTGTTCTTCCGAAACCGCCGCCAGGCCCTCGGGTCCATCAGCCCTCTCCGCCGCCGTGGTGCGCGATGAGCAGGTCGGCGACCCGCTGCGGGTGCTCTTCGTTCGGCGCGTGGCCGCTGTGCTCGATGATCTCGAGACGCGAGTTCGTGATCTCACGCACCAGTCTGTGCGCGAGGCTCGGGGGGAAGATCCGGTCCTCGTCCCCCCACACAATCAGCGTGGGCGCCACGATGCGCGCGATCTTCGGCGCCAGTCCATCCACGTCCATCACGGCGCGGTGCAGCACCTCGTAGGCAGCCTGCCGGGAGTGACGCGGCGTGAAGTCCGCGTAATAGGCGTCGGCCCGCGCCGGGTCGAACCCCGCGTGCCCGCTCCACACGTCGTTCTTGAAGTAGTCGCGGAACACGGGGCGCCGGTAGAGCCCCTTGAAGACGAGCGAGCCGACGAGGGGAAGGGTCGGCAGGCGTCCCTTGAGGGGCATCGGGAACGGGTAGCACTCGCTGTCGATCACCGTCAGGCGCTCGATCTGCTCGGGATGGTCCGCCGCCAGGGTCATGGCCACCGCGCCACCCATGGAGTGCCCGGCCACGTGGGCGCGGCCGATCTCGAGTGAGGCGAGCAGATCGGTCAGGGTCTCGGCGAAGGCCTCGCGTGTGTAGGGGTAGCTGCCGGGGGCGGGCTTGTCGCTCTTGCCAGCGCCGGGCAGGTCCGGCGCGATGCAGCGAAAGCGGCGGGCGAGCATGGGCAGGACCGGGAGCCACTCCTCGTGGCTCACCAGGAAGCCGTGGACGAGCAGGAGCGGCGGCCCCTCGCCGGCCTCCGCGTAGCGCAGGCGCAAGCCTCGGAGCGAAACGTCGTGGTGACGGATCGGCAAGTCCATGTTTCGTGGCGCCCACAGCCTCGTAGCGGGTGAGCGGCTCGGCGTCAATCGATGTGGCCCCCGCCCTCACTGCCCGAAGGGCGTGGCCGCGCCCTTGCGGCAGACGAGCACGTTGTTCTTCGTGAGGGCGGAGCAGCTCCAGCCGTGGGGGCATTGCTCGCTCTTGGCGCAGCTCACCGTGCAGGCCGGCCCCTTGCCGTTGACGCCGGCCACGCACAGGCCGTGCATGCAGTCCGTGTCAGCGCTGCAGCGCTGCCCCGTCTTGCCGTGACCGTGCCTCGACGTGCAGCCGACGGCCGAGAGGCCCGCGAGCAGGAGGGCGAAGAGCAGGAAAGGGCGAGACGGCATGGGCTGCCGAGCCTGCCGCGCCCGTACCGTCGAGGCAAGGCCGCGCCAATCCACCCGGGAGATGGCCGAACGGGAGGCTGCCCATCCGAGGCCCGGGCGTCATGCACAGGCGAGCGCGTGGTGGGCATGTGACGTGGTCGGTGGGCGCTCGCGCATGGCCGCCTCGGCGCGCGTGCCCACCACGGGACAGGGCGGGGGCAGCCTCCCGTTCGGCCTTCCCCAGCTGCCCACCTGATCATCATCACAGCGGAGGCCCCGCGCGGGCGAGCACCCGCCGGCCGACGGGGCGATTGCACCACGGCGGGGCCTCGTGGTGGCCGTCGCGGGCCGTCGAGATCGCCTTTCACGTGAAACAATCGACTCGTGCCCCGCCCCGAGTCCCTCCGAGGCCTGCCTCGCGTGCAGAAATCTTTGTGCTTTCCGGCGGCCATGGCATCCACACCTGGGATGTGTCCCAAAACTTCACTTTCTTTTTGACACGTTTCTTTTGAATGGAATACATTCGCCGTCGCTGATTCAAATGACTCTCACGAGACGATTCAAGGCAGCGGTCAAAGGCACCTCCGAAGGACGGGGAACGGCCTGGACCGACAAGGAGCTCGAGGCCCTCGAGCGCCGCCACGACAAGGGCATGAGCGTCCAGCAGGTCGTGGAGGAGTTCACGAACCGTGGGGAGCGCCTGACCGAGGCCACGTTCCGCAAGTACGTCCAGCTCGGCCTCCTCCCGCGCAGCGTGCGGGTCGGCCGGAAGGGAAAGAACCGCGGCTCACAAGGGCTCTACCCCGCCACCGTGGTCCGGCAGATCAACCACATCCGAAGGCTCATGGGGCAGGGCTTCACCATCGAGGAGATCCAGCGCGAGCTCCTCTTCGTTCGCGGCGACATCGACGCGCTCGGGCGACAGCTCGCGCGCGTCTACGCGGCCATCGCGGCCGCCATCGAAGAGCGATCCGGCGAAACGGGTAGCGATCCCCACATCGCCAGGGCGCTCGAGGAAGCGCGAGCACTCGGGAGCGATCTGCTCTCGAAGCTCGAGTCGATCGAGAGGCGGCTCTCCATGCACGCGCGAATGGCGCGCGCAGTCGTGTAGGGGCGCCGCGCCATCGAGGCAATGGGATGAACGTTCGGGGGCGGCCGTGGGCGACGGCCGATATTGGAGGGAAGATGACCGAAGAGCAGGGGATTTCGAGGGAAGAGGTCGATGTGAACGAGGCGTTGGGGCCGAGCGGAGGAGCAGCCTCGGAGGGCTCTCTCGCGCTGGCCATCGAGCCCGCCGCCCCGGAGGATGAGGTCCCGGGCAAACGCCGGGGACGCCGCAAGCGCCGCAGCCGTCAGCGCGCCCGGACCATCTCGATCCGGCGCCTGAGCAAGGCCGAGCTCAACCGTGGGCGCATGCTCTACCCCGAGACCGACTACTGGAGGCCGCGCACGCGGGCGGAGTGTGTCGACATGGAGCGACCTTGCCCCTTCGTGTCGTGCAAGTACCACCTCTACCTCGACGTCCATCCGGTGCGGGGCTCCATCAAGCTCAACTTCCCGGACGTGGAGGTGTGGGAGATGACAGAAACCTGCGCCCTCGACGTCGCCGATCGCGGCGGGATCACGCTCGAGGAAGTGGGCGAGATCATGAACCTCACGCGGGAGCGCGTGCGTCAGGTGGAGACGGCGGGGCTCGCGAAGCTGCAGGCGATCGAGGACATCACGCGTCTCAAGGACTACGTGTTCTGACGCTCGTCCGCTGCCGCGAGGGGGCTCAGAGCCCTCCTCGCGTGCGTCCGATTGCCCGCGCTGGGGAGCCGGTGGTAGCGTGCCCTTCCTGAAACGGAGGAGCGCGATGGGCTGGGTCGAAGGTGTTTCCGTCGCGGCCGAGGGGAATGGCAAGGGTCGCGCCAGCCTCGTGAGCTACGCGCCCGCGACCGGCGAAGTGCTCGGCGAGGTGCCGGTGCTCGGCGCGCGTCAGGTGACCGAAGCGGTCGCACGGGCGCGCGAGGCCCAGAAGGCCTGGGCGCTGCTCCCGATCGAAGAGCGCTGCGAGCGTGTCGTGCGTTTTCGCGACGCCTTGGTCGACCGCGCCGAAGACATCGTCGACCTGATCGCCAGGGAGTGCGGCAAGCCTCGCACCGAGGCGCTCATCCACGAGGTGATGGTCGTCGCCGACCTGGCGGGCTACTTCGCCAAGCGCGCCCCGCGCATCCTCGCTCCCCGCGAGATCGACCTCCACCTGCTCAAGCACCGGCGCTCCTACGTGCACTACGTCCCGCGCGGGGTCGTCGCCCTCATCTCCCCCTGGAACTTTCCCTTCGTCATCCCCATGGCGGACGCGGTGAGCGCCCTGCTGGCAGGCAACGCGGTCGTGCTCAAGCCGAGCGAGGTCACCCCCCTGGTCGCGCTCCTCGCCAAGGAGATCTACGACGCCGCTGGCCTCGCCGCCGACCTCTTCCAGGTCGTGACCGGGGACGGCTCCACCGGCGCGGCACTCATCGACGCCCACCCGGACATGGTCATCTTCACGGGCGCGGTTGCGACTGGGCGCCGCGTCGCGGCTGCCTGCGGTGAGCGGCTCATTCCCTGCACCATGGAGCTCGGGGGTAAGGCCGCCGCGATCGTATGTGAGGATGCCGATATCGAACGGACGGCCCGGGCCGTCGTCTACGGCGGCTTCGCGAACAGCGGACAGGTGTGCATCGGCGTCGAGCGGGTCTACGCCCACGAGGTGATCTACGACCGCTTCGTCGGGCGCGTGAAGGAGCTCACGGCCGAGCTGCGCCAGGGTGATCCCCTCGACGCGAGCACCGATGTCGGCGCCATCATCTTCCCGAAGCAGATCGAGGTCGCCGAGCACCTCATCGCCGACGCGCTCGACAAGGGCGCCCAGCTCCTGATCGGTGGCAAGCGTCGCGAGGGACCGGGGCAGTTCTTCGAGCCAACGGTCCTCGCCGGTTGCACCCAGGGCATGGCTGTGATGCGCGAAGAGACCTTCGGGCCGATCGTGCCGATCATGAAGGTGCGCGACGAGGACGAGGCGGTGCGCCTGGCCAATGACTCGCCCCTGGGCCTCGCGGGCTACGTCTTCACCAAGAACCGGGACCGGGGTCGGCGCCTCGCCGAGCGCGTCCGTGCCGGCGTCGTGATGGTCAACGACGTGTTCACCGCCTACGGGGCACCCGAGGCCCCCTTCGGCGGCGTCAAGGACAGCGGCTTCGGACGCGTCCACGGCGAGGAGGGGCTGCGTGCCATGTGCGAGGTCCGTCACGTGAACTACGACCGCATCGCCACGCGCCGGGAGCCTACCTGGTACCCCTACGGCGAGCGGAAGTACCGCACGATGCTGCGCGCCGTGCGGCTCGTGCTGCGCAGCGGCTCGCCCATCCAGAAGATCCTGGACCTGTTCTGATCCTGACAGCCCGCCCGGAACGCCGTCAGTCTTGGTCGTCGTCGGCGGGTGGAGGCGGTGCGTCGCTCTTGCGGCGGCCCTCCACCGCATCCGAGATCTTCCTGGTCAGCCGGCCAATCTCGCTCGTGAGCTGGCGGGCCAAGGGCTCGGCCGTCGCGCCGATCTTCTGCATGAGGCGCTCGGCTTCGGCCGTCGCGTTCTGGACCGTGGGGTCCTTCGTCGCCCGGTCGAACAGGATGTTGGCGGCGCTGCGAAAGTGGTCGATCGCCTCGAAGAGCTCGTCCTTGGCCTTCGGCCCCGCCTTCGACGGAGGCTCCGACGGCGTCTTGCCCTGCGGGTCGTCCTGGTCGCTCATGGGGTGATCGTGCACGGGGCGTCGCCCGGCGGCAAGCAGGCGCCGGCCGCGCGCCCTCACGGACAGGACGGCTGCCAGATGAGGACCTCGTTGTTGTTTTCGTGGCACTCGTCGACCGCGCCCCCCGACCGTCCGTCATCAGGAGAATCGAGCACCGCGTACCAGCTCTGCACGTCGGGCCCCAGCATGGCGTCGAAGGTGACCTGCTCGGAGCCGCCCCGTGGCGCGAGCCCCGTGGTCGTGGTCGCCTCGCCCATCCGCATGCCCCCGTGCTGGGGGTCGCCGCGGTAGAAGGCGACGACGATGCCGGCGCCGGCTCGCTCGAGCCCCCAGTTCTGCACGTTGACCGTCAGCCGCGCCCGCCCTGACCCGAGGCATGTGAAGCTCCCGTGCCCGCCCCAGAGGTCGGGTGCCGCCAGCACATCGCCGCCCTCGCGCTCGTTCTGCCGGTAGGACGTGAAGGTGGCCGCCTCGTGGGCCGGGATGTGGCCGTTCTCGTCCACGTTGGTGATGTGGTAGGCGTGCTCGTTCCAGATGCGCCGCGCCTCGACCCAGCGCCCTCGGGCGTCGCCCCACACCTCGACGCCCGGGTCGGTGTACCAGTCGCGCAGGAAGTACGCCTCGGCGTTGGCGCTGAAGATGATGTCGGCGTTGCCGTCGTTGTTGACGTCGGCGATGGTCGGGTTCTCCGTCCGCGTGCGCGACGAGTTGTGGCGCTGGAACAGGACGTTCCCGGTCACGCCGTCGTAGATCCGGAAGTAGTGCTCGTCGTTGTAGACGACCTCGGCGCGCCCGTCGCCGTTGAAGTCGAAGACACTCGAACCGGTCCCCGAAGACGAAGCGTCGGAGGTCGGCGACGACCACAGGAGCCCCCTTGCCTCGCATCCGTGCGGCATGTCGGCGCCGGTGCACAGCGGGTCGTAGACACCGTACTCGTTGCCGTTGGCGACCCCAATCTCGAGGTGCCCGTCGCCATTGAAGTCCGCCACGGTGGGCGCGCCGCCCAGGGCGAGGTCGACCCGGCCCACCAGGGCGTCGACCCAGAGCACTTCTCCGGTGTGCCCGTCGAGGATTCGCACGTAACCAGCCGAAACCAAGACCACTTCCGGGCCCGGTCGGCTGGGCCAGATGTCGGCCACTGCGCACAGCCCGTCGGGCACGCTGCCGAAGTCGTTCCAGTAGATGCTGCCGTCCGCGTGGAAGGCGGTCGGTCCCGCGATGACCTCGTCGCTGCCGTCTCCGTCGAGGTCGGCGACGCAGGCGATGGGGCCGAGGAAGGTGTTGATGCCCTTGCCCGTGTCGGTGTTGCCCGTCCACAGGGGCGTGCCGGTCGTGCCGTCGATCACGTTGTGGCCGACAATCACGTCCGGGTGACCGTCTCCGTTCAGGTCGGCGATGGTCGGGGCGGTGCCGATGGAGCGCTCGTAGCGAAGACCCCGGTCGACGGCGGTGGGCGTTGCCGCCTCCCACATGAGGGAGCCGTCGCTGCGGTAGGCGTAGGTGCCAGCGTAGGCTCCGGCGCCCACGATCTCGTTGTGCCCGTCACCGTCCAGGTCGCCGGCGGCCAAGTTCCCCGTGGCCTCGAGCACGCCCGGGTCCGCCTCGTCGGAGGGGGACGTGATGGTCGTGTTCGTCACGGGATCGACGATGCGCAGGATCCCCGCAGGCTCGGTGCGCCCCAGGGGCGGGTAGGAGATGAAGACCAGCTCCGGATGGAGCTCGCCGCCGGTCGGGATCCAGGTCGATGACGAGCGGCGTCGAGCACACGTGCAACGCGTCCGAGTGGCTGACGGTCCCGTCGGGCCAGCTGTACTCGAGGACCGGGTCGTCGAAGGGATGGATGGCGGGCCCGATGTGGCAGTTGTCAGGGTTGGGGTGCGGTCCGACGGGCGGCTCCGCCCCCGCGTCGAGCCCTCCGTCCGGCGGGAGCGACCCGCCGTCCACCCCCGCATCGGGCAGCGACGGCGCGTCGGGCCCCGATGCGCCGTCCACCTGCCCGACGGCGCCGTCCGGCGGTGCGGCCGCGTCGGTCCCCACCCCGACCGCTCCGTCCAGGGCGCCGATGCCGTGGCTCTGATAGCAGCCGCCGGCAAGGGCGCTTGCCAGGAGAAGGACCAGCAGGGGGCGAGGAAGAAGCATCGGGGGCAAGCCTCCAAGGGCTGCGCGGCGGTTCATCAATTTCTGTGCCGAGGAGAGGGGTCCGGAAGCGCCGGGATAGGGCCGGGCCCCTGGCCGTCCCGGGCGTGCGGGAAAGCCCGCCGTCAGGAAGTTGACGACGACGCTCGAACGGGGTTGCCGAGCGTGCCGATGCCTTCGATTTCCACCTCGACGCGCTCTCCCGACCGCAGGGGGGCCACGCCCGCCGGCGTGCCCGTCAGCACGAGATCGCCCGGCAGCAGAGTCATTACCCGCGAGATGTACGCGAGCACCGTGTCCACCGGCCAGATCATGTCGCGGGTCCGCCCGTCCTGGCGCAGCTCCCCATCGACGCGGACCCGGATGGCCAGGTCGTCGAAGACCTGCTCCTGATCGATCCACGGCCCGCAAGGGCAGAACGTGTCGAACCCCTTGGCGCGGGTGAACTGCACGTCCTTGCGCTGCAGGTCGCGCGCGGTGACGTCGTTGGCACAGGTCAGCCCGAAAATGCCGTCCCGCGCTTCCTGTTCGGAGGCGTGCCGGAGGCGCGTACCCACCACGACCGCCAGCTCCCCCTCATGGTCGACCCGCTCACTGTCCGGGGGCAGCTCGATGGGAGCCTCGGGGGCGAGGAGCGCGCTCGGCGGCTTGAGGAACAGGAGCGGCTCGGTCGGCATCTGGTGGTCCAGCTCCTCGACGTGGCGGCGGTAGTTGCGACCGACGCAGACGATCTTGCTCGGTGTGACCGGCGGGAGCAGCGTCGCGCGCGCGATGGGCACGAGCCGGTCGGTCTCGGTGCCGCCCGCCCACGGGGCGTCGGTCCACAGGCGCGCCGTCGCCTCGTCCACGACTCGGGCGAAGTAGTCGATCCCCTTGTGCTCGAGTCGCATCCATCGCATGGGCGGGAGCGTACCCCTCCGGGACGTCCGCGTGAACGCCTGCCAGCGAAGCGCGACGCGCTGCGGGGGGCGGCCCTCACTGCTGCACGACGGTGAGCTGCCCGTCCTCCGTGTGTTGCACCTCGCCGCCCTGGCCGGCGCACTGCCAGCAGGCGCTCCACAGAAGCCGGTCGTGCTCGGGAGGGGTGAAGGCCACGGCGATGGGCACGGGCTCCTTGTCGAGCACGAAGCTTGCCCCGTGCACGAACGTGCCGTCGCCGAGCGGCAGGATCACTGCGATGAGCGACGAGCCTGCGCCCGTCCCCGTCACGACCCAAGCCTCCTCGCCGGGCCCCGGCGACCAACGCAACACGTCCGTGACCGGCTGCCAGCCGTGCAGGGCGGCCCGTCCCTCGCCGCCCCGCCCGAGGACCCGGTCGACCGCATCGGCTCCGAACGGCTCGAAGTCCGCCGCGAACCGCGACAGCTCCGGGATGCCCGCGAGGATCTGGCGAAGCCGGCCCGTGTCGACCGGTGCGTCGACGAACATCGGGGCATCGGGACGGGCGGGATACGTCAGGGTGTTTGGAGGCACTGGTCCGCGGCAGCACCGGAAGCCGACGGTGTCGCTGCGACTGTCCGGTGGGGCTGAGTGACGGGCCCCACACCGATGGGCCGCCGCAGGGTCGGCGGCCGCGGCGCCCCGGTAGACCGCGGTGCGGCCGCCCAGGGCGAGCCCTCGTGTCGCGTCGCTCGCCGTCCACTCGCCGACGACCACGCCGAGGGAGCGCACACCGAGGGGGGAGGCACAGGACTGGGGCCGGAGAGAGCAGCGCTCCGCGTCGAAGGAAGTGCCCCCCGGGAAGGACTGCCGGGTCGATGCCTTGCACGCCCGCTCCCATTCGATCTCGCTGCAGAGGCGCTCGCCGCGGGCTGCGCACAACTGCGCCGCCTGCGCGCGCGTCACGTCGGTCCGCGCGGGGGAGGCAGGGTCGTTGGGGTAGGGCAAGAGGTCGATCGCGAACGGGGGCACCTCGACCGGCACCAGGTTCGCCTCCGTGCGCGGGTTGCGTCCCTCGAGACCGGGCTGCGTTCCGAGCAGCACTCTGCCGGTGGGAATGGCCACTTCGCGGCCTGCGGTCACGGCCGGCGGCGCGGGGCGCGGTCGTGGTTGCGGTCGGGGAAGGGCGACGGGTGCGGGCGGCGCACCGCCGTCGGATCCTGGCGCGACGTCCGTCCCGGCGCGGCACGCCCCCAGGGCGAGCATGACCAGGAGCGGCGCCGCCCAACGCATGGACCGAACCCTATCGGCGCCGATCCGCCCGGGGCAACTTTGTGCCCGGCGCCTTTCGATCGGGCCCTGCCGGGGTTGCGGGTTGGACGGCCGCGCCGTAGGTAGCTCCTGTCGGAGCGGCTCAGGTGATCGCCGGCGCGGATCGCCGCGCGGGAGGAAAGTCCGAGCTCCACAGGGCAGGATGCCAGCCAACGGCTGGTGGGGGTGACCCCGAGGACAGTGCCACAGAGAGCAGACCGCCTCGCCGGTCGGGCCCCTCGCCCGGCCCGCGTGGCAAGGGTGAAAGGGTGAGGCAAGAGCTCACCGGGCCGGCGGTAACGCCGGTCGCACGGCAAACCCCATCCGGAGCAAGACCGAATAGGGAGGCGTTCGAGGGCGGCCCGCCCGAGCCTCCGGGTGCGTTGCTCGAGGTGCGCGGCGACGCGCATCCTAGATGAATGATCACCGCCCGTGGGCCGGCGACGGCCGCGGGGACAGAACTCGGCTTACGAGCCCTCCGACCACGAAGCCCGGCCTCACGCCGGGCTTCGTGTTATTTGAGGTGTGCTCGAAGCTTGGGCTGCAAGCAGCCGACATGACGCCGGTTTATCGCGCCCACGGCGCCGACCGCACGTCCTCTTCGAGCAGTGCGTCGAAGCGGTAGATGTGTTGCGCGCGGATGCTCGCGAAGCGGTCGAGACGCATGCGCATCCGCAAGAGGCCGTCGAGCAGATCGGTCCCACCCACGCCCCGGTTGGCCGCTTCCAGCAGCAGTCGTTCGATCGCCTCGTGCGCGATCCGCGGATGGAACAGGGGCCCCGGCGCCACGTGGATCGCATCGCCCACCGACAGCAGGCGGCCGTCGAACTGGTCGCCCATCCGGATGCGCTCGGCCGCGCTGCCTGCCTCGCGGCGCACGCGGAAGCGCCCGCCGCCGAGCCGGTCGGCCACGATCAGGTCGAGGCCCGGCACGTCGAGGGCCTGGTAGAGGCTGCGCGCGCTCCTGGCCAGGCCCACGGCCACCGCGCGATCGATCTCGCCCACGTCGCGGGCGCCGGCCAAGAAACGCTCCACCGGCGAACGGCCGTCTTCGGCGCGCCACTCGCACACGTACCAGTCGAGGAAGAGCCGGATGCGCTCTTCGTACCAGCGGTCGCCGTCGGCGAAGGGGCCCGTCCGCTGCTCGAAGACCCCGCGGGCGGCCGAGAAATCGGCCCCGTCGTCCAGACCCGTGACATGGGCGACAATCCGTTCGAGGCAAGCGTTGACCAGCATCGCGGCGGCGATGTGTGCCCCGCCGGCCCCCTGGTCGTCAAGGCACGGGGTCGGGTCGCTGGGCCCAGACGACGACACGCCTTGACAGGGCCCATGCTGCCGGCCGAGATCTACCGTCTCACCCATGGGGCTGGTCATGACCCTCTTCGAAGATCAAGCAGACAACGACTTCGAGCGAGCCGTCGCGCTCGTCGAGCAGACCATCGCCTCGCTCGGGGTGGATCCGACCGCGGCGCGGCTCGCCTCGACTGACGGGACCCATCGCTTCTCCCTGCGCCGGGGCTCGGCCGCTATGGTCGTGGCGGTGCAGCCGCCAGCCGAGGGTGAGGCGGACGGCACCATGCGGGCCATCGCGCCGGTGGTGCGCCTGCCCGCGCCCGAGCGCCAGCTCGCCCTGTTCCGACGCCTCCTCGATTCGAACGCCGCGGACCTCGCAGGTGTTGCCTTCGGTATCGCCGGTGACGACGTGGTGCTGGTGGCCGAGCGCAGCCTGCGCGACCTGGACGCCTCCGAGGTCGACGGCATGATCCGTTCGCTCGGGCGCGACGCCGACCGGTTTGACGACCTGCTCGCGCGCGAGTTCGAGACCACCCGCTCGTCCGACCCCAAGACGTCCTGAGCGCTCGGCCCGTTCGTCCCGAGGCGCATGCGGTCGGGCGAACGGTGGCGGCGCACTGACGAGGAGCAACCTCGACGTACACGACGAGTCGGTGCCAGCCAGCGTCCCGGGGCGTCCTCTGGGCGAGGGCCGGCGGCTTCGGGGTCACCGCGACCCTGCTCGGCGTGCTGCTCGCGGCGGGCCCAGCTCCCGCCGCCGCCCAGGACGTTCACGTCCGCTCCGACACCGCGCTCGTCGCCTACGAGGTGCGCTCGCCCGGCACGGCCGCGTTCATGACGCGCCGCCGCCTCATCCAGACCCTCGGTTTCACCTACGCCCAGGCCTTCGGCGCCCGCCATCACGACGGTCGCCCGCGCCCGCGCCTGGTCGCCTCTTTCGACCTCCGGCTAGACCAGGATTTCGGCGACACCTGCCTGGTCGGCCGCGACCTGTGCGTGCACGCCACCTCGACGGGGGACCTGGGCAGCTACCAGCCCCTCGCCCACGACACGAGCGCCGATGCGCCCACTGCGTGGTTGGAGCTGCGCGACCTGCCCGGCGGGGCCCGCTTCCGCCTCGGCCGGCAGCTGCTCATCAATCCCATCGGCTTCGTGCGGCTCGACGGCCTGGACGCGCGCATCGCGCCGGTGGCCTGGCTCGCGGCAGAGGCCTACGCCGGGGCCCTCGTCCGCCAGACGAGCCTGGCCGGGAGCGATGCCTTCGTCCCCCAGGGCGCCCTGCACCTCGCCCTGCCGGCCTCGGTGGATCCGTCGACCGCGCCCTACGTCAGCCCGCCCGTCACGACATGGGTCGCCGGGGCTGCGGTCGAGGGCGGCGACAGCCGTGGCGTACGCACGCGCCTCGATTTTCGCGAGCTGTGGGAGAGCAGCGGCACGGTCGCGCGACGTGCGGCGATCACTGCGGCTTCGGCGCCCTGGGATGCCCTCCGACTCCAGGCCTCCGGCGTGTGGGATCTGCTCGACGGGACCCTGCTCGACGCCGTGGCATCCGTCACGGTCGCGGCCGGCCCGGTGACGTGGCGCGGCGGCGTCGACCGTCACGTCCCGCGGTTCGATGCCGGAACGAATCTGGGCGTACTTCGACGTGGTTCCAGTCGATGAGGCCTGGACGCGCATCGATTGGCAGGCGAGCTCGGCGGTGCAGCTGGGCGGCTCGGTCCACGGACGGCGCGCCGACCTGGGTCAGGACGCGGGCGGTGTCGAGACGAACACGGGCGTCGAGGGATACGGTCGCGTCCGCTTCGGTGCCTATCACCTCGGCGCCACCGCCTTCGCCTGGGGCGGCACCCTCGCTCCCCTCGCCGGCGTCAATCTCGAAGCGAGCCGTCCCCTATCGACCCACCTGGACCTCGACGCGCACGCCTCAATCTGGCACTTCGACGATCCCCTCCGTCAGGACTACGCAGGGACGAGCCTGTCCGAGTCCCTCGGCTTCCGGCTCGCCCTCTCGAGGTCGACCAAGGTGACCTGCGAGCTCGAGCACGCCTACAGTCCCCTGGTCGGCAACCGCTTCCGCGGGCTCGCCACCCTCAGCTTCGAGGTGTGGCGATGAGACGGGAGCTCGCACACGTCGCAGCGGTGACGTCCCTATCGATCCTGTGCCTGGTCGCGGGGGCAGCGACAGGCGGCGCCCAGCAGCGCACGCGTTCGAGCGGGCTGCCGTCGATGATCGTGTACCCGGAGCAACGCATCGCCCTGCGCATGGACCACTCGATCCCCGCGCACCGAGCCCTGCCGTGCGTGCGCTGTCACGCGGGAGCCGACCGAAGCGAGCACGCCGCCAATCTGCTCATCCCAGCGGAAGCGAGCTGCCTTCCGTGCCATGCCGACCGCATCACGCGCGAGGCGCCACAGGCCGACCGCTGCGGCTTCTGCCACGTGGGCTACGGGCAAGGGGCCCCCGGGCTCGTGCCGGCGTCCCTCTTCCCCGCGCCGCGCCTCCACTTCTCGCACGCCGCGCACGTCCGGCGCGGCATGCGCTGCCTCGACTGCCACCGGGGCATCGACCAGACCACCCTCGGCACGCGCGCCCAGTTGCCGACCATGCGCCAGTGCTTCCAGTGCCACGCCGGTGCCGCCGCGAGCGCACCGACCGAGTGCACGACCTGCCACCTCGCGCTGCCCGACGGTCGCATGCGGTCCACGTTCCCGGAAGGGTCGATGAACCCACCGCGTTGGCTCCACGGCATGCACCACGATCGCGATTGGATCGTGCGCCACCGCTGGGTGGGGGCGGACAACGGGCCGCTCTGCGCGACCTGTCACACCGAGCGTGACTGCACGAGCTGCCACGACGGTCGCGTGCGTCCGCCCCGGGTCCACCCGAACGACTGGCTGACGCTGCATCCGGTGATGGCGCGCAGGAACACGCCCCGCTGCACGGGCTGCCACACCCTGCAGACCTTCTGCAGCGAGTGTCACGCGCGGCTCGGCCTCTCGCCGATCAGCGCACCCCTCGTGCACACTCGTGGTCGGTTCCATCCGCCCGCCAACGTGTGGGTGCGTGGGCCAGTGCTGCACGCGCGAGAAGCGCGGAGGTCCATGAGCGACTGCGCCAGCTGCCACACCGAGCGCGACTGTGTGCAGTGCCATGGGGCCCTGGGCGTGGGCGCGGGCATCTCCCCCCATCCACCCGGCTTCCGTGCCCAGTGTGGCCGGCTTCTCCGGCAGAACGACCGCGCCTGCCGCACCTGCCACGGGGATGTTTCTGGCCTCGCGGCCCTCTGCCCTTGAACGCGCGTGTCGCGGCGCGTCAGCCCGGCTCGCCCGGTCCGGTCTCGTCTTCCGCCGGGGACCGCTCGTGGGGTGTGTGCTCGTCGAAGCGAAGGCCGGGGTCGGTGTCGGTGCGGGGCGGCTCGATGCGCGTGGGCGAGGGCGGCATCTCGGTGGGGATCCCCGACTCCTCCCCCTCGATGGCCGGGTGGGTGTCCTCGGCGGACCGGTCCTCGGCCGACCGGTCCTCGGCGGACCGGGCCGGCCAGGACGATGGCGGGCGCTCCGGCAGCTCGAAGGAGCCGGTGGTCGGGGGGAGCGTGCTCTCGGCGGTCGGCACCTCGCTGAAGCTGCTCGAGCCCGGCATCTCGAACACCGACGAGGGGACCCCGAGCTGTCCGGACGCGTCGGCCGAGAAGGCCTCGACCCATGCATCGTAGCTCTGGGAGCCGCCGAGCAACATTTCGTACACCTCGGCGATGCGGCGCCGCCGTGCCCCACCGCTGAAGTTCCAGCGGACCCGATCGTAGCTCGCCTCGACCAATCGCTCGCGCAGCGTCGACTGCTCGATGAGGGTGCTGATTCCGTCGGCGAGGGAGCTGTCGTCGCCGGGCACGTACAAGAGACCTTCCTTCTCGTCGCGCACGACCTCCGCGACACCCGGTACCCCGGCGGCCACGAGCGGCCGGCGACACGCCATGTACTCGAGCACGGGTTGCGGAATGTCGCCCAGCTCCTGAAAGCGGGGCGTGGCGCTCGCGGGTACCACCGCCACGTGGGCTGCGGCGATGAGGGAGGGGATCGCCTCGCTCAGGGGCTCACCCCGCACCTGCACCACCTCGCCGAGCCGGAACGACTCCACGATCGTTCGAAGCCGTTCGCGCCGCCCGGGGTCGGGCTCGCCCGCAATGAGGGCCCGGATGCGTCGCCCCTGCGATAGGGCGCGCAGGGCGGTCAGGACGGTTCCCATGTCCCGATCGGCCGCGAAGGAGGCCAGGCACAGGATGCGCGTCTCCTCGCCTTCCGAGATCGGCCACCAATCGAAGCGGTTCACGTCGACGCCAGGTGGCACGACGGCAACCTTGCCCGCGAACCCCCGGTCACCGAGGGAGCGAGCTGCCGCCGCCGTGGGCACGACGATCAGGTCGGCGTCCTCGAGGCAACGGTCGTGGGCCTCACCCCAGCGTCGCTCCGCGTCCGCCGACTCGGCCTCGTCGGGGTAGGTCGCCACCTCGTAGACGAACCGGCAGCCGAGCTCTCGGCGCCGTCGGGCCACCACTTCGCCCTCGAACGGTCCCCGCACATGCACGATGTCGTAGGGCAGTGAGTCGAGCTGCCGGTTGACGGCCCGGGCGAAGCTCGCCCGCTGCTCGGCCGCGGCTCCCGCGACCGGCACGCGGAACATTCGAGCATCCCCGAAACGCTCGAGGTGGGCGAGGGCATCGGTCTTGAGCGAGACCATATCGATTCTCGCCCCGCAGGGCGGCGGCCATGGCCAGCAGGGCAGCGGCATGGGGGCTCGACCCCGGAACCGGGGCAAAGGCCGTGACGAGGATGCGTGCCCGCGTGCTGTCCATGCCCGATCCACCCTAAACGACCCGCGCCCCGGATGCATCGATTCGATGACGGTGCCACGGCCCGGGTTCCCGATTCTCCTTGCGCGGTGCGCACACCGGGGACTACAAGGACGCCTTGGTTGCGGGCGGCTCCGGAGACCGCTCGTCCTTTGGATTTCCGGCGGCACGTGCCGCTCTGTTCGCCACACACCTACTACCCGTGGAGGAAAGCGTGAGAGACCTTGCGCGCTATCTTCTCGAAAACGCGATCATCGACTTTGGCGGGGGCATCACGATCGAGCAGGTGCGTCAGTTCCTACGCGACGACGACAGCCGCGAGGCGCGGGTGCTGCTCTCGAAGCTCATCGAGGACCGGGGAGTCGACGACCTGATGGTGACGGTGGCCGATTGTCTCAAGGAGTTCATCCGCTCGGGCATCAACGAAGATGTGATCCGGGAACAGTTGATCACGTACAGCGAGTCCTGACGATAGCCCGCTGGTGCCGCTACGCCGCGGTGCCGCTCGTGTGTTTCGTCCTGCCCGCCTGCGACTTCGGCGCCCCCAGTCCCCCCGCCCAGCGACGGCCCCCAAATGGTCGCCTCGACCCCGGCCGATGGCGCGCACGGCGTGTCCCGCCGCACGGTGTTCCGGGTGTGGACCGATCACCGGCTGCTGCCGGGGTCGGTGACCCGGGGGCGGTGCAGGTCGAGTCCGGCAACGTCTCGGCCTTCCTTTCCGTGCACTACGATCCCGTCGACCGGGCCATCGTCGCGGTGCCCTTCGGAGGCGGATCCCTCGACCCGGACGTGACCTGGCGGCTCGTCGTCGACGGTGTGCGTGACCTGGACGACCGTCCGCAGGCCGAGCCCTTCACCGCCACATTCGAGACCGGCACCGACCTCGGAATGCTGCCGTCCCCACCCTCGGCGCGCTGGGCCGACGTGGCTCCGCTGCTCGCGACCCACTGCACCGGCAGCCGCTGCCATGGGCCGGTCGCTCCGGTCTTGGGCCTGGACCTCTCGAGCGCTCAGGGGGTGCGGGCGACGGCGGTGGGGGTCGCAGCCGAGGAGGAAGCGGGTGGGACGGTGGGACCCTCCGGTGCTCCCGGCATCGCCATCGGCCTCGGCGGCCTGCCCCGGCTCGACGTGATCGGGGGGCAAGGGCGGCCCGCGACGAGCTACCTCGTCTACAAGATCCTGGGTGACCCACACATCGTCGGCGACCCGATGCCGGCCACGCTGCCCGGCGAAACGGCGCAGACCCTCTCTGCCGACGAGATCGACCTGTTGTCGACGTGGATCCGTTCGGGCTGCCCGACCGAGCGAGTCGCCCGCGGCGCTGGCGCGCTTGACAGGGCGGGCACCTCTTTCTAAAGCACATCCACCGTGTTCCTCCCACCTCCGTCCCGCCGTCGCCGCGCCGCCTGCGTCGCGTTGCCGAGGACGCGCCGCTCGTCTAGCATCCGCGGCGCCATGCAGCGCTCGCGGTTCTCCCCCCTCGCCCTGATCCTCCTGGGCATGTTCACGTTCGGAGCGAGTTGCGACGGGGGACGTCACACGCACCACGCCGGCGCCCATGGTGCGAGCGGCTCGACCGCCTCGGCAGGCACGCAGGACGGGCCCACCGTCGATCACGTCCCGGGCGTGGATGTGTCTCAGCTCACGTCCAGCGAGAAGCGCGTTTGGACCGACCTCATCAACGATCAGCTCTCGCCCTGCGGCGATCCGGTCACGGTCGGGCAGTGCACGAGCCAGGCGCACGGTTGCGGCAAGTGCGTCCCTGCGGCCCGCTACCTCTCGCGGCTCGTGGCGGAGGGCTACGACAAGAGCGAGATCGAGGACCTGTACCGAGTGCGCTATGGCCGTGAGAGCCTCGTGGATGTCCACGTTGGCGATTCGCCCGTACGCGGCTCGCCCATGGCGCCCGTGACGATCGTGGAGTTCAGCGACTTCCAGTGCCCCTACTGCGGTGCCGCGGAGCCCATCCTCCGCCGCGTCGTTCGCGAGCACGAGGGGCGGGTCCGGTTGGTCTTCAAGAACTATCCGTTGCCCGCTCACGAACACGCGATGGCCGCTGCACGGGCGGCCGAGGCGGCGCGCAAGCAGGGCAAGTTCTGGGAGATGCACGACCTGCTCTTCGACAACCAGACGCACCTCGAGCCTGACGACATCGACCGCTACGCCCAACAGCTCCACCTCGACATGGACCGCTTCCATACCGACGTGCAGTCCGAAGACGTCCAGCAGTCGATCGAGGCGGACAAGGCCGAGGGCCATCGGGTCGGGATTGAGGGGACGCCGACGATGTTCATCGACGGCCATCGGTTCAAGGAGCGGACCCAGTCCCTGCCAGCCTACATCGACGAGGAGATCGATCAGCAGTGAGCGGCGGGGCGGGGGCGAGCGCCCGCTCGACGCGGATCGAAAGGGCGTGAATCCCGACCCGGCCGGGACGTCGAAGGGGGACGATGCGCCTACGACATCTCCTTCTCCCGGCGGCTCTCACCACCCTCTCGCTCCTGGCAGTCGGCCAGGTGGCGGCCCTCGACACGGGCTCCCGTGCGCCGGCCCTCGGGGCGAGGGATCTGCATGGCCAGACGGTCCGTCTCTCCGCCCTGCGCGGCAGGGTGGTGATCGTGGACTTCTGGGCGTCGTGGTGCGGCCCCTGTCGTCACGAGCTGCCGATCCTCGAGCGCCTCTACGAGCGCTACCGGAGCCGAGGTCTGGTGATCGTCGGCGTGAGCGTCGATCGCACGCTGGACAACATCCACGGATTCCTCTCGCGAACGCCCGTCAGCTTCCCGGTGATCTACGACGCCCACCATCAGATCGCCGGCCGCTACAGCCCGCCGCGCATGCCGTCCTCGTACATCCTCGACCGCCGCGGCATCGTGCGTCACGTGCACGAGGGCTTCCGCTCCCAGGACGCCGCGTCCATCGAGCGCGAGGTCCAGCAGCTGCTCGCCGCGCGCTGACTTGCCGCCCCGTGGGCGAGCGCGACCACGAGCTCAGCGGGCGGCGGCCTTGTCGGGCTTGATGCGAGCCTGGTAGAGAAACTTGCTCAGCTGCTTGCCGACGTAGATCCCGATCTCTGCATCGGTGGGGCTGAACACCAAGTCCCGCTGGCTGTTGACGAGCTGGATCATGCCCAGCAGGCGGCCTTGATGGGCGAGGGGCATGTACAGGGCGTTGTGGGGCTCGAGGCCGACGCGCCCGTCCGCGCCGGGGTCGAAGCGGGCATCGCCCCCGATGTCGTCGACGCGAAGCACGGTGCTTGCGAGCTGGGCGGCTGCACCGAAGAGGCCCGCTTTCGCCGGGACCGCCTCGCCCCGCTTCTCCTCGGCGCCCGGCCCCGTCAGGGCGACGAAGCGGAACTCGTCGGTGTTGATGTCGTAGAGGCACGCGCTGGCGGCGGCGCTCGGCACCAGATCGTCGAGCAGGGAGACGACGAACTCCAGCCCTTCGGCCGGCGTCTCGAGGAAGAGCAGGTCCTGGCAGGCCTCGAACGCCTGGGCCAGGCGGACGTCGTGCTCGTCCGTCGTACGGCGGCGCTTGGCAGGCGCAGGGGGAGCGGGGGCAGGGGGAGCGGATGCGACCGCCGGGGGACTCGTGCCGGGCGGCGGTCGGAAGGCGCGCGACGGGCTGCGGCGCGGTCCGTCGGGGGCGGGGGCGGACGACGCGGCCACCGCGGTCGCGGGGGCTTGGGGCCCGGGCGGCGCGGCGTGCGGAGCGAGCTGAGCCAAGGGCGCGGCCGGCATGGGCGGCTGGACCTGGGGCATGGGTGGCTGGACCTGGGGCCCGGGCGGCGCGGCGTGCGGAGCGGGCTGGGCCGGGGGCGCGGCCGGCGGCTTGGATGGGGGCGCGGCACCCTGACGCGCGGCCTCCATGGGAAAGGCCACCTCCGGACCTCCACGCCAGTCCTTCCACTGGAGCGTCGCAACGGGCGGACGCGCCGGGCGGCCCTGCCACTTGTGGTCGAAGATGGCGAGGTTGAAGAACTTACCGGGGCCTGCCTGGGCGAGCTGGCTCGACAGCTCGGCGAAGCGGCTCCGGAGCAGCCGCTCGGCCACCTCCCTGGGGGTTCCCTCGGCCACCACGTAGGTGCGTTCGCGGTAGAGGAGCGGGTTCTCGGGTGCGGGATCGACGTCTCGACCGAGAAGCAGCTCGCAGGGCGGCTCGCCCGGCGGTCCAGGGGGCGGAGGCGCCAGGGGGCCGGAGGGGGAGGTCGGAGGCGCCGCGGGAGCGCGCGGTGGTGCGGCCGGTGCGGCGGCGGCCGGAGGTGCAGCGGCTAGTGCGACCGGTGCGGCGGCGGCCGGAGGTGCAGCGGCTAGTGCGACCGGTGCGGCGGCCGGAGGTGCAGCCGGCGGGCCGGCCGGGGCCGAAACCTCGGAGGGGCGTGGCGGAGGGGGCGGCGGCCGGCTGCTCGTGCCGGATCGGGGCGGGGCAGGAGCCGCGGGGGGCATGGGCGCGGCCGCCGGGCCCGGCGCGGCAGAAGCGGCCCGTGCGACCGCCTGCCCAGCACTGACGGCGATCTCTGGCGCCTGTCCAGCCGGGCTCGCTGCCAGCGGAGAAGCCATGTACGCGACGGTCTTCTTCGAGACCTTGCTCTTCTTGCGGCGTGGACCGTCGTCGGGAGGGATGCGCGGCGCGCTCGGCGCCGGGGGCCGGAAGGACGCCGAGGTGTCAGGCATCAAGACGTAGCGACGCCGCGCCACGGGATCGAGGACGGTGACCTTGCCGTCGGGCGCCACCGCGCAGCTCGAGCCGGTGGGAACGGCCGCTTCTTCCCCCATCTCGGCGCGCGCCGCCCGTAGGGCCGCCATCCAGTTTCCCGCCTCGACGGTGACCTCACCCACCACCTCCTGGGCGCCGAGCTCGGTCACCACGAGTCTCCACCGCTTCGCTGACAACGTGTGGCCTCTGTGGGGGCCCCGTACAGCGGGACCCGTGAGACGGTGCCACCCGATGCCCGCGAGGGTCAAGCCCGAGCGAGCAGGCGGGTTTGCACCTCGAGGGGGTGCCCGATAGCATGCGCCGCCGTCGGAGGCTCACCGAAGTGTGGATCCTGGTCGTCGGCCCCCTGGCCGTTCGCGAGCGCCCCGAGGGCGCCGTGGCGGTCCTGCGCGAGCTCGGCTGTCGCGTCGAGACGGTCGACCTGTGGGACCGGCTCGACTCCCCCGAGCTCGTCCAAGGACCCGCCGACGGCCGTCCTCATCGAAGCCGTCGATGAGGTGGACGCTGGCCGGGCTGCCCTCGTCCGCCTGCGCGCCGTGCCCGCCCTCGCGGAGGTACCGGTCCTGGTGGCCATTTCGGTGTCGGCGATCCAGCGTCTCGACCTCGGTGACGGATTCGACGACTTCGTCCTCGTCCCCTACGTGCCGGCCGAGGTGTACATGCGGATCCGGCGGGTCGAGTGGCGCCGGAGCGAGTTCCAGGCCCACGAGCGCATCAAGATCGGTCTGCTCACCATCGACCTGGCGGCCCACGAGGTGACGGTGGACGGCCGGCCCGTCGAGCTCACCCACCAGGAGTTCGCGCTCCTGTCGTTCCTCGCCCAGCATCGCGGCCGCGTCTTCACGCGCGACCAGCTTCTCGAGCGCGTGTGGGGGGTCGACTACTACGGCGGCAGCCGCACGGTGGACATCCACGTGCGTCGGTTGCGGATGAAGCTCGGCCCCACAGCCGAGCCCCTCGAGACGGTTCGTGGCGTGGGTTACAAGATGAGGGCACCGTGAGGTCGGCGCGACCCCTGGCGATCGCGGTGGGCGATCCGGCGGGCATCGGGCCGTTGGTGTCGGCGCGAGCTGCCGTCGCCCATGCGGCCGGGGACCGTCTCGTCCTCTTCGGGGACGCCGCGCGCCTCGCGGCGCTCCTCGGTGCGACACAGCCCGCCGTGCGTGCGCGCCGCATCGATCCGGGAGCGGAGCTCGACGTTGGGGAGGGCGAGATCGGTCTGGTGCACGTCAGCACCTGGAGTGACGCAACCGTCACACGCCACGAGGCGAGCGAGGAGGGGGGACGCGCCCAAATCGCCGCCCTCGACGCGGCGGCCGACGCGGTGCTGGTGGGACGGGCACGGGCGATCGTGACGGGACCCACGAGCAAGGAAGCGGTGGTCCGCGCGGGCGTCCGCTTCACGGGCCAGACCGAGCACCTGGCGCGCCGGGCGGGCCTCGCGTCCGACGCGGTCACGATGATGTTCCTCGGCCCCCGGTTGTGCCTCGCCCTGGTGACCACGCACCTGTCGGTCCGCGCGGTGCCCGACGCGATCACGCCGGCCCGGGTCGAGCGTACGGCGCGCCATCTCGGCGAGGCCCTGCTCGCCTCGTCAGCGGACGCCCGTCCGGGGCCCCTTCGCGTCGGAGTGGCGGGGCTCAACCCCCACGCGGGGGAAGGGGGCCTGTTCGGCGACGAGGAGATGCGCGTGATCGGCCCGGCCCTCGACACCGCCCGGGCCCGCCCCCCCTTCGACGCGGGCCGCGTCGTGCTCGAGGACGTTCGCCCGGCCGAGGCCGTCTTGCGTCAGGCGGCGGCGGGCGCCGTCGACGGGGTCGTCGTGATGATGCACGACCAGGCGACCATCGCCTCCAAGCTCCTCGACTGGGGCCAGGCGGTGAATGTGACCTGGGGCCTGCCCTTCGTCCGGACGAGCGTGGATCACGGGGTGGCCTACGACGCGGCGGCCCGCGGCGAAGCCGATGCCGACGGGATGATTGCGGCCGTCGCGCTTGCGCAGCGGCTCGTCCCGCCCCAGGAAACGGCGGCGTGAGCGATTCGATTGTCCGCGGTGCGCGCCAGCACAACCTGAAGGGCGTCGACGTCCGGGTGCCGCGCGACCGCCTCGTCGTCATCACGGGCCCGAGCGGCTCGGGCAAGTCGTCCCTCGCCTTCGACACGATCTACGCCGAGGGGCAGCGCCGCTACGTCGAATCGCTCAGCGCCTACGCGCGCCAGTTCCTCGAGCGGTTGCCCAAGCCCGACGTCGACATGATCGACGGTCTCTCCCGGCCATCTCGATCGAGCAGCGGACGCCGAGCAAGAACCCCCGTTCGACGGTCGGTACCGTGACCGAGATCCAGGACTACTTGCGGCTTCTGTTCGCGCGCGTCGGCGAGCCCCACTGCCCGCAATGCGGTCGCCCCATCGCCGCCCAGACCGTACAGCAGATGGTCGACAGGGTGCTGTCGATGCCCGCCGGCAGCCGCTTCGCCGTGCTCGCGCCCATGGTGCGCCGCAAGAAGACGAGCCTCGAGCGCGAGCTCACGCGCCTGCGCAAGGACGGCTTCGTGCGCGTGCGGGTCGACGGGACGCTCCGCGACCTCGGCGAGGACATCGAGGTCGACGCGCGCAAGGCCCACACCCTCGACGTCTACGTCGATCGGCTCTCGGTCAAGGCCGAGTCACGGCAGCGGCTGACCGAGGCGGTCGAGCTTCTCCCTCTCACTGGCCGGCGGTCTCGTTCGCATCGCCCCCGCCGATGCCGAGGAGATCGAGATGTCGGAGCGCTTCGCCTGCGACGCGTGCGGCATCTCCCTACCCGAAATCACGCCGCGGCTCTTCTCCTTCAACGGCCCCGAGGGCGCGTGTCCCGCCTGCGGCGGCCTCGGGGAGGCGCGCAGCTTCGAGGCGAGCCTGGTCGTGCCCGACCCGTCGCTGTCGATCGAGGACGGTGCGGTGGCCGCCTGGGGCAAGCCGAATGCCGCCTATCATCGCCACGCCCTGCACGAACTCGCCGATGCGGGCGTCGGCGTGCCGGTCGACGTGCCCTTCGACAGGCTCCGCAAGAAGCAGCGTGAGGCACTCCTGCAAGGCGTCGAGGGAGCCTACGAGGGCGTCCTCCCCGGCCTCGAGCGGCGCCTGCACGACTACGATCGACGCAAGCGCGAGCAGGGGGCGAGCGAGGAGGAGGCCTTCGAGTACCTCGAGGCCGAGCTCGGACGCTTCGCCTCCCACGTCACCTGTCCGTCCTGCGGCGGCGCGCGCCTCCGGCCCGAGGCCCTCGCCGTGACCGTGGCCGGCCACACCATTCACGCCCTGTCGACCGAATCGGTACACGCGCTCGCGACGTTCTTCGCGTCTCGACCTCGAGGGACGGCGCGAGGAGGTGGCGCGCCGGATTGCGCGCGAAGTGTCCGGTCGGCTGCGCTTCCTCATCGACGTCGGCCTCGACTACCTCACGCTCGACCGTAGGGCCTCGACTCTCTGCGGCGGGGAGGCCGAGCGCATCCGCCTAGCGACGCAGATCGGGGCAGGCCTGGTGGGCGTGCTTTACGTCCTCGACGAGCCGTCCATCGGCCTGCATCCCCGCGACAACGCGCGCCTCATCGAGACCCTGGGCGCCCTGCGTGACCGCGGCAACACCGTGCTCGTCGTCGAGCACGACGCCGCGACGATCGAAGCGGCGGACTTCGTGATCGACATGGGACCGGGGGCCGGCGTCCGGGGCGGTCACATCGTCGCGTCCGGTTCACCAGCACAAATCCGTGACGACCCTGCCTCGCTCACGGGCCTCTACCTCTCGGGCCGTCGCCGGGTGCCCGTGCCGTCGCGCCGCCGCCCCACCGCCGGTGCCCTCGTCATTCGCGATGCGCGCACCCACAACCTCCAGGGCATCACCGTCGAGGTGCCCCTCTCGGTCCTCACCGTCGTCACGGGCGTGAGCGGCAGCGGCAAGTCGTCGCTCGTGATGGACACGCTCCTTCCGGCCGCGCGGCGCGCCCTGCATCACGCGGCCACCGAGCCCATCCCGGCGCGTGTCGAGGGGCTCGATCAGCTCGAGAAGGTCGTGCACGTCGACCAGTCGCCCATCGGTCGCACGCCCCGCTCGAATCCGGCCAGCTACACAGGCGTCCTGACGCACCTGCGCACGCTCTTCGCCTCGTTGCCCGAAGCCCGGGCCCGCGGCTACGGGCCGGGGCGCTTCAGTTTCAACGCCAAGGGGGGCCGCTGCGAGGCGTGCCAGGGCGACGGCCTCGTGCGCATCGAGATGCACTTCCTGCCGGACGTGTATCGTGACCTGCGAGCAGTGCGGTGGTCGACGCTACAACCGCGAGACGCTCGAGGTGCGTTACCGCGGTTACGACATCGCCCACGTACTCGCCATGCAGGTCGACGAGGCCGCCCAGTTGCTCGCCCCCGTCCCCAAGATCCAGGCCCGCCTCGAGACCCTGCGGGCGGTCGGCCTCGGCTACCTGGAGCTCGGCCAGAGCGCCACGACCCTGTCGGGGGGTGAGGCCCAGCGCATCAAGCTCGCCCGCGAGCTTTCCCGCCGCTCCCAGGGCACCACGCTCTACGTGCTCGACGAGCCGACGACGGGCCTGCACTTCGCGGACGTGGAGATGCTCCTTCGCGTGCTCGACGATCTGGTGGACGCTGGCAACACGGTCGTCGTCATCGAGCACCACCTCGACGTGATCAAGCACGCCGACCACGTGATCGATCTCGGGCCGGAGGGCGGCGCGGGCGGGGGCCGGGTCGTCGCCTCCGGCACGCCCGAGGAGGTGGCCGCGAGCCCAGGGTCCCATACGGCCCGCTGGCTCGCGCCGGTGCTCGAGCGTGGAGCCGCGCCTCCCGTGGAGCTGCGGGGCGAGTAGCGCGGGACGGACGCGCTCGGACGCGCCCTCGGGCCGAACGCTGCTGCTCTCGAAGGCGCGCTAGCGCTCAGCGCATCCGGAGCTCGCGCTTGAGCACCTTGCCCGTCGCGTTCCGCGGTAGGGCATCGACGACCACCACATCGCGCGGCACCTTCACCCCCGCGAGCGACTCCCGCGCCCACGTGACGAGCTCGCCCTCGTCCAGGCCCTTGCCCGCGTGCAGGACCACGTACGCGCGCACGCGCTCGCCCCACTCCTCGTCGGCGACGCCGATGACCGCCGCCTCGGCCACCGCCGGGTGGCGCGTGAGCACCTCCTCGACCTCCGCCGGGTACACGTTGACTCCGCCCGAGATGATCATGTCCCGCTTGCGCCCGTCGATGTGGTACAGGCCGTGCTCGTCTTGGTGAGCGAGATCACCAACGCTGAAGAATCCGTCGCGCATGGAGCCGCGCGTCGCTGCCTCGTCCCGGTAGTAGCCGGCCACGAGCATGTCGTTCTTGACGTAGAGCTCGCCGATGCTGCCGCGCGGCACCTCTCGCCCCTCGTCGTCGAGCAGCCGGATTTCGTTGCCGGGCACGACGTGTCCGATGGTCCCGGGCGAATCGAGCAGCTCCTCCGGCGTGGCGAGCGTGTTGATGCCCGTCTCGGTCGCGCCGTAAAAGTTGTACAGGACGTGCCCGAAGCTCTCCATGAAGCGGCGCGCCAGCGTGCCCGAGAGGGGCGCGCCTCCGGAGAACACGGCGCGAAGGCTCCGCGTGTCGTAGCGGCGTCGCGTCTGGTCGGGTAGCTCGAGCAGGCGGTGGAGCATCGTCGGCACCATGGCGGTCGAGGTGATGCGCTCGCGCTCGATCGCGGCGAGCACGCGCTCGGGGTCGAAGGCGGGCTCGATGACGAGTGTGCCGCCAACGGTCATGACGAAGCCCATGAACCCGAAGGCCGTCGAGTGGTACATGGGACAGACGACCAGGTGGCGATCGCCCGGGCGGATGGGCGTCTCGGCGAGGAAGCGCAGGACGCCCGTCACCATGGTCCGCGGAAAGCGGCGCACCGCGCCCTTGGGGCGGCCGGTCGTGCCGCTCGTGTAGATGACGACCGCGGCCTGCTCGCTCCGTGCCTCGACATGCTCGCCGCCGCCGACCAGGAGGTGCTCGAAAGGGATGAGCCCTTCCTGCGTGCCGCCGACCGAGAAGAGGCTCTGCGCAGGAATCGATAGCCGTTCGGCCGCCTCGAGCAACGGGCGGGCCACACTGGCTTCGACGAACACCGCGCGCGCGCCGGAGTGCTCCACCAGGTACTCGATCTCGTCCGGCGTCGACCGCCAGCTCACCGGCACTGCGCGCCCACCGAGCCGCGTCATGGCGACCTGGGCCTCGAGCGCCTCGGGGCGGTTGTGCATGATGATGAGGGCGGCGTCGCCCGAGCCGAGGCCGTGATCACGGAGGCCGGCCGCGATCTGGTCGATGCGCCGGTCGAGCTCGGCGCAGGTGAGCCGCTCCGCGCCGAACACGACGGCTTCCTCGTCCGGTCGGTTGCTGGCGTTCAGGCGGACGAGAAGCGAAGGACCCGTGCGACCCGAGAGGAGCGAGCGCGCCAGGACACCCGCGCTCCGCAGCCGCAGGTGGAAGGCAATGCGCGTCTCGACGGACGCGCGGGCGAGATGAGCCGCCCGCCCGATTGCTGCTTCGACCTGCTTCCGCATCGTCGTCCCAGGCTCCTTCCTGATTGGACGCGAGGGTACACCGGAGCGACCGCGCTCTGCCTCACTGCGCCGATGTGGACGCTTGCTCGCGGCTCGTAACGTTCGCTCTCCGATCACAACGGAACAAATGCAACTGACGGGAGGCAAAAGAAGTTGACCTGTCGTTTGCGGTGTCCGTACCCTTCCGACGGAAGCGAGCCGAAAGGCTCAGGGAGGCAAGGGCATGTCATTCTGGTCGGACGCGAGCCCCATCGTGAAGGGTGCGATCGCCATCGGCGTCGTTGCAGCGCTCTACTTCGTCGTGGCATTCGCCGCGAAGTGGCCGCCCTTCATCAAGACCGAGGTGACGGTGCAGCAGCGGGGCCTTCTGCAGCCCAAGTGAGCGGAAGGGCTGGGCCCTCGGTTCGACTCGGGCACGCCGCCTCTCGACGAGCGCGTCGTGCCCGGCGCCGACCTGCTCCCCGGGCAGCGCCGCGCTCCTGCACCCCGGCTCCCTAGCCAGTGCGGTCTGCGGGCGCATCGAGGGAGCGGATGAACGCGTCCCCCACCTCGACGCACGCCTCGCGCACCTCGACTCCCCCCCCGACGACGATGGCGAGGGGGTCGATCTCGACTGCGACCACCTGGGAGCGCCAGTCGTTGACGAACGCTCCGATGCGCAGCAGGACGTCGGCCAGCGCGTCGAGCGCGTCCCTCCGCTCGCCCGGCGGGCCACCGAGCAGGAGCGAGCTGCCCCGAAGTCGGCCTAGAGCCCTCTCGATGCGTTCGGTCGATGCCGGAAGGACGGTGAGGGTCCGGTCCTTCGATGCGAGACCGTGGGCATCGGCGAAGCCGATCTCGGCGAGCACGAGCCCATCGGGCAGCGGCGTCGCGCGGACCCGAAGCTCGGCCTGGGCTGCCGTCGTCGCCCCCACGATTACGCCGAGCAGACGTGCCTCCGGGGCGCGCGCGCGGGCGAGCGCCATCATCTGTCGGTAGACGTCGCGTACCCGGGCGGCGTTGTCCACGCCGTCGGCGGCCAAATCGGGGTGGTCCCAGACCCGGAGGTCGGGTGAGGCGAGCGCGATGCGCACGGGGAAGCCGATGCGTGCGGCCTCGGCGGCGGCGCGCGATGGGCTGGTGCACAGCTCTTCCACCGGCAGCGGCAGGTCGTAGGGCTCGAGGGCCGCCTTGCTGGCCGGGTCCGACAAGGCGCGGGGAGGCCCGAAGATCACGTCCAGCACGGAGTGGGGGTCGACCCCCTCGACCGTCGGCATCTGCGGCCGCTCGCCGATCTCGGCGTCGCGCAGCGCCGCCAGGGCTTCGGCCACATCACGGGCGGCCCCCACCGGGAGCAGATCGGCCTGGCCCACGCCGAAGCCCAGCCGTTCGCCGTCGAGCCGCGCGAGGCGTCCGCATCCCCGATCAGCCCCCGCCAGGGCGCCTGCCAGGCGCATCCGATCCACCTCGGGTAGGGCGCGGGAGGCGGCGGTCCAGGGCCGCCGGGCCGCGACCGATCGGAAGGCCACGCATCGACATGAGGGGCGCCACCTCCGACACGACGGGCAGGCCCAGGTCCCGGCCCAGGTCTCGGAGGGCCGCGAGATCGGTGTCCACGCCGATGAGCGCGACGGGAACGGTGCTCCCATGAGCCGCGACGGCTGTGGCCAGGGCGACCATCGTGGCGGCCCCGGGAGCACGGGTGAGGGCGAGGGCGACGGGAGCGTCCTGTGCCAACAGCGCGATGGCCTCGTGGACCGGATCGTCGGAGGTCCGCGGCTCGACGACCAGGGAGAGGGTCTCAGCGGCGCAGGCGCACTCGACGGCGAGCTCGGCACCATCGCACACGATACTGGAGCGGGTGGTCAACAGGGCTCGGGGCGATGGAGGGGGTAGGGCGTGGATCGCATGCCGGTCAGGGGTGCGCGCCGCCTCGAAGCCCGCCGGGCAGGAGGGTCGCGCGTGACGACCCGGATCGGCGCGTGAAGATGGGCACCTCGACCGAGTGTAGCGGAGGCCGGAGGCATGCCCAACGTTCTGGGATCCTCACGGGGGGGGCCGTGATATGCTCGCGCCGTGCGCGCGGCGTCGATGCGGCTCGGAATCGCCTTGCTCATGCTCGCGGTCCCCGCTCTGGCCCAGGCCCAGGGCGCGCCCCAGCAGGTGCCGACGGGCCAGGGCCAGGCGAGCGGGAACGGCGAAAACGCGCCGGGCCCGAGCGGTGCTTCGACGGACGCGTCCCACACCGAGACCTCGGTCACCCAGAGCGCGGCGACCGCCCGCAAGGCCCAGCAGCACTTCGAGCAGGGGCTCCATCAGTTCGAGGCGCACCACTTTCGCGAAGCCATCGAGGAGTTCGAGCTGGCGGCGAACCTCGTGCCGAGCGCCGACCTGTGGTTCAACATCGCGCGCGCCCACGAGGAGCTCAACGAGTACGACGAGGCGATCCAGTACTACCAGCGCTACCTGCGCGATCGCGTCGACCCGCCCGATTCGGCAGCAGGTGCAGCAGCACATCGAGGGCCTCAAGCAGCGGGCCGAGGCCCAGCGCCAAGCCCGGCTGCATCGCCCGACGACCGGGACGCTTCGCGTCCGTGCGAGCATCGACGGTGCGGCCATCGATCTGGACCACCGGCAGGTGGCCCGATCGCCAGTTGACCTGCCACTCAGCATGCAGCCCGGCCATCACAGCGTGGAGGTGCGGCAGGAGGGCTACATCCCGTTCCGCGCGAAGGTGGACATCGAGCCCGGAGTGACGACCGGCGCCTATGCGGACCTCGTTCCCGAGACGCGGTATCGCACCATTCGCGGGTCGCGGATCTTCACGTGGATCGCCGGTGGCCTGGCGGTGGTCGCGCTCGGTACGAGCGTGTACTTCGGCGCCCGGGCCGCCTCGCGGCAGAGCAACGGCGACCTGCCCGGTGCCCGGGGCGCGGCCGCCACCTCCGATGCCTTCCTCGGCGCCGCCATCGGCCTCAGCGTGGCGACGGCGATCCTCTACTTCGTCGAGGGCCGCTCCGTCGGGACCGAGCGGATCCATGTTCATCCGGCCTCCGCGGCCCACTGAGGCGGCCGAGCGGAATAGCGTTGCCGGATCGGCGTCGAGGCGCCCGTCCAGCGACGAGTTCTCCTCGTCGCTTCGCTCCTCCTGCTGATCCCGGCGTCGCCGCGCGAATACTCGAGCCATTCGAAGGCGACGCAACCCTGGTGGGCGGGATGCATCGCCGCCGGGGTGGCGTTTTGTTTCGATTGGCCGCCTGAGGGCGTTTCAAGCGAGGTCGAGGCCTGGCCAGGCGGGCGTGAGGGCTGCCACGCTCCGGTCGATGGCCTGCCGCTCGGCGTCCCGTAGTCGCTCGGCGGGCAGGGCGGTCCGCTCGCCGAGCAGGGCGCGGGCCACCGCCGCGGTCGAAGCCTCGATGGCGGCCAGGTCGTAGCCCCCCTCGAGCACGAGCCCCACGCGTCCGTGGCCCACGGCTTCCGCCTGGTCGACGAGGGCGGTCGTCATGGCGCCAAAGATCGCGTCGTCGAGCTCGAGAGAGGCCAGCGGGTCGCGCGCGTGGGCGTCGAAGCCGGCAGAGACCAGGAGGAGATCGGCCCGGTGCGCATCGAGCAGGGGGAGGACCAGGCGCCGGAAGGCTTCTCCGTAGGCTTCGGGGCCCGTCCCGGGAGGCAAGGCGATGTTGCACGTTTCGGCCCGTGCCCGGGCCCTGGCCGATCCTCTCCGGCAGCCCGGTGCCGGGGAAAAGGGGGGCCTGATGCGAACGAGATGTACAGCACCCGATCGTCCCTCAGGAAGCACTCCTCGGTGCCGTTGCCGTGGTGTACGTCCCAGTCGACGATCGCCACGCGGGCGGCCCCCGCCGTCCAGCGCTGCGGTCGCCGCGACGGCCACGTTGTTCAGCAAGCAGAAGCCCATCGCAGCGCCGGGGCGGGCGTGGTGGCCGGGCGGTCTCAGCAGGGCGAGGCCCCGCCGGGTCGCGCCGGACCACAGGTGGCGGGCGAGCTGTGCTGCCCCTCCTGCGGCAAGCCATGCCGCCTCGGCGCTGCCGCGCCCGAAGTAGGTATCGGGATCGAGACGGCCCGATCCGGTGGCGAGAGCATGGGCCAGATCGGCCAGGTAGCCTGGGTGGTGGACCCGTCGAAGGTCGATTTCCGAGGCCAGGCTCGGAACCAGATCGACGCGGCAGGCCGGTGGCAGGGCCAGGGCGAGACCGCTGCGGGCCGCGGCGAGCCGCTCGGGGCGCTCTGGGTGAGGCTCGTTCGAGCGGTGCTGGTCGAAGCGCGCATCGTCGACCACGGCGATGGCGGCGGGTCGGGTGAGGGTCGACATGGAACGAGAGAGAGGGCTGGACGCTTGACCCGGCTCGTCGGGCGGTGATATCCAGACGCGGCCTACGCCCTCATTGTGTCCGTGTTTCCACGGCTGTCGAGGGAACCACCTGGCCTCGCCGAGGCACTTTCGGAGCCTCCCGAAACGCCCCCGAGGAGATGCCCGCATGCGGCTGAAGATCATCGCCGGCAACCTGATCGTCGTCCTCCTGGTTGGCCTTATCTCGTTCTTCGTCGTCCGCTCCCAGGTCCAGGCTGGGGTGGCGAATGCGATCGCCCAGCGCATCGCCAACGACCAGACGCTCTTCGATCGGTCGTGGCGGCTCGGCGCCATCGAGTTCGTCGACGACGTGCGCGACCAGGCCCAGACCCGGGACGTCCAGGCCACGTTCAGCGCCCTCGACCCGAGCAGTCGCCGCCAAAACGCCTTCAACGCGGTCGGCGGGGTCGCCCGGTGGTTTCAGGACCCGTCGCGCCGCGGAGGTCCGCCAGACATCGTCGCGATCACCGACGAGACAGGCAAGGTCATCGCGCGGTCGACCGACATCAACAGCATGTACGGCCAGTCGCTGCTCGGGGAGTTGCAAACGCTGCGGGAGGTGCTCCAGGACGGCATCCCGCGGCACGACGTCTGGAACAAGACGGACGAGAACAAGCTCTTCGAGACGGGGATCGCACCGATTCGCAACGATCAGGGCGGCATTGTTGGCGCCCTCGTCGTCGGCTACGACCTGTCGAACGGCCTGGCGGCATCCGCGTCCAAGGTCCTGGGCCGGGACGTGGCCTTCTTGGTCGACGGGAAGGTCTACAGCTCGTCCTTCGGGAGCGACACAGACACGGTGTCGGCGCTCGAGAAGCAGCTCTTCGGTCCGCTGGCCGCGACCACCAAGGCTGCCCTCGCGTCGTCGCCCAGCACGAGCCGCCCCTGGGCCGCCGACCTTGGCGACAACCACTACCTTGGGGTGACGGCACCCCTACCGTCGGCGCCCTCGGCGGACGTGGCCTATGTCGTGCTCGCGAACGAGACGGAGCGGCTCGCCCTTGCGGCACCGGCCAACGTCATCCTTCTCTTGACCGCCCTCGGAGTGCTCGCCGTGCTGATCTACGGGTTCAGCATCGGCACCAGCTTCCTCCGCCCGGTGGAGCAGATCGAGGAGGACGTGCTGTCGGTCATCAACGGCCACACGGACCGCCGCATCGACGTCAAGAGCGCCGAGTTCGGAGGTCTGGCCTACCGGATCAACCAGCTGATCAACGTCTTCACCGGCGTCGCCGAGGAGGACGAGGAAGGCCGTGTGTCGCAGCACCCGCCCGCCCTGGCCCGCGGGGCTGGCGGTTGGGGCGACCAGGCCCTGGCCGACGCCGGCGTCGGCGCACCCCCTCCCGCACCGACACCCGGGCCGCAGGGAGGCGGTGGCGGCGCAGACGTGGTGGACAATCCCGGTGTCGCGGCGCAGCTTGCGGCCGAGCCGGAGGCGCAGTACTACGCGCGCATCTATCGCGAGTATGTCGCGGCCAAGCAGTCAATCGGTGAGGACGTGTCCGGAATTCCCCAGGATCGCTTCGTGCAGCGGCTGAAGGGCAACGAGACGGCCCTCGCCCAGAAGCACGGCTGCCGCATGGTCCGCTTCCAGGTGCAGACTCGCGGCAACCAGGTCGTGCTCCGTCCCGTCCTGGTGCGCTGAGCGCACCAGGTGGGCGGGCCCCGGCCCAAGCGAGGTTCGGATGGGATTTCTCGGATTGTTCGGGGGCAGCGGTGGCGCCCTGAAGAAGCACGCGGCCCGCGTCGCGAACAGGCGGGCCCAAGCCGCCGACCGATGGGACTCGATCCAGCAGCTCGGCGCCATGGGGACGGCCGAGGCGGTCGACGCGTTGCTCGATCGCTTCACGTTCGTGGTGGATCCCAGCATCACCGACCAGGAAGAGAAGGACGCCACCTTCCAGGCCATCGTTCGCGCAGGGGACACCGCGGTCGCGCCGACCAAGGACGCCCTGCAGCGGACCGACTCCATCGCCTGGCCCCTGAAGTGCCTCGAGCAGCTCCTGACCGATGAAGAGGTCACGACCGAGCTTCTCGAGGTGTTGCGCGGGATGGACACCGAGTACGAGCGCGATCCTCAGAAGAAGATGCAAATCCTGTCGGCGCTCGAGGAACGGCGGGATGGGAGGATCGTGGAAGCGGTGACGCGTTTCCTCGACGACATGAACGAGACCGCACGCTTCCACGCAGTCGCCGTGGTGTTCGCGGAAGAAGAGGTCGAGCAGGCCCGCGAGGCGTTGCGCGCGACGATCGAGCGTGAAGACAGCGTGCGCGTGCGAGTCCGCATCCTCGACGAATTCATGCTCCGCGGCTGGGACCTGGGCGAGCACGCCGACAAGCTCCGCGAGAAGCTGCCGCAGGGCTACGCCATCGACGCGGCGGGCAAGATCCGCAAGAAGTAGAGCGGCCTCTCGACGGACCAATCCCGCAGGCCACCATCCGATGTCTCTCGCCGCGAACGGGAGGGGCAGGGCGTTCTGTGGGCGCGCGTTGGGCCGGCTTCGGAGGACGGTCGAACGGAGTCAGGCCTCCCGTCCGTCGTTGAGCGAACCGCCCCGCCTGGTGGTGACACATGCAAAGGCTCGACGAGTCGGCCCGAGGGCGAACGGGCGCCAGGGACGGAACGTCCTCCTCGAGGCGCGCGCCGGGCTACTCGCTGATCCGCGCCTTCGTCGGGAGGTAGATCGTGAAGCCGATGTTGACCATGTGGTTGAAGTGGAAGATCTGGTCGGCGCCGTCGATGAACCCGTCGGGGAAGTTGCCGCCCGGACCGCTGCCGGCCTCGTCGGTACCCGACGTGTTCCAGGCGAAGGGCATTCCGCGCCACTCGATCGACACGCCCATCCACTGGTTGATGTAGAACGTCAGCCCCGCGCCGAAGGTCGGGGCGATGGCGACCCGGGAAGCCCGGGCCGTCGCGCTCGCGACGCACGTGTTCGATTCGTCCGCGTCGGGGGGCGGGGGGGTCATGCATCCGGCCGTCGCCACGTCGGTGTTGGCTCGCTCCTCCACGCCCACGAACGCCACGCCGCCGAAGACATAGAAGTCCGTGTCGACGAAGATCTTCTGGAAGAGGGCGAGCTTGCCGCGCAGGGGGATGAAGGTCACCTGGGGCGCGACCATCCACGAGAGCTTGCCAATCTGCTGCGAGAAGAAGTGGCGGTTAGGCAGGCTCAGTGTGTTGTTGGTGGTGGTCTGGCCCTGGGCGCCGACCTGGTCGGTGAGACCCGCGTCGATGTGGATCGCGCCGAAGCCGCCCCACACACCGATGCCGAGCCAGTCGGTCAGGTGGTAGTTCACCTGCGCCCCGACGAGCATCGTGCGCGAGTACTCGTCCTGCAGCGTGAAGCCGATGAAGGGCTGCAGCTGGATGCGTCCCTGCCGAAAGATGCGCATGTGACGCACGGCCGGAGCACCGGCGAGCGGCCCGGTGACCTGCACATCCTGCGCGTGGACCGGCGAGACGCTCGAGCCCGCGAGCAGAGCTGCGGCGACTGCCGCCATGACCAAACAACGCTTCATCATCCGAATCGCTCCTGATGCGGTGGGAAAGCCGTCGTCGTCACTTCGGCATGTGATACTCGAACTTGAACGGGAAGAACAACGTGATGCCCAGCTGCAGCGCCACGTTGTTGGTCAACGACGGGCTGTCGGCGAGCCACGTGGAGGAGTCGGTCCGGTTGCCAAGCGAGACGTTCAAGTTCTCGAGGCGCTCCAGATAGATGTAGTCACGCAGCTCCGTGAAGACCGCCAGGTAGCGCGTCACGAACACGCGGAGGCCGAGCCCCACGTTGAAGGCGACCCGCATCCCGAAGTTGAACTGGCGAATCTCGGGGTCGATCACCGGCACCGGTCGGGTGCGCATGATGCCGACGCCGCCAACGATGTACGAGTCCCACTGGAAGATGTACTTGTTGAACATCGCGAACTTGCCGTAGAGCGGGACGTAGGTGAAGTTCAGGTGGGCGCCGAGCTGGTACTCCGTGATCGGCACCGCGAGGCGCGTCGACCGTCGGACGAAGAAGTTCGAGATCGGATTCGTTTTCGAGCCCCTGGTACCAGAGGAAGTTCAGGCCGATGGCGAGGACGTTCGTCCACCAGTAGTTCAGGGCCACGCCAAAGGCGGTGTGGCTGACGTACGGGTCGTTGACGGTGAAGGCGACCGACGGCGCGAGCTCCACACGGTTCACGCGGAGGGCGTAGATGCGCTCGACGGCGTAGATCTCCTCGGCGGTCTCCGTCGGTCGCTGCGTGTTCTCCGCCTGCCCCGCCCCCTGGTTCTCACCCGAGGCCGCGAGCTGGCCGATGATGTCGCCTCCACCGGCGCCGCTGTCTCCAGCCCCGGCGGCGGCTGCCGAATCCCCCTGGGATTGGTCGCCCTGCTGTTGGCTCTGGTCCCCCTGGGACTGGCCGCCCGATTGGTCGCCGCCGCTGCTGCCGCTGCCACCCTGGGCTTCGCCCACCCCGAACGTCATGTCCTGCGCCCGGGCCAGCCCTCCCTGGCAGAAGAGCGTGACGAGCCCCACCGCGAGCACGAGAAAAGCCCTCTTCATCGTGATTCCTTCCACCTTCCCGTGGAACTCCCCGTGCGAACCGAAGTGCCCTCAGGGTCGTATAAGACGCCCACAACCCATCGGAATTACAAGCAAAAAAAGGCGGCCGAACGAGGCGGACCGGAATATATCATGCCGATTCCGCGGCAATCAACGATTAGTTGACCCCCCTCACGCGGCCATGGACTCGTCGTCCGGCTTGGAAAACAACGCCTCCACGAAGCTCGTGACCTCGAACTCCCGGAGGTCCTCCACCCGCTCGCCGATTCCGATGTAACGAACGGGCAGGCCGTGCTCGTCGACGATGCCCAGGATGACGCCGCCCTTCGCGGTCCCATCGAGCTTCGTCAGCACGATGCCCGTCACCGCGAGCGCCTCCTTGAACATCTGGGCTTGCTGGATGGCGTTCTGGCCGTTGGTCGAGTCGAGCACCAGGAGGATCTCGTCGGCGGGTCGCCCGAGCGCCTTGTCGCACGTGCGCGCCACCTTCTTGAGCTCCTCCATCAGGTTGGTCTTGGTGTGCAGGCGGCCCGCCGTGTCGGCGATGACCACGTCCGCCCCTTCTTCTTCGCCCCTCTTGATCGCATCGAAGACGACCGACGCCGGGTCCGCCCGGTCCTTGCCCTTGACCACCGGGCAGCCCACGCGGCGGCCCCAGACCTCGAGCTGGAGCACCGCCGCGGCGCGGAACGTGTCACCCGCGGCCAGCACGACCCTCTTGCCTTCCTCGGTGAGCCGGCTCGCCAGCTTCCCGATCGTCGTCGTCTTGCCGACCCCGTTGACGCCGACCACCAGGATCACCGTCGGCTTCTTCCCGAGGACCACACCACCGCCCGAGTCGGCGAGGATGGCGCGCGCCTCCTCACGGATCGCTTCCCACACCTTGTCCTCGTCCCCGAGCTCCTTGCGCCCCATCCGCTCCCGGAGCTGGGCCAAGATTTTCTGTGAGGTGCCGACGCCGATGTCCGCGGTGATGAGCACCTCCTCGATCTCGTCGAGCAGGTCGGGGTCGATCTCCTTCTTGCCCCCGAAGACCTTTGCCAGGCGGGAGATGAAGCCTCCGCGGGTCGATGCGAGGCCCTTCTTCAGGACGGCGATTTCCTCCTCGGTCGGCGCCACAGGTGCTTCGGGCGCAACGGGCTCGACCGCCCTGGCCTCGGCCTCGCCAGCAGCCTTGGCCGCCGGTGCCTCGGCTTCAGCTGCCGGCGCCGCCGGCTTGGCCTCTGCTTCGGCCGCCTCCGGACGCGCCGCTTCAGCCTCCCAATCGGCCCGCGCCTTCGGTGTTGCCTCGGCCGGACGCTCCTCGCCGGGGCGCAGCTCGGGCTTCTTCTCCTGGGGCGGCAGCTCCGTCGGCCGTCGCCGCAGGGCGGAGATCGCAATGATTGTCGCCACCACGACGACGATGACGATGACGATGAGCTCGGTGGGCATCTATCCCCTCGGGCGGGCGGTGATCGTGACGAAGGCCGCCGCATCAGACACGTGGCCGCGCTACGGCTCGGGCCGACGGGGCGTGCGTGGACCCCGGTGGGCCTGCGACTATAGAGACGCGGGCACGGGGCCGTCAACGCGGGTCGGACCCACACTCGTCGCCCCACCTCCGAGCGGACGCCGGCGGCCACCCGTCAACGGGCGAATGCGGGCCTGCTCACCCTCCGGCCGAGCGGTCTCGGTTTGCCGTCTCGGACAGGTCCTGCACGACCGCCGCCGCGCCCTCCTCAATCGACTCCAGGTCGCCGTGGCTCGGCGGGTCGACGTCGTAGCAGGCGCGCTCGACCCGCTCGTTGAGGCGCTCGAGCCCACGGATCAGGCCGGAACCGCGCGCCCGGGCCCTGGCGAGGACCTCTCGGTTGGTCCAGACCGACCAGAGTCGGGCGGAGGGCATCACGGCCAGGGCTACGCGCCGGAAGGGCGCGAGCGCCAGGGCCCGCAGGCTCGACAGCCGCACCCGCACATCCGACCACTCGCCCCGGTGGGGCACCTCGATGGTGGCTTCGGTCGGCAGGTAACCCGCCGCCTCCACCCGCACCCTCCACGTGCCTCCGGCGATCGTGCTGAGCGAGAAGCGGCCCTGCGTGTCGACCGGGACGGGCACGGCCTCACTGCCATCGAGCGACACGAGCGTGACCATGGCGTCGTCGACGGCCTGCCCGTCTCGATGGTCGACGATGGTGCCTCCCACGTCCCAGCGCTCTGCCCGCCGCGCCCTGCGTGAGGACGCCTCGATGCCCACGGGGGCTTCGGGTCGAGGCGCCGGTGCTTCGAGGCGCGGGGACGCGCGGCGAGCCAGAAGGAGCAGGAGCAACACGCAGAGCACGATGGGCAACAGCAGCCACGGCCAGGGCGCCCCGCCGCCGGTCTGAACGTCGATCTCGACGGCGTTCGAGGTACTCGGAGCCCGGCCGGGTGCGTCACTGTAGAAACGGGCGACCGTCGCCAGATGCGAGCCGTGCTCGTTGTCGAGGACGAGGTCGCGACGGAAGCGACCCGCCGCATCCGTCAGCACGGTGCCGAGGTGGGCGTCGCCCGCGAACAGCCCGACCGCACGGCTCTCGATCGGTCCCGCGCTGTCGGTCAACCGGCCCTCGAGCAGCACGTGCTCGCCGGGCCGCCCGCGCGTTCGCGAGGCGCTCAGCGTCAGGTGCGTCCGGCGGAAGCGGACGATGGGGACCTCCGTCTGGGCCTCGGCTCGACGGGCGTCGGCGCGGGAGCGTGCCTTGATCCGACCCGCGCCGGGCGGCCCCAGGCGTTCGGAGGGAAGAACGAACCGGACGCGCCCCTCTGCGTCGGTCGTGCGCGCGTCGAGGCGCCGGTCCAACTCGTCGAGCAGCTCGACCGAGAGGCCGCCGCCGCCTTCCTCGCTGAAGGCGACCACCTCGATGGTGTGCTCGCCGCGGTCGAGGTCGAGCTTCCCGCGCTCCGGGATCACCACGTGTAGCCGCACGTCTGCCCGATCGAGGTCGAGGCGGCGCTGCACCTCGATGCGCTGGTGGTCGTCGTCACCGTCGAACGTGGCCGCCACACGGTAGCCGCCAATCGGGAGCAGCACCGGCACCGCGAAGCTTCCATCGTGGTCCGTGCGGACGGTCTGTATCGAAGGGGACGCCCGGGGCGTATCCGGCCATGTGCGTACGGTGACTTCGCGGTCGGGTAGGGGCTTACCCACATCGTCTCGAAGCACGCCCTCAATCGACACATGCGTGTGGCGGCGGACCGTGGAGGAGCTCGAATCCGGCTCTCGGCGCGCACGCGTACGGTGGGTTGGGCCTGGGCCGGGGCGGAGGGGCACAGGAACGCGCCGAGCATCGCGAGAACCGGGAGCCGCCGGATGAGCGCGTGCATCGACCGATCGTGCGCGTGGCTCCGGAACCGATCAAGCGGGAGCCCCGCGACAGTCTCGCGCTCCCCGTCAGGTAACCATTGCGGTCGGAGCCGCCTGCCTGCGATACTGCAAATGCTCACTGCGGTTGAAGGGATCGGCGTCGGCTGCGTCGAAATCGGTCGCGGGAGGAGCGTGTGAGGGACAGGGTGCGGCACGGGCGGCTCGGGCGTGTCATTTCGGCGTGCCTCCTCGCGTGGGTGGTCGTCGCGGCGGCGGCGCCCGCCTTCGCCGACGGGCGGACCGACTACCTGATCCGCCTGCTCAAGACCTCGAACACCTTCCGTGTGCGCGCGCAGGCCGCCCTGTCCCTGGGCCACGTCGAGAACCATCCCGAGGTCGTGCGAGCCCTGGCCACGGCCCTTTCGGACGAGCACCCGGCCGTGCGGACCGCAGCGGCCGCGTCCCTCGAGTCGCTCGGCAATCCGTCGGCGCTCTCCGCCCTCCAACGTGCCTCCCAGGATCACGACTCCACGGTGCGGCGACAGGTTTCCCATGCGATCCGCGCTCTCGAGCGCATTGCACGCACCCATCCCCACACCTCCCCCGTGCCGTCTTCTCCCGGAAACGCCGGAGGCGGCGCGGCGCGTTACTACGTCGGCGTCGGGATGCCCGGGACACGGGCGAACGTCGATCACGACACCTTGGTGAGGGCCCGGCAGATGATCGCCGACACGCTGCAGCGGATCGGGGGCGTGGTGCTGGCGCCTGACCACGAGTCGACCCGCGCTGCGCGTCAGGTGCTCCGACATCGGCGCTTGACGGGGTACTACGTCGACTCCTCGATCGTGCAGGTGCAGGATACCGGAAGCGGCACCCGCGCCGTCGTGTCGGTAATCCTCAACACCTATCCTGGGCGTGACCTCCGCGCGATGCTTCAGGGAGCGGCGAGGGTGTCGGGAGGGCAGGGCCCGGAGGTCGCCCGCCAGGCCATCGAAGCGGCGTTCGAGGGGGCGCTCCGGAGGCTGCCCCAGGCGTTGGCCGCGGCCGATACCCGGGCCTCGGCCCCGTGAGCCATGCCAGGATGTTGGGTCCTTCTCTCAGGCATGGGATAGTATTCTGGTTGTTTTTCAAGGAGAACGCGCATGGAGGCCAAAGCGGATAGCCTTCCAAAGGCTGGGGGACCGCCGAAGCGGAAGCTGCGGAACTACCTGCTCGACAGCCGCTTCCAGCTGAAATACACGGGCATGGTCGTGGTCGTGACCGTGATCGTCGCGGCCGCCCTCGGCTACGTGGCCTACGGCTACTCCCGCGACCAGACTCGGATGTACACGGCGTCGATCGCGATGCAGCCCGACCTCGCGCCCGGGGTCGCCAACGACCTCGAGGGCTACGCCCATGCGCAGGACCGCAAGGTCATGATGAGCATCATCGGCGGCATCCTCGTGCTGGCCCTCGCCCTGGGCCTGACGGGCATCATCGTCACGCACAAGGTGGTCGGGCCCGCCTACAAGCTGCGCAGGCTCCTCGGCGACGTGGCCGATGGCCGGTTAGCCGTGGAGGGGCGTCTCCGCAAGGGGGACGAGCTACAAGACGTGTTCATCGCATTTCAGAACATGGTCGAGCACCTTCGCGCCCGGCAGGCCGTCGAGGTGAGTCAGCTCGACGCGGCGCTCGAGAAGGCGCGTGAGGCGGGCGTGGCCAACGATGCCCTCGGGCCCATCATCGAGGTCCGCGACCGCATGCAGAAGACGCTGGAGTAGGGCGTCCCGGTTGCGCGTCCCGGTTGCGGTGGTCTCCCACCCGGGGCGCCCCCTCGCTGGGCCTCAGACCAATCGTGCCTCGCTCGCGGCCTCCCCGTGAGTCTTGCGGAGGCGGGCCCGGCCTGCCCCCGTGCCAAGCGCGGGTTTTCAGAACGCGTTCTCGTAGTACTCGATGCGGGGCTCGGGGCCGTCGAAGACGACGGCGCCGACGTCGAAGCGCACGTCGATCCGGCCGAGGCGTTGCTCGGCCAGCCAGCGCGCGGTGGCCCGCCTGATGCGGCCAATCTTGCGAGGGTCCACCGTTGCGGCCGGGGCCACGAGCCGGTCGCTCGTCCGGGCCCGGACCTCGCAAACGACGAGCAGCCGACCGCGCCGAGCGATCAGGTCGATCTCGAGCCGACCCACGCGCACGTTCCGACCGACGATGGTGAAGCCCCGGTCCTGCAGCATCGCCGCGACGACCGCCTCGCCACGGCGGCCGACCGCGGCGCGGGCGTCGGTCACCCGCCGCTCGAAGACGTGGCCAGGTCGGGGTCGTTGCTCTTCACGCAGTAGCTGCCCTTGATGCCGTCGCCGCCGAGCTGGAGCACCGACGTGCAGGTGTAGCCGGTCGGGCAGGTGCAGGTCTTGGCGTCGACGCCAGCGGGCGCGCCGCAGCGGCAGGTGCAGTAGACCTTGAGGTCGCGCTGGGCGGTGGTTACGCACCGCGGATCGCCGGGGCAGCCAGGGGAGGGGGGGTCGAGTCCGACAGCAGTCGCGGGTCGCCCTGGAGCTGGTAGACCATGCAGACGCGCGTACGGCACTGCACCGAGCTGGTCTCGAGGTACGCCTCCGAGCCATTGAATCCGTCGGACGGAATGTTCTCCGGCGTGCAGGGATCACCGACGCCCGGTGCATTGCACCCGACGGCTGCCGGACCGAACGCCAAAAGGCCGATCACCAGGAGTCCCCGGACCCAACGATGCATATCTCGGTCTCCCTGTTCTCCGCCCCGCCGTCGGGGCTGGTGCGAGCTTCCGTGCAAAAGAGCTTTCAGGAAAAGCTCGGAGAAGAAGCCACGAGGCCCAATTCTCGGCCCCGAGCTAGTGTCCATGTGGTCGGCCAGAGACGACAGAAAATCCAACGCGGGAAGCTACTGGGCAGAGCGTGAGGGTGTCAAGGCAGAGCTGACCGAGCTCGGGGTTGGGGGGGGTCGGGGCCCGCGCCTTTCACGCGAATTGCCTTGACAATCGGCTTGGCGCCTTCCTATCATCGCTGGCCAAACAGGCCATAAGCTTTCGTTTTTGCTCGACTTTTTGCCGCGGTCCGGTGCTCTGGAAGGCCGGACGGAACGACGGGTGATCCGTCATGTGGCCGGGCACCTTGTCCAAAGGCCCGAGGAGGAGCGACCCCGATGACGCATCGTCGTCTGTTCACGCTTGCTGTCGTGCTGCTCGCGAGCGCCGTGCTCGGCCGAAACGCACAGGCCCAAGACATGACGTTCACCGTCCAGCAGACGGGGCAGCCGCCTGCGCCGCCCGCGGAGGGGCCGCCGTCGGAAGCGCTCGCCAACGCGCTCAGGCTCTACCAGCAGGAGCACTACCAGGAAGCGGCGGTGCAGTTTCAGCGTGTCGTCGAGGGAGGGACTCAGGACGCGCCCGCCAACGTGCAGAAGGCGCAGTTCTTCCTCGGCAAGTGCCTCTACCACCTGCGCTTCTACCAGTCCGCCTTGGCGATCTTCGATGAGATCGGTCAGCAGGGCCAGGCGCACCTGTACTTCGGCCAGACGCTGCAGTGGCTGGCCCAGCTCGCCTCCCAGCTGCCCGAGCCGGCGAACATCATCGAGAAGGTCGGCCGGTACGGCGTCGACCAGCTCGATCAGTTCAACACGGCGGACAGCGCCGACCTCTACAATCACCTCGTCTACCTGATGGGCCGCTACAAGTACGGCCAGGGCGACTTCCAGCACGCGATCCAGCTCTTCCAGCGGGTGTCACCCAGCTCGAAGTACTACGTGAAGGCGAAGTTCTTCGAAGGCATCACCGACGTGCGGATGCGCCACGCACGACCGGCGATCGCCGCCTTCCGCGCCATCGTCGACGGCATCAAGAACGGCACGGTGCGCGGGGTCGAAGACGAAGATCGCATGCGCAACCTCGCGTGGATCTCCCTGGCCCGCGTCTACTACACGGCTGCCAATCACACCACCGACGACGGGGAGCGTCAGGTCGACGGGCGTTTGCTCGGTCAGTCGGTCGAGGCCTGGAACCAGGTCGACCAGAGCAGTGAGTACTGGCTCGATTCGCTCTTCGAGTCGTCGTGGGCGTTCTTCGTCGCGGACAGGTACTCGCGCGCCCTCGGCAACATCCACACGCTCTTTTCGCCGTATTTCGAGGACTCGTATTATCCGGAGGCGCTGATCGTCAAGGCGGTGACGTTCTTCGTGAACTGTCAGATCAACAACGCCGAGGCGACGGTCGGCCAGTTCCACGAGCGCTACGATCCCGTCAAGCAGGAGCTGGACCACACCCTCGGACAGTTCCAGGACAACCCGCAATTCTATCAGTTCCTCCAGCGGGTCCGCTCTGGTCAGGCGAACCTTTCGCCCCGGATCCGCGGCATCGTGTCGACGGCCCTGTCGGACCGTACGCTCCTCCGAAACCTCGAGTACGTGCACATCCTCGACGGCGAGGGGCAGCGCCTCAACCAGTCGGCCCCCGAGTTCAAGAACTCGTCCCTCGGGGCCCGTATCCTCCAGGACATCGCGGTCGCCAGGTCGTTCGCGATCGACAACACCGGTGACCTGGCCCGGTCACGCTACAACCGGCTCGTGCACGATCTGCAGGACCTGATGAACCAGGCCGACAAGATCGAGCTCGAGATCGCGACGTACACGCGCGGCACGATCAACCAGGCAGTGCAGCAGCAGATGACGGCGGCCGCCCGCTCCGGCGGCGGCAACGTCAAGGTCGACGAAGAGCACCAGATGTGGCCCTTCAACGGCGAGTACTGGCGTGATGAGCTCGGCTTCTATCGCCAGCAGGTGACGAATCAGTGCGGAAGGTAAGCTCCATGAGAACCCGTGTCTCGACGCTAGTTGCTCTCTCCGTGCTCCTTGCGGCGGTGCCGGTGATCGTCGTCGCCCAGGACGGCGCCCACGATCAGCCGGCCCAACGCAATGCTTCGTCCCCACCCTCCAGCGACGAAGGGGCGGCCTGCATCCCCCAGACCGTCGACCAGGGGCTCACCCACTGCCCGGCGAACGCCCCCCACATGCATAGTGGCGGCGTTCCCTCGGCGCCCGCGGCGCACCTGCAGGATACCAAGCGGCGCACCCACGCGAAGAAGCAGGGGCCGACGGGGCCGTCCATCCAGATCGACGCGGCCACGCGGCGAAACCAGGCGCACGTGCAGGCGCGCTCATGGGCCCTGCTGAAGCGCGAGGTCACTGTTCTGCAGCGCCTCGTGCGCAATACGTCGCGCAACAATCCGCAGCGTCCCGACATCCTGCTGCGTCTCGCCGAGACCTACTTCGAGATGGAGCAGGCGCTCGAGACGCAGGTGCACTCCCTCGACCAGCCGATCTACGACGCGCAGCACGCCCGGAACGCGGCGCGCTACCGCGCGCTCAAGCACCAGCAGGACCAGGCCAACCACGGCCTCCACGACATCCGCGAGCAGGCGATCCGCACCTACGCGATCCTCGTTCACGACCACCCGAACTACCGGAAGATGGACGAGGTCCTGTTCTCGCTGGCCTTCGGACTGGACGAGTTGCGCCAGTTCGATCGGGCGCGGCAGGTCTACAAACGGCTGATCAAGGGGTTCCCCCAGAGCCGGTTCATCCCGCACGCCTGGCTATCGTTCGCCGAGTACTACTTCGGGACCGGGGACATGGCGGCGGCGACCCAGTTCTACGACAAGGTCCTGTCGTTCCCGCCGGACCGTAATCCGGTCTACGGGTACGCGCTCTACAAGGAAGCGTGGGCGAAGTACAACCTCCAAGACTTCCACGGGTCCCTGCAGCGATTCGTCGACGTCATCCAGTTCGCTCAGCAGCACCCGGACGCAGCCCAGGCGCCCAGCCTCGCGCGGCAGTCACGGAAAGAGCTGGTGATGCCATACGCGATGGTCGGCACACCAGACCGTGCGCTCGAGTTCTTCCAGCGATACGCGAAGGATCACGCGCAGGCGCTCGACATGCTCGAGAGCTTGGGTGAGCTGTATTACGACACCGGCAAGTGGCCCAAGGTGATGGAGGTCTATCACCAGCTCATCGCCGAGAGTCCTAACAGCGACAAGGTCTGCCGCTGGCAGAGCCGGGTCACGAACGCGGTCATTTCGTCGAAGCCGAAGGCCGATCAGGTCACGGAGATCCAACGCCTGGTCGACATCGCCGACGCCTGGGGGAGCGACCACGCGCACTCGCATTCGGCCGACGCGGTGCAGCAGTGCAAGCAGACGACCGCGGAAGTGATCGTGGTGCAGGCGACGGCCTGGCACCGCGAGGCGATCGGCACCGATACGCAGCCCGGTACGGGCGACCACGCGACGATGCAACTCGCGGCGCGGCTCTACAAGATGGTCATCGACAAGTTCCCGAACATGGAGCACATGCGCTTCCCGGACCTCGACCGGCGGGACTGGCCGACCGTCTACAAGGTCTCCTACTACTACGCCGAGCTGCTGTGGAAGATGGAGGACTGGGACAGGTGCGGTCCGGCCTTCGATCACGTGGTGGAGCTCAACCCGCAGGGTGAGTACACGGCCGACGCGGCCTATGCCGCGGTCCTCTGTTACAACAACCTCTACCAGCAGCAGTATCAGGCCCACGAGCATGACGTGCGCCACGTGTCGGAGAGCAGCCACCACGGCGGACACGGTAGGCATGGCCATGGCCACGGACACGAGGCGCAGCCGCAGACGGACGAGTTTGCGGCCAGGCCGTTCACGGCCCTCGAGCAGGGCATGCTCAGGGCGTTCCAGCGCTACATCTGCTTCGTTCCGAACAGCCAGGACCTGGCGACCATCAAGTATCGGCGGGCGCGCATCTACTACGAGTCGAACCACTACGAGCAGGCGGCCGTCCTGTTCAAGGACATCGCATTCCACCACTCGGACAATGATCTGGGGGTGTACGCGGCGAACCTCTATCTCGACTCGCTCAACGTGCTCGGGACGAAGAGCCACCCGGCCCGGACCTCGTGCCTCGACGACATCTCCAGTTCCATCGAGCCCCTGTCCCATCTCTACTGCAACACCCAGGAGGACAAGGACAACCACTCGGATCTGTGCGGCGTGTTGGGTCAGCTCCGCTGCGACATCATGCGCAAGAAGGCGGAGGCCTATCACAGCAACCACGAGTTCAAGCGCGCCGCGGCCACGGAAGTCGGGATCTTCCGGCGCTATCCGGAGTGTGGGCGGCTCGACGAGGTGCTGTACAACGCGGCCATCGACTTCGAGGCGGCACGCCTGCTCGGCCGTGCGATCCAGGTCCGAAAGGTCCTGATCGATCACTACGCGGACAGCGAGTACGCCAAGAAAGCGATCTACCTGATCGGCGCGAACTTCCACGCGCTCGCCTTCTACGCACAGGCCGCGGACTACTATGAGCAGTTCGCGAAGAAGTACCCCGGCGAGGACGGCCACGACTGTACCGCTTCCGATCGGTCCGATGGCACGTGTGCGATAGCCCACGAAGCCTTGCAGAACGCCGTCTTGTTCCGGTTGGGGTTGGGCAACGACGATCAGGCCATTTCGGACGCTCACCTCTTCGAGCGCAACTACAGACGCAAGCTTCCACGGGAGACATCCCAGGTCATCTTCTCGCTCGGGTCGATCTACGAGCGGCAGGAGAACTGGAACAAGGTCGTCGACCACTTCAAGAAGTTCCTGCACTCCTATGGCCGCCAGGCCCTGCCCCAGCAGGTCATCCGGGCCAACGTGGAGATTGCCAAGGCGTACCTGAAGGCGAACGACGCGAACCGCGCGGAGGGCTACTTCAAGAGCGCGGTCCACGCGTGGGCGGCGGCGCCTCAGAAGATCAACGCCATGAGCGATCTCTCTCAGGCGGACAAGCTCAAATACCTGAAGGATGCGATCGACGCGACGGCGGAGGCTCTCTTCGAGCTCGCCAACTACAAGTACCAGGAGGTCCAGCACATCCACTTCCCCGCCTTCCGCGGCGCCCCGACGCTGGACCGCGTGAACCACTGGGCCCAGCACGATTTCAAGGACTGGGTGCAGAAGAAGCTCACGGCGATTCACGCCGCTGAGACCGAGTACAACAAGGTCGCCGCCCTGACCGTGCCGATCACGGGTAGCGTGACCCTCAACTCGCCGCCCTGGATGATCGCCGCCGCGGCACGCGTGGGCGAGATGTACCGAACCTTTGTCGACCAGTTCCGCGATGCTCCGATTCCCGACAAGATCCAGAAGGACCCCGATCTGTTCGAGATCTATGTCAACGCCCTCGACACGCAGTCGCGACCGTTCCAGCAGGCGGCCATTCAGAAGTTCGAGTTCTGCCTGCGCACTGCGACGAACGTCCGGTGGTTCAACGAGTACTCACGACAGTGCGAGATGGAGCTCAACAAGCTCAACCCGCACGACTACCCGCTGGCCGACGAGCTCCGCAACGAGCCGACGTACGTGTACCAGCAGCTCGGGCAGGCCCGTTCGGTCGACCTCGGTCACAACGCCGAGGACACCAGCATGAGCCAGGTGGGCCACTCGGGTGAGGGCCAGAGTAGCGAGCCGAGCTCGAGCAGCTCGAGCGGGGGACACTCGTGATGGAGAGGGCACCGATGGTTGGAGGAACGAGGCACGGGACGGTCCTGGCGCTGGCCGGGTTCTGCGCCCCCATGCTGCTGGCCAGTGTCGGATGCGGTGGCGCGTCCGGCGGCGGAAGCAGCGCACCCGTGGCGACGGTTCACGGTCACGCGGTGGTCACCGCCGGGGGCGCTGCCGTCAACCAGGAGGCCCACGACAACTGGCAGGCAGGCATGCGCCTCTTCAGTCAGGGTGAGGCGCAAGGCTGGAACCACGATCGCTGCAGCGCGACGACCTCGAAGTTCGACGCGGCGGTCGACGCCCAGCGCGGAGGACGGTTTGCCGAGGCCCTCTACATGGCGGGGGTCGTATCCCAAAGGTGCCACGACGAGCAGAAGGCCCGCGAGTACTACAACCGGGCCCTCTCGGTGAACCCCAAGCTGTGCCGCGCGCGCGCAGCCCTCGGGGTCATGGCTCTCGACGGGGGGCACGAGGGGGAGGCGATGTCCACCTTCCAGCGTGCGATCCAGGACGATCCGCAGTGCACGGAGGGCTACACCGACCTCGCGGCCATCCAGCGGCAGCACGGGGGCAGTCAGACCCAGGAAGCCCTGAACAACCTGCGCCGCGCCCTCGCCATCGAGTCGGACTACCTGCCCGCCTTCAACCAGATGGCGCTCCTCTACTACGGTGAGGCGACGCACCAGAACCAGGCGGCTCTGGACCTGGCCGAGCTCGTGTGCCGCCAGGCGCAGATCATCAACCACGACTACGCGCCCATCTACAACACCTGGGGTCTGGTCAAGGTCAAGCGGGGCAACATCATCGATGCCCTTCGGATGTTCGAGAAGGCGACCCAGCTCGATCCGACGATCTTCCAGGCATGGATGAACTTCGGCTCCATCACCCAGTCGTTCCGCGGCTACGCCGACGCCAAGACGGCCTTCGAGAAGGCAGCCCAGCTCCAACCCAACAACTACGACGCCCACCTGGGCCTGGGGGCCGCGCTCCGGGGTCTCAACAAGCTCCCCGAGGCCAAGGCGGAATACGAGCGTGCCGTCCACATCGACGGCACGCGGCCGGAGGCCTACTACAACCTCGGCCTTCTGTATCAGGACTACATGTCGGCGGCCGAGACGGCCACCGCTGACCAGATCCACGACCTCACTCAGGCGGTGAGCTACTACGATCAGTTCATGTCGAGGGCGGGCAGCCAGCCCCAGTACCACGACCAGATCGAAGGCATCACCCGCCACTGCCGCGACCAGAACGGCTCGCACCACCGACATCACAGCACCGACTGCCGGCCCGGCCGCAAGCAGAACATCACGACCGCCGTCGACGCGCTCCACGCGCAGGAGCAGATGATGCACAACGCGGCGCAACAACAGCAGCAGGAGCAGTCGGCGCCACAGGGCGGCGGTGCCGCGGCGGGAGGCGCCGGTGGTGCCGCGGCCGGAAGCAGCGGTGGTAGCGCGGGTGGTGCCGCAGCCGGAAGCAGCGGCGGTGCCGCAGCCGGCGGCGGTGCGGCACCGCCGGCCGCGGGTGGCGCGCAGCCGGCCCACGGCCACTAGCCGGAAGGATGTCGCGACGATGCCGGAGGATCGATGGAACCTCCGGCCCCCGCCGTTGTCCTAGGGGTGTTCGCATGGCGGAGCTGGGCAAGGCGCCCGTCGTACGAATGCCGATGGATGGTCCTGGTAGGGCGGTGTACGATACGAGGGCGATTGATCGCCTCGTCCGAGCAGGATAGGATCCGGTCGCCCAATCGAGTGGAGGTGCACCATGAGGAAGCTGTTGATCGTGACGTTCGTGAGTGCTTCTGCGCTCATCGCCCTCCCCGTCGCTGCTCAGGACTCCGGAGGGGGTGGGGGCAGCGCGGACTCGGGTGGAGCGGCCGCCGCGGGCGGCGGCGGCGCCGGCGCCGGCAGCACCACGACCTACAACTTCGACGACGACCTGGTTAGCGGCGACCTCGTGCGGCCTGACGGCGAGCTACTCAATGTGCGACGCCGCGGGCGCCGGTCGTCCTTGATCCAAGTCCGCGAGGCGTTCATTCAGGAGATGCTGAAGTCGGTCGAGGACCTTTGATTTTTTCCCTCGCGCGTCCCGACGGGTGATGCGCGGGGTGACAATGGCGGCGGGAACGGCCATACGGCGCACGACCGAGCAGCGGGCGTGCGCGCACGGGAGGCGACTGTGAGCGAGGGCAACAACAAGATCCCCCTGACCTTCCAGATTTATCGGGGCGAGGAGCTGGTTCGCACCGAGCAGCTGGCGCAGGACATCATCAAGGTCGGCAAGCTCCCGTCGAGCCACCTCCGCATCGACGACGACAACGTCTCGCGCATGCACGCCGGTGATCGAGGTCACGGGGCCGAACGGAATCTTCATCATCGATCTCGGGTCCGCCTCGGGCACGATCGTCAACGGCAAGAAGGTCAACAAGTGCGGCTCGAGAGCGGCGACGGAGATCGTGCTGGGTGACACCCGCGTGGTCGTGCGAGATCGGCGTGGCGGGCGATGCGACGTCGCCGGAGGTACAGACGCCTTCGTCTCCGCCGAGGAGGTCCGTGCCGCCGCCCGTCTCCCCGTCGGTCCCGCCGTCGTCCGCGTCGGTGCGTCCGGCCGCCGCCGCTCCGGCTGCGGTGCCGAACCCCTTCGCA